>NZ_JAGIBG010000018.1 GCF_017744435.1 Pseudomonas sp.
CCTCCAACACCACCTTAACTACCTAACTCATTGAATCTCAAGGAGTTTGTCGTTCCGATGTCGCTGGAAGTGGGGCGCATTATAAGGGGATTCGAAACCCCGTCAACCCTTAATTTCAAAAACTTTTCAAACCACCCTCCCCTGCCTCCGGGCAATCCTCGGAAGCACCCGTGAAACCACTGGAACCCGCATCAACATGAGCACTGCACCAATGCATGCATAAATAGCCCACTCTTTCAGGTCCGAGCGAACAATCCACAGGAAGTGCAGCAACCCCAGGCCAAGCACCCCATACACCAGCTTGTGCAGCTTCCTCCACCGACTCCCCAGTCGACGCTGGCTATACCGATTCGAGGTGACCGCCAGCACCAGCAAGCCAAGAAAGCCGAGCGCACCGACAATAATGTAAGGCCGCTTGCGCAGCTCGACCGCCAACTGCCCCCAATCCAACCCAAGGATAAAGAACAGGTAGGCCAGGATGTGCAGCACGATATAGGCAAACACCCACAGCCCCAGCTGTCGACGCACCACGATCCAGCCTGACCACCCCGTAAGTTTCTGCAGTGGCGTCATGCTCAAGGTAACCAGCAGGAAGGTCAGCGCCCCAAGCCCAAGGCGATCCATCATGATCTTCCCGGGGTCTGGCCCCAGCAGGCTCATCGCGGCCTCATACAACCACCACACGGGGAACAGGCAACCCACGACAAAGATGCCCAGGCGCAACCAGGGATAGCGCATCAATAGTTCTTCCGCAGATCGAGCCCGGTATACAACGACGCCACTTCATCGGCGTAGCCATTGAACATCTGTGTTTGTCGCACGTTGGGGCTGAACAGCCCGCTGGGCAAACGCCGCTCGCGCGCCTGAGTCCAGCGCGGATGGTCAACGTTCGGGTTCACATTGGCATAGAAGCCATACTCATCCGGTGCCAGCCCCTGCCAGGTAGTCCCCGGCTGCTCAGCCACCAGGCTGATTCGCACAATCGACTTGATGCTTTTGAAACCGTACTTCCAGGGCACCACCAAACGTAACGGGGCACCATTCTGGTTGGGCAGCTCTCGGCCATACATGCCTACGGCCAGAATCGCCAGCGGATGCATCGCCTCATCCAGGCGCAAGCCTTCTCTATATGGCCAGTCGATCAGGGCAAAGCCCGAGCGCTGCCCGGGCATATGCTGCGGATCCTTCAGCGTCTCGAAACGTACATAACGCGCCTTCGAAGTCGGCTCGACCTGCTTGAGCACCTGCGCCAGGGGAAAACCCAGCCAGGGAATGACCATCGACCACGCCTCGACACAACGCAGCCGGTAGATGCGTTCTTCAAGCTGATAAGGTTTGACGAAGTCTTCCAGCGCATAGCGCCCCGGCTTACCCACCTCGCCATCTACCACGACCGACCAGGGCGCTGTCTTCAGGCTGTCCCCCTTGGCAGCCGGGTCACCCTTGTCGGGCCCGAACTCGTAGAAGTTGTTGTAGTGGGTGGCATCCTTGAACGGCGTGATCGCCTCATCCTTGACCGTCACCGCCTGCCAGCGTGCGGCAGCGAGCTTGTCGGTGAACCAGCCTGGCGCGGCGCCAGGCGCCACATCGGCATAGCGCGACACATCAGCTGCACTCGCCCCACCCGGCAGCGCGCCCAGGGCCAAACCGGCCAGCGAGCCACCGAGCAGGGTACGACGGGAAAGGTAGATGCCTTCGGGGGTGATCTCCGCTGCCTTGCAGTCGGAAGACCTGGGAAGCTTGATGAGCATGGTCGGCTCCACAGCACTGGATAACGGATGTACCAGTAAGACTATGGAGCCGGAGGGTTATTCCAGCATTAAATAATTATCACGCCTTGCGCCGGCGCCCGCGCAGCAGGAACTGGATCGGCCCCGATGCCGCATAGGCGAGGAAGATCAGCAGCAGGATGCGCGGCGGGTCGCTGAACACCACGGCAAACACCAGCACCACCGCAAGGATTGCCACGAATGGCACGCGCCCTTTGAGGTCCAGCTCCTTGAAGCTGTTGTACTTGATGTTGCTGACCATCAGCATGCCGGCAGCGGCAACCAGCAGCGCTACCAGGAACGACAGCTTGGAGCCCTGGATGCCGTAATCGCTGAAGGCCCAGACGGTACCGGCGACCACACCGGCGGCGGCCGGGCTGGCCAGGCCGATGAAGTAGCGTTTGTCGGCAGTGCCGACCTGGGTATTGAACCGCGCCAGACGCAGCGCAGCACCGGCAACATAGATGAAGGCGACCATCCAGCCAACCTTGCCCATGTCACCCAACGCCCAGCCAAAGGCCAGCAAGGCCGGGGCCACGCCGAAGGCGACCATGTCCGACAGCGAGTCGTACTCGGCACCGAAGGCGCTCTGGGTATTGGTCATGCGCGCCACACGGCCATCGAGGCCGTCGAGCACCATGGCCACGAAGATCGCAATGGCGGCGAAGGCGAAATACTTGCTCGCCTCGCGTGGGTCGCCAGCGCTCTGCGCGCTCATCGAACTGATGATGGAATAGAAACCGGCAAACAGGTTGGCGGTGGTGAACAGGTTGGGCAGCAGATAGATGCCGCGATGACGCACCTTGCGCCCTTCGGCGTCATGCCCTTCTTCAACGTGCTCATCGACAGGTAGCAGGCTTTCGGCGTCGGAGGGCTTGTTCGGCTCTTCGGGACGTTCGCTCATGGAGGGTACCTTGCAACAGGATGGAAAATGTTCGACACGGGCCCGCGAAACAGGTTCTGACGGCGAGCCACTGGTCTGCTTTATACCAGAAGCTGACTGCCAGAACGAAAAAACGCGGCCGAAGCCGCGTTTTTCATCTTTCGATAAGACTTAGTTCTTGGTCTTGTCGACGATTTTGTTAGCCGAAATCCACGGCATCATCGAACGCAGCTGCTCGCCGATGATTTCGATGCCGTGAGCGGCGTTGTTGCGGCGCTTGGCGGTCATCGATGGGTAGTTGGTAGCACCTTCGGAGATGAACATCTTCGCGTACTCGCCGTCCTGGATGCGCTTCAGAGCGTTGCGCATGGCCTTGCGGGATTCTTCGTTGATGACTTCCGGACCGGTGACGTACTCACCGTACTCGGCGTTGTTGGAGATCGAGTAGTTCATGTTGGCGATGCCGCCTTCGTACATGAGGTCAACGATCAGCTTCAGCTCGTGCAGGCACTCGAAGTAGGCCATTTCTGGCGCGTAGCCAGCTTCAACCAGGGTTTCGAAACCGGCTTTGACCAGCTCGACGGTACCACCGCACAGAACAGCCTGCTCGCCGAACAGGTCGGTTTCAGTCTCGTCCTTGAAGGTGGTTTCGATGATGCCGGTACGGCCACCACCGACGCCAGCGGCGTAGGACAGGGCGACGTTCTTGGCGTTGCCCGAAGCGTCCTGGTAGATAGCGATCAGGTCAGGGATGCCGCCGCCTTTGACGAACTCGGAGCGAACGGTGTGGCCCGGGGCTTTCGGCGCGATCATGATCACGTCGAGGTCGGCACGCGGAACAACCTGGTTGTAGTGAATCGAGAAGCCGTGGGAGAAGGCCAGGGTAGCGCCCTTCTTGATGTTCGGCTCGATCTCGTTCTTGTACAGCTGGCCCTGGAACTCGTCCGGGGTCAGGATCATGACCAGGTCGGCAGCAGCGACGGCGGTAGCCACGTCGGCAACTTTCAGGCCGTGGGCTTCGGCCTTGGCAACGGTAGCCGAACCTTTACGCAGACCGACGGTAACGTCTACACCGGAGTCCTTCAGGTTGCACGCCTGAGCGTGGCCCTGGGAACCGTAACCGATGATGGCGACTTTCTTACCCTGGATGATGGAAAGGTCGCAGTCTTTATCGTAGAAAACTTTCATGAAAATACCCCTGGTTATATCTCGGCCCCTGCGGAGCCATCGCTAATTTTTGAATTTAGATGCTGAGCACTTTGTCGCCACGGGCAATGCCGGTAACGCCGCTGCGCACGGTTTCGAGAATCGATGCGGTGCCGATCGCCTGGATGAAGCTGTCCAGTTTGTCGCTGGTGCCGCTCAGCTGCACGGTGTACACGCTGGCGGTCACATCGACGATCTGGCCACGGAAGATATCCGTGGTGCGCTTGATCTCGGCGCGCTGGGCACCGGTGGCCTTGACCTTGACCAACATCAGTTCACGCTCGATGTGAGCGCTTTCCGACAGGTCGACGAGTTTCACCACTTCGACCAGCTTGTTCAGGTTCTTGGTGATCTGTTCGATCACTTCGTCATGGCCAACGGTGGTCAGCGTCAGACGCGACAAAGTCGGGTCTTCGGTCGGCGCCACGGTCAGGCTTTCAATGTTGTAGTTGCGCTGGGAGAACAGGCCGACCACACGGGACAGAGCACCGGGTTCGTTTTCCAGCAGCAGGGAAATGATGTGCCGCATATCAGGTACGCTCCGTCTTGCTCAGCCACATGTCACGCATCGAGCCATCCTTGATCTGCATCGGATAGACGTGCTCGCTGCGGTCAACCGCGATGTCGATGAACACCAGGCGGTCTTTCATCGCAAACGCTTCTTCCAGCTTCGGCTTGAGGTCCTTCAGGCTGGTGATGCGGATACCCACGTGGCCATAGGCCTCGGCCAGCTTGATGAAATCAGGCAGCGACTCGACGTAAGAGTGCGAGTGACGACCGTTGTAGGCCATGTCCTGCCATTGGCGGACCATGCCCAGCACACCGTTGTTCAGGTTGACGATCTTCACCGGCAGGCCGTACTGCATGCAGGTGGACAGCTCCTGGATGTTCATCTGGATGCTGCCTTCGCCGGTCACGCAGGCCACGTCCTGGTCCGGGAAGTTGAGCTTGACGCCCATTGCCGCCGGGAAGCCGAAGCCCATGGTGCCCAGGCCACCGGAGTTGATCCAGCGGTTCGGCTTGTTGAAGCGGTAGTACTGCGCCGCGAACATCTGGTGCTGGCCAACGTCGGAGGTGACGAAAGCATCGCCATGGGTCACTTCGCACAGCGTCTCGATGACCTTCTGCGGCTTGATGACGTTGCCGTCGCCCTTGTCGTAAGGGAACAGTTCGCCATTGCCACGCCATTCGTCGATCTGCTTCCACCAGGCATCCAGCGCCACCTTGTCAGGCTGCTCGCCGATTTCCTTGAGGATGCCGAGCATTTCGCTGAGCACGCTGTCGACCGGGCCGACGATCGGCACGTCGGCCTTGATCATCTTGGAGATCGACGCAGGGTCGATGTCGACATGGATGATCTTGGCGTTCGGGCAGAACTTGGCCGGGCCGTTGACCACGCGGTCATCGAAACGCGCACCGACAGCGAAGATCACGTCGGCATTGTGCATGGCCATGTTGGCGGTGAAACTGCCGTGCATGCCGAGCATGCCGAGGAACTGACGGTCGGTGCCCGGGAAGCCACCCAGCCCCATCAGGGTATTGGTGACTGGCAGATTCAGCGACTTGGCGATTTCGGTCAGTGCTTCGGAGCCACCGCCGAGGATCACGCCGCCACCGGCGTAGACGATCGGGCGCTTGGCGGCCAGAAGCATCTCGGCAGCCTTGCGGATCTGGCCGGAGTGACCGCGCACAGCCGGGCTGTACGAGCGCAGCTTGACCTTCTTCGGATAGACGTACTCGAACTTCTCGGCCGGGTTGGTCATATCTTTTGGAATGTCGACCACGACCGGGCCTGGGCGACCGGATTGCGCCAGGTAGAAGGCTTTCTTGAGTACTTCAGGGATCTCGGTCGGGGTCTTGATCATGAAGCTGTGCTTCACGATCGGCCGCGAGATGCCGATCATGTCGGTTTCCTGGAAGGCATCGGTACCGACCATGGTGCTTGGCACCTGGCCGGACAGAATGACCATCGGGATCGAATCCATGTAGGCGGTGGCAATGCCGGTAATGGCATTGGTCGCGCCCGGGCCGGAGGTTACCAGCACCACACCGGCCTTGCCGGTGGCGCGGGCGTAGCCGTCCGCCATATGGGTTGCCGCCTGCTCATGACGAACCAGAATGTGTTCCACTTCCGGCTCTTTGAACAGCGCGTCGTAAACATGAAGGAGAGCACCACCAGGGTACCCGTAGATGTGCTTAACGCCCTCGTCACGCAAGAAGCGGACGACCATTTCAGCGCCAGATAAAAGCTCCACGTTGTTCACCTCTAAAACGCCAGAATACCGTCCCTAGTGGACGGGTCTTAATAGGTTTACTGCCAAGCAGAGCATGAGCGAACGTCAGCACTGACTGAGCAAGTATTGGGAGCTCCCCAGAGTGTTGCGGGGGGTTCCCACCCAGCGCGAGGTAACGCGTTGCGGGGTGTAACAGGCGGCGCGGGTATGCGCCTCATGATCTGCTTAGCGGGTCTGCTTCTGGCAGTCCCTCTACAGCGGAATCTGGATTCTTGTGATTTGGCGCCTACAAGTCAAGAAAAATTATTGCCAATTTTTCCCCAAGATGAATTCCTGCCACCACTAAAAACCGAGTCAGCAGCAGAAAAAATAAGATTTCCATAAAAAAGGGCCACAATCTGCGGCCCTTGACGGAAAAACTGAAGAAATCAGGCGGAAGGAGCGATCAATTGATCGAATGCTGCCAACAGCCGGCGCAGCTCGCGACTTTCTTCCGGGCGACTGGTGAACACGGTCTCCGCCATCACCAGGATGCTTGAGGCATTGGGCAGCGGGTGGCCGAGCTCGATGATGATCTTCATGCGCGGCAGGAAGATCCACTGCAACCACTGCTCGAAACTGAGCGTGTCGACCGCGAACGGTACGGTACTGGCCAGCGCTTCGTCGCTGGGCGGCTCGTCATCCCACCAGCCCTGAACCTGCAGCTCACGCTCGATGAGCAGCAGGTGGTCGGCGATATCGAGAATGCGTTGCTCGACCATCACGAATTGACCCGCGCTTTCTGCCGTGCCAGGGCGGCACCGGCGCTGTCACCCTGCTTCTCGCGGGCCAGGGCGATGGTGTTCCACAGCTCGGCCTGCAGGTCGGGGCGACCGTTGGCGTAGGTCAGCGCACGGCGGGCCAGTTGCTCGGCCTGGGGCGCGTCGCCTTGCGACAGGCGCACCTGGGCCAGGCGGAACAGCACCTGCGGCTCGCGCGGGGCAATGCGCTGGGCACGCTCCAGGCTTGAGGCGGCACCATTGTAGTCACCGCTACCCTGCTGCGACTGGGCGGTGGTCAACAGCGCCAGCACTGGGCCGTCGAGCTGTTCATCGGCCGACAGACCACCGGAAGCCGCATTGCTGCGCGGAATGCCGGTCGGTGCACTGGACGCTGCCGGCGTGCTGCTCATCGAAGCGATATCGAACGGTTCATCGGCGATCGGGTTGGGGTTGGTGGTCATCGGTGCCGAAGTAACCGGGCCTGCAGTGACAGGGCCGGGCGTGATCGGGCCGGTACTGATCGGCGCCGCGCCATTGCCTGCCGGGAAGGTCTGGATGCCAGCGGCACCGGCGCCTTGCGGAATCATCACGGTCACGCCCGAGTCCTCGGGCAGCGACTGTGCCTGCGCGGTGCCGTTGCTCATGCCCGCAGCCGTACGGTGGGCCTGGACACGCTCACTATTGGACACCCGGGTGCTCGAGTCGACCACCGGAATGTTGCCACGCTGCACGCTGGAGCAACCCTGGAGCACTACCAGCGCCGTCACGGCAGGAAACAGCCACTTATTCAATTCACACCTCATCAATGCTGCTAAGGGCTCAGTTCATCCAGCCCTTGACCCAGTCCATGACCGACTCTACGGGATTCTGCTCACCGCCGCAGGTCGCCCCGGCGGGCGGTTCACTGCCGCGAATATACGGCATCTGCACGGCTCCCGGACAGCTTCTGTCGGAGCCATGGCCGCTGTACGGGTCGATCCACGCCTGCACCACGTTATCTGGCTGCGGCATGTCCAACGGCAACGGGTCGGCCTTCTTCATGAAGCTGGTCCAGACCTGCAAGGCGCCGGTGGCGCCGGTAAATGGCGTTTTGCCGTTATCGTCACGGCCCATCCACACCACGGCCAGCAGGTCCTGGCTGAAGCCGGAGAACCAGCTGTCGCGCGAGTCGTTACTGGTACCGGTCTTGCCCGCCAGGGTCAGCGAGCTTGGCAGCACGTTGTAGACCGAGCGGCCGGTACCCTCACGCATCACCCGCTGCATGGCGTTCTGCACCAGGTAGATGGAACCCGGGTCGAAGGTCTGCTGGATCTGGAACGGGTAGCGCTTGAGCGGCTCGCCTTCAGCGGTGAGCACGCTACGGATGCCGCGCATCGGCGTGTTGAAGCCACCGTTGGCGATGGTCTGGTACATGGTCGCGACCTGCATCGGCGACATGCCGCCAGCGCCCAGCAGCATCGCCGGGAAGGCCGGCCAGTCGACGTTGACGCCGAGGCGGCCGATGGTCTTGATCACGTTCGGTACACCCACTTCCAAGCCGAGTTTCGCGGTCGAAAGGTTCAGCGAGTTGGCCAGGCCCTGGTACAGGTAGATCGTGCCGTGCGAGCGCCGGTCATAGTTTTGCGGGCGCCACACCTGGCCGTCGGCACCCTTGACCGAGAACGGCTCGTCCTGCACCCAGGTGGTCAGGGTGTACTTGCTTGGCTGTTCCAGTGCGGTCAGGTAGACCGCCGGCTTGACCAGCGAGCCGATCGGTCGCACGGCGTCGATGGCACGGTTGAAACCGGCAAAGCCGGACTGGCGGCTGCCGATCAGTGCCTGCACTTCGCCGGTTTCCGGGTTGGTCACGACCATCGCCGATTCCACCTCGTCGGCACCTTTGCGCCCAGACAGGCGCTTGAAGGTTTCGGCCATGGAGGTTTCGGCCTTCATCTGCAGGATCGGGTCGAAGCTGGTGAAGATGCGCAGGCCTTCTTCGGTCAAGTCTTCGTCACGGTAGTCCTGGCGCAACTGACGCTTGACCAGGTCAAGGAAGGCCGGGAATGAGCTGTCCGCAAGGCTGCCGCGCTTGGTCACGCCCAGCGGCATCTTCTTCGCCGCATCGACCTCCGCCTGGCTGGCCACGCCCTGCTCGGCCACCAGGTCGAGGACCAGGTTGCGCCGCGCCAGCGCGCGGTCAGGGTAGCGCCGCGGGTTGTAGTAGGACGGCCCTTTGACCATGCCTACCAGCAAGGCGATCTGGTGCAGCTTCAGTTCCGACAGCGGCTGGCTGAAGAAGAACTGGCTGGCCAGGCCGAAGCCATGCACCGCACGCTGACCATCCTGGCCGACGAACACTTCGTTGAGGTAGGCCTCAAGGATTTCGCGCTTGTCGTAGTGCATCTCCAGCAGCACGGCCATCATCGCTTCGGTCAGCTTGCGGCTGAGGCTACGCTCGCTGGTCAGGTAGAAGTTCTTTACCAGCTGCTGGGTCAGGGTACTGCCGCCCTGGCGCATGGAACCTGCCGAGGTGTTGACCCACATGGCCCGGGCGATGGATTTGGGTGACACACCGAAGTGGCTGTAGAAGTCCCGGTCCTCGGTAGCGACCAGCGTCTCGAGCAGGTACGGCGGCACCTGATCGATCTTGATCAGGATGCGGTCTTCGAGGTTCTTCGGGTAGATACCGCCGATCATCAGCGGTTCGAGGCGTACCACATCGAGTTTCTTGCCGTTGGCACCGGCAAGGTCTACCACGTAGTCGCCAGAGAAGCGCACACGCACGAACTGCGCAGGCTCCATGCCCTCGTAGAACTGGAAGCCACGGGTGTTGAGGTCGACGGTATTGCCGTTGACCGCCGCCGCGCCCGGGCCGTTGGCCGCGCTTTCACGCCGGTAGCCGAGGGCATCGAGTTCGGTGAGGAAGTCGTTCTTGCTCAGCTTCTGGCCGCTGAACAGCTCCAGCGGTCGGGCATATACCTTGGCCGGGATGGTCCAGCGCTTGCCGGAGAACTTCTCCTGAACGACAGCATCGAGGTAAACCGCGAAGCCGGCAACGATCACCAGGCCGACCAGGCTGAGCTTCAAGGCCCAGCCCAGCCAGGCGCGCGAGCGGCCGGTCGGGCGTTTCTGAGGGGTACGAGGATTTCGGGTTCGAGTCATGGCGGCGGATTATACGCACTTTATAAAGGGTAGGCAGGCGCCCTCTGGCGGTAGGCAGGGACGGCACCATTGACCATAATGGCGCTTTCGAATTCCCTGCACCTGAAGGATTTCCAGTGAGCCAAGCCTTGATCAACGCATTGCAGAACCCTGCCCTGTACCCTCACCCGGTGGACGGGTTCCAGCTCATCGAGACGCACATCTCCTGGGTCCTGCTTACTGGCGAGTACGCCTACAAGATCAAGAAGCCGATGAACTTCGGCTTCCTCGACTTCACTGGCCTGGACCAGCGCCAGCACTTCTGTAACGAAGAATTGCGCCTGAACCAGCGCCTGACCGAGGGTCTGTACCTTGAAGTCCTGCCGATTACCGGCAGTGCCGAAGCGCCACAGATCGGTGGTGAAGGCGAAGCGATCGAATATGCACTGAAGATGCGCCAGTTCCCCCAGGGCCAGATGCTCAGCACCCTGCAGGCCAATGGTGAGCTGCATACCGGCCACATCGACCAGATGGCCCGGCAGATTGCCGAATTCCACCTGCAGGCACCGAAAGTGTCGCCGGAACATCCGCTGGGTACTCCAGAAAGCGTGATGGCGCCGGTCGAGCAGAACTTCGAGCAGATCCGCCCGTTCCTCAGCGAAAAAGCCGACCTGCAGCAACTGGACAACCTCCAGGCCTGGGCACGCAGCAGCTTCGAGCGCCTGCATGGCCTGCTGCAGGCGCGCAAGGCCAATGGCTTCATCCGTGAATGCCACGGTGACATTCACCTGGGCAACGCCACCCTGATCGACGGCAAGGTGGTGATCTTCGACTGCATCGAGTTCAACGAACCGTTCCGCCTGACCGACGTCTATGCCGACGTCGGCTTCCTGGCGATGGACCTGGAAGACCGTGGCCTCAAGTGCCTGGCCCGTCGCTTCATCAGCCAGTACCTGGAGCTGACTGGCGACTACGCCGGCCTGGAGCTGCTGAACTTCTACAAGGCCTACCGCGCACTGGTACGGGCCAAGGTCGCCCTGTTCAGCCTGTCGGCCGATGCCGACGCCGTGCAGCGCGCCACCACCCTGCGCACCTACCGCAACTACGCCAACCTGGCGGAAAGCTACAGCGCCATCCCTTCCCGCCTGCTGGCGATCACCCATGGCGTCTCGGCGGTGGGCAAAAGCCACGTGGCCATGCGTCTGGTCGAAGCGCTCGGCGCGGTTCGCGTGCGTTCGGATGTGGAGCGCAAGCGCCTGTTCGGTGAACAGCAGGCGCAAAACGCCGGCCAACTGGCTGCCGGCATCTATGACCAGGACGCCAGCGTGGCAACCTACCAGCGCCTGCATGAGCTGGCGGCGACGATCTTGCGTGCCGGTTTCCCGGTGGTGCTCGATGCCACTTACCTCAAGGCTGAACAGCGCCAGGCCGCCGCAACCGTGGCCAACGACACTGGCGTGCCGTTCCTGATCCTCGACTGCCATGCCCCGGAAGCGGTGATCGCCAGCTGGCTGGAGCAGCGCCAGGCCGAGAACAGCGACCCGTCGGATGCCACGCTGGAGGTGGTCAAGGCCCAGCAGGCCAGCCGTGAGCCACTGGATGCCCAGGAACTGGCAAACAGCACCCGCATCGATACCCAGGAAGCCAGCGGCATGGACCAGGTGATCGACCAGATTCGCCAGCGTCTGCCAGGCCTGTAAGTTCAGCGCTTTCCTGTACCCGCTTCGCGGGTAAACCCGCTCCCACAGGTACTAGGCCAACCTTGAGGCTGGCAGAGAACTTTGTGGGAGCGGGTTTACCCGCGAAGAGGCCGGCACAGGCTGCCAAAAGCAGCTCGTCGTCCCCGATGGCAAAAGGCCGCGCATTTCCGAACCCCCGCTACACTCCTCTCAGACCTGCTCGCGATTTATCCCCTAGACCCGTTCAGCCATCGCAAGGAGGCTCGATGAACGATGAATTGCAGCACCTGAAGAATCTTGGCAAGACCTCTGCGCAGTGGTTGCATGCGGCCGGTATCCACAGTGCATCGGACTTGCGCCGGTTGGGCGCGGTGGGTGCCTACCAGGCCGTGAAAACACGAGGATTCCGGGCGTCGAAGGTGCTGTTGTACGCCATTGAAGGTGCATTGCTGGACATGCACTGGAACGATTTGCCAGCCGAACGCAAGGAAGCGCTCAATCAACAACTCGATGCGAAATGCCCTCTGCCCAAAAAAATCTGAAATAAACGCAAGAAGGGGATTGACGCTGTAATGAGAATCGTTATGATTACCACAACTGGTCGCGAGACTGGTTGGATAAGCTAAGAGCCCCTGGTTCGGACTCTCAGATTATCTCCTCATCAGGCTAATCACGGTTATTGACCCGGCATTTTGCCGGGTCTTTTTTTGCCCGCAGTTTTAACCCGCCCAGGCGAGTAACCGCTATTGGCGCAATTGGGCGCAGTAGTCCTGATCTGGCATCGCCGCCGTGTACCAGACATAGTCGGCCATCCCGGGCTCGACCTGCTCGCCCACCTCGGCCAGCAGCACAACCTTGCTCTCGCCTGTCGCGCCCAGATCGGCAAGGTGCAAAGGCACCCCCAGGTCCTTGCGCACGTGGTACAAACCTGCGAACAGCAATGCCGGCTGCGGCGCCGCCAGCAACCGTTCGGCAATACGCCGATCCCGTTGCTGTTGCACGGCCAGCATTGCCGGCAGCTGGCTTTCCGCCAGCAGGCCACAATGCCCCTGCTTCACCTGTTCGAGCAGTGCCGCCTTCACCGCAGGCGCATTCGACCGGGCGCCCGACAGCGCCGCCGGGTGCCGATAGGCCTGGCGCATTTCGGTGGGTGACAGGTTGGCCGCCAGCAGCGGCACATGATGTTGCAAGGCCTCTCGTACAATAGGGCCGTAAAGCTGCCAGTCCCAGCCCTCTTCCCAGGCCAGGGCCTTGGGCAGGTCCTGCGGCAACTGCGCCTGCCCCGCGAGTGCATCGACGCGGGCCTGCTGCTCGGGTTGCAGCATTTCCAGCAGCAGGCTGCCCTGCGCCCGGCGTTGCTGCAGCGCACGCATCAACCACAGCTGCAAGGCGTGATGATCCGGGTTGTCATGCTTCTCACCGACCAGCACCCGCGGGGCATCGGCCAGGCCTTCGAGCAGCTGCTCAGGGCTGATCACCTGCCCGCTGGCCAGATCGCGGATCTGCCCCAGCTCGGCGTTATCCCGCCCTGCGCTGCTCTGCCAGGCAGGCAGCGGTGGCAGGCTGGCCTGGCAGCCACCCAACGCCAGCGCCAGACACAGTAATGAACCGCACAGCAAAGGATGACCCATGGGCAGTGTCTCCTAGCGGGTAATGATCAGCGGGTGCCCCCGTTCCGGGTGCGCCTGCACCAGCACTTCGATACCGAACACGGCCTTGAGTGAGGCAGGCGTCAGTACCTCCTGCGGCGTGGCCAGGGCATGGCAGCGCCCGTCTTGCAGCAACAGGATACGATCGCAGTAGCGCGCCGCAAGGTTGAGGTCATGCAGGATCACCAGCACTGCAGCACTGCGGTCGGCGAAGCTGCGCACAGCCTCCAGCGTCGTATGCTGATGCAAAGGATCGAGCATCGAGGTCGGCTCGTCGAGCAACAGCGTGGCGCCCTGCTCTCCCGGCCACAACTGGGCCAGCACCCGGGCCAGATGCACACGCTGGCGCTCGCCGCCTGACAGGGCCAGATAGCTGCGCTCCAGCAGATGCCAGGCATCCGCCGCACGCAATGCGGCCTCGACGATCTCCCGGTCACGCTGCTGGCCACTGCCATGGGGCAGTCGCCCCATGCCGACCACTTCCTCGACGCGAAAGGCGAAGCCCAGGCCGGATACTTGCGGCAGTACAGCCAGGCACTGTGCCCGCGCCTGCCCCGGCCAATCGGCCAGGGCCTTGCCCTGCAGGTTCACATGCCCATGGCTTGGCGCAAGCTCGCCGCACAATGCACCCAGCAGGCTGCTCTTGCCCGCGCCATTGGGCCCGAGCACGCCAAGCACCTGGCCGGGCAGCAACTGCAGATTGATGTCATGCAGCACTTCACTGCTGCCGCGGCGCAAATGCAGACCTTTGACTTCAAGCATCAGGTGCGCCCCCTGATCAGCAGAAACAGGAAGAACGGCGCGCCGATGAATGCGGTCACGATGCCGATGGGCAGCTCTGCCGGCGCCAGCGCCAGACGTGCCACCAGATCGGCGAACAACAGCAAGGTCCCACCCGCCAGCAACGAGGCCGGCAGCAACACCCTGTGGTCGGGCCCGGCCAGCAACCGCACCAGATGCGGCACCACCAGGCCGACGAAGCCGATCAACCCCGCTGCGGCCACCGCAGCGCCAACACCCAAGGCCGTGCAGAACACCAGCTCGCGCTTGAGCCGCTCCACCTCGATGCCCAGGTGCCGCGCCTCCGACTCACCGAGCAGCAAGGCATTCAGCGCCTGGGCCCGGCGCGGCAGCCAAAGCGCAACGCCTGCAGCCACCAGCAACAATGGCCAGAGCCGCTCGTAACTGGCGCCATTGAGGCTGCCCAGGTTCCAGAACGTCAGCGTGCGCAGCGTGGCGTCATCGGCCAGGTAGGTGAACAGCCCTACCGCCGAGCCGCCCAATGCCGTCAGTGCGATCCCCGCCAGCAGCATGGTGGCGACGTTGGTCTGGCCATCGCGCCGTCCCAGGCGGTACACCAGCGCCGTCACCCCCAGCCCACCGATGAACGCGCAGGCCGACAGCAAGTACGGGCCAAACCATTGCGGAATGCCACCAAACCAGCTGCCACCGACAATCGCCACCGCCGCCCCCAACGCCGCGCCGCTGGCGACGCCGACCAGGCCAGGATCGGCCAGCGGATTGCGGAACAGCCCCTGCATCGCCACGCCGGACAACGCCAGCACAGCCCCCACAGCCAGCCCCAGCAACGTACGTGGCAGGCGGATCTGGCCAAGGATCATTTCAGCCTGCTCCAGGCCATCAGGGGCAATCGGCAGCCCGAGCGAACGCAGGCCGACGCGCAAGGTATCCCACAACGGCAGGCTGACCGGCCCAAGGGCCAGCGACAACCACACCGCCAGCAGGCACAGCAGTGTCAGGTAAACAAACAGTGTTCGCGGCTGGATCCGTTGTTTCATTTAGCAGCGCTTGCCGGGTAGAGCGCAGTCGCCAGTGCCTGCAAGGCGGTTGGCAGGCGTGGACCAAGGCCACCCACCAGCAATGTCGGGTCGAGCGACACCAGGCGCTTGTCGCGCACTGCACGGGAAGCGGCCAGCGCCGGGTTTTCCTTGAGCAACGCCTGTAAGGCTTGCTCGCCGCTCAGCGCACGATCAGAGAACACCACGACATCCGGGTCGAGCGCCGCCAGCGCCTCACTGGAGAAGTTCTTGTAGCCTTGGTGCTCGGCCAGGTTGCGCGCCCCCGCCTGGCGCAGCACCCAGTCACCAGCGGTGCCCTGCCCGGCAATCAGCGGCTTGGCGCCAGCATGCCCGACCAGCAGCAACACACCCGGTGCCTTGTGATGCTGCTGAGCCTGCCTGACCTTCAACTGCAGCGCTTCGAGTTGCTGGTGATAGCCTGCCGCCAACTGTGCGGCTTTCTCTTCGGCGCCCAACAAGGCGCCCAGATGCTTGAGGTTCTCGTCCACCGCAGCCAGCTCGGCCTGGCTGGAGAACAACTCGACCCGCACGCCCGCTTTGCGCACCTGCGCCAGCACGGGCGGCGGCCCCATCTCTTCGGTGCCCACCAGCACATCCGGGCGCAGGCTGAGAATGCCCTCGGCCGACAACTGCCGCTGATACCCCACACTCGGCAAGGCCTTCAGCGATTCGGGGTGCTGGCTGGTGGTATCGACGCCCACCAGGCGTGGCTCGCCGCCCAGCTCAGTGATCCACTCGCTCAGCGCCCCGCCAGCGCTGACCCAGCGCTGCGGCAATTCGCCGGCCAGGGCCTGGGTGGTAGCAACGAAAGCTGCGCACAGGGCGAGCAAGGCAGCGGGACGGCGCATCATCGGATTCCTTCTGAAGGAGGGCCGCACGCCTTGTGGCGAGCGGCGGAACTGCGCACCATAGGCGGGCGGCGCAGCAAATGCGGGCAATTTGATAATTATTCGCATTGACGCGTCAAGCCATCACTTTGTTTCACGAGCCTTCCCTGCAATGCATTTTCTCTGTCCTTCCACGGCCTTGGCCGAGGGCCACAGCCGCGCCTTCAGCGTAGACGGCATCGACCTGTTCGGTGTACGCCGACAGGGCCAGGTCTACCTGTACCGTAACCGCTGCCCGCACCGCGGCATCCCGCTGAACTGGGCGCAAGACGCCTTTCTCGACGACAGCGCCAGCCTGATCCACTGCGCCCATCATGGTGCGCTGTTTCTGATAGACAGTGGTGAATGCGTGGCCGGCCCCTGCGAAGGCGAAATACTGCAGGCCCTGGACTGCCATGAAGACAGCCAGGGCATTTGGCTCAAGGGGTAAGCAATACCGGCAGCGGGCGATCAATGACGATGTGCTCGTCATCCAGTCGCACGCCGTAGGCCAGCACCTCGACCCCGTCGGCCACCGCTGCACGCAGGGCATTGGCGTAGGCGAGGTCGATCTCCTCGGCAGGGCGTACCGCCTCGATGCCGGTAAGGTTCACGCAGTACAGCTGCACCGCACGAATGCCCTGGCGGGCCAAGGCCGCCAGCTCGCGCAGGTGCTTGGCGCCACGCTGGGTCACTGCATCCGGGAACGCCGCCACGGCAGTCTCCGGATAGCCCAGGGTCACGCTCTTGACCTCGACATAGGCCGGCCCGTCGGCGAACTCCAGGCGAAAATCCACCCGGCTGCGCTCTTCGCCGTAAGCCACTTCACGCTTCAGCACGGTAAAACCGGCCAGTTCGTGGATCACCCCGCTGCGCAGTGCCTCTTCAACCAGTGCATTGGCGCGCCCGGTATTGATGCAGGCCAGGCGGCCCTGGGGCGTTTCGCTGATTTCCCAGGTACCTGGCAGCTTGCGCTTGGGGTCGTTGGAGCGGCTGAACCACACCTGCCCGCCCTCGCGCATGCAATTGAGCATGGAACCGGTGTTCGGGCAGTGGATGGTCAGTTGCTCGCCATTGGCCAGTTCGATGTCAGCCAGGAAGCGCTTGTAGCGGCGCAGCAGGCGCCCTTGTTCAAGTTGAGGAAAAAACACCCTTTACCCCTGCCAGCTTTTCAGCCCGCGAGCGATGCGCTCGACCGCCTGCTCAAGGCGCGGCAGGCTCTGGGTGTAGGCAAACCGCACATGGTGGCCGGCCAGGTGGCGGCCGAAGTCCAGGCCAGGGGTGAAGGCCAGGTGCTCGGTTTCGAGGAAATGCTGACAGAAGGCAAAGGCATCGCCACCGAACGCGCTGATGTCGGCATACAGGTAGAATGCCCCCTGCGGCTCGACGGCGATGCGGAAGCCCAGTTCGCGCAGGGCCGGCAGCAGATAGTCGCGGCGACGGGCGAATTCGGCACGGCGCTCTTCGAAAATCGCCAGGGTCTCTGGCTGGAAACAGGCCAGCGCCGCGTGCTGGGCCATGCTCGGCGCACTGATGTAGAGGTTCTGCGCCAGCTTCTCCAGGTCGGCCACGGCATTGGGTGGCGCCACCAGCCAGCCGAGCCGCCAGCCGGTCATGCCGAAATACTTGGAAAAACTATTAAGGACGAACGCCGAGTCATCCACTTCCAGCACACTCGGTGCGTCCATGCCGTAGGTCAGGCCGTGGTAGATCTCGTCCACCACCAGGTGGCCATGGTGTTCACGGGTGGCCTTGGACAGGCTGGCCAGCTCGTCGCGGCCCAGCACGGTGCCCGTCGGGTTGGCTGGCGAGGCGACCAGGGCGCCAACGCTGTCCTTGTCCCAGTAGCGCTCGACCAGATCGGCGGTCAGTTGGTAGTTGACCTCCGGCCCCACCGGCACCAGCTGCGCGCCGCCCTCGACCAGGCGCAGGAAGTGGCGGTTGCACGGGTAACCTGGGTCGGCCAGCAGCCAGTGTTTGCCGGGGTCGACCAACAGGCTGCTGGCCAGCAGCAGCGCCCCGGAGCCGCCCGGTGTGACGAGAATCCGCTCAGGGTCGATCTGCAAGCCGTAACGCTGGTCATAGAAACCGGCAATGGCCTCGCGCAGCGCTGGCAGCCCGCGGGCAGCTGTGTAGCGGGTATGCCCGGCGGCCAGTGCGGCCTGGCCGGCAGCGACGATCGGTGCGGCGGTGGTGAAGTCCGGCTCGCCGATTTCCAGGTGGATCACGTCATGGCCGGCCGCTTGCAGCTCGTTGGCCCGCGCCAGCAACGCCATGACGTGGAAGGGTTCGATGGCGCGACTGCGCGCACTGTAGGGGTGGGCCATGACCTTCTCTCAATTGGGTCTAAACTGTTGATTCTACCTCTGCATGGCAGCGAACGTGAGGCTCGTACCGCTGTCAACTGCTAGGGTCGGGCGGGGTAGCGCACCCCCGATCTATCTGGTAAGTTCGGCGGCTCGCAGTCGCAGGGCCGGCGGGTGCCGGAGATGGAGCATCCTGCGCATTGGATCAGATGAGTGAGAGGCGGTCTATTCATGTCCACCGTAGAAAAGCAAAAAACCGGTCAGACCATGTACGGTGTCGAGCCCTATAAAGAGACCAAGGGCGAAGAGTACATGGGCGAGCCCATGCGCAAGCACTTCACCAAACTCCTCAATGCCTGGAAAGGCGAGCTGATGGTCAGTGTGGACCGTACCGTGGACCACATGAAGGACGAAGCAGCCAACTTCCCCGACCCGGCCGACCGTGCCAGCCAGGAAGAAGAATTCGCACTGGAGCTGCGCAACCGCGACCGCGAGCGCAAGCTGATCAAGAAGATCGACAAGACCCTGCAGAAGATCCAGGACCAGGATTACGGCTGGTGCGACTCCTGCGGTATCGAGATTGGTCTGCGCCGTCTGGAAGCCCGCCCGACCGCCGACCTGTGCTTCGACTGCAAGGAAATCTCGGAGAAAAAGGAAAAGACCGTCGGCAAAGGCTGACCCTTCTTCCATCCGAACGGGGCGCATCTTGCGCCCCGTTTCATTTATATGCCCGGCAACGCCATGAAAGACTCCCGCTACATCGGACGCTTCGCCCCCACTCCCAGCGGTTTCCTGCACTTCGGCTCGCTGGTCGCCGCCCTCGCCTCCTGGCTCGACGCCCGCGCAGTAGACGGCCGCTGGCTGTTGCGCATGGAAGACACCGATCCGCCCCGGGAAATGCCAGGGGCCCGCGACGCGATCTTGCAGACCCTTGAGCGCTACGGCCTGGAATGGGATGGCGAGGTGGTTTTTCAGAGCCAGCGCCACGAAGCCTATGCCGCCGTGGTCGACCGCCTGTTCAGCATGGGCCTGGCCTACGCCTGTACGTGCTCACGCAAGCAGCTGGAAGGGCACAACGGCATTTACCCAGGCTTTTGCCGTAACGCCGGGCATGCCCGTGAAGGCGCGGCGATCCGGCTGCGGGTGCCAGAACTGATCTACCGCTTTACCGACCGGGTGCAGGGCGAGTTCCAGCAGCACCTGGGCCGTGAGGTGGGCGACTTCGTCATTCAGCGGCGTGATGGGCTGTATGCCTATCAACTGGCGGTGGTGCTGGACGATGCCTGGCAGGGCGTCACCGACATCGTGCGTGGCGCAGACCTGCTCGACAACACCCCGCGCCAGCTCTACCTGCAGGAGTTGCTGGGCTTTTCGCAGCCGCGTTACCTGCATATTCCACTGATCGTGCAGCCGGACGGGCACAAGTTGGGCAAGTCGTACCGCTCGCCGCCATTGCTGGCGGAGCATGCGACGCCGCTGTTGTTGCGGGCGTTGCGGGCGCTGGGCCAGGAAGCAGACCCAGAGTTGCTGCTGGCGACGCCGGCTGAAGTGCTGGCGGTGGCGCGCAAACAGTGGCGGCCGGAAGCGATTGCACGGCAGGCCACGGTGCCAGAGGCTGATTTGCACTGAAGCGTTGATGGCCCCTTCGCGGGTAAACCCGCTCCCACAGGTACGGTGCAGCCCTCAAAAACTGTGGAGTTCCTGTGGGAGCGGGTTCACCCGCGAAGAGGCCGCCACAGGCAACCCTTCTCCCGAAATCAAAAGCCCAACAAATTCAACCCCTTGGCGAACCCTATGGATTCCCGCTAGCATCCCCCCAGCCATTTGCGCCAATAATAAGTCCAAGCCCGCAGCGCCCAACCATCGAGGCCAGCATGTACATCTATCGTTTGGTCCTGCTTCTGGTCGTGGGGATCTACCTGTTCTCCCCGGCCATCATGGACTGGTGGATCGAACCGACCGGTGCCTGGTACCGCCCCTACCTGCTCTGGCTGATCCTGATCGTCGTCACCTTCATCCTGCAGAGCCAACGAGATGCCGATGAGCTTTAGCCTGACCCAGATGATCCTGATCAGTGCCGCGTACCTCATGGTGCTGTTCGGCGTGGCCTGGATCAGTGAGCGTGGGCTGATCCCGCGCTCCATCATTCGCCATCCGCTGACCTACACCCTGTCGCTGGGCGTCTACGCCAGCGCCTGGGCCTTCTATGGCTCGGTGGGCCTGGCCTACCAATACGGTTACGGTTTCCTAGCCTGTTACCTGGGGGTGTCTGGTGCGTTCCTGCTGGCACCGGTGCTGCTGTATCCGATCCTCAAGATCACCCGCACCTACCAGTTGTCGTCGCTGGCCGACCTGCTGGCGTTCCGCTTTCGCAGTACCTGGGCCGGCGCGCTGACCACGATCATCATGCTGATCGGCGTGCTGCCCTTGCTGGCCCTGCAGATCCAGGCGGTGGCCGACTCGATCAGCATCCTCACCGGCGAGCCGGTCAAGGCCCGGGTGGCCTTTGCCTTCTGTACGCTGATCATCCTGTTCACCATCTTCTTCGGCTCTCGACACATCGCCACCCGTGAAAAACACGAAGGCCTGGTGTTCGCCATCGCCTTCGAATCGGTGATCAAGCTGCTGGCCCTGGGTGGCATCGGCCTGTATGCGCTCTATGGCGTGTTCGGTGGCCCGCATGAGCTGGAGGTATGGCTGCTGCAGAACCAGACCGCCCTGGCGGCGCTGCATACGCCGCTGCAGGAAGGCCCTTGGCGCACCCTGTTGCTGGTGTTCTTCGCCTCGGCCATCGTCATGCCGCACATGTACCACATGGCCTTCACCGAGAACCTCAACCCACGCGCGCTGGTCAGCGCCAGCTGGGGCCTGCCGCTGTTCCTGCTGCTGATGAGCCTGGCCGTGCCACTGGTACTGTGGGCCGGCCTGCGCCTGGGCGCCAGCACCAACCCCGAGTACTTCACCCTGGGCCTGGGGATCGCCGCCAACAACCAGGCACTTACACTGCTCGCATACGTTGGCGGTCTTGCATCCGCCAGTGGGCTGATCATCGTCACTACGCTTGCCTTGTCGGGCATGGCCCTCAACCACTTGGTGCTGCCGCTGTACCAGCCACCGGCCGAGGGCAATATCTACCGCTGGCTGAAATGGACCCGCCGGGCGCTGATCGTCGCCATCATCACTGCCGGATTTGTCTTCTACCTGACCCAGAACAACCACCAGAGCCTGGCCAACCTGGGTATCGTCGCCTTCGTCGCTACCTTGCAGTTCCTGCCTGGTGTGTTGTCGGTGCTGTACTGGCCGACCGCCAACCGTCGCGGCTTCATCGCCGGCTTGCTGGCCGGGACCCTGGTGTGGATGGTGACGATGCTGCTGCCGCTGCTCGGCAACCTGCAGGGCTTCTATATCCCGCTGCTGGACATGATCTATGTGCTCGACGACACCAGCTGGCACATGGCGGCCATTGCCTCGCTGGCGGCCAACGTTCTGCTGTTCACGCTGATTTCGCTGTTCACCAATGCCAGCAGCGAAGAAGTCAGCGCCGCCGAAGCCTGCGCCGTGGACAACGTGCGCCGGCCACAACGCCGCGAGCTGCATGCCGCCTCGCCGCAGGAATTCGCCACCCAGCTGGCCAAACCGCTGGGCGCCAAGGCGGCGCAGAAGGAGGTCGAACAGGCCCTTCGTGACCTCTACCTACCGTTCGACGAGCGCCGCCCCTATGCCTTGCGCCGCCTGCGTGACCGTATCGAGGCCAACCTCTCCGGCCTGATGGGGCCGAGTGTGGCCCAGGACATGGTCGAGACCTTCCTGCCGTACAAGTCCGGAAACGAGAACTACGTCACCGAGGACATCCACTTCATCGAAAGCCGCCTGGAAGACTACCACTCGCGCCTTACCGGCCTGGCCGCCGAACTCGATGCCCTGCGCCGCTACCACCGCCAGACCCTGCAAGAGCTGCCCATGGGCGTCTGCTCGCTGGCCAAGGACCAGGAAATCCTGATGTGGAACAAGGCCATGGAAGAGCTGACCGGCATCGCCGCCAAGCACGTGGTCGGCTCGCGCCTGGTAACCATCAGCGAACCCTGGCGCGGCCTGCTGCAGGGCTTCATCAACGTGCCCGACGAACACCTGCACAAGCAGCGCCTGGCGCTGGACGGCCAGCCGCGCTGGCTGAACCTGCACAAGGCGGCCATCGACGAGCCCCTGGCGCCGGGTAACAGCGGCCTGGTGCTGCTGGTGGAGGACCTTACCGAAACCCAGGCACTGGAAGACAAGCTGGTGCATTCCGAGCGCCTGGCCAGCATTGGCCGCCTGGCTGCCGGCGTGGCCCACGAAATCGGCAACCCGATCACCGGCATCGCCTGCCTGGCGCAGAACCTGCGCGAGGAGCGCGAGGGCGACGGGGAAATCATCGAGTTGTCCAGCCAGATCCTCGAACAGACCAAGCGCGTGTCGCGCATCGTCCAGTCGCTGATGAGCTTCGCCCACGCCGGTGGTAGTCATCAGAACAGCGAAGAACCGGTGTGCCTGGCCGAGGTGGCGCAAGACGCCATCGGCCTGCTGGCATTGAACCGGCGCAACTTCGAAGTACAGTTCTTCAACCTCTGCGACCCGGACCATTGGGCCGAGGGGGATCCGCAGCGCCTCGCCCAGGTGCTGATCAACCTGCTCTCCAACGCCCGCGATGCCTCACCGCCCGGCAGTGCCGTGCGTGTGCGCAGCGAAGTCAGCGAGCACACCGTCGACCTGATCGTCGAGGACGAAGGCAGCGGGATCCCGAAGAACATCATGGACCGCCTGTTCGAGCCATTCTTCACCACCAAGGACCCGGGCGAAGGAACCGGACTGGGGCTCGCTCTGGTCTATTCCATCGTGGAAGAGCATTATGGGCAAATCACCATCGACAGCCCGGCCGACATCGAACGGCAACGTGGCACCCGGATCCGCGTGACCCTGCCCCGGCATGTCGTAGCGACGTCCCCTGAAATTCGAGACCGTCGAGAGAATTGAATCAATGCCGCACATTCTGATCGTCGAAGACGAAACCATCATCCGCTCGGCCCTGCGTCGGCTGCTCGAACGGAACCAGTACCAGGTCAGCGAAGCCGGCTCGGTGCAGGAAGCCCAGGAACGCTTCAGCATTGCCACCTTCGACCTGATCGTCAGCGACCTGCGCCTGCCGGGCGCCCCGGGCACCGAGCTGATCAAGCTTGGCCAGGGCACCCCGGTGCTGATCATGACCAGCTATGCCAGCCTGCGCTCGGCGGTGGACTCGATGAAGATGGGCGCGGTGGACTACATCGCCAAGCCCTTCGACCACGATGAAATGCTCCAGGCCGTGGCGCGCATCTTGCGCGACCGCCAGAACGCCCCGGCAGCCGCGCCGGCCTCAGCCCCGGCCGCCGAGCCGCGGGCCAATGGCAAGGCCGCGCCAGCCGACAAGGGTGCCGCCGCCAATGGCGAGATCGGCATCATCGGTTCGTGCCCGCCTATGCAGGACATGTACAGCAAGATCCGCAAGGTTGCGCCCACCGACTCCAACGTGCTCATTCAGGGTGAGTCGGGCACCGGTAAAGAGCTGGTCGCCCGCGCGCTGCACAATCTTTCGCGTCGTGCCAAGGCGCCGATGATTTCGGTGAACTGCGCGGCCATTCCTGAAACCCTGATCGAATCGGAACTGTTCGGCCACGAGAAGGGTGCATTCACTGGCGCCAGCGCCGGCCGTGCCGGCCTGGTGGAAGCCGCCGACGGTGGCACCCTTTTCCTCGACGAAATCGGTGAACTGCCGCTCGAAGCCCAGGCGCGCCTGCTGCGCGTGCTGCAGGAAGGCGAGATTCGCCGGGTCGGCTCGGTACAGTCGCAGAAAGTCGACGTGCGCCTGATCGCCGCGACCCACCGCGACCTGAAGAACCTGGCCAAGGCCGGGCAGTTCCGCGAAGACCTTTATTACCGCCTGCACGTGATCGCCCTGAAGTTGCCGGCCCTGCGCGAGCGCGGCAGTGACGTCAACGAGATCGCCAACGCCTTCCTCGCCCGCCAGAGCGCACGCATCGGCCGTGACGACCTGCACTTCTCGGCCGAGGCCGAGCAAGCCATTCGTCATTACAGCTGGCCGGGTAACGTGCGCGAACTGGAAAACGCCGTGGAGCGCGCGGTGATCCTCAGCGAGAGCGCGGAAATTTCCGCCGACATGCTGGGCATCGACATCGAGCTGAGCGACCTTGAAGAGGATGACATCCTCGACAATGCCCTGGTCGCGGCCAGCGCCAGTGTCAACAGTGCCAGCCATGAGCCGACCGAGGACCTGTCGCTGGAAGACTACTTCCAGCACTTCGTACTCGAGCACCAGGACCACATGACCGAGACCGAGCTCGCACGCAAGCTCGGTGTCAGCCGCAAGTGCCTGTGGGAACGGCGCCAGCGCCTGGGCATCCCGCGGCGCAAGAGCAACGCGACCAGCGACAACTGATTCAGATCTCCCTTGGCCTTACCGGCCTCTTCGCGGGCAAGCCCGCTCCCACAGGATTTACACAGTCTCTGACACTGCGTGATCCTGTGGGAGCGGGCTTGCCCGCGAATGGGCCGGCAAAGCCAATGCGCACACCCCGGTAACACACCAGTTCCCGCACAAATCTGTTACCCAACCTTTCCGACGTAACAGTTCCCGAGGTGTACGGTAACGAAAAATCTACATTTTCGGCCTGTCGAAATCCGCCAAACCACCTCAACCCCTTGATTTTACTGGGTTTCGAAAAGTTGGCACGGCACCTGCTATATGTCTGGTACAAGAACAATAACAAGCACAGCAACTCAGAATAAGAACAAGACGAAACGGCTCACGCACAATAAAAACAAGACGGCGGAGGCGCAGCTAACTGATTCTTTTGGAGAGGATGCGTGTTTGGGGCTTGCCCCACGACCAGGCAGAGAACAACAAAAACTGCACTTAAAAGCAGCGCCTGAACTGGTTGGATCGAAGGATCAACGTGACATCAGCGGCCAAAGCAATCCGTTTGCTCTTTACCCCTGGATTGGGGGTCGTCCACAAGCTTCGAGATTTGTGGACAGGGCACTCAACAAAAACAAGAAGCCCAGTAAAAAAACAATAAGAGCACGCAACGACTTCTTGGGGAGCTTAGGCTCCCCTTGTCGTTTCTCCCCTTCAGCAGGGTCTCCTGCTACCGCCTACACCATTCCCCGAGTAAATGCTAGAATCCCCGCCCATCATGCGGCCATTCTCCTATTCTTGGCCGAACATTCCTTCAAACAGTGCATCCCATGCTGAAGAAGCTGTTCCAGTCGTTCCGCCCACCCGTACCGGGCCAGCACCACCGGCGCACCACGCCTGAGGTGATCAACAAGAGCCAACACTCGCTGCAGCGCCACCAGTTCAGCCGCCACGCGGTGAACATCGTCGAGCGCCTGCAGAGTGCGGGCTACCAGGCATACCTGGTCGGTGGCTGCGTCCGCGACCTGATGCTGGGCATCACGCCCAAGGACTTCGACGTCGCCACCAGCGCCACGCCCGAGCAGGTCCGTGCCGAGTTCCGCAACGCGCGCATCATTGGTCGGCGCTTCAAGCTGGTCCACGTGCATTTCGGCCGTGAGATCATCGAAGTCGCCACCTTCCGCGCGCCCCACTCGGAAGACGATCAGGGCGACAGCCACCGTTCGTCGCACAACGCCAGCGGTCGCATCCTGCGTGACAACGTGTACGGCACCTTGGAAGAAGACGCGCAACGCCGCGACTTCACCATCAATGCCCTGTACTACGATCCGGTCAGCGAGCGCATCCTCGACTACGCCAACGGCGTGCACGACATCCGCAACCGCCTGTTGCGCCTGATCGGCGACCCGACCCACCGCTACCAGGAAGACCCGGTGCGCATGCTGCGTGCCGTGCGTTTCGCCGCCAAGCTCGACTTCGGCATCGAGAAGCACACCTTCCAGCCGATCCGCAAACTGGCCCCGCTGCTGCGCGAGATCCCGCCAGCACGCCTGTTCGAGGAATGCCTCAAGCTGTTCCTCTCCGGCCAGGGTGCCATCGCCTTCGAAATGCTGGTCGACCTGGAGCTGTTCGAGCCGCTGTTCCCGGCCAGTGCCCATGCCCTGGACGAGCGCCCGACCTACACCCATACCCTGATCAGCCAGGCGCTGAACAACACCGACCTGCGCGTCAAGCAAGGCAAGCCGGTCACCCCGGCCTTCCTGTTCGCCGCCCTGCTCTGGCCAGCCCTGCCAGGCCGTGTCCTGCACCTGCAGAGCCAAGGCGTGCCGCCGATTCCGGCCATGAACGGTGCGGCCCACGACCTGATTGCCGAACAGTGCGCGCGCATCGCCATTCCGAAGCGCTTCACCCTGCCGATCCGCGAGATCTGGGACATGCAGGAACGCCTGCCGCGCCGCAGTGGCAAGCGTGCCGACGCACTGCTCGACAACCCACGCTTCCGTGCCGGTTACGACTTCCTGCTGCTGCGCGAAAGCGCTGGCGAGGAAACCGACGACCTCGGCCAGTGGTGGACCGACTACCAGGATGCCAACGACAGCGAGCGCCGCGAGATGATCCGCGAGCTCGGCAACCGTGACGAAGGCACCGGTGCCGGCCCGCGCAAACGCAAGCGCAGTGGCAGCAAGCGCAAGCGCAGCGGCGGTGACGAGGCGTTCGAGTGACCACGCGCGCCTTTATCGGCCTCGGCAGCAATCTGGACGCCCCCGCAGAACAACTGCGCAGCGCCCTGCAGGCGCTCGACCAGATTGCCGACAGCCGCCTGGCGGGCGCATCGGCGCTGTACACCAGCGACTCGCTGCTGCCCGGCCAACCGCGTTACACCAACGCGGTAGCTGCACTCGACACCGCCCTGGCACCGCTGGACCTGCTCGACGCGCTGCAGGCCATCGAGAACGACCAGGGCCGTGTGCGCCAGGAGCGTTGGGGCCCGCGCACCCTCGACCTGGATATCCTGCTGTTCGGTGACCAGGTGATCGACGTGCCACGCCTGCAGGTGCCGCACTACCACATGCATGCGCGCCCTTTCGTGCTGTACCCGTTGGCCGAACTGGTGGCGGACGACTTCCGCCTGGCCGATGGCCGCGCCCTCACCCAGTTGCTCGAAGCGTGCCCGTTCGTCGGTCTGGAACGCCTGTAAACCGGGCGTTTGAGACATTATTCAGAACACGGTAACGCCAGTAACACCCTGTTAGTAACATTGCGGTAACAGGGTGATTGACTTCCCCCACCTCGCTCACGACTATAGGCGTCCCGTGTGGCAGCAAAGTGCCGCACACCCGTATTTAGGCCCGGACGGACCTGTGCCCGAACATCACGCGCGATGATGTGCCGCTCCGGAAGATGACTACACGCGTTGTATGCAGTCGTTTTTCACAGCGCCTGAACGAGGATTTTCCTACATGCCTGAAGTAACCCTGACCACCCTGCATGGCCTCAAGGCCAAGGGTGAAAAGATCACCATGCTGACCTGCTACGATGCGACCTTCGCCAAGGCCTGCAGCCAGGCCGGCGTCGACGTGTTGCTGGTGGGCGACTCCCTGGGCATGGTCCTGCAGGGCCATGACAGCACGCTGCCCGTCACCACTGCCGAGATGGCCTACCACACTGCCTGCGTCAAACGCGGCAACGACGGTGCGCTGATCCTCGCCGACCTGCCGTTCATGGCCCACGCCACCCCCGAGCAGGCCTTTGCCAACTGCGCCACGCTGATGCAGGCCGGCGCCCACATGATCAAGCTCGAAGGCGCCGCCTGGCTGGCCGAAACCATCCGCCTGCTGGCCGAACGCGGCGTACCGGTGTGTGCGCATATGGGCCTGACCCCGCAGACCGTCAACGTGCTGGGCGGTTACAAGGTCCAGGGCCGCCAGGAAGCGCAAGCGCGGCAAATGCGCGCCGACGCCATTGCCCTGGAGCAAGCCGGCGCGGCGATGCTGCTGCTCGAATGCGTACCGAGTGAACTGGCCGCGGAAATCACCCAGGCGGTGAGCATTCCGGTGATCGGCATTGGTGCCGGTAGCGCCACCGATGGCCAGGTACTGGTCCTGCACGACATGCTCGGCCTGTCACTGAGCGGCCGGGTACCGAAGTTCGTGAAGAACTTCATGGAAGGCCAGCCCGATATCCAGAGCGCCCTCACTGCCTACGTCAAGGCCGTCAAGGACGTTACCTTCCCCGCTGCCGAACACGGATTCAGCGCATGAACACAGTCAAGACCGTCCGCGAACTGCGTGCCGCCGTCGCCCGTGCACGCGGCGAAGGCAAGCGCATCGGCTTCGTGCCAACCATGGGCAACCTGCACAGCGGCCACGCCGCGCTGGTGACCAAGGCTGCCCAACGTGCCGATTTCGTGGTCGCCAGCATCTTCGTCAACCCACTGCAGTTCGGTGCCAACGAAGACCTCGACAAATACCCGCGCACCCTCGCCGCCGATCAGGAGCGCCTGCTGCAGGCCGGTTGCAACCTGCTGTTCGCGCCCACCGTGGAAGAGATGTACCCCGACGGCATGAGCGTGCAAACCCGCGTCAGCGTACCCAACCTGTCCGAAGGCCTGTGCGGTGCCAGCCGCCCCGGACATTTCGAAGGCGTGGCGACCGTGGTCAGCAAGCTGTTCAACATGGTCCAGCCGGATCTGGCCGTGTTTGGCGAAAAGGACTACCAGCAACTGGCGGTGATCCGCGCCATGGTGCGCGACCTGAACATGCCGATCCAGATCATCGGTGAGCCGACCGTGCGGGCCGAAGATGGCCTGGCGCTGTCGTCGCGCAACGGTTACCTGACGCCGGAGCAGCGGGCCACCGCGCCGGTGGTTTATCGCACGCTGAAGCAGATCGGTAACGCCATCGAGCGCGGCCAGGTCGATTTCGCCGCCCTGATCGAAGACGGCAAGGCACAGCTGGTGGCTGCCGGGCTGCGCCCGGATTACCTGGAAGTGCGTCATGCAGTTAACCTGCGCCCGGCATCGTTCGGCGACCGGGACCTGGTGGTACTGGTAGCGGCTTACCTGGGTAACACGCGTCTGATCGATAACCTTTATCTGCATCTGGACGAGAAGACCGCCTAACCGCCTGGGGGGCTGTGCGCCCCCCAAAATCCCCCGCCATACCCATTCCCTGCGCGCGGCCTTTGCCTATAATGATGGCCAGTCTGAACCCGGCAATCACTGCCCTGTCCAAGGCTCACCACGCATCAAGGAATTCCGCGCAATGGCGTATTACCGTACACCCCACGATGTGACGGCCCTGCCTGCCTGGCAGGCCCTGCAGAAACACCGCGACGCCATGCAAGGCTTCAGCATGCGCGAAGCCTTCGCCGCCGATGCCAAACGCTTCGATCAGTTCTCCCTGAGCTGCTGCGGCCTGTTCCTCGACTACTCGAAAAACCTGATCACCGACGAAAGCCGCAACCTGCTGGTGGACCTGGCCGAACAAGTCGGCCTGCAGGATGCGATCAAGTCGATGTTCAGCGGCGAGATCATCAACGCCTCGGAAGGTCGCCCGGTACTGCACACCGCATTGCGCCGCCCGGTAGGCGACAAGCTCAGCGTCAACGGCGTCAATGTGATGCCGGAAGTGCACAAGGTACTCAACCAGATCACCGAGCTGGTCGGTCGTATTCATGACGGCCTGTGGCGTGGCTACAGCGAAAAGCCGATCACCGATGTGGTCAACATCGGCATCGGTGGCTCGTTCCTCGGCCCCGAGCTGGTCTCCGAAGCCTTGCTGCCTTACGCCCAGCGTGGCGTGCGTTGCCATTATCTGGCCAATATCGACGGCAGCGAGTTCCATGAACTGTCGGCGAACCTGCGCGCCGAAACCACGCTGTTCATCGTCTCGTCGAAGTCGTTCAACACCCTCGAGACCCTGAAGAACGCCATGGCCGCGCGCACCTGGTACCTGGCTCAGGGCGGCTCGGAAGCCGAGCTGTATCGCCACTTCATCGCGGTGTCCAGCAACAAGGCCGCCGCCGTGGCCTTCGGTATTCGCGAAGAGAACATCTTCCCGATGTGGGACTGGGTAGGCGGGCGCTACTCGCTGTGGTCGGCCATCGGCCTGCCGATTGCCCTGGCCATCGGCACCGCCAACTTCAAGGAGCTGCTGTCGGGTGCCTACACCATGGACCAGCACTTCCAGACCGCGCCGTTCGACAAGAACATGCCAGTGCTGCTGGCCCTGCTGGGCGTCTGGTATGGCAACTTCTGGGGCGCCAACAGCCACGCGATCCTGCCGTACGACCATTACCTGCGCAACATCACCAAGCACCTGCAACAGCTGGACATGGAGTCCAACGGCAAGAGCGTGCTGCAGGATGGCACCCCGGTCAAGACCGATACCGGCCCGGTGATCTGGGGCGGCGTCGGCTGCAACGGCCAGCATGCCTACCACCAGTTGCTGCACCAGGGCACCCAGCTGATCCCGGCCGACTTCATCGTGCCGGTGGTCAGCTTCAACCCGGTGGCCGACCACCATCAGTGGCTGTACGCCAACTGCCTGTCGCAGAGCCAGGCGCTGATGCTCGGCAAGACCCGTGAAGAAGCCGAGGCCGAACTGCGCCAGAAGGGCCTGAACGAAGCGGATATCGAAAAGCTCGCGCCGCACAAGGTGATCCCGGGCAACCGCCCGAGCAACACCCTGGTGGTCGAGCGCATCAGCCCGCGTCGCCTGGGCGCTCTGGTGGCGATGTACGAACACAAGGTGTTCGTGCAGAGCGTGATCTGGGGCATCAACGCCTTCGACCAGTGGGGCGTGGAACTGGGCAAGGAGCTGGGCAAAGGTGTCTACCAGCGTCTTGTGGGAAGCCTCGAAGACAGCGCCGAAGATGGCTCCACCCAAGGCCTGATCAACTACTTCCGCGGCCGTCACCGCGGTTGACCGCCAACCTGTGCCGACCTTGTGGTCGGCACAGGTTGAACGCCCCCTCCAGCTACACTGTCCATCGAATAGCCGTTGCCGTCCCTCCGACAAGAGCAGGACCACCCGCCATGTTCGATATCAAGCAGTATCCCCAGGCCCTGGCCGTCAGCCAGTCCGCCAGCCTCTCCCCCGACGACTACCAGCGCCTCTACCGCCAGTCGGTCGATGACCCCGACACCTTCTGGGCCGATCAGGCCAAACGCCTGGACTGGATCAAGCCCTGGTCGAGCGTGCAGCAATGCGACCTGAAGACCGGCAAGGCCTGCTGGTTCGACGGCGCGCAGCTGAACGTCAGCTACAACTGCATTGATCGTCACCTGGCCCAGCGCGGCGAGCAGACCGCCCTGCTGTGGGAAGGCGACGACCCCAAGGATTCCAAGGCCGTCAGCTACCGCGAGCTGCACCGTCAGGTTTGCCGCCTGGCCAATGCCCTGAAAGCACGCGGCGTGCACAAAGGCGACCGGGTGTGCATCTACATGCCGATGATTCCCGAAGCCGCCTACGCCATGCTCGCCTGCACGCGGATCGGTGCCATCCACTCGGTGGTGTTCGGCGGTTTCTCCCCGGATGCCCTGCGTGACCGCATTCTCGATGCCGACTGCCGCACCGTGATCACCGCCGATGAAGGCGTGCGCGGCGGCAAGCGCATCCCGCTCAAGCAGAACGTCGACAAGGCCCTGGCCAACTGCCCCGCAGTCAGCAGCGTGTTCGTGGTGCGCCGGACCGGCGGCGATGTCGCGTGGAACGAGGGCCGCGACCTCTGGTATCACGAAGTGACCGAAAAGGCCGGCGACGACTGCCCGCCCGAACCGATGGACGCCGAAGCCCCGCTGTTCATCCTGTATACCTCCGGCAGTACCGGCAAGCCCAAGGGTGTACTGCACACCACCGCTGGCTATCTGCTGCAGGCGACGATGACCTTCAAGGTGGTGTTCGACTACCGCGACGGCGAGGTGTTCTGGTGCACGGCCGACGTCGGCTGGGTCACCGGCCACAGTTATATCGTCTACGGGCCACTGGCCAACGGCGCGATTTCACTGATGTTCGAAGGTGTACCCAACTACCCCGATACCTCGCGCTTCTGGCAGGTGGTGGACAAACACCAGGTGAACATCTTCTACACCGCGCCCACTGCTCTGCGTGCATTGATGCGTGAAGGTGCAGCACCACTGCAGAGCACCTCGCGCAAGAGCCTGCGCCTGCTCGGCAGCGTGGGCGAGCCGATCAACCCGGAAGCCTGGGAATGGTACTTCGAAGCCGTCGGGCAGAAGCGTTGCCCCATCGTCGACACCTGGTGGCAGACCGAGACCGGCGGCATCATGCTCACGCCACTGCCAGGGGCCCAAAGGCTCAAGCCCGGCTGCGCCACCCAGCCGATGTTCGGCGTGCAACCGGCGCTGCTGGACGAAAAAGGCCAACTGATCGAAGGCCCCGGCGCCGGCCTGCTGGTGATCAAGGCCAGTTGGCCCGGGCAGATCCGCAGCGTCTACGGCGACCACCAGCGCATGGTCGACACTTACTTCAAACCCATGCCCGGTTACTACTTCACCGGTGACGGTGCCCGCCGCGATGCCGACGGCGACTACTGGATCACCGGGCGCATCGATGATGTGATCAATGTCTCCGGCCACCGCATCGGTACTGCCGAGGTAGAAAGCGCACTGGTGCTGCACGACAGCGTCGCCGAGGCGGCCGTGGTCGGCTACCCGCACGATCTCAAGGGCCAGGGCGTGTATGCCTTCGTTACCCCCATGAATGGCATCACCCCGGATGACACGCTCAAGGCCGAGTTGCTGGCACTGGTCAGCAAAGAGATCGGCAGCTTTGCCAAGCCAGAGTTGATTCAGTGGGCACCGGCCTTGCCCAAGACGCGCTCGGGCAAGATCATGCGGCGTATACTGCGCAAAATCGCCTGCAACGAACTGGACAACCTCGGCGACACTTCGACCCTGGCCGACCCCAGCGTGGTTCAGGGCCTGATCGACAAACGCCTCAATCAATAGCGGGCGGCCACGTCCCATGGCCGTCCTGAAGCACAGGACGCCATGGAAGCCCTACGCCGACGCATCGAAACCCAGGTCATGAGCCTCACCGGGCTGGCCCTCGGCCAGCTCGACCTCGAATCCCCCAAGGGCGACCCCGGCCTGTTTGGCCCGCACAGCATCAGCTGGCGGGTGCATGGCGACTTCCCGAGCATGTTGGTCGGCGGAATCAGCGCCCTGATGCTGCAGCTGCTGCACCCGCTGGCCCTGGCCGGGGTGTGGGACCACTCCAATTTCCGCGAAGACCTGCTCGGCCGCCTGCGTCGCACCAGCCAGTTCATCTCCGGCACCACGTTCGGCTCCACCCGTGACGCCGAGTGGTTGATCGACAAGGTGCGCACCATTCACCTGCAGGTGACCGGTACCGCACCCGACGGCCGCCCGTATGCCGCCAGCGACCCAGACCTGCTGACCTGGGTGCATGTGGCCGAAGTCAGCAGCTTTCTCGCCGCCCACCTGCGCTACCGTGACCCGCACCTGTCACGCGCCGACCAGGATGCCTATTACGCAGAAATCGCCCTGATCGCCGAACGCCTTGGGGCGCGCAATGTCCCCCGCTCCTGCCGGCAGATCGAAGACTATCTGCAGCAGATGCGCCCACAACTGCAATGCAGCGCGCATAGCCTGGAAGTGGTCAGGATCCTGCTCGAAGCCCCCGCCCCGAGCCGCCTTGCCGAACCGGTCGGCAAGCTGATGCTGCATGCAGGCATCGACCTGCTGCCAGACTGGGCCCAGGCCATGCTCGGCCTGCAGCAAGGGCCGCTGCAACGGCGCATGATCCGTCTTGGCCTGCGCCGCACAGCACCGATCCTGCGCTGGGCCATGCGTGACGGTTCGGCGCATCGGGCCAGGCGACGCATGGGCATCGAGTGACGGGTAAATGCTCGCCTCAGCGGAACCGATTTAACGTGCCATACTCCAAGCACTCCTGCTTAGACAGACGAAGCGACACATGTACAAAGGATTGACTCGCGCCCTCGGCGCCCTGTTGGCTCTCGTGGCCCTCTACAGCCTCCTCGGCTTCCTCATTCTCCCTGGTGTCGCCTTGCGTATCGCCAACCAGCAGTTGGCGCAATACGCCACCGTGCCGGCGCACCTGCAACGCATCGAGCTCAATCCCTTCAGCCTCGAGCTGACAGTGTGGGGCCTGCAACTCGGCGAGCCCGGCAAGGAGCAGGTCGGCTTCGAACGGCTGTACGCCAACCTGGCACTCGACAGCCTGTGGAAACGTGCCCTGCACCTGCAGGCGATCGAGCTCGACAAGCCACGCAACGAGGTGCTGTTCGCCAAGGACGGCACGCTCAACCTGACCCAACTGTTCAAGTTGCCGGCCAGCGAACCCAAGCCGGAGGCGCCCCCCAGCGGCCCGTTCCCGCTGCGTATCGACAGTATCAAGCTCAGCGGCGGCTACCTGCATTTTCAGGATCAGCGCCCGAGCGAGCCGATCGAGTTCGTCTACGACGACATGAACCTGGAGCTGAAGAACCTCAGCACCCTGCCGGACGACAACGCCGACATGACCCTGGTGGCGATCGGCCCCAACGGCGGGCGGGTCGACTGGAACGGCACTCTCAGCCTGGCGCCGATCGCCTCGCAAGGCACGCTGAAAGTCACCGACGGCAAGATGAAGCTGTTCTGGCCCTATGTACGTGATGCCGTGCCCCTTGTGCTCGAAGACGGCGTGTTCAACCTCGACACCCACTACAAGCTCAACCTGTCCAAGGAAACCGAGCTGTTGCTGGACAACACCATGGTCAAGGTCGCGCCGTTCGCCATCAAGGCACCGGATGGCCGGCAGTTGGTGCGCCTGGCCAATCTGGAGGTGAGCGAGACGTCCATCGACCTGGCAAAGCAGCTGGTCACCGTCGGCAAGGTTCGCAGCGAACAACTGGAAACCTGGGCAGCCCTGGAAAAGGACGGCCAACTCGACTGGCAGAAGCTGTTCGCCAGCCAGCCGGCCAAGGCTACGCCGAAGGAAAAGGCCGAGCCGGCTGCTGCTGAACCAAGCGCAGAAGAAAAAGCCGCGAAAACGCCGAGCAAGCCCTGGCAGGTACTGCTCAAGGACGTACAACTGCGCAACTATCAGGTGCACCTCGCCGACCGCAGTCAGAAGGAGCCGGTGGCACTGGATGTAGGCCCGTTGAACCTCGACATGCAAGGTTTCGACAGCCTCAACCAGTCGCCTTTTACCCTCAAGCTCGACACCGGCGTGGGTAAACAAGGCAAGCTGCAGGCGGCCGGTGAAGTGAACCTGGCGCCGGTCACGGCCAAGCTCGATGTCAGCACCCGTGACATCGACCTGCGGGTCGCCCAGGCCTACATCAGCCCGTTCATTCGCCTCGAGCTACGCAGCGGCATGCTCGCCAGCGACCTCAAGGTCGACCTAAAGAGCACCGAGCCGCTGGCCTTCAGCGTTGCCGGCAAGGCGCAGGTGAACCAGCTGCACACCCTGGACACCATCAAGGGCCGAGACTTTGTCAAATGGCAGCAAGTCAACGTCGATGGCCTGTCGTATGTGCACGGTGATGCCCTGTCGATCGACAAGGTGACCCTGCTGCAGCCCTACGCGCGCTTCATCATCAACGAAGACCGCACCACCAGCGTCGACGACCTGCTCATCCCACAACCGGCCGGCGCGCCGGCCCGCAGCCCGGCCAAGCCAGCCAGCGCCGCGGCCAGCAAGCCCTTGGGCATCCACATCGGCCAGATCGACATCAACGATGGCTCGGCCAACTTCGCCGACCTGACCCTGACGCCGAACTTCGCCACTGCCATCCAGCAGCTCAATGGCCAGATCGGCACCATCGACAACCGCAAGCCGGCACCGGCCAAGGTCGACGTCAAAGGCAAGGTCGACCGTTATGCCCCGGTCACCATCAAGGGTGCACTCAACCCATTCAACCCGCTGGCCAGCCTGGATATCGCCACCAGCTTCAAGCGCGTCGAACTGACCACCTTGACGCCCTACTCCGGCAAGTTCGCCGGTTTCCGCATCCGCAAGGGGCGGTTGAACCTCGACCTGCATTACCTGATCACCAACGGCCAGCTCAAGGCCGAAAACAAGGTGGTGGTCGAGCAGCTGCAGCTGGGTGAAAAGGTCGATAGCCCGGATGCGGTGGACCTGCCGATCCGCCTGGCGATTGCCCTGCTCAAGGACACCGAAGGGCGGATCTCCATCGAACTGCCGGTTTCAGGCGACCTGAACAACCCGCAATTCAGCGTCATGCCAATCGTCTGGCAGACCCTGCGCAACCTGGTGCTACGTGCGGCTCAGGCACCGTTCAAGTTCATCGGTGGGCTGATTTCCGGTGGCGGCTCGGAAGACCTCGGTACGGTGGCATTTGCCCCAGGCTCCAGTGAACTCAGTGGCGACGCGCAGTCAACACTGGACAAGCTCGCGTCAGCCCTCAAGGAGCGCCCGGAGCTGCGCCTTGAGATCGAAGGGACCAGTGCCCAGAGCAGCGATGGCCCGTTGATCGCCCAGCAGCGCCTGGAGCGCGAATACCAGGCGACCTGGTACAAGATCCTGCAGCGCCGTGGCGACAAGGTACCGGCCAACGCCTCGATGCTGCTGGTCGATGACAGCGACAAGCCGGCGATGCTCGAAGGCATCTACCGCACCCGCCTGAAGCAGCAGCCACCGGCCGAATGGGAGCAGTTGAGCCGTGACGAGCGCACCGCCAAGCTGCGCGAGGCGGTGATCAAGTCCTGGGCCGAAAGCACTGCATTGCTGCGAACCCTTGGCCAGGAGCGGGCCAGCAGCATCAAGGACTATCTGGTCGACAAGGGCAAGCTCGAGGATGACCGGGTGTACTTCATCGATACCAACCTGGGGCAGGCCGAGAGTGATGGGCGGGTGATTACGCCGATGCACCTGGATGCCGAGTGATCTCCGTCCTCAGGCCTGGCCCTTTCGCGGCTGAAGCCGCTCCCACAAGGCCTTGTGTGGTATCTGTGGGAGCGGCTTCAGACGCGAAGGGGCCGGTACAGGCTTACACCAGCCGCTGCCCTGACACCGACGGGTGATACAGCGGCTGCACCTTGTTCCCCGCCGGGTCCAGCAAGTGGAAACTGCGCGCCCCGTCACCATGGTTGAACGGCCGGTCGAGCAAGGTCACCCCACGCGCCTTGAAGTACTGGTACCAGGCCTCCAGCTCCTCGACGCTATCCACGATGAACCCATAATGGTCCAGGGTCTGCAGCCCATTGGCCGCCCCTGCCCCACGCCCAAGCGACAGGTTGTCGTTACCACAGGTCAGATAAACCAGGTCTTCGTTGGCCCGGTTCAGCACCTCCATGCCCATGACATCGACATAGAAACGCTCGCACTCCTCCAGGTTGGGCACCAGCAGGGCGATGTGGCGCAGACCATTCAGGCGACCGGGACGAACAGGTAATTCGGACATTGGCGCGACTCCATTTTTGTATACAATTCAGAATAGAATTTAAAACAAAAGGACCGCCCTGTGTATAGCCTGTTTATCAAGACCCGCGTCAAACCCGGTTGCGCCGAGGACTTTCTCACCGCCATCAAGGTCAATGCCGCTGCCTCCGTCGCCACCGAGCCAGGCTGCCTGGTGTTCGACGTCTCCCAGGACCGGATCGACCCGGACGTCATCTACCTGTACGAGATCTATCGCGACGATGATGCGTACGAAGCACACACCCAGACCGCCCATTTCCGCGACAGCCGCCCGCTGGTCGAGCCGCTGATCGTCGAGCAGGAATGCTTCGAGAGCGATGTGATTGCCCGTAATCCGGTGTATTGAGCGCCCATGAGAAAGCCCCGGCGCAGGCCGGGGCTTTTCGGTGAAGGTGGCCAAGTCCGTTTGGCCGACGGGACATTCCTTATTCGGCTTTGAGGCCATCAGCAGAAACGGCCTTGACGCCTTTGATTTTCTTGGTGATATCAACCGCCATTTTTTTCTGCGCTTCAGTAATGGCAGTGGTCGAGGACAGGGAGACAACGCCTTTGTTGGTCTCGACCTTGATGTCGGTGCCTGGAATGCCCTTCTCGGTCATGAGGTCCGATTTCACCTTGGTAGTGATCCAGGTGTCCGAGGTCGCTTCCTTGGCTTTGGTCACCTCACCGGCCGCGATCGTCATGGGGGCCTGGGTGGACTGTTGGGCGAACGCCGCGTTAGCCATGGTCAGGGTCAGAGCGGTAGCAGTAGCGGCAGCAATGGCGAACTTCTTCATGTGGGTCACTCCTGTTTTTCGAAAGGTCTGCGCCGTAAGTCCTGGCGACAGGTAAGAGTGTAGTTGCATGTGCTGTGCCAGCTTTTCCGTCTCGCTTGTTTCCTTATAAATCAACTACTTAGATAATTCATCGGTAAACAGCTGTCGTGCATTTTGCAATCAGGCCGGAAAACCTGCATGCAAGATGCAAGTCCGCAAAAGGTTCCCGAGGCTCATAAAAAAAGGGCCCCGAAGGGCCCTTTTCATGTTGCGTGTCAGTCGCTTAGACGCCCGAGGCCTTGGCCGCGGCGACGTCCTTGATCGACAGCTTGATACGGCCGCGGTTGTCCACGTCCAGTACCAGCACTTCGACTTCCTGACCTTCTTTCAGCACGTCGGTCACCTTCTCTACGCGAGCGTCGCTCAGCATCGAGATGTGCACCAGGCCGTCCTTGCCAGGCAGGATGTTGACGAAGGCGCCGAAGTCGACGATGCGCTCGACCTTGCCGACGTAGATCTTGCCGATCTCGGCCTCGGCGGTGATGCCCAGGATGCGCTGCTTGGCAGCGTCTGCAGCTTCCTTGGTCTCGCCGAAGATCTTGATCGAGCCGTCGTCTTCGATGTCGATCGAAGCCTTGGTCTCTTCGCAGATGGCGCGAATGGTGGCGCCGCCTTTGCCGATGACGTCACGGATCTTGTCGGTGTCGATCTTCATCGCGATCATGGTCGGGGCGTTGGCCGACAGCTCGGTACGCGACTCGCCAATGATCTGGTTCATCTGGCCGAGGATGTTCAGGCGCGCTTCCAGGGCCTGGCCCAGGGCGATTTCCATGATCTCTTCGGTGATGCCGTTGATCTTGATGTCCATCTGCAGCGCGGTAACACCTTTGGCGGTACCTGCAACCTTGAAGTCCATGTCGCCGAGGTGGTCTTCGTCACCGAGGATGTCGGTCAGGACTGCGAACTTCTCGCCTTCCTTGACCAGGCCCATGGCGATACCGGCAACTGGAGCCTTCATCGGTACACCAGCGTCCATCAGTGCCAGGGAAGCACCGCAGACCGAAGCCATGGAGCTGGAACCGTTGGATTCGGTGATTTCCGAAACCACGCGGATGGTGTACGGGAACACGTCAGCAGCTGGCAGCATGGCCTGAACCGAACGACGGGCCAGACGGCCGTGGCCGATTTCGCGGCGGCCGGCACCACCCATGCGACCACACTCGCCCACCGAGAACGGCGGGAAGTTGTAGTGCAGCATGAACGGGTCTTTCTTCTCGCCTTCGAGGGTGTCCAGCAGCTGGGCGTCGCGCGCAGTACCCAGGGTCGCAACGACCAGGGCCTGGGTTTCGCCACGGGTGAACAGCGCCGAGCCGTGAGTCTTCGGCAGCACACCGACTTCGATGTTCAGCGGACGTACGGTCTTGGTGTCGCGGCCGTCGATACGTGGCTTGCCGTTGACGATGTTTTCGCGAACGGTGCGGTATTCGATTTCGCCGAAGATGTCTTTGACTTCGCCAGCCGAAGGTTGGCCTTCTTCACCGGAGAACTTGGCAACGGCCTGGTCACGCAGCTCGCCCAGGCGTGCATAGCGGTCAGCCTTGACGGTGATGGTGTAGCCCTGCGAAACAGCTTCGCCGAACTCGGCGCGGATAGCGTTGAACAGTTCGGTGTTGGCAACGGCCGGTTTCCAGTCCCAGGTCGGCTTGGCAGCTTCGGCAGCCAGCTCTTTGACAGCCTGGATGACAGCCTGGAATTCGTCGTGGGCGAACAGTACGGCGCCCAGCATCTGGTCTTCGGTCAGCTCTTGAGCTTCCGATTCAACCATCAGCACGGCATCGGAAGTACCGGCAACGACCATGTCCAGGCTCGAGGCAGCCAGTTGCTCGTAGGTCGGGTTCAGCAGGTAGCCGGTGCTTTCGTGGAAGGCAACGCGGGCAGCGCCGATCGGGCCTTCGAACGGAATGCCGGAGATCGCCAGGGCAGCCGAGGTACCGATCATCGCAGCGATGTCCGGATCGGTCTTCTTGCTGGTGGAAACCACGGTGCAGACAACCTGCACTTCGTTCATGAAACCTTCTGGGAACAGCGGGCGGATCGGACGGTCGATCAGGCGCGAGGTCAGCGTCTCTTTCTCGGAAGGACGGCCTTCACGCTTGAAGAAGCCACCCGGGATCTTGCCGGCGGCGTAGGTCTTTTCCTGGTAGTGGACCGACAGTGGGAAGAAACCCTTGCCTGGATCGGCCTGCTTGGCACCGACCACGGTTACCAGCACGGTGACGTCGTTGTCGACGGTCACCAGTACGGCGCCGGTTGCCTGACGGGCGATACGGCCCGTTTCGAGAGTAACGGTCGACTGACCGAACTGGAATTTCTTGATTACCGGGTTCACGGTTTCCTACCTTTTTCAGTGGCTCTGGGGGAACTGGTTTCTTGCGAATTCTTGGGCAGAACGGGGAATCGGCCCCATTGACCGTCCAGATACAACACGAGGTTGGGAGCCTGGCTGCTGCGCGGTAAACCGCTCAGCAAAACCAGGCTGCCAACCTCGGAGATACGCGTGGCGTGTCCGACGGCGATGCTGCAAAGCAGCATAGCCGAAGCCTGCGACACGCCATGCACACCACTGACCAGGCCGCTATTAGCGACGCAGGCCCAGGCGACCGATCAGGGCGCTGTAACGAGTGGTGTCTTTGCCCTTCAGGTAGTCCAGCAGCTTACGACGCTGGTTGACCATACGGATCAGACCACGACGGGAGTGGTGGTCTTTATCGTTGGCCTTGAAGTGGCCTTGCAGCTTGTTGATGTTGGCGGTCAGCAGAGCAACCTGCACTTCCGGGCTACCGGTATCGCCGGCGGCTTGCTGGTATTCGGCAACGATCTGAGCTTTTTCTTCAACGCTGAGGGCCATGAGGCTTCTCCAAATTAAACGGATCCCGCAAACGGGGTCCAATAGGCCAGGGACAACACCCTGTATTAATAAAATGAGCTGTGACCGTGCCTACTGACAGCCACCCTCGGTCCACCGGTTTCAGCCAAAGCCTCGGCCGGTGGTTTCGGTCATTCCGACCGAATCAGTCGACGCGGCGCAATGCGCCCGTCTTCGCTCACTTCACCGATACCGATGAAGCGGCCATTGTGATCCTGTACGCGGACCATGCCGAACTGCGGTGCATCCGGAGCACGCACTGCCTGGCCATGCAGCCAGTAGAAAGCGCTGTGCTCGGACAGGCACACCAGTGGCCAGTCCTGCAGCCCGCTGTCGGACGGCATCAGGAAGCGATCGATCGCTTCGTTGCCACCTTCGGCATGGGCCTGCTCGAGTTCCTCGAGGGTTACCGTCTGGGCCAGGGCGAAAGGCCCGGCCTGGGTCCGGCGCAGCTCGGCGACATAAGCGCCGCAGCCCAGGGCCTCGCCGATATCCTCCACCAGGGTGCGGATATAGGTGCCTTTGCTGCAGCCAACCGACAAGCGTGCACGGGTGCCTTCGCACTCGAGCAACTCCAAGCGGCCAATAGTAACAGAACGCGCCTCGCGCTCCACTACCTCTCCTGCACGCGCCAGTTTATACAGCGGCTGGCCATCGCGCTTGAGCGCCGAGTACATCGGCGGTACTTGAAGGATTTCACCGCGAAAACGCGGGATCACGGCTTCGATATCGGCGCGACCAACGGTCACCTCGCGGGTCTGCAGGACTTCGCCTTCAGCGTCCGCGGTGGTGGTAGTCTGCCCCATCTGCATGACCGTTTCGTAGCCCTTGTCGGAATCGAGCAGGTACTGCGAAAACTTGGTCGCCTCACCGAAGCACAGCGGCAGCACGCCGGTGGCCAACGGGTCGAGGCTGCCGGTGTGGCCGGCCTTCTCGGCATTGAGCAGCCAGCGGACCTTCTGCAGCGCAGCGTTGGAGGTGAAGCCCAGCGGCTTGTCGAGCAGGATGATGCCGCTGACGTTGCGGCGGATACGTTTGACCTGGGCCACCGCTTACTCCTTGGCGTCCGGCTCGTCGGCATCCTTGTGCAGGCGGTCTTCGGCCACTGCACGCTCGATCAGCGCCGACAGGTGGACACCGCGGCTGACACTTTCATCGAAGTGGAAGTGCAACTGCGGCACGCTGCGCAGCTGCATCGAGCGGCCCAGGTGCAGGCGCAGGAAGCTCGCGGCGCTGTTCAGGGCCTTGAGCGACTGCTGCACGGCGTCTGGCGTTTCTTCGCCCATGACGGTGATGAAGACCTTGGCATGGCCCAGGTCGCGGCTGACATCCACAGCGGTGATGGTCACCAGACCGACGCGTGGGTCCTTGACTTCACGGCGGATCAGCTCGGCCAGCTCGCGCTGCATCTGATCACCGATACGTTGGGTACGGCTGTATTCTTTGGCCATTCTTGCTACCTGTAACTTAAAGCGGCAAACGCCCGGTGAGGCTTAAGCCTGACCGGGCGCTACCTACTGAGGCGCTGCCCACCGCCCTGCGGCGGGGGCTGGCGCCCTGCTCACCCTTAAAGGGTACGAGCAACCTGGACTTTCTCGAAGACTTCGATCTTGTCGCCGACCTTGACGTCGTTGTAGCTCTTGACGCCAATACCGCACTCCATGCCCGAACGCACTTCGGAAGCGTCATCCTTGAAGCGACGCAGCGATTCCAGCTCGCCTTCGAAGATCACAACGTCTTCGCGCAGTACGCGGATCGGACGGTTGCGGTACACGGTACCTTCGATGACCATACAGCCAGCGATGGCGCCGAACTTCGGCGAACGGAACACGTCACGGACTTCTGCAACGCCCAGGATGTTCTCGCGAACATCGCTGCCGAGCATACCGGTCAGGGCTTTCTTGACGTCTTCGATGATGTCGTAGATCACGTTGTAGTAACGCATATCCAGACCTTCCTGCTCGACGATCTTGCGCGCGCCGGCATCGGCACGCACGTTGAAGCCGAACAGTACTGCATTCGAAGCCAGCGCCAGGTTGGCGTCGCTTTCGGTGATACCACCGACGCCGCCACCGATCACGCGCACCTGAACTTCGTCGTTGCCCAGACCGCCCAGCGAGCCCTGCAGTGCTTCCAGGGAACCACGCACGTCGGTCTTGAGGACGATGTTGAGGGTCTTCTTCTCTTCCTGACCCATGGTCTCGAAGATGTTTTCCAGCTTGCCGGCGTGAGCACGGGCCAGCTTGACCTCGCGGTACTTGCCTTGACGGAACAGGGCAACTTCACGGGCCTTCTTCTCGTCGGCAACCACGGACAGCTCGTCACCGGCTTCCGGGGTACCGTCCAGGCCAAGAATCTCGACCGGGATCGACGGGCCGGCTTCCTTCACAGGCTTGCCGTTCTCGTCGAGCATGGCGCGCACGCGGCCATAGTTGGAACCGCACAGGACCATGTCGCCCTGACGCAGGGTACCGTCCTGAACCAGGATGGTCGCCACCGGGCCACGGCCCTTGTCCAGGCGCGATTCGACCACGACGCCACGACCTGGAGCGGTCGGAGTGGCGGTCAGCTCGAGGATCTCGGCCTGCAGCAGGACGGCTTCGAGCAGTTCGTCGACACCGGTACCCATCTTCGCCGACACCTTGACGAACGGAGTGTCACCACCCCAGTCCTCGGAGGTCACGCCTTCGACGGCCAGTTCGTTGCGGATGCGATCGAGGTCGGCACCCGGCTTGTCGATCTTGTTCACTGCGACCACCAGCGGAACGCCAGCTGCCTTGGCATGCTGAACGGCTTCGCGGGTCTGCGGCATCACGCCGTCGTCCGCCGCCACCACCAGGATGACGATGTCGGTAGCCTTGGCACCACGGGCACGCATCGCGGTGAACGCGGCGTGGCCTGGGGTATCGAGGAAGGTGACCATGCCGCGGTCGGTTTCCACGTGGTAGGCACCGATGTGCTGGGTAATACCACCGGCTTCGCCAGCAGCAACCTTGGCACGACGGATGTAGTCGAGCAGCGAGGTCTTACCGTGGTCAACGTGACCCATGACGGTAACGACCGGCGCACGCGACTCGGTCTGACCTTCGAACTTCAGCGACTCGGCCAGGGAATCTTCCAGGGCGGTATCGCTGACCAGGGTGACCTTGTGGCCCAACTCTTCTGCGATCAGCTGAGCGGTTTCCTGGTCGAGCACCTGGTTGATGGTAACCGGGGTGCCCAGCTTGAACATGAACTTGACCACTTCGGCGCCCTTGACGGACATCTGGTTGGCCAGCTCAGAGACGGTGATGGTCTCGCCGATGGTCACGTCACGAATGACGGGGCCGGTCGGGTTCTGGAAGCCGTGCTGGTTACGCTTCTTCAGCTTGCTCTTGCCACCACGGCCACGACGAGCGCCATCGCTCTCTTCGTCGGTGGTGCGCGGAGCGGCACGAGGCGTCGGAGCCTTTTCCTTCTCCTTGACCTTGACCTTGATCGACACGCGCGGCGCTTCGCCACGACGCTCGCCACCACGACGGTCTTCGTCACGGGTACGGCCTTCGTTGCGACGGGCTTCGTCCTTCTTGCGCTCGGCAGCGCGGGCTGCGGCGTCTTCGGACGCTGGTACGTCGGCGACTACCGGGGCTGGAGCGGCAGCAGGCGCTGGCTCGGCCTTGGCGGCAGGTGCCGGGGCCGGCGCGGCGGCAGCGACGTCGGCTGCCTGACGGCGAGCCTGCTCTTCGTTGCGCTGGCGAACTTCGGCCTCGACCTTGTCGCGGGCGGCATTTTCAGCCGCGCGGCGCTCATCCAGCTCACGCTTCTGCTCAGCCTGGATTTCTTCCGGGCTGCGCTGAACGAAAACTTTCTTCTTGCGTACTTCTACGCTGATGCTCTTGCTACCGGCGACACGCAGGGTGCTGGTGGTCTTGCGCTGCAAGGTAATCTTGCGCGGCTCTTCCGCCTTGCTCTTGTGGCTGCTCTTCAAATGGGTCAGCAGAGTCTGCTTCTCATTGTCGGTCACTACCTGACCGGCGTCGGTGTGCGGCAGACCTGCCTCACGCATCTGCTGCAGCAGGCGCTCTACCGGTGCCTCGACCTCTTGGGCCAGTTCTTTCACCGTGACTTGCGTCATGCACTTCTCTCCTCAGGCCGCGCCTAATTACTCGAACCAGTGGGCTCGGGCGGCCATGATCAACTTGCCGGCACGCTCTTCGTCGATGCCGTCGATGTCGAGCAGGTCGTCAATCGACTGCTCGGCCAGGTCTTCGCGGTTAACCACGCCGCGCACCGCCAGTTCCGCTGCCAGGTCCTTGTCCATGCCCTCGAGGGAGAGCAGGTCGTCGGACGGATGGGCGTCTGCCAGTTTTTCTTCGGTAGCGATGGCCTTGGTCAACAAACGGTCCTTGGCACGAGCGCGCAGCTCATTGACGATATCTTCGTCAAAGCCATCGATGTTGAGCATTTCTTCCAACGGTACGTAGGCAATTTCTTCGAGGCTGGTGAAGCCTTCGTCGACCAGCACTTGGGCCAGCTCCTCGTCGACTTCCAGCTCTTCGATGAAATTGCGCAGGATGTCGCCGGTTTCAGCCTGCTGCTTGGCCTGGATGTCCTTCTCGGTCATCACGTTCAGGGTCCAGCCGGTCAGCTGACTGGCCAGGCGAACGTTCTGACCACCACGGCCAATGGCTTGCGCCAGGTTGTCTTCGGCAACGGCAATGTCCATTGCATGGGCATCTTCATCAACGATGATCGCCGCGACTTCAGCCGGCGACATGGCGTTGATGACGAATTGCGCCGGGTTCTCGTCCCACAGGACGATATCCACACGCTCACCACCCAGCTCGCCGGATACGGCCTGGACGCGCGAACCGCGCATGCCGATGCAGGCACCTTGCGGGTCGATGCGCTTGTCCTTGGAGCGGACGGCGATCTTGGCACGCGACCCCGGATCACGGGAGGCAGCCATGACTTCGATGAGGCCTTCGGCGATTTCCGGCACTTCGATGCGGAACAGTTCGATCAGCATCTGCGGCGCGGTGCGCGACAGGATCAGCTGAGGACCGCGGTTCTCGGTGCGGATTTCCTTGAGCAGCGCACGCAGGCGCACGCCGACACGGAAGGTCTCACGTGGAATGATGTCTTCGCGAGCCAGCAAGGCCTCGGCGTTGTTACCCAGGTCAACGATGACGTTGTCGCGGGTGACCTTCTTGACGGTACCGGAGATGATCTCGTTGACCCGCTCGCGGTAGGCGTCGACCACCTGAGCGCGCTCGGCTTCACGGACCTTCTGCACGATGACCTGCTTGGCGGTCTGCGCGGCGATACGGCCGAATTCGATGGACTCGATCTTTTCTTCGATCACGTCACCGACTTTTGCTTCCGGGTGAGTGTCCTTGATCTTGTCCAGCCAGGTTTCGATCGCCGGATCGTCCAGGTCGTTCTCGTCGACCACGGTCCAGCGACGGAAAGTCTCGTAGCTACCGGTGTGGCGGTTGATTTCCACACGCAGGTCGACTTCGTCCTCAAAACGTTTTTTGGTTGCAGTAGCCAGGGCCACTTCCAGCGCTTCGAAAATGACGCCGGGCGGTACACCTTTTTCGTTGGATACCGATTCAACAACCAGCAGTACTTCTTTGCTCATCGTACGCCTCGCCTTGCGCAAGCCATTGGGCCCGGATAGTCCGCCGGGCCCGGCACGTCTCAGTCAAAACTGGGAATAATATTGGCCTTGTCGATCGAGTCGATCGGCAGCAGGAACTCCTGGTTGTCCACCTGGACCACCACGTCCTGATCCTCCACACCGCGGAGAAGGCCCTGGAAGTTACGACGACCCTCGAAGGGTGAACGCAGCTTGATCTTCACTTGTTCGCCGGCATGCGAGGCAAACTGTTCCAGAGTGAACAGTGGGCGATCCATGCCTGGAGAGGAGACCTCAAGGGTATATTCGCTGCTGATCGGATCTTCTACATCGAGGATCGCGCTGGCCTGACGGCTGACCGCTTCACAGTCGTCCACCAGGATGCCGTCTTCCTTGTCGATATAGATGCGCAGTACCGAATGCTTACCCTGGGATACGAATTCGATCCCCCAGCACTGATAGCCCAGACCCTCGACCACCGGGGCCAACAAGGCCTGCAACTGTTCTAGCTTGCTCGACACCTGAACCCCCTCGTGCATGCTGTGCAAATAAAAAATGGGCGAAGCGCCCATCCCTGAAAGCGCCGTAGGACAACGACGCCGTAAATTTTGTTCGGCTAGCAAAAAGCCCCTGAAAAGGGGCTCCGCTGAAGCTGGTTGCGGGGGCTGGATTTGAACCAACGACCTTCGGGTTATGAGCCCGACGAGCTACCAAGCTGCTCCACCCCGCGACAAAGCTGGGGCGAAAGTATAAGACTTAACCTGCTTATGGGTCAAACCCAAACCTTCACCTGCAAGAAAGCCCGCTAAAGCGGGCTCTCAAGCTTCAATTGGTACCGAGAAGGGGACTCGAACCCCTACACCCTATGGGCACAACCACCTCAAGGTTGCGTGTCTACCAATTCCACCACCTCGGCAATACTACATTTGAAACCCGTTACTTCTGCTCTTCGGCTGGAGGAGGAACATCACCTTTAGGGGCGCTGTCGCTCTTCTGTTCCTGGAGCACCGGTACATCATCATTAACTGCCGGTTTCTGCGGCTCTTTCACTTCTAGCACCGCTGGATCTGGAAGACCTGCTTGGCTAAGCTGGTGAGCTTGTTGCTTCGCGAAGTATCCTAACCCAAGTGCTGTCAAAAAGAAAGTGGCAGCGAGTATAGCAGTCAATTTACTCAGGAAGGTAGCAGAACCTTGGCTTCCGAACACAGTGTTTGAGGCACCTGCGCCGAAAGATGCACCTGCTTCCGCACCTTTACCCTGTTGCAACAGAACCAGCACTACAAGCGACAGCGCTGCCAACAGATGAAAAACAACGATAACTGTTTCCAGCATTTGTTCAGTTTCCTGCGGCGCGACAAATTGCACCGAATTCGTCTGCGTTCAGGGACGCTCCACCAATGAGCCCCCCATCGATATCCGGCATGCCGAACAGTTCGGCCGCATTGGCCGCCTTCACGCTGCCGCCGTAGAGAAGCTGCACGTTTGCGGCAACTTCGGCGTCTTCGGCCGCCAACTGAGCCCGGATGGCTGCATGCACATCCTGAGCCTGTTGAGGCGAAGCCGTCAAACCTGTGCCAATGGCCCAAACCGGCTCATAGGCGATTACAGCATTGGCAAAAGCCTTAACACCGAACGCGTCGATGATACTGCTTAGTTGACCCCCGACAACTTCGAGGGTCTTGCCTGCCTCACGCTCTTCAAGAGTTTCCCCTACGCAGAGCACCGGCATTAAACCACTAAGTTGAGCGGCTGCAAACTTCTCTTTCAGCACTTCTTCACTTTCGCCGATGATCTGGCGACGCTCGGAGTGGCCAATCAAGACCAACTTGCAACCTGCTTCAACCAACTGACTCGGTGCAACTTCACCGGTCAGCGCGCCCTGTTCGGGCTTTACCGCAGAATTCTGTGCTCCGACAGTGATTCCTTTGCCCTGCAGCCCATCAACCACTTGATTGATGAACAGCGCCGGCGGGAACACCGCGACTTCAACACCGTTTGGCACGGACATATTGCCCAGGCCCAGGATCAGCTCAGCGACGCTGGCGCGGGTACCGTGCATCTTCCAGTTACCAGCTACCATGGGGCGACGCATGCTTTACCTCGTCGGTCAAAGTGGGCGCAGATCTTACCCAACCCGATCTGCGCTGGCAAGCCTCTTTCAGGCACAAACTTCTGCGACCAGCTTGGCCAGGGCTTCAGCGTGGCTGCGCACCTGGATTTCATCGTCACCTTCGACCATCACCCGCACCAACGGCTCGGTACCGGACTTGCGCAGCAGCACTCGACCGCGCCCGGCCATGGCCTCGGTGACCTTGGCGCTGGCTTCCTTGACTGCCGGGTGCTCCAGAGGGTCGACCTTGCTTGCGCCAAAGCGCACGTTGATCAACACCTGAGGGCACTTGCGCAGGGCCTGGCGCGCCTGAGCCAGGGTCTCGCCGCGGCGCTTGAGCGCCATCAGCACCTGAAGCGCGGCAATGATCGCGTCACCGGTAGTGGTGTGGTTGCAGCACACGACGTGGCCGGAGTTTTCGCCACCCAACAGCCAGTCGCGCTCGAGCAGCTCGGCCATCACATAGCGGTCACCCACCTTGGCGCGCACGAACGGAATGTCGAGGTCCTTGAGCGCAAGCTCCAGGCCCAGGTTGCTCATCAGCGTGCCGACGACGCCGCCCTGCAGCTTGCCGCGCTCGTGCAGGTCACGGGCGATGATGAACAGCAGCTCGTCGCCATCGACGATGGCGCCCGTGTGGTCGACCATCAGCACCCGGTCACCGTCACCATCGAAGGCGATGCCCAGGTCGGCATGCCCCACCAGCACAGCGGCCTGCAGCGACTCGATGTGAGTGGAACCACAACCTTCGTTGATGTTCAGGCCGTCAGGCTGCGCGTGCAGTACGGTGACATCGGCGCCCAGCTCGCGGAATACGCTCGGGGCAACCTTGTAGGTGGCACCGTGGGCGCAGTCGACCACCAGCTTGAGCCCTTCGAAGCTGGTGCTGCTCGGTACGCTGCTTTTGCAGAATTCGATATAGCGACCCGCCGCGTCATTGATGCGGGAAACCTTGCCCAGCTTGCCCGACTCGACCACGGTCATCGGCTGATCGAGCAACTCTTCGATCATCAGCTCGACTTCGTCAGGCAGCTTGGTGCCCTGGCCGGAGAAGAACTTGATGCCGTTGTCGTCGTGCGGGTTGTGCGAAGCACTGATGACGATGCCCGCTTCAGCATGGAAGGTACGGGTCAGGTAAGCGATGGCCGGCGTCGGCATAGGCCCGAGCAGCATCACGTCAGCACCCGCAGCAGACAACCCGGCCTCGAGCGCAGACTCGAACATGTAACCGGAAATACGCGTGTCCTTGCCCACCAGCACGCGGCAGTTGCCTTGCTTGCGGAAGGCCATGCCAGCAGCCCAACCCAGCTTCAGCATGAAATCAGGGGTGATCGGGTATACGCCGACGCGGCCACGGATGCCGTCGGTACCAAAGTATTTTCTGCTCATAGGGACTCCAATGTTCTTATTCGGCGCTCTGCACCGCAGCAATCATGCGCACCACATCGACGGTCTCGGCCACATCATGGACGCGCAGGATGCTGGCCCCCTTGGTCATGGCCAGAGCTGCCAGCGCGAGGCTGCCGTACAGTCGCTCACCGACCGGACGATCCAGCGTCAGGCCGATCATGCTCTTGCGCGAAACGCCCACCAGCAGCGGGCGCCCAAGGCGATAGAGCGCTTCCATGTGCTTGAACAGGCTGAGGTTGTGCGCCACTGTCTTGGCGAAACCGAAGCCCGGATCAAGAATGATTCGTTCGGCGGGGATACCCGCCGCTGCACAAGCGGCCATCCGCTGTTCAAGATAGCGCGTTACGTCGGCGGTCACATCTTCGTAATGCGGGTCGTCCTGCATGTTTCCGGGTTCGCCGCGCATATGCATCAGGCAAACCGGCAAGCCGGTGTCTGCGGCCGCATCCAGGGCACCGTCGCGCTCCAGGGCACGCACGTCATTGATCAGGCCGGCACCCAACCGCGCCGACTCACGAATGACCGCAGGCGTCGAGGTATCGACCGAGATGACCACGTCGAAGCGACTGTTGATGGCCTCGACCATCGGCGCCACGCGCTCCAACTCTTCGGTCACGGAAACTGCACGCGCACCAGGACGAGTCGATTCACCACCAACATCGATCAACGTTGCACCCGCCGCGACCATCGCCTCGGCATGCCGCAACGCTTCGTCGCGCTGGCTGAAACGACCACCGTCGGAGAAGGAATCGGGTGTTATGTTGAGAATACCCATGACATGGGTACGGGAAAGATCAAGAACCCGGTTGCCGCAAGGCAACCGGGTCGGGTACTGCACTGAGCTCATAGATGCCCTTAGTGTTGAGCCGCTGGGCCGCCGATCGGCGATTCAGGGCGATCATTCTGGGCAGCCGGGGTGCCCGAATCCTTGTCGTCGTCCCAATCGCGCGGTTCGCGTGGCGTACGGCCAGCCATGATGTCGTCGATCTGATCGGCATCGATGGTCTCGTACTTCATCAACGCTTCGGTCATTGCCTCGAGCTTGTCGCGGTTGTCGATCAGCAGCTGCTTGGCAGTGGCATAGCACTGGTCAATGATGCTGCGCACTTCGGAGTCGATCAGCTTAGCAGTCTCGCCAGATACGCTGGCGTGCTGGCTGCCGGCACTACGGCCGAGGAACACCTCGCCCTCCTCTTCCGCGTACATCAGCGGACCGAGCTTCTCGGAGAGGCCCCACTTGGTCACCATGTTCCGTGCGATCTGGCTGGCACGCATGATGTCGTTGGAAGCACCGGTGGTGACACCATCGAAGCCCAAGGTCATCTCTTCGGCGATACGGCCACCATAGAGCGAGCAGATCTGGCTGATCAGGGCACGCTTGGACAGGCTGTAACGGTCTTCTTCAGGCAGGAACATGGTCACACCCAGGGCACGACCACGCGGAATGATCGAAACCTTGTAGACCGGATCGTGCTCAGGCACCAAGCGGCCGACAATCGCGTGACCAGCCTCGTGATAGGCGGTGTTCTTCTTTTCCTTCTCGGACATGACCATGGTCTTGCGCTCGGCGCCCATCATGATCTTGTCCTTGGCCAGTTCGAACTCTTTCATTTCGACCAGGCGCTTGTTGGAGCGAGCGGCGAACAGCGAAGCCTCGTTGACCAGGTTGGCCAGGTCGGCACCGGAGAAGCCTGGGGTACCACGGGCAATAACCGCCGGGTTGACGTTTTCGCCGACTGGCACCTTACGCATGTGCACCTTGAGGATCTGTTCACGACCACGGATATCCGGCAGGCCGACCACGACCTGCCGGTCGAAGCGACCAGGGCGCAGCAGCGCAGGGTCGAGCACGTCCGGGCGGTTGGTGGCGGCAATGACGATGATGCCATCGTTCATTTCGAAGCCGTCCATTTCCACCAGCAACTGGTTGAGGGTCTGCTCACGCTCGTCGTGACCACCGCCCATGCCGGCGCCACGGTGGCGACCAACGGCGTCGATCTCGTCGATGAAGATGATGCAAGGTGCGTGCTTCTTGGCCTGTTCGAACATGTCACGAACACGGCTGGCACCAACACCGACAAACATCTCGACGAAGTCGGAACCGGAAATGGTGAAGAACGGCACCTTGGCTTCACCGGCAATGGCCTTGGCCAGCAAGGTCTTACCGGTACCGGGTGGGCCGACCATCAGCACACCGCGCGGGATGCGACCACCCAGGCGCTGGAACTTGCCCGGGTCACGCAGGAACTCGACCAGCTCGCCAACCTCTTCCTTGGCCTCGTCGCAACCCGCGACGTCAGCCAGGGTAGTCTTGACCTGGTCTTCGGACAGCAGGCGCGCCTTGCTCTTGCCGAAGCTCATCGGCCCGCCCTTGCCACCCGCGCCACCTTGCATCTGGCGCATGAAGAACATGAACACGGCGATGATGACCAGGATCGGGAAGCTCGCCACCAGCAGCTGAGTCCAGATGCTCTGCTGCTCAGGCTGCTTGCCTTCGACGACCACGTGGTTGTCGACCAGGTCGCCGATCAGGCCATTGTCGGTGATGGCCGGGCGCACGGTCTTGAAATTGTCACCGTCGGCGCGCTTGCCGGTAATGATGTAGCCGTCGACGGTCACACGCTCGACCTTGCCATCCTTGACCTGCTGGATGAAGTCGGAATAGTTGAGGGTCTGCGGCTCGTTAGGGCTGGAGAAGTTGTTCATCACTGTCACCAGGACAGCTGCGATGATCAACCACAGGATCAGATTCTTTGCCATGTCGTTCAATTCGCTACCCTCTGAGGCCGGCGCACGACGCAGCCGTGCCTCGCATGATATTCATCGCCCTAACTTACTACATTACCTACGCATCCGCAGGCACCGTCTGTAACCCTTTGTGAAACCTAGACTACACGAAGTTCGGACGATCCAGACGGGGCGGCCGATTGGAAATAACTATCAGCCACCCCGCAATACGCCTCATGCCCCTTTGAAACCCCTGCCCAGCAGGTACTGCTCACGGGAGCGATCCCGCGAAGACGACGGCTTGCGCATCTGCACCTTGTCGAACTTGCTGCGCACGTCCTTGAGGTACATGTCGAAACCTTCGCCCTGGAAGATCTTGATCAGGAAGTCCCCGCCCGGCTTGAGCACGCGGGTCGCCAGATCCAGGGCCAGCTCGCAGAGGAACATGGCTCGCGGCATATCCACCGCAGGCGTACCACTCATATTGGGGGCCATGTCGGAAATCACAAGGTCTACGTGCGAATCACCGACCGCCTGAAGAATCTGCTGCAGCACTTCATCCTGGGTGAAGTCGCCCTGAATGAAGGTCACGTCGGGGATCGAGTCCATTTCCAGGATATCGGAAGCGATCAGCCGACCCTGGCCACCAATCAGACGACTGGTCACCTGCGACCAGCCTCCGGGGGCCGCACCGAGGTCGATCACGCTCATGCCGGGGCGGATCAGGCGGTCTTTTTCCTGGATCTCCAGCAGTTTGTAGCTCGCACGCGAGCGGTAGCCATCCTTCTGTGCCTGCTTAACAAAAGGGTCGTTGAAATGCTCTCGCAGCCAGTTTGCGCTGCTTTTGGAACGTTGTACCACGGGGCACCTCGATGATATGCGTCGTGATTGACTGGGCGGAGCCGGTGGCCCTCGGGTAAAATGCCGGTCAATTTTACAGAATCAGACGGAAAGGGTCAGATTATGCCGCTCAATAACGAGCAGAAGAAGCAATACAAGTCCATTGGTCATGACCTGAAGCCGGTCCTGATCGTTGCTGGCAACGGTTTGAACGAAGGCGTGATCGCCGAACTGGAGCGTGCGCTGGCCGATCACGAACTGATCAAGGTCGAAATTCGCTCGGAAGATCGCGAAGAGCGCGCCGCCGCCATTGCCGAACTGTGCAAGGCAGGCCGTGCCGAACTGGTACAGACCATCGGCAAGAAGGCGCTGATCTATCGCAAGAATCCGCAGCCGAACAAGCAGCTGTCCAACATCCACCGTTACAAGTGACGGTGGCTCCGCTCAGTGGCGCGCCTGGCGCGCCCTGACCGGGACCGGTTGGGCCACCAGCACGATGCCGGAGAAGCCCAACACGAGAAAACAGAACATCTGCCAGCGCTCGCCGACCGAGATGCCGTAGCGCAAGGTGTAGTACCCCACGCAGGCCGCAAAGCCCAACAACAGCATCTGGCCGCGAAACTGCCGCCACCAGGCCGCCAGGCCGTCTACCCTCGCCAGCACCGCCAGCTGGGTCAACAAGCCAAGCAACGCCACGCCGATCAACCAGCGGTCGATCTGCCCGGCGACGTCCTGCACCAGCAAGGGTGCCAGGCCACTGACTTTCAGCGCCGGCACCAGCCCCACATGGAACACCCACAGGCCACCGACCCAGAAAACCTGGGCCAGTTGCCAGAGGATCCCCTCGAGGGATGGCGCCCGCAGGCGCCGGTCAGATGTGTTTGACTTCGACAATCTCGTACTCGACCGTACCGCTTGGCGTCTTGACCACCACGGTGTCACCTTCTTCCTTGCCAATAATGGCACGGGCGATCGGTGCGCTGCTCGAAAGCTTGCCTTGTTTCACGTCGGCTTCATCTTCGCCGACGATCTGGTAGGTCACCTCGTCATCGGTTTCGGTGTTCGCCAGCACTACGGTAGTGCCGAAAATCACCTTGCCGGTGTGGGCGATGGTGGTGACGTCGATCACCACCGAGTTCTGCAGACGGCCTTCGATGTCGCGGATACGCGCTTCAACCATGCCCTGCTCCTCACGGGCGGCATGGTATTCGGCGTTTTCCTTGAGGTCGCCCAGCTCACGCGCTTCGCCAATGGCTTGGCTCAGGCGCGGGCGCTCGGTCTTGCTCAGGAAGGTCAGTTCCTCTTCCAGGGCGCGAGCGCCCTGGACGGTCATCGGGTACTTGGTCATGCTCATGCTTTGAGTCCTGCATGCAGATCCTGCAGGCGACGAACAGTCTTCTCGGGACCGAATTTCAGCGCCTCGCAGATGGCTTCACCAGCCGCAATGGTAGTGGTGCAGTAGATCTTGTGCTGCAGCGCATTGCGACGAATCGAGTAGGAATCGGCGATCGACTGGCGGCCTTCGGTGGTGTTGATGATCAGCGACACTTCGTCGTTCTTGATCATGTCGACCACGTGCGGACGACCTTCGGTCACCTTGTTCACACGGCGCACTTTCAGGCCAGCCGCTTCGATGACCTTGGCAGTACCTGCCGTTGCAACCACTTCGAAGCCCAGGGCGATCAGGTCGCGAGCAACGCCAGCCACCTGTGGCTTGTCGTCGTCACGCACGCTGATGAACGCAGTACCACCGGTCGGCAGCACTTCGCTGGCACCCATCTGGGCCTTGGCGAACGCTTCACCGAAGCTGTCACCGACACCCATGACTTCACCGGTCGATTTCATCTCAGGGCCGAGGATCGGGTCAACCCCTGGGAACTTGGCGAACGGGAAGACGGCTTCCTTGACGCTGTAGAAGTTCGGGATGATTTCCTGGGTGAAGCCCAGCTCTTTCAGGGTTTTGCCGGCCATCACGCGGGCAGCGATCATGGCCAGGGAGGTGCCGATGCACTTGGACACGAACGGTACGGTACGCGAAGCGCGCGGGTTGACTTCGATCACGTAGATCTTGTCGCCCTGCAGGGCCAGCTGCACGTTCATCAGGCCGACAACGCCCAGCTCCAAGGCCATTTTCTTGACCTGCACGCGGACTTCGTCCTGCACTTCCTTGCTCAGCGAGTACGGTGGCAGCGAGCACGCCGAGTCACCGGAGTGAACGCCGGCCTGCTCGATGTGCTGCATGATCGCGCCGATCACCACGTCGGTGCCGTCGCAGACCGCATCCACGTCCATCTCGATGGCGCAGTTGAGGAAGTGGTCGAGCAGTACCGGGCTGTCGTTGGAAACCTGTACGGCTTCACGCAGGTAGCGCTTGAGCTCGTCCAGCTCGTAGACGATCTCCATGGCACGGCCACCCAGTACGTAGGATGGGCGTACGACCAGTGGGTAACCGATGCCGCCAGCAGCGCGGATGGCTTCTTCTTCGCTGCGCACGGTGGCGTTTGGCGGCTGCAGCAGGTTCAGGCGCTGAACCATCTGCTGGAAGCGCTCACGGTCTTCGGCACGGTCAATGGCGTCCGGGCTGGTACCGATGATCGGTACGCCGGCTTCTTCCAGGGCGCGAGCCAGTTTCAGCGGGGTCTGGCCGCCGTAGTGAACGATGACGCCCTTCGGCTTCTCGACGCGGCAGACTTCCAGCACGTCTTCCAGGGTCAGTGGCTCGAAGTACAGGCGGTCGGAGGTGTCGTAGTCGGTGGAGACGGTTTCCGGGTTGCAGTTGACCATGATGGTCTCGTAACCGTCTTCACGCAGCGCCAGTGCGGCGTGTACGCAGCAGTAGTCGAACTCGATACCTTGGCCGATACGGTTCGGGCCGCCACCCAGGATCATGATCTTGTCGCGGGTCGACGGGTTGGCCTCGCACTCTTCCTCATAGGTCGAGTACAAGTAGGCGGTGTCGGTGGCGAACTCGGCGGCGCAGGTATCGACGCGCTTGTACACCGGGAACACTTCCAGCTTGTGGCGGTGACGGCGCAGGTTCTTGTCGGTGATGCCGAGCAGCTTGGCCAGGCGCTGATCCGAGAAGCCCTTGCGCTTGAGGCGCAGCATGTAGTCCTTGTCGATCGACGACAGGGCCAGGGTCTTGACCTTCTCTTCTTCCTTGATCAGATCTTCCATCTGCACAAGGAACCACATGTCGATGCCGGTCAGCGCGAAGATTTCTTCACAGGTCATGCCCGAACGCATGGCGTCGGCGACGTACCAGATACGCTCGGCACCTGGCACGGTCAGTTCGCGCTTGAGGATGCCGGCCGCTTCAGGGCTGGCCAGGTCGACTTTCGGGTCGAGGCCGCAGGCACCGACTTCCAGGCCGCGCAGGGCTTTCTGCAGGGATTCCTGGAAGGTACGGCCGATGGCCATGACTTCACCCACGGATTTCATCTGGGTGGTCAGGCGGGCGTCGGCTTTCGGGAATTTCTCGAAGGCGAAGCGTGGCAGCTTGGTCACGACGTAGTCGATCGACGGCTCGAAGGACGCCGGGGTACGGCCGCCGGTGATGTCGTTCTGCAGTTCGTCGAGGGTGTAACCGATGGCCAGCTTGGCGGCGATCTTGGCGATCGGGAAGCCGGTGGCCTTGGAGGCCAGGGCCGAAGAGCGCGAAACGCGCGGGTTCATCTCGATCACGACCATGCGGCCGGTGTTCGGGCAGATGCCGAACTGCACGTTGGAACCGCCGGTTTCGACGCCGATTTCACGCAGCACCGCCAGCGAGGCGTTGCGCATGATCTGGTATTCCTTGTCGGTCAGGGTCTGTGCCGGAGCCACGGTGATCGAGTCACCGGTGTGCACGCCCATCGGGTCGAAGTTCTCGATGGAGCAGACGATGATGCAGTTGTCCTTCTTGTCGCGGACCACCTCCATCTCGTATTCCTTCCAGCCGATCAGCGATTCGTCGATCAGCAGTTCCTTGGTCGGCGACAGGTCCAGACCACGGGTGCAGATTTCTTCGAATTCTTCACGGTTGTAGGCGATACCACCGCCAGTGCCGCCCATGGTGAACGACGGGCGGATGATGCACGGGAAGCCCAGCTTCTCGAGGACCGCATTGGCCTCTTCCATGCTGTGGGCGATACCGGAGCGTGGGCACTCCAGGCCGATGTCCTTCATGGCCTTGTCGAAGCGCGAACGGTCTTCGGCCTTGTCGATGGTGTCGGCGTTGGCACCAATCATCTCTACGCCGAACTTTTCCAGAACGCCGTGGCGCTCCAGGTCCAGGGCGCAGTTCAGTGCAGTCTGACCACCCATGGTCGGCAGTACCGCGTCCGGGCGCTCTTTTTCGATGATCTTGGCCACCGACTGCCACTTGATCGGCTCGATGTAGGTGGCATCGGCCATGGCCGGGTCGGTCATGATGGTGGCTGGGTTGGAGTTCACCAGGATGACGCGGAAACCTTCCTCGCGCAGGGCTTTACAGGCCTGGGCGCCGGAATAGTCGAATTCGCAGGCCTGGCCGATCACGATCGGGCCAGCGCCGAGAATCAGGATGCTTTTGATATCTGTACGTTTTGGCATGGTTGTCACTCAAATCCGCGGGTCAGTCGGCAAGCCGTCTTGAACAATCTGGGTCAGGCGCTTCCGGGCGCGGCGCAAGCCGGCCCGGGGCCTTGATGCAGGATGCTCAGCGGCGCTTGGCCATGGCATCGGTGAAACGATCGAACAGTGGCGCGACGTCGGTCGGGCCAGGGCTCGCTTCAGGGTGGCCCTGGAAGCTGAACGCGCTCTTGTCGGTGCGCTCGATACCCTGCAGGGTGCCGTCGAACAGCGACTTGTGGATGGCGCGGACGTTGCCCGGCAGGGTGGTTTCGTCAACGGCGAAACCGTGGTTCTGGCTGGTGATCATGACCACGCCGGTATCCAGGTCCTGGACCGGGTGGTTGGCACCGTGGTGACCGTGGCCCATCTTCACGGTCTTGGCACCGGAGGCCAGGGCCAGCAGCTGGTGGCCGAGGCAGATGCCGAATACCGGAATCTCGGTTTCGAGGATTTCCTTGATCGCCTGGATCGCGTAGTCGCATGGCTCCGGATCACCAGGGCCGTTGGACAGGAACACGCCATCCGGATTCAGCGCCAGCACTTCGCTGGCCGGGGTCTGGGCAGGCACCACGGTCACGCGGCAGCCGCGGGCAACCAGCATGCGCAGGATGTTCAGCTTGACGCCGTAGTCGAAGGCGACCACGTGGTACGGCAGGTCGGCAGCGTCGATGGTCGGGTGGCTGTCGGTTTTCAGTTCCCACACGCTGGAGCGCCACTCGTAGCGTTCCTTGGTGGAAACGACCTTGGCCAGGTCCATGCCCTTCAGGCCAGGGAAGCCGCGGGCAGCAGCGATGGCAGCTTCTTCGCTGATGTTGTCACCAGCCAGGATGCAGCCGTTCTGAGCGCCTTTTTCGCGCAGGATACGGGTCAGGCGACGGGTGTCGATGCCGGCGATGGCGACGACGTTGTTGGCCTTGAGGTACTCAGGCAGCGACTGGGTGTTACGCCAGTTGCTGGCCAGCAGCGGCAGGTCACGGATGACCAGGCCAGCGGACCAGACACGGTTCGACTCGGCGTCTTCCGGCGTGGTGCCGGTGTTGCCAATGTGCGGGTAGGTCAGGGTAACGATTTGCTGCGCGTAGGAAGGGTCTGTAAGGATTTCCTGGTAGCCGGTCATAGCGGTGTTGAATACCACCTCACCAACGGTCTGACCGTCGGCACCGATGGCTTCACCGCGGAAAATACTGCCGTCGGCAAGGGCGAGTATGGCTGGCTTTGTCAAGAAGACCTCCCGTAAATCAAGCATGAAAGGGCGATCGCAGGTTGCAAAAAAGCGGAGTGACGTATGGACACGTCACCCCGCTTTTATGTGCTGAATTCAATTCGCTGCGCGCTTTTAGTGGACACACTAAAGCTGTAGCTTACAGAAAAGTGCGTTTTCGGTCTACCGCATATGTGTCTCTAAAACACATGATTGCGACAGACTGACATCGGCGGCGCCTGCTTCGCGGGTAAACCCGCTCCCACAGGGACCGCACAGAGCCTGAGCCGAGTGCGTATCTTGTGGGAGCGGGTTTACCCGCGAAGAAGCCACCGTCGCTCGAACGGCTCATCGCAGCTCGAGCACGTCCTGCATGTCGTACAGGCCCGGCTCGCGCCCGTCCAGCCACAGCGCCGCACGCACCGCGCCCTTGGCGAAGGTCATGCGGCTGGAGGCCTTGTGGGTGATTTCCAGGCGCTCACCTTCAGCGGCGAACAGCACGGTGTGGTCACCGACCACATCGCCGGCACGCACGGTGGCGAAGCCGATGGTCTTGCGATCACGCGCGCCGGTCTGGCCTTCACGGCCATAGACCGCCACTTCCTGTAGATCACGCCCCAGTGCATTGGCAACCACTTCACCCATGCGCAGCGCGGTACCGGACGGCGCATCGACCTTGTGACGGTGGTGCGCTTCGATGATCTCGATGTCGACATCATCGCCCAATACCCGCGCAGCCATGTCCAGCAGCTTGAGGCTGAGGTTGACGCCCACACTGAAATTGGCAGCGAATACGATCGGAATGTCCTTGCCCGCCTCGGCCAGCAACTGCTTCTCCTCGACGGAGAAACCGGTGGTACCGATGATCATCGCCTTGCCGTGCTTGCGGCAGAACGCCAGGTTCTTCAGCGTCACCGAAGGGTGAGTGAAGTCGATCAGCACGTCGAATTCGTCGGCAACCTTGGCCAGGTCATCGGACAGCAGCACACCGATCCGACCCAGCGCTGCCAGCTCACCCGCATCGGCCCCGACCAGCGAGCTGTCCGGACGATCGATCGCCGCAGTCAGCCCCGCACCCGGGGTTTGCTGAACGGCTTCGATGAGGGTCTTGCCCATCCGCCCCGCCGCGCCCATCACTGCAATACGTCGCATAGCCATTTTCCTTGTCAGAGATCGCCGAAGAAGCGCTTCACGCCATCGAACCAGCCACTGGCCTTGGGCGAGTTGTCGCCTTCCAGCGAGCTGCGCAGCTCTTCGAGCAGTTCGCGCTGGCGACGGGTCAGGTTGACCGGGGTCTCGACCGCCACGCGGCACAGCAGGTCACCGGCACCACCACCGCGCACCGGGGCAACGCCCTTGCCGCGCAAGCGGAACTGCTTGCCGGTCTGGGTGCCTTCCGGAATCTTCAGCTTCACGCGACCATCGAGGGTCGGCACTTCCAGCTCGCCACCCAGGGCGGCATCGGTGTAGCTGATCGGCACTTCGCAATACAGGTGCTTGCCATCACGCTGGAAGATCTCGTGCTCGCGCACGTTGATCACAACATACAGATCGCCGGTCGGGCCACCATGGGTGCCCGCCTCGCCCTCGCCGGACAGGCGGATACGGTCGCCGGTATCGACGCCCGCCGGCACCTTGACCGACAGGGTCTTGTATTCCTCGACACGGCCTTCGCCATGGCACGAGGTGCACGGGTCAGTGATGATCTTGCCCTGGCCGTGGCAGCGTGGGCAGGTCTGCTGCACCGAGAAGAAGCCCTGTTGCATGCGCACCTGACCAATGCCACCGCAGGTTGGGCAGGTCGACGGGGTCGAACCCTTCTTGGCGCCGGAGCCGTCGCATGGCTTGCAGTTGACCAGCGTTGGCACGCGGATGCTGACCGTGGTGCCACGCACCGCTTCTTCCAGGTTCAGCTCCAGGGTGTAGCGCAGGTCGCTGCCACGCTGGGCACCGCCACGTCCACCACCACGACCGCCACCGAAGAAGTCGCTGAAGACGTCGCCGAAGATGTCGGAGAAGTTGGCGCCGCCGAAGCCGGCACCGCCGCCACCCATGCTTGGGTCGACGCCGGCATGGCCGTACTGGTCGAACGCCGCACGCTTGCTCGCATCGGACAGTACTTCGTAGGCCTCGTTGGCCTCCTTGAACTTGTCTTCCGACTCTTTATCGCCCGGGTTGCGGTCCGGGTGGTACTTCATCGCCAGGCGGCGGTAGGCCTTCTTGAGGTCAGCTTCGCTGGCGCCGCGCTCGACACCCAGGACCTCATAATAATCACGCTTGGACATAGGTCATTTGCACCTTGTGGGGCGTCCGGCATCTGCGCCGCGCCATCAGCACCTGCCTGCACACCACGAATGGCCCAGACAAATGCTGTAAAAAATCTCGAATTCCAGATACGCCAACGCGGGAGCAAGCCCCCGCGCGGCGACATCCTACCAGTTCACCGGCATAAGCCGGTGAACGGGTCGACAGCATGCAACGATTACTTCTTGTCGTCGCCTTTCACTTCTTCGAACTCGGCGTCAACCACGTCATCGTGCTTGGCTTCCGGCTCGTCGTGCTGCTGAGCGCCACCCTGAGGCTGTTCGGCCTGCTGCTCGGCGTACATCTTCTGGGCAACCGGAGCCGATACCTTGGACAGCTCTTCGACCTTGGCGTCGATGGCAGCCTTGTCGTCGCCTTTGACAGCGGCTTCCAGGGCAACCACGGCGGCTTCGATCGCAGTTTTCTCTTCAGCAGTGACCTTGTCACCGGCGTCAACGACCATCTTGCGAGTCGAGTGCACCAGTGCGTCACCCTGGTTACGGGCAGCGGCCAGCTCTTCGAACTTGCGGTCTTCCTCGGCATTGGCCTCGGCGTCACGCACCATGCGCTCGATTTCTTCGTCGGACAGGCCGGAGTTGGCCTTGATCACGATCGACTGAGCCTTGCCGGTGGCCTTGTCTTTGGCGCCGACGTGCAGGATGCCGTTGGCGTCGATGTCGAAGGTCACTTCGATCTGCGGCACGCCACGTGGCGCTGGCGGAATGTCAGCCAGGTCGAACTTGCCCAGCGACTTGTTCTGCGCAGCCTGCTTACGCTCACCTTGCAGCACGTGAATGGTCACGGCGCCCTGGTTGTCGTCGGCAGTCGAGAACACCTGCGACTTTTTGGTCGGGATGGTGGTGTTCTTCTCGATCAGCGCGGTCATCACGCCACCCATGGTTTCGATACCCAGGGTCAGCGGGCTGACGTCCAGCAGCAGTACGTCTTTCACGTCACCGGCCAGTACCGCGCCCTGGATGGCAGCACCCATGGCCACGGCTTCGTCCGGGTTGACGTCCTTGCGTGCTTCTTTACCGAAGAAATCAGCAACGGCCTTCTGCACCATCGGCATACGGGTCTGGCCACCGACCAGGATCACGTCGTCGATCTTGCTGGCGTCGATGCCGGCGTCTTTCAGGGCAATGCGGCAAGGCTCGATGGTACGGTTGACCAGGTCTTCGACCAGCGACTCCAGCTTGGCGCGGGAGATCTTCACGTTCAGGTGCTTAGGACCGGTGGCGTCTGCAGTGATGTACGGCAGGTTGACGTCGGTCGACTGAGTCGAGGACAGCTCGATCTTGGCCTTTTCAGCGGCTTCTTTCAGGCGCTGCAGGGCCAGTGGATCGTTCTTCAGGTCCATGCCGGACTCTTTCTTGAACTCGTCCACGAGGTAGTCGATCAGGCGCATGTCGAAGTCTTCGCCACCCAGGAAGGTGTCGCCGTTGGTGGCCAGTACTTCGAACTGGTGCTCACCGTCGACTTCGGCGATTTCGATGACCGAAACGTCGAAGGTACCACCACCCAGGTCATAAACGATGACGGTGTGGTCGCCCTTGGCCTTGTCCATGCCGTACGCCAGTGCAGCAGCGGTCGGCTCGTTGATGATGCGCTTGACGTCCAGACCGGCAATGCGGCCGGCATCCTTGGTAGCCTGGCGCTGGCTGTCGTTGAAGTAGGCCGGAACGGTGATGACCGCTTCGGTCACGGCCTCGCCGAGGTAGTCTTCGGCGGTCTTCTTCATTTTCTTCAGCACTTCGGCGCTGATCTGTGGTGGCGCCATGTCCTTGCCGCTGGCTTGTACCCAGGCGTCACCGTTGCTGCCCTTGACGATCTTGTAAGGCACCAGCTTGATGTCTTTCTGCACGACGTCTTCTTCGAAGCGACGACCGATCAGGCGCTTCACGGCGAACAGGGTGTTGTGCGGGTTGGTGACGGCCTGGCGCTTGGCCGACTGGCCAACCAGGATTTCGCCGTCGTTGGCGTAGGCCACGATCGAAGGGGTAGTACGCGCGCCTTCGGCGTTTTCGATGACTTTGACGTTACCGTTTTCCAGAATGGAGACGCACGAGTTGGTGGTCCCCAGGTCGATACCGATGATTTTGCCCATGTTAACTCTCCCGAAACTTGAATTTGGTGGCAGCGGCTACTTCTGGCCAACTGCGGTAATACTTGAACGCTTGACACCTAGATGGGGATGCCCCAACAGATTTCAAGCCTTCTCATCGATAGAAGGTTGCGGGGCAGCCGGAGCCTTGCTCACCACCACCATGGCGGGGCGCAGCAGGCGACCGTTGAGCAGGTAGCCTTTCTGGAAGACGTTCAGCACGCTGTTTGGCTCGACGTCGGCGTTTTCCTGCATGGCCATGGCCTGGTGGTGCTCAGGGTTGAACGGCTGGCCGTGCGGCTCGATGGCTTCGAGGTTGTAGCGCTTGAGGGTGTCCTGGAACATCTTCAGGGTCAGCTCGACGCCTTCACGGGTGTTCTTGACCTGGTCATCCTCAGGATTGAGGTGGGTCAGGGCCATCTCCAGGCTGTCGATCACCGGCAGCAGGTCGCCAGCGAATTTCTCGAGGGCGAACTTGCGGGCCTTGTCGACCTCCTGCTCGGCGCGGCGAATGCTGTTCTGCGCTTCGGCAGCAACACGCAGGGACTGATCCTTGGCGGCGGCCAGCTGCTCCTCGAGCTCCTGAACGCGGGCGCCGTTATCCACTGCACCAGCCTCTTCGGCGTTAAGGTCTTTTTCATTCAGCTGTTCGTCAGCCATGGGGTCTCTCCTCCGCAATTTCTGTTGTACGAGCAAAGCTCGCCGTGTCTGCCGGCTATATGGGGCCGGAAAAACCAGCTTCAAGGGGCAAGTGGGTTTTGCAGGCCGCAACAGAATCCGCCAGAGGGCATTGGCAGGGTCGAAAAAACTACTGTATAAATAACCAGACATGACTTTCGGGAGCCGCCCCATGCTGGTGCACCTGTCCATTCACAACTACGCCATCGTCGAGCACCTCGACCTCGAAATCGCCCGCGGCATGTCGGTCATCACCGGCGAGACCGGTGCGGGCAAATCGATCATGCTCGACGCCCTCGGCCTGGCCCTGGGCGACCGCGCCGACAGTGGCGTGGTGCGCCCCGGCACCGACAAGGCGGACATCCTGGCCACGTTCGACCTGGTGGACATCCCCGAAGCCCATGCCTGGCTGGCCGAACGCGACCTGGACAACGACGGCCTGTGCATCCTGCGCCGGGTCATCACCGCCGAAGGCCGCAGCCGTGGCTACATCAACGGCACACCCTGCCCGCTCGGCGACCTCAAGGCGCTCGGCGAGCTGCTGATCGACATTCACAGCCAGCATGAACACCAGTCGCTGCTGAAGACCGACACCCACCGCCGCCTGGTGGACGAATACGCCGGTGCCATCGACCTGGCCCGCCAGGTGCAGCTGGCCGCCAAGCGCTGGAACCAGACCCGCCTGGAGCTGGAACGGCTGAGCAATTCCGGCGACGAGCAACGCGCCCGCCATCAGCTGCTGAGCTACCAGCTTGAAGAACTCGACAACCTCGGCCTGGGCGAAAACGAACTGGAGCAACTGGAGCAGGAACACAAGAACCTGACCAATGCCGAAGCCCTGTTCGGCATCTGCCGCCAGGTCATCGACCAGTGCAGCGAAAGCGATTCGGGCAACGTGCTCAGCGCCCTCACCTCCAGCCTCAACCGCCTTGGCGCTGCGGCGAACGCCCCGCGTGCACTGGGCGAGGCCGCGAACATGATCGCCAGCGCACAGATCCAGGTAGAAGAAGCGATGGGCGAGCTCAATCGCTTCCTCGACAATTTCGATGCCGACCCCATGCGCCTGCAAGCCCTGGAGGAGCGCCTCGACACGATCTACACCTTGGCGCGCAAACACCGCGTACACCCCACCGAGCTGCCACACCTGCAACAGCAGCTGATGGACGAACTCGAATGCCTGAACGCCAGTGACGAGTCGATCGAACGCCTGGGCGAGGAGCTTGGCGCTTTTGCCCAGCACTACAAGGAGAAGGCGCTGGAGCTGAGCGCCCTGCGCCAGCAGGCGGCCAGACAGCTGGCCGTCGCCGTGGAACAGGAGATCCAGCGCCTGGGCATGCCGGGCGGCCGGTTCTGCATCGAACTCACCCCCAACGAAGGCAACGACCTGTCGCCCCACGGCCTGGAGCAGATCGAACTGCTGGTCAGCGCCAACCCTGGGCAGCCGCTCAAGGGCCTGGCCAAGGTGGCGTCCGGAGGCGAGCTGTCACGCATCAGCCTGGCGATCCAGGTGATCACGGCGCAGACCTCGCGCATACCGACCCTGGTGTTCGACGAAGTAGACGTCGGCATCGGCGGCCCTACGGCCGAAATCGTCGGCCAGTTGCTGCGCCGCCTGGGCGAGCGCGGCCAGGTCCTGACCGTGACGCACCTGCCCCAGGTGGCGGCGCAAGGGCACCATCACCTGTTCGTGCACAAGGTGCGCAACAGCGATACCACCCACACCGCAGTAGCCAGCCTGGGCAAGCGCGAGCGGGTCGAGGAAGTGGCGCGCATGCTCGGCGGCATCGACCTGACCAAGGAATCCCTGGCCCATGCGCGCAAGATGGTGGTTTCCGGCAAGGCTTGAGCCCGCAGCCCTGACAAATCCCTGTAGGAGCGGCCTTGTGTCGCGAAAGGGCCGCAAAGCGGCCCCGGCAGTTTCTGCGGCGAAGCTGAAAACCTGGGGCCGCTGCGCAGCCCTTTCGCGACACAAGGCCGCTCCTACAACAATTGCCGATAGCCCGTAGAACTTCCCAGAAAGCACAAAGGCGACCCGAAGGTCGCCTTTGTCATTCATAACGAGCTAAATCGTTACTTTTTCTTACGCACATAAAGGACCAGATTGTGGTCCACGAGCTCGTAGCCATGCTCGGCCACGATCTCTTTCTGGCGGCGCTCGATTTCAGCGTCCATGAACTCGATAACCTCGCTGGTCTCCACGTTGACCATATGGTCGTGGTGACCACCGTCAGCCAGCTCGAACACCGCATGGCCACCGTCGAAGTTGTGGCGCACCACCAAGCCAGCCGCTTCGAACTGGGTCAGTACGCGATAGACGGTTGCCAGACCGACGTCCTCGCCAGCCTCCATCAGCGCCTTGTAGACATCTTCGGCGCTCATGTGACGTTGCTCGGTGGAGTCGAGCATCTGAAGGATCTTGACTCGAGGCAGGGTCACCTTGAGACCGGCTTTGCGCAATTCGCTATTTTCAACCATGGTCAGCTTTCTCGCCGATGCTGCTTCGCAGCTTCTCTTAATACGGGTATGATCGGGGTTTACGTTGTCCAGCCAAGATAGTGGAAGTCGCCCACCGATGCAAAACACCAAGCTCTTGCTAAACAGCCTCGCCCTCGCGGGACTGCTCGCACTCGCCGGTTGCTCGTTTCCCGGGGTTTACAAAATCGACATCCAGCAGGGCAATGTCGTCACGCAAGACATGATAGACCAATTACGCCCCGGAATGACCCGTCGGCAAGTAAGGTTTATCATGGGCAACCCGCTGCTGCAGGACACCTTCAACACCAATCGCTGGGACTACCTGTACAGCCTGCAACCTGGTGGCGGCAAACGTCAGCAGGAGCGCATGAGCATCTTCTTCAACGACAGCGACCAACTGGTCAGCCTGTCCGGCGACTTCATGCCCGGTGTGAGCCGCGACCAGGAAATCCTCGGTGGCAGCAACACCACCACGGTCAGCCCGGCCACCCAGCCAGAGCAGGCCAAGCCGCAGCCGGAAGAGAAGCCAGCCAAGCCAGGCTCGACGGAAGAATCCATCCAGCGCGAGATCGATACCATCGAGACCACCCCAGTGCCGACGCCGGCACCGCTGGAAACCTCGCCGCAGTAATTGCCGGCCAGACGAAAAAGCCCGGACCATGGTCCGGGCTTTTTATTGCCTGCCAAAGGCGCTAGCGCTTGGCCTTGGCCTGTGCAGCACGCTGCCTGCGCGCCTCGACCGGGTCGATCAGCAGAGGCCGGTAGATCTCCAGGCGATCCCCCTCCTCGACCACGCGCTCGTGCGCATCCGCGACCACCTTGCCAAAAATGCCCACCGGGCATTGCGCGACATCCAGCCCGCCGACCTGCGCGGCAATCCCGGACAAGCGCAATGCATCACGCACAGTCGTCCCATCCGGTACATCACAGACCAACAGCCACTGGCGCTCGGCCGTGGCGTAGGCCACCTCAACCTTGACCATTGAGCTGCTTGGCACGCTGGCAGAACGCATCCACCAGGGTATTGGCCGCCTGGTTGAACAGCGGCCCGAGGGTGGCACGCACAATTGCACCGGCGTAGTCGAAGGTCAGGTCCAGGCTGATCTTGCAGGCCTTTTCACCGAGCGGCTTGAACACCCACAAGCCATGCAGCTGGGTGAACGGCCCCTCCTCCAAATTCATCTCGATGGACTGCCCCGGCACCAATACATTGCGGGTGACGAACTGCTGGCTCATGCCGCCCTTGGCCACTTCCAGCTTCGCCCGCATGTGCGTGTCGCTGGCCTCGATCACCGTCGAAGCCGAGCACCAGGGCAGGAAATCAGGGTAGCTGGCCACATCATTGACCAGATCGTAGAGCGCCTGGGCAGGGTACGGCAGCAGGGCGGAACGTTGAATATGGGTAGTCATCCAGGCGTCACTTCCAAGGCTGGGTGGCGGCGCTTCGCAGCGTGCCGAAAACAGGTTCTGTGCATAGAACAGGCCTTGTATTGTCCGGTATTCATTGCAGTGGCTCAAGCACACCGAAATCCCATAGCCGACCGCGCGATGACTTGCCTATAATGCCGCCCCTATGGCTAAACAAAAGAAACATCCGACCGGGACCATCGCGCAAAACAAAAAGGCGCGACACGATTACTTCATCGAACACAAGTTCGAGGCCGGGCTGGTCCTGTCCGGCTGGGAAGTAAAGAGCCTGCGGGCCGGCAAGGCGCACCTGACCGACAGCTACGTGCTGCTCAAGGATGGCGAAGCCTGGCTGTTCGGCAGCCACATCACCCCGCTGACCGCCGCCAGCACCCACGTCATCGCCGACCCCATGCGCACCCGCAAGCTGCTGCTGAACAAGCGCGAGCTCGAGCGCGTGGAAGCCGCCGTGGCGCAAAAGGGCTACACCTGTGTGGCGCTGGCGCTGTACTGGAGCAAGCACCTGATCAAGTGCGAGATCGCACTTGGCAAGGGCAAGAAGGAGTTCGACAAGCGCGACACCATGCGCGAACGCGACTCCAACCGCGAACTGCAGCGTGCGGTGCGGAACAAGGGCAAGGAAGAGTAAATCTCCTTTAGCCTGTTCCGGCCTCTTCGCGGGTTTACCCGCGAAGAAACCAGCACCGCTCTCAGCGCCCGCTGCGCCGCTCCGCCCGCGCCACCCGCTGGGCCTCGTCCTGTGCCTCTTCCAGCACTTCCTGCACATACAGAATGTGCCGGCTGGAAACCTCCCGCGCATCCTCCGCCCTACCCTCGACAATCGCCTGATACAACTCGCGGTGCTGATTGATCAGCATGTCGCGTGTTTCCGTGCGCTGCTGATACATGCCACCGATGTTGGTCACCACGTTGCGCTTGAGCAGGTCGAACAGGCCACGAATGGTATGCAGCAACACTGCGTTATGGCTGGCCTCGGCAATCGCCAGGTGGAAGCGAGCATCGGCCGCGCCCTCCTCCGCCCGCGTCACCTCGTCCGCACGCGCATAGCAATCCTGCAAGGTATCGAACGCCGCCTTCAGCCGCGCGCGATCGGGCTCGGTGGCACGCTGGGCCGCGTAATAGGCGCATGACGCCTCCAGGGTATGGCGAAACTCGAGCAGGTCGCGCTGCGCTTCGGCACTGTGCTCGAGCAGTTGCAGCAGCGGGTCGCTGAAGGTCGAGCCGAGCGATTCGGCCACGTAGTTGCCGCCACCCTGACGGCTCACCAGCAGCCCCTTGGCCACCAGCTTCTGGATCGCCTCACGCAGTGACGGGCGCGACACACCGAACTGCTCGGCCAGGACGCGCTCGGCCGGCAGCCGCTGCCCGGAGGTCAGCGTGCCTTCCAGAATCATCCCTTCCAACCGATCGACGATGTCGTCGGACAGGCGCCGTTGGCGGACCTGATCAAAAACCATCACATGCTCTCCACAAACCCCCGGCCAATTTCAGGGGGCGCCTATTCTCGCCGATCCGCGCCGCGCCAGCACGTATCAGGCGACGGTTTTCGCGAGCAAGCAGCTGTCCGTTCATCGTCCCGCGACCAAAGTTTTGCACGGGACAAATTGACACACCCACGACAGCGCTTTTAACCTAGCGACCAGCCATTGTAAATTGGTCTTACCAATTATCCAATGCCAGCGCCTGACCAACAACAATTAGGGGCCACCCCATATGCAAACCTGGCAACAACTCTATACCCCGCTTGGTAGTCTCGGCCTGTCCGCACTGGCGGCGGTCATCCCTATCGTGTTCTTCTTCCTGGCCCTGGCCGTGTTCCGCCTCAAAGGGCACGTGGCTGGCAGCATCACCCTTGCCCTGTCGATCCTGGTGGCGATCTTTGCCTTCCAGATGCCTGTCGACATGGCCCTGGCTGCCGCAGGTTATGGCTTCCTCTACGGCCTCTGGCCGATTGCCTGGATCATCGTTGCCGCGGTGTTCCTGTACAAACTCACGGTCAAGAGCGGCCAGTTCGAAGTGATCCGCAGCTCAGTACTGTCGATCACCGACGACCAGCGCCTGCAGGTACTGCTGATCGGCTTCTGCTTCGGCGCCTTCCTCGAAGGTGCGGCCGGCTTCGGCGCCCCGGTGGCCATCACTGCCGCGCTGCTGGTAGGCCTGGGCTTCAACCCGCTGTACGCCGCTGGCCTGTGCCTGATCGCCAACACCGCACCGGTGGCCTTTGGCGCCCTGGGCATCCCGATCATCGTGGCTGGCCAGGTCACCGGCATCGACGCCTTCCACATCGGCGCCATGACCGGCCGCCAGCTGCCGCTGCTGTCGCTGTTCGTACCGTTCTGGCTGGTATTCATGATGGACGGCCTGCGCGGCGTGAAGGAAACCTGGCCTGCTGCCCTGGTCGCCGGCCTGAGCTTCGCCGTGACCCAGTACTTCACCTCGAACTTCATCGGCCCTGAGCTGCCGGACATCACCTCGGCCCTGGCCAGCCTGATCTGCCTGACGCTGTTCCTGAAAGTCTGGCAGCCCAAGCGCTCGTTCACCGAAGCCAAGGGCAGCGTCGGCGCCGCCGTGGTGCAGCCGAGCGGCAGCCAGCCGACCCCGTACAGCTTCGGCGAGATCTTCAAGGCCTGGTCGCCGTTCCTGATCCTCACCGTGCTGGTCACCATCTGGACCCTGAAGCCGTTCAAGGCGGCCTTCGCCCCGGGCGGCGCGATGTACAACTTCGTGTTCAACTTCGCCATCCCGCACCTCGACCAGCTGGTGATCAAGACCGCGCCCATCGTCACCGCACCGACTGCCATGCCAGCAGTGTTCAAGCTCGACCCGATCTCCGCCACCGGCACTGCCATCTTCCTCTCGGCGCTGATCTCCATGGCCGTGCTGAAGATCAACTTCAAAACTGGTCTGACCACTTTCAAAGAGACCTTCTGGGAACTGCGCTGGCCGATCCTGTCGATCGGCATGGTGCTGGCCTTCGCCTTTGTCACCAACTACTCGGGCATGTCCTCGACCATGGCCCTGGTGCTGGCCGGCACGGGCGCCGCGTTCCCGTTCTTCTCGCCGTTCCTCGGCTGGCTGGGCGTGTTCCTGACCGGTTCCGACACCTCGTCCAACGCCCTGTTCAGCTCGCTGCAGGCCACCACCGCGCACCAGATCGGGGTCAACGACACCCTGCTGGTAGCGGCCAACACCAGCGGCGGCGTGACCGGCAAGATGATCTCGCCGCAGTCGATCGCCGTGGCTTGCGCCGCCACCGGCCTGGTCGGCAAGGAATCCGACCTGTTCCGCTTCACCGTCAAGCACAGCCTGTTCTTCGCCACCATCGTCGGCCTGATCACCCTGATCCAGGCCTATTGGCTGACCGGCATGCTGGTTCATCACTAAAGTGAAAGAGGCCGGGCGCCAAGACGCGCCCGGCATCTCCTTCAACCCACGCTGCGAGAATCCATGATCATTTCCGCCTCCACCGACTATCGCGCCGCGGCCCAACGCAAGCTGCCTCCCTTCCTGTTCCACTACGCCGACGGCGGTGCCTACGCCGAGCACACCCTGCGCCACAACGTCTCGGATCTGGCCAGCATCGCCCTGCGCCAGCGCGTGCTGAGGAACATGTCCGAGCTCAGCCTGGAAACCAAGCTGTTCGACGAGACCCTGAGCATGCCCGTGGCCCTGGCCCCGGTCGGCCTCACCGGCATGTACGCCCGCCGTGGCGAAGTGCAGGCGGCCCGTGCGGCGGCGGCCCACGGCATTCCGTTCACCATGTCGACGGTGTCGGTGTGCCCGATCGAAGAAGTGGCGCCCGCCATCGACCGGCCGATGTGGTTCCAGCTGTACGTGCTCAAGGACCGCGGCTTCATGCGCAACGCCCTGGAACGGGCCAAGGCCGCCGGCGTGAAAACCCTGGTGTTCACCGTCGACATGCCGGTGCCTGGAGCCCGTTACCGCGACGCCCACTCTGGCATGAGCGGCGCGAACGGCCCGATCCGCCGTGTGCTGCAGGCCATGACGCACCCCGAGTGGGCGTGGGACGTCGGCGTGATGGGCCGCCCGCACGACCTGGGCAACATCTCCAAGTACCGCGGCAACCCCACCGGCCTGGCCGACTACATCGGCTGGCTGGGCAACAACTTCGACCCGTCGATCTCGTGGAAGGACCTGGAGTGGATTCGCGAATTCTGGGACGGCCCGATGATCATCAAGGGCATCCTCGACGCCGACGACGCCCGTGACGCGGTCAAGTTCGGCGCCGACGGCATCGTCGTGTCCAACCACGGCGGCCGCCAGCTCGACGGCGTGCTTTCCAGCGCCCGCGCCCTGCCGGCGATTGCCGACGCGGTCAAAGGCGACCTGAAGATCCTTGCCGACTCCGGCATCCGCAGCGGCCTCGACGTGGTGCGCATGATTGCCCTCGGTGCCGACACCGTGCTAATCGGCCGCGCCTTCCTCTGGGCCCTGGCGGTGCATGGCCAGGCCGGGGTGAAAAACCTGCTCGAACTGTTCGAGAAGGAAATGCGCGTGGCCATGGTGCTGACCGGCGCCAAGTCGATCAGCGAGATCACCCGCGACTCGCTGGTCCGCGAACTGGGCGCCTGAGCGCCCCTCTACAGTACCGCCTGAATGACCGGGGCACGCTGCGCGCCAGACGCTGCGGCCCCGCGAGGAGATTGCATGAGCCTGCCCGCTGCGTTCCTGCGTGATGCCGAGCGCCTGATCCCCGCCGAACGCCGTTTCGACGACCCGACCTCCACCCTGGCCTTCGGCACCGACGCCAGCTTCTACCGGCTGATCCCCAAGCTGGTGGTGCGCGTCGAGTCCGAGGACGAAGTGGTCGGGCTGATTCAACTGGCCCAGCGCGATCGCGTACCGGTGACCTTCCGCGCCGCTGGCACCAGCCTGTCCGGCCAGGCCATCAGCGACTCGGTGCTGATCGTGCTCGGCGATAACTGGGGGGGTAAAGAAATCCGCGGCCAGGGTGAGCAGATCCGCCTGCAACCCGGCGTCATCGGCGCCCAGGCCAACGCCTGGCTGGCCCCGTACGGGCGCAAGATCGGCCCCGACCCGGCCTCGATCAACGCCTGCAAGATCGGCGGTATCGTCGCCAACAACGCCAGCGGCATGTGCTGCGGCACCGCGCAGAACACCTACCACACCCTCGCCGGCCTGCGCCTGGTGCTGGCCGACGGCACCCGCCTGGACAGCGAAGACCCAGCCAGTGTCGCAGCCTTTGAAAACAGCCACGCCGACCTGCTCGAAGCGCTGGCCCGGCTGGGCCGCGAAACCCGCGCCAACACCGACCTAGCCGACCGCATCAGGCACAAGTACCGGCTGAAGAACACCACCGGTCTGTCACTCAATGCGCTGGTGGACTACGACCAGCCGCTGGATATCCTGCAGCACCTGCTGGTCGGCTCCGAAGGCACCCTGGGCTTCATCAGCGCCGTCACCTACGACACCGTGCCCGATCACCCGCACAAGGCCAGCGCGCTGCTGGTTTTCCCCAGCGTGGAAAGCTGCTGCCGCGCCGTCACCGTGCTCAAGCGCCAGCCGGTGTCCGCCGTCGAGCTGCTCGACCGCCGCAGCCTGCGTTCGGTGCAGAACATGCCAGGCATGCCGCTGTGGGTCAAAGGCCTGTCGGACAACGCCTGCGCCCTGCTGATCGAGTCCCGAGCCGCCAGCCAGAGCCTGCTGCACGAGCAACTGCAGTTGGTAATGGCCTCGATCGCCGACTACCCGCTGGAGCAGAAGGTCGAGTTCAGCGAAGACCCGGCCGTGTACAACCAGCTGTGGAAGATCCGCAAGGACACCTTCCCCGCCGTCGGCGCCGTGCGCCAGACCGGCACCACGGTGATCATCGAAGACGTCACCTTCCCCATCGAGCAACTGGCCGAAGGCGTCAACCGCCTGATCCAGCTGTTCGACAAGCACCACTACGACGAGGCGATCATCTTCGGCCACGCGCTGGAAGGTAACCTGCACTTCGTCTTCACCCAGGGCTTCAACAGCGCCGAAGAAGTCGCACGCTACCAGGCGTTCATGGACGACGTCGCGCAGCTGGTGGCCGTCGAGTTCGGCGGCTCGCTCAAGGCCGAGCACGGCACCGGCCGCAACATGGCGCCGTTCGTGGAGCTGGAGTGGGGCCATGACGCCTACCAGCTGATGTGGAAGCTCAAACGCCTGCTCGACCCCAACGGCATCCTCAACCCCGACGTGGTGCTGAGTGAAGACCCGGATATCCACCTGAAGAACCTCAAGCCGCTGCCCGCCGCCGACGATATCGTCGACAAGTGCATCGAGTGCGGCTTCTGCGAACCGGTCTGCCCGTCCAAGGGACTGACCCTCAGCCCGCGCCAGCGCATCGTCATGTGGCGCGACATCCAGGCGAAAAAGCGCGCCGGCGTCGACACCCGCGAACTGCTGCAGACCTACCAATACCAAGGCATCGACACCTGCGCCGCCACCGGCCTGTGCGCCCAGCGCTGCCCGGTCGGCATCAACACCGGCGAACTGGTAAAGAAGCTGCGCAGCCAGGCCGCCGACCATGCCAAGGCCGCCGACTGGCTGGCCGAGCATTTCCACACCGCCCTGGGCGGCGCCCGCTTCACCCTGACCGCCGCCAACACCGCCCGCAAACTGCTCGGCGCCCCACGCCTCGGGCGCCTCAGTGCAGCACTGAGCAAGGCCAGCAAAGGCCGCCTGCCGCAGTGGACCCCGGCCATGCCACAGCCGCTGCGCACCATGGACTTCGGCCCGGCAAGCAACGACGCCCGCCCCCGCGTGGTCTACCTCGCCGCCTGCGTATCGCGCGTAATGGGCCCGGCTTACGCCGACCGCGAGCAAAGTTCGCTGCTCGACAAGACCCGCGCCCTGCTGGAAAAGGCCGGTTACCAGGTGGTGTTTCCGGACAACGCCGACAGCCTCTGCTGCGGCCAGCCGTTCGCCTCCAAGGGCTACCCCGAGCAAGCCGAACACAAGCGCCAGGAACTGATCAACGCCCTGCTCCACGCCAGCCGCGGCGGCCTCGACCCGATCTACTGCGACACCAGCCCCTGCACCCTGCGCCTGGTGCAGGACCTGGGCGAAACCCGGCTGGACCTGTACGACCCGGTGCGCTTCATCCGCACCCACCTGCTCGACAAACTGGAGTTCACCCCCCAGGACGAACCGGTGGCCGTGCACGTGACCTGCAGCACCCAGCACCTGGGCGAAAGCCAGGCACTGATCGACCTGGCACGCCGTTGCAGCAAGCAGGTGGTAATCCCGGAAGGCATTCACTGCTGCGGCTTCGCCGGCGACAAGGGCTTCACCACCCCCGAGCTCAACGCCCACTCGCTGCGCAGCCTGAAAGATGCGGTGCAGTATTGCAGCGAAGGCATCTCCACCAGCCGCACTTGCGAAATCGGCCTGTCCAGCCACAGCGGCATCGACTATCACGGCCTGGTCTACCTGGTAGACCGCGTCACCCGCCCACGCAGCCTCTGACCTGCCCCGGGGCCGCGCTGCGGCCCCTGAAACTCAATATCCAGAAACCGGCGCAATCCCTGTGGGAGCGGGCGCGCCCGCGAACACGGGCGAAGCCCGTGCCATCCACCGCAGCGCCTGCTTCGCGGGCACGCCCGCTCCCACACACCATCACCCCGATTGAACCCACGCCAACCCCCGGCAGTCCACCCTTACAGGCCCACCTCCAAACGGCCATAAAAGGAGACACCCATGAAAGGTACCGCGCTCTCGGCCCTCTTCGCGGCCGCTACCCTCCTGGCATCCCCGGCCTTCGCCGCCGATGACCTGTGCACCACCAACCTGCAGAAGATCGACGACAGCATGGCCACCGCCGGCGCCACCTCCGAAGGCCTGGACAAGGCCCTGACCGAGCAGGTCGACAAAGCCAAGGCCGCCCAGGCATCCGGCAACACCAAAGACTGCATCGCCATCACCAGCAAGGTGCTGGAGCGCCTGGAAAAGACCGAGAAAGGCGGCGGCGCGGCCGGCAGCGGTGCTTGAGCCCTCGCAGCGCGGGCGACAGGACCGGCTGTCGACGTCGCCCGCACAATGGCGTATACTCCGCCTCACGTGCCGTAAGGTGCGTTAGCCAAGAGCTAGTGTGGGGCCGATCAGGATTCGACGCCGGTAGCGAAACTCTAGGTGCATGCCGAGTTGGTAACAGAACTCGTAAATCCACTGTTGCAACTTTCTATAGTTGCCAATGACGAAAACTACGAGGGCTACGCTCTCGCTGCGTAAGCAGCTGAGCCCGCTCTCCTGGTAGCTTCGGCTCCAGCAATCATCAGGGGATGCCTGTAAACCCGAAATGATTGTCATACAGAACAGGATCGTCGTGTAGCACGTTGGGGGCAAAGCGACTAAAACTTACCCAACTCATCCAAAGCACCCTGCCCGTCGGGCGGCTGCGGATTAAATCAGTAGACACGGCTAAGCATGTAGTACCGACAGCGGAGTACTGGCGGACGGGGGTTCAAATCCCCCCGGCTCCACCAAATCCAAGAAAGCAGACGCCTTAGGGCGTCTTTTTTTGTGTCTGGGATAATCTGACCCACCTGCTTAGACATTACAAATTGTTTCGAAATGCAGCGAAAAATCAGATTTAACCCCTTTCTTGTAGGGCATTTCCCAAAGATACTCCCAGCCATTGTGGTGTTCCGGGCTAGGTACTAATGTCGGTTTGTCGTTGCCAAGCAACGATCGGCTTTGACAGGCCGCCCCGAACTAACCACATGGCTTTGCCTTTATGGCAGCTGTCATGGGGCACCTCGTGTGCGCCGGTTTTGGTCTGTTCGCCGGTCTGTCAACCCATGCACAGCTGCCGCCTTTCTGTTTGACAGCAGATGGTTGTGGCCCCAACTGAACAGGCCTGCACAATGCTGAAGATAGTCCCCGATCCACCCCACCTCCTCCACTCCCTGGAAGACACGCTGATGATGGCCGCCGACTACGCGCTCTGCGCAGAAGCCGTCGCCCAGCAGGCAATGCTGATGCAGCCCAAGTCACCGGTGTCGTTGCTGATCATGACGTCAATGCACGAGCTAGACAGCTTGCGCAAATTGCTCGAAACGGCGCTGGCCCAGATCCAGAAGCCCGCCGATCCGCAGACATTGCACTGATCCGCATCATGATCCGCCTGGCCTGACGGGCCAGGCATCTACGACTTCAGGGAGATCCAACAATGGCTACCGACGAAACCGGATTCACCGTCGGCAAAACCACCTTCTTCCAAGGTGAAAACCAGACCCACCCGCTGTTCCGCATCGAAGCCGGCATCCCTTGCCAGAGCGCCCGCGAACAAGCTTCGGAACTGATGGGCTACGTTCGCGACCTGTCCATCGACGGCCTCATGGAAGACAAACCCCAGCTACTCTGGGCCTCGCACTACCTCTGCGCCCTGGCCAAGGCCCTGCTCGACGACGCCGAACTGGGTATGACCAACACGCCCTGAAATAGCTCCCGCAGCCGCTCTTTTTGTAGGAGCGGCCTTGCGTCGCGAAAGGGCCGCAAAGCGGCCCCAGCAATCTCAGCACCAGCGCAGACGCCCAGAAGAGCCCACCCATGCAAAAAAACGAAATTGCAGCCACCGCTTACGCAGGCAATCCAGATAATCGCTACGGCCTTGACCGACAACTATTCAGCACGACCCCTGGGATAGCGGTAATTGACGCCAAAGAGCAAGCGACGAAAATCATGGAATGCGCCCGCTATCTCAATCACACCGGAGTGATGTTGGGTAACCATCGCAGGCTCGCAGCCTCATACCACCTCAACGTAATGGTTCGGGTGCTCGTAGACGATATTCAAAAGTAGCGCTGACTGTTTGACGCCTCAACGGGTTATCTACAGGCCAAGAACTGACCGTGAAGGCGCAGTCGAAGGCCACACTCCAGGGGGCCCGGACATTCAATATCACACCGATCCCGCAATGGTTCCCCATAAGGACGACCCGCGTCCGGCAGCACGCCCGATCACCTTACCGGTGATGAATGCCGATTTCAGATCATGGCCTTCGTGCGCCAGACGGCGCTTCCTACTTCGCTGCCCTGCAGCAACCTATCTGCTTGACCGACTATTGCGCAAACCTGTGCCCGACTCTTTTATAGAAAAAGACGGGCACGTCTACCAATGCTGCAGCCCTTATCACACACGCACCCAATATGAAATAGGTCGAGTTAAATAGGATGATCGGCTCTGCGCCATGTGAAAAATGGGAAGCCTCAACCATACAGAGGCATGAACATGACGCCACACAATCCCTCTCCAGCTAGAGCCCTCGTCCGCCAGACCGCACTCTGCAACTGGCTCGACTTGCCCCGCTCCGGCCTGGACAAACTACGCAGGAAAGATCCGACCTTCCCTAAACCAATCAAGGATGGCGATGCCCGCCAGGCGGCAGCGTTCTATGTGTTTGCAGAGGTTGAGGCTTGGCGCCAGACCAAAATCGCCAGCAGGGATGCTGCATGAAAAAGACCACGCCTCCCAAAGAAGAACGCAGCCCGTTGCCTCGCACCGGCGCTAGCCGTACCGAAGCAGCTACGTCGAAATCCTCTGCGGCAGCAGCTCAAGGCTCACCGATTGGAGCCATCGAGACGCTGGACACAATGACCGAGCAGTTCCAGACAGACGCAGGGCGCCCGTTGATCAGCGTCGCTACGCCAGCCTAACCGAGGCCTTAGAAATGAATAATCGAAACGTCGCACAAGCGACGGGGGATTCGTTCGGCCTCGATTCCTTGATGGGACCGGTAGCGCTTCACCTTCTTGGCGAGCCGAATGCAGCAATGAGTAAGAGCAACGAGCTGCGTTTCGGCACTCACGGCTCGCTCTCGGTGGATCTGAACAAAGGAGCCTGGCACGACCACGAAGAGTGCGTCGGTGGTGGCCTAGTTAGCGCGTCGGAGCTAAGCAAACGAGTTAGCACGAATCGCCGGGTTACCGAACGGAGGTTAACAAGCCAGTTAACACGGAATCGGCCTATTACAGAGAGTAGGGGTGCCCCAATTGCTAATCCTCGATCAGGCGAACAAAGCCGACTAGTCTCCAAGCTTAGATGCGACTGATAGCCGCGCGTAGACTTGGCTACCGAGCCATTTTGAGATCAGCTCCTGCAACTCAGGCTTACCCATATAGTCGATAAACAGCTCTTCGTTCAGCTCCATCCGCTCGATAAACAAGGACTCCAGCACCTGCCGAAACACTAGCTGAAACTTGTCGAGCGAATTGACTTCAGCGGCCTTTTGCAGGGATTCGTTTAGGCTTGCCGCCTCCGCGATCTGGTCAAAGAAGAGTTGATCTGCTTCGTTCAGCTCGCCACCAAAGCGCTCGTTGATGGTGTCAATGAGCCGCGAAAGGGCTACATGTTCTTCGCGAACCATGCCTGACCCAACCTCGTGTGGGCCATCAAGTGGTTTGGCATAGCCCTCGTTGAGGCTGATCGAGCCTTCACTTATCTTTTGCAGCCTGTAGTAATCGAGCTCGACCTCTTCATCGAACTGATAGCCCGGCCCGCTCTTGCGCTTGGGCAACTTCAGAGCAAGGTGTCGCAGGTAGGTGAAGAGCTTTTCCAAATCGCTGTCTTGGTACGGAATCACTTGACTCAGGAAGCTGTATAGATTGCGGAAGGCTTGCAGCTTTCCGCGCCAGAGTTCTGCCTCCTCTTCCTCGGAACCCTGCAGCTGGGCAAAACGTGCAACTGCCTGGTCAAGGATCGCGTTCATGGTTTTATGGTCACCTGAGCTTTGGCGACGCTTCGGTGCAAAAAAGACGCTGGTGAAATCGGCCACTTCGGCTTGCAGGTAAATACCGGAGGCATCGAGCTCAGCCTTCACCTCGTACAGCTTGTCGGGATCAACCTCTTCCCCCATCACCGAGCCTTCGTAGTACTGGCGGAAGGCCTCTTGGATTTCGCGAGAATCATTCACGAAATCGAGGACGAAGGTATCATCCTTGAGCGGATGAGTACGGTTCAGCCGCGAAAACGTCTGCACCGCCTGAATGCCCGCTAGGCGCTTGTCCACGTACATGGTGTGCAACAGCGGCTGATCGAAGCCGGTCTGATACTTCTCGGCGACCAGCAGCACACGGAAATCAGGCTTGGTAAAGGTCTCGGGCAGATCCTTTTCCTTCAGCCCATCGTTCATTTCGACTTCGGTGTACTGCTTTTCCGGGATCTTGTCGTCTTCCACACTGCCCGAAAATGCCACCAGGCTCTTGATGGAGTAGCCCTTCTCTTGGATGTAGCGGTCGAACTCCTGTTTGTAGCGCACGGCTTCCAGCCGTGAGCCCGTCACAACCATGGCCTTAGCATGGCCTCCGATCTTGTGGCGAGTGAAGTGCTGAAAGTGCTCCACCATCACTTCGGTTTTCTGGCCGATGTTGTGCGGGTGTAGGCGCATGAAACGGGCGAGTGCCTTGGCCGCTTTCTTGCGCTCAACGCTGGGATCTTCTTCTGCCTTCTTGATCAGCTTGTAATAGGTCTTGTAGGTGACGTAGCTCTTCAGCACGTCCTCGATAAAGCCCTCCTCAATCGCCTGCCGCATCGTGTAGCTGTGGAAGGGTTCACCGCTGCGGCCAAAGATCGCCAAGGTCTTGTGCTTGGGCGTAGCAGTGAAGGCGAAAAAGCTCATGTTGGGCTGCTGGCCACGTTTGGCCATCGAACGGAACAGGCGTTCGAGATCCGCCTCACCCTCCTCCATAGCCATTTCCAGCGCCTTGTCGCGCAGTTGCGCGCCACCCAACACGCCTTTGAGCTCAGTGGCCGTTTCGCCCGATTGCGAGCTGTGCGCCTCGTCAATAATGACTGCGTACTTGCGTGTGGGCAGATGGCTCCGCTTCGCCTCGCCTCGCTCCTCATTCAATCTGGCCAGTTGCGCAGAGACGAACGGAAACTTCTGCAGGGTCGTGATGATGATGGGTACGCCAGCTTCAAGCGCCTCGGCCAGCTGGCGCGAATCTTCATCGATTTTCTGCACCACACCTTGCCGGTGATCGAACTGGTAGATGGTGTTCTGCAACTGGCGATCCAGCACCACCCGGTCGGTGATAACTACCACGCTGTCGAACAGCCGCTCATCCTTTTGGTTGTGCAGACTAGAGAGGCGATGTGCCAGCCAGGCAATGGTATTGCTCTTGCCGCTGCCTGCAGAATGCTCGACCAGATAGTTATGCCCGACACCCTCGCGGGCAGCCGCCCCCACCATGGCGCGCACCGCCTGCAACTGGTGGTAGCGTGGGAAGACCAGGCTTTCCTTGCGCACCTTCTTGCCTTCGTCCGTGGTCTTTTCTTCCACGCTCAGATGCAAAAAACGGGCGAGCAAATCAAGCAGGCTGTCACGCTGCAGCACCTCTTCCCATAGGTAGGCGGTCTTGTAATTGCGGCCATCTGGATCGGGCGGATTGCCAGCGCCGCGCTCAAAACCTCGGTTGAAAGGCAAGAAGTAAGTGGAAGTCCCCGCCAGCCGGGTGGCCATGTGCGCCTCTTCGGTGTCCACCGCAAAGTGCACCAGGGTGCGTTTGCTGAAAACGAAGATCGGCTCTCGCGGGTCACGATCATGACGGTACTGATGAATGGCGTTGGCGGCCGTCTGCCCGCTCAAGGGGTTCTTCAGCTCCAGTGTCACCAGCGGAATGCCGTTGACCGACAGCACCACGTCCAGCGACTTTTCATTCTTCGGGCTGAAGTGCAACTGCCGGGTCAGCCCCAGCCGGTTGTCCTGGTAGCGTGCTTCAAGCTCGGGATTCAAGCCATGCGCCGGGCGGAAGAAGGCAACGCGCAACGTCTTACCAAAGCATTTGAAACCGTGGCGTAGGGTCGCAAGCGCACCATGGCTATCCAGCCACTTGACCAGCGATTCCAGCACCCGAGCCCCAGTCCGCTCACCGTGCAAAGCCTCCAGTTTTTTCCACACCTTGCCTTGGGTGGCACGGATGAAGGCCAACGCCTCATCGGGGAAGATTGCCCGCTCGCGGTCGAAGGCCTTGCGGTCAACACAAGCGTAGCCATTGGCCAGCAGAACGGCTTCGATGGCGGTTTCAAAGACGGCTTCGGAAGTGGATTTCATGCAGCGTTCCTTGCAATTCGTTTCTTCAACCAGAACACCATGACCTGAGCAAATTCAGGCAGCTCGCCGGCCTGTGTGCCATCCCACCTCTTCAGCTCTTGCGCTACGTTCAGAGTCCCCTTGCCAAGCCGCAGTTTGAACGCGTCGAGAACGGCCTTGCGGTTGCGTACAAGGCGAGAGCTATTGAGGTTGAGAACTTTGTTCAAGTCTGTGTTGATGGCTTCATCATCAGACTGAATGCGGCCATCGCCCAAAAAAATGATCTTCCGCTCGATAGGATGCGTGGGATCACACACACTGAAGCACAAATCATCATTGCGCTTGCGTGTGTCGCAGTGATGGTTTCGCTCAGGCTGACCATGACCACCAAGACAGGCACCGTGTAAGTTGCTGAAATCGATCTGCCTTGCTTGGTGACGCGCTTGACATTGCCAGTGCTCGATTTTCATACCCTCGGGCGTGGCGCGGATACGCGCCTGGCAGTAACAGCACAAGCCACGCTGCTCAGCCACCAAGGCCTGCCGCAAGGCGGCCTTGTCGGCATAATTGTCGTAGTCGGCGTGCGTTTGCTTCCGATGTTGGGTCAGGCTGGCTGGTTCCGGCCCTTTCTGGATGGTCCGCATTTACTCGCTACCCTTCAGAAAGTGGATCAGCGAACTGGCCCTCGTCAGTTCGGGTTCGTCCTCGCCCAGCTTGCGTTCAAGTGCCACGATTGCGGCACTGGCCTCGTCGAAGCGCTCTTGGTCAATCAGTTCGAAGAGGGTTCTAAGTTCAATGTCTATAAGCCGGTTGCGAACAGGAGCGCCCATGAACTCCTGCAAGATGCGATTAGAATCAATACCATACGCTTCAGTTGGAATGGTAACGCTCACATTGCCATCAACGTACTCCAGAAAGCGCACACACCGCGCCTCAACTTCACCAATAACCTGCGGCGAATGAGTAGTAACCACAAACTGGCAACTCTTGAAAGTATCGCGCAACCGTGAAAGCACCTCTCTTTGCCATTTGGGATGTAAGTGCAGTTCAACCTCATCAATCAATACCAACGCCTCGCCTTCCGCGATGGGATTTTGGCTATTCGGGTTGGCAACAGCTAGACGACGGGTGAGATCGAAAACCAATGCAATCAAACCTCGCTCTCCGTCGGATAGTTGCTCCAAAAAAAGCTCCTTTTCAACCCTATCGCCATTAAACTGTTCATCAAGCGCTGCGCTTTTAATGACGGAGTAGCGAGGCGAGCTGCCCTCATGAAACCAAAACTCCTTGATCTGGGGCATGAGGCCCGTGATTGCTTCTTGGAGATGACTTAGGATACGCGAAGCATGTTGACTGTCTTTTCTGATAATCCGAGACGAGTTCATTGCGCGGTGCCACTTTGCAAACTCGGTGAGAGATATTTCAAGCTGCGTCAGAGATTTTGAGAAAGCGGCAGACTGCTTAAAAGGTAATTCACCCTGTAATTTTGGAGGCAGCCTCGACAGCAAACGGTGTGTCGAATAGTAAATAACCAACGGCTGCACAGGACTGCTTTTGAAGTACCGCTTTAGTCGTGCTTCTGACTCATGGGTGTCGGTAAATAACCAGTTCAAGCGCTTCTCAAAATCGCCCTCTAATCGCTTATCTATCCAGGAAATTTCATTCTTCAAGTTCTTGTAATTTGGCAAACCCTTTTCTAGGCTAGAAAGCTCCTTCTTCATCAAGGACTGTTTGCGTTCAAGAGACAGCTTTTCATTCCGATCAAGATCCTCCTTGGAAAGAAACACGATCAGCGACGCAGCTTCCAAGCCATCACTTCCCATTTCTATAATGCAGGATGACTTGCCTTGTTGAATGTCGGAGTTACGTATTGGTAGAGGTTTCTCTCTGGAAACCGTAAACTCCGGTAGGGCATGGGAATACGCGATAGCGATTGCCTGCAGGATCGTTGACTTACCGACTCCATTAACCCCTGCAATCAGGGTCATGTGCTCGTCAAAATCGATATCCAGACGTTCAAAACCACGAAAGTTTGTCAGCCTTAAATTTTTCAGCTTCAACTTTTCATCTCCTCCAGTGGGATCTCGCCCGTGACGGCGGCGGAGATCATCGCGGCACGGTACTCAAGAAGTAAAGACAAAGAAGAAGAGACTTCTCTTGCCATTGCCTGAAATCTTTCTTCTGCGCGCTGGAGACTATTCACTATCTCAGTCTGCTCAGAAACGGGGGGCAGCGGCGTTAACCAATCCAACACGTGGCCTTGTGAGACCTTCACCATCGACCCACTTGAACCACGTGCATCACGACGAATCTGAACACGTGCTTTGCCTGTAATTAGGAAAGACGTCAGGTACTCGGGAAGAATCTTTTCTTCCTGAACCCGAAGCCTGTAAATGAGGTCAGGAAGTAGCAAGTTCGGCTCGTCGTTTTGGACGCATGCAACGTCAGCCACAAGCTCCGGCGTATTTCCCCGAGTTATGAGCACATCCCCTTTGCGAAGCGCGAGGAACTGATCTTCCTCTTCCGCCGCACGGAGCGCCTTGTTTTCGTCCCGGTTGAATCGTCCTTTTGAAACGGCACTTAGTTTCAATACGCCTAGCTCGCCCGGTCCCGCTTGGGTATTTGCCGCGACCGGAGAACTACCTTGATCCAGCCGAGCAACAATGAACTTGATGCGACACAGCTCCCAATGCGTCGGAATCTCACCCAGCCACTCCTGACCAGTTGGTTTGAGCGGGGCATCAGGATTGAGGCCACGGGTGACGGAATGACTGACAAGGGCGGCGTGCTTTTCATTCAGTAGCGATAGCATGCGCTCCTTCTCGGCAATCAAATCGTCGATTCGGGCGGTTTCGCGATCTAGGTATTTGGCGATGAACGCTTGATTGGCCGATGAAGGAAGTAATATTCGTTCCTCATATACAGATTCCCGATTAAGCCCGGGGACCGCTGCTTCTTGAGAGCCTTCATCCAAACCCAGAGTCTGAAGCCCCCAATATAGCCATCGAAGATTCGTGGTAGTAAGACGCTCGTCGACGAAGAAAGTCGTATCTGAAGCGAAGCAGCCCATAGAAGCCCAATTTACTTTCCCGTATGACCCTTTGCGCCCCAACACAATGGCTGGCACTTCGGTATTTCTCGCAGCTGTGGTTGCGTACTGTCCATTCGACCCATATACGGGCACGTCACCGGCGAACTCTTCTTCCTTTGGCAATGACTCGCCATACCCGAGGCGGCAGATAAACTTCACTCGAACTGTGGCTTCGTTCACTCCGTCACCTCCCGCAGCAAGCTCAAAATCCGCTTCTCGACCTCAGCCAGCTCTGCATTGATCTCGGCCAGCGGCCTCGGCGGCTGATACTGGAAGAACACGCGGTTGAAGTTGATTTCGTAACCCACCTTGCCGATGCCGCCATCCTGCTCGTCTAGCGTCTCGCGGTCGATCCAGGCGTCGTCCACATAGGGGCTCACCTCGCGCAGCACGTAGCTAACGATGTCCTCTTTCAGCGGAATGTTCTCGGCATCCTTCAGGGTCGGATCGGGTTCGTATTCCACAAGGGTGTTGCCCTCGGCGTACAACCCCAGCAGGCCATACAGCTCACTGGGCTCCAATGGAGGCAGTGCCTGCTGCGGGAACAGTGCAGTGCTGACGGAAACCTCGCCCTTCTTGTGGCGCTTGACGATGACCGACGCGGCATCGGGATCGGTCGTGGTGAAGCACTCGCGGAAGATTTTCTTCTGCGCTGTGCCCTTGGCCCCCTTCGTCCAGCCTTCCACATTGCGAGGCAGATGCTTGAATACCTGCTGCACCTCATCCCACACCCGGTTCCAGTCGAAATGCGGCTCACTGCCAAGTCGCTCCTGCACAGCTTGCAGGGCGTCGTACAGTTCGGGGCAGGTATTGAGGAAACGTTCACACGCCTCATCACTGATCTCAAAGCGCAGGCGAAGGGGGCGCAGCACGGTGATGCGGCGGTAGCCGAAGTCGGTGTTGTCGAAAACCTGAGCGGTAGCACGTTTGCTCCACTTCTGACCTTCGGGTGCCTGCTCTTTCGGCCCCGACTCACGCCACTCCAGGGGCTTATCGTCCTTGTCCAGCCTTACCCAATACTTTGCGCTTGAGCTCGATCCATGCTCACGGGTAATGGCATCAATGGCAGTCTGCTCAAGGTAGCGGCGCTTGTCGCCCAGGCTGCGCCTCATGGGTGTGTAGCGTTCACGTGCGTCGATCAGCTGGATCTTGCCTTTGCGGCCAGCTGCCTTTCGGTTGGTCACCACCCAGACGAAAGTACCGATGCCGGTGTTGTAGAACATCTGCTCCGGCAGGGCGACGATGGCTTCGAGCATATCGAGCTCGATGATCCAGCGGCGAATGTCGCTCTCGCCACTGCCCGCGGCACCGGTGAACAACGGCGAGCCATTGAGCACGACCGCAGCGCGCGAGCCGGGCAGATCCTTGTTGCCCGGTTCGTAGTCGGCAAATTTGCTGATCATGTGCAGCAGGAAGAGCAAGGCGCCATCATTGATACGCGGCAACTTGCCCTTGTAACCCCGGAAATCGGGCCAGCGGTCGATCTCCTTTTTCTCGGCCTTCCAGTCCACCCCGAACGGTGGGTTGGCCAGCAGATAATCGAACCACTGCATGTCGGCAAAGCGATCATCGGTGAGGGTGTTACCGAGTTCGACGCGGCTATCCTTCTGCCCTTTGATCAGGAGGTCGGAGGCCGCCACGGCATAGGAGCGCGGGTTGTAGTCCTGCCCATACACCTTCACGGTGGCCTGCTCGTTGTGAGCACGTATCCAGTTTTGGGCCTCGGCCAGCATGCCGCCCGTGCCGCAAGCCGGGTCACAAATGGTGACGATGACGCCCTCTTGCGTGAGTACGTTGGTGTCAGGCTCCAGCAGCAGGTTGACCATCAGCTGGATGACTTCGCGAGGTGTGAAGTGGTCCCCCGCTGTTTCATTGGCCGATTCGTTGAAGCGACGGATCAGGTCTTCAAACAGCAGTCCCATGGTGATGTTGTCCACGCGACCGGGGTGCAAGTCGATTTCGGCAAACTGGGAAACGACCTGATAGAGGCGGTTAGACTCTTCCAGCTTTTCAATTTCTTTTTCGAAATCGAAACGTTCAAAAATCTTGCGAACGTTCTCAGAAAAATTGTTGATGTAGTCAGTGAGGTGGCGAGCAATGTTGTCAGGGTCGCCCTTGAGCTTGTAGAAATCGAGCTGGCTATGGTTGTGAAAACCCAGCGGCGTGCCGTCCTCGCTCCTGGCAACCTCGTTCAATATCCGGTCCACCAATGCGGGCTCCTTACCTTTCAGTGCTTCGTAGCGAGCAAGGACGAGTTGCTTGGTGGGGGCCAGCACTGCATCGAAGCGGCGCAGCACGGTCAGCGGCAGCATCACGCGTTCGTATTGCGGCGGGCGATACGGGCCGCGCAGCAGATCGGCTACGGACCAGATGAAATTGGCGAGTTGTTGAAAGTTGGCGCTCATAGGTGCATCTCGATGTACAAGAAGGTGTTTGGAATGACAACGGCTGCGGTTTAGTGTCAGCCCGAATTGCGTCCCAGCGTGGGCAGCGCATCCAGTGCTCTGCGTTTCTTATTTGGGCTCGTCTATACCGCTAGCACCATCATCGGCACCGCCCGCGCATACCCAGTCATCCACCTCCGAAAGCTTGAATTTCCATAGGCGTCCCACACGATGCGCTGGCAGCCCTCTATGCTCACGCCAGCGGTAAACAGTGTCCTTGGCCACACCCAAGTGCTGCGCGACCCGATCGACGGAAACCCATGGTTCTGCAGTCATAATGGCCATGCCTTCCAATTAAAAGCGTCTCAAGTAGCTTAAACCGGATGAAAGTCTAACAGGTCGACAGACTGTTGCACGGCGAGGAAAACATGGTCGGTGACGACGCGGGTTACACCGGCGTGAAGAAGCGCCCGGAACATGAAGGCCCGTAGGTGATCTGGCAGATCACTGCACGCCGCAGTACGTACAACAAGCTGAGCAAACGCAGCGCGCTGTACAACGCCAAGCGCAAGGTTGAGAAGGCCAAGACGCAGGTACGTGCCAAGGTCGCCCCCATTCCGATTGTTCGCGCTGTCGAACCTCTAGACGGCGCGCCGACATTTGCTGGCGAATGCGGCGCCCCCCCAAGGCGGCCGGAGCAATCGTCACACCGATCACATAGGGCGGCCTAGTACGCAGCGAATCAAGCACGAAACGAACTGGTTAGCGAACACAGGTTAGTGAGCTGGTTAGCGCAAAAATCAGTTAACAAACACAGGTAACCAAGCCGGTTATCAGGGAATCGGCCTGTATGGGACTGCAGGGAATGGCCACCCTGCGTCGCAAAGTAGAGCGCCAGTTCAGATGCTTTTCGAGAATCGGGTGTCAGCAAAGTTTCCATGGAAAATCGCGCTTCCAGAAGCAACGACGAGCAGGAAACAGTCCGCATTGGGCGCCGAGTGTCTCGGGAAGCGCTTATTCGATCAGCTTGGCCAAAAAACATTGATAAAGTAGCAAGCTAAGAAGGCTCAAGCCAGGCCAGCAGCCAGCATCTTGTATGCCAATATGTATGCCTTTTATTTTTTACACATAGAGAAAACCTTATAAAACAACATCTTATAAATCAAGTTCAAGGGACCCCGGCCCAAAGAAGAAGACGCCCTAAGGCGTCTTTTTTTGTGCCTGGAAAAATCCAGCGATCTCCGACTTGGCGTTACAGTTTGTTTCGAAAAGCAGCGAAAAATCAGAACTAACCCCTTTTTTGTAGGACATTTCCCAAAGATACTCGCAGCCATTGTGGTGCTCCGGGCTAGGTACCAGTGTCGGTCTGTCGTTGCCAAGCAACGACCGGCTTTGACAGGCCGCCCTGAACTAACCACATGGCTTTGCCGTTATGGCAGCTGTCCATGGGGCACCTCTTGAGCGCCGGTTTGGTCTGTTCCCGGTCTGTCAACCCATGTACAGCTGCCGCCATTCTGTTTGACAGCAGACGGTGGTGGCCCCAACTGAACAGGCCTGCACAATGCTTAAAATAGTCCCCGATCCACCCCACCTCCTCCACTCCTTGGAAGACACGCTGTTGATCGCCGCCGACTACGCGCTATGCGCAGAAGTCGTCGCCCAGCAGGCAATGCTGATGCAGCCCAAATCACCTGTGTCGCTGCTGATCATGACGTCGATGCACGAGCTCGAAACCTTGCGCAAATTGCTTGAGGCGGCGCTGATCCAGATCCAGAAGCCCGCCGATCCGCAGACGCTGCACTGATCCGCATCATGATCCGCCTGGCCTGCCAGGCCAGGCATCTACGACTTCAGGGAGATCAAACAATGGCGACCGAAGAAACCCGATTCACCGTCGGCAAAAAACCACCTTCTTCCAAGGTGACAACCAGACCCACCCACTGTTCCGCATTGAAGCCGGCATCCCTTGCCAAGCCGCCCGCGAACAGGCCGCAAAGCGGCCCCGGCGATCTCGGAGGTTGAACACCTAGCGCGCAGTCTGCAGCACCGATGCAGGCATCGGGCGACTGAGAAGCAGCCCGACCAGCACCGCAAAAACCAACGCCGCGCCGCCCGCACAGACCAGCATCATCTGAAACCCACCCATGAACGCCTGCAACGCCAAGGGCGCCACAGCATCACGCAAACTCGGCTCGACCATCGCCAGTGCCGCAGGCACATCACCCGCAGCTACGCGTGTTGCCATGGCACCAACGTTAGCTAACTGGTCCGGCGCCACTTGTTGCAAAGCCTGACGCAGCAACTGCTCACCACGTGCAGCCAACACTCCGCCCAAGACACCAATCGCCAACACAATCCCCCCAAACCGCGTAGTCGTACTCAACCCGGAAGCCATCCCCGTCCTCTCCCGCGGCACACACGCCATGATGTTCTTCTGCGTATCCCCATTAAGCAGCCCAGCCCCCGCCCCCAACACCAGGCTGGCCAAGGCAAACGCCCCATACCCCCCAACCCCGACAGCCCAGGCACACAGCAGATTCCCCACCCCCACCAACACCAGCCCCAAGGCAAACACCTGCGCCGGGCTCAACCGCCCAGCCAGTCGCATCCCCCACCGCGGCGTCAGCAACATCGCCAGCGCAAACGGCAACATCCCCGCCCCCGCCGCCAGCGCCGACAACTGCAACCCGTTCTGCAGGTACAACGGCAACAACGTCATCATCACCTGAGCACAAGCGGCGTAAGCGAACATCCCCAACAGGGCCCCGATGAAGCGCCCGCTACGCATCAGTTGCAGGTCGATCATCGGCCGTTCCTGGCTCCGCTCGACCATGATGAACAGCCCCAACAGAAACGCACTGATCAGCAGGCGCCCGAGCGTATCGATACTGGTCCAGCCCACCAGGTTGGCCTCAATCATCGCCCAGATCAGGCAGCCCAGGCTGCCGGCGAAGGTCAGGCTGCCCATCGGGTCGAGCCGCGCGGCATCGCTGTCGCGAGACTCTTCGATACTGCGCAGCACCATCAGCGCCAGCACCGCTACCAATGGCAGGTTGATGTAGAAGATCCAGCGCCAGCCGAGGGTGCTGGCGATCACGCCGCCGAGCAGTGGCGCGAAGGTGATGGTCGCGCCCATGCAGGCGCCCCAGAATGCCCAGGCACGCATGCGCGCTTGCGGTTCGTGGAAGCGGTGGCCGATGGCGGCCAGGGCCGAGGTCAGCAGCATGGCCGCGCCTACGCCTTTGGCTGCCCGGGCCAGGTCGAGGAACAGCAGGCTGGGGGCCGCGCCGCAGGCGAGCGAGGCGATGCCGAATACGGCCAGGCCGATCAGCAGCATGCGCTGGCGACCGAAGCGGTCGGCCAGGCTGCCTGCGGGCAGCAGGCAGGCGGCGAAGGCCAGGAGGTAGGCGCTGACGACCCATTCGATATCGGCGAACGAGCCGGACAGGTCGCGGGCGATGCTCGGTAGGCTGACGGCGACGATGTTGGTGTCGAGGATGATCAGGGCGCAGACCAGGGAGGAGGTGAGCAGGGTGAAGCGGGCTGAGGGCATCGTTGGGCTCCGGTTTTCGTTTGTCAGCCAGATCGCCGGGGCTGCTTTGCAGCCCATCGCCGGCAAGCGCGGCTCCCACAATACAGCGTGACCCTAGCGTCTTGCGCTGTACCTGTGGGAGCTGGCTTGCCTGCGATGGACCGCGCAGCGGTCCCCTGCAGGTTGCAATCACCTTAATGCCTTCAGCCCCGAAGCTTGTTAGCCTCAAGGGACCGCGTCATTAGCCTGCAGGTAACACCGCATGGAGATCCGTCACTTCCGCTACTTCCTCTGCGTCGCCCGCCACGGTCACTTCACCCGTGCCGCCGAGCAGCTGGGCATCGCCCCGCCCACCCTCAGCCGGCAGATTCAGGACATGGAGCGCGAGCTGGGCGTGCGGCTGTTCGAGCGCAACCAGCGTGAAGTGAACCTCACAGCCGCGGGCCAGGCGCTGCTGATCGAAGCCGAGCAGGCGGTGCGCCAGTTCGATGCCGCGCAGCTGGGCGCGCAGCGTGCCGGGCGTGGCGAAAGCGGGCGTATCGAGCTGGGCTATGTGGCGTCGGCGGCGTATTCGGGCATGCTGCAGCGGCAGGTGATCAACTTCAGCGATGCACACCCCGGGGTGCGTCTGAACATCCGCGAACTGCCCATGGCCGAGCTGCCGGGCATGGTGCGTGATGGCTTGCTCGACCTGGCTTATGTGCGCTTGCAGATGGAGTTGCCGGAAGAACTCGAAGCCATCGCCCTGCATCAGGAAGGCTTCGTGCTCGCCCTGCCTGCCAGCTCGCGGATCAACGAACTGGCGCAGATTCCGGCCGCACGCCTGGCCAACGAAACCTTCATCCTGCCGGAACAGATTTCCGGCACGCTGGAGGCGGCGGCGCAGGGTGGCTTCGTCCCACGGCTGGGGCCCCAACCGGGCAGCCTGGTGGCGGTGATTACCTTGGTGTCGCTGGGGCAAGGAATTGCAGTGGTGCCGGAGTCGGTGGTGCAGCGCATCAGCCTGCCGCAAGTGAACTACCGGCGTATTGCCGATTGCCAGGCCAGCTCGTGGTTGAGCCTGGTCCACCGGCGCTTCGAGAAAGCGCCTGCGGTGAAAAGATACATCGATTTGTGCCTGCAGCGCTGACACAAAAAACAAGGGCACCCATCCACTGGTGCCCCTGCCCTTGTTGCAAGGTGAACTCAATCACCCCATCGACCGCGCCCCCACCGTTTGCGCATGGCCCCGCGAGGTCACGATCCCCAGGAAGGAAATCACGATCGCCAGGCCCAAGGTCGAACTCACTTCCGCCCGGTGTTCAGGCGTGTACATCATCACCGCCAGCGCGCCGGCAATGAAGATGATCACCGCCCAGGTCAGGTACGGGAACAGCCACATGCGGAACTTCAGCTCGGTGTTCTCGCGCTCCAGCCGGCGACGCATGCGCAGCTGGGAGATGGCGATGACCATGTACACCAGCAGCGCGATCGCGCCCGAGCTGGCCAGCAGGAACTCGAACACGCCCTTGGGTGCGAAGTAGTTGAGGATGGCGATGGCGGCACCGATCAGGGTACTGCCGAACACTGCCGAACGTGGCACGCCGACCTTGGAGGTCTTGTTGAGGAACGCCGGGGCGTCGCCGCGCTTGGCCAGCGAGTACATCATCCGCGAGGCGATGTAGATCGACGAGTTCATGCAGCTGGTCACGGCCACCAGCACCACCAGGTCGACCATGAAGGCAGCGTTGGGGATGTTCATGATTTCCAGCGCGCGCTGGTACGAACCCACCACTGCCAGCTGTGGGTCGTTCCACGGCACCACAGAGATGATCACGAAGATCGACAGGATGTAGAAGGTGCTGATGCGCCAGATCACCGAGCGGGTGGCCTTGGCAATGTTGCGCGATGGGTCGCTGGATTCGGAAGCGGCGATGGTCACGGCCTCGGTGCCGATGAAGCTGAACATCACGGTGATGAACGCACCGACCACCGCCGACCAGCCCTTCGGCGCGAAGCCGCCATGCTCGGCCATCAGCCCGCTCAGGCCGCTGACTTCACGGTTGGGCAGCCAGCCCATCAGCGCGGCGAAACCGAGGCCGATGAAGCCGAGAATCGCCGTGACCTTGAGGATGGCGAACCAGAACTCGAACTCGCCGTACTTGGCCACGCTGAACAGGTTGGTGCCCGCCAGTAACAGCACCGAAGCGAGGGCGAAGATCCAGCTGGGGATATCGGGGAACCAGGCGTTGAGCACATGCCCTGCCGCCAGTGCCTCGATCGGGATCACCAGCACCCAGAACCACCAGTACAACCAGCCGATGGTATAGCCGGCCCAGCGGCCGATGGCCTGGTCAGCGTAAGTGGAGAACGATCCAGTGTCAGGGTGTGCCACGGCCATTTCGCCGAGCATGCGCATGACCAGTACCACCAGGGTCCCGGCCACGAAGTACGAAAGAATGGTGGCTGGCCCGGCCGCCGCGATGGCGTGCCCGGAGCCTACGAAAAGTCCGGCACCGATGATGCCCGCAATCGACAGCATCGTTACATGACGTGGCTTGAAACCTTGTGCAAGGTTGCCATCAGATCCCACGGTGTTCATTGATCTTGTTCTCTTTTTGCTGACACAAGGAAGGACGGGCAGGCGTAGGCGAAAATAGCTCCTTTCAAATCAGGAAGTCGACACGTTGCTGGTGCGCTGTTGTTGATCTTTGGCACACGTCACAGAGCAAGATGCCGGTGTGGTTCGGGCTTCATTTAAGCCCCGCGAGGCTGTGGGAAATTACACGAGAACGCCTCGGAACTGTTCGATCACGACAGCGCATTTCCATAAACGCCAGATGTCGCGAATGGCATATCCGATCACGCCAGCGGGCCGTATGACGCTTTCGTTTTTCATTTGAATGTGTTTTCACCAGGCACAAAAAAGCCCCGGTTCCCCGGGGCCTCTGTTGCTCAGGCTCCTGCCTGTGCACAGGTTCCTTAGCGCACCAGGCAAGGCCGCTTGTTGTCGAAGCGCCAACCGGGAATCAGGAACTGCATCGCCACGCTGTCATCCCGCGCGCCCAGCCCCATGTTGCGGTAGCACTCATGGGCCTTGGCCAGCTGGTCTTCATCCAGCTCCACCCCCAGCCCTGGCCGCGCCGGCACCCGCACATGGCCGTCGACGATGCGCAGCGGCTCACGGGTCAGGCGCTGGCCGTCCTGCCAGATCCAGTGGGTATCGATGGCGGTGATTTCACCCGGCGCCGCCGCTGCCACCTGGGTGAACATCGCCAGCGAAATGTCGAAGTGGTTGTTCGAGTGCGAGCCCCAGGTCAGGCCCCAGTCGTTGCACATCTGCGCCACCCGCACCGAGCCCTGCAAGGTCCAGAAGTGCGGGTCGGCCAAGGGGATGTCCACCGACTGCAGCTGGATCGCATGGCCCATCTGCCGCCAGTCGGTGGCGATCATGTTGGTGGCCGTCGGCAGGCCGGTGGCACGACGGAACTCGGCCATCACTTCACGGCCCGAATAGCCGTTCTCGGCACCGCACGGGTCTTCGGCGTAGGCCAGCACCTCGTGCTTGTCGCGGCACAGGGCGATGGCTTCTTTCAGCGACCAGGCGCCGTTAGGGTCGAGGGTGATACGCGCTTCGGGGAAGCGTTCGGCCAGGGCCGTTACCGCTTCCATTTCTTCCTCGCCACGCAACACACCGCCCTTGAGCTTGAAGTCGCTGAAGCCATAGCGTTGCTTGGCGGCTTCGGCCAGGCGCACCACCGCTTCCGGGGTCAGGGCCTTTTCGTGGCGCAGGCGGAACCAGTCATCGTCGGCATCGGCTTCGTTGCGGTAGGCCAGGTCGGTCTGCTGGCGGTCGCCGATGTAGAACAGGTAGCCGAGCATCTTCACCGCCTCGCGCTGCTGGCCTTCACCCAGCAGTGCCGCCATCGGCACATTGAGGTGCTGGCCGAGCAGGTCGAGCAGCGCCGACTCGATGGCGGTTACCGCGTGCACGGTAATGCGCAGGTCGAAGGTCTGCAGGCCACGGCCGGCAGAATCGCGGTTGGCGAAGGTCTGGCGCATGGCGTTGAGCACGCGCTGGTAGTGGCCGATCGGCTGGCCGACCACCAGGCTGCGGGCGTCTTCCAGGGTCTGGCGGATCTTCTCGCCACCGGGCACTTCGCCCAGGCCAGTGTTGCCGGCACTGTCGCGCAGCACCACGACATTGCGGGTGAAGTACGGGCCATGGGCGCCACTGAGGTTGAGCAGCATGCTGTCGTGGCCAGCCACGGGGATCACGCGCAGGTCGGTGACGACCGGTGTGCGGGTGTGAACGGCGGGATTGGTCTGCTGGTTCATGGTTGTTGTCTCGCAGTCATCAGTGGGTCTGGCCCAAGGCCGAAGGCGCCTTGTGGTCGTCAGAGGGAGCGCCCTTCGGGCGAATGCGTACGAAGAAGATGGCGATGGCCGCCAGCACCGAGGTCACGGCCAGGCCATACAGCCCGCCCTGGATCGAGCCGGTCTGCTGTTCGAGCAGGCCGAAGGTGGTGGGGGCAACAAAGCCACCGAGGTTGCCGACCGAGTTGATCAGGGCGATCACGGCCGCAGCGATACGGGCGTCCAGGTAGCCTTGCGGAATCGGCCAGAACAGCGACGAGGCCGACTTGAAGCCGATGGCGGCGAAGCACACGGCGACGAAGGCGAACACCGGGCCGCCGGTGGTGGACATGAACATGCCGATGGCGGCGACCACCAGGGCACCCGCCACCCAGGCCTGCTGGAACTTCCAGCGCGTGGAGCCGGCAGCGAAGGCATACATGGCGATGATCGAGATCAGCCATGGGATGGAGTTGAAGAAGCCGACCTGCAGGTCGCTGAGGTCGCCCATGCGCTTGATGATGCTTGGCAGCCAGAAGGTGGCGGCGTAGATGGTCAGCTGGATGCAGAAGTAAATCAGGCAGAACAGTACGATCTGGCGGTCCTTGAGCAGGCTCCAGGCCGAAGGCTTCACCGCGCCGACCGCTTCGCGCTCACGCTGCTCACGGTCGATGGTTGCCACCAGCGCGTCCTGTTCCGCCTGGCTCAGCCACTTGGCATCCTGCGGCTTGGAGTCGAGCCAGAAGAACACGAAGAAGCACAGGGTCACCGAAGCCATCCCTTCGATGAACAGCATCCACTGCCAGCCGTGCAGGCCCAGGCCCTGGATCTGCATCAGCGCGCCGGCCAGCGGCCCGGAAATCAGCGACGCCAAGGCAGAGCCACTGAGAAAGATGGCGATCGCCTTGCCGCGCTCGGCGGCCGGCAGCCAGCGGGTGAAGTAGTAGATCACGCCGGGGAAGAAGCCCGCCTCGGCCACGCCCAGCAGGAAGCGCAACACGTAGAACTGGGTTTCGTTCTGGACGAAGGCCATGGCGGTGGCCACCAGGCCCCAGGTGAACATGATGCGGGTCAGCCACAGCCGCGCACCGACCTTTTGCAGCAGCATGTTCGAGGGCACTTCGAACAGCGCGTAGCCGATGAAGAACAGCCCGGCGCCGAAACCAAAGGCGGCGGCACTGATGCCCAGGTCGCTTTCCAGGTGCGGGCGGACGAAGCCGATATTGACGCGGTCGAGGTAGTTGACGATGAACATGATGACGAACAGCGGCAGGACGTGGCGCTTGACCTTGGCCACGGCACAGGCCAAGACGTCGCCGTCATTTCGGGCAGACGGAGCGAGGGTGTCGTTCACTTGTGGATCTCCCACTAATTGTTTTTGTGCGGGTCGAAGTTGTCTGACATGACAGTGGGATGGAGCATATGCGCAGCGAGGTTGTACGACAAGGTGTCGAATATCGCTTAAATGGCAAAATACAAGCTGATAAATAGCAATATTGAGCCGAACGTGCCGACAAAGTAATTAACAGCCCTGTACCGTGCAGAGAAAAAACAGGCAAAAAATATTTTTGTTGGTTAACTTGTCGTACAAGCAAACCTTATTCGGAACCACCAATGGACACCTCCCCTGCCAAACGCAGCCACAGCCGCGCCCACGACCTGGTGTCGAGCCTGACCCAGCAGATCCTGCTGGGCACCTTCAAGCCAGGTGACAAGCTGCCGTCGGAGAACACCCTGGTGCGCGAGCATGGCGTCAGCCGCACCGTGGTCCGTGAAGCGCTGTCGAAACTGCAGGCCTCAGGCCTGGTGGAACCGCGCCACGGCATCGGCACTTTCGTGATGGAGCGCCAGGGCCAGGCGGGTTTGCGCGTGGGGGCGGAGAATGCCGCGAGCGTGCGCGACCTGCTGGAGCTGCGCATCGGCCTGGAGGGCCAGGCGGCGGCCCTGGCGGCCGTGCGCCGCAGTGACGAGCACCTGGCACGCATGCGCAAGGCGCTGGATGACTATCAGGACCTGGCGGCTGCCGGGGACAGCTGCATCGAGGCGGACCGGCGCTTTCACCTGTTGATCGCCGAGGCCACCGGCAACCTGTATTTCAGCGAGATGATGGCGCAGTTGGGTAACGGGTTGATCCCGCGTAACCGCATGGCCCTGGCCGAACGCGCCGGGGCCAGGCTGGCGCGGCATGCGTATCTGGCGAACCTCGAGCATGAGGCGATCCTCAATGCCATCCGCCGACAGGACCCGGACGCGGCGCGGGCGGCGATCTGCCTGCACCTGTCCAACAGCCGGGATCGCCTGCTGCCGGACTAGGGGCTGCTTTGCAGCCCTTCGCGGGCATGCCCGCTCCCACAGGTACTGCACCGTGCTTGAAATCTGTGAGATCCCTGTGGGAGCGGGCATGCCCGCGAAGGGCTGCAAAGCAGCCCCTAGTCCGGCAGCAGGCGATCCCGGCTGTTGGACAGGTGCAGGC
>NZ_JAGIBG010000019.1 GCF_017744435.1 Pseudomonas sp.
ATTTCAAGGTTGCTGCATAAATTGCCGGGGCCGCTTCGCGGCCCATCGCCGGCAAGCGCGGCTCCCACAAAGGCCGGTGCAGCTAGCAGCTAATACACATCCCGCCGATACCGCCCATCCTCGATCAGCTGCTGAACAGTCTCTTCCCCCAGCAAGCCGTTGAGCGCCGCATCAACCCCGGCAGCCATGCCTTGCAGGCTACCGCAGACATACACACAAGCCCCGTCAGCCACCCAGCGCTTGAACTCATCGGCGTGCTGCAGCAGCACATCCTGCACATACACTTTCTCGGCCTGGTCCCGCGAAAACGCCAGGTCCAGCCGCGCCAGGTCGCCACTCTCGACCCAGCCCTGCAGCTCCGCGCCACACAGCAGGTCATGCGCCCGGTTACGCTCGCCGAACAGCAGCCAGTTGCGCTGCTCGCCCGCATTGACCCGCGCGCGGATCAGGCTGCGCAGGCCGGCCAGGCCGGTGCCGTTGCCGATCAGGATCATCGGTGCAGCGGTCTCAGGCAGGTGGAAGCCACTGTTGCGGCGCAGGCGCAGGTTCAAGGTGCCGCCCTGCGGCAGGTACTCGGTCAGCCAGCCCGAACCCAGGCCGAGGTTACCGTCGGCATGGCGCTCCTGGCGCACGATCAGTTCCAGCACGCCATCGCTGGCGATCGAGGCAATCGAGTACTCGCGGCTGCCGATCGGCACCAATGCATCGATCAGCGCTTGTGGGCGCAGGCCGAGCAGGTGATCGCGACGGCTCGGCAACTGGCGGCCAGCCAGCGCCTGGTTCAAGGTTTGCTGCAGACCTTCGGCGTGCACCATGGCCTCGGCGTCCAATGCCATCCCGTGGAGGAACGCATCGATCCGTGGCTGGCCATTGAGCGGCAGGATTTCCACCAGGTCACCGGCTTCCCAGCTGGCGGGTTGCTCGGGCCGCAGGCCCAGCAGGTAGACCGGCTGGCCTTGGCTGCCTGGGTTGAGCAGATCGCGTTGCACCAGGGTCCAGTTGCCGAAGCTCGGCGGCTGCCAGGCGCTGACGGGCTGGGCGCCGGTCAGTTGCGCCAGTTCCTGCTGCCACTGCTGCAATGCGGCCTGGTCGGCGTTGTCCACTTCCACCGGGCTGAATGCGCTGCTGGCGCCACGCTCGCCAAGCCACGCCTGCAGGCGCCGGGCGAAGCCGCAGAAGTGCGGATACTGGCGGTCGCCAAGGGCGAGCAGGGCATAGTCGAGGTGGTTCAGTGCCCAGGGTTGGCCGAGGACCTTGCGTTCGAAGCCGCGTGCGCTGTCGGGCGCTTCGCCGTCGCCGAAGGTGCTGACCACGAACAGGGCGCGGCGAGCCTGGCGCAAGTCTGCTTCACCCAGGTCGGCCAGCGCGCGTACTTGTACCGGCAAGCCGGCGGCCTGCAACTGCCTGGCACTTTGCCAGGCCAGTTGCTCGGCGAAGCCGCTCTGGCTGGCGAAGCCGATCAGCCAGCTGTCGCCGCCGACCTGGTTGCTGTCGACCGTGCCGCGGGCAGCCCGTACCTGGCGCTTCTTGCGCCGGCGGTCGAGGTACAGCAGCCAGCCGGTGACGAAGAACAGCGGCATGGTCAGGCTGGCAATGGTGACGATGATGCGACCCGGCAGGCCGAAGTACTCGCCGACGTGCAGGGCGTAGACGCTTTGCAGCAGTTGCGCCTTGAAGGACTTGTCGCTGTAGCGGTCCTGGCTCTTGACCTGGCCGGTGGCCGGGTCGAGCACCAGGGTGTTGAACGCACGCGGGTGGGCGGCGTCCTCGAGCAGGTAGAACAGGTTGGCCGGCTGTCCGCCAGCCGGGGGCAGGCGCAGGTTGTACATGGCCAGGCCCGGGCCGGCGGCGTTCTTGAGGTTGGCCCAGATGGCGTCGTAGTCGACCACCAGCGGCGGCGCGTTCTTGTCGGCCTTGGGCGGCCCATGGCGGCCACGGCCTTCGCCGCGTTTCTGCTGCTGCCCTGCGGCGGGCTCATCGGCCAGCAGCTTGTTCAGGCCCGAGCGGTACCATTCGTAGGACCAGAACAGCCCGGTCAGCGCGAACAGGAGGTAGAACAGCAGACACCAGGTACCGGCCACGGCGTGCAGGTCCCAGTTGAAGGCACGGCCTTTCTTGGCCCAGTCGAAGGTCAGCCAGGTGCGCCAGTTCAGCGCCTTGCGCGGCCAGCGCAGGTACAGGCCGGACAGGCAGAAGAACACCAGCATCAGGGTACAGGCGCCGGTGATCTGGCGGCCGGTGTCGCCCATGGCGAGGAAGCGGTGCAGGGTCAGCATCAGGTTGAAGAAGCCTTGCCCGGCCGCCTCGCCCTTGAGCTCGCCGGTGTACGGGTCGGCATAGCGCAGCGCGCCCCGGCGCTCGCCCGGTGGCGGGGTGAAGAACACCCGCGCGGCATTGCCTTCGCGCACGTCCACCCACAGCATCGAGACCTTGTCGCCTTGCTCGGCCTCGACCCGGCGCACCAGTTCGCCCGGTGGCAGCACGCCCTCGGCGCGCACCTCGACCTTGAGCACATCGGCGTTAAACGCACGCAGCAGTTCTTCCTGGAACGAGTACAGCGCACCGGTGATGCCCATCAAGGCCAGCACCAGGCCAGCGGTGATGCCAAAGAACCAGTGCAGTTGGAACAACGTCTTCTTCACCACATCTCTCACCTTGTGTTGCTGCCACAAACCGCGCGGCGTGCATTATGCCTTGATACGCAAAAGCCCCGTTCACAGGTATGAACGGGGCTCGGCGGTGTTTCGTCAGAAGTGGAAGCTGGTGGTCAGCAGCGCAGTCCGCCCTGCGGCCTGGTTGGCATAGTGCGCAGCGTAGGCCTTGTCGTAGTAGACCTCATTGGTGAGGTTCTGCACGTTCAGCTGCAGGTCGACGTTCTTGGTCAACTTGTAGCTGGCCATGGCGTCGTAGCGCCAGTACGAGTCGACCATCACGCTGTTGGTGGTGTTGCCGAACACATCATCGACATAGAAGGCACCACCGCCAATGGTCAGTTTCGGCGTGACATTGTAAGTGGTCCACAGTGTCAGGCTGTTGTTGGGCGTGTTAGGCAGCTGGTTGCCATCGTTGTAGCCATCGACGAACACCGTGCCAACCTTCTGCGCACCACCGTCGATCAGCTTGGCGTCCATGTAGGTGTAGCCAGCGAATACCTGCCAGGCGTCGGTCAGCTTGCCAGTGGCGCTCAGTTCGAGGCCATCGACGCGGGTCTTGCCGATGTTCTGGTAGGTGTTGTTGTCCACCAGCACACGGGCGTTTTCCTTCTCGGTGCGGAAGATCGCCGCGGTCAGCGCCAGGCGCTCATTGAACAGGTCCCACTTGGTGCCGACTTCGTAGTTGGTGGTTTCTTCCGGCTTCAGGTCGCTGGTGGTGGTGGCAGTCAACAGCGGGTTGCCGTCGGAGCCTTCGCCGAGCGAGGCGCCAGCCGGGGTGGCGGAAGTGGCATAGGACACATAGATGCTGCCGTTGTCGGCAGGCTTCCAGGTCAGGCCCAGCTGGCCGGTGACGAACTCGCTGGTGTCTTCGGTCTTGAAGCTGGTCGATCCATTGGCCAGCTTGGTCTTGGCCTTGGTGTCGAAGTGATCGTAGCGCAGGCCCATGGTCAGCAACCAGGCCGGGTCGAGCTCCAGTGTGTCGGTGAAGTAGATGGCGCGCGTAGTACCTGCGGTGTCGGCGCCGGCCAGGGTGCGGCTGACGTCGCCGTCCCACTCTTCATTCGGGTTGGGGTTCTGGAACGAGGTGCACACGCCGGAGATCTGCCCGGTTGCACTCGAGCACTTGCCAGAGCTGAAGCCCGTGACGTTGTAGCCGGTTTTAACCGAGGTCTCACGGCTCAGTTCGATGCCGGTGGAGAAGGTGTTCTTCATGCCGGCGACGTAGAAGTCGCCGAACAGGTCGGTCTGGTTGGTGGTGGTACGGGTGTTGGCCACACGGTTGTTCGGGCGACGCCAGACTTCACCATTGAGGATGTTGCCCTTGCTGTCGTCGGGCTGGCTGTAGATGTAGTCCTGCAGCGTGTTGCCGTGACGCAGGGTGTTCTTGATGGTCAGCGAGTCGTTCAGGTCGTGCTCGATGCTGATGGTCGAGATATCGGCACGGCTCTTGGAGAAGTCGCGACCGACCAGGCCGTAGTAGTTGCTGCTACTGCCGCCGCCGTGGGTCGGCTTGTCCGGGTTGGCCGAAGTGCGGGCAGCCGAGCTGCCGGAGCGCAGGCTGTAGGGAATGCCCGAATCCGGCAGGTCGTCGCTTTCCAGGTGGTAGTAGTCCAGGCTCAAACGAGTATCGGTACCCAGGCCGAATACCAGCGAAGGTGCCACGCCCCAGCGGTCGTAGTTGACCTCGTCGCGGCCAGCGACGTTGCTTTTGTGGGTCATCAGGTTGAGGCGGCCGGCGACAGAGTCGCTGAACTGGTAGTTACCATCGAGGGTGTAGCGTTCGGTCTGATCGCTGCCCCAGGTCCAGGCGCCGTCCAGCGAGTTGCCCAGGTGTGCGCGCTTGCTGACCATGTTGATGGTACCGCCAGCTGCGCCACGACCACCGATCGAGGAGTTGGGGCCCTTGGCCACTTCTACCGACTCGATGGCAAAGATTTCGCGAGTTTGCGAACCGGTATCGCGCACGCCGTCCAGGTACATCGAGCTCTGGCTGTCGAAGCCACGAATGAACGGGCGGTCGCCGGAAGGGTTGCCGCCTTCGCCAGCACCCATGGTGATACCCGGTACGGTGCGCAGGGCGTCCTGCAGGGTCAGGGCGCTGGTGTCCTTGATGATCTGCTGCGGGATCACGGTGACCGAGCGCGGGGTGTCCACCAACGGTGCGGTGTACTTCTGCGAGGAGACCTTGTCGACCTTGTAGTCGGTGCTGGCCTGTTCAGCCTTGCCATTGACACTGGTGGCGTCGAGGGTGACGGCATTGTTGGCAGCCGGGTCGGCGGCGTAGGCGCCCGAAGCGCTGAGGGCGACCCCGATGGCCGAGGCGATCAGGCGTGGTGAGCTCACTGCAGATGGTACGTGACGCATTGTTATTGGCCTTCCCCAAGGTATGAAGGCCGCGGATGTTAATGTAAGGGATTGTAAGGCACAATTGAGACTCGTTACCATTCGCTAGAAATTTACAATCTTTACATATTCTCTTTACGATTTATGGACACTGAATCGTCTAAGGCACAGCCAGGGCTTGTGCAGCGTAAAAGGGAATCAATATCATTGAGCCTTTACAGATCTTAACGGTGCTGCCGCATGCTGCTTCATATCCCAGGGTTGTTCGACGCCGATGAACTGGCCCGTATCCGCGAGGCGCTGGAGCAGACCGACTGGGCCGACGGCAAGGTCACGGCTGGCTACCAGTCGGCCAAGGCCAAGCACAACCTGCAGCTGTCGGAAGGGCACCCGTTGGGCAAGGAAATCGGCAGCGCACTGATCGACCGCTTGTGGCAGACCCCGCGTTTCATGTCGGCGGCCTTGCCGCACAAGGTGTTCCCGCCACTGATCAACTGCTACCGCGAGGGCGGCAACTTCGGTTTCCACATCGACAATGCCCTGCGCCAGCCCAAGGGCAGCGCAGAGCGGGTGCGCACCGACCTGTCCTCGACCCTGTTCCTCAGCGACCCGGACAGCTACGACGGCGGCGAACTGGTGATCCAGGACACCTACGGCGTGCAGCAGGTGAAGCTGGCGGCCGGCGACCTGGTGCTGTACCCCGGCACCAGCCTGCACAAGGTCAACCCGGTGACCCGTGGCGTGCGCTACGCGGCGTTCTTCTGGACCCAGAGCCTGGTGCGCGAGGACAGCCAGCGGGCATTGCTGTTCGAGATGGACAATGCCATCCAGCAGCTCACCGCCGACGTGCCTGACCACCCGTCCCTGCTGCAACTGACCGGCACCTACCACAACCTGCTGCGCCGCTGGGCCGAGGTCTGAGCCATGTCCTATCAGTTGCGTCGTGAAGAAGTGGTGGATGCTGCCGGCCTGCAGGCCATGCTCGAACACAGCCCCGGCCAGGCGGCCCAGGCGATCCTGGCGGCGGCGGGGGAGGGCGTGGTCGAGGCGCAGTTGCTGCTCGGGCAGATCCTGCTCGATGGCCGTGGCATCGAGCAGGATGCCAGTGTCGCCCGGCGCTGGTTCGGTATTGCGGCACAAGGCGGCAGTGCCATGGCGCACAACATGCTCGGTCGTTGCCTGGAACATGGCTGGGGTGGCGAGGTGAACCTGGCACAGTCGGCCATTCACTATGCACGGGCGGCCGATGCCGGGCTGGATTGGGGGCTGTACAACCTCGGCAATTTGCTGGCCACCGGGCGTGGTCTGCCGGCCAACCAGGCCCAGGCGCTGACCTGTTACGAAAAGGCGGCGCAGATGGGGCATGCCAAGTCGATGAACCTGTATGGGCGCTACCTTGAGCATGGTATTGCCACGGCGCCGAGCCCGGTGCGGGCAGTGCGCTGGTATCGGCGTTCGGCCGAGGCGGGGGATTTTCGTGGGATGTTCAGCCTGGCGATGGTGCTGACCGAGCGGGGCGAGGTGGCGGAGGCGGGGACCTGGCTGGAGCGGGCCAAGGTCGAGGGGAACCTGAACTTCCTGCGCAGTGCCTTGATGACCCTGCAGGGGGCAGGCCCCGTGTTGGTGGCTTTTGCCGGGAGCTATGCCGCAGAGCTGGAGCGGCGCGAGGCCTGATGTTCCCTGTGCCGGCCTCTTCGCGGGTAAACCCGCTCCCACAGAGATCGCGTCACATTGGAAGCTGGCGCCGTGCCCGCGAAGGGGCCGGCACAGGAGAGCACAAATGAAAACGGGGCCTTTCGGCCCCGTTCTGCATTACAGGTAGTACGCCTTCAGCGGCGGGAAGCCGTTGAATTCCACTGCGCTGTAGCTGGTGGTGTAGGCGCCGGTCGACAGCCAGTACAGGCGGTCACCGATGGCCAGGTTCAGCGGCAGGCCGTACTTGTAGTTTTCGTACATGATGTCGGCGCTGTCGCAGGTCGGGCCGGCGATGACCACTTCTTCGGCTTCGCCTTTCTTCTCGGTCCAGATCGGGAACTTGATGGCTTCGTCCATGGTTTCGATCAGGCCGGAGAACTTGCCCACGTCGGTGTAGATCCAGCGCTCGACGGCGGTGCGCGACTTGCGTGCGACCAGCACCACTTCACTGACCAGGATACCGGCGTTGGCGATCAGCGAACGGCCTGGCTCGAGGATGATTTCTGGCAGGTCGTCACCGAAGTCTTCCTTCAGGAAGCGGATGATCTCTTCGGCGTAGGTCTCGAGGCTGTTGGTACGGGTGATGTAGTTGGCCGGGAAGCCGCCACCCATGTTGATCAGCTTCAGCTCGATGCCGTCTTCTTCCTTCAGGCGCTCGAAGATCACCTTGACCTTGGCGATGGCGGCGTCCCACACGCTGATGTCGCGCTGTTGCGAGCCAACGTGGAAGGAGATGCCGTAAGGCACCAGGCCCAGGTCACGGGCGAGGATCAGCAGGTCCATGGCCATGTCGGTCTGGCAGCCGAATTTGCGCGACAGTGGCCAGTCGGCCGTGGTCGAGCCTTCGGTGAGGATACGCACGTACACCTTCGAGCCCGGCGCGGCCTTGGCGATGTTGCGCAGGTCGGCTTCCGAGTCGGTGGCGTACAGGCGCACGCCCTTCTCGTAGAAGTAGCGAATGTCCTTGGACTTCTTGATGGTGTTGCCGTAGCTGATACGGTCGGCGCTGACCCCACGGCCCAGGACCTTGTCCAGCTCGTAGATCGAGGCGATGTCGAAGCTCGAACCTTTCTCTTTGAGCAGGTCGATGATCTCGACGGCCGGGTTGGCCTTGACTGCGTAGTACACCTTGGCGAATTCGAAACCAGCACGCAGGTCGTCATAGGCCTGGCTGATCATCTGGGTGTCGATGAGTACGAACGGGGTTTCCTGCTTGTCGGCGAACGCCTTCATCTTCTGGAAGGTGTCACGCGCGAAATAGTCTTCGACCTGGATCGACATGCTCAGGGACTCCATGGGCAAACTGAAAGATTAAGTGGCTGCAAACTGAACGTCCTCCGTATCCCCACTTTGGTTCGCCTACTCAGTACTTGAGCCGGATGGATCGTTTCCAGCATGGACGTTCGGCGCGCACTTTAGGGCGTGAAGAATGCAGAATCAACAGGCAATCCGGGCGCGATCGTCGTGGAACGACGCCCTACCCGTTGAATAACCGACTCGCATGACCACCTGATGTTCCCCCGGGTGTTTCAAGCGTAAAAAATTGTGGAATGGAGCGTTTTGACCCCTGTGCAGGCAAGCCCCTTTTTACAGGCATCAAGCGATTTCTGTGGGAGCGGGCGTGCCCGCGAAAAGGCCTCAGGTGTTCATATTTATGGCCACATTTTCCTGGCACTGCCGTACATGAAAAACACGATAAATTTTTTGTTACCGTCGGGCAGATTTGCCGTTATGGATGAGAAACATTACTATTCGCACCCTCATCCGCCTCCCTGACGACCCCCACCGTGTCCGGACACAAAGGCTTCCTCGACCACTACCATGAGCTGATCGGCACCTGGACGCGCAAGTTGCGCAGTCGTCAGCAGGCCGAGGACCTCACCCACGATGCCTTTGTCCGGGTACTGGAAAACCCGCGCGAACAGGTCGAGCAGCCACGTGCCTACCTGCACCAGACTGCCCGCAACATCGCCGTGGATGGGTTTCGCCGCGAAGACCGGCGCCAGGCCCTGGCGCTGGAGGCCTTCGATGAGGGCAGCAGCGCCAGCGACGATCCGGAAGCCTACATGCATGCCCTGGAACTGGCCGACAGCGTCGAGCGTGCACTGGCCGAGTTGCCGCTGAACTGCCGCCGGGTGTTCATCTGGCAGAAGCTCGAAGGCCTGAGCCAGGCCGAGATCGCCGAGCGCATGGGTTTGACCAAGAACATGGTCGAAAAGTATATGATTCGCACGCTCCGACATCTGCGTGAGCACCTGGATGTGTCAGCACGATGAGTCAGGAGACCTTTCCCATGAAACAGCACGGTTCCGAGACCGTCCGTGAGCAGGCGGCCGCGTGGTTCGTGCGCATGCAGGACGCGCCGCGCGATGCCGCGCTGCAGAAACAGCTACGTGCCTGGCTGGCCGCCGACCCCAGCCACCGTGCCGAGTACGATGCCCTGGCCACGGTCTGGAGCGCGGCGGAACTGATCCCGCGCCAGCGCCTCGAGGCGCTGTGCGAGCCGGACCCGGTACGCCAGCTACCGCAGCGGCGCCTGCTGCGCCAGGCGCTGGCGGCGAGTGTGGCGGTGGTGGCGCTGGGGCTGGGCTGGATGGGCTGGCACTACCAGCAGCTCAATCACCAGGATCAGCTGCAGACGGCCTTTGGCGAGCGCCGCCAGGTCGAGTTGCCCGACGGCTCGCACCTCGAACTCAACGGCGCCACCCAGCTGCACGTCGATTTCAGCCCGGGCCGTCGGCACATCCAGTTGAACGCAGGTGAGGCGATGTTCATCGTCGCCCACGACAGCAGCCGCCCGTTCGTGGTCGACACCGCCCAGGGCAGCGTGACCGTGACCGGCACCCGTTTCGATGTGCGTCTGGACCCGGCCGCTACCCGTGTGGCGGTCGAGCAGGGTTCGGTGCGTGTGCAGGGCAGTGACACCTCGCTGGCGCAACTGGGCGCTGGCCAAGGTTCCCACATAGACGCGCATGGCAAGGTCGCCACTCCTTATGCGGTCAACGCCAGCGCACTGACCGCCTGGCGCCAGGGCAAGCTGGTGTTCGACAACGCTACCCTCGCCGAGGTGGTGGCCGAAGTGTCGCGCTACCGTGCCCAGCCACTGCGCGTGGCACCTGGCAAAGTTGCCCAGTTGCGCCTCTCCAGCACCTTCAGCACCGACGATACGGACGCGCTGCTGCGCGCCTTGCCGAGCATCCTGCCGGTGGCGATCAAGGCCCATGAAGACGGCTCCCGCGAAATTATCGCGAAATAGATTCAGGTTTTTTTCCGCTCGTTCGTCTTCCCCGCCAGCTGCAACTGCCAAGCATTTCCATTCGCATGCGGTTGGCGTTTATTCCTTCTTCAGGATGTTTCGACGACGTGAACAACAACAAACCTTTTCCACGCCTGAGCGTTCTGGCGCTGGCCCTGGCGGTCAGCACCGCGGCCATCAATGCCCAGGCCGAGCAGGCCGGCAGCACGATCCAGATCCAGGCGCAGCCTTTGGCCTCGGCGCTGAGCCAGTTGGGCCAGCAGACCAACCTGCAGCTGTTCTTCAGCCCTGAACTGGTGGCGGGCAAGCAGGCCCCGGCCGTGTCCGGCAACCTGGCGCCCGAGCAGGCGCTGCAGCAACTGTTGCAGGGCAGCGGGCTGACCTATGAGATGTCCGAAGACACGGTGGTGGTGAAGCCGGCCCAGCCTGCCGGCACGCTCACCACCGGCAGCCTGGAGCTGGCGCCCACCGACGTGAAGGTAGTCGGTGACTGGCTGGGCGATGCCGACCAGGCCGTGGTGCAGAACCACCCTGGCGCGCGCACCGTGGTCCGTCGCGAGGCGATGGTGGAGAAAGGCGCGATGAACGTACGCGATGTGCTGCGCGGCATCCCTGGCGTGCAGGTACAGGACAGCAACGGCACTGGCGGCAGTGACCTGTCGCTGAACGTTGGCGTGCGTGGCCTGACCTCGCGCCTGTCGCCACGCTCGACCGTGCTGATCGACGGCATACCGGCGGCCTTTGCGCCCTATGGCCAGCCACAGCTGTCGATGGCACCGATCTCCTCGGGCAACCTCGACAGCATCGACGTGGTGCGCGGCGCAGGCTCGGTGCGCTATGGCCCGCAGAACGTCGGTGGGGTGATCAACTTCGTGACCCGGGCGATTCCCGAAAAGGCATCGGCGGAGCTGTCCACCACCTTGGAAACCTCCCAGCACGGCGGTTGGAAGCACACCGAATCGGCGTTCGTCGGCGGTACCGCCGACAACGGCATGGGCGTGGCCTTGCTGTACACCGGCGTCAACGGCAACGGTTATCGCGAGAGCAACAACGGCAACGACATTGACGACGTCATCCTCAAGACCCACTGGGCGCCGACCGACGTCGACGAGTTCTGGCTCAACTTTCATTACTACGATGGCCGTGCCGACATGCCCGGTGGCCTGACCCAGGCCCAGTACGACAGCAACCCGTACCAGTCGCTGCGCGACTACGACTACTTCGCCGGCCGGCGCAAGGACGTGTCGTTCAAGTGGCAGCGCCAGCTCGACGATGCCACCCAGTTCGAAGTGCTGACCTATTACACCGACAGCTTCCGTGGCAGCGCCATCGCCGCGCGCGACATGAAGACCCTGTCGTCATACCCGCGCAATTACCACACCTTCGCCATCGAGCCACGGGTGTCGCGGATCTTCTTCGCAGGCCCTACCACCCAGGAAGTCAGCGTCGGTTATCGCTACCTGAAAGAGGCCATGCGCGAGCAGTCGACCCGCCTGGCACTGATCGACAACGTGCCGACGCCCACCCCGACGTCTGACGGCCACGTGTTCCAGGACCGCAGCGGCGGTACCGAAGCCAGCGCCTACTACATCGATGACAAGATCGATGTCGGCAACTGGACCATCACCCCGGGCATCCGTTTCGAGCACATCAATACCGACTGGCGCGACCGCCCGGTGCTGGATGCCAACAACCGCCCGGTGCCGGAGAAGAACCGCAGCATCACCAGCAACGAGCCGCTGCCGGCGCTGAGCGTGATGTACCACATCTCCGATGCCTGGAAGCTGTTCGCCAACTACGAAACCTCGTTCGGCAGCCTGCAGTACTTCCAGCTGGGTCAGGGCGGCACCGGCAATAGCACGGCCAACGGCCTGGAGCCGGAAAAAGCCAAGACCTACGAGCTCGGTACCCGTTATGACAACGGCGGTTTCGCCGGTGAGCTGACCGCGTTCTACATCGACTTCGATGACGAGCTGCAGTACATCAGCAACGACGTGGGCTGGACCAACCTCGGCGCGACCAAGCACCAGGGTATCGAGGCTTCGGTACGCTATGACCTGGCCGGGTTGGACCCGCGCCTGGACGGCCTGTCGGTGAGCGGCGGCTACACCTATACCCGCGCGACGTATGAAGGGGATATTCCGGGCTTCAAGGGCCGTGACCTGCCGTTCTATTCGCGCCAGGTGGCCACGGCCGGGGTGCGTTATGCGATCAACCGCTGGACCTGGAATCTGGATGCCTACGCCCAGTCCAAGCAGCGTGCGCCGGGGACCGGGATCAATGCCGATGGCAGCTTCACGGGTGACTACATCACCGAGCCGAGTGCCGATGGGCAGTATGGCGATATTCCGGGGTATGTGACCTGGCATGCCCGTGGTGGGTACGCGTTTGGGCCGGAGATGTCCAACCTGAAGCTGGCGGCGGGGGTGAAGAACCTGTTCGACAAGCAGTACTTCACGCGTTCGAGCGACAACAATGCCGGCATCTATGTGGGTGAGCCGCGGACCTTCTATGTGCAGGCCAGTGTAGGGTTCTGAGCCGACATTGCCGGGGGCCGCTTTGCGGCCCATCGCAGGCAAGCCAGCTCCCACAGGTACAGCGCAGGCCCTGAGATTGGCGCCGTACCTGTGGGAGCTGGCTTGCCTGCGATGGGGCGCGAAGCGCCCCCAGCGATTACGAAGCCACCACCTCGGCCGGCGACACAATGCTGGTCTTCGCCCCCCGCGAGCGCCCCGAACTCAGGTAAGCCGCAATCGACTCCTGCGTCACCTCACCCAGGAACACCTGCTCGGCATCCAGCACCGGCAACCACGCCCGGTTGAACTCGTACATCCGCGACAGCAGGATGCGCAGATGCTCGTCATGCGACGCCGTGGCATTGAACGGCCGCAGAAAATCGCCACAGGTCCCTTGCTGGCGGTGCATGTCACGCCGGCGCACATACCCCAGCGCCTTGTTCTGCCCGTCGGTCACCACCACATAGCGGCGGTCATGCTCGTCGAGCAGCTCCAGCGCATCGCTGACCGGCGTCTGCGGGCTTACCGACGGCGCGTTGTCCGCCGCATCCTCGGCACGCACCAGCAGCAGGCGTTTGAGCGTGCTGTCCTGGCCGACGAAGTTGCTCACGAAGTCATCCACCGGGTGCGCCAGCAAGGTGTCCGGGTGGTCCAGCTGCAGCAGCTTGCCGGCGCGGAAGATGGCGATCTTGTCGCCCAGCTTGATCGCCTCGTCGATGTCATGGCTGACCATGATCACGGTCTTGTTCAGCGCCCGCTGCATCTCGAAGAACTCGTTCTGGATCATCTCGCGGTTGATCGGGTCGACCGCACCGAACGGCTCGTCCATCAGCAGCACCGGTGCTTCCGCCGCCAGTGCGCGGATCACGCCGATACGCTGCTGCTGGCCACCGGACAGCTCGCGTGGGTAGCGTTGCAGGTACTGCTTGGGTTCGAGCTTGATCATGTGCATCAGCTCGCGGGCGCGCTCGTGGCACTTCTGCTTGTCCCAGCCGAGCAGGCGCGGGACCACGGTGATGTTTTCCTCGATGGTCATGTTGGGGAACAGGCCGATCTGCTGGATCACGTAGCCGATGTGCCGGCGCAGGGTCACTTCGTCGAGGGCGCTGGTGTCTTCGCCGTTGATCTGCACCCGGCCTGAGGTCGGTGCGATCAGGCGGTTGATCATCTTCAGCGTGGTGCTCTTGCCGCAGCCCGACGGGCCGAGGAACACGCAGATTTCGCCTTCGTTGACGGTGAGGCTGACGGCGTCGACGGCTTTGACGTCCTTGCCGTTGACGTTGAAGGTCTTGCTGAGGTTCTGGAGTTCGATCATGAGCGCAGTCCTTCTGGAGTCAGGGCACGTTGCAGGGTTTGCAGGAGCAGGTCGGCGATGATTGCCAGCAGGCTGACCAGCACGGCGCCGACCAGCAGCATCGACATGTCGCTGCGGCTGATGGAGGTGAGGATGAGCACGCCCAGGCCGCCAGCGCCGATGGTGGCGGCAATGGTCATGACGCCGATGTTCATCACCACGGCAGTACGCACGCCGGCGAGGATCACCGGCACCGCAATCGGCAACTCGACCATGCGCAGGCGCTGGCCGAAGGTCATGCCGATGCCGCGCGCTGCTTCACGGATGCCGGGCTCGACGTTGGTCAGGGCCAGGTAGGTGTTGCGCAGGATCGGCAGCAGTGAGTAGAGGAACACCGCAGTGATTGCCGGCAGCGGGCCGAGGCCCTGGCCGAACTTGGAGTAGAACGGCAGCAGCAAGCCGAACAGGGCGATCGACGGAATGGTCAGCAGCACCGTTGCGCTGGCTTGCAGCGGGCCGGCGACGGCCGGGAAGCGGGTCATCAGGATGCCGAGCGGCACGCCGACGATGATTGCCAGGCCCACGGCGACGCCGACCAGCATGATGTGCTGCCAGGTCAGCTGCAGCACCTGGGCCCAGTCGAGGTGGGCGAACGTGTCGAGCAGGCTCATGGCTGTACCTCGCTAGGCATTGGGTGCTCGCGCAGGAAGGCGGCGGCCACCGTGGTCGGGTTCTGGTGTTCGACGTCGACCTTGGCATTGAGCTGGCGCATGGTCTCGTCGTCGAGTTGCTCTGCCAGTGGCTTGAGCAGGCCGACCAGTTTCGGGTTGGCGTCGAGCACCTGCTTGCGCACCACCGGGGCGGCGGTGTAGTCGGGGAAGTAGTGCTTGTCGTCTTCCAGCAGCTTGAGGTTGAAGGCACTCAGGCGGCCGTCGGTGGTGTACACCAGGCCGGCGAACACCTGGTTGTTGTGCATGGCGGTGTAGACCAGCCCGGCATCCATCTGGCGGATGTTGGCGCGGCCCACTTTCAGGTCGTACATCTCTTTCAGGCCGACCAGGCCATCCGGACGGTTGGCGAACTCGGTGTCCAGCGCCACCAGATGCTTGCGCTGGCTTTCGTCACGCAGCACCTGGTTGAGGTCGCTGATGGTGTTGACCTGTGGATAAGCCTCGGCCACCTGCTTGGGCAGGCCGAGTGCATAGGTGTTGCTGAACTTCGACGGGGTCAGCCAGATCAGGTCTTTCTTCGCGTCCAGCTCCTTGACCCTGGCGAAGGTGGCCTCGGCATTGGGCATGCGCTCGTCGATATGGTTGTACGAGACCAGCGACACGCCGGTGTATTCCCACATCAGGTCGAGTTGCCCGGTTTCCTGGGCCTGGCGTGCGATGCTGCTGCCAAGGCCGGTGGTGACGCGCACGTCGAAGCCGTTGGCGCGCAGGTATTGCGCGGTGATTTCGGCGAGTACGGTCTGTTCGGTGAACACCCGCGCGCCGATGCGGATCAGGGGTTTTTCGGCTGCCTGGGCAAATCCTGCGAACAGCAGGGCCGCGCCCAGCAGCAAGGCGATTCTCTTGTTCATGGGTTCCCTCTTGTTATCCAGCCAGGCCACGTTCCAGCCAGCGCTTGCTGGAGAAACTCACCGCCGCATCCAGCACCAGCGCCAGCAGGGCGGTACAGGCCGCACCGAGCAGCAGCTGTGGCTGGTTGTTCAGGGCGATGCCGGGGAAGATCAGGCTGCCCAGGCTGTTGGCGCCGATCAGGAAGGCCAGCGGCGCGGTGCCGACGTTCAGCGCCAGGGCCACGCGCACGCCGCCGACGATGATCGGCACGGCGTTGGGCAGTTCCACCTGCCAGAGTTGCTGGCGCGGGGTCATGCCGATGCCGGTGGCGGCTTCCTTGAGCGAGGCGGGGACGTTTTTTAGGCCCTCGTAGGTGTTGCGCACGATGGGCAGGAGGGAGGCGAGAAACAGCGCGAAGATCGCAGGCCCGGCGCCGATGCCCAGGATACTCAGGGCGATGGCCAGAACGGCCAGGGGGGGAATGGTGTTGCCAACGTTGAAGAACTGCATGAAGCGCTCGGCTTTGTCGACCCGGTGCGGCCGACTCAGCGCAATGCCGGCGGGGATGCCCACGGCCAGCGCCGCCGCCATCGAAGCCAGCACCAGTACCAGGTGCGCTTGCAGGTAGAACCCAAGATCGTCGCGATAACGCGCGATCGTGTCGATGCCGATCCAGTGGATCAGCAGGGCCAGGATGACGAGCACGGTGGCGCATCCCAACAGCCCTTTACCGTAGCGTGTAGCCACAGGCGGACTCCTTGTGTTGTCGGCGAGCACACTTCTTGGTAGCCGGCCAGTGCTGGCGGCGGGTGGTGTGTTCGCGAGTAGCAGCGTGAGGCAGCCGAAGGCTGCTATCAGGCCATGAGCCGAACCCCGTCGGGCCCGAAAATGCTGATGAAACCAGTCCCCAACCGAAGCGGGTTGCAGGGGAGTGGACGTCTCCGTGGGCGTAAAGGTTCCCATCTGAAGCGGCATTTGGCCAGCGTTAATCACTGGGATGGTGGATTTTTCACACGAAAAATAAGCGCGAATCCTACTTCAAAGCGTTGAATTACCTGCTATCGATCAACCTTCACCTATCGACAGAATTCTCTTCCTGAATTTCTCAATAATCACTTGAGAGAATATTCCTTGGGAGGTATTTTGCTGGTGTGGACGATCAGATTCTGTGACGAGTTCATAAGCGACTTCGATGTCATGGATGAAAACACTCAGGAGCGGATGCTGGGGCATCTGCGATTACTGCAAGCTTCAGGGCCGGCGCTTGGGCGTCCTCATGTCGATACGCTTAACGGTTCTCGATATCCGAACATGAAAGAGCTGAGGTTCACTGAGCGCAATTCGGTATGGCGGGTTGCATTTGCCTTCGATCCGGATCGCCACGCCATCATTCTGGTGGCCGGTGATAAGGCCGGGATGAGGGAGCAAAGGTTCTATCAGGGGTTGATCAGGCGAGCAGATGCTCGTTTTGATAACCACCTGTCGAAAGGAGAGAAAGATGTCCAAGACACTTGATGAGGTCATAAATGGATTGTCCCCAGAGCGCAGGGAGCGCGTGGAGCACCTGGGCCGTGAGCTGATCCGCGAAGAAATGACACTCCAGGCATTGCGTAAGCAACTCGAACTCACTCAAGAAGGCCTGGCTGAGCGACTGGATATTCGTCAGGGCAACATTTCAAAAGTGGAAAAGCGCAGTGACATGCTGATTTCGACACTTCGCAGCTATGTAGAAGCACTGGGCGGCACTCTGGAACTCGTTGCGCATATGCCCGGTCGTCCACCTGTCACGCTTGAGGGGTTTTGTGAGGAACAGGCAAAACGCGCGTGACGGCGATGATTGACCAGCGGACGGGGATCAAATTTTGGTCCCCGCCCAACTTCAGGTATGATATCGCCCCTTTTAAATCCCCCAGTCAGGCGATTTCCCATGACCAACCAGGCCGCCGAAGTCGCGAAGCGCCGCACTTTCGCAATCATTTCCCACCCCGACGCCGGTAAGACCACCATCACCGAGAAGCTCCTGCTGATGGGCAAGGCCATTGCCGTCGCCGGTACCGTGAAGTCGCGCAAGTCCGACCGCCACGCCACCTCCGACTGGATGGAAATGGAGAAGCAGCGCGGCATCTCCATCACCACCTCGGTGATGCAGTTCCCGTATCGCGAGCACATGATCAACCTGCTCGATACCCCCGGCCACGAAGACTTCTCGGAAGATACCTACCGCACCCTGACCGCGGTGGACTCGGCGCTGATGGTGCTCGACGGCGGTAAAGGTGTAGAGCCACGGACCATCGCCCTGATGGATGTCTGCCGCCTGCGCGACACGCCGATCGTCAGCTTCATCAACAAACTCGACCGTGACATCCGTGACCCGATCGAACTGCTCGACGAAATCGAAGCCGTCCTGAAGATCAAGGCCGCGCCGATCACCTGGCCGATCGGTTGCTACCGCGACTTCAAGGGCGTGTATCACCTGACCGGCGACTACATCGTGGTCTACACCCCGGGCCACGGCCACGAGCGCACCGAAGCCAAGATCATCCAGAATCTGGACTCCGACGAGGCCCGCGCGCACCTGGGCGACCAGTACGATTCGTTCGTCGAGCAACTGGAGCTGGTGCAAGGCGCCTGCCACGAGTTCAACCAGGAAGAGTTCATCAACGGTCAACTGACCCCGGTGTTCTTCGGTACCGCGCTGGGCAACTTTGGTGTCGACCATGTGCTCGACGCCGTCGTCGACTGGGCGCCGCGCCCGCTGGGCCGTGTGGCCCATGAGCGGACCGTCGAGCCTGTGGAAGAGAAATTCACCGGCTTCGTGTTCAAGATCCAGGCGAACATGGACCCGAAACACCGCGACCGTATCGCCTTCATGCGCATCTGTTCGGGCAAGTACGAGAAGGGCATGAAGATGCGCCATGTGCGCATCAACAAAGACCTGCGCATCGGTGACGCGCTGACCTTCTTCTCCTCCGAGCGTGAGCAGCTGGAAGAGGCCTATGCCGGCGACATCATCGGCCTGCACAACCACGGCACCATTCAGATCGGTGACACCTTCACCGAAGGCGAGGCGCTGGGCTTCACCGGTATCCCGCACTTCGCGCCGGAGCTGTTCCGCCGCGTGCGCCTGAAGGACCCGCTGAAATCCAAGCAGCTGCGTCAGGGCCTGCAGCAGCTGGCCGAAGAGGGCGCGACCCAGGTGTTCTTCCCGGAGCGCAGCAACGACATCATCCTCGGTGCGGTCGGTGTGCTGCAGTTCGACGTGGTCGCCAGCCGCCTGAAGGAAGAGTACAAGGTGGAGTGTGCCTACGAGCCGATCACTGTCTGGTCGGCCCGCTGGATTGGCTGCGACGACAAGAAGAAGCTCGAGGAATTCCAGAACAAGGCCATGGAAAACCTGGCCATCGACGGTGGCGGTCACCTGACCTACCTGGCGCCGACCCGGGTCAACCTGGCGCTGATGGAAGAGCGCTGGCCGGACATCAAGTTCCGCGCTACCCGCGAGCATCACTAAGTATTGAATTGGGGCTGCTTTGCAGCCCTTCGCGGGCACGCCCGCTCCCACAAGGGATCGCATACCTCTGTGGGAGCGGGCGTGCCCGCGAAGGGGCGCAAAGCGGCCCCATATCAATTTCCCGCCTTGATACTGGTCCAGATCCGCGTACGGATGCGGTCGATCTTGGCCGGCATCGCCTCCAGGGCATACAGCTTGCCCATCACATCCTCGCTCGGGTAAATCATCGTATTACCCTTCATGGCCGGCTCCACCAGCCCGTCCGCCTTCAGGTTGCCGTTGGCGTACTGCACATGGTTGCTGATGTTGGCCATCACTTCCGGCTGCAGCAGGTAGTTCATGTAGGCATACCCGGCCTTTTCATCCGGTGCATCGGCTGGCATGGCCACCATGTCGAACCACATCGGCGCACCTTCCTTGGGGATCGAATACCCCACCTTCACCCCGTTCTTCGCCTCTTCGGCGCGGTTCTTCGCCTGCAGCACATCCCCCGAGAAGCCCACCACCACGCAGATATCGCCGTTGGCCAGGTCACCGGTGTACTTCGATGAATGGAAGTAGCTGATGTATGGCCGCACCTGCATCAGTAGTGCCTTGGCCTTGTCGTAGTCGGCCGGGTTCTGGCTGTGGTGCGGCAGGCCCAGGTAGTGCAGGGCGATCGGCAGCAGTTCGGGGCCGTTGTCGAGCACCGCGACGCCGCAGCTCTTCAGCTTGCTCATGTACTCGGGCTTGAATATCAGGTCCCAGGAGTCCACTGGCGCATTGTCGCCGAGCACCGCCTTGACCTTGTCGATGTTGTAGCCGATGCCCGTGCTGCCCCACAGGTACGGGAAGCCGTACTGGTTGCCCGGGTCGTTGACCTCCAGTGCCTTCATCAGCACCGGGTTGAGGTTGTGCCAGTTGGGCAGCTGCGACTTGTCCAGCGGCTTCAGGGCCTTGCCCTGGATCTGCCGGGCCATGAAGTGGTTGGACGGGAACACCACGTCGTAGCCGGAGTTGCCGGTCATCAGCTTGCCGTCGAGGGTCTCGTTGCTGTCGTACACGTCGTAGGTCGGCACGATGCCGCTGGCCTGCTGGAAGTTCTTCAGCGTGTCGGGCGCGACGTAACTGGACCAGTTGTAGATCTTCACCGTTTCGGCGGCGCTGGCGACGCTGGCGGCCAGCATCAGGGGAGCGAGAAGGAGCGTGCGCATGTCGGGTTTACCTTGCTTTGTCTGTTGTTATCGAAGGCAGGCGATCAGCGGATCAGAAAATCAGAACGTAGGTCTTGCGCACGGTCTCCTGGATGTCCCAGATGCCGGTGCTGTTGGCCGGTAGCATCAGTGCGTCTCCGGCTTCTATGAGCAGGGGCTCGCCACCGTCGGGGGTGAAGGTGCAGCGGCCCTTGATGAAATGGCAGAACTCCTGCTGCACGATCTGCCGCCGCCAGCGCCCGGGCGTGCATTCCCAGATGCCGGTTTCGACGCCGTCGCTGCGTTCCACGCAGGTGACCGAAGCCACTGCCACGGGTTCGCCAAGCGGCACCGCGACCGGGTTGGAGCTTTCGAGCACGGCGCTGTCTGTGTGTTTGAACTGGGTGATGCTCATGACCGGTGGATCCTGTGTCGGGGTAAGGGAAGTCAGTGCATGAAGCCTTCCATGAAGTCCGCAAGAGAGCTGGCCAGGCGCCGCCTCCAGGGCGCGCTGGCGGGGTTGGCGAGGGTCCGGTCCTCGTGGACGAAGCTCTGGATGATCGCGTTGTAGCCGAGCCAGCGGCAGGGCTCGAGCGGCCAGCTGGCCAGGCTCGATACCGGGCGGTTGTCGAGTACCCAGGGTTGCGCGGTCAGCTGGTTGTGCTGGTTGAGGATCAGCGCCGCCAGCGTGCGCCCGCCGAGGTTGGTGGCACCGACTCCTTCGCCGCCGTAGCCGCCGGCCAGGGCGATGCCGCGCTGACGGTCGCAGAGCATGTGCGGGCGGAAGCGCCGCGCCATGCCCAGGTTGCCGCCCCAGGAGTGGGTGATGCGTGCGTGCTTGAGCTGCGGGAACAGTTCGCCGAACAGGTAGCGCCGCAGTTCGATTTCGTGCTCCTCGAGGTTGAAGTTCTCGCGCAGCCGGCCACCGAAGCGGTAGCCGCCGCGGGCGCCGAACACCAGGCGGTTGTCGGCGGTGCGCTGGCCGTAGGTGACCTGGCGGCTGCTCTCGCTGAAGGCCTGGCCCTGGCAGAGACCGATCTGCTCCCAGGTCGATTCCGGCAGCGGCTCGGTGGCCACCAGCAGGCTCTGCACCGGCAACTGGTGTTTGCCCAGCGGAGGCAGGCTGGCGGCGTACCCTTCGACCGCCGGTACCATCCACTGGCAACGGATGCGCGCCAGGGGCGAGCGTACTTCGCCGGGTTGCCAGTCGATGGCCGGGGTGTTCTCGTAGATCGTTACGCCCAGCGCTTCCACGGCCCGGGCCAGGCCACGGGCCAGCTTGGCCGGGTGAATGGTCGCGGTGTGCGGGCTGTAGATGGCGCCGTAGGCATTGCTGACCCGCAGTTGCGCGTCCAGTTGCTCGGGGCGCAGCCAGCGGTAGTCGTCCTCGGTCATGCCCTGGCGATACAGGTCGTCCAGGTAGGCGCGCAGGCTGCGTTCCTGCTCCGGGTAACGCGCGGCGCAATACAGCACGCCGCCTTTGCGGTAGTCGCAGTCGATGCCCTCGCGCTGCAGCACGCTGTGTACTTCATCGGGAATGCCATGCAACAGGTCGATGCTGGCGCGGCGCTGCTGCGGCGACAGGGTGGCCAGCAGGCGGTCTTCACCGAGCAGGTTGCCCATCAGCCAGCCGCCATTGCGCCCCGAGGCGCCGAAGCCGGCGATGTTGGCCTCGATCACCGCGATGTTCAGTTGCGGCGCCTGGCGCTTGAGGTAGTAGGCGGTCCACAGGCCGGTGTAGCCGGCGCCGATGATGCACACATCGACCTCGAGGTCCTGGCGCAGTGCCGGGCGCGCGCACAGCGGCTCGTCGAGCTGGTCCATCCACAGGCTGAGCGTGCGCAGGGGTTGCATCGGGTTTTGCTCCACATCCGTCTAGGTCTGTGGGCGATGCTAGTGGTGTCGGCCGGTGGCTGTCTTACGTGCGTGCACGCAGGGAAATTTGCTTGAGGTAGGCCTTGGGGGTGAGGCCGGTGTGCTCGCGGAAGCACTTGTAGAACGCCGAGAGCGAGTTGAAGCCGGCGTTGAACGCCAGGTCGTCGATCGGCGCCTCGACGCTGTCGTCGTCGAGGCTGGCCATCAGGTGTTGCAGGCGCGCCTGGTTGACGTAGCGGTAGAAGCTTTGCCCGAGCACCTGGTTGAGCAGGTAGGAGATCTGGTTGCGGCTGTAGCCACTGGCGTCGGCCACCTGCTGCAGGTCCAGCTCCGGGTCGAGGTAGGGGCGCTGGCGCTGGAAGTAGTGCTCCAGGTCCTGGGCCATGGTCGACAGCTGCCGTGGCGACAGGCCCAGGCGACTGGTAGCCGGGCGCGGGCCGCTGCTGACCAGGCCGTTGCCGTTCTGGCGAACCAGGGTGGCGTACTCGTTGACCCGCCAGATCAGCCCGTCCTTGACGGTGATCGCTTCGCTGGACTGGAACGCCACCAGGCCTTCGCCGCCCTGCACCGTGACCTGGTACTGGATGAAGGCGGTGCAGCCGTCGACGCGGATGCGGTCGCTGTGGACGATGTCCTCGCCGGCTTCATGGGGCAGGCAGGCGCGCACGTATTCGCGCAGCTCGCGGTAGCCGAGCACGCGGTTCTGGAAGAAGTCGTGGTACTGGATGTCGGGGTGGTAAAGCGCGATCACGCCGTCGAGGTCACGGTGCTTCCAGCACAGGTGGTAGCGCAGGACGGTGTCGGCAGTGAGCGGGGTCTGCTCGGGGCCGTCGGGGAGGGTGGTGGCGGTCATGGGCTCGATAGTGCATTGCAGAACACCCAGGTGCAAGGGTGTCGATCAGGCGTTTTGCATGGTTCTTTCAAGCGGGTTGTGGGGTAAACCCTTGATTCATATAAATGTAATTTTTTGATACGGATGGCATGGCAGGTGCACCGCTTTGTTCACCATCGAACAAGGAGAAAGGCCATGCGCTCGATACTGCTGTGGATGATTGGGGTACCGATTCCCGTGATTATCCTGATCTGGTTCTTCATGCATTGAGATCTTTGGGGCCGCTGCGCGGCCCTTCGCGGGCAAGCCCGCCCCCACAGGGACCGCACAGATTTCGAATGCTGTGGAGGACCTGTGGGAGCGGGTTTACCCGCGAAGAAGCTCACACCGATCTAGAGGAACTGCTCGGCATAGTGGCAAGCCACCTGCCGCGTACTCACCTGCCGCAATGCCGGTACTTCCTTGGCACAGCGCTCGGTCGCATACGGGCAACGCTTGTGAAACGCACACCCATCCGGCGGATTGAGCGGGTTGGGCAGCTCCCCGGCAATGCGGATCTTCGGCTTCAACGGGTCCGGGTGAATCGCCGGTGTCGCCGACAGCAGTGCCTGGGTATACGGATGCAGCGGCTTCTCGTAGATATCCTCTTTCGGCCCCATCTCCGCCGGCCGCCCCAGGTACATCACCAACACCTGATCGGCCACATGCCGCACCACCGCCAGGTTGTGCGAGATGAACACGTAGGCGGTGTTGAACTCTTTCTGCAAGTCCATGAACAGGTTCAGCACCTGGGCCTGGATCGACACGTCCAGCGCCGAGGTAGGCTCATCCGCCACCAGCACCTTCGGCTGCAGCATCATCGCCCGGGCCAGGGCAATCCGCTGGCGTTGACCGCCTGAGAACATGTGCGGGTAGCGCTGGTAATGCTCGGGGCGCAAGCCGACCTGTTCCATCATCTTCTGTACTTTCTCGCGCCGCTCGGCCTTGCTCAGCGAGGTGTTGATCAGCAGCGGCTCGGCCAGCTGGTCACCGATCTTCTGCCGTGGGTTGAGCGAGGCATAGGGGCTTTGGAACACCATCTGCACGTCGCGGCGCAGTTGCTTGCGCTCGGACTTGCTGGCGCCCTTCACCTCGGTGCCGGCGATCTGCAGCGAGCCGGAGGAGGGCTCCTCGATCAGCGTCAGGGCGCGGGCCAGGGTCGACTTGCCGCAGCCGGACTCACCGACCACGGCCAAGGTCTTGCCGGCCTCCAGTTCGAACGACACGCCATTGAGCGCGCGCACCAGGGCGTGGCCCTTGAACAGCCCGCGGGAGACTTCGTAATGCCGGGTCAGCTCCCGGGCAGTGAGAACGACGGCCATCACGCCACCTCCTGGTTCAGCGGGTAGAAGCAGCGCACCAGGCTGTGGGCCTGCGGGTCGAGGGGCGGGCGCTGGTGGCGGCAGTTGTCCTGCACGTACGGGCAGCGCGGCGACAGCAGGCAGCCAGCCGGGCGGTCATAGCGGCCGGGGACGATGCCGGGCAGGGTGGCCAGGCGCTCGGCGCCGATGCTGTGCTCGGGGATCGCCGCCAGCAGCGCTTCGCTGTACGGGTGGGCGGGCACGTCGAACAGCTCTGGCACCTGGCCGACTTCCACGGCCTGGCCGGCGTACATCACGCACACCCGCCTGGCGGTTTCGGCGACCACGGCCAGGTCGTGGGTGATCAGGATGAGCGCCATGTTGCGCTCCTTCTGCAGGTTGACCAGCAGCTCCATGATCTGCGCCTGGATGGTCACGTCCAGCGCGGTGGTCGGTTCGTCGGCGATCAGCAGCTTGGGTTCGCCGGCAATGGCCATGGCGATCGCCACGCGCTGGCTCATGCCGCCGGACAACTGGTGCGGGTAGGCGTCCAGGCGACTTTCCGCAGCCGGTATCTCGACTTTCTTCAACAGCTCCAGGGCACGCTGACGCGCGGCCTTGCCCTTCAGGCCCAAGTGCTGGCGCAGCACTTCCTCGATCTGGTAGCCCACGGTGTAGCTGGGGTTGAGCGCGGTCATCGGGTCCTGGAAGACCATGGCGATGTCCTTGCCCACCACCTTGCGCCGCTGGCGACCGCTGAGCTTGAGCATGTCGGTGCCATCGAAGGTGAGCGAATCGGCGGTGATGCGCCCGGGGGCGTCGATCAGGCCCATCAGGGCCATCATGGTGACGGATTTACCCGAGCCGGACTCGCCGACGATGGCCAGGATCTCACCGGCTTCCACCGCCAGGTCCAGGCCATCGACCACGGGCACGGCATTGGCGTCGCCGAAGCGCACGTTCAGGTTGTTGATCTGCAACAGTGACATGGCGTTCTCCTCAGGCGGCGTTCTTGAGTTTCGGGTCCAGCGCATCGCGCAGGCCGTCGCCCATCAGGTTGATTGCCAGCACACTGAGCAGAATGGTCAGGCCAGGCAGGCTCACCACCCACCAGGCGCGCTCGATGTAGTCACGGGCCGAAGCCAGCATGGTGCCCCACTCGGGGGTTGGCGGCTGGACGCCGAGGCCGAGGAAGCCCAGGGCGGCGGCGTCGAGGATCGCAGACGAGAAGCTCAAGGTGGCCTGCACGATCAGCGGCGCCATGCAGTTGGGCAGCACGGTGACGAACATCAGCCGTGGCAGCCCGGCGCCGGCCAGGCGCGCGGCGGTAACGTAGTCACGGTTCAGTTCGCCCATCACCGCAGCACGGGTCAGGCGCACGTAGGACGGCAACGACACGATGGCGATGGCGATCACCGTGTTGATCAGGCCAGGGCCGAGGATGGCGACGATGGCCACCGCCAGCAGCAGCGACGGCAGGGCCAGCATCACGTCCATCAGGCGCATGATCGAGGGGCCGAGCACCTGCGGGAAGAAGCCCGCCAGCAGGCCCAGCAGAATGCCGGGGATCAGCGACATCACCACCGACGACAGGCCGATCAGCAGCGACAACCGCGCGCCCTGGATCAGGCGCGACAGCAGGTCGCGGCCGAGTTCGTCGGTGCCGAGGATGAATTGCCAGCTGCCGCCTTCAAGCCACACCGGCGGGGTCAGCAGGAAGTCGCGGTACTGCTCGCTCGGGTCATGGGGGGCAACCCACGGCGCGAACACGGCACAGAACACCACCAGGCACATGAAGGCCAGGCCCATTACCGCGCCCTTGTTGCGCGAGAAGGCGTGCCAGAATTCTTTGTACGGTGAGGGGTAGAGCAGGCTCTGGTCCACCGGGCTGGCCGGTGTGACGGATTTCGGAATCGGGCTAGTCATGGCGAAGGCCTCAGCGCTGATGACGGATGCGTGGGTTGGCCAGGCCGTAGAGGATATCCACGACGAAGTTGACCAGGATCACCAGGCAGGCGATCAACAGGATGCCGTTCTGGACCACGGGGTAGTCACGGGCGCCGATGGCTTCGATCAGCCATTTACCGATGCCCGGCCAGGAGAAAATGGTTTCGGTGAGCACGGCGCCGGCCAGCAGCGTGCCGACCTGCAGGCCGAACACGGTCAGCACCGGGATCAGCGCGTTGCGCAGGCCATGCACGAACACCACGCGGGCGGGCGACAGGCCCTTGGCGCGGGCGGTGCGGATGTAGTCTTCGCGCAGCACTTCGAGCATCGACGAACGGGTCATGCGGGCGATCACCGCCAGCGGGATGGTGCCGAGCACGATGGCCGGCAGGATCAGGTGCATCACCGCGTCCTTGAATGCGCCTTCCTCGTCGCTGAGCAGGGTGTCGATGAGCATGAAGCCGGTTTTCGGCTCGATGTCGTAGAGCAGGTCGATCCGCCCGGACACCGGGGTCCAGCCCAGGCTCACCGAGAAGAACATGATCAGGATCAGGCCCCACCAGAAGATCGGCATAGAATAGCCGGCCAGGGAAATCCCCATCACCCCGTGGTCGAACAACGAACCGCGCTTGAGCGCGGCGATCACCCCGGCCAGCAGGCCGACCACACCGGCGAACAGCAAGGCGGCGAGGGCCAGCTCCAGGGTGGCGGGGAACAGGGTGAGGAACTCGGTCCACACGCTTTCGCGGGTGCGCAGCGACTCACCGAGGTCACCGTGGGCCAGCTTGCCGACGTAGTCCAGATACTGGACCGGCAACGGCTTGTTCAGGCCCAGGCGCTCCATGGCCTGGGCGTGCATTTCGGGGTCGACCCTGCGCTCACCCATCATCACTTCCACCGGGTCGCCGGGGATCAGGCGTATGAGCGCGAAGGTCAGCAAGGTGATACCGAAGAAAGTCGGTATCAGCAGGCCCAGGCGCCGGGCAATAAAACTCAACATTGTCGGGGTTACCTCATAAGCAGGTCACGCAGTGCCGCCAGTGCCTTGTGGGGTCCCGGCGATCGTTGTTGTTCTACTTCACCTTGGTGGTGGCGAAGTTGTTGTTGGTCAGAGGGTTGATCACGTAGCCCTCCACGTTGTCACGCATGGCGGTGAACATCTTCGGATGGGCCATGCTGATCCAGGGTTGATCGTCATCGTACACCTTCAAAGCCTCGGCATAGAGCCTGGCGCGTTCGTCGTTGTCGATCACTTCGCGGGCGCGGGTGATCAGCTCCTGGAATCTTGGGTTGCACCAGCGCGCGTAGTTCTCGCCGCTTTTGGCGGCATCGCAACTGAGCAGCGGGCTGAGGAAGTTATCCGGGTCGCCGTTGTCGCCGGCCCAGCCGGTGGACACCAGGTCGGCCTCGCCGTTCTTGGCCCGGCGCAGCATCTCGGCCCACTCCATCACGCGGATGTCGAGCTTCAGGCCGATCTGCTTGAGGTCGGCCTGCAGCATTTCGGCGGACAGGCGTGGGTTGGGGTTGGTCGCGCCGCCGCCGTTGCGGGTGAACAGGGTGATTACCGTGCCTTCCGGCACCCCGGCTTGCTTGAGCAACTCGCGGGCCTTGGCCAGGTCGCGGGGCGGGTTCCTGTTCTCGGTGTTGAAGCCGATCATGGTCGGCGGGTAGGGGTTCACGCCGACCAGAGCGTTGCCCTTGCCGAACAGCTGGTCGACGTGGGTCTGGCGGTCGAAGGCCATGTTGATGGCTTTGCGCACGCGTACGTCGCTCAGGTACTTGTGTTCGGTGTTCATCGCGATGTAACCGGTGACCAGGGCTTCGATTTCATCGACCTTCAGTTTCGGGTCCTGCTTGATCGACGCTACGTCTTCGGGCTTGGGGTAGAGCGCCACCTGGCATTCGTTGGCACGCAGCTTCTGCAGGCGCACGTTGCTGTCGGTGGCGATGGCAAAGATCAGCGCGTCGGCCGGTGGCTTGCCGCGGAAGTAGTCCGGGTTGGGCTTGTAGCGAACCTGGGCATCCTTGTTGTAGCGCTGGAAGATGAACGGGCCAGTGCCGATCGGCTTGCTGTTGAGGTCGCCGGTCTTGCCGGCCTTGAGCAGCTGGTCGCCATATTCGGCGGAATAGATCGAGGTGAAGGCCATGGCCATGTCGCGCAGGAATGGCGCTTCGGGGCGGGTCAGGGTGATCACCACGGTGTGGTCGTCGGTCTTGCTCACCGACTTGAGCAGGTCCTTGAAGGCCATGCTTTCAAAGTACGGGTAGCCGACGCTGGTCTTGTCGTGCCACGGGTGGTGCGGGTCGAGCTGGCGATTCAGGCTCCACAGCACGTCGTCGGCGTTGAAGTCGCGGGTCGGCTTGAAGTGGTCGGTCGTGTGGAACTTCACCCCTTGGCGCAGGTGGAAGGTGTAGGTCAGGCCGTCGGGCGAGATGTCCCAGCGTTCGGCCAGGGCCGGCTGGATGTCGGTGGTGCCGGGCTTGAAGTCGACCAGGCGGTTGAACACCGTTTCGGCCGAGGCATCGGCGGTGACGGCGGTGGTGTACTGGACGATGTCGAAGCCTTCCGGGCTGGCTTCGGTGCACACCACCAGCGGCTTGGCCGCGAGGTTGCCGGCGGCGCCGAGGATGACCGCTGCCAGGGCAGCGCGGAGCGGTAGCGATGTCATGGAAACTCCCTGCATGCATTGATTCCAGCGTAGCCGCCACGGCCCGGGTTGAGGCGGGCCATGGCGCCAGCGGTCAGAGAATGTTGAATGGAATGGTGGTGACCACGCGGAACTCGTCCAGGCTGCCATCGCCCTGGGCCTTGCTGGCGCGGTGGGCGGTGTAGGTGGCGCGGATGCTGGTGTCCTTGAACGGCCCGCTCTGCACGGCGTAGCTGGTACCGATGCCCCACTCGTAGTGGGTTTCGCCGTCCAGGCCCTTCACGTCGTACGCAGTGCCACGGTAGTGGGTGCCGTCGATGCCCCAGCCACGGGCGTTGTACAGGTTGAACTTCAGGCCCGGCACGCCGTAGGGCGCCATGTTCAGCACGTAGGCAATCTGCAGGGACTTCTCGTTGGGGCCGTTGAAGTCCGACAGTAGCGAGTTGGCCAGGTAGATGCCGTTGGTTTCGTGCAGGTAGTCGAAGTACTCGTTGCCGTTGACCTGCTGCCACGATGCCGTGACGGTGTGCGCCTGGTGGGTCAGGCCGAGCGACAGGCTGTAGGTGTCGTTGTCGATCTCGCCCATCTTCTTGCTGCCTTCGTCCACTGTCTTGTAGTAGTTCAGGCCGGTGGTCAGGGCGAGTACGGCGTTGTCGCCGAGCACGTGGTTGGCGCCGAAGTAGTACTGGTTCCAGAAGTCGTCGACCTTGGTGGCGTACAGGCTGGTGCTCAGGCTTTTGAACGGCTGGTAGTTGACCCCGGCGGTGCTGGCGCGGTCGGTCTCGACGCCGGTGGCGCCGTATTCGCTGCGGAACTTGCTCAGGCTCTGTTCGGTGCGCGGCGAAACGCGGTCGAAGGTGCCCAGGTCGAGCGACAGGTTGTCGAACTCGGCGCTGTGCAGGAACGCACCCTGGAAGCTCGACGGCAGCGCACGGTTGCCGATGTAGGCGATCATCGGCGTGTCCACCGACTGACGGCCGACGGTAAGGGTAGTGTTGGAGACGCGCGCCTTGACGTTGGCCAGTCCCATCTTGCTCCACTGGTCGACCGGGTCACCGTCGCTGTGGGTGAGCGTCCGGTTGTTCGGCCCGGCGATCGCGGCACGGCCCTGCTGGATGGCGATGGCGTTGTAGCCGGCGGCCTCGACGGCAAAGCCGACCGTGCCCTGGGTGAAGCCCGAGCTGTAGTTGAGGATGGTGCCCTGCACCCAGTTGTCGCGGCTGTGGGTGTCGTGGCGGGTGCCGTCGGCCTTGTAGTACTTCCACAGCGGTGCGCGGGTGGCGCGTTCGTGGGCGTACCAGTTACGGGTGCTGCCGGACAGGCTCTGGCCATCGATGAAGCCGTTGGCCTGGTCTTGTTCGCTGGTGGATTTCAGGCTGATCGGGATGTAGTCCTGGCTTTGGGTGTCGGCCTCTGCGACGGCGGAAAAGGTGCCGATCGATAAGGCCAAAGCGGTCAAGGTGAATAGTCTCAAGGTTAAAGCTCCCTTTCTGTTCTTTTAGTTATTGCCTGGCCTTGTGGGCCGGGTTGCTTGCTGCGGTGTTGCCAGGGTTGCCCGGGGTCGCCGGGCAAAGTCGGGGGAGGTGTGTTGGCTGTGCCGGCCCTTTCGCGGGTAAACCCGCTCCCACAGGTACGGCGCAGTCTCCGAGCCTGTGAAGATCCTGTGGGAGCGGGCTTGCCCGCGAAGAGGCCAGTGGGGGCTAAAGGTCAGTCAACACTCACACCGGAAAAGTCATTGCGCCCGAACGGGCTGACCTTGAAATCGGCCACCTTGATGCTCAGCGGCTGGTTCACCGTGGAGTGCGCCACCGGGGTGATCGGCACCTGCTGCTTCAGGCGCTGCTGGGCCTGCTGGTACAGCGCCGTGCGCTGTTCGCGGTCGGTAACCTGCTTGGCCTGCTTGACCAGGCTGTCGTACTGCGGGTCGCACCACAGCGAGTAGTTGTTGCTGCCGATGGCGTCGCAGTTGTAGAGGGTGCCGAGCCAGTTGTCCGGGTCGCCGTTGTCGCCGGTCCAGCCGATCAGGGCGATGTCGTGCTCGCCGCTCTTCATGCGCTTGAGGTATTCGCCCCATTCGTAGCTGACGATGCGCACCTTGAAACCGAGCTTGTTCCAGTCGGCCTGGAGCATCTCGGCCATCAGCTTGGCATTGGGGTTGTACGGGCGCTGCACGGGCATGGCCCACAGGGTGACCTCGGTGCCTGGCTTGACCCCGGCCTGCTGCAGCAACTGCTTGGCCTTTTCCGGATCGAAGGGGGCGTCCTTGAGGCTGTTGTCATAGGACCACTGGGTCGGCGGCATGGCGTTGACCGCCAGCTGGCCGGAGTCCTGGTACACCGCCTGGAGGATGGCCTGCTTGTTCACTGCCATGTCCATGGCCTGGCGCACTTCCAGGCGGTCGAACGGCGGGTGCTGGGTGTTGTAGGCGATGTAGCCGAGGTTGAAGCCCGGCTGCTGCATGACTTGTAGATTGCCATCGGCCTTGAGCGCGGGCAGGTCGGCCGGGCGCGGGTGCAGGGTGACCTGGCATTCATTGCGACGCAGCTTCTGGATGCGTACTGACGGGTCGGTGTTGATCGAGAACACCAGGTTGTCGATCTTCACTTGCTCCGGCGCCCAGTAGTTCTTGTTCCCCTTGAAGCGGATCTGCGAGTCCTTCTGATAACGCTGGAATACGAATGGACCGGTGCCGATCGGTTGCTGGTTGATGTCGCTGGGGCGCCCGCTGGCCAGCAACGTTTCGGCGTACTCGGCCGAGAGTATCGAGGCGAAACTCATCGCCAGGTTCTGGATGAAGGCGGCATCGACCTTGTTCAGGGTGAACACCACGGTCAGCGGGCCGGTTTTCTCGACCTGGGCGATGTTCTTGTCCAGGCCCATGCTGACGAAGTAGGGGAATTCGGTGGGGTAGGCCTTACGGAACGGCTGGTCCTTGTCGAGCATGCGGTTGAAGGTAAACAGCACGTCGTCGGCGTTGAAGTCACGGCTCGGTTTGAAGGCCTTGTTGGCGTGGAACTTCACACCCTCGCGCAGGTGGAAGGTGTACCGCAGGCCATCGTCAGAGACCTCCCATTTGGTCGCCAGCGCCGGGTGCACGGCCGTGCCGCCGCGCTCGAACTCCACCAGCCGGTTGTAGATCGGCTCGGCGGCGTCATTGTCGGTGGCACTGGTGTACTGGGCAGTGTCGAAGCCGGCCGGGCTGCCTTCGGAGCAGAACACCAGGTTCTTGGCCTGAAGGGCAGGGGCCTGGCTCAGCAGGCCGAGGGCGAGCAGGGTCGAAAGGCGGGTGACGTGGCGCATGGCGGTTCCTTTTCCAGCTGTTCAAGCCGCTTCGGGGTACGAATGGCGGCAACAGTTTCCCGACCCCGTCGCGGGTAGCGTCGGAGCGGGTATGCAGTGCTTGGTTACGGTGAAGCGGCCCCCGCCGCGATCTGGCGGGGGCCGGGATCTACCCTATTTGTCCACGCTGACGCCGTAGAAGGCGTTCAATGCGAACGGGCTGATCTTGAAGTCCTTCACCTTGGCGCTCATCGGCTGGTACACCGTGGAGTGGGCGATCGGGGTGATCGGCACCTGTTCCTTGAGGATGTGCTGGGCCTTTTGGTACAGCTCGGTGCGCTTGGCCTGGTCGGACGTGGCCTTGGCCTGCTTGATCAGGTCGTCGTAGGGCTTGTAGCACCACTTGGAGAAGTTGTTGCCGTCGATGGCGTCGCAGCCGTACAGGGTGCCCAGCCAGTTGTCCGGGTCACCGTTATCGCCACTCCAGCCGATCAGCATGGCGCCCTGTTCGCCGCCTTTGGAGCGCTTGATGTACTCGCCCCATTCGTAGCTGACGATCTTGGCCTTGATGCCGATCTTGGCCCAGTCGGATTGCAGCATCTCGGCCATCAGCTTGGCATTGGGGTTGTACGGGCGCTGCACGGGCATGGCCCACAGGGTGATCTCGGTGCCTTCCTTGATGCCGGCTTCCTTGAGCAGTTGCTTGGCCTTCTCTGGGTCGTACGGCGCGTCCTTGATGCTGGTGTCATAGGACCACTGGGTGGGCGGCATGGCATTGACGGCCAGCTGGCCGGCGCCCTGATAGACCGATTCGATGATCTTCTTCTTGTCCACGGCCATGTCCAGCGCTTCGCGGACTTTCAGCTGGGCCAGCGGGTTGGGCTCGTTGCTGCCCTTGATCTTGTCCATCACGTTGTAGGCGATGTAGCCGAGGTTGAAGCCGGCCTGCTGTGGCATCTGCAGGTTCTTGTCGGCCTTCAGCGGTTCGATGTCGGCCGGCCGCGGGAACAGGGTGACCTGGCACTCGTTCTTCTTCAGCTTCTGCATGCGCACCGAGGCGTCGGTGGTAATGGCGAAGATCAGGTTGTCGATCTTCACGTCCTCGGGCTTCCAGTAGTCCTTGTTGCCCTTGAAGCGGATCTGCGCGTCTTTCTGGTACTTGCTGAACACGAACGGGCCGGTGCCGATCGGCTTCTGGTTGATGTCGGCGGCCTTGCCGTCCTTGAGCAACTGGTCGGCGTATTCGGCGGACTGGATGGAGGCGAAGCTCATGGCCAGGTTCTGGATGAACGCGGCGTCCACTTCATTGAGGGTGAACTTCACCGTGTGATCGTCGAGCTTCTCCACCTTGGCGATGTTCTTGTCCATGCCCATGTCGGTGAAGTACGGGAATTCGGTGGGGTAGGCCTTACGGAACGGGTGGTTCTTGTCGAGCATGCGGTTGAAGGTGAACAGCACGTCGTCGGCGTTGAATTCGCGGGTCGGCTTGAAGTAGTCGGTGGTGTGGAACTTGACCCCTTCGCGCAGGTGGAAGGTATAGGTCTTGCCGTCGTCGGCCACGTCCCACTTGGTCGCCAGGCCCGGGATGACCGCGGTACCGCCGCGTTCGAACTGGGTCAGGCGGTTGAACACGGTCTCGGCCGAGGCGTCGAAGTCGGTTCCGGTGGTGTATTGCCCCGGGTCGAAGCCGGCCGGGCTGCCTTCGGAGCAGAACACCAGGTTGGACGCGGCGTGGGCGAGCGGAGCGCCGGCGAGCAAGCCTGCACCGAGCAGGAACGGAATGACTGCGTGTTTAAGCATGGTGGCCTCATTGTTGTCATTTTTGGTTTGAGGTGGCCTCGTGAGCCGACCTGCGGATACTTATGCAGGGGGTATTCCCAATGCAACAGGCAGAAGGATAGTTGGCGTCAGAAAAGTAGTACGAGCGTACATGGATGTCGCATTCGTATAACTTTCAGCGAAGTTGAACGTTTGCGAGGGAAAAATGATGGCTTTTTGCGGAATGTTTCGGGGCGGGAGGGGGTGTAGGAAGCACCTCTATGGTGCGTAGGAAATTTCTTTAACAAGGCTGCCGCAGTCCCTGTGGGAGCGGGTTTACCCGCGAACACGGGCGAAGCCTGTGCCATCCACCGAGTTGCCTGCTTCGCGGGTAAACCCGCTCCCACAAGGGGCCGCGTCAGCGCTCAGCTGCCGAGCGAGGGGCCTTAAGGCATCTGCACTTCGATCAGGCCATCGGCATTCATGCTGACTTCACTGGTACCCGCCTCGATATCCGGCGCCGGCGCCGCCTCGTCCGCCGCCTTGGCCATCATCGCCATCGGCGCGCTACGCAGGTAAGGGCGCGGGTAGCCGGAGCTGTTCAGGTTCAGGCTGACCACTTTGTAGCCCTTGCCGCCCAGTGCCTCGGTAGCCAGCTGGGCCCGGGCCTTGAACGCATTCACCGCATCCTTGAGCAGTTCATCCTCGCTGGCCTTGCGCGTGGCCGGGGCGATGGAGAAGTCCATGCCGCCCATCTTCAGGTCCTGCAGCAGGTCGGCGGTGAGCTGGGACAGGGCCGGGAAGTCGGCACCTTCCAGGCGCAGCTCGGCGCGCTCGCGCCAGCCGGTGATCTTCTGGCCCTTGCTGTCATACACCGGGTAGCTGTTGCGGCTGCCCTGGCTGATCTTCACGTCCTTGACCTGGCGAGCCTGCTGCACGGCCTTGTTCATGGTTTCGGTGATCTGCTTGGCGAGCTTGCCCGGGTCGGTATTCTGCGCTTCGCTGTAGAGGGTCACGACCATCAGGTCGCGCGCCACTTCCTTGCTGACTTCGGCGCGCAGCGATACCTGGTTGTAGCGCGGCTCGTCGGCCGCCAGTGCCGGCAGGCTGGCGAGCAGGCCGCAGGACAGGATCAGGGCCGCGCCGCGACGTGGGATGTGCATGTGTTACTCCTTGGCAATAGTGGGCGTGGGTTCTGGTCATCCATTCCACGCATGGCCCATCAGACCCGGAGCAGTGTAGTGGGTTCAAAAGTGCCATCATGAACTTGTGACAAAGTGTGGCGCTTTGCCGCATCGCTGCAGCGGGGCGCCCGGCTTCGGTATACTTCAGCCGATTTTCCTGGAGCACTCATCGGGAGAGCGCATGCTCGCCGCCGCACAACCGTTGTCCGCAACACGCCAGAACCTCTGGCGCCTGACTGTCATTCGCGTTCTGGTCCTGGCCGCCCAGGCAGGCTCCGTGGGCGTCGCCTACTGGACCGACCTGCTGCCGCTGCCGTGGCTCTCGCTGGCCGCGACCCTGGCCCTGTCGTCGCTGCTCTGCGCCTTCACCGCCTTGCGCCTGCGCCTGTCGCTGCCGGTCACCGAGACCGAATATGCCTTGCAGCTGGCCTGCGACCTGCTGATTCACAGCGCCTTGCTGTACTACTCAGGGGGCTCGACCAACCCGTTCGTGTCCTATTACCTGGTGCCGCTGGCAATCGCTGCGGTGACCTTGCCGTGGCTGTATTCGCTGATCCTCTCGGGCATCGCCCTGACTGCCTACAGCCTGCTGCTGGTGCAGTTCTACCCGCTCGAGGGGCTGCCGATGGCGCGGGACAAGATGCAGGTCTACGGCATGTGGCTGAGTATCGCCCTGGCCGCCGCCGTGATTACCTTCTTCGCCGCGCGCATGGCCGAGGAGCTGCGCCGCCAGGAGCAACTGCGTTCCGAGCGCCGCGAAGAAAGCCTGCGTGATGAACAGCTGCTGGCCGTGGCCACCCAGGCTGCCGGCGCGGCCCACGAACTGGGCACACCCTTGGCGACCATGAGCGTGCTGCTCAATGAAATGCGCCAGGACCACACCGACCCATTGCTGCAGGAAGACCTGCAGATCCTTCAGGACCAGGTCAAGCTGTGCAAGGAAACCCTGCAGCAGCTGGTGCGCGCCGCCGAGGCCAACCGCCGCCTGGCGGTGGTCGAACAGGACGTCACCGCCTGGCTCGACGAGGCGCTGAACCGCTGGCACCTGATGCGCCCGGAAGCGAGCTACCGCTTCCAGCGCCTGCGCGATGGCCAGGTGCCGCGCCTGACGCCGCCACCGGACCTGACCCAGGCGCTGCTGAACCTGCTGAACAATGCCGCCGATGCCTGCCCCGATGACCTGCAGGTGACCCTTGACTGGGACACCCAGGACATCCTGATCAGCATCCGCGACCATGGCCCCGGAGTGCCGCCGGCCATTGCCGAAGCGATCGGCAAACCCTTCATTACCACCAAGGGCAAAGGCTTCGGCCTGGGCCTGTTCTTGAGCAAGGCCAGCGTGACCCGTGCGGGCGGTTCGGTGAAACTCTATAGTCATGAACAGGGTGGCACCCTGACCGAACTGCGCCTGCCCCATGGCAAGCGAGGAGATGAATGATGAGCGAAGAAAACCAGGTCGAAAGCGAAGAGCTGCCGCACCTGCTGCTGGTGGACGATGACGCCACCTTTACCCGCGTCATGGCCCGCGCCATGAGCCGCCGTGGTTTCCGTGTGAGCACTGCCGGTTCCGCTGAAGAAGGCCTGATCCTGGCCCAGCAGGACCTGCCGGACTACGCCACGCTGGACCTGAAGATGGAGGGCGACTCGGGCCTGGTGCTGCTGCCCAAGCTGCTGGAGCTGGACCCGGAGATGCGCGTGGTGATCCTGACCGGTTACTCGAGCATCGCCACCGCCGTCGAGGCGGTCAAGCGCGGCGCCTGCAACTACCTGTGCAAGCCGGCCGACGCCGACGACGTGCTGGCCGCGCTGCTGTCGGAGCATGCCGACCTGGACTCGCTGGTGCCGGAAAACCCGATGTCGGTGGACCGCCTGCAGTGGGAGCACATCCAGCGCGTGCTGAACGAGCACGAGGGCAATATCTCCGCCACCGCGCGGGCGCTGGGCATGCACCGCCGGACTTTGCAGCGCAAACTGCAGAAGCGCCCGGTCCGCCGCTGATTCAGCGTTGGCTTCTTCGCGGCGGTTCGACGCATCGATAAACCCGCTCCCACAGGAACTGCACAGCATTCGAAATCTGTGCAATCCCTGTGGGAGCGGGTTTACCCGCGAAGAGGCCGGCACAGACAGAAACATGTTTAAAGTCCCGCTCGATCCCCGCAATTCCTGACGCGTTGGCGTATCATTAGCCGCCTAACGGCAACCCCATCAGGACCGCTTGCGCATGCTCGCCCTTCTCATCCAGACGCTGAACATCACGGCGCCCGTCTTCGCCATGCTGTTCATGGGCGTGTTGCTCAAACGCATCCACCTGATCGACGACAATTTCAATCGCGTCGCCTCGCAGCTGGTGTTCAACGTCTGCATGCCGGCACTGCTGTTCCTCGGTATCTACCATGCCGACCTGGCAACGGCGGTCAAACCCAAGGTTATCCTCTACTTCGTCGCCGCCACCCTGGTCGGCTTCGCCGTGGCCTGGGGCATGGCCATCTGGCGCAGCCCGCTGGCCGACCGCGGCATCTACACCCAAGGCGCGTTCCGCGGCAACAACGGTGTGATCGGCCTGGCCCTGGCCGCCAGTCTGTATGGCGATTACGGCATCTCGCTGGGGGCGGTGCTCGCCGGCCTGGTGATCCTCATGTACAACTCGCTGTCCTCGGTGGTGCTGGCGGTGTACAGCCCGGACCTCAAGTCCGACCCCTGGAGCATCTGCAAGAGCATCCTCAGCAACCCGCTGATCATCAGCGTGCTGGTGGCCACGCCGATGGCTTACGGCCAGGTGCCGTTGCCCAACTGGCTGCTCACCTCAGGCGACTACCTGGCGCAGATGACCCTGCCGCTGGCGCTGATCTGCATCGGCGGCACCCTGTCGCTGGCGGCGCTGCGCGACAGCGGCAAGCTGGCCATCGATGCCAGCCTGGTGAAGATGGTCTGGCTGCCGCTGATCGGCACCCTGGGTGCCTGGTTGTGCGGTTTCCGTGGGGCCGAGCTGGGCATCCTGTTCCTCTACATCGGCAGCCCGACGGCGGCGGCCAGCTATGTCATGGCCCGCGCCGCCAACGGCAACCACGAATTGGCGGCCTCGATCATCGTGATTACCACGCTAATGGCGGCGATCACCACCAACATTGGTATTTTCATCTTGCAGTGGGGCGGATGGATCTAGATCCTTGACTGCAAAACAACAGCAACAACACTGCCTCACTGAGCCAAAGGACACTTCATGCAAGACCAGAGCACGCCCGAGCCGCTGAAGCGCGGGTTGAAGAATCGCCATATCCAGCTGATCGCGCTGGGTGGTGCCGTCGGCACCGGGCTGTTTCTGGGCATCGCCCAGACCATTCAGCTGGCCGGCCCCTCCGTTTTGCTGGGCTACGCCATCGCCGGCCTGATGGCCTTCTTCATCATGCGCCAATTGGGTGAGATGGTGGTCGAGGAGCCGGTCGCCGGCAGCTTCAGCCACTTCGCCCACCAATACTGGAGCGAGTTCGCCGGGTTCGTCTCCGGTTGGAACTACTGGGTGGTGTACGTGCTGGTCGGCATGGCCGAGCTCACGGCCGTGGGTATCTATGTGCAGTACTGGTGGCCGGAGTTCCCGACCTGGGCCACGGCGGCGATCTTCTTCGTGGCAATCAACCTGATCAACCTGACCCAGGTGAGGGTCTACGGCGAGATGGAGTTCTGGTTCGCCCTGGTCAAGGTGGTGGCCATCGTCAGCATGATCGGCTTCGGTGCATGGCTGCTGGCCAGCGGCCACGGTGGCCCGGATGCCAGCGTGGCCAACCTGTGGCAGTACGGCGGGTTCTTCCCCAATGGCGTGACCGGGCTGGTGATGGCGCTGGCGGTGATCATGTTCTCGTTCGGTGGCCTGGAGCTGGTCGGTATCACCGCCGCCGAGGCCGACAACCCGCGCCAGAGCATCCCCAAGGCCACCAACCAGGTGGTCTACCGCATCCTGATCTTCTACATCGGCGCCCTGGCCGTGCTGCTGTCGCTGTACCCCTGGCAGAAAGTGGTGCAGGGCGGCAGCCCGTTCGTGATGATCTTCCACGAGCTGGACAGCGACCTGGTGGCGACCATCCTCAATATCGTGGTGCTGACCGCCGCGCTGTCGGTGTACAACAGCTGCGTGTATGCCAACAGCCGCATGCTGTTCGGCCTGGCCAGCCAGGGCGATGCCCCGCGCCAGCTGCTCAAGGTCAGCCGCAGCGGCGTGCCACTGACAGCGTTGGGCGTTTCGGCCTTTGCGACCGGCATGTGCGTGCTGATCAACTACCTGATGCCCGGTGAGGCGTTCGGCCTGTTGATGGCGCTGGCGGTGTCGGCGCTGGTGATCAACTGGGCCAGCATCAGCATCACCCATCTGAAATTCCGCAAGGCCAAGCTGGCGGCTGGCATTGCCCCGTTCTACCAGAGCTGGGGGCACCCGCTGACCAACTACCTGTGCTTGGCGTTCATTGTGCTGATTTTGGTGGTGATGTACCTGACCCCGCCGATCCGCATCTCGGTGATGCTGATTCCAGGATGGATCGCGGTGCTGTGGGTGGCCTTCAAGCTGAAGAAGGCTCGCCAGGCCCAATAAGCAAGACAGGTCCGGCCTCTTCGCGGGCACGCCCGCTCCCACAGGTGCAGTGCAGTACTTGTGGGAGCGGGTTTACCCGCGAAGAGGCCGGACCTGAAAAGGCTAGGTCAGGCCTGATAGCTGTCGATTACTTCCTGCGCGGCCCTGAATGCATCGATCGCCGCCGGCACCCCGGCATAGACTGCGCAATGCAGCAACGCCTCGCGAATCTCCTCCACCGTACAGCCATTGTTCAGTGCCCCGCGCACATGCCCCTTCAGCTCCTGCGGGCACTTGAGCGCCGTCAGGGTGGCCAGGGTAATCAGGCTGCGGGTTTTCAGTGGCAGCCCGTCACGTGCCCAGACACTGCCCCAGGCATGCTCGTTGACGAAGTCCTGCAGGGGCTGGGTAAAGTCGGTGGCATTGCCCAGGGCGCGGTCGACGAAGGCATCGCCCATCACCTGGCGGCGAATCTGTTCGCCGGTCTTGTTGCTCTCAGCCATGTTGTTTTCCTTAGTGTTGGCGGCGCCAGGCACGCACGGTGGTAAACAACAGCACCACGACGAGCACCGGCAGAACGTAGAACAGCATCAACCGCTCCAGGCGGCTGGCCAGCGGCATGCCCATGGTAAAGGCCGCCACATGCAGGCCGTAGACCAGATACAGGCAGAGGAACACCAGCCCCTCGATGCGGGTGACGCGGTAGCCGGAATAGAACACGGGCAAGCTCAGGGCCGCGACACCCAGCATTACCGGCAGGTCGAACGCCAGCGCATTGGGTGAGATGCTCAGCGGCTCAGGGGTGATCAGCGCCGTCAGGCCGAGCACCGCCAGCAGGTTGAACAGGTTGCTGCCGATTACCGTACCCACCGCAATCTCCCGCTCGCCTCGGATGGCGGCGATCAGGGCGGCGGCAAGCTCGGGCAGGGATGTACAGACGGCGACCACCGTCAGGCCGATGACGCGTTCGGACAAACCGAGATCGGTGGCCACTTCAATGGCCGCTTCCAGTAGCAGGTGGCCGGCCAGGCTCAGCAGGCCAAGGCCGAACAGTACCTGGAGCAGCGTCCCGGACCAGAAGCGTCCGGCGCTGGCAGCCCCGGCATCCTGGGCGGGATAGGTGCGGGCATAGTTGCGTGACTGGTGCCACAGCATGGCCAGGTAGCCCGCGAGGGCAAGCAGCAGCAACAGCCCTTCGGCCCGCCCCAGGTGGCCATTGGCGCAGAGCGCATAGACCAGGCCGCTGGCGGCAATCATCAGTGGAATGTCCAGGCGCACCAGCTGGCGTGATACCCGCAGCGGGATGATCAGCGCGGCCAGGCCGAGGATAACCAGCACGTTGAAGATGTTGCTGCCGATCACGCTGCCCACGGCCACATCCGGCGCACCTTGGTAGGCGGCCTGCAGGCTTACGGTCAGCTGTGGTGCGGTACTGCCGAAGGCCACCAGACTCAGGCCGATGATCAATGGCCGCACGCGCAGGCGTTCGGCCAGGCGCAGCGCCGCGCGCACCAGCAGTTCGGCGCCGGCGATCAGCAGCAGCAGGGCAATGCCCATTTGCAGCAGGCTGAAGGTGGGGAGGGTGGCCAGGTCGAAAATGGTGGGGCTCCAGTCAGGGCAAGTGTCAGGTCAGTCGCTCAGACCTTGTACCCGGACGCGCGCCGTTCCGCTACGGAGCATGCCGATTTTTTCTGCTGCAGCGCGTGACAGGTCGATCAGTCGGCCACGGGTATGCGGGCCACGGTCGTTGATACGGACCACCACGCTGCGATCGTTGGCCAGGTTGGTGACCAGCACCCGGCTGCCGAATGGCAGGCTGCGGTGGGCGGCGGTGAGGCCGTGCTGGTTGAACGGTTCGCCGCTGGCAGTGCGTTTGCCGTGGTGGCGCGAGCCGTAATAGGAAGCAGTGCCGGTTTCGTTGTAACCGCGCGGGTCGATGTCGTGGCTGGCGCAGCCGGCCAGGAAGGAGAAAAGGGCCAGGGTGCTGAGGGATCGTTTTAGCAAGTCAGGTGCTCTCCTAGTGCGGCCATTCGCGGCTAAAGCCACTCCCACTGGTACGGCGTTGCTCTCAAGGGCAGCACCGTACTTGTGGGAGCGGCTTTAGCCGCGAACGAGGGCGAAGCCCTCGCAGCATTACAGGGGTAAAACAATCACCCTTCGAGCTTGGCTTTGAGCAATTGGTTCACCTGCCCCGGGTTGGCCTTGCCTTTGGACGCCTTCATCGCCTGGCCGACGAAGAAGCCGAACATCTTGCCACGCTTGGCCTCGTCGGCGGCGCGGTACTGTTCGACCTGTTCGGCGTTGGCAGCGAGCATCTCGTCGAGCATCTTGTCGATCGCACCGGTGTCGGTGACCTGCTTGAGGCCTTTGCTCTCGATGATGCTGTCGGCATCGCCTTCACCGGCGGCCATGGCCTCGAACACGGTCTTGGCAATCTTGCCGCTGATGGTGTTGTCGCGAATGCGCAGCAGCATGCCGCCCAGGTGTGCGGCGCTGACCGGCGCCTGGTCGATCTCGATGCCCAGCTTGTTCAGCAGGCTGCCCAGCTCGACCATGACCCAGTTGGCGGCCAGTTTGGCGTCGCCACCAATCTTCACCACTTCTTCGAAGTAGTCCGCCTGTTCGCGGCTGGAAGCCAGCACGTTGGCGTCGTAGGCCGACAGGCCGTACTGGCTCTGGAAGCGCTCGACCTTCTGTGGCGGCAGCTCCGGCAGGCCGGCGCGGACGGTTTCGAGGAAGCTGTCCTCGATCACCACCGGCAGCAGGTCCGGGTCGGGGAAGTAACGGTAGTCGTTGGCCTCCTCCTTGCTGCGCATGGAGCGGGTCTCGTCCTTGTTCGGGTCGTACAGGCGGGTTTCCTGCACCACCTTGCCGCCGTCCTCGATCAGGTCGATCTGGCGCTGGATTTCGCTGTTGATCGCGCGTTCGATGAAGCGGAACGAGTTGACGTTCTTGATCTCGCAGCGGGTGCCGAACTCGGTCTGGCCTTTCGGGCGGATCGACACGTTGCAGTCGCAACGCAGTGAGCCTTCGGCCATGTTGCCGTCACAGATGCCCAGGTAGCGCACCAGGGCGTGGATGGCCTTGACGTAGGCCACGGCTTCCTTGGCGCTGCGCATGTCCGGCTCGGAGACGATTTCCAGCAGCGGCGTGCCGGCGCGGTTCAGGTCGATGCCGGTGGAGCCACTGAAGTCTTCGTGCAGGCTCTTGCCGGCGTCTTCTTCCAGGTGCGCGCGGGTGACGCCGATGCGCTTGATGGTGCCGTCTTCCAGGGCGATGTCCAAGTGGCCCTTGCCGACGATCGGCAGGTCCATCTGGCTGATCTGGTAGCCCTTGGGCAGGTCGGGGTAGAAGTAGTTTTTGCGCGCGAACACGTTGCGCTTGCCGATCTCGGCATCGATCGCCAGGCCGAACATGCAGGCCATGCGCACGGCTTCCTGGTTCAGCACCGGCAGTACGCCGGGCATCCCCAGGTCAACCAGGCTGGCCTGGGTGTTCGGCTCGGAGCCGAAGGTGGTGGCGCTGCCGGAGAAGATCTTCGACTGGGTGGCCAGCTGGGTATGAATCTCCAGCCCGATCACAACTTCCCATTGCATGTGTGAATTCCTCAGAAGCCGTTAGGGGCGCGGGTGTGCCAGTCGGTGACTTGCTGGTAACGGTGCGCGACGTTGAGCAGGCGGCCTTCCTGGAAGTACGGGGCCAGCAGCTGCACGCCGACCGGCAGGCCATCGACGAAACCGGCTGGCATCGACAGGCCCGGCAGGCCCGCCAGGTTGGCGGTGATGGTGTAGACGTCTTCCAGGTAGGCGGCGACCGGGTCGCTGCTCTTGGCGCCAAGTTTCCAGGCCGGGTTCGGCGTGGTCGGGCCGAGGATCAGGTCGACATCGTTGAAGGCGGCCATGAAGTCGTTCTTGATCAGGCGACGGATCTGCTGCGCCTTGACGTAGTAGGCGTCATAGTAGCCGGCCGACAGGGCGTAGGTGCCGACCATGATGCGGCGCTGCACTTCGGCGCCGAAGCCTTCGCCACGGGAGCGCTTGTACAGGTCGGTCAGGTCTTTCGGTTCTTCGCATCGGTAGCCGAAGCGCACGCCGTCGAAACGCGACAGGTTGGACGAGGCTTCGGCCGGGGCGATCACGTAGTACGCCGGGATCGCGTGCTGCATGTTCGGCAGGCTGATTTCCTTGACCACCGCGCCGAGCTTTTCCAGCTCCTTGACGCTGGCCTGGACCAGCTCGGCGATGCGCGGGTCGAGGCCGGCACCGAAGTACTCCTTCGGCAGGCCGATGCGCAGGCCTTGCAGCGAGCCGTTGAGTGCAGCGCTGTAATCCGGCACTGGCTCGTCGATGCTGGTGGAATCCTTGGCGTCGAAGCCGGCCATGCCTTGCAGCAGCAGGGCGCAGTCTTCGGCGGTGCGCGCCAGCGGGCCACCCTGGTCGAGGCTGGAGGCGTAGGCGATCATGCCCCAGCGCGACACGCGACCGTACGTCGGCTTGAGGCCGGTGAGGTTGGTCAGTGCCGCCGGCTGGCGGATCGAGCCACCGGTGTCGGTGCCCGTGGTGGCCGGCAGCAGGCGCGCGGCCACGGCCGCGGCCGAACCGCCGGACGAGCCGCCGGGCACATGCTCGAGGTTCCACGGGTTCTTCACCGCGCCGTAGTGGCTGGATTCGTTGGCCGAACCCATGGCGAATTCGTCCATGTTGGTCTTGCCCAGGGTGACCATGCCGGCTTCGGCCAGCTTGGCGACCACGGTGGCGTCGTACGGCGCCTTGAAGTTGTCGAGCATCTTCGAGCCGCAGCTGGTGCGTACGCCGAGGGTGCAGAACAGGTCCTTGTGGGCGATCGGTGCACCGAGCAGCGCGCCGGTCTCGCCAGCGGCGCGACGGGCGTCGGCGGCACGCGCCTGGCCCAGGGCCAGTTCTTCGGTGACGCTGATGAAGCTGTTGATCTGTGGGTCGATCTGCTTGACGCGCGCCAGCAGGGCGCCGGTCAGCTCTTCGGAAGAAAACGACTTGTCGGCGAGTCCGCGGGCGATCTCGGCCAGGGTCAATTCATGCATGGCAGGCTCTATCCCTTACTCGATGACTTTCGGAACCAGGTACAGACCGCTTTCGGTCGATGGTGCGATCGCCTGGTAGGCGTCGCGCTGGTTGCTTTCGGTGACCTGGTCAGGGCGCAGGCGCTGGCTGGCCTCCAGGGGGTGGGCCAGGGGCTCGATGCCGTTGGTGTCGACCGCTTGCATCTGGTCGACCAGCCCGAGAATGCTGTTCAGGGCGTCAGTAATGCGTGGCAGTTCGCCGTCATTCAGGCCCAGGCGGGCCAGATGGGCGATCTTTTCCACGTCGCTGCGTTCAAGCGCCATGGTGATCTCCAGGGGAAACAAAGAACCGAATAGGGTCCGCGGTGAGGAACATGTCAGCATTTTGGCGGTCTATCGGCCGCGATCATCTGCTGGCGTGCTCGGAAAAACAGCCAATTTAACATATTGGCTCCTTGCCCAAAATCCCTGCCATTGTTAGAGTTTGCCGCACTTTTTTACCCACGCTTTCCCCAGGGTCACTTTCCCATGTTCAAGAAACTGCGTGGCATGTTTTCCAGCGATCTTTCCATCGACCTGGGGACTGCCAACACCCTTATTTACGTGCGTGAGCGCGGTATCGTCCTGAATGAGCCCTCGGTTGTTGCCATCCGTACCCACGGCAACCAGAAAAGCGTCGTCGCCGTCGGTACCGAAGCCAAGCGCATGCTGGGCCGTACGCCAGGTAACATTGCTGCCATTCGTCCGATGAAGGACGGCGTCATCGCCGACTTCAGCGTTTGTGAAAAAATGCTGCAGTACTTCATCAACAAGGTTCACGAGAACAGCTTCCTGCAGCCGAGCCCACGCGTGCTGATCTGCGTGCCGTGCAAATCGACCCAGGTCGAGCGCCGCGCCATTCGCGAGTCGGCCCTGGGTGCCGGTGCCCGTGAAGTGTTCCTGATCGAAGAGCCGATGGCCGCTGCCATCGGTGCCGGCCTGCCGGTCGAAGAAGCCCGTGGCTCGATGGTCGTCGATATCGGTGGCGGTACCACCGAAATCGCACTGATCTCGCTGAACGGTGTGGTCTACGCCGAATCCGTCCGCGTTGGCGGCGATCGCTTCGACGAAGCCATCGTTACCTACGTGCGCCGCAACTACGGCAGCCTGATCGGCGAGTCCACCGCCGAGCGTATCAAGCAGGAAATCGGCACTGCCTACCCGGGCGGCGAAGTGCGCGAAGTTGACGTGCGCGGCCGCAACCTGGCCGAGGGCGTACCACGCGCCTTCACCCTGAACTCCAACGAAGTCCTGGAAGCCCTGCAGGAATCCCTGGCGACCATCGTCCAGGCGGTCAAGAGCGCCCTGGAGCAGTCGCCGCCGGAGCTGGCCTCCGACATCGCCGAACGCGGTCTGGTGCTGACCGGTGGTGGCGCACTGCTGCGTGACCTCGACAAGCTGCTGGCCCAGGAAACCGGCCTGCCGGTGATCGTCGCCGAAGACCCGCTGACCTGCGTCGCCCGTGGCGGCGGTCGCGCCCTGGAGATGATGGACAAGCACGCGATGGACCTGCTCTCCAGCGAGTGATCCCCGCTGCTTTCGAAAGCCCGGTTTACAGGTAGCACGTGCAGTGCTACCTGTATGCGCTGGGCTGGCGTCCATCCGGGCGTCGTTTCCGTCAACCCGCAACCAGGCTGGTGCGTTGTCCCATGTCCAATGACCTCCTGAGTCGTCCACGAGGAACGGCCCATTAAACCGCTTTTCTCCAAGGGCCCTTCGCTGGGCGTTCGCCTGCTGGTACTGGTGGTGCTGTCGGTCGCGTTGATGGTTGTCGACGCGCGCTTCGACGTGCTCAAACCGGTGCGCAGCCAGATGGGCCTGGTGCTCATGGAATCGTACTGGATCACCGACCTGCCGCAGCGAGCGTGGCAAGGCGTGGCCGGCCAGTTCGGCAGCCGCACCGAGCTGATCGCCGAAAACGAAAAACTCAAGACCGAAGCCCTGCTGCTGCAGGGGCGCCTGCAGAAGCTGGCGGCCCTGACCGAGCAGAACGTGCGCCTGCGCGAGCTGCTCAACTCCTCGGCGCTGGTCAACGAGAAGGTCGAAGTGGCCGAGCTGATCGGTGTCGACCCCAACCCGTTCACCCACCGCATCCTCATCAACAAGGGCGAGCGTGATGGCGTGTTCCTTGGCCAGCCGGTGCTCGATGCCCGCGGCTTGATGGGCCAGGTGGTCGAACTGATGCCCTATACCTCGCGTGTCCTGCTGCTGACCGACACGACCCACAGCATTCCGGTGCAGGTCAACCGTAATGGCCTGCGCGCCATCGCCAGCGGCACCGGCAACCCGGAGCGCCTCGAGCTGCGTCATGTCGCCGACACCGCCGACATCAAGGAAGGTGACCTGCTGGTGAGTTCCGGCATGGGCCAGCGCTTCCCGGCCGGCTACCCGGTGGCCACGGTCAATGAAGTGATCCACGATTCCGGCCAGCCGTTCGCCATCGTCCGCGCCATTCCTACCGCCGCGCTCAACCGCAGCCGCTACATGCTGCTGGTGTTCAGCGACCGGCGGACCCCGGAGCAGCGCGCCACCGATGCAGCGATCGCCCAGGAAGAAGCCGACCGCAAAGGCACTGGCCAACCTGCCGCCAATGCCGAGCATCCGGCAGCGGCTCCGGCGGCTCCGGCGGCTCCGGCGGCAGCGGCCACTCCGGGTCAGTCACCTGCAGCCCCGGCCGCGCCCGCCAGCCCGGCCGCCGCACCGGCGGCGCCCGCCCATCCACGGAGGCAATGATGGCCAAGTCGCGCCGTAACCACGGTTGGGTCATCTGGCTGACGTTCGCCATCGGCCTGCTGCTCAGCGTCTCCCCCATGCCGCAGTTCCTTGAAGTGTTCCGTCCCATGTGGCTGGCAATGCTGGTGTCGTTCTGGACGTTGAACGTGCCGAGCAAGGTGGGTATGACCACCGCGTTCATTCTGGGCCTCGCCGAGGACGTGCTGTATGGCACCTTGCTGGGGCAGAACGCGCTCATCCTCACCCTGATCACGTTCCTCGTGCTGTCGCTGCAGCAGCGCCTGCGCATGTTCCCGCTGTGGCAGCAGAGCCTGGTGATCCTGGTGATCTTCGGTATCGCCCAGCTGATCCAGTTGTGGCTCAGCGCGCTCACCGGCAACCGCCTGCCGACCCTGGCGCTGGTCTGGTCGGCGGTGATCAGTGCCTTGCTCTGGCCATGGATCAGCTTCGCCCTGCGCGACTTGCGCCGACGCTTGCGTATCAACTGACGGCGCTGCCACTGACAGGGAGATGTCTAGATGAAACCACTCTACCTCGCCTCCGGCTCACCGCGCCGGCGTGAACTGCTCGACCAGATCGGCGTGCCGTTCACCGTCATCAGTGCGCCCATCGATGAAACTCCGCTGCCGGGCGAAAGCGCCGAGGCCTATGTCGAGCGCCTGGCCCGGGCCAAGGCCGAAGCCGGCCTGGTCACGCTGCAAGGCCCTGCCGTGGCACTGGGTGCTGACACCGCGGTGGTGCTCGATGGTCGTATTCTCGGTAAACCGGAAAACCGTGAACATGCCTTGGCCATGCTGGCCGACCTGGCTGGCCGCGAGCACCAGGTGCTGACGGCGGTGGCCTTGAGCGATGGCCAGCACTGCGAGAGCCTGTGCGTCAGCAGCACCGTGCGTTTTCGCCCTGTCGACGCCGTAGAAGCCGAGCGCTACTGGGCCAGTGGCGAACCTGCGGACAAGGCGGGGGGGTACGCCATCCAGGGCCTGGGCGCGGTGTTCGTCACCGGGCTCGAAGGCAGCTATTCGGCGGTGGTCGGCCTGCCATTGAGCGAAACGGCCGACCTGCTCGCCCGGTTCGGTATCGCCTGCTGGCAGGTACCGGCGCTTTTGCCAGAGGTAACAAACCAGCGGTAGCCAGCCCAGCACGCGCGATCCATCATTACCGAAGACCTTTGACGAGAGCCTGCCATGAGTGAAGAGATCCTGATCAACATCACCCCGATGGAATCGCGTGTGGCGGTGGTGGAAAACGGGGTGCTGCAGGAAGTGCATGTCGAGCGCACCCAGCGCCGCGGCATCGTCGGCAATATCTACAAGGGCAAGGTGGTGCGGGTGCTGCCGGGCATGCAGGCGGCGTTCGTCGACATCGGCCTGGAGCGCGCGGCGTTCATCCATGCGTCGGAAATATCCCAGCGCGAAGGCTCGGCGGTGGAGAACATCACTGCGCTGGTGCACGAGGGCCAGGCCCTGGTGGTGCAGGTAACCAAGGATCCGATTGGCACCAAGGGCGCACGCCTGACCACGCAGCTGTCGATTCCCTCGCGTTACCTGGTGTACATGCCTCGCAGCAGCCATGTCGGCATTTCCCTGAAGATCGAAGACGAAGCCGAACGCGAACGCCTCAAGCAGGTGGTCAGCGACTGCATGGACAGCGAGAACATCAAGGACGCTGGTGGCTTCATCCTGCGTACCGCCGCCGAGGGCGCACGGGCCGAGGAAATCCTCCAGGACATCCGCTACCTGCGCCGCCTGTGGGAGCAGATCGGCAGCCAGATCAAGACCTGCGGCGCGCCCACGGTCATTTACGAAGACCTCGGCCTGGCCCTCCGTACGCTGCGCGACCTGGTCAACCCGAAAATCGAGAAGATCCGCATCGACTCGCGGGAAACCTTCCAGAAAACCACGCAGTTCGTCGCCGAACTGATGCCGGAAATCGCCGATCGCCTGGAGCATTACCCCGGCGAGCGGCCGATTTTCGACCTGTACGGGGTCGAAGACGAAATTCAGCGCGCCCTGGAGCGCAAGGTGCCGCTCAAGTCCGGTGGCTACCTGGTGGTCGACCCGGCCGAGGCGATGACCACCATCGACGTCAACACCGGTGCGTTCGTCGGCCACCGCAACCTCGAAGAAACCATCTTCAAGACCAACCTCGAAGCCGCCACGGCCATTGCCCGGCAGCTGCGCCTGCGCAACATCGGCGGGATCATCATCATCGACTTCATCGACATGGAAGACGAAGAGCACCAGCGCCAGGTGTTGCGCACCCTGGAAAAGCAGCTGGAGCGCGATCACGCCAAGACCAACATCATCGGCATCACCGAACTGGGCCTGGTGCAGATGACCCGCAAGCGTACCCGCGAGAGCCTCGAACAGGTCCTGTGCGAACCCTGCGTCGCCTGCCAGGGCCGCGGCAAGCTGAAGACTCCCGAAACCATCTGTTACGAGATCTTCCGCGAAATTCTCCGCGAAGCCCGTGCCTACCAGGCTGAAGGTTATCGCGTACTGGCCAACCAGAAAGTGGTCGATCGCCTGTTGGACGAAGAGTCTGGCAACGTTGCCGAACTGGAAACCTTCATTGGCCGAACCATTCGCTTTCAGGTCGAGTCGATGTATTCGCAGGAACAATATGATGTGGTGCTGCTCTGAGGCTTTCTGATACCCGCCCTGGATGCTACTGGCTGGCAAAATCGGCACGTCAGGCCATCATGGATAAACGACCTGGAGGGCCATGGCCATGGGACGTCTGAACCGCGTTCTTGTCGCCTTGACCCGCTGGGGGCTGGGCATTTGCGCCCTGCTCGCGGTACTGGTGGCGTTGTATGTCAGCCTCGGTCGCGAGCTGGTGCCACTGGTGGCCGAATACCGTGCCGACGTCGAAAGCAAGGCCGAACAGGCGCTGGGCCTGCCCGTGCATGTTGGGGCGCTGGAGGGGCATTGGAGTGGCCTGGCGCCTATCTTGCGGGTGCGTGACCTGCAACTGGGTGAAGGGGCTTCGGCATTGCGTCTGGATGACGTCAAGGTGGTGCCCGACCTGTGGGCCAGCCTGACTTCCCGTGAAGTGCACCTGGCACGCATCGAACTCGGTGGCCTGCAGCTGATTCTGCGTGAAGACGAGCAGGGGGCCTGGGCCCTCGAAGGGCTGCCGAAAAAGGACGATGCGCCGCTGGACCCTGCCGAGCTGTTGCAGCGCTTGCGCCAATTGGGCCGCATCGATGTGTTCGACAGCCAGGTCACCCTGCAGCCCTGGCAGCGTGACCCGTTGACCCTTACCTATGTCAGCGTCGGCCTGCAGGCCGGTGTATCACGCCAGGCGCTCGACCTGCGGGCGACCTTGCCCGACGGCCAGCCGCTGGCGATCAATCTGCGCAGCCGGGCAAACGCCAAGGCCTGGCGCGAAGGCGAGGTCGAGGCCTACCTGAGCCTGCCGCAAAGCGACTGGGCGCGATGGTTGCCGCCTGGTTTGCTGGGCCAGTGGCGGGCTGAAGCGCTGAAGGCCGGTGGTGAGTTCTGGGTCGACTGGAGCAAGGGCCAGTTGCAGCAGGCGGTGGTCCGTCTCAACGCCCCGCAGTTGCGCGGTGCCTACGCCGAGCGCAAGGCCGTGGCCTTGGACAATCTCGCCGTGGCTGCCTGGTTCCAGCGCCGCGATCAGGGCTTCGATGTGGTGGTGGATTCACTCGCGGCGAGCATCGGCAAGACGCGGTGGGAATCACACCTGCAAGTGAACCAGCGACTGGGCGATGACCCGGCGGACGAAACCTGGCAAGTGCAGGCCGACCGCCTTGACCTCACCCCCTTGACCCCCTTGATCAATGCCTTGGCTCCCTTGCCGGACAAGCTCATGACCGTGGTCGATGCGCTGAAAGTCACCGGGGCCCTGCGCAACGTTCGCCTGGAAGCACGGCCCAAGGCCGAGGGTGACCAGCGCCTGCAGTTCGCTGCAAATCTGGAGCGGGTCGGTTTCGATGCCTATCATGGCGCACCGGCGGCCGGTAATGTCAGCGGCAGCATCAGCGGCGACCTCGGGCATGGCGAACTGCGCCTGGATACTGACGCATTCATGCTGCATCTGTATCCGATCTTCGCCAAACCCTGGCAGTACCAGAAGGCCAATGCGCGCCTGACCTGGGCGCTCGACAAGCATGGATTCACCCTCATCGCACCCTATCTCAAGGTGCTGGGCGAGGAAGGCAAGATTGCCGGCGACTTCCTGATTCGTCTGCTGTTCGACGAAGGCGCCGAAAGCTACATGGACCTGCGCGTCGGCCTGACCGAAGGCGATGGCCGTTACACGGCCAAGTACCTGCCGGAAGTGCTGACCCCGGCCCTCGACGAATGGCTGCGCAGCGCCATCGTCAAAGGCAACGTCGACCAGGGCTACTTCCAGTTCCAGGGCTCGTTGAACCACGGTGCCACGCCGGAAGCTCGCAGCATCAGCCTGTTCTTCAAGGTCCACGACGCCGCACTGGACTTCCAGCCAGGCTGGCCGCAGGTGCAGCAGGTGGACGGCGATGTGCTGATCGAGGACAGCGGCGTGCGCATCAAGGCCAGCAAGGGCCTGCTGCTGGACACCAAGGTCAGCGACGTCAGCGTGAATATTCCCCATGTCGACAGCGGCCAGCACAGCCACCTGTACCTTGACGGTAATTTCGACGGCAGCCTCGGCGATGGCTTGAAGATTCTCAAGGAAGCGCCGATTGGCACTGGCGAGATCTTCGCCGGCTGGGAAGGCGAGGGCCCTCTCAAGGGCAAGGTCAAGCTCGATGTACCCCTGGCCCACGGCGAGCGGCCCAAAGTGCTGGTGGACTTCGCCACTGCCGACGCACGCCTGAAGGTGGCCCCACCCAGCCTGGACCTGACGCGTCTGAAGGGCGACTTCAGCTTCGACTTCGACAAGGGGCTGAGCGGCAAGAACATCAGCTTGCAAGTGTTCGGCAAGCCGGCCACTGCGCAGATCAGCGCCGAGGGCCAACCCGGGCAGATGCAGACCCGCATCAACGCCAGTGGCCAGGCTTCGCTGAAGTCCCTGACCGACTGGCTGCAGTTCAAGCAGACCTTGCCCGCCTCCGGCGATCTGCCGTACCAGTTGCAGGTCAATCTGGGCAGCCGTGATAACAGTTTGAATGTCAGTTCTTCGCTCAAGGGGCTGACCATCGACCTGCCGGCCCCCTTCGGCAAGGCGGCGGCGGATACTCGCGACACCCGTTTCAGCATGAACCTGCAAGGGCCTGAGCGGCGTTTTGATGTGGCTTACACCGACCTGGCCCGTTTCGCCTACGCCGCACCGGCCGACAAGCTGGGCCAGGGCCGCGGCGAATTGCTGCTTGGCGCCGGGCAGGCGCAACTGCCAGCGACCCAGGGGTTGCGGGTGCGGGGGCGCCTGGAAAGCCTGGACCTGGGCCCCTGGCAGGAGCAGGCCGCACGCTTTGCCGGTGACGACCCCGGTGGCAATGCCCGGCAGAACCTGCAGGGTGTCGACCTGAGCATCGGCCAGCTCAAAGCCTTCGGCATGAGCCTGAACCAGGCCGTGGTGCGCCTGAGCCGAGGCGCCGCCGCCTGGGACCTGCGCCTGGACAGCAAGGAGGTCATCGGTAACGCGCGCGTGCCGGATGCCAAGGCTGCGCCGATGGTCGTGCGCCTGCAGACCCTGCGCCTGCCACCTGCCGACCCGGCTGAGACACAGTCGGAAGAAGGCCCTGACCCGCTGGCCTCGTTCGACCCGCGCAAGGTGCCGGCCCTGGACCTGAGCATCGACAAGCTGTACCGCGGCGACGACCTGTTCGGCAATGCCGCACTGAAGTTGCGCCCGACTGCACGGGGTGTGGCGGCACAGGACATCGACCTGGATTTCAAAGGCCTGCATGTCGATGGCAGTGGCGGTTGGGAAGGCGAAACCGGCGCCACCAGCAGCTGGTACAAAGGCCGACTCGATGGCAAGAACCTCGCCGATGTGCTCAAGGCCTGGGGTTTCGCTCCGACCGTGACCAGCCGCGATTTCCGCCTGGATGTCGACGGCCGTTGGCCCGGTTCGCCGGCCTGGGTCGGCCTCAAGCGCTTCTCTGGCAGCATGGATGCCGCCTTGCGCAGCGGTCAGTTCGTCGAAGTGGAAGGCGGCGCCCAGGCCCTGCGCGTGTTCGGCCTGCTCAACTTCAACTCGATTGGCCGGCGCCTGCGCCTGGACTTCTCCGACCTGTTCGACAAGGGCCTGGCTTACGACCGGGTCAAGGGCCTGCTGGTGGCCAGCAGCGGTGTCTACGTGACCCGCGAGCCGATCACCGTGACCGGGCCGTCGAGCAACTTCGAACTCGATGGCACCCTGGACCTGGTGCGTGATCGGGTCGCTGCCAACCTGCAGGTGACCCTGCCGGTGACCAACAACCTGCCGCTGGCCGCGCTGATCGTCGGTGCGCCAGCGGTTGGTGGCGCGCTGTTCCTGGTCGATCGGCTGATCGGCGACCGGGTGTCGCGTTTCGCCAGCGTGCACTATCGCGTCGAAGGCCCGGTGAAAGAGCCTAAAATCACCTTTGTGAAACCGTTCGATAAATAATGTCGGGAGTGCCCATGAAGGCAGCGGTCATCCAGATGGTCAGCCAGGACGATGTGCTGGCCAACCTGCAGCGTGCGGGCGCCCTGCTCGAACAGGCGGCCTTGGGCGGTGCGCGGCTGGCGGTGTTGCCGGAAAACTTCGCGGCAATGGGGCGCAAGGATGCCGCTGCCATCGGCCGCGCCGAAGCCATGGGCGAAGGTCCGATCCTGCCATGGTTGAAACGCACCGCACGCGACCTCAGATTATGGATTGTTGCCGGTACCTTGCCGCTGCCGCCGCAAGGTCAGCCTGACGCCAAGGCCCATGCCTGCTCGCTGCTGATCGACGAACAGGGCGAAGTGGTGGCGCGCTACGACAAGCTGCACCTGTTTGACGTGGATGTGGCCGATAACCGTGGCCGCTACCGCGAGTCCGATGACTATGCCCATGGTGCCCGGGTGGTAGTGGCCGATACGCCGGTAGGGCGCCTGGGGCTGAGCGTATGTTACGACCTGCGCTTCCCCGAGCTGTACAGCGCCTTGCGCAGCGCAGGCGCGGAACTGATCACGGCACCGGCCGCTTTTACTGCGGTCACAGGAGCAGCGCATTGGGAAGTGCTGATCCGTGCCCGGGCCATCGAGACCCAGTGCTATGTGCTGGCGGCGGCCCAGGGCGGTATCCATCCAGGCCCGCGGGAAACCCACGGGCATGCGGCGATCGTCGACCCTTGGGGGCGGATCGTCGCAGAACAGGCGCACGGCGAAGCGGTATTGCTCGCCGAGCGCGACATTGATGAACAGGCGTCCATCCGGGCGCGCATGCCGGTCACCACGCACCGGCGCTTTTTCTCGCAGGACGCCTTGCGGCCTGCGCACACCTCGGAGTGACTATGAGCCAGATGTTATCCACCGTCAGCGAGCAGCTCCTGGCCCCGGGCGGACTCACCCTCGACAGCCTGCAGAGCGTGCTGGGCGAACTGGCCGGCCCCGGCATCGACGCCGCAGACCTGTATTTCCAGGGCCAGATCTCGGAAACCTGGGCGCTGGAGGACGGCATCGTCAAAGAAGGCAGCTTCAACCTTGACCAGGGTGTGGGTGTGCGTGCCCAGTCCGGCGAGAAGACGGGCTTCGCCTACAGCAATGCGATCAACCTCGAGGCGCTGACTTCGGCGGCCCGTGCTGCCCGCTCGATTTCCCGCGCCGGCCAGAACGGCACGGTGCAGGCGTTCCGCAGCCAGGACGTGAATGCGCTGTATGCGCCGGACAACCCGCTGGACGTGCTCAGCCGTGCCGAGAAGGTTGAACTGCTCAAGCGTGTCGACGCCGCCACCCGTGCCCTCGACCCGCGCATCCAGCAGGTCAGCGTGAGCATGGCCGGGGTCTGGGAGCGCATCCTGATCGCTGCCGCCGACGGTAGCCTGGCCGCCGATGTGCGCCCACTGGTACGTTTCAATGTCAGCGTCATCGTCGAGCAGAATGGCCGCCGCGAACGTGGCGGGCAGGGCGGTGGCGGGCGTACCGACTACCGCTTCTTCACTGAAGAGCGCGTCATGGGCTATGCCCGCGAAGCGCTGCGCCAGGCGCTGGTGAACCTCGAAGCGATCCCGGCCCCGGCCGGCACGTTGCCGGTGGTACTGGGTTCCGGCTGGTCGGGCGTGCTGCTGCACGAAGCAGTCGGCCATGGCCTGGAAGGCGACTTCAACCGCAAGGGCAGCTCGGCTTTCAGCGGGCGGATCGGCGAGAAGGTCGCTTCGGAACTGTGCACCATTGTCGACGACGGCACCCTGCAAGGTCGCCGCGGCTCGTTGAGCGTCGATGACGAAGGCACGCCGACCGAATGCACCACGCTGATCGAGAACGGCATCCTCAAGGGCTACATGCAGGACAAGCTCAATGCGCGCCTGATGGGCATGGCGGTTACCGGCAACGGTCGCCGCGAGTCTTATGCACACCTGCCGATGCCGCGCATGACCAACACCTACATGCTGGCCGGCAAGAGCGATCCGCAGGAAATCATCGCTTCGGTGAAAAAGGGCATCTACTGCGCCAACCTCGGCGGCGGCCAAGTCGATATCACCAGCGGCAAGTTCGTGTTCTCGACCAGCGAAGCCTACCTGATCGAAGACGGCAAGATCACCGCACCAGTGAAGGGCGCGACCCTGATCGGCAACGGGCCGGAGGCCATGAGCCGGGTGTCGATGGTCGGTAACGACCTGGCGCTGGACAGTGGTGTGGGTACGTGCGGCAAGGATGGGCAATCGGTGCCGGTAGGCGTCGGGCAGCCGACCTTGAAGCTGGATGCGATTACCGTGGGCGGTACTGGCGCTTGATGAATGTCCGGGGGCTGCAAGGCAGCCCCAGACGGCGGGATTCAGCGCAGACCGCGCTGCATTTCGTCGAGATCGCGGATGTACTTGAACACCTTGCGCGCAGCGGCAGGCGGTTTGTTCCGCGCCTTTTCGTGCTGGGCATGACGGATCAGCGAGCGCAGTTGCTGGCGATCGGTCTCGGGGTATTCGTTGACGAAACGCTCGAGGTCCTCGTCGTTACCGTCGATCAGGCGGTCGCGCCAGCGCTCCAGGTTGTGGAAGCGCTCGTTGTACTGGCGACTGGAGCTGTCGATCTGCTCGAGCACGGCGTGGATGGCATCCAGGTCCTGGTCGCGCATCAGCTTGCCGACGAACGACATGTGGCGCTTACGGGCGCCATGGGCGGTGTGCTTGCTGGCATCGGCCAGGGCCTTGCGCAGCTCGTCAGTGAGCGGCAGGCGCGCCAGGGTGTCGGCCTTGACCGTGGTCAGGCGCTCGCCGAGTTCGACCAGCGCATGCAGCTCGCGCTTGATCTGGGTTTTGCTTTTTTCGCCGTCGAAGGCGTCGTCGTATGAATCAACCATGGTGGCAGTCCGCTAGAAATCGCCGCCATGATAACCAGTCGGGGGCCGCTTGTCCGTGCCCGGTCGTAGAATGACCCTCGCCGAACGCAGAATTTGAGTGGAGAAAACCATGAGTGCAGTCCAGAGCGTAGGCCCCAAGGACCTGCCAGCGTTGCAGGAGCAGGTCGAGGCGATCATTGCAGAAGCACGCAAGCAAGGCGCCAGTGCCTGCGAAGTGGCGGTATCGCTGGAGCAGGGCCTGTCCACCACGGTGCGCCAGCGCGAAGTCGAGACGGTCGAGTTCAACCGCGACCAGGGCTTTGGCATCACCCTCTATGTTGGCCAGCGCAAGGGTTCGGCCAGCACCTCGGCCAGTGGCCCGGATGCCATCCGCGAAACCGTGGCCGCCGCGTTGGCGATTGCCAAGCATACGTCCGAGGACGAATGCTCGGGCCTGGCTGACGCCGCGCTGATGGCCCGCGAGATCCCCGACCTCGACCTCTATCACGACTGGGATATCGAGCCGGAGAAGGCCATCGAGATGGCGCTGGCCTGCGAGGCGGCGGCATTCGATGCCGACAAGCGCATCCTCAATGCCGATGGCACCACCCTGAACACTCACCAGGGTTGCCGCGTGTACGGCAACAGCCACGGTTTCATCGGTGGTTACGCCTCGACCCGGCACAGCCTGAGCTGCGTGATGATCGCCGAAGGCGAAGGCCAGATGCAGCGTGACTACTGGTATGACGTGAACCGCCAGGGTCATCTGCTGGCCGACCCGCGCAGCATTGGCCAACGCGCTGCCCAGCGCGCCGCCAGCCGCCTCGGTGCGCGGCCGGTACCGACCTGCGAAGTCCCCGTGCTGTTCTCCGCCGAGCTGGCGGGTGGCCTGTTCGGCAGTTTCCTGTCGGCCATCTCGGGCGGCAACCTGTACCGCAAGTCTTCGTTCCTCGAGGGTACCATCGGTCAGCGCCTGTTCCCGTCCTGGCTGACCCTCGACGAGCGCCCACATATTCCGCGCGCGCTGGGCAGCGCTGCCTTCGACGGTGACGGGCTGGCGACCTACGCGAAGCCGTTCGTCGACAAAGGCGAGCTGGTGTCGTACCTGCTGGGTACCTACTCCGGGCGCAAACTGGGCTTGCCGAGCACTGCCAACGCCGGGGGCGTGCACAACCTGTATGTCACCCATGGCGTAGAAGACCAGGCGGCGTTGATCCGGCGCATGGGCCGTGGCCTGCTGGTGACCGAGCTGATGGGCCATGGCCTGAACATGGTGACCGGTGACTATTCGCGCGGAGCGGCGGGCTTCTGGGTCGAGAATGGCGAGATCCAGCATGCAGTGCAGGAAGTGACCATTGCCGGCAATATGAAGGACATGTTCCAACAGATTGTCGCGATTGGCAGTGATCTTGAAACGCGTAGCAATATCCACACAGGGTCGGTGCTGATCGAGCGGATGACGGTCGCTGGCAGCTGACATTCGCCAGAAATGCACACTGATATTGAAACCCGGCCATCGCGCCGGGTTTTTTCTTTCATCACCCTCTACTTGAAGTGATTCTGTTTATCACTTAATAATGAATATCATTATCCAGTAACCCGGCGATGATGTTCATGAAACCCGTCCTCCGCGAACTGCCCTACCTGGAAAACTGGCGCTGGCTGAGTCGGCGCATCCGCTGCGCGCTCGAGCCCGACGAACCGCGCCTGATCGAGCACTACCTGGCCGAAGGCCGTTACCTGGTGTGCTGCACCGAAACGTCGCCATGGACCGTGGCACTGACCTCCTTCCGCCTGCTGCTGGATACCGCCTGCGACCGCATGTTGCCGTGGCACTGGCGCTGCCAGTGCCTGGACCAGGCCTGGCGCCCACTGCTCGACCTGCGCAACCTCGACCGCCGAGAGCAGAACCAGCGCTGGCAGCCCTATGCCTTGCAGCTGGCCAACTGCCGGCTGCTGCCGTCGATTTCTCCCGATGAACTGATGCAAGGATTTGAAGATGATTGATACCCGTATCGAGCGTGACAGCATGGGCGAGCTGCAGGTCCCGGCCAAGGCCCTGTATGGCGCTCAGACCCAGCGCGCGGTCGACAACTTCCCGATCAGTGGCCAGCGCATGCCGGCCCAGTTCATCCGCGCCTTGTTGTTGGCCAAGGCCGCTGCGGCCAAGGCCAACATCGAGCTGGAGCAACTGTCGGCAGGGCAGGGCCAGGCCATCGTCAAGGCGGTCGAGCAACTGCTGGCTGAAGATTTCATCCAGCACTTCCCGGTGGATGTGTTCCAGACCGGCTCTGGCACCAGCTCGAACATGAACGCCAACGAGGTGATCGCCACCCTGGCCAGCCGCGTGCTCGGCGAAGCGGTCAATGCCAACGACCACGTCAACTGTGGGCAGAGCAGCAACGACATCATCCCCACCACCATTCATGTCAGTGCCGCGCTTGCGCTGCATGAGCAGCTGCTGCCTGCTCTGAGCCACCTCGTTCAGGTGATCGAAGCCAAGTCGTCCCAGGTCCATCAGTATGTGAAGACTGGCCGTACCCACCTGATGGATGCCATGCCGGTGCGCATGAGCCAGGTGCTCGATGGCTGGGCTGCGCAGATCAATGGTGCCAAGGCACATCTCGAAGCGACCCTGCCGAGCCTGCAGGCCCTGGCCCAGGGCGGCACTGCGGTGGGCACCGGGATCAACGCCCACCCGCGGTTCGCTGCCGGCTTCGCGCGCCAACTGAGCGGCCTTACCCAGGTCGAGTTCACCCCCGGCCATAACCTGTTCGCACTGATCGGCTCCCAGGACACAGCCGTGGCGCTGTCTGGCCAGCTCAAGACGACCGCCGTGGCGTTGATGAAGATTGCCAATGACCTGCGCTGGATGAACTCTGGTCCTTTGGCTGGCTTGGGTGAAATCGAGCTCCAGGGCCTTCAGCCGGGCTCGTCGATCATGCCGGGCAAGGTCAATCCGGTGATCCCGGAAGCCACTGCCATGGTCGCTGCCCAGGTGATCGGCAATGACGCCACCATCGCTGTGGCCGGCCAATCGGGCAACTTCGAGCTGAACGTGATGCTGCCGGTGATCGCCCGCAACCTGCTGGAGAGCATCGAGCTGATGGCCAATGCCAGCCGCCTGCTGGCCGACAAGGCCATTGCCAGCTTCAAGGTCAACGAGGGCAAGCTCAAGGAAGCCTTGGCCCGCAACCCGATCCTGGTCACTGCGCTGAATCCGATCATCGGCTACCTCAAGGCCGCCGAAATCGCCAAGACCGCCTACCAGCAGGGCCGCCCGATCATCGATGTCGCGTTGGAGCACACCGACCTGTCGCGCGATCAGCTCGAGGCACTGCTGGACCCGGAAAAGCTCACCGCTGGCGGCATCTGACACGCCATAGCGCCCAGAGGAAACAACGTCATGCAGCACTGGAAACGCACGACTGAAACGGCCAACCGCCTGTTCGAACAAGGCGAGCTGGTTGATGCCCGGGAGCACTACCTGCAAGCACTGGCCCTGGCCCAGGTGCTGTTCGAGCGCTGGCATGACGTCAATGAAGCGGTGGCGGCACTGGTCATCGCTCATCACAACCTGGCCGACCTGCACCTGCGTCTGAACCAGCCGCACGAGAGCGCCGACTACCTGTGTGCCGCGCATCAGCGCTTGCTCCAGGCCAGCCAGGAAGCTCGCTTGCCGCGGGCGCTGCGTGATGCCGCGCTGCGCCACAGCGGGCGCACTTACACCGAACTGCTGAGTTTCATTGCCGAGTACGGCCAGTACCCGCGTACCGAGCGCCTGCTCAACCGCCACGGCGCCGAGACCAGCGAGCTCGCTGCCGCGCCGAACATGGCGCCCAGAACCCATGCCTACGGAATCCATTGATATGCCGCATACCTTGCCTGCACTGACTTACGCCTACGATGCGCTGGAACCGCACATCGACGCGCAAACCATGGAAATCCACCACACCAGGCACCACCAGACCTACGTCAATGGCCTGAACGCGGCCATCGAGGGCAGCGAGTGGGCCGAATGGCCGGTCGAGAAACTGGTTGGTGCGGTCCAGCAACTGCCTGAGCACCTGCGCGGTGCAGTCACCAATCACGGTGGCGGCCACGCCAACCACAGCCTGTTCTGGACGGTCATGTCGCCCACGGGCGGTGGTCAGCCACAAGGCCAGCTGGCCACGGCCATCGAAGCAGAGCTGGGTGGCTTCGAAGCATTCAAGGAGGCTTTCACCAAGGCGGCGCTGACCCGTTTCGGCAGCGGCTGGGCGTGGCTCAGCGTCACCCCGCAGAACAAGCTGGTGGTAGAAAGCAGTGGCAACCAGGACAGCCCGCTGATGCACGGCAATACGCCGATCCTCGGCCTGGACGTGTGGGAGCACGCCTATTACCTGAAGTATCAGAACCGTCGCCCGGAATACATTGGTGCTTTCTACAACGTGATCGACTGGGCGGAAGTGGATCGCCGCTATCACGAAGCCTTGAAGTGAGTCGGCCCGGTATGCGCTCTGAGGTGATGTCTGTCAGCAGTGTGCGCCTGTTCCGGTTGGCACTGGGAACCTTGCTGCTGTTGGCCGGCACAGCGCTGCTGCTGGCCCGTGGCATTGCCTGGCTGGACCTGGAACCGCGCATGTTGCGTGCCCTGGAGGGCGGTGCACTGTGCGCATTGGGTACGGCACTGGGCGCAGTACCGGTGCTGGTGATTCGCAATATGCCGGTGGCCTTGGCCGATACCTTGCTGGGCTTCGGGGCGGGGGTGATGCTGGCGGCCACGGCGTTCTCGCTGATCATCCCCGGCCTGGATGCCGCTCAGGCCATCGGTTTCAGCCCTTGGGGCGCCGGTGGCCTGATCAGCTTCGGCCTGATGCTTGGCGCCCTGTGCCTGTTCCTGGTTGATCTCAAGGTCTCCGGTGCTTCGCCGGAGGCGCTGGTCGGCAGTGAGAGTCAGCCCGTGATCGCTGCGCGGATCTGGCTATTCGTGATTGCCATCATCGCCCACAACATTCCCGAAGGCATGGCCATCGGTGTGTCTGCCGGCGGTGGTATGGCCGACGCCGATAGCCTGGCCATGGGCATAGCCTTGCAGGATGTGCCTGAAGGGCTGGTGATAGCGTTGGTGCTGGCAGGGGCGGGGATGCCACGGTTCAAGGCGTTTCTGATTGGTGCCGCGTCCGGCCTGGTCGAGCCGCTGGCTGCCGTGATCTGTGCCTGGCTGGTGAACATGGCGGAGTTGCTGTTGCCGGTGGGCCTGGCCTGTGCGGCTGGGGCGATGCTGTTGGTGGTGACTCAGGAGATCATTCCCGAGTCGCGTAGCAATGGGCATCACCGCCTGGCTAGCCTGGGGCTGTGCATCGGTTTTTGCCTGATGATGGTGATGGATACGGCAATGTCGTGATTCGCCGTGAGCCCGGCGCGCTCCTACAGGTACCGCGCCGTCTTTGGGTTACTCGCCCTCGTCGAAGTAGTTGTTGATCAACGCCACCAGCGCTTCCAGGGCGTCGGTGTCTTGCTCGCCCTCGGTCAGCAAGTGCACCTGGGTGCCTTTGCCCGCCGCCAGCATCATCACCGCCATGATGCTTTTGCCGTCCACCATCTTGTCGGGCGCGCGGCCAACGCGAACCTGGCACGGGAATTTGCCGGCCACGCCGACGAACTTGGCTGCCGCCCGGGCATGCAGCCCCAGCTTGTTGATGATGGTGATTTCGCGGGCGGGCATCGTGCGGTGGATCCTGTGGGCTAGAGGTCGCGGTGGCGAACCTGGACGTTTTTCAGGGATTGCTGCAACAGCTGGCCGAGGCGTTCGGTGATGTAGACCGAGCGGTGGTGACCCCCTGTGCAACCAATGGCGATAGTGACATAGGCGCGATTGCTGGCAGCAAAGCGTGGCAGCCATTTGAGCAGGTAGCTGGAAATGTCGTTGAACATTTCTTCGACGTCCGGCTGTGTGGCCAGATAGTCGATGACCGGTTGTTCCAGGCCGGAATGTTCGCGCAGTTCCGGTTTCCAGTACGGGTTGGGCAGGCAGCGTACGTCGAAAACCAGGTCGGCATCGACCGGCATCCCGCGCTTGAAGCCGAACGACTCGACCAGGAAGGCAGTACCAGGCTCGGGCTGGTTGAGCAGGCGCAGTTTGATCGTATCGCGCAGCTGGTAGAGGTTGAGGCTGGTGGTGTCGATCTTCAGGTCGGCAAGGTCGGCAATCGGCCCCAGCAGTTCGCTTTCGACACGGATTGCTTCGGCCAGCGAGCGGTCGGCGTTGGTCAGCGGGTGACGACGACGGGTTTCCGAGAAACGCTTGAGCAGGGTGTCTTCGTCGGCATCGAGAAACAGCACATCACACTGGATGTGGCGCCCACGGGCCTCCTCCAGCAGTTCGGGGAAGCGCGAAAGGTGGCTGGGCAGGTTGCGCGCATCGATCGATACCGCCACCTTGGGCTGCAGCAGTTCGGTATTGATCAATGCATTTTCCGCCAGCTGCGGTAGCAGCCCGGCGGGCAAGTTGTCGATGCAGTAGAAACCGTTGTCTTCCAGTACGTCGAGGGCGGTGCTCTTGCCGGAGCCGGAGCGGCCGCTGACGATGATCAGGCGCATGTTCAGTGCTCGTTCTGTGCGTCCAGGACAACCTGGTACAGGGCCTCGCTGCTACCGGCGGCACGCAGGCGATCGCGGACCTCCTTGCGATCGAGCATGCTGGCGATCTGGCGCAGCAGTTCAAGATGGGCATCGGTGGCCGCCTCTGGTACCAGCAGGACGAACAGCAGATCCACCGGGGCGCCATCGATGGCGTCGTAGTCGATCGGCGCATCCAGGTGCAGCAGTGCACTTACCGGGGCAGAGCAGCCTTCAAGTCGGCAGTGGGGGATGGCAATGCCATTGCCAAAGCCGGTCGAGCCCAGTTTTTCGCGAGCGATGAGCTTTTCGAAGACGTCTTGCATCGCAAGCTCGGGTACTTGCTCGGCAATCAGGTTGGCGACCTTTTCCAGGGCGCGCTTCTTGCTGCCGCCCGGCACGTTCACCAGGGAACGGCCGGGGGTCAGGATGGTTTCAAGTCGGATCATGGATGAGAGGGATCAGCGGGCGGCTGCACCTTGCAGCAGGCTTTGCTGTTTTTCCTTGTGTTTTTTCAGTTGGCGGTCGAGCTTGTCGGCCAAGGCGTCGATCGCTGCATACATGTCTTCGTGTTCCGCGTTGGCAACCACTTCACCGCCGGGAATCTGCAGGGTCGCCTCGACCTTCTGCTGCAGCTTCTCGACTTTCATGATGACCTGCACGTTGGTGATCTTGTCGAAGTGACTTTCCACGCGAGCGAGCTTTTCAAGCACATAATCGCGCAGTGGCTGGGTGACTTCTACATGCTGTCCACTGATATTGACTTGCATACAGCTTCTCCTTTGTTGCCCGTGCATAAAGAGGCAGGTATTGCACCTGCCCCACAAACGCTGTGGCACATCCGGGGGCTACATCAGTCGCTTGCGCTCGCTCGACGGTGCGATGCCGAGGGACTCGCGGTACTTGGCGACGGTGCGACGGGCTACCTGGATGCCTTGTGCCTCCAGTAAACCAGCGATCTTGCTGTCACTCAATGGCTTTTTCTGATTTTCCGCAGCAACCAGTTTCTTGATGATCGCGCGGATCGCCGTAGACGAGCATTCTCCGCCTTCGGCGGTGCTGACATGGCTGGAGAAAAAGTATTTCAGTTCGTAGATACCACGCGGGGTGTGCATGTATTTCTGCGTGGTCACCCGCGAAATGGTCGACTCATGCATGCCCACTGCTTCGGCGATGTCATGCAGGACCAGGGGCTTCATCGCTTCGTCGCCGTGGTCGAGGAAGCCGCGCTGGTGCTCGACGATCTGCGTGGCGACCTTCATCAGCGTTTCGTTGCGGCTTTGCAGGCTCTTGATGAACCAGCGTGCCTCTTGCAACTGGTTGCGCATGAAGGTGTTGTCGGCGCTGGTATCGGCGCGGCGAACGAAGCCGGCGTATTGCGGGTTGACCCGCAGGCGCGGGATCGCTTCCTGGTTCAGCTCGACCAGCCAGCGGTCGCTGTCCTTGCGCACGATCACGTCAGGTACCACGTATTCCGGTTCGCTCGACTCGATCTGCGAACCGGGCCGCGGGTTGAGGCTCTGCACCAGCTCGATCACCTGGCGCAGTTCGTCTTCCTTGAGCTTCATGCGGCGCATCAGCTGGCTGTAGTCGCGGCTGCCGAGCAGGTCGATGAAGTCGGTGACCAGGCGCTTGGCTTCGCTCATCCAGGGCGTGCTGGCAGGCAGTTGACGCAATTGCAGCAGCAGGCACTCGCCCAGGGTGCGGGCGCCGACACCGGCAGGCTCGAACTGCTGGATGCGGTGCAGCACCGCTTCTACCTCGTCGAGTTCGATGTCCAGCTCCGGGTCGAAGCCTTCGCAGATTTCTTCGAGAGTATCTTCCAGGTAGCCCTGGCCGTTGATGCTGTCGATCAGGGTGATGGCGATCAGGCGGTCGGTATCGGACATTGGTGCCAGGTTCAGCTGCCACAACAAGTGGCTCTGCAAGCTTTCGCCCGCCGATGTGCGAGTGGTGAAGTCCCACTCGTCGTCATCGTTGCTCGGCAAACTGCTGGCGCTGGTCTGGTAAATATCTTCCCAGGCGGTATCGACCGGAAGCTCGTTGGGGATTCGCTCGCTCCACTCACCGTCTTCGAGGGTTTCGGCACTGGTGGTGCTTTCCTGGAAGCTGTTGTCCTGGACTTCGGCGGCCGGCTTGTTCTCGGCGTTGTCCGCCATCGGGTCGCTGTTGTCGAAGTCGTCGCCGTCTTCCTGACGTTCGAGCATCGGATTGGACTCCAGCGCTTCCTGGATTTCCTGCTGGAGGTCCAGGGTGGAGAGCTGAAGTAAGCGGATGGCCTGTTGCAACTGCGGGGTCATCGTCAGTTGCTGGCCCATTTTTAGGACGAGCGATGGTTTCATGGCTGGGGCTTAATACCTTGTTCGCCGGCGCGCATGCGCCATCCACTACACGAGGGCGCCGGAGCGCCAAATTCAAGCAAGTTTTATGCCTCAAATTGTAGCGTTTGCCTAGAGCACTGTAACAACTTAAGCCCCGACAGGGCGTTAATGCCAGTGCTCCAGGCAGGTTCCGGGGATCAGAGTCGGAACTCGTGCCCCAGGTAGACCTCCTTGACCAGGTCGTTGGCCAGGATGGTCTCGGCGTCGCCTTCGGCGATCAGTCGACCGTCGTTGACGATGTAGGCGGTTTCGCAGATATCCAGGGTCTCACGGACGTTGTGGTCGGTGATCAGTACACCGATACCCTTGGCCTTGAGGTGGTGGATGATCTGCTTGATGTCGCCCACGGAGATCGGGTCGACACCGGCAAACGGTTCGTCCAGCAGGATGAACTTCGGTGCGGTAGCCAGGGCGCGGGCAATTTCGACGCGGCGGCGTTCGCCACCGGAAAGGCTCATGCCGAGGTTGTCACGGATGTGGCTGATGTGGAATTCCTGCAGCAGGCTTTCCAGTTCCTTGCGCCGGCCTTCACGGTCGATGTCCTTGCGGGTCTCGAGAATGGCCATGATGTTGTCGGCCACCGACAGCTTGCGGAAGATCGAGGCTTCCTGCGGCAGGTAGCCGATACCGGCGCGGGCGCGGCCGTGCATGGGCTGGTGACTGACATCGAGGTTGTCGATCAGTACGCGCCCCTGGTCGGCCTGGACCAGCCCCACGATCATGTAGAAGCAGGTGGTCTTGCCGGCGCCGTTGGGGCCGAGCAAGCCGACGATCTGCCCGCTGTCGATCGACAGGCTGACATCACGCACGACTTGCCGACCCTTGTAGCTCTTGGCCAGGTGCTGGGCTTTGAGGGTTGCCATTTACTCGGCCTTCTTCTTCGGCTGGATCACCATGTCGATGCGCTGACGTGGTTGAGTCACGTTGCCACCACGACCGGCGGTCGCAACCTGGGTCTTGGTGTTGTAGATGATCTTCTCGCCTTCGGTGGTGTTGCCTTCGTTCTCGACCTTGGCGCGGTCGGTGAGGATCACCGTATCTTTCTGCGCCTGGTACTGGATGGTCACCGCCCAGCCTTTCATCTTGTCGGGCTTGGCCGTGCTCTGCTGCTGCTCGAAGTAGGCCAGGTTGCCCACCGAGGTCACCACGTCGATGTCGCCATTGGCGGCACGGGTCATGGTCACGGTGTTGCCTTTGATCATCATCGAGCCCTGGGTGATGATCACATCGCCGGTATAGGTGGCCACGCCCTGCTTGTCGTCCAGGTGCGCGTTGTCGGCCTGGATGCGGATAGGCTGGTCACGGTCGTTCGGCAGGGCGAAGGCGCTCGCGCTTCCCAGTGCTGCGCTCAGGCTGAGCAAAAGGGGGAGGGTTTTAACGAGCCTCATACTGTCCTCTTACGTTAGAGAGCAAGTCCATCTTGCCTTCTTTCAAATACGCTTTCATTCCTTTACCCGTAGTTGTGCCACCGGCGCCGTCGATTCTAACGGCTTGCTCGGTCTGCGCATATTGCTTCTGCGGGAATACGGTCATGCGGGAGCTGGTAACGACGAGTTCACGCTGCTTTTCGTCGGTGCGTTGCACGCGGACTTTGTCGATCAGTTCGACCTCGGTGCCATCCGGGTTGACCTCGGCGCGTTCGCTCTGCACGTGCCAAGGGTACTCGGTGCCCCGGTACATGTGCAGGTCGGGCGTGGTCAGCAGGGTGACTTCGCTGGCCCTGAGGTGCTCGACCTTGTCGGCGGTCATTTCGTATTGCAGCTTGCCGTCGGGCATGAACTGCACGCTGTGCGCGTTGATCGCGTAATAGTCGATGGCACTTTCGTCAACCTGGGCCACCGGCTTTTCGAGGAAGCTCTCGGGGCTGACATTCCAGTAGCCGATAGCCGCCAGCAGGGCGGCAATCACCGCGAGCAGCGCAAAGTTGCGGGCTTTCTTGCTGAACATGGGCAGCCTTAAAGGTAGTTGGCGTTGGCAGTGTCCAGGGTGCCCTGGGCCTGCATGATCAGTTCGCAGAACTCGCGTGCAGCGCCTTCGCCGCCACGTGCCTGGGTTACGCCGTGGGCGTGCTGGCGAACGAATGGTGCGGCGTTGGCTACGGCAATGCCCAGGCCGACCCGGCGGATCACCGGCAGGTCGGGCAGGTCGTCGCCCAGATAGGCGACCTGCTCATAGCTTAGGCCCAGTTCGGCGAGCAGGCCGTCGAGCACCACCAATTTGTCCTCGCGGCCCTGGTAAAGGTGAGGGATGCCGAGGTTTTTCGCCCGGCGCTCTACCACTGGGGTCTTGCGTCCGCTGATGATCGCCGTGGTTACGCCCGAGGCCATGAGCATCTTGATGCCCTGGCCATCAAGGGTGTTGAAGGTCTTGAACTCGCTGCCGTCTTCGAGGAAGTACAGGCGACCATCGGTCAGCACGCCGTCAACGTCGAAAACGGCGAGCTTGATCGCCTTGCCGCGTTGCATGAGATCTTGGGTCATCGGTTCGTTCTCCTTTACATCACGCCGGCGCGCAGCAGATCGTGCATGTTCAGGGCGCCGGTCGGGCGGTCGTCCTTGTCCACGACCACCAGGGCGCTGATCTTGTGGTCTTCCATGATCTTCAGGGCCTCGGCGGCAAGCATCTCGGCGCGAGCCGTCTTGCCGTGCACGGTCATCACCTGATCAATCAGTGTGGTGTGCACGTCGATGTTGCGGTCCAGGCTGCGGCGCAGGTCGCCGTCGGTGAAGATCCCGGCCAGCTTGCCGTCGGCGCCTACGATCACGGTCATGCCCAAGCCTTTGCGGGACATTTCAAGGAGCGCGTCCTTGAGCAGGGTGCCGCGCTGTACCTGGGGCAGTTCGTCACCGGCGTGCATGACATTCTCGACCTTCAGCAGCAAGCGGCGGCCCAGGGCACCGCCAGGGTGCGAGAAGGCGAAGTCCTCGGCGGTGAAGCCGCGGGCTTCGAGCAGGGCGATGGCCAGCGCGTCACCCAGCACCAGTGCCGCAGTGGTGGAGGAGGTCGGGGCCAGGTTCAGCGGGCAGGCTTCCTGGGTGACGCTGGCGTCGAGATTGACCTCGGCGGCCTGGGCCAGGGGCGAGTCCGGGTTGCCGGTCAGGCTGATCAACTGGATCCCCAGGCGCTTGATCAGCGGCAGCAGGGTCACGATCTCGGCGGTGCTGCCGGAGTTTGACAGGGCCAGAATGACGTCGTCGCGGGTGATCATGCCCATGTCGCCATGGCTGGCTTCAGCCGGATGCACGAAGAATGCTGGCGTGCCGGTGCTGGCCAGGGTGGCGGCGATCTTGTTGCCGATATGCCCCGATTTGCCCATACCGACCACCACGACCCGACCCTTGCTCGCCAGGATCAGCTCGCAGGCCTTGACGAAATTGGCGTCGATGCGGGCCACCAGGCCTTCTACGGCCTCGAGTTCCAGGCGCAGGGTGCGCTGGGCGGAGTGGATCAGCTCGCTGGATTGGCTCATGTCGAAAAGCAATGCCTGATTAAAAGGCGGCGATTATAGCCGCAATACAAGAAAGCCTCATCCTTTCGATTCCCTATCAAATGTCACCAAAGCCTGTCGTTGGCCTGAACGACCTGTTTCCATACCCTTGGGGGCGCACGGTCAGCGGTGCTATAGTTCGCCGCTATTCGGCCTGCCAAGGGTGTGTGTGCCTTCACGATGAGGGCCGGCGTCCATTAGTGCGAGGCTGCACTAGCAAGGAGTCTAGATGAGTGTGGATAGCGCCTACGCGGTCGAGTTGAAGGGAGTCACCTTCAAGCGCGGTTCGCGCAGCATTTTCAGCAATGTCGACATCCGTATCCCGCGTGGCAAGGTCACCGGGATCATGGGGCCGTCGGGTTGCGGCAAGACCACGCTGCTGCGCCTGATGGGCGCGCAGCTACGGCCGTCGTGCGGTGAAGTGTGGGTGGCGGGGCAGAACCTGCCGAGCCTTTCGCGCAGCGACCTGTTCGACGCACGCAAGCAGATGGGCGTACTGTTCCAGAGCGGTGCGCTGTTCACCGATCTCGATGTGTTCGAGAACGTCGCTTTTCCTTTGCGCGTGCATACCCAGCTTTCGGACGAAATGATCCGTGACATCGTGTTGATGAAACTGCAGGCAGTCGGCCTGCGGGGTGCCATCGACCTGATGCCGGATGAGCTGTCCGGCGGCATGAAGCGTCGGGTGGCGCTGGCCCGGGCCATTGCCCTGGACCCGCAGATCCTGATGTACGACGAACCGTTCGTCGGCCAGGACCCGATTGCCATGGGTGTGCTCGTGCGCTTGATCCGTCTGCTCAACGATGCGCTTGGCATCACCAGCATCGTGGTCTCCCACGACCTCGCCGAAACCGCCAGTATCGCCGACTACATCTATGTGGTCGGTGATGGCCAGGTGCTGGGCCAGGGTACGCCCGACGAGCTGATGGGCTCGGACAATCCGCGCATTCGCCAGTTCATGAAAGGCGACCCGGACGGCCCGGTGCCATTCCACTTTCCTGCGCCTGACTACCGCGCCGATTTGCTGGGAGCGCGGTGATGCGCAGAAAATCCTTACTCGAACGTATCCGCCTGCTCGGGCGCTCGGCGATCGACGTGCTGGCCGTGCTCGGGCGCTCGTGCCTGTTCCTGTTCCATGCGCTGATCGGCCGGGGCGGCATTGGCGGTGGTTTCCAGCTGCTGACCAAGCAGCTGTACTCGGTGGGTGTGCTGTCGCTGGCGATCATTGTCGTTTCCGGCGTGTTCATCGGCATGGTGCTGGCCCTGCAGGGTTACAGCATCCTGACCAAGTACGGTTCCGAACAGGCGGTCGGGCAGATGGTCGCCCTGACCCTGCTGCGTGAGCTTGGCCCGGTGGTCACTGCGCTGTTGTTCGCTGGCCGTGCAGGTTCTGCGCTGACCGCCGAAATCGGCAACATGAAGTCCACCGAGCAGTTGTCGAGCCTGGAAATGATCGGTGTCGACCCGCTCAAGTACATCGTCGCGCCACGCCTGTGGGCCGGCTTCATCTCGCTGCCGCTGCTTGCGCTGATCTTCAGCGTGGTCGGCATCTGGGGTGGTTCGTGGGTCGCAGTCGACTGGCTGGGCGTTTACGAAGGCTCGTTCTGGGGCAACATGCAGAACAGCGTTTCCTTTACCGACGACGTGCTCAACGGGCTGATCAAGAGCCTGGTGTTCGCCTTCGTCACGACCTGGATTGCCGTATTCCAGGGGTACGACTGCGAACCCACCTCAGAGGGGATCAGCCGTGCCACCACCAAGACCGTGGTCTATGCCTCGTTGGCAGTACTGGGTCTGGACTTCATTTTGACCGCCTTGATGTTTGGAGATTTCTGATGCAAAACCGCACCCTGGAAATCGGTGTCGGCCTGTTCCTCCTGGCCGGGATCCTGGCACTGCTGCTGCTGGCCCTGCGTGTCAGCGGGCTGTCGGCCAGCCCGAGCAGCGATACCTATAAAGTTTATGCGTACTTCGACAATATCGCCGGTTTGACGGTCAGAGCTAAAGTGACCATGGCCGGTGTAACGATCGGCAAGGTCACCGCCATCGATCTGGACCGTGATTCCTACACCGGTCGGGTGACCCTGCAGCTGGACAAGGCGGTCAACAACCTGCCGACCGACTCCACTGCTTCGATCCTGACCGCCGGCTTGCTTGGCGAGAAGTACATCGGTATCAGCGTGGGCGGTGAAGAAGACGTGCTCAAGGATGGCTCGACCATCCACGACACACAGTCGGCGCTGGTGCTGGAAGATCTGATTGGCAAGTTCCTGCTCAACTCCGTTGGCAAGGAACCAAAAGAAGCGCAACCGGCTAATTAAGGAGTTTCCATGATTTCGATCCTGCGACGTGGCCTGCTGGTGCTGCTGGCGGCCTTCCCCCTGTTTGCCCTGGCCGCGCAGTCGCCGCACGACGTGGTTCAGAGCACCACCACTGCGCTGCTCAGCGACCTCAAGGCCAACAAGGAGCAGTACAAGTCCAACCCGAATGCCTTCTACGATGCGCTCAACCGCATCCTCGGCCCGGTGGTGGATGCTGACGGCATTTCGAAAAGCATCATGACCGTCAAATACTCGCGCAAGGCTACGCCCGAGCAGATGCAGCGCTTCCAGGAAAACTTCAAGCGCAGCCTGATGCAGTTCTATGGCAATGCGCTGCTGGAGTACAACAACCAGGGCATTACCGTCGACCCGGCCAAGGCCGATGACGGCAAGCGTGCCAGCGTCGGCATGAAGGTCACCGGCAACAACGGTGCCGTGTACCCGGTGCAGTACACCCTGGAAAACCTGGGTGGCGAGTGGAAGGTGCGTAACGTCATCGTCAACGGCATCAACGTCGGCAAGCTGTTCCGTGACCAGTTCGCCGACGCCATGCAGCGTAACGGTAACGACCTGGACAAGACCATCGACGGCTGGGCCGGCGAAGTGGCCAAGGCCAAGGAAAAGGCCGACGAATCGCCAGAGAAGACCGTCAAATGAGCGAGGCCGCTGTAACCATGGCCGAGCCGGGCGTGCTGTGCCTGGCCGGCGAACTGGATTACCGCAGCGGGCCAGCCCTGCGCAAGCAGGGCAAGGCGCTGATCGGTGCTTGCCGTGAGTCGCGTCTGGTGCTGGATTGCTCGGCCGTGGCGCGCTCCACCAGTGTCGGCCTGTCGCTGTTGCTGGCGTTCATTCGTGACGCCGAGGCCGTCGGCAAGGCCGTCGAGGTACGTGGCATGCCCGACGACATGCGGGAAATCGCCGGGGTCTATGACCTTGATGAGGTGCTGGCAAGCTGATGGCTTGGCAGTGATGAGAGGCCCCTCGGTCGCGCGCCCCTTCGTTGGGCTTCGCAGGCGAGGGGCTTTTTTGTATGATGGCCGACCCGTGCGCATCGGGCGCCGATTGAGGTTGAGCATGCAGGCCGTAGAAGTTAAGAGCTTCCTTGAAGAGAAATTGCCGGGATCCCGGGTCGAAGTTGAAGGCGAAGGCTGCAACTTCCAGTTGAACGTGATCAGCGACGAGTTGGCTGGCCTGAGCCCGGTCAAACGTCAGCAGGCGATCTATGCTCACCTGAATCCGTGGATCGCCAATGGCAGCATCCATGCGGTAACCATGAAATTTTTCAGCAGCGCAGCCTGGGCTGAGCGCACCTGAGCCAACTTGGCGGCGAGACACCAATGGACAAACTGATTATTACTGGCGGCGCTCGTCTCGATGGCGAGATCCGCATTTCCGGCGCGAAGAACGCGGCCCTGCCAATCCTGGCGGCGACCCTGCTGGCCGATGGCCCGGTCACCGTGGGCAACCTGCCGCACTTGCACGACATCACCACCATGATCGAGCTGTTCGGGCGCATGGGCATCGAGCCTGTGATCGACGAAAAGCTGGCGGTGGAAATCGACCCGCGCACCATCAAGACCCTGGTAGCCCCTTACGAGCTGGTCAAGACCATGCGCGCCTCGATTCTGGTGCTCGGCCCCATGGTCGCGCGCTTCGGTGAAGCCGAAGTGGCCCTGCCAGGTGGCTGCGCCATCGGTTCGCGCCCAGTCGACCTGCACATCCGCGGCCTCGAAGCCATGGGTGCGAAGATCGAAGTCGAAGGCGGCTATATCAAGGCCAAGGCACCTGAAGGCGGCCTGCGCGGCGCGCACTTCTTCTTCGACACCGTCAGCGTGACCGGTACCGAGAACATCATGATGGCCGCTGCCCTGGCCAAAGGCCGCAGCGTGCTGCAAAACGCCGCGCGCGAGCCTGAAGTGGTCGACCTGGCCAACTTCATCAACGCCATGGGCGGCAAGGTCCAGGGCGCCGGTACCGACACCATCACCATCGATGGCGTCGAGCGTCTGGACAGCGCCAACTACCGCGTCATGCCCGACCGTATCGAGACTGGCACCTACCTGGTCGCCGCTGCCGTGACCGGCGGCCGCGTCAAGGTCAAGGACACCGACCCGACCATCCTTGAAGCCGTGCTGGAAAAGCTCAAGGAAGCGGGCGCCGACCTGACCACCGGTGAGGACTGGATCGAGCTGGACATGCACGGCAAGCGGCCGAAAGCCGTCAACCTGCGCACCGCCCCGTACCCGGCGTTCCCGACCGACATGCAGGCGCAGTTCATTTCGCTGAACGCCATCGCCGAAGGCACTGGCGCGGTCATCGAGACGATCTTCGAAAACCGCTTCATGCACGTGTACGAAATGCACCGCATGGGTGCGCAGATCCAGGTCGAAGGCAACACCGCGATCGTCACCGGCGTGCCGACGCTCAAGGGTGCTCCGGTCATGGCCACCGACCTGCGTGCATCTGCCAGCCTGGTGCTGTCGGCGCTGGTCGCCGAAGGCGATACCCTCATCGACCGCATCTACCACATCGACCGTGGCTACGAGTGCATCGAAGAAAAACTGCAGATGCTCGGCGCGAAAATCCGCCGCGTACCGGGCTAGTTGCCCGCTGGCACACGGACGTGCCATTCGAATTGAATGCGGTCGGGCTGTAGCAGCCCGGCCGGCAGTAGCCGCTTAAGGACCGACGTTCCAATGTTGACCATCGCGCTTTCCAAAGGCCGTATCCTCGACGATACCCTGCCGTTGCTGGCCGAGGCCGGTATCGTGCCGACCGAGAATCCGGACAAGAGCCGCAAGCTGATCATCCCCACCACGCAGGACGACGTGCGCCTGCTGATCGTGCGTGCCACCGACGTGCCGACCTATGTCGAGCATGGTGCCGCCGACCTCGGTGTGGCTGGCAAGGACGTGCTGATGGAGTACGGAGGCCAGGGCCTGTATGAACCGCTGGACCTGCAGATTGCCAAGTGCAAGCTGATGACCGCCGGTGCGGTCGGTGCGCCGGAGCCCAAGGGCCGCCTGCGCGTCGCCACCAAGTTCGTCAACGTGGCCAAGCGTTATTACGCCGAGCAGGGCCGTCAGGTCGACATCATCAAACTGTACGGCTCGATGGAGCTGGCACCGCTGATCAACCTCGCCGACAAGATCATCGACGTGGTCGACACCGGCAACACCCTGCGCGCCAACGGCCTGGAACCCCAGGAACTGATCGCCACGATCAGCTCGCGCCTGGTGGTCAACAAAGCCTCCATGAAGATGCAGCACGCCCGCATCCAGAGCCTGATCGACACGCTGCGCAAAGCGGTCGAATCGCGACACCGCGGTTGACATCTGCGCGCGGCCTTCGCTGTCGCGCCCGTCTATCCGCGTCATAGCCATTTTTCTCGGGTGCCCGCGCGGATGGACTGGTAGCCTAGGGCGCCTGAGCATTCGCTAATAATCGAGGCCCTCGCCATGACCGTGTCCACTGCAATTGCCCGTCTCAACGCTGCTGATCCGGATTTCGCACGACATCTGGATCATCTGCTGAGCTGGGAAAGTGTGTCCGATGACGCGGTCAATCAGCGCGTGCTGGACATCATCAAGGCCGTGCGCGAGCGTGGCGATGCTGCGCTGGTGGAATTCACCCAGCGCTTCGACGGTGTTGACGCCAAAAGCATCGATGACCTGATCCTCGGGCGCGAGCGTCTGGAACTGGCCCTGACCCGCATCACCGACACCCAGCGTGCAGCCCTGGAGAAGGCCGCCAACCGCGTGCGCCTGTACCACGAGCGGCAGAAGCAGGACTCCTGGCAGTACACCGAAGCCGACGGTACCGTGCTCGGCCAGAAGGTCACCCCGCTGGACCGTGCCGGCCTGTACGTGCCGGGCGGCAAGGCGTCGTACCCGTCTTCGGTGCTGATGAACGCTATTCCCGCCAAGGTTGCCGGTGTCGCCGAGGTGGTGATGGTGGTGCCAACCCCGCGTGGCGAGGTTAACGAACTGGTGCTGGCTGCCGCCTGCATCGCCGGCGTCGACCGGGTGTTCACCGTCGGTGGTGCCCAGGCCGTAGCCGCCCTGGCCTATGGCACCGAAAGCGTGCCACAGGTAGACAAGATCGTCGGCCCGGGCAACATCTACGTGGCCACCGCCAAGCGCCACGTGTTCGGCCAGGTCGGTATCGACATGATCGCCGGCCCGTCGGAAATCCTCGTGGTATGCGACGGCCAGACCGACCCGGACTGGATCGCCATGGACCTGTTCTCCCAGGCCGAGCACGACGAAGATGCCCAGGCCATCCTGGTCAGCCCGGATGCCGCCTTCCTCGACCGCGTGGCCGCCAGCATCGACAAGCTGCTGCCGACCATGGAACGTGCCGAGATCATCGAGAAGTCGATCAACGGCCGTGGTGCGCTGATCCAGGTGCGCGACATGCAGCAGGCCATCGAAGTGGCCAACCGCATCGCCCCCGAGCACCTCGAGCTGTCGGTCGCCGACCCGCAGGCCTGGCTGCCACAGATTCGTCACGCCGGTGCGATCTTCATGGGCCGCCACACCAGCGAAGCACTGGGCGACTACTGCGCTGGCCCCAACCACGTGCTGCCGACTTCCGGTACCGCGCGCTTCTCGTCGCCGCTGGGGGTGTATGACTTCCAGAAGCGCTCGTCGATCATCTTCTGCTCCGAACAGGGCGCATCCGAGCTCGGCCACACCGCCTCGGTCCTGGCCCGTGGCGAGTCGCTGACCGCCCACGCCCGCAGTGCCGAATACCGTATCCTGACCCAAGACAAGGGGAACTGAGCATGAGTCGATTCTGGAGCCCCTTCGTCAAGGCGCTGGTGCCTTACGTACCGGGCGAGCAGCCCAAGCTGGCCCGCCTGGTCAAGCTGAACACCAACGAGAACCCGTATGGCCCGTCGCCCAAGGCGCTGGAAGCCATGCGTACCGAGTTGAACGACAACCTGCGCTTGTACCCTGACCCGAACAGTGACCGGCTCAAGCAGGCGGTGGCCGAGTATTACAGCGTCACCCCGGCCCAGGTGTTCGTCGGCAACGGCTCGGACGAGGTGCTGGCGCACATTTTCCACGGCCTGTTCCAGCACGCTCGCGGCCCGCTGCTGTTCCCGGATGTCAGCTACAGCTTCTATCCGGTCTACTGCGGCCTGTACGGCATTCCATTCGAGCAGGTGGCGCTGGATGAGCAGTTCCAGATCCGCATTGCCGACTACGCCAAGCCCAACGCCGGGATCATCTTCCCCAACCCCAACGCACCAACCGGCTGCCTGCTGCCGCTGCAAGCGATCGAACAGCTGCTGCAAGCCAATCGCGATTCGGTCGTGGTGGTGGATGAAGCCTACATCGACTTTGGTGGCGAGACCGCCATCAGCCTGGTGGATCGCTACGACAACCTGCTGGTGACCCAGACCCTGTCCAAGTCGCGTTCGCTGGCCGGGCTGCGCGTCGGCCTGGCTGTTGGCCATCCGGACCTGATCGAGGCCCTGGAGCGGATCAAGAACAGCTTCAACTCCTATCCGCTGGACCGTATGGCCATCGTGGGGGCGGCGGCAGCGTTCGAAGACCAGGCCTACTTCGAGGAAACCTGCCGCAAGGTGATCGACAGCCGTGAAGCGCTGGTCGCGCAGTTGGTTGCAAAAGGCTTCGAAGTGCTGCCGTCGGCGGCCAACTTCATCTTCGCCCGCCACCCGCAGCAGGATGCCGCGCAGTTGGCGGCGCGCCTGCGTGAACAAGGGGTGATCGTGCGTCACTTCAAGCAGGAGCGGATTGCCCAGTTCCTGCGTATCACCATTGGCACGCCGGAGATGAACCAGGCGTTGGTCGATGCGCTGAACTGAGCCAAGGGCTGCAGGAGCGATTGAGTTCGCTCCTGCAGGCTATGCCGCGCGCGTCAGTAGCTGTTTTCCTCGATGACGAACGGCTGGCTGACTGGCCGGGTGCGTATGGCTATCGGTGTGTCATCCAGTTCGAGCACATAGTCGTTGGCCTGGCGCATGCCTTGCGGATCAGTCCATTGCTGCAGGTAGGCCTGCACGTTCGCGACGAACTGGCCATTTCTATGAATGATCACGGTGCCTTGTGAGTCGCTGTTCCACAGCAACTTGGCGTCGCCCTCAATGGCCCGTGCCTTGCGTACTCCCGTCGCGCCCAGCAATGGCGTGCCATCGAGCCTCCATTCCGGCAGCAGGTCGAGCCCCATGTGCCGGAGTACGGTCGGGGCCACCGACGTTTGTGCCGCGTATCCATACAAGTTGTTGGGCCCCGGGTTGTCCTCTGGAACGCTCGGTTGGTTCAGCTCTTCGTTCAATGGCTTGTTACTGGCTATGAAGACCGTCTTCTCCTGTTCGGTCACGCCACCATGGCCGGAGCCCCAGTAATCACGACCGTGGTCGGTACACACGATCACCAGCCAGTCCTCCTGCGGGTTCTTGTAGGCACGCGCCGCGACCTTGTCCAGCAGGCGCCCCAGCCTGTCGTCAGCCTCGCGCAAGGCAAATTGGTAAGCCGGGCCGAAACCGCTGGCGTGGCCTGCTTCATCGGGCTCGTCAAGTTGAACGAAGGTGAAATCGGCAGGCGTGTTGTCGAGGATCTCCAGGGTTCGCACGGTGACTTGCTCATCGCTCAGGCCGCTTTCGCGCACATTGTTGCCTTGAGCATCCTCCAGCAGGAAGGCCGTGTTGATCGGCGACCAGTTGACGATGCTGGAGAGATAGGCGTTCGGCAGGGCTTCACGCAGCCGTTTGAACACGCTGGGGAACTCCGGGTCGACCCGCAAGGATTCGCTATTGGAAATGACCCCATGCTTGTTGGCCCACACACCAGTGAGCAAGGTCATCCAGCCTGGTCCGCTGATCGTCGCCTGTTCGCTGGCGCGGCCGTTGATGCCACCGGCATAGGCTTTGCCGTAGGACAGGCGTTTCTGCAGGTTGGTATCGCCGCCCAGTTGTTCATAGTGCTGCAGTTGCACACCGTCCATCCCGATGATGAGCGTCTTGGGCTGCAGTGGCGGTTGTCTGGCGTCGCACCCTTTGAAGAGCAGCACGAGCAGCAGGCCGGCTGCAATCAGGGCAATCGACCGCAATACTTTGGACATGGACATGAACAGGGCCTGGATGGAGTCGTGCCCAGCGTTGCAGCAAGGCACTCTGCTGACAACTGGTAGAAATGCCAGTTGAATTGATGTCTGGAAGACGTTCCATTAAGCTTCGTCAATTCATCGGATGATTGGTTGAGTGAAATGAGCAGCGAATTGACCAAGCGCTCCCTGGTCGAACTTGCCGTAGAACGCATGCGTGAGCGCATCCTGCAAGGCGACTGGCAAGTCGGGCAGCGCCTGCCGACCGAGCCGGAACTGGCGCTGGAGTTGGGCATCAGCCGCAATACCGTGCGCGAGGCCATGCGCGTGCTGGCATTCAGTGGCCTGGTGGAAATCCGCCAGGGTGACGGCAGTTACCTGCGCACCTGCCAGGACCCGCTGCAGGCTGTGCAAGCCATGTCGCGCTGCACCCTGGAGCAGGCCCGCGAGACACGGCACATCCTCGAGTCCGAGGCGATCGGCCTGGCAGCATTGCGCCGTACCGACGAGGACCTGCAAGGCCTGCGTGCAGCATTGACGGGCAGTGCCGAGCATTTTCACGGTGATGTCGATGCCTATGTCAGCTGTGACCTGATGTTTCACCAACGCCTGATCGACGCTGCGCACAATCCCGCACTGAGTGAGTTGTACCGCTACTTTTCTGGCGTCGTGGCCGCAGCGCTGCAACGCAACATGGCGACCGTACCGCGCAACCAGGCAACATTCGACCTGCACGGGCAGATCCTCGACGCCATCGAACAACGCGATCCGGAACGGGCCAAGGCCCTGAGCCGGACCCTCATCGAATCCTGAAGACGAGAAGGCCATGGCTGAACCAATGACCCAAGACGCGCCTGCCCGCGAGCGAGAACTGGAAGAACTGCTGATCGATGCCGAGGCCGACGATGCCAAGGTGCAGCAACAACCACCGGCCCTGCAGCGGCCCTGGCTGTTGCTGCTGGGGCTGGTGCTGGTGGCATTGAACCTGCGCCCGGCGTTGTCGAGCATGGCGCCGGTGCTCGGACAGGTCTCTGCAGGGCTGGGCCTGAATGCCTCCGAGGCCGGCCTGCTGACCACCTTGCCGGTGCTCTGCCTGGGGCTGTTCGCGCCGCTGGCACCGGTCCTGGCGCGCCGCTTCGGCAGCGAGCGGGTGATCCTGGGGATCCTGCTCACCCTGGCGCTGGGGATCGTGGTGCGCAGCGCCCTGGGGGTCGTCGGTGTGTTCATCGGCAGCGTCATGGCTGGGGCCAGCATCGGCATCATCGGCGTGCTGCTGCCCGGTATCGTCAAACGCGACTTCCCGCAGCATGCGGGCACCCTGACTGGGGTCTACACCATGGCCCTGTGCCTGGGTGCGGCCATGGCGGCGGGGGCTACCGTGCCGCTGACCCAGCATTTCGATGACAACTGGGCCTTTGGCCTGGGCTTCTGGATGCTACCGGCGCTTTTGGCCATGCTCGTCTGGTTACCGCAAGCGCGTCAGGGGCACGGTCTGCACAAGGTCGCCTACCGGGTGCGCGGGCTGTGGCGTGACCCGTTGGCATGGCAGGTAACGCTGTACATGGGGCTGCAGTCGTCGCTGGCGTACATCGTCTTTGGCTGGTTGCCGTCGATCCTCATTGGCCGTGGCCTGAGCCCGACCGAAGCCGGCCTGGTGCTGTCCGGTTCGGTCATCGTGCAACTGATCAGCTCGCTGGGGGCCCCTTGGCTTGCGACCCGCGGCAAGGACCAGCGGCTGGCTATCGTGATCGTGATGCTGGTGACCTTGGCGGGGCTGTTCGGCTGCCTGTATGCCCCGATCGACGGGCTGTGGGGCTGGGCAGTACTGCTGGGGCTGGGGCAGGGCGGTACATTCGCCCTGGCCCTGACGTTGATCGTGCTGCGCTCGAAGGATGCCCATGTGGCGGCGAACCTGTCGAGCATGGCCCAGGGCGTGGGTTATACCTTGGCGTCCATGGGCCCGTTCGCGGTTGGCCTGGTGCATGACCTGACCGGCGGTTGGGCGGCGGTAGGCTGGATCTTCGCGGTGCTGGGTGTCGGCGCGATCGTGTTCGGGCTTGGCGCCGGGCGGGCGCTGCATGTGCAGGTGAGCAGCGAAAAACTCTGAGGCCTGTGCTTGCCTCTTCGCGGGTGAACCCGCTCCCGCAGGTATCGTGCAGAACTTGAAACCTGCGAGGAACCTGTGGGAGCGGGTTCGCCCGCGAAGAGGCCGGCACTGGCGAAAGCAAGCGGGCCAGATTATCGTGCAGGCTTCGACTCCCAGGACGGATCTGCTTCCATGACTGACGCCAACCGTGACCTGATCACCCGCTTCTACCAGGCCTTTCAGCGCCTGGACGCCGAGGCCATGGTGGCCTGCTACAGCGACGACATCGTCTTCAGCGACCCGGTATTCGGCACCTTGCGCGGACGTGATGCCGGCGACATGTGGCGCATGCTCACAGCGCGTGCCAAGGACTTCACTCTGACCTTCGACCAGGTCCGTGCCGACCCGCTCAGCGGCTGCGCGCACTGGGTTGCAACCTACCTGTTCAGCCAGACTGGTCGCACCGTGGTCAATGATATCCAGGCGCGCTTCGTCATTCGCGATGGGCTGATCTGCCAGCATGACGACAGCTTCGACCTGTGGCGTTGGTCGCGTCAGGCGCTGGGGGCGCCAGGTTGGTTGCTGGGTTGGTCGCCGATGCTGCAGAACAAGGTGCGCCAGCAGGCATTCAAAGGGCTGCGAGCGTTCCAGCAAGCGCATTGAGCGGTTAAGCTGTCGGCCATGAGCATCGTCAACGAAGTCGCCGAAACCCCGCTGTGCAAACCGTGGTACGTCTACCTGGTGCGGGCTGCCAATGGCTCGCTGTACTGCGGTATCAGCGATGACCCGCAGCGGCGTTTCGCTGCCCACCAGAAGGGCCAGGGCGCCCGCTATTTCAAGACCAGCCCGGCACAGGCGCTGGTGTATGTCGAGCAGTGGCCGGACAAGGGCGAAGCGCTGCGCCAGGAGCGCCTGGTGAAAAAGTTGCGCAAGTCGGCCAAGGAGGCACTGGTGGCCTCCTATGTGGCCGTCTGATCAGTCCTTGCGGCGTTTGAGCTGATCCACCAGCGTGGTCGGCAAGCCTTTGATGATCAGGGTGCCGGCGGCCTCGTCATATTCCACCTTGTCACCCAGCAGGTGCGCTTCGAAGCTGATCGACAGGCCTTCGGCACGCCCGGTGAAGCGGCGGAACTGGTTCAGGGTGCGTTTGTCTGCGGGGATTTCCGGCGACAGGCCGTAGTCCTTGTTGCGGATATGATCGTAGAACGCCTTCGGGCGGTCCTCGTCGATCAGGCTCGACAGCTCTTCCAATGTCACCGGTTCACCCAGCTTGGTCTGGGTGGTGGCGTACTCGACCAGGGTCTGGGTCTTCTCGCGGGCAGATTCTTCCGGCAGGTCCTCGCTTTCGACGAAGTCGCTGAAGGCCTTGAGCAGGGTGCGCGTCTCGCCCGGGCCGTCGACGCCTTCCTGGCAGCCGATGAAGTCGCGGAAGTAGTCCGAGACCTTCTTGCCGTTCTTGCCCTTGATGAACGAGATGTACTGCTTGGAATTCTGGTTGTTCTTCCACTCGGACAGGTTGATGCGCGCCGCCAGGTGCAGCTGACCAAGGTCGAGGTGGCGCGATGGCGTCACGTCCAGCTCGGCGTTCACCGCCACACCTTCGCTGTGGTGCAGCAGGGCAATGGCCAGGTAGTCGGTCATGCCTTGCTGGTAGTGGGCGAACAGGATGTGGCCACCCGTGGAAAGGTTCGACTCTTCCATCAGCTTTTGCAGATGCTCGACCGCCACGCGGCTGAACGCCGCGAAGTCTTTGTCGTCTTCCAGGTACTGCTTCAACCAGCCACTCAGTGGGTAGGCGCCGGACTCGCCGTGGAAGAAGCCCCAGGCCTTGCCTTGCTTGGCGTTGTAGCTGTCGTTGAGGTCGGCCAACAGGTTTTCGATGGCGTCCGATGCGCCCAGCTCGGTATCCCGTGCATGGAGCACGGCGGGGCTGCCATCGGGCTTCTTGTCGATCAGGTGAACGATGCAATGACGGATTGGCATGGAATTCTCGGTGAGTCTGGGGCGGCCACAGGCCGCGCTGCAAAAGTCCTCCAGTTTACCCCAGACAACAGGCGCTGCAGTGGCCGGATGTTGGCAGAAATGCCGGTTGTTCGTTTTTTGTTCAAATTTGTGGGTTTTCGGCTGAAACCCCCGAAAAACCTGCACTAAATCGAAGCGGGTAGCGGATATTTATCCATTCCTGTGGTAGCTTTGCGCCGTCTTGCGCCCCTTGAATGGCGCATTGCTGGCAGCGTGCTCATGCCGTGTCGAACCAAACGCCGATTTACGCATCTACATGCGCGATTGGCGCGGCCCTCCAGAACTCAGGGGCTGGCCCGATAACGTCGTAGAACGCTGCATAACCACTGATTTAGATAGGGAAGGAACACCACCATGGCATTGACCAAAGACCAACTGATTGCCGACATCGCTGAAGCCATCGACGCGCCAAAAACCACCGCTCGTAACGCACTGGAGCAACTGGGCCAGATCGTTGCCGACCAACTGGAAAACGGCGCTGAAATCACCCTGCCAGGCATCGGCAAGCTGAAAGTCTCCGAGCGTCCTGCCCGTACCGGCCGCAACCCTTCGACTGGCGCTGCCATCGAAATCGCTGCCAAGAAAGTCGTCAAGTTCGTTCCGGCCAAAGGCCTGACCGACGCTGTCAACAAGTAATCTGTTGACGCACTGACGAAACCGCGCCCGGCTTGCCCGGGCGCGGTTTTTTCATGCCTGCGATTTGCGCCCGGCGTGCCAGGCCTGGCGTGCGATGTCGTCGTGGAAGCTCCAGGCGACCATGCGGCTCTGCTTCTGGCCCTGGCCCATCTCGACAATGCGCACCGCCTTGGCACCCGCTTTCTTCAGCGCCGCCTCGATGCCAGGCAGGTTGCTGGCCTTGGACACCAGGCTGGTGAACCACAGCACCTGCTGTGCGTATTGCGCGCTTTCGTCGACCAGCTGGGTGACGAAGCGGATCTCGCCGCCCTCACACCACAGTTCGTTGTTCTGCCCGCCAAAATTGAGCACCGGCAGCTTGCGCTTGGGGTCTTGCTTGCCGAGGTTCTTCCACTTGCGCTGGCTGCCACGGGTGGCTTCTTCGCGCGAGGCATGGAAGGGCGGGTTGCACAGGGTCAGGTCGAAGCGTTCGTCGGCTTGCAGCAGGCCGCCGAGGATGTGCTTGCGGCTGGCTTGTTGGCGCAGGCTGATGCCCTTGCTCAAACCGTTGGCCTGGACGATGGCCTTGGCCGAGGCCAGCGCCACCGGGTCAATGTCCGAGCCGAGAAAGCGCCAACGGTAATCGCTATGGCCGAGCAGCGGGTAGATGCAGTTGGCGCCTACGCCGATGTCCAGCACGCGAACCTGGGCGCCTTTGGGCACTTCGTTGGCGTTGTCCTCGGCCAGCAGGTCGGCGGCCACGTGGATGTAGTCGGCGCGGCCGGGGATTGGCGGGCACAGGTAGTCGGCAGGGATGTCCCAGTGCTGGATGCCGTATTGCGCCTTGAGCAGGGCACGGTTGAACACGCGCACGGCTTCCGGGTTGGCGAAGTCGATGCTGGGTTTGCCGTGGGGGTTGGTGATGGTGAAGCGGGCCAGATCAGGGTGCGCCTTGATCAGACTGGGGAAGTCGTAGCGGCCCTGGTGGCGGTTGCGCGGGTGCAGGGTGGGTTTGTCGGTCATGGTCGGATCCGGTGTTGCAGGCCATGGGGCTGCTTTGCAGCCCTTTCGCGACACAAGGCCGCTCCTACAGGATAGCGGCGCCTATCAAACCGGCACCGTCCCTGTAGGAGCGGCCTTGTGTCGCGAAAGGGCCGCAAAGCGGCCCCAGCGGTCTATCAGATTGTTACAGCGCTGCAATCCGCGCGTGCTGCTCGGTGAAGTTGGCCAGGGCCTGTTCGGACTCGGCCAGCTTGGCGCGTTCCTTCTCGATCACGGCAGGCGGCGCCTTGTCGACGAAGGCGGCGTTGGACAGCTTGCCGCCCACGCGCTGGACTTCACCCTGCAGACGCTGGATTTCCTTGTTCAGGCGCGCCAGTTCGGCGTCCTTGTCGATCAAGCCGGCCATCGGCACCAGCACCTGCAGGTCGCCTACCAGGGCGGTGGCCGACAGCGGTGCTTCGTCGGCATCGCCGAGCACGGTGAACGATTCGACCTTGGCCAGCTTCTTCAGCAGGGCTTCGTTTTCCTGCAGGCGACGCTGGTCGTCGGCGTTGGCGTTTTTCAGGAACAGCGGCAGCGGCTTGCCCGGGCCGATGTTCATCTCGGCGCGGATGTTGCGCAGGCCGACCATCAGCTCCTTCAGCCACTCGATATCACCTTCGGCGGCGGCATCGATGCGGCTTTCATTGGCCACTGGCCAAGGCTGCAGCATGATGGTCTTGCCTTCGATACCGGCCAGCGGCGCGATGCGCTGCCAGATTTCTTCGGTGATGAACGGCATGAACGGGTGCGCCAGGCGCAACGCCACTTCCAGCACGCGGACCAGGGTGCGGCGGGTGCCACGGGCGCGCTCGACCGGGGCGTTTTCGTCCCACAGCACAGGCTTGGACAGCTCCAGGTACCAGTCGCAGTACTGGTTCCAGATGAACTCGTACAGCGCCTGGCTGGCCAGGTCGAAGCGGAACTGCTCGAGCTGGCGGGTCACTTCGGCTTCGGTGCGCTGCAGCTGCGAGATGATCCAGCGGTCGGCCAGCGACAGCTCGTAGGCTTCGCCGTTCTGGCCGCAGTCCTCGCCCTTGTCCAGCACGTAGCGGGCGGCGTTCCAGATCTTGTTGCAGAAGTTGCGGTAGCCTTCGACGCGGCCCATGTCGAACTTGATGTCGCGGCCGGTGGAAGCCAGCGAGCAGAAAGTGAAGCGCAGGGCGTCGGTGCCGTAGCTGGCGATACCTTCCGGGAACTCGGCCTTGGTCTGCTTGGCGATCTTCTCGGCAAGCTTCGGCTGCATCATGCCGCTGGTGCGTTTTTCCAGCAGGGCATCGAGGGTGATGCCGTCGACGATGTCCAGCGGGTCGAGCACGTTGCCCTTGGACTTGGACATCTTCTGGCCCTGGCCATCGCGCACCAGGCCGTGCACGTACACGGTCTTGAACGGTACCTGCGGGGTGCCGTCTTCGTTCTTGATCAGGTGCATGGTCAGCATGATCATGCGCGCAACCCAGAAGAAGATGATGTCGAAGCCGGTCACCAGCACGTCGGTGGAGTGGAACTTCTTCAGGAACTCGGTCTGTTCCGGCCAGCCCAGGGTGGAGAAGGTCCACAGGCCCGAACTGAACCAGGTGTCGAGCACGTCGTCGTCCTGGCGCAGCTTCACATCGCTGCCGAGGTTGTGCTTGGCGCGGACTTCTTCTTCATTGCGGCCGACATAGACCTGGCCGGCCTCGTCGTACCAGGCCGGGATGCGGTGGCCCCACCACAGCTGGCGGCTGATGCACCAGTCCTGGATGTCGCGCATCCAGGAGAAGTACATGTTCTCGTACTGCTTGGGCACGAACTGGATGCGGCCATCTTCCACGGCTTCGATGGCAGGTTCTGCCAGCGGCTTGGTGGAGACGTACCACTGGTCGGTCAGCCATGGCTCGATGACGGTGCCCGAACGGTCGCCTTTCGGCACTTTCAGGGCGTGGTCGTCGATGCTCACCAGCAGGCCCTGGGCGTCCAGGTCGGCAACGATCTGCTTGCGCGCGACGAAGCGGTCGAGACCGGCGTACTGGGCAGGCAGGCTGGTGTCGATCTGCTCGTTGAGGCTGCCGTCGAGGTTGAAGGCCTGGGCGGCGGACAGCACCAGGGCGTTCTTGTCGAAGATGTTCAGCAGCGGCAGGTTGTGGCGCTTGCCGACTTCGTAGTCGTTGAAGTCGTGGGCCGGGGTGATCTTCACGCAGCCGGTGCCGAATTCCGGGTCGCAGTAGTCGTCGGCGATGATCGGGATGCGGCGGCCGACCAGCGGCAGTTCGACGAACTTGCCGATCAGTGCCTGGTAGCGTTCGTCGGTCGGGTTGACGGCAACGGCGGCGTCACCCAGCAGGGTTTCCGGACGGGTGGTGGCGACCACCAGGTAGTCCTTGCCCTCGGCGGTCTTGGCACCGTCGGCCAGCGGGTAGCGCAGGTTCCACAGGTGGCCCTTCTCGTCGTGGTTCTCCACTTCGAGGTCGGAAATGGCCGTGTGCAGCTTGGTGTCCCAGTTGACCAGGCGCTTGCCGCGGTAGATCAGGCCGTCCTCGTGCAGGCGCACGAAGGCTTCCTTGACCGCCTCGGACAGGCCGTCGTCCATGGTGAAGCGCTCGCGGCTCCAGTCGACCGACGAGCCCAGGCGGCGGATCTGGCGGCTGATGTTGCCACCCGATTGATCCTTCCATTCCCAGACCTTGTCCAGGAACTTCTCACGACCCAGGTCGTGACGGTTCTGGCCCTTGGCCTCGAGCTGGCGCTCGACCAGCATCTGCGTGGCGATACCGGCGTGGTCGGTACCTGGCTGCCACAGGGTGTCGCGGCCTTGCATACGGCGGAAACGGATCAGGGCGTCCATGATCGCGTTGTTGAAACCGTGGCCCATGTGCAGGCTACCCGTCACGTTCGGTGGCGGGATCATGATGGTGTAGGACTCACCTGCACCTTGTGGAGCGAAATAGTTTTCGGACTCCCAGGTGTTGTACCAGGAAGTTTCGATGGCGTGCGGCTGGTAGGTCTTATCCATGCGCGGCGGGACCCTGTGCATTTATTCGGGAAAGCCGAAAAGTATAACGAAGGCACAGGGTTTAGGCGACAGGAGCGGACAGAAGACCGTGAATTCCTGTAGGAGCGGCCTTGTGTCGCGAAAGGGGCGCAGAGCGCCCCCAGGGTATTACTCGGAACGCTTGATGAGACGCTCGATCCGCGCATCCAGGCGGCGCTTGATCTCGTTCTCGATATGCGGGGTGAAGTCGTTGATCACGTCCTGCATGATCATCTGCGCAGCAGCGCGCAACTCGCTCTCCAGATGCAGCAGGGTGTCCTGGCGGCGGGTCTGCGGATCATCCTCGGGCTCGACTGCTGCGGGCTCGGCTGCAGGCGCTGGCGCCGCGTTACTTGCAGGCACGTCGAGCAACAGGGGAATCTGCTCGACCGTTTCGGTCAGCAGGGGTGGCTGCAGGTCGGCATCGCCGAGCAGCTGGCGAATCGATTCCAGATCATCCAGCAGATGGGCGGAATCGGGTAGGGCGGAAGGCTTGTCCATCGTCGTTAAAGTCGCTGTAAGCGGTGGTCTTGCAGAGCATAGCCCTGTTCGCGGTAGAAACGGAATCGCTCGCGGGCCGATTGGCGAATGCCGGGCTCTTCGACAACGATCTCGGCAACCCGCTCGAACTGGCCGACGAACCCTGGCACACCGGCCCCCAGGTTGATCAGCAGGTCGCGGTGCTCGCCGGCATCGTCCCCCAGGCCCAAGGCCACAGAGGCCTGCGCGTGCACTTCTGCCAGGTCATGGGGCACGAAGGCCTCGCCCTTGAAGCGCCAAAGGCGTTGATCCAGCTCGTTGCGCTGCTCGGCGTCCTGGCAATGCAGGTAGACCCGGTGGCCGAGGCGCCAGGCCTTCTCGCACAGCTTGCAGGCGAAGTCCAGCCGCGCCGACAGCGAGTCGGTGGGCAGGATATAGAAATCGACTTTGCTCATGTGTGGTCTGCCAGCTGGCGGCGCCTGGGGCGCCGCCAGCATCACGGCATCAGGCGCCGGCGCGGTCCAGCAGGTACTGGGTCAGCAGCGGGACCGGGCGACCGGTAGCGCCCTTGTCCTTGCCGCCACTGATCCAGGCCGTGCCGGCGATGTCCATGTGCGCCCAGTTGTACGCCTTGGCGAAGCGCGACAGGAAGCAGCCCGCGGTGATGGTGCCGGCTTTCGGCCCACCGATGTTGCCCATGTCGGCAAACGGGCTGTCCAGTTGCTCCTGATATTCGTCGAACAGCGGCAGCTGCCAGGCACGGTCGTCGGCGCGCTTGCCGGCGTCGAGCAGTTGGCCGACCAGCTCGTCGTTGTTGCCCATCAGGCCCGAGGTGTGGCTGCCCAGGGCGACGATGCAGGCGCCGGTCAGGGTGGCGATGTCGATCACCGCCTGTGGCTTGAAGCGCTCGGCGTAGGTCAGGGTGTCGCACAGCACCAGGCGGCCTTCGGCGTCGGTGTTGAGGATCTCGACGGTCTGGCCGCTCATGGTGGTGACGATGTCGCCCGGGCGGGTGGCGCCGCCGCTCGGCATGTTCTCGGCGCAGGCCAGCAGGCACACCAGGTTGATCGGCAGTTGCAGTTCGAGGACCGCGCGCAGGGTGCCGAACACGCTGGCGGCGCCGCACATGTCGAATTTCATTTCATCCATGCCGGCGCCTGGCTTGAGGCTGATGCCGCCGGTATCGAAGGTGATGCCCTTGCCCACCAGCACGAACGGCTTGTCGGCCTTCTTGCCGCCCTGGTAATTGAGCACGATCAGGCGTGGCGGCTGGTCGCTGCCCTGGCCCACGGCATAGAACGCGCCCATGCCCAGGTCCTTGATCTTCTTCTCGTCCAGCACTTCGACCTTCAGGCCCTTGTGGGCCTTGCCCAGGTCCTTGGCCTGCTCGGCCAGGAAGCTCGGGTGGCACAGGTTGGGTGGCAGGTTGCCCAGGTCGCGGGTGAAGGCCATGCCGGTGGCGATGGCGCTGGCGTGCTTGACGGCGCGCTCGACTTCGCCCAGGCCGGCCTTGTCGGCCAGCAGGGTGACCTTCTTCAGGGCGCGCGGTTCGGCCTTCTGGCTCTTGAAGCGGTCGAACACGTATTCGCCGTCGAGCAGGGTCTCGGCCAGCAGGCGGTATTTGCCGTAATGGGCGTCGCGGTTGCTGACCGCGATGTCGTCCAGGGCCAGCACGGCATCACCACCGTTCAGGCCCTTGAGCACGCCGGCCACGCTGGCGACCAGCTTGCGCCATGCGCGGTCACCGAGGGCTTCGTCCTTGCCGCTGCCGACCAGCAGCACGCGCTCGGCCTTCAGGCCCGGCACGCTCTGCAGCAGCAGGGTCTGGCCAGGCTTGCCGGCCAGGTCGCCACGCTTGAGCACCGCGCTGATGGCGCCTTCGCAGGCGTCGTCGACGGCCTTGGCAACGGTACCGAGCTTGCGCCCTTCACCGACCGGTACGACCAGAGTGGCGGTTTTTACGGATGCAGCGGCTACGCTTTTTACAACCAGTTCCATGTCAGGGTCCCCGAATGATCTATGCAGTTGGCGCTATGCGTTTTCGCGCTCTGGACGGGCCTGGCCGCGTTGCCGCGTGCCAGCGGAAAAGCTGCCAGTTTGAGCCTCCCGCCAGCGTGCTGACAACCCCGATGTTGGCCTTCATGCGCCGCCAAGTGACAGGCGCGGCCAATCACAGGATAATGCGCGCACTTTACATGGAGGTTCGCCCTAGGCGAACCGGCTTTGGTCCTGGCTGTCACAGGCCAATGTTTGGCAGTCCGCCCCTGACAACCCAGGAGTGTCTGGTTTGATCGTCTTTCGTTATCTGTCCCGCGAGGTCCTGGTGACCTTGAGCGCCGTCAGCGCCGTGCTGCTGGTGATCATCATGAGCGGGCGTTTCATCAAGTACCTGGCCCAGGCGGCCCAGGGCATCCTCGACCCTGGCGTGCTGTTCCTGATCATGGGCTTCCGCATGCCAGGTTTCCTGCAGCTGATTCTGCCGCTGGGTCTGTTCCTCGGCATTCTCCTGGCCTACGGCCGGCTGTACCTGGAAAGCGAGATGACCGTTCTGTCGGCGACCGGCATGAGCCAGCAGCGCCTGCTGGGCCTGACCATGGCACCGGCGGCGCTGGTTGCCCTGCTGGTGGCCTGGCTGAGCCTGAGCCTGTCTCCACTGGGCGTTGCCCAGGTGCAGAAGATCGTTGCCCAGCAGGATGCCATGACCGAGTTCGACACCCTGGTGCCGGGCCGCTTCCAGACCCTGCGCGACGGTTCGCGGGTCACCTACACCGAGCAGCTGTCGGACGACCGCGTCAAGCTGGCCGGGGTGTTCATTTCCGAGAAGCGCTTCAACCAGGACAAGACCAAGGACCGTGCGCCTTCGGTGCTGGTCGCCGAAAGAGGCCATCAGGAAATACAGGCCGATGGCAATCGCTACCTGGTGCTGGAGAACGGCTACCGCTACGACGGTAACCCGGGCCAGGCCGATTACCGTGCCATCAAGTACGACACCTATGGGGTCTTGCTGCCAAAGCCTGAAGTTGCCGAAGACGTGACTGATCGCGAGGCGATTCCGACCCTTGAACTGTTCGGCAAGACCGACCTGCGTGAGCGTGCCGAGCTGCAATGGCGCCTGTCGCTGCCGATCCTGGTGTTCGTCGTGACCCTGATGGCGGTGCCGCTGGCCAGGGTCAACCCGCGCCAGGGCCGCTTCCTCAAGCTGCTGCCGGCAATTCTTCTGTACATGGCTTATCTGACAATGCTGATTTCCGTACGCGGCGCTCTGGAGAAGGGCAAATTGCCGATTAGCCTGGGCATCTGGTGGGTGCACGGCCTTTTCCTGTTGATCGGCCTGGCCCTGATGTACTGGGAGCCGCTGCGCCTGAAAATGGCTGCCCGTCGTGCGGAGGTGGCCCATGGCTAAGCTAGACCGCTACATCGGCATCAGCGTGCTGCTGGCCATCCTGGCCGTGCTGGGGATCATCCTCGGCCTGGCCTCGCTGTTCGCCTTCATCGACGAGATGGGTGAACTGAGCGACACCTACTCCTTGCTGGACGCGTGCAGTTTCGTCCTGCTGACGGCACCTCGGCGCCTGTACGAAATGCTGCCGATGGCGGCGCTGATCGGCTGCCTGATCGGCCTCGGCAGCCTGGCCAGCAACAGTGAGCTGACCATCATGCGCGCTGCTGGTGTTTCCATCGGCCGCATCGTCTGGGCGGTGATGAAACCGATGCTGGTGCTGATGCTGGTTGGCGTGCTGATCGGTGAATACGTTGCCCCGGTGACCGAGAACAAGGCCCAGGCCGACCGGTCCCTGGCTCAGGGTGGTGGTGAAGCGCAAAGCTCCAGGCATGGCATGTGGCACCGCCAGGGCGAGGAGTTCGTGCACATCAACTCGGTGCAGCCCAATGGCCTGCTGCTGGGTGTGACCCGCTACAGCTTCGACAGCGAGCGCAAGATCCAGACGTCGAGCTTTGCCCGTCGTGCCCAGTACAACGATGACCACTGGACGCTCAACGACATCAGCACCACGTTCTTCCGGGGTGACCACACCGAAGTGGTGAAGACGCCGAGCGAGCGCTGGGACGTTTCGCTGACGCCGCAACTGCTCAATACCGTGATCATGGCCCCCGAGTCGTTGTCGATCACCGGGCTGTGGGACTACATCCACTACCTGTCTGACCAGGGCCTGAACAACGCCCGTTACTGGCTGGCGTTCTGGACCAAGGTGATGCAGCCGCTGGTGACCGCAGCACTGGTGCTGATGGCGATTTCCTTCATCTTCGGCCCGCTGCGTTCGGTGACCCTCGGCCAGCGCGTGTTTACCGGTGTGCTGGTGGGCTTCGCGTTCCGCATCGGCCAGGACCTGCTGGGCCCGTCGAGCCAGGTGTTCGGTTTCCCGCCGCTGTTGGCGGTGGTGATTCCGGCAGGTATCTGTGCCTTGGCTGGCGTGTGGTTGCTGCGCCGGGCAGGTTGATGGCGTGAACAGCTGAAAAAGCCGACCCAGGGGTCGGCTTTTTTGTGCCTACTTTTTCTGCTTCGGTACCCGCACCAGCTGGGTTTCCGAATAGATGTCGTGCCAGCCGCGTTTGCGCTTGTCGATCAGTGACCAGAAGAAGCCAAGCCCCAGGCACAGCCAGGAGGCAATCGACACCACGAAACGCAACAGTGCCTGCCACAGGCTGATCGCGCTGCCATCGGCGTTCTGTACGCGCACGCCCCACACCTGCATGCCCAGGGTCTGACCGCCATGGGTCCAGAACTTGGCAAAGAAGCCGAACAGGGCGAACAGCAGAACGGTCGAGAGCAGCGGGTCGCCATCCAGCGCGCCGGCCTCGGTCAGTTCACGCATGCGGGCTTCGCCGATGATCGCCATCTGGATCAGCTTGTAGGCCCCGGCGGTGACGATCAGCAGTGCCGTGCACAGGAGGAAGTCGTAGAACATCGCCGCCAGGCGTCGGCCCAGGCCGACCGGTGGGAAATCACCCTGGGGGGAGAGCAGAGGCTTGGACATGCAAAACAGCTCCGAATGGCGAAGCCGCTATTCTACGGGCAAAAAAAAGCCCCTGCACATGGCAGGGGCTTTTTAGGAGTCGGGCTTGTGCTTAGACAGGCTGGACTTTGTCAGCCTGCATGCCTTTTTGGCCTTGGACTGCTTCGAAGGTAACCTTCTGGCCTTCTTTCAGGCTCTTGAAGCCGTTGCCTTCGATGGCACGGAAGTGCACGAACAGATCCGGACCGCTTTCTGGGGTGATGAAACCGTAACCTTTTTCGTCATTGAACCACTTGACGGTACCGTTCTGACGCTCAGCCATTGTCTTATTTCCTATGAAGCTTAAATTTTGATGACAGTTTCTTTCACGTTATATAAGAGTGAAAGACTACTGGGCTGGGTTGCAGGAAAGTAAGAGACGTCGAACGGGTTGTAGCAAATCTCGGCTACTGGCCCAGGTCACGAACTGTTGCGACCCATGCAAACACAGTGCAGTGACTCTACGCCAACTCCCGAGAAAAAAACAAGCCCTTGGTCGTATAGAAAATCGGCGTTTTGCCGATAACCGACAGATTTGTCGGAAACGGCATGGCGCCTGGCCTGGCGCCATGTTCAAAAGTTATTGGGCAGGTTCGAAATCGAATATGTAGCACCTGCCCATACACCTCAGACACTACCTTCAGCCACGGTAGTAACGCTGTGCAACGAAAGGCATTTTGCTGACTTTCAAGGCAACCTTCTTGCCGCGTACCAAGGCAAACAGAGCGGTATCGAGAGCGCCATGTTCGATATCGACATAGCCCATCGCAACGGGTGCGCCGAGTGTCGGGCCAAAGCCACCACTGCACACTTTGCCGACGGGTTTGTCGTTAGCATCGACAATATCCGCGCCTTCACGAACTGGCGTACGTTCCTGCGGCAACAAACCCACACGTTTGCGCGCAACGCCATCGCGCTGATGGGCAAAGATGGCCTCGGCACCGGGGAAACCGGCGGCACGCGCGCCATCGGCGCGGCGTACTTTGGAAATCGCCCACAGCAGGCTGGCTTCGATCGGGGTGGTTTCGGTGTTCATGTCGTGGCCATACAGGCACAGGCCGGCTTCCAGGCGCAGCGAGTCGCGAGCGCCCAGGCCGATAGGCTGCACCTCAGGCTCGGCCAGCAGGCGACGAGCCAGGGCTTCGGCAGCGCCGACCGGCACCGAGATCTCGTAGCCGTCTTCGCCGGTATAACCCGAGCGGCTGACGAAGCAGTCTTCGCCCAGCAGTTTCACCGGGCGGAACTGCATGAAGGTCATGCCCGCCACTTCCGGCGCCAGGCGCTCCAGCACCTTGACCGCCGCCGGGCCTTGCAGGGCGAGCAGAGCGCGTTGCTCGAACAGCGGCTGCACTTCACAACGGCTGCCGATATGTTTCTGCAGGTGAGCCAGGTCCTGGTCCTTGCATGCCGCGTTGACCACCAGGAAGAGGGTGTCGTCACCGAGGTTGGCGACCATCAGGTCGTCGAGGATGCCACCGTGCTCGTTGGTGAACATGGCATAGCGCTGCATCCCCACCGGCAGGTCGATGATGTCCACCGGTACCAGCGACTCCAGGGCCTTGGCTGCATCGGCGCCACGCAGGACGATCTGGCCCATGTGCGAAACGTCGAACAGGCCGGCCTGCTCGCGGGTATGCAGGTGTTCCTTGAGCACGCCCAGCGGGTACTGCACCGGCATGTCGAAGCCGGCGAACGGCACCATGCGCGCGCCCAGTTCCAGGTGCAGGGCGTGCAGCGGGGTCTTTTGCAGTGTTTCGGACATCGATGACTCCTTGGTTTTTTTATTGGGTCAACATTCGATGATGTTGACAGCCAGACCGCCGCGGGCGGTCTCCTTGTACTTGCTTTTCATGTCGGCGCCGGTCTGGCGCATGGTGCGGATTACCTTGTCGAGCGACACGTAGTGCTGCCCGTCACCGCGCAGGGCCATGCGCACGGCGTTGATGGCCTTTACCGAGCCCATGGCGTTGCGTTCGATGCAAGGCACCTGAACCAGGCCGCCAATCGGGTCGCAGGTCAGGCCGAGGTTGTGTTCCATGCCGATTTCAGCGGCGTTCTCCACTTGCTGCGGGGTACCGCCCATCACTTCGCACAGGGCGCCTGCGGCCATCGAACAGGCCACGCCGACCTCGCCCTGGCAGCCGACTTCGGCCCCGGAAATCGAGGCGTTTTCCTTGTAGAGGATGCCGATCGCGGCAGCGGTGAGCAGAAAACGCACCACGCCGTCCTCGCTGGCGCCAGGGACGAAACGCATGTAGTAGTGCAGCACCGCAGGGACGATGCCCGCCGCGCCGTTGGTCGGTGCAGTGACCACGCGCCCGCCGTAGGCGTTTTCCTCGTTGACTGCCAGGGCGTAGAGGTTGACCCAGTCGAGCACCGACAGGGCATCGCGCAGGCTGGCTTCCGGGTGGCGGCTGAGCTGCCGGTACAACGCCGGCGCGCGGCGCTTGACCTTGAGCCCGCCGGGCAGGATGCCCTCATGGCGGCAGCCGGCCTCGACGCAGTCCTGCATGACCTGCCAGATGCGCAGCAGTCCGGCGCGGGTTTCGGCTTCCGGGCGCCAGGCCGCCTCGTTGGCCAGCATCACCTGGCTGACCGACAGGTGCTGCGCGGTGCAGTGGCCGAGCAGTTCCTTGGCGGTCTTGAATGGCAAGGCCAGCACGGTGCTGTCCTCGACGATGCGGTCCTGGCCGGCGGCGTCTTCGTCGACCACGAAACCGCCGCCCACCGAGTAGTACTCGCGGCTGCGGATCTGCAACCCGGCGGCATCGAAGGCACGAAAGATCATGCCGTTGGGGTGATAGGCCAGGGGCTTGCGGATCATCGCCAGGTGCTGCTTCTCAACGAAGGCGATGGTCTGCTCACCCAGCAGGCTGAGCTGGCCGCTGGTGCGGATGGCCTGCAGGCGGGCGGGGATGGATTCGGTGTCGACGGTATCAGGGTGCTCGCCTTCCAGGCCGAGCAATACCGCCTTGTCGCTGCCGTGGCCTTTACCGGTGGCGCCGAGCGAGCCATACAGCTCTGCCTTGACGCAAACGGTGCTGGCCAGCAGGCCATCGCGGCGCAGCCCTTCGGCGAAGCGTGCAGCGGCGCGCATCGGGCCGACCGTGTGGGAACTGGAGGGGCCGATGCCGATCTTGAACAGGTCGAAGACGCTCAGTGACATGGTGACCTCCTGCCAGGTTCGTGGGGCGGACGATGAACCCTGTGGGAGCGGGTTCACCCGCGAATGCGGCAATGAAGCCAGCATCGTATTCGCGGGTAAACCCGCTCCCACAGGGTATGTGGCAAGCCTCGGTGCTATCAGGCGTCCTGATAGCTCTCGATCGACGGGCAGGCGCAGACCAGGTTGCGGTCGCCGAACACGTTGTCGACCCGGCCGACCGGCGGCCAGTACTTGCTTTCCACCAGGCTCGGGAGCGGGTACACCGCCTGCTCGCGGCTGTAGCCATGGGCCCATTCGCCAACCAGCTCGGCCGCGGTGTGCG
>NZ_JAGIBG010000001.1 GCF_017744435.1 Pseudomonas sp.
GACAAGGGAGCCGTGGCCAGCCGGCCTTGAGGCTTTAGCCTGCACAGGCCTCTTCGCGGGCACGTCGAATCGCCGCACCGCCGCTCCCACAGGTCCACCACATACCTTGGAACTGTGGTGATCCTGTGGGAGCGGCGGTGCGGCGATTCGACGTGCCCGCGAAGAGGCCTGTGCAGGCTAAAGCCTCAAGGCCGGCTGGCCACGGCTCCCTTGTCCTGCTCACTGATCACATACTGCCGATACGCCGGGTCCGCCTTGATCTGTGCCTCGGTAAACGGCATCGCTGCCAGCTGCTTGGCGGCAAACGCCTTGGTCTGGTCGCTGAAATGTTCCGAACCGGCTTCGCTGGACTGCGAGAACGCCAGCAGCCCACGCGCCTGTGGCCCATTTTCAGTGAAACTCACCAACTGCAGATAGCTGGTACCGCTGACCACCAGGCGCTTGCCCGGTCCGTGCGGCACGCTGAACATCGCATTATAGACCCCCAGCTGCTGCGGCCCGCCCGGCACCGGCGTGCCATCGGCGGCTTGCTGGATCTGCCCCCAACGGCTGCCCTCCTCCACACCGGCCTTGGCCACTTGCTGCAACGACGCCAACGCCGCTTCGCGCAAGAGCTTGCGTACTGCCGCCTGCTCCACCGCCAAGCCACGCGGGGTGTGCTGCGGGTCTGCCGGGTCGAAGGCCATGCGCCAGCTTTGCGGATGTTTGGCCATGCTCTCGACCATATTCTGGAAATGCACCAGGCCGATACCACTGTTCAAATCGGCCTTGCCATTCCATGCGGCGAGGCTGGCGCACACGGCCTGCAGGTCCGCCTCAACGCCTTTGCACCACTGCAGCAGGTCGGGCAGCACTAGGCTGGCCAGGTACACGTCGTCATCCAGCACCATGCGCTGCAAATCATCGACACCCAGCTTGGCGTTGCCTTGCAGGCGCTCGAGGGCGAAACGCCCGCGCATGCCCAACGGCTGGTCGCTGCGGCTGATCAATGGCGAGAACCCGGTCAACGGCTGGGCCGGGTTGGCCATCCAGGCCGGGTCGTTGGAGTTCTGCACGAAGTCGTTGCGCTCAAGGCTTGGCAGCATCCGCGCCGGGAAGATGCCAGGCTGTGCGGCCTGGGCGTCGACCTTCCACTGGCAGGTGCTGCGCGACCCGTCCAGCACCACCAGAGGGCCTTGCGCCGCCGGGTTGCTGCACTCGCTCAGCAGCTGCTGATCGACATAGGGCACCACGGACTGGTTCAGGTACAGCGCCTTGCCGGCGGCATCGACCGCCAGGGTGTTGACCCAGGGGATGCCCTGCAACTGCTCGATGGACCCCTTGAGGGTATCCAGGCTGTCGGCCTGGTTGATGCGGTACCACTGCTGCAGCACGCGCGTGTTGTCCAGGTTGGCATCGCGCAGACTATAGGCCGCCTGGGTATCCCAATCCAGTCGACCGGGCCACTGCACCACCGGCCCGAAACTGGAGCTATAGACCTGGCGCTCGACCTGGCTGAGCGAACCATCGGCGGCCTTGACCGTGACGCTCACGGCCTGCCGTGCCATGGGGATGGACTTGCCATCCTGCAGGTAGTGGGTCGGGTCCTTGGGGTCCAGTTGCAGACGGTACAGGGTGAAGTGTTTCGAGGTGTCCACCGTGTGGGTCCAGGCCAGGTGACGGTTGAAGCCGATGTTCACCACGGGCAGGCCAGGCAAAGCGGCCCCCATCACATCCAGCTTGCCAGGAATGGTCAGCTGCATCTGGTAGAAACGCATGCCACCCATCCACGGGAAGTGCGGGTTGGCCAGCAGCAAGCCACGGCCATTGGCCGAGCGCTGTGCCCCCACTGCCACGGCGTTGCTGCCGCGCTCGGAGGCGAAGCGCTGCTGCTGGGCCAGTGCCACGTCAAAGGCCGGGGCTGTTTTCTGGGCGGCCAGTTTGGGGGGCTGGGCGCCCGCCAGCGCTTCGGCGAACTGGCCCACGCCCCCTTCGGCCAACAGGCGACGGGTCAGTTTGACCAGGTCCTGGCTGGTGATCGGGCGTACCCACTGGCCATCGCCACATTCCGCTGGCAGGCCTTGGTTGCGTCGCTCGGCCAGGGCGCGGTTGAAACCGCTGGCATACCCCTGCAGCAGCTCTCGCACCTGCGCTGGCTGGTCCTGCATGAAGCCACTGACTGCCGCTGGCGTGTTCAGCCAGGTGAAGAACAGATCGCTGGCCAGGTTGTCGCGTTGCTCGAGGGTCTTGCCCTGGGCGCCGAAATAGCGCGAGCGCTCACCATTGACCGTCAACACTTCGTTGGCCAGCAGGCACAGGTTGTCCTGGGCATAGGCATAGCCAATGCCATAGCCCAGGCCGCGCTCGCCCTGGGCGACGATATGCGGCACACCAAAACTGGTACGGCGGATCTGCGCACTGGCATCAGCGCTGGGTTCCCGCGCCTGCACGGCTACGCTTGAGGCGACCAGGGCAGCCGCCAGGCTGGCACAGGTCAAGGGACGCGAAATTGGCAACACGGGCACTCCTCGGATTCAGGGGGTCATTCCCGATCAGACGAATGGCTGGATGAAAATTTTACGCGCACGCGCGCCGCGAACCGTCTTAATGAAAAACCGGCAGAAATCTTTTTTCAGGCAGAAGCTGCAGATTTGCCGTTCTCATTCGTCCTAATCAGTGAGGCACCCATATTTCGGGACAGTCCACGAAAAGGAGCATTCACATGTACAACCCGCAACCCTCAGTGCAGACCGGATGCGCCCCAGGCAAAGCGGCCAACGGAGCGGCCGACTGCGTGGACGAGCGTGCCGGCAACGTGCAGATTCGCGAACTGCTGCGCGGATACGGCCTGCGCACCAGCCTTATTCGCCTGAAAGTGATCGATGCGCTGTACAACGCAGACCGCACCGGGCGCAGCATTGGCGTACGCGGCGTGCATGCGCAACTGGAACAACTGGACATACCGCTATCGTTCCTGAGCGTACGTGAGGTGCTCAAGCGGCTATGCACAGAGGGTGTGATCAGCCTTGGCAGCGACAAGTGCTACAGCCTCAAGCCAGAAGCACGCGCCGTGCTCGAGCAGCCCTTGCCGCGCTGACTGAAGGCCGGCCTGGCGTGGCCGGCCGGCAGGCGTCAGGGCTTGACCTTGCGCCGCAGAATTCCGTTGATCACGACTACGACCACGGCAATGGCAATGGCCAGCATCTGGAAGGTCTGTTCACTGATCGTGCCTTGCTTCTGCAGATGCGACAGGCCCAGCATGAGGCCCAGCACCACCAGGATGATCAGAAGCGAGTATTTGAGGCGCTGCACGTGTGTCATCGAAAAATCCTTCAACATCGGGGGCATTTGGCTCGCAATGAGCAGGCGCAATGATACAACGGCCATGGCTTGCGGCGCTGTATTTCCTGCTTAGCGTGGCGAGCCCACCCTGAAAGCATGGATTTCCCCAATCCATGCTGGAGGCATCATGCGCAATTTCGCGCTGTTCATCATGCTGCTCACACCCTCTCTTCCCATTCATGCCCTGGACACCCGCCAGGCTGCGCCTGAACAATTGCTCAAGCTAGGTAGCCAGCTGGCGACCCACGCAGGCAGCAGCCAATGGCAACAACTTTGGCAAAGAACCCGTGCTGCCGGGCACCTGCAAGCCACGTCCGGGCAAGCCCACTTCACGATCCCTCACCCACTGCTGCCAGAACTGGCCCGTCAGACGCTGGCGCAGGCGGATCAGGTAGAAACCGTGAACCACACCCTCGCCCGCTATCGGCGTACCTTCCCTGACAGGGTCATCGGCATGCGCGATGGTCAGCCCTTGAACAGCCTCTGCCTGACCATCGACTGGCGCACCTTGCCGCAGGAGCAGGCAGATAGAGCCCATGCCTACCTCGGCAGTGCAAGCCTGCTGAACAGCTATCCATGCAAGTAAGAGGGGTTGGCACTTACCGACACTGCGGATAGAGCGACCCTACGTGACATCGGGCCTGCACGGCAGCACTGAAGCATCGTCCTACACCGCTAGGCATTGTTGCCTGCAAGCCCTGCTCATCAAAACTACAACTGCCAGCCCACTTGGCGCCTAGCGACAGCATTCGTCGCTCACCGAGAATTCCCCCATGCCAACGACAGGCATCGCGCTCCATCCACCGCGAGGAAGTCTCATATGGAACTGCCAGATCTCACCGCCATCGACATCGGCCAGTTACCGCATTCGTTGCAAGCCCTGATCGAATGCATCGGCCTTGAAAGCGCCTACCAGCTGACCTGCGCCTACGGCGGCAGGCCCAAGTACATCCCAAAGCACCGAGAGCGCACCAAGCTCGCCGACGTACTCCCGGCCGATGCGCTCGACGCCTTGATCAAACGTTTTGCCGGCGTGGCCCTGGAAATCCCCAAGGCAGACCATTTCCTGCGCCAGCTGCGCAACCTGCAGATCCAGAAAGAAAGCGCCAACGGCCTGTCCCGCAGCCTGCTGGCCGACAAGTACGGCCTGAGCCTGCGCCAGATAGGCAACATTCGCCGTCAGGAGCATTGCCCTCGTTGAAGGTGCTCACGCGCGACCACCCTGAGTGGCCGCCTCCTAAGCCTTGCAAAATGAGATAACCACCATGTCTATCGATAACAGCCTTATCGGTTCGGTCGTCAATGCCCTGCCCATGGACCGCATGATCGCCGCACCGCTGCAAGCGATGGTCCAGGCGCAGGTCACTGCCAGCAAATCCTATGCGGACTTCCTCATGCAGGTCTGCGTACAAGATGGCAAAGCCGTTGCCATCCAGTTCGACTACGACGAAACCATCGTTGACGAACAAGGCGAGTACAGAGGCATCGTCAGCAAGTCCATGAAGGTGCCCCTGCTGGCCGCCATCACCCACCCGAACATCACCATCGAAGAAGGTAACGTCGAGTTCGAGCTGACCATCAGTCAGATGGCCGAGGACTTCAGCGAATCGAGCAAGAGCGGCGACCTGGCTGCCTCGCTGGGTTGGGGCCCGTTCAAACTGGATGTGAAAGGCAGCATCAGCAGCAAGTCCACACAAACCCGCAAGACCGATACCCGGGCACGCTATGCGTTCAATACCTCGCTGCGTCGCCAGGATCCACCAGAGGCCATGATGCGGGTGATCGACTTCCTTACCGACGCGGCCACCAAGCCGACCGTTTTGCAAGGCTCCGAGTTGAAAAGCCCGGATTTGATTTCGCAAGACGACACACTCAAGCCCCCTGCCGCCGACGACAGTAAGACGCAACCACCGGGTAACTGATCAGGTGCGAGCCGCTTGCCTCACCTATCTCGGTGGGGCACCTTCCTGATTGAGGAGGCAATCCATTGGACAAACCACTTTCGCCGATGACCGCTGTCGATCTGCGGGATATCACCCGCGGATTGCAGGAGGCCGCCGCCGCCACCAACAGTCTTATCGCCCAGCAATACATCAACCTCTTCGATCAGTTTTTTGACTGCGACACCCAGGCACTGGGTAGCCCGATGAAAGCCAAGATGGTCGAGATCGCCATGGATGATAGGCATGTGATGCGCGTGCCACTGTTCGCCCTGGTGGCGCCGAAGGGCCTGACCTTGGAGCGCATGCAGGTAGACCTGTCGGTACGGGTCAACGCCACCGAGGGGCTAAGTGCCTTGCACGAGGAATATGAACGGGCCGGCGTAGCCAGTTTCAAGGTGACGATCGGCGCGCAAGGCCGCCAGGGCGAAGCCCGCGACCCTGACGAAGTGCAGATCCGCATGCAGTTTCATGCCAGCGAACCACCCGAGGCACTCAACCGCCTGATCGAGGAGTACACCAAGATGATCGTCCCCGTTCGCAAGCCCGTCTCACCTGCCCCTGCAGAATCCAACGAATTCATCGAGGCCGCCACCGTACGCTGACGCCCCTCAAAAATCTCGCTTGTAGAAGATATCCAGCGAGCTTGCCAGCCCACTGGCAGCCTCCAGATACACCTTCTTGCTCAGTTTGTATCGCAGCGCAATGGTATTGGCCGGCTCGAACACCCCGACCCCGTAGCGCAAGCTGAGCTTCTCGGTCAGGTTGCCACTGGCCACCACGCTGGTGCTGTTACCGGAGCCTTCGGTGTCCAGCTGGAAGTCATCGATCCCCAGGCCCGATGCCAGGCTGCCGGTAATCCCGGCGCTGCCTGCCAGGCCCAGGCCCAGTGCCGCTTCGGCCAGCATGTTGTTGTCCTCGCCGGTAGTCCCCAGTGGGCGCCCGAGCACCAAATAGGACAACGCCTGCTCCTGGCTCATGGCCGGTTCCGAGAACACGCTGGTGGTCGGCTGCTCGGCACTGCCACTCAGGCGGATACCAGCAATCACATCATCGACCTTGCGGATGGCCTCGATATCCAGATAAGGCTGGTCGATGGGCCCGGCGAACAACAGCCGTGCGCGGCGAATGGTCAGGCGCTGGCCATAGGCACGGTAGCGACCATCGGCCAGGCTCAATTCACCACGGGTGTCCATGTTGTCACCGATGTGCACATGGCCCAGCAGGTTGGCGGTCAGGCCGAAGCCGCTGAACGACAGCTTGTCCTGCCCCACGACCACATCGATGTCCATGGCCATCGCCATGGGCGGTTTGCCCTCTTCGGTCTGGTGGCCGACGATGACGGTGTCGTCCGAGACCTTGACGGTAGAGGGTGGCAACTCGCGCACAACGATCTTGCCCTTGGGCACCAGCACTTTACCGGTCACTGCCAGCTTGTCATCGATCAGGCGCAGGTTCAGATCTGGCGCGACTTCCAGTGTGGCGTAGGGTTCGACGGTCACGGGCAACTGCTGGCCCTGCAGACGCAGGTCCATGCCCAGGGCCTGGCCCCAGGTCAGGTGGCCGTTGAGCTGGCCGCGGCCGGCTTCGCCGCTGCGCCAGCCGCCGTTGAGCTGCACCTGCTCGCCAGCGATCAAGGCCTGCAGCGAAAGGTCCTGCAGGCTGACCGGCAACTCGGCACCACTGACCTCACCGCCACTGAGCATCAGGTTGCCGTTGACCTGTGGCGCCAGCAAGGTGCCGGTCAAGCGCCCGCTGCCATTCAACTGCCCGGCCAGGCGCTCGACCATCGGCACGAACGGACGGGCAATCGACAGGTCCAGCCCGGCCAGGCGGAAGTCGCCCGACAACGGCTTGTTCTTGCCCAGTGGATCGAGGCGCGTGTTCAGGCTCAGTTCGCCCAGGCGTTCGCCACGAAAATCCAGGCGTATATCAACCCGGCGTGGCGCCAGGGTGCTGTCCAGGCGCAGGGTCTGGTAAGGGAAGTCGATCCAGCGGCCCTTGTCGCGAACGCGCAACGTACCGCCACTGGCGTCGACTCGAACACTGCCTTTAGGGCCGCTGGCCGGGACATCCAGGTTCACGTCGGCATTGAGCATGCCCTGCCAGGCGAAGTCCTTCGGCAGCCATTGCGCCAGGCTCTCCAGCGGGAACTGCTTGAGGTGATAGCGCAGACGCGGCTCGGGTGCCAGGCGCTGGTCCTCGCCGCACAGGCTGGCCTGGCCGGAGCGCCAGCAGTGGGCACCGAAATCCAGTTGACCGCTGGCCAGTCGCTGCAGCCGGGCCGGTGCCTGCAGTTGCCAGTCCTGGCCGCCGGCCTGGATTCTGCCGCTGGCCAGGCGACCACGCCAGTCACCCTTGTTCAGCTGGCCATCCAGGCCCAGGTCGAGCTTGAGTTGTGGGCCATCCAGCGCCAGGGTCAGCGCCTGTTGGCGGATATCACCCTTGCCATTGGCCTGCAAGGTGCCCAGCAGCGTGTCGCCCAGGCGGATGCCGTTGGCCTTGAGGTCGATCACGCCCCGTTGGGCGCTGTCCAGACGCGCCTCCAGATCAAGCCGCTGGAGGCGGTTTGCTTCCTGTGCCAGTTGCTGGCCTTGCAGGGTCAGGTTGCCTTGCGGCGCGTTCAGCGTGCCGCTGACGTCCAGGCGCCCCTTGACCTGCCCTTGCAGCCTCGGCCACAGCTGGCCGAGCCGTGGCAGGTCGAGGTCGACACGCCCGGCCAGGCGCTGCTGCAGGCTGCCGCTGCCGTTGATTCGGTTATCGCCCAACTGCACGGCCAGCGCACCGAGCGTCCAGCTCTGGCCTGCCCCTTGTGCCTCGACTTTGAGCACCGCCGGCTGCCCGCGCAGACGCCCCTTGAGGTCAAGCTGGGCATCCAGGCTGAGCTGCTCGCCTTTCATTTCACCCTTGCTGCGCAGAGGTCCGGCCAGGGTACCGGGCAGCTCGGCAAGCCAGTACGCCGGGTCCAGCGCCGACAACTGCAGGTCGACGTCCCAGGCCAGCGTATCGGCGAAACGCAACGCGACGCTGCCCGCCGCCTTGCCCTGCCCGGCCGTCAGCGCCAGCTGCGGCAGGCGCACCTGGCCCAGGTCACCTTCGAACGGGCTGGCCAGGGTGAACGCCCCGGCCGGGCCGTCGAGGTCACCGTTGAAGGTACCTTGGTAATTGCCATTCTGGTATTGGACCTGGGCATTGAAACGCTTGAGGGTAACCTGCGGCGGGGCTTCCAGCGGGTACAGGCGCAGCCACGGAAAGTCCTGCCAATCCAGCTGGGCATCGGCCTTCAGTGCCTGCTGCCAGTCAGCGCTGGCCTGCAGCTTGACGCGCTGGGTGTCACTGGCGGTCAGGTCCAGGGCATCCAGCTTGGCGCCCTTGGCATCCACCTTGCCGCTCAGCGCCAGTGCGATCGGTGCCTGCTCGGCCGGCAGGCTGGCACTGCCAGACAGTTGGTAGCCCTTGAGCAGATCGCCCTGGGCATCCAGCACGAGCTGATTGAGCTGCAACGTGTCGGGCAACGATGCCGTTGGTTTGAAGGCCTCGGCGCGAATCTGCAGTTTCGCCGGCAGGTGTTCGGCAAGGGCCTGTACCGTCCCGCTCAGGCGGGCATCAAGGTAGCCGCTGCTGGTGGCGTCGAGGCTGAGGGTTTTCTGCAGTTCCCCCTTTGCGTTCAGCGCCAGCTGCCAAGCCTTGCCCTCCACCGCAGGTAACTGTACCTGGCCTTGAAGTTGCACCGGCCAATCGCCCTCAGGCTGCAGATCGCCCTGCACTTGCACGCGCAAATCGTCACGCTGCAGCTGCAGGCTGTCGATGCGCAGTCCGCTCGCGGTCCAATGCGCCGACAGGTGCAGATCGCCGAGCAGATCACTGCCATCCAGGCGCAACTGCCCCACCTTTACCTCACCGACCTCGATCGCCACCGGCAAGCGCAGCGCGGGTAACTGCAGCGGGCCACTTTCAGCCGGTTGATCGCTTGGTGCGAAGGCCATGTCGACCCGCTGGGCCTGCAACTGGTCAATACACAGCGTGGCGCGCAGGAGGCAAGCCGGTGACCAGCTCAGCAGCGGTGCCTCCACTTGCACATGGTTGCCGCCGTCGATCCAGCTCAAATGGCTGGCCTGCCAGGTGCCCGCCAGGCGGCCCTGGAAATCGTCGATAGTCAGCCCTGGCACCCGGCCGAGTGCCCAGCGGCTGCCACCTTCGGTACCCAGCAAAACGCCCAGGGCCAAGGCCACCAGCAACACGCTGCCGAGCACACCCAGCAGAATGAATTTCAACACACGCATCACAGCTCAGGCCCCATGGAGAAGTGCAGGCGAATACCACCGTCGTCATCGAGTGCCTTGGCCAGGTCCAGGCGCAGCGGCCCGACCGGCGACACCCAGCGCACACCGATACCGACCCCGGTCTTGAGACTGGGCAGCTCCAACGTGTTGAAGGCGTTGCCTTGGTCGACGAAGGTTGCCACCCGCCATTTTTCGGCCAGCGAATACTGGTACTCGACGCTGCCCGCGACCAGGTAGCGGCCGCCGATGCGGTCGCCGTCGCTGTTCTTCGGCGACAGAGTCTGATAGTCGTAGCCGCGCACGCTCTGGTCGCCACCGGCGAAGAAGCGCAGCGACGGCGGAATGTTGTTCTTGTAGCCGTTGGTGGCACTGCCACCGAACTGCACCCGCCCGAGAAAGCGGTGGTTGTGGCCGAGGGTGGTCAGGCCCTTGAGCAGGACATTGCCATGCAACAGGTTGGTGTCGGACATCAGCCCTTCCTTGGCCACCTGGGTGTCGAACTGCAAACGGTAGCCGTTGTGCGGGTCGATGCGGTTGTCGCTGCGCAGGTAGGAAAAGCTCACACCTGGCATCAGCAGGTGGCTCAGCCCCGAATCATCGCCCAGGCTGTACTCTTCGCGCTGGTACTTGAGCGAGATTACCCGCTGCCAGCCGCTGGCCAGCTTGCTGTGCCACTCCGGGCCGACGGTCAGCAGCTTGCTGAGGGTGTCGGTGCCGGCGATTTCTTCGTTCTGGTAGCCGCCGGCGAAGCGCAGCTTGTCGGTCAAGGGTGGATCCAGAGGCACGTCGTACCACAAGCCGACGTTCTGCCGCGGTGCCGAAAGCTCGGTTTCCCAGCCATAGCTGTGGCCTTGCGGGTTGACCCAGTGCCGTGTCCAGTTGGCCTTGCCACGCGGCCCCACGTCGGTCGAGAAGCCCAGGCCCAGGCCCATGGTGCGGGGCTTGCGGGTGTCGAGGCGGACGTCCACCGGGATGTCTTCGCCTACCGCCGCAGTGGGTGCGGCATCAACCCGCACGCCTTCGAAATAGCCGCTCGATTGCAGGTCGTTGTTGAGTTGGGCGATCAGTTCGGAGTCGTAGGGCGTGCCGGGCTTGAACGAGACCATGCGTTGCAGCAGGTCTTCGTCGAGCGGCGTGTCGCCGCTGAATTTCACGGCCCCGAGGCGATAACGCGGACCGCTCTGGTAAACCAGCTCGATATCAGCCACGCCGGCCTGAGGGTCGACCGCCAGGCGCTGGCGTGTGAAGTGGCCACTGAAGAAGCCATAACGCGAAGCCTGGTTCTGGATCAGCCGCTTGGCATCTTCGTACAGGCCATGGTTGAGCGGTTCGCCCGCACGCAGTGCACGGCTGTCAGGCACGCGAAAGGCTTTCATCTCGCTGGCCGGCCCTTCGATGCGCACGGTCACGTTGCGCAGACGTACCGGCTCGCCGGGGTCGATCTTGATGATCAGTTGTGGGTGCTGATCGGCCTTGGCCGGCGGCTTGACCTCGGTGTCGATCTGCGCCTGATAGTAGCCAAGTGCCTGCGCGGCCTTGCGCGCCTGCTCCTGGGCCCCGCGACTGAAACGCAGCAGCGCTTCTTCATCGCGGTCGCCAAGGGTACCAATATAGCCTTCGACATTGGCCTTGAGCTCCTTGTTGGCGGGTTTTACCTTCACCAGCAACTCGCTCTGGCCCCATGCTGCAACACTGGCGGCCCAGAAAACCAGGCCCCAGGTTAGTCTTCCTGAATACGTCATGCGGCGCATGCTACCAGAGCCAGGCGCTCAAGGGAGGCGCCTGGCGGCCTTGTTCAAGCAATTGATGACATGGATGACACTGGATTGGGGTGAAAGAATACCCTTTCCCGGATTGGCCCTACAGCCACCTCGCCTATCTCTTCATAGCCCTGGCGTGCGTAAAAGGCCAGGTAATGTTCGTTGCCAGAGTCCAGCACCACGCCCTGGGTATTGGGGTCTTCCGCGCACCAGTCGTGAACAGCTTGTAACAATTGTTCGCCGTAGTGACATCCACGAAATTGCGGATGCACCCCCAGCAGCGGCAGCATATGCACCTGCCCCGCCGGCAGGCAGCTGGCCAGCGCCGCCTGGTAATCCATGTAACGCCGGGTGCAGCGCTGGCCGGTGCCCAGCAGCATGCGCAAACGCCAGGCCCAGCTGTCGGCCACACCCAGGCGGCGTTGCGGCGGCACGATCAGGGCCAGGGCGATCAGGCGGTCTTCCAGCAGCAGGCCGATGGCCGGCAACTGCAGGTAGAAGTGCTGGCGTACCCACTCGCGCACCATCACCCGCAGCCGACGTTCGTAGCCCGGGCGCTGGGCCTCGAAGATATAGGCGAAGGTCGGTTCGTGGCGGTAGGCGTTGTACAGCAACGAGCGTGCCTCACGGCTGTAGCCGTCATCGAGGGTGCAGATGCGCGCTTGGGCGGCAGTGGCTTCGTGCATGGTGGGTCGTCCTCCTGGAAGGGGCATGTCAGTGCCTTGGAGGTGCTCCACAGCGCATCGTTCACCTCACCCAGCACGTTAGCAGTGCCTTGGCCAAGCCGCCACGCTGGTGATGAACGCCGATGTCGGCTAGCATCCGGCCTTTTACCAGGATTGTCTTTCCATGAAGATCGTCTGTTTCAACATCAACGGCCTGCGGGCCCGCCCGCACCAGCTGGCGGCGCTGATCGAAAAGCACCAGCCGGACGTGATCGGCCTGCAGGAAACCAAAGTCAGCGACGATCAGTTCCCTCTGGCCGATGTCCAGGCACTGGGCTACCACGTGCACTACCATGGCCAGAAGGGCCACTACGGGGTCGCCCTACTCTCGCGCCAGGCGCCGCTGAGCCTGTTCAAGGGTTTTGCCACGGATGAAGAAGATGCCCAGCGCCGCTTCATCTGGGGCACCTTCACCGATGCCGACGGCAACCCGATCACCATCATGAACGGCTACTTCCCGCAAGGCGAAAGCCGTGACCACCCTACCAAGTTCCCGGCCAAGCAGCGCTTCTACAGCGACCTGCAAGCGTTGCTCGAAGGGCAGTTCAAGAACGACCAGCCGGTACTGGTGATGGGCGACATGAACATCTCGCCCCAGGACTGCGACATCGGTATCGGCCCGGACAACGCCAAGCGCTGGCTGAAGACTGGCAAGTGCAGCTTCCTGCCGGAAGAGCGCGAGTGGATGGAGCGTCTCAAGGGCTGGGGCCTGGTGGACAGTTTCCGCCACCTGCACCCGGACGTGGCCGACCGCTTCAGCTGGTTCGACTACCGCAGCCGCGGCTTCGAGGACGAACCCAAGCGCGGCCTGCGCATCGACCTGATCATGGCCTCCCAGGCCCTGGTGCCGCGGATCAAGGCGGCCGGCGTGGATTATGAGCTGCGCGGAATGGAAAAGCCTTCCGACCATGCGCCGATCTGGCTCGAATTGAGCTGACCTGACCCGACGCTTTCGCGGGCAAGCCCGCTCCCACAGGTATTTCACTGCCCTGGAGAATAGTGAAATGCCTGTGGGAGCGGGCTTGCCCGCGAAGAGGCACACACGATAGCCGTTAAAGCCCCAGGCGCAACGCCTCCCCTACCCCTGCCCCACGCCCATCGTCCGCTGCGCTGACCAGGGCAAAGTTGTACGCCCCATGCGACCAGTAACGCGCCTCCAGTTGCCCATCAACCCGCTGCCCCTGCGGCATGCGCTCATAGCGGTCACCCGGTGAGCGCAGGAACAGGCTGATGCGCTGGCCGTTGCGATCCTGGAACACCAGCAGCGCCGCCGGCCCCTGCTCGTTGCTGAGCAGCCGCGCGCCCACCGGCTGAAAGCCGTAACCCGCCAGGTCCGGCAACTGCCCCACGCGGCTGAAATGCCGGGCCAGCCAGTCGCGCAGCTGCGCCGGGTCGCTGGCCTGGATATCCAGTGCCTCACTGCCGGCGAACAACCGATGGGCCTGCACCGCATCGGCCATCGGCAGTTCATTGCTGGCCAAGGTCACTTGCCGTGCCTGCCAGCCACCCAACCCGCCGACGCCCATGGCCAGCAGCAACACCGCCGCCGAAGCCAGCCGCCGCTGTCGGCGCTGGCGCACTCGCTGCTGCACCTGGCGCAGGTCGAGCGTGGCCGCCCCAGGCTGCTCGGCAAACCCTGCCAAGGCCGCACGCAGGCGCCGGGCATCGTTGCGCCAGGCTTCGACCCGCGCCGCTTCCTGCGGGTTGGCCGCCAGCCAGGCCTGTACCTCTGCGCGCCGCGCCGGCTCCAGGCGGTCGTCGATGTAGGCATGCAGCTCGTCTTCACCAGGGATCAGGCGTGTCATTTGAGTCTCCGCAAGGCCGGCGGCTGGGGGTTGCCCTCGGTCAGTTCACGCAACGCGGCACGGGCGCGCGACAGGCGCGACATCACCGTGCCAATAGGGATTTCCAGGGCCACGGCCGCTTCCTTGTAACTCAGCCCCTCGATGCTGACCAGCAGCAGCAAGGCCCGCTGTTCGGTCGACAGCTGGGCGAAGGCCTGCAGGTCGGCCTGGGCCAGGACGATGTCCTCGGTATTGCCGCCCACCGCTTCGTGTTCCGGGGCGCTGCGGCCGAACCACGACAGCCAGCGAGCATGCAAGCGATCGCGGCGCTTACCGTCGAGAAACAGCCGATAAAGAATGGTGAACAGCCAGGCGCGCAGGGCTTCGGCTTCGCGTTGCTGGCCACGGCGGCTCAAGGCGCGTTCGACCGTGGCCTGAACCAGGTCATCGGCGCTGCCGGGCTCGCGGGTCAGCCACAAGGCAAAGCGGCGCAGGCGCTGCAACAGCTCACGCCACTGCTGTTCGTCCAGATCGTGCATGGTCAGGTACCGGGCGCTGGGGTTATCAGTGTATGGGGCAGACGCCTGGCGAGAAAATCTATTCCCGCCGATGGAATAAGTTTTTCCCTGCTCCGTCGTACCGGTACCTTCACTGAACCGGAAGACGACCATGAACTCACCCTTGCAAGGCCCCGCCAAGGCACTGCGCCTGGCCGGCATCGGCGCCGTGATGCTGGCGCTGGGCGCCGGCTTCGCCTATGCCGCTGGCTGGATCGGCGGGCCGCAGCTGACGCCACAACGCATCATCGACACCTTCGAGGCCCAGGCAGGCCACTATCCGGGCTATCGCAAGAACCACGCCAAGGGCCTGTGCATCAGTGGCTACTTCCAGCCCAGCGGCCAGGCCGCGAGCTTGTCGACTGCACGGGCCTTCAGCCAGGCGCGGGTGCCGGTGATCGGCCGCTTCGCCATCGGCGGTGCCAACCCGTTCGCCCCGGACACCGGCGTACCGGTGCGCAGCCTGGCGATCCAGCTGAGTACCGATGACGGCCAGGTCTGGCGTACCGGCATGAACAACCCGCCGGTGCTGGCGGTCAGCACCCCGCAGGGCTTCTACGACCAGGTACTGGCAGGCGCGCCAGACCCGGCCACCGGCAAGCCGGACCCGGCGAAGCTGCAGGCATTCTTCGCCGCTCACCCGGAAAGCGCAGCGTTTCGCCAGTGGGCGGCGGGCTACAAGCCCAGCGACAGCTTCGCCAGCACCCAGTACCACAGCATCAACGCCTTCCGCCTGATCGATGCCAGCGGTTCGGCGCACCCGGTACGCTGGCAGCTCGAACCGCAAACGCCATTCACCGCCCTGCCCGGCCAGGTCGACGACAAGCAGTTCCTCCAGCACGACCTGCAACAGCGCCTGGCCCAAGGGCCGCTGCGCTGGACCTTGCGCCTGGTACTGGCCGACCCGGGCGATGCGGTGGACGACCCGGCCCGCCCATGGCCAGCCGAGCGCCGCAGCGTCGATGCCGGCACCCTGGTGGTCGAGCACGTGGACGCCCCCGAGCAAGGTGCTTGCCGTGACCTGAACTTCGACCCGTTGATCCTGCCCAGTGGCATCGAACCGTCTGCCGACCCGATCCTCGCCGCCCGTTCGGCCGCCTATTCGGAATCCTTCAACCGCCGCAGCCGCGAGTCTCTCGGCGCAGGAGCACAGCGATGAAACCTGAAGTCTTCCACCCCTTGGCGCGCCTGGTGCACTGGCTGATGGCGATCCTGATCATCAGCATGCTGTTCATCGGCGTGAGCATGGTCGGCGACCTGTCACCGCGCCACCCGCTGCTGGTCGAACTGCACAAGGCCACAGGCCTGGCATTGCTGGTACTGGTGATCGTGCGCATAGGCCTGCGCCTGACCTTGCCACATCCGCCACTGCCCGCCGATCTGCCGGCGTTTCAGCGCTTTGCTGCCGGCGCCTCGCATCTGCTGCTCTACGGCCTGATGCTGGCCATGCCGCTGCTGGGCTGGGCGATGCTGTCGGCAGGCGGCTACCCACGCCCCCTGCAGTTGCCCGCCATCGCCCCGCATGACCTGCAATTGTATGCCGTGCTGCGCCAGGCCCATGGCTGGGCCGGCTACCTGTTGTTCGCCACCGTGCTGGTGCACCTGGGGGCGGCGTTGATGCATGCCCTGGTGCGTCGGGACGGCGTGTTGCGTAGCATGTGGCCAGGCCCCGTGCGGCGCAGCGAATGACAGGCTGATGCCCGGGCGGGATCGACAAACAGCAATTATTCTCATTAAGCTCGGCAGCTTTCTTGTCGACCTGCCCTGGACTGCCTTATGAACGTCGCAAAGGACCCTGCACTACTGACACCCGCCAACACCCTGGACATGCGCCCGCTGCTACTGGCCAACATGGCCTGCACCATGTCGATGATGGCCTTCGTCGCGCTGATCGGGCCGATCTCGCGCCTGCTGGGCATGGCCACCTGGCAAGCCGGGGCGGCAGTGACCGTGGCCGGCGTGGTCTGGGTGCTGCTGGCGCGCCCGTGGGGGCGGTTGTCCGACCGCCTGGGGCGCCGCCGCATCCTGCTGCTGGGCAGCGCCGGTTTCACCCTGGCCTACTGGCTGCTGTGCCTGTTCGTCGAAGGGGCGCTGCGCTGGTTGCCGGGGGCGGGCCTGGCGTTCTTCGGCCTGATGCTCGCACGCGGTTGCATCGGCGCCTTCTACGCCGCCATCCCGGTGGGCTGCAACGCACTGATCGCCGACCATGTCGAGCCACAGCGCCGGGCGCGGGCCATGGCTTCGCTGGGCGCGGCCAATGCCGTGGGCCTGGTGGTGGGGCCGGCGCTGGCGGCCGTGCTGGCACAGCACAGCCTCAGCCTGCCGTTCCATGTCATGTCGCTGTTGCCGGCCAGCGCCTTCCTGGTGCTGCTGTTCAAGCTCAAACCCCAGCCCCTTGCGCAAAGCCATGCGCCCAGCCCTGTCCGGCTCAGCGACCCCCGCCTGCGCCGGCCACTGCTGGTGGCGTTCAGCGCCATGCTCAGTGTCACGGTATCGCAGATCGTCGTCGGCTTTTTCGCCCTCGACCGTCTGCAGCTGGCGCCGACCGATGCCGCCCAGGCTGCCGGCATCGCCCTGACCACCGTCGGGGTGGCGCTGATCCTGTCGCAGGTGCTGCTGCGCCAATTGGAATGGCCGCCCTTGAAGATGATCCGGGTCGGCGCCAGTGTGTCGGCGCTGGGCTTCGCCTGTGGCGCGGCGGCCACCACGGCGCCCTGGCTGTGGAGTTGCTACTTTGTCGCCGCGGCTGGCATGGGCTTCGTGTTCCCGGCGTTTTCCGCGCTGGCGGCCAATGCCATGCAGGCCTCGGAACAAGGTGCCACCGCAGGCTCGATTGGCGCCGCCCAGGGCATGGGCGCGGTGATCGGCCCGCTGGCCGGAACGCTGGTCTACGCCCTGGACCCACGCCTGCCATTCCTGGCGGTGGCAGTGCTTTTGCTGCTGGTCGGGCTGTGGCCGTTGCCGCGTGACCAACGCGCCTGAAAGCACAGCGCGCAAGCGTGCAGAGTGTGTTTTAATGCGTCGCTAATTATTTTAAACACCTCTGATTACAAGGCGGCTATGGACACGGGGACGCGACTCAAACTGGTGCGTGAACGCAACAACCTCTCCCAACGGGAACTGGCCCGCCGCAGCGGATTGACCAATTCGACGATCTCGCAGATCGAACAGAACCGTGTCAGTCCGTCGGTCAGCTCCCTGAAAAAGCTGCTCGAAGGGATCCCCATGACCCTGGCCGAGTTCTTCAGCTTCGACGAGCCGGTGCGCGAAGAGCGCTTCGTGTTCCGCGCCAGCGAGCAGCCGGACCTGGGCCGTAATGGCCTGCGCATGCTGCTGGTCGGCGCCAGCGTCGAAGCCCGGCAGATGCGCATGCTACGTGAACTCTACGCCCCGGGTGCCGATTCCGGCGAGCCGATCGTGCATGCCGAAGGCGAAGAATGTGGCCTGGTCACCCGCGGCACCGTGGAACTGTGGGTCGATGGCCAGGTGAGCATCCTCAACTCGGGCGATGGTTACTACATCCCCACTACCCTGCCGCACAGCTTCAAGAACATTGGCCAGGACGAGGCGGAAATCATCAGCGCCAACACCCCGGCCAATTTCTGAGCCCGGTTTGGCCTCGCCCAGGGCGAGGCCATCCTCCCTTAACGGCTCAGCGCTTCTTCGACGAAATCCAGGCGATCCTGGCCGAAGAACATCTCCCCGTCGACAAAGCAGGTCGGCGCACCGAATACACCCCGCGCAACTGCCTCTTCGGTCACCCGCTTGAGTTCGGCCTTTACTTCGACATCCGCCGCCAGCGCATGAAATGCCGCTGGGTCGAAGCCGGCCTGGCCGAGCGTTTCATCCAATGTCGGGCCATCGCTCAAGTTGCGCCGCTGCTCCCACAGCCCCTTGTACAGCACGGCCAACAGCGCTTCGAACTGCGCTGACGCGCGAAGCTGCATGCCGATGGCACCGCGCATCAGGGTCAGGGTGTTCACCGGGAACCCCGGCGGCAGGCCGAATGGCACGCCATAGCGGCGGGCATAACGGCCAAGGTCGGTGAACATGTAGCGGCCCTTGGCAGGGATCATCGCCGGCGAAGCGTTGCCGGTGGCCTGGAACACCCCACCAAGCAGCATCGGCCGGTATACCAGGGTCGCGCCATGCCGGGCGCAGATAGCAGGCAGCTGGGTCCAGGCCAGATAGCTGGCCGGGCTGCCCAGGTCGAAGTAGAACTCCACGGTCTTGCTCATGCATCACACTCCTTGGTCGGTCAGGCTTACCAGCGCTCCATCCAAGGGCGCAGGTCCAGTTCGAAGGTCCAGGCATCACGGGGCTGCGCATGCAGGAACCAGTAGCTGTCGGCGATGTGCGCCGGGTCGAGAATGCCGTCCTGATCCTTCAGCGCGTAGCGTTCCGGGAAACTGTCGCGGATGAACGCGGTGTCGATGGCACCATCCACCACCACATGGGCCACGTGGATGTTCCGCGGGCCGAGCTCCCGCGCCATGCTCTGGGCCAGGGCGCGCAACCCGTGCTTGGCCCCGGCGAAGGCGGCAAAACCGGCGGCACCACGCGTGCCTGCGGTGGCGCCAGTGAAGAGGAGAGTACCGCGCTCACGGGTGACCATGCGCCGGGCCACGGCCTGGGCGGTGAGGAAGCCGGCGAAGCAGGCCATTTCCCAGATCTTGAAGTACTTGCGCGGTGTCTCCTCAAGGATGCTGCACGGCACATTGGCGCCGATATTGAAAACAAACGCTTCGATCGGGCCAATATCACGCTCGATGGTATCGACCAGTTCGGCAACCTCTTCCTCCTTGCGCGCATCCGAGCCAAAGCCATGGGCCTGGCCCCCAGCAGCGCGGATCTCGTCGATCAGCGGCTGCAGCTTTTCTGCCTGGCGCCGGGTAACACACGCGACATAACCCTCACGGGCAAATCGCTTGGCGATCGCGCCACCGGTGGCGTCCCCGGCCCCGATCACCAGCACCACTTTTTGTTGTTCTGCCATGCCTGCCTCCATTGGTGAATGATCGTTTAGTAAACGAACGCTATGTTATGATCGCCCCCATCGTCAAGCAGCGCGAAGAGGTCGTGCATGCGCTACTCCACCGAACACAAGCAGCAGACCCGCGACAAGTTGCTGGCCAGCAGCGGCGCGCTGGCCAAGCGCGGCGGTTTTTCCAGCACCGGCGTGGCCGGGCTGATGAAGGCCATCGGCCTGACCGGCGGCGCGTTCTACAACCATTTCCCGTCCAAGGACGACTTGTTCACCGAAGTGGTCCGCCAGGAGCTGTGCAACAGCCCGCTGGCCCGCCTGGCCAACCAGGGTGCCAGCCGCGAACGCCTGGCCCGCTGCCTGCAGCAGTACCTGAGCCTGGCGCACCTGCACAATGCCGAAGGCGGCTGCCCGCTGCCGCCCTTGGGAGTGGAAATCGCCCGCGCCGAACAACCTGTGCGCGAAGAGGCCGAGCACTGGCTGGTGAGCCTGCATGCCGCGTGGAGCGAAACCCTGGAAGACCCGGCGCTGGCCTGGGTGCTGATCAGTCAGTGCGTCGGCGCACTGGTGGTCGGGCGCATGCTGGCCAGTGAAGCGGTGCAACAGCAGTTGCTCGATGCCAGCAAAGGCTTTGTCGACAGGGCATTGAATGAAGCGGATTAACCTGCTGTTGGGGCTGCTGCTGGCAGCGCCCGCCCTGGCCGAACAGGCCTGCCCGCCTGGGCAGTATCAGGTGTGCCTGATGGGCTGTTTCTGCGCGCCGATCGACCCCGGCCAGGCCGGGCAGGTGCTCAAGGATGTCGAAACGGTGGCGTCGAGCAGCCTGGCGTTTGCCTTGCAACAGGCTCGTGACGAAGCCACTGCCAGTGGCACTCAACCGATCCCCTTGCACATCCGCGCACAACTGGAGCCCTGGTATGACTTTGCCGTGCTCGATGCCGCGCGCTACCGGGTCGGTGACGAGCAGCAGGTCACGGCGGCCAACGCCATGCTGCAGAACCCGGACGTGAACGCGGTGACCCTGATCGATACCATCATCTTCCGCCACGCCAGCGATGCCGAGGACAACGTGGCGTTGTGGGCCCACGAGCTCAAGCATGTGCAGCAGTATCAGCAACTGGGGGTGAACGAGTTTGCCCGGCGCTATACGCGCAACTACGAGGAGCTGGAAGGGCCGGCCTACAAGATCGAGGCCGAGGTGGGGAAGGCATTGCGCGAGCGCAGTTCCGGGCAGGCTCGGTAGCCTGCACTGGCCTCTGTGGGAGCGGGCGTGCCCGCGAAGAGGCCAGTACAGGCAACACACATCTTTCAGGAAGAAGCGGCAGCGCCCTCACCCACCTGCTCGCGGCTGGCATAGCGCTGCGCCAGCACCGCACACACCATCAGCTGGATCTGGTGGAACAGCATCAGCGGCAGGATCATCGCGCCAATGCCGCTCCCCACGAACAGCACCTGGGCCATCGGCACCCCGGTAGCCAGGCTCTTCTTGGAACCGGCGAACAGGATGGTGATGCGGTCTTCCAGGCTGAAGCCCAGCACCTTGCCCAGCATGCGCGTGCCGAACAGCACCACCGCCAGCAGGATGCCGCACACGGCGAACAGCCCAGCCAGATGCTGCGGCGATACCGTGTGCCACAGGCCGGTAACCACGGCCTCGCTGAACGCGGTGTACACCACCAGCAGGATAGAACCCTGGTCCACCATCTTCAGCCAGCGGGCATTTTTCTTGACCCAGGCACCGATCCAGCGGCGTGCGACCTGCCCGGCGACGAACGGCACCAGCAACTGCAAGGTGATCTTCAATACCGCGTCCAGCCCCGAACCGGTATCACCACTGGCGCCCAGCAGCATCACCACCAGCAGCGGGGTCAGGAAGATGCCGATCAGGCTGGAAGCCGCCGCACTGCAGATGGCTGCCGGCACATTGCCGCGGGCCAGCGAGGTGAAGGCGATGGCCGACTGCACGGTGGCAGGCAGCGCGCACAGGTACAGCACGCCGAGGTACAGTTCGTTGCCCACCAGCGGCACGAACAGCGGCTTGAACGCCAGGCCCAGCAGCGGGAACATCACGAAGGTGCAGGAGAACACCAGCAGGTGCAGGCGCCAATGGCCAGCACCGGCGATGATCGCCTCGCGCGACAGCTTGGCGCCGTGCAGGAAGAACAGCAGGCCGATCGCCAGGTTGGTCAGCCAGCCGAAATACACCGCGCCGTCGCCCGAGCAAGGCAGCACGGTGGCAATCAACACCACCCCGAGCAGGCACAGGGTGAAATTGTCGAACAACATGCGCAAATACTTCATAACAGTTTCCATCTTGTCGTTGTGCAAGGCCAGACGATAAGGTCTTGGGTTTTTTCCCGCTAACGCCGGAACCCCCATCGGTGTCGCTCAACGGACACACCCACGACGGCCACACCCCAAAAAAGGACCTTTGCATGCCACTTGTACGTCTAGCGCCACTGTTCATCCTGTTCGGCTTCGCCTGTGCGCATGCTGCCGAGCCGTTGCAAGCCCAGGTGGACGAAGTCATCCGGCCCCTGATGAAAGAGCAGGATATCGCCGGCATGGCCGTGGCGGTCTACGCCAACGGGCAGGCCCATTACTTCAGCTATGGCGTGGCCAGCAAGGCCGATGGCAGTGCGGTCACCGCCGACACCCTGTTCGAGATCGGCTCGCTGAGCAAGACCTACACCGCCACCCTCGCCGCCCTGGCCAGTGCCGAAGGCAAACTCGACCTTGAGGCCCCTGCCCGACGCTACCAGCCCGCGCTTGCCGGCTCGCCCCTGGGCGAGGACAGCGTGCTGGAGTTTGGCGCCTACAGCGCCGATTGCCTGCCGTTGCAGTTCCCCGATGAAGTACAGACGCCGGAGCAGACGTTGGCATTCTTCCGCAACTGGAAGCCGCGCACCGAGCATGGCACCCAGCGCTGCTACTCCAACCCGAGCCTTGGCCTGTTCGGCGACCTTGCGGCACGTGCGCAACACAAGCCCTTCGCAGCCATCATGACCGAGCACCTGCTACCGCAGCTGGGCCTGCAGCACACCTACCTGCAAGTGCCGCAAACAGCACAGGCGCTGTACGCACAGGGCTATGACGCACAGAACCACCCGGTGCGCGTCAGCCCCGGCCCCTACGCCGACGAAGCCTACGGCATCAAGACCAGCGCCAGCGACCTGCTGCGCTACGTGCGCCTGCACATGCAGCCTGCCGAATTGCCACAGACACTGCGCAAGGCCACCGCCATCACCCAGGCCGGCTACTTCAAGGTGGGCGCCATGACCCAGGGCCTGGGTTGGGAACGCTACCCTTACCCAGTCGCGCTGGAGACGCTGGTCGATGGCAACAGCCCGCGCCTGATTCGTGAGCCCCAGGCCACCCAGCGCCTGAACCCGGCGCTCCCGGCCCTGCCCGCCGCCTGGTACAACAAGACCGGCTCCACCAGCGGCTTCGGCGCCTACGCCGCCTTCATTCCGTCCGAAGGCAAGGCCATTGTCCTGCTCGCCAACCGCAATTACCCCAACGAAGCCCGTGTGCGTGCGGCCTTCCAGATACTTTCCGGGCTCGACCGCTGAGTCACCGCCGAACAGATTGCCAGACAATATGACAAGAATGTAGTGACGAAAAATATTCACTACAAAAGCATTGACGCCGTTCATCAGCCTTGTGCATGATGAAGCCGTCTCCCTGATCGGGAGCGGTGGCAAGGGTGTTCCAGACGGCTTGCGCGGTAACGCAGGCCGTCCGTGGAGAGGGAATCTGTCCAAAAGGCAGCGTGAGAAAGCCCCTGTTGCGATGCTGCTGTAGCAGCCTTGGTAGTGCGCTACAACCTGTGGCGCCAACTGTGAAAATCAACAACAAATAGGTGATGGGGGCTTTATGATGAACTTGAACAACAATCCGACTATCGACCAATTGGCCCAGCTGTTCGCGGTACGCAAGGACAGCCTCGACGACCACCTGCTGTGGGTCAGCCAGACCGGCGAGGTGCGCATCGACCGCCTGCCGCCGAACACGGTCGAAGATGAATTCGAAGCGCACCTGCCCAGCATGCGCGCCCGCTTCAAGGTCTACCGCCGTGGCCAAGGCTACGTCGGCAAGAAGGCCGCCGCCGATACCGAGTTCGTCGGCCGCGTGCTGCAGACCCTGCAACAAGAATGGCCCGCCGCCCGTGAGCGGCAGGCAGTCAAGGTGATCGAACCGCTGAACTGAGGGTTCGCCGCCACTTATGAAGCCCGGCCTGCATAGGCCGGGCTTTTTCATGCCTGCTAGAATGTCGGCTCGAGATTGGAGCCCAACATGACTACCCCTGCATTTGGCACTGGCGATGCCTCCTACCAGGCCGCCGGCGGCATCGATGGCCTGCGCCGGCTGGTCGACGACTTCTATCGGCTGATGGACAAGGACCCGGCAGCCGCCCCGGTGCGGCAGATGCACCCGGCCGACCTCGCCGGCTCACGCGACAAGCTGGCGTGCTTCCTCAGTGGTTGGCTGGGCGGGCCACGGCTGTACGCCGAACGCTACGGCTCGATCGGTATTCCATCATTCCATGCGCAATGGCCGATCGACGCGCAGCACGCAGCGATCTGGCTGACCTGCATGCGTGAAGCAATTGCCTTGCAGCCCTGGGAGCCGGCGTTCGCCGACTACCTGCTGCGCCAGCTGGCGGTGCCAGCCCAGCGTATCGTCCAGGCCGCCAGCGCCCGCCACCCTCAGGCCTGAAGGCGCCGCTGCAGCACGGGTAACGGCAACGCGCCGGTGGCCAACGCCCGAGCCCGGTCCACGCCCCACACCAGCGCGCGGGTCATGGTTTCGCCGGGCCGCGCCGGGTAGTACTCCTCCAGCAGCGCCCTGCCGTCCTGGCCGTAGAGCCCGAGGAACAGCTGCGTTGCGCCGAGCCGCGACAGGCGCACCTGGATATCCAGCGAAGTGCCGTCACTGAGCACTTCGTCATGGCAGCGGCTATGCAACTGTGCGTCGGCCCACTGCCAATAGGTCTCGTCCCTGACTCGCATGAAAAATCAATCCTCTCTTTCCTGGATGCCGCGCCAGAAAACCACAACTGCGCCGCCATCGCGAGGGCAACCCACGGTTACCATGAGCAGGGTCAAGCAACACCCACAAAAAACCCCGCCATCGGGCGGGGTTGTGTGAGCAGGTTCACTTTTTCGAGGCTTACTTCCTGGCTGGCACCCGTGGTGTGAAACGGCCCTTCTTGATGCGCTGCAGGTGTGCAGGCTTGAGGTTTTCCGAGTCGTCCAGGGTCATGTGGGCGAAGCCCAGGTTGAATGCCGCCTGACCGCAACGTACCTGGCTGTTGATCGGGAATGCATCGTTCGTGTCTTCGAAAAAGGTGTCGCTCATGCCTGTCTCCATTCCGTGGCGCCCGCGTCGGCCAGCAATGGGCTGACCTGAAAAACGCGACCTATGCCAGTGAGACTAGCCGGTCACAAGCGGACTGCCCGGCCGAAACCTGCAGACCCGACCAGTGGCATTTGGCTACTTCAGCCGCACGGCAGTACCGGTGGCGAAGACCACGACCATGCCGCCTTGCACCGACGGCATGCTGATCTCGAAGTCCACGCCTACCACGGCATCGGCTTGCAACTGCCGTGCCCGCGCAATGAGTTCCTCGGTGGCCTGCTCGCGGGCCTCGCGCAGCGCGCTTTCCAGGGTCTGCGAACGGCCACCGAAGACGTCGCGAACGCGTGTGAAGAAATCGCGCACGAAGTTGATACCTTGCACCGATTCGGAGCTGACCACGCCAAGGTACTCGGCGATCGGGCGGCCCTCGAGCTGGCTGGTGGTGGAGATGATCATGTAGAGCTCCTTGGCCTTGCAAAAAAGGCCAAGTCTAACAAATGCGCCGGCCGCTTCCGCTACTGCACACTGGCCTCCCGCAGTCGCTGCCCCAGCTTCGGCCCGAATACATTGACCAGCAGGCCGAGCATCACCAGCAGCGCGCCCCAGCCCTGCACCGCCGTCAGCCGCTCACCCAGCAACCACGCCGACGAACTCAGGCCGATCACCGGCACCAGCAGCGAGAATGGCGCCACCTTGCCCGCCGGGTGGCGCGACAGCAGCTTGCTCCACAGGCTGTAGCCGATCATGGTGGCGACGAATGCCAGGTATGCCAGCGCCAGCACCGAACTCCAGCTGATATTGGCCAGCGCATGGCCGATGCGCTCCGGCCCTTCCAGCCACCACGACAAGGCCAGGAACGGCAGCGGCGGAATCAGCCCGCCCCAGATCACCAGCGCCACCAGGTCCACCGAGCCAAAGCGGCGGGTGATGATGTTGCCCATGCCCCACATGGCCCCGCCACACAAGGTCAGCAGCAACGCCACCAGCGGCACATGGCCGCTGTCTTCACTGCCGATCAGCGCCAGGCCGCTGGCAGCCACCACCAGCCCGAGCACACTGGCCAGGCGCAGCCGCTCCCCCAGGAACAGCGCGGCAAAGCCGAGGGTGAAGAACGCTTGCGACTGCAGCACCAACGACGCCAGGCCCGGTGGCATGCCGCTGTACATGGCCTGGAAAAGGAAGGCGAACTGGCCCAGGGAGATGGTCGCGCCGTATGCGATCAGCCAGCGCCACGGCAGCTTCGGCCGCTTGACCAGGAGCACGGCCGGAAACGCCACCAGCAGAAAGCGCAATGCCCCCAGCAGCATCGGCGGCAGGCCATCGAGGCCGACCTTGATGACCACGAAATTGACTCCCCAGGCGACAATCACCACCAGGGCGATCAGCAGGTCCTTGAGCGGCATTGCAGCTTCCTTCTTCAGGCTTTCTAGACATATTTCGTAACAGCATAAGGCCATTTTCCGAGCAGGGACCAGCACAGTTGTGGCCAACCCTTGCGCAACAGATTGTCTGTTACGGCCTGCAAGCTTCACTTGACCCTACTTGTATAGACATGCTGATATCAGGCACACGCCACCCGCGCAGCGCGCCGGCGCTGGCCCTCTCCCTGACACAAAAACAATCAAGTGGAGCCCTCAATGTCCCGCAAATCCGTGCTCGAACGGCGCTCTATCGACTACATTCCCGAGGCCGAGCGCCATGGCAAGCTGTACAGCCAGTTCACCCTCTGGCTCGGCGCCAACCTACAAATCACCGCCATCGTCACCGGCGCCCTGGCCGTGGTGCTCGGCGGCGACGTGTTCTGGTCGCTGATCGGTCTGCTGCTGGGCCAGTTGATCGGCGGTGCGGTCATGGCCCTGCATGCGGCCCAGGGCCCGCGCCTGGGCCTGCCGCAGATGATCTCCAGCCGCGTGCAGTTCGGTGTGTACGGCGCGGCCATCCCGATGGTGCTGGTGTGCCTGATGTACCTGGGCTTTACGGCCACCGGCACGGTGCTGTCCGGGCAAGCCATCGGCCAGTTGCTGAGCGTCAGCGACAGCACCGGCATCCTCATCTTCGCGTCGGTGATCGTGCTCGCCACCCTGGCCGGCTACCGGGTAATCCACTGGATCGGCCGGGTCGCCAGCGTGCTGGGCATCATTGCCTTCGTCTACCTGTTCAGCCGCATCCTGATGCTCGCCGACATCGGCCAGTTGCTGGAAAACCGCCACTTCAGCTGGGCCACCTTCCTGCTCGCGGTGTCGTTGGCGGCCTCCTGGCAGATCGCCTTCGGCCCCTACGTGGCAGACTACTCGCGCTACCTGCCGAGCAGCACCTCGCCGGTGAAGACCTTCCTCGCCGCGGGCCTGGGTTCGGTCGTCGGCGCGCAGGCGTCGATGATCCTCGGCGTGTTCGCTGCGGCCATCGCTGGCGGGCAGTTCAGCGGGCGTGAAGTGGCCTACATCGTCGGCCTCGGCGGCGCCGGTACCACCGCAGCGTTGCTGTACTTCAGCATCGCCTTCGGCAAGGTGACCATCTCGACACTGAACTCCTATGGCAGCTTCATGTGCATCGCCACCATCATCAGCGGCTTCCGTGGCCACCTGGCGATCAGCCGCGTGCAACGCCTGGTGTTCGTGCTGGCCATTGTCGGTGCCGCCACTCTGGTCGCCCTGCTCGGCCAGCACTCGTTCCTCAGTGCGTTCAAGTCGTTCATCCTGTTCCTGCTGACCTTCTTCGTGCCCTGGAGCGCGGTCAACCTGGTGGACTACTACTTCATCACCAAGGAGCGCTACGACGTCCCGGCCCTGGCCGACCCGGAGGGCCGCTATGGCCGCTGGAACTGGCCCGGCATCAGCGTCTACACCTTTGGCGTGCTGGTGCAGATGCCGTTCATCGACACCAAGCTCTACACCGGCCCCATGGTCGCGCACCTGGGTGGCGTGGATGTGTCGTGGCTGATCGGGTTGGTGGTGCCGAGTGTGCTGTACTACTGCGTGGCGCGCCGACGTGCCGCCGAAGCCCCCGCCAGCATGATCGTGCCGGAGGCGCGCTGATCCTATAACCCTTTGATTCAAAAAGACCTGTGGCGAGGGGCCTGCCCCTTCCCACAGGTCTTTTTTTTGCCTTAAGAAAACTCCCCGTTGACAACATTTCGCGCCCGGGCCTAATCTGAATACATCGCTGCACACATCACAACACTCAAAGCACCACACAGCGATTCAGCCTTGCCCTTCTGCCTACAAGAACAAGTTCAACGGAGAGGTCAAAAATGCGCGTTTCAGTCCCCCGCTCCATCCGCAATACCCTGGCCAGCGCCGCCGTCATGGGCCTGGCTATCAGCGCCCAGGCCGCTGAAGCCCCCCAGTGGCAAGCCATTCAGAAAGCCGGCGTGCTGCGCTGCGGCGCTGCCGTTGCCGCGCCCTACGTGATGCGCGATGCCGCCAGCGGCCAGTACAGCGGCTACTTCGTCGATCTGTGCCGCGATTTCGCCGAGAAGGTACTCAAGGTCAAGGCACAGTTCATCGACACCAGCTGGGACAACCAGGTCGCCGGCCTGCAAAGCGGCAAGTGGGACCTTGCCATGGCCCTCAACCAGACCCCGGAACGCGCCCTCGCCGTGGCCTTCTCGGTGCCGGCCACCGACTACCAGGTGTCGCTGCTGGTGAACAAGGAAAACCCCAAGTTCAGCGGTGCCGGCAGTGCCATCGCCGACTACGACAAGCCCGGCGTGACCATTGCCGTGATGTCCGGCACTGCCGCCGACAAGGCCGTCTCCGCCGTAGTGAAGAACGCCACCGTGATGCGCCTGCCAGGCTCCGACGAAACCCGCATGGCCCTGATGTCGCGCCGTGCCGACGTGCTGGCCGACGCCAACGACACCAACCACCTGTTCGCCCTGGCCAACGACTGGGCCAGGGAAGTCTTCCCCAAGCCGGCCCTGGCCAAGCAAGGCGTGTCGTTTGGCGTCTCGCGCGAGATGTCCGCCGCGGACCTTGCGGTGCTCAACATCTACCTGACCCAGCGCCGCGAAACCGGTGAAATCGAAAAGCTGGTAGACAAGGCGTCGACCGCAACCAACGCCGCCGACAAGCCCGCCCAGTAAAGCCCCGTGCCGAAGGCGCCGCCCGATGCGCCTTCGTGGAGACGAAACGATGAACACTCCCCGATTGGTGGCTGCCCAGCCACAGGCTTCGCTCACCCCGGATTTGCCCCAGGGCGGCGATTTCATCCAGCTGCGTGACGTCTGCAAGGCCTATGGCGAGCAGCTGGTGGTGATGGACCGGATGAACCTCGACATGCGCGCCGACGACCGCCTGGTGATCATCGGCCCGTCGGGCAGCGGCAAGAGTTCGCTGCTGCGCGTGCTGATGGGCCTGGAGGGCATCCAGGGCGGGCACATCCAGTTCCAGGGCAAGCCCTACATCGCCGGCGAGCACAAGCACGGCAAGCCGCTGGACGAAGCCCTGCACAAGCAGATCGGCATGGTGTTCCAGCACTACACGCTGTTCCCGCACCTGTCGGTGCTGGGCAACCTGATCCTGGCGCCGGTCAAGGTGCACGGCCTGAGCAAGGCCGAGGCCACCGAAAAGGCCCGCGCCTACCTCGCCCGTCTGGGCCTGGAAAGCAAGCTGCACGCCTACCCCAGCCAGCTGTCCGGCGGCCAGAAGCAGCGGGTGGCGATTGCCCGGGCATTGATGCTCGAACCGCGCCTGATGCTGTTCGACGAAGTCACTTCAGCGCTGGACCCGGAAATGGTCACTGAAGTTCAGAACGTGATGCTGCAGCTGGCCGAGCAGAAGATGGCGATGATCATCGTCACCCACGACATGCACTTCGCACGGCATATCGCCACCCGCGTGGTGTTCTGCGCCAACGGCAAGGTGGTCGAGCAAGGCCACCCCGAGCAGCTGTTCACCTCCCCGCGCGAACCGCGTACCCGCGAGTTCCTGGAAAAGGTCCTGCACCTGGATTGAGGCCGCCGCGATGAACTACCAATTCGACTTCCACTTTCTCAACGGCAGCCTGCCGGCGCTGCTCGACGGCCTCAAGGTCACCCTCGAGCTGGCACTGGTGGCCAACCTGATCGGCCTGACCTGCGGCTTCGTGCTGTGCCTGATGGCGCTCAGCCGCTGGTGGGTCATCCGCTGGCCGGCGCAGCTGTTCATCGAGTTCTTCCGCTGCACCCCGGCACTGCTGCAGATCGTCTGGTTCTTCTACTGCGTGCCGATGCTGTTCAACGTGTTCATCGACCCGATCGCCATGGGCTTTCTGGCCCTGGGCCTGAACCTCACCGCGTTCAATGCCGAGGCCTATCGGGCCGGCGTGCAGGCGGTGCCGCGCGAGCACCTGGATGCCGCCATCGCACTGGGCCTCAAGGGCTGGCAACGCACGCTGTACGTGGTGCTGCCGCAGTCGCTGCGCAGTGCCCTGCCGGTGCTGATCACCAATGGCATCGGCACCCTGCAGCAGAGCGCACTGGTGGCCATCGTCGCGGTCGCCGACCTGATGTACGTGGGTAAAAGCCTGGCCACCGAGGCCTACCGCCCGCTGGAAACCTACACCCTGATCGCCTTGGTCTACTTCGCCCTGTCGCTGCCGGTCGCGCAGCTGGTGCAGTGGTTCGAACGGCGCCAGGACCTGGCCGCGCAACGCTGAGGAGACCGCCATGCCACTCGATTTTTCAGTCGTGCTGCACTACTGGCCGGTGCTGCTCAAGGGCCTGGCCCTGACCCTGGCGTTCACCGCCGTGTGCGCCCTGCTGGGCATCCTTGCCGGCTTCGTGCTGAGCCTGCTGCGCCAGTTCAGGACGCCGCTGCTGCGCCTGCCGCTGACCCTGTACGTGGAGTTCTTCCGCGGCACGCCGCTGCTGATACAGCTGTTCTGGGTGTTCTTCTGCTTCCCGGTGGTGTTCGGAGTGGATATCCCGCCCTACGGCTCGGTGCTGATCGCGCTGACCCTGTACATGGCAGCGATCACCAGCGAGACCTTCCGCGGCGCGCTGAAATCCATCGCCAGCGAACAGCACGATGCCTGCACCGCACTGGGCCTGACCTCGCGGGTCAAGGTGCTATACGTGGTGTTCCCCCAGGCCCTGCTGCGCGCCGTGCCGCCGCTGCTGTCGAACGTGGTCAGCCTGTTCAAGGAGAGCGCGCTGATCTCCTCGGTCGGGGTCGCCGACCTGATGTTCGTCGGCCAGAACATTTCCAACAGCACCGCCCGCCCGGTCGAGTTCCTCTCGGCGGTGGCGGTCATCTATTTCCTCGTCGCCTTCCCGCTCACCCGCCTGGTCGGCGTGATCGAAGGGCGCCTGCTGCGTCGCTACGCCTACTGATACTTCACCCAAGGAGACTTGCACATGAAACTCAACGGCATCCTGCCCGCCCTGGTCACCCCGTTCAATGCCGCCGGCAAGGTCGACCACGACACCCTCGCCGCGATCCTCGAACACCAGCTGGCCGCCGGCGTCAGCGGCTTCGTGCCGCTGGGCTCGACCGGCGAATACTACGCCCTGGCCAACGACGAGCGCCGGCAGATCCTCGCCACCGTGAAGGAAGTGGTCGGTGACCGCGGCACCCTGATTGCCGGGGCCAATGGCTCGTGCACCCGTGAAGTGCTGGAGCAGGTCAGGCAGACCGTCGACGCCGGTTATACCAACCTGCTGATCGCCCCCCCCTACTACGCACTGCCCTCGCAGGAAGAGCTGCTGGCGCACTACCAGACCATCCTCGAGACCTTCCCCGAGATCAACGTGGTGCTCTACAACTACCCGATCCGCACCAACGTCGAAGTCGGCATGGACGTGATCGCCGCGCTGCACCAGCACCCGCGTGTGATCGGCATCAAGGAAAGCAGCGGCAACCTGTTGCGCGCCATCGAGATCGGTGAGAAATACAAGGGGATCCAGCTGTCCTGTGGCTCCGACGACCAGGCCCTGGACTTCTACCTGTGGGGTGCCGACAGCTGGATCTGCGGGCCGGCCAACATCTTCCCGGAGAAGGTCGTGGCTTTCCACCAGGCCTTCACCCGCGGCGACATCCGCGGTGCCCAGCAGGTGATGCGCAGCCTGTTCCCGGCCATGGCCAACCTGGAAAGCGGCAAGTTCGTGCAGAAGGTCAAGTACGGCGCCGAGCTGGCCGGCTTCAAGGTCGGCAACGCCCGCGCCCCGCTGCTGCCGCTGACCGATGAAGAAAAGGCCGAGTTCCGCAAGGTGTACGAAGCTTCGCAACAGTAATCGCAAGGGGCCGCTTTGCGGCCCATTCGCGGGTAAACCCGCTCCCACAGGTTCAGCACCGGCCTTGGGAGCGGCGCGGACCCTGTGGGAGCGGGCTTGCCCGCGAATCGAGGGCAAAGCCCTCGCCTTTACTCAAGAGCCTGACCCATGAACAACCCGCACCCTACCCAGCAACAGGCCGTGGTCATCGGCGGCGGCATCGTCGGCGTGTGCTGCGCGCTGTACCTGCAGCGCGATGGCCACCGGGTGACCCTGATCGACCCCGCCGCCCCCGGCGACAGCACCGCCAAGTGGAGCTGCGGGCAGATGGCCGTGAGCGAAGTGATCCCGCTGTCCAAGCCCGGCATCCTGATGAAGATCCCCGGCTGGCTGCTCGACCAGAAAGGCCCCCTGGCCCTGCGCCCGAGCGCGCTGCCGGGGATCCTGCCGTGGTTCATGCGTTTTCTCGCCTGCGCCCGCCCGGCCAAGATCCATGAAATCGCCCAGGACATGGCACGCCTGACCCAGCACGTGTACGACGACTACGCGCCGCTGCTCGACGCCTGCCCGGACAAGACCCTGCTCGGCCAGCGGCCGATCCTCGAAGTCTTCGACTCCCCCGCCGGCCTCGCCCACGAACGCCCGCACCTGGAACTGCGCAAGCAGCTGGGCTTCCGTTCCGAAGAGCTGGACGGTGCCGCTATCGGCGACCTCGAACCGGCGCTGGCCGGCAAGTTTCATCACGGCCTGCTGTTCCCGGACTGGCGCGCCGTCAGCGACACCGAAGGCTTCATCGCCGCATTGACCGAGAGCTTCGTCGCCCAGGGCGGCAAGCGCATCCGCCAGCGCGTGCTGAAGATCGAGGAAAACCATGACAAGGCCAGCGGCGTGACCCTGGCCGACGGTGCCCGTGTACCCGCCGATCTGCTGGTGGTCGCCGCCGGTACCGGTGCGCGCCCCTTCTTCGACACGCTGGGGGTCAATATTCCGCTGGCTGGCATTGCCGGTTACCAGGCCGTGCTGCCGCAACCTGGCGTCGAGATTCGCCATTCGGTGATCTACGCCGACGGAGGCTTCTGCTTCGCACCGATGACCCGTGGCCTGCAGATCGGCGGCACCATCGAGTTCGCCGGGCCCAATGCCCAACCCAATTTCAGGCGCGCCGAAATCATTCTGGAAAAAGCCCGCCGGGTGCTGCCGCAACTGCGCACAGAAGGCATGGAATTCGGCGTCGGCTACCGCCCGTTCCTGCCTGACACCAAGCCGGTGATCGACCGTTCGCCACGGCTGCAGAACACCCTCATGGCGTTCGGCCACGGCCAGCTCGGCCTCACCCTCGGCGCCACCACCGGCCGCCTGATCAGCGACCTGGCTGGCGGCCGCCGCCCGGCCCAGGACCTCAGCCCCTTCAGCGCCCGACGCTTCGCCCTTATCGGAGGACATGCATGAACCGCTACGACCAGCTGTACATCAACGGCCAATGGACCGCGCCCATCAACGGCGGGCGCTTCGACACGATCGACCCGAGCGACGAAACGCTGATCACCCAGGTGGCCGCTGCAACCGCCGAAGACGTCGACGCCGCCGTCGCGGCTGCTCGCAACGCCTTCGACAACGGCCCCTGGCCACATCTGCCCGGCCACGAGCGCGCCCGTGTGCTGCGCCGTATCGCCGCGCTGATCCGTGAACGCCAGCAAGCCCTGGCCGAACTCGAAGTGCGCGACAACGGCAAGCCGCTGCCTGAAGCGCTGTGGGACATCGGTGACACCGCAGGTTGCTTCGACTACTACGCGGAGCTCGCCGAGAAACTGGATGATCAGCGCGAGCAAGGTATCGCCCTGGCGGACGATCGCTTCACTGCACTCGCCCGCATGGAGCCGATCGGCGTGGCAGGTGCGATCATCCCGTGGAACTTCCCGATGCTGATGGCTGCCTGGAAGGTCGCACCGGCCCTGGCTGCCGGCTGCACGATGGTGCTCAAGCCGTCCGAACTGACCCCGCTCACCGCCCTGGAACTGGCCCGCATCGCCGATGAAGCCGGCCTGCCAGCGGGCGTGCTGAACGTGGTCACCGGCCTCGGTGCCGACGCCGGCGCCCCCTTGGCCGAGCACCCGGACGTCGACAAGCTGGCCTTCACCGGCAGCGTGCCCACCGGCAGCCGGATCATGCAGGCGGCGGCCCGTGACATCAAGAACATCAGCCTGGAGCTGGGGGGCAAGTCGCCCTTCGTGATCTTTGCCGACAGCGACCTGGACGCGGCGGTGGAGTGGATCCTGTTCGGCATCTTCTGGAACCAGGGCGAAGTCTGCTCGGCGACTTCCCGGGTGCTGGTGGAACGTGCGTTGTACGCACCGCTGCTCGCCCGCCTTGAACAGGAGGCGCGCAAGATCACCCTCGGTAACGGCCTGGAAGATGGCGTGCTGCTCGGGCCGCTGGTCAACCGCGGCCAGTACGACAAGGTGCTGGCCGCCATCGAACGCGGCCGCGAAGAAGGCGCGCGGCTGGTCTGCGGCGGCGAGCGCCCGGCGCACCTCGACAAGGGCTACTACGTGCAGCCGACCGTGTTCGCCGATGTGCCGGAAGACAGCTGGATCTGGAACGAAGAAATCTTTGGCCCGGTGGTCTGCGTGCGGCCCTTCGATAGCGAAGAAGAAGCCGTGCGCTCGGCCAACCGCTCACGTTTCGGCCTGGGTGCGGCCGTCATGTCCAGGGACCTGCAGCGCTGCGAGCGGGTCGCCCGCAAGTTCCGCGCCGGCATCGTCTGGATCAACTGCTCGCAACCGACCTTTACCGAGGCCCCCTGGGGCGGTTACAAACACAGCGGTATCGGCCGCGAGCTGGGTGAATGGGGCCTGAACAACTACCTGGAAACCAAGCAGATCACCCGCTACGACAGCCAACAGCCCTGGGGCTGGTACATCAAGTGAGGTAACGCCATGCGTTGGAAACAGACCCTGCAACTGGCCGAAGTGCACTGCGAGGGCGAGATCGGCAAGGTCATCACTGGCGGCGTGCTGGGCATCCCTGGCGCGACCATGCTCGACAAGATGAACTACATCAACGAAGTCGACGACAGCCTGCGCCGCCTGGTGACCCTGGAGCCCCGTGGCTGCCTGCAGATGTCGGTCAACCTGCTGCTGCCGCCGACCCGGCCCGAAGCCCACGCCGGCTTCATCGTGCTGCAGGCCGACAAGGCCCACCCGATGTCGGGCAGCAACTGCATCTGCGTGGTCACCGCGCTGCTCGAACTGGGCATGGTGCCGATGCAGGAACCGGAAACCACGGTGGTGCTCGACACCCCCGCCGGCCTGGTCACCGCTCGCGCCCAGTGCGCGGACGGGCGCTGCCTGGGCGTGTCGCTGGACATGGTGCCGGCATTCGTCGAGCACCTGGACCTGGCCATCGAGACCGAGGCGTTCGGCACGCTGAAGGTCGATGTGGCCTTCGGCGGCGTTTACTACGCGCTGATCGACGTCGAGCAGACCGGCCTGACCATCGCCCCGGAAAACGCCCGCGCCCTGGCCGACGCCGGGGTGGCGCTGAAAGACGTGATCAACCGCCAGCTGAACATCCAGCACCCGCTGCTGCCGTCGGTCAACGAGGTGGCCTACGTGATGTTCCGCAACCGCCTCGACGGGCGCACCTACCAGACCTGCACCACCCTGCCCCCGGGCCGGGTCGACCGCTCGCCGTGCGGCACCGGCAGTTCAGCCAACCTCGCCACCCTGGCCGCCCGCGGGCTGGTGCAGGCGGGCGACAGCCTGGTATCACGCTCGACCATCGGCGGGCAGTTCCAGGTCGAGATGCTGGGCACCACCGAGGTGGCCGGGCGCCCGGCGGTGCTGCCGAGGGTCACCGGGCGCGCCTGGCTGTACGGCCTGCAGCAACTGGGCGTGGACCCGGACGACCCGCTGGCGGCAGGCTTCATGCTCAGTGATACCTGGGGCGCCGGCCTGCAGTGATGAAAACGACCGGGGCTGGCCTGTATGATGGAGGCCAGCCCAACCGAGACCTGATGATGGCCAAAGACACCGAAACCGAAGGCGGCGTGCGCCGTCACAGCGGTCGCTACATCTACGAGGAGCTGCGCAAGCAGATCCTCACCCTCAAGCTCAAGCCCGGCGTGCAGCTGGACGAGGTTTCGCTGGCCGCGCAGTTCGGTCTGTCGCGCTCACCGGTGCGCGATGCCCTGGCGCGGCTGATCACCGAAGGCCTGGTGACCATCCTGCCGAACCGCACCACCTTGGTGACGCCGTTCGAGATCGAGGAGTTTCCCAACTACATCTCGGCCCTGGACCTGATCCAGCGCGCGGTCACCCGCCTGGCGGCGACCCAGCACCGCGAGGAGGACCTGGCCAACATCCGCAAGGCCGATGCCGCCTACCTCAAGGCTGTCACCGAGGGTGACTTCCAGGCCATGTCGGAGCTGAACAAGGCCTTCCACATGGCCATCGCCCAGGCCGGGCGCAACCCGTACTTCATCAATTACTACGAACGCCTGCTCGGTGAAGGGCAACGTTTGCTGCACCTGCATTTCGACCACATTGTCAGTTCCGCCAGCAGCCATCGGCTGGGGCGCGACCATGAAGAGATGATCGAGGCGATTGCCGCACGCGATGCCGATGCGGCAGAGAACGCGGCGCATGAACACACCATGCTGTTCCAGCGGCGGTTCCTCGACTACATGCAGCAGAACCTGACCGCGCGGATGGCGGTGTCCTGAGTTTTCCTGCTCCGGCCCTTTCGCGGGCACGCCCGCTCCCACAGGTATATCACTCGCTTCAAGCCTGAGGTGATCCTGTGGGAGCGGGCTTGCCCGCGAAAGGGCCGGCAAGTCAGTCGCGATAGTCCGACGCCTATTTGCTGGCCCAGGCATTGAAGCGCTGTTCCAGCTCTTCGCCATGGTCGACCCAGAACTCCACATTCATCGCCAAGGCTCCCTGCAGGTTCTCCGGCGAGGTCGGCACCCAACTGGCCAGCGCTGGGTCAAGCTTGGCCGCCGCCTGGGTATTGGTCGGCCCATAAGGGATCTGCTCGACGTATCGCACCTGGGTATCCGGCTGGTTGGCATAGCTGATCAGGCGCTTGGCCTGTTCGACATGTTTCGAGCCCTTGATGATCGCCCAGTAATCCATGCCATACAGGCTACCGGGCCACACCACCGCCAGCGGGCTGCCTTGCTGGGCGGCCACGGCGATCCGGCCGCTGTAGGTCGAGGTCATCACCACGTCGCCTGCGGTCAGCCACTGCGCCGGTTGCGCGCCGGCATCCCACCACTGGATGTACGGCTTGAGTTCGGTGAGCTTGGCAAAGGCACGCTCGACACCCGCCGGGGTCGACAAGACCTTGTACACGTCCTCGACCTTGACCCCGTCGGCCAGCAAGGCGAACTCCAGGTTGTACACCGCACGCTTGCGCAGGCCGCGCTTGCCCGGGTACTTCTGCACGTTCCAGAAATCAGCCCACGAGGTCGGCGCCTGGGCCAGCTTGTCGCGGTCGTAGGCGATCGCCACGCTCCACACCAGCGCCGCAGAACCACAGTCCTGGGCAGCCGCAGGGATCAGTTCGGCGGCATGCCCCAGGCGCTGCCAGTCGAGGTGCTCGTAGATGCCCTCGTCACAGCCGCGCATCAGGTCCGGCCCCTCGATCTGCACCACGTCCCAGTCGACATTGCCGGTATCGGCCATCACCTGGATACGCGCCATCTCGCCGTTGTATTCGCTCTGGATCAACTGGCTGCCGTCCTGGGCGCTGAAAGGCTGGAAGATCGCCACATCCTGGGCTTTCTGACCGGCGCCGCCATAGCCGACCACGACCATCTGCGGCGCCGCTTGCGCACTGCTCAGGCCTAGGGCCAACAGCGCTGCGCAAAGGCCGGTACTGCGAGGAAATGCCTGCATCGAGTTGCCTCCTGTCGGTACCTTCCAGCATCAGCTCGAAGGCCCGTTTCTTGTTGTAGTGAGGTCACGCGCCACTGCCGTGGCTGGGAAAAAGCTAGTCGCGCGCAAGTAAAAAAACAAGTTGATTTTTTACTGAAGCTACACTTTCATGAGAAAAACAAGAACGACACCGTACCGGAGCTGCCCGCATGACGACCGCCTTCGCCCACCTGTTCGAGCCCCTGCAGATCCGCGGCAAACGCCTGAAGAACCGCATCATGTCCACCGGCCACGACACCTGCCTGCCCACCGACAACCTGGTCAACGACAAGCTCATCGCCTACCAGCGCGCCCGCGCCGCCGGCGGTGTCGGCCTGATCGTGCTGCAGGTGGCCGGGGTGCATGACAGTGCCCGCTACACCTCGCACGTGCTGATGGCCACCGACGATGCCTGCATCGACGGCTACCGGCGTTTGGCCGAAGCCTGCCACGCCCACGGCACGGTGGTGCTGTCGCAGCTGTTTCACCCGGGCCGGGAGATCATGGAGTCGGCGGACGGCCTGCTGGCGGTGGCCTACTCGGCCTCATCGGTGCCCAACGAGCGCTTCCGGGTCATGCCACGGGCGCTGGACCAGGCGATGATCGACGAGATCGTCCAGGGCTATGCCAGCGCCGCCCGGCGCCTGCACCAGGCCGGCCTGGACGGTGTCGAGGTGGTGGCCAGCCATGGCTACCTGCCGGCGCAGTTCCTCAACCCGCGGGTCAACCAGCGCACCGACGGCTACAACGGCGACCTCGAACAGCGCCTGCGCTTTCTCCGCGAGGTGCTGGCAGCGGTCAGGGCGGCCACCGACGAGCAGTTCATCGTCGGCCTGCGCATCAGCGCCGACGAGCGCGACAGCGAGGGCCTGAGCGAAGACGAATCCCTCGCCGCCGCCCAGGCCCTGCAAGACCAGGTCGACTACCTGCACATCGTCGCCGGCACCTCGGCGTCGCTGGGCGGCGCCGTGCATATCGTGCCGCCCATGGCCATCGCCCCGGCCTACCTGGCGCGCGAGGCCGGCACCTTCAAGCAGCACCTGGACATCCCGCTGTTCGTCACCGGGCGCATCAACCAGCCGCAGGAAGCCGAACTGATCCTGGCGCGTGGCCAGGCCGATGTATGCGGCATGACCCGGGCACTGATCTGCGACCCGCAGATGCCGGCCAAGACCGAGCGCGGCCAGGTCGAAAACGTGCGCGCCTGCATTGCCTGCAACCAGGCTTGCATCGGCCATTTCCACCGAGGGCTGCCGATCTCCTGTATCCAGCACCCGGAAACCGGCCGCGAACTGCAGTACGAAACCCCGGCCCCCGCTACCGCGCGCAAACGCATTCTGGTGGCAGGTGGCGGCCCCGCCGGCATGAAGGCCGCAGCCGTTGCCGCCGCCCGTGGCCATGACGTCACGCTGTACGAAGCCAGTACACAACTCGGCGGCCAGATACAGCTCGCCCAGCTGCTGCCCCGGCGCAGTGAGTTCGGTGGTGCCAGCACCAACCTGCAGCGGGAAATGGAACTGGCAGGTGTACACGTAGTACGTAATACACGAGTGGACCGCACCCTGGTCGAACGCGAGTGCCCCGACCTGGTGATTGCCGCCACTGGCGCCACGCCCTACTGGCCATCGTTCGAACGTAGCGGCGAGCTGCAGGTGGTGGATGCCTGGCAGGTCCTGCGCAATGAGGCCACCCTCGGCCGCTCGGTACTGGTGATCGACTGGCGCTGCGACTGGATCGGCCCCGGTATCGCCGAGCGCCTGGTCCGCGACGGCCACCAGGTGCAACTGGCGGTGAACGGCACCCACTGCGGCGAAACCCTGCCGCTATACGTACGCGACCAGCTGGCTGGCGAGCTGCACCGCCTGGGCATCCCGATCACGCCCTATGCCCGCCTGTACGGCTGCGACGACAACACCGTCTACCTGCAGCACACCGCCAGCGGCGAACCGATGATCTTCGAAGGTATCGACACCCTGGTGCTGTGCCTTGGTCACCAACCTCAGGACACCCTGGCCGCCGAACTGGCAGGCCTGGTGGAGGTGCGACGCATCGGTGACTGCCTGGCCCCGCGCACGGTCGAGGAGGCGATCCATGAAGGCCTGACAGTTGCCTGGGCGCTCTGAGCCTGTCCATACTGCGGCTTTCCCGATGGACCGAAGCACATGAGCCAGCAACCCCAGTTCCCGCCCGCCGCCGAAGACGGCGGCAGCGCGCCGCAGTTCCTCGGTGGCCGCATCCGCGGCCTGCGCAAGCGCCGCGGCATGACTCTGGCGGAGCTGGCGGCGCACAGCGAGCTGACCGCCGGCTACATCAGCCAGCTGGAACGCAACCTGTCGTACCCGTCGATCCCGGCGCTGTTCAATATCGCCCGCAGCCTCGGCGTGACCATCCAGTGGTTCTTCGCCAGCGAAGCCACCACCGCCCCCGAAGACCAGGGTTACGTGGTGCGGCGCAACAGCCGGCTGAGCGTGCATTACGAGGACGGCATCGTCGACCAGTTGCTCACCCCGCAGCCCAACCGCCAGTTGGAGATGCTGCACTCGCGCTTTCCGCCGGGCACCTACAGCCAGCAGAGCTACAGCCATGAAGGTGACGAAGCGGGTTATGTACTCTCGGGCAGTTTCGAGGTGTGGGTGGGCGAGCGCCACTTCCTGCTGGGCGAAGGCGACAGCTTCAGTTTCTCCAGCCAGGAGCCGCACCGCTATGGCAACCCTGGCGAGGTGGACGCCGTGATCATCTGGGTGATCACCCCGCCGACATTCTGAATCCGAGGATTCCATCACTGCCAGGCGACGCCCGACACGATGACCGAGCCCAACCAGCAACTCGACCCGCCGCTGCTCCCCGTCGACCACCCGAGGGTGCTGGTCTTCGTCGCCTATCCGCAGATGGGCCTGCTCGATCTCAGCGGCGCACAGACCGTGTTCTGGGCCGCGACCAAGGCCATGGCCGAGCGCGGCCTGCCAGGCTACCGGCTGCACACCGCCAGCCTGGAAGGTGGCCTGCAGCAAACGGCCGAAGGCCTGGTGGTCGCCAGCGAGCGCCTGGACGATGTCATGACGCAAACCGTCGACACGCTGATCGTGCCCGGCGCCCCCGACATCATCCGCAGCCTCCCCGATCACGGCCCGCTGATCACCTGGTTGCGCCGTGCCAGCCTCCATGCCAGGCGCACCGCTTCGGTCTGCAGCGGTACCTTCCTGCTGGCCAGTGCCGGCTTGCTCGATGGCCGGCGCGCCGCCACCCACTGGGCCATGTGCGAGGTATTGCGCCGCGACTTTCCGGCCGTGGAAGTGGACCATGAATCGATCTTCGTCCAGCAGGGCAGCGTCTGGACCTCTGCCGGCGTGAGCGCGGGCATCGACATGGCCCTGGCCCTGGTCGAGCTGGACTGTGGCCGCGAGGTGGCGATGCAGGTGGCGCGCGAGCTGGTGGTGTTCCTCAAGCGCCCCGGCGGCCAGGCCCAGTTCAGCGAACTGCTCAAGTCCCAGGGCCAGGACGCGGGGGCGTTCGAGGCGCTGCACCTCTGGCTCAACCAGCATCTGCACGACCCACGGCTCAGCGTCGAACACCTGGCCGAACAGGCGCACATGAGCCTGCGCAACTTCACCCGGGTATACAAGCAGAAAACCGGCCGCACCCCGGCCAAGGCCATCGAGGTGTTCCGCCTCGAAGCGGCGCGGCGGCTGCTGGAGAACAGTGACGGCCACATCGAGCAAGTTGCCCGCCAGTGCGGCTTCGGCAGCGAAGAGCGCATGCGCCTGGCCTTCCAGCGCCATCTGGCGGTGACCCCTCGCGACTATCGGGCGCGCTTTGCCCGCACGGTACCGTTGGCCGAAATTCAGGGTTCTCTGGCCTAGGGTGCGGCACCTGGCCGCTCGTAACATCGTTGACCGCAATGACGGTCTATCTTGTCTACCGGTCTTTCCTCACGGACTACCCAGGAGCATAACGATGAAGAATATCCTGATCATTGGCGCCGGCTTCGCAGGCCTGTGGAGCGCCCTGAGCGCCATCCGCCAACTGGATCTGCACGGCCGCCGGGATGTCCAGGTGACACTGCTTGCCCCCCAGGCCGAACTGCATGTGCGCCCGCGCTTCTATGAACCTGAAGTGCACACCATGGCCGCACCGCTGCAGGAACTGTTCGATGCGGTGAACGTGCGCTTCGTCCACGGCACCGCCTTCCATGTCGATGAAGCCGAGCAGCGCGTACGCTACCGCACGTCATCCGGCACCGAATGCAACCTGCCCTACGACCGCCTGATCATGGCCTGCGGCAGCGTGCTCAACCGCCCGGACATGGTGGGCATCGAGCACGTCTTCGATGTCGACAAGATCGACAGCGCCGCGCGCCTCGAAACCCACCTCAAGTCCCTGGCCAACCTGCCCGAGAGCCCGGCACGCAACACCGTGGTGGTAGCCGGCGGCGGCTTCACCGGTATCGAGACCGCCACGGAACTGCCGACGCGCCTTCGCGCCATTCTCGGCGAGGACGCCAGGCTGCGGGTGGTTGTGATCGACCGCGGGGCGAAGATCGGCGCCGCGCTGGGTGACGGTATCCGTCCGGCCATCGAACAGGCCTCCGAGGCACTGGGCATCGAGTGGATCTGCGGCACCACTGTCGCCTCGGTGGACCGCGACGGGGTGCTGCTGGACAACGGCCAGCGCATCGACGCTACCACAGTCATCTGGACCGTGGGCTTCAAGGCCAACCCGCTGACCGAACAGATCAGCGGCGAGCGCGACCGCCAAGGCCGCCTGCATGTCGACGGCAACCTCAAGGTCATCGGCAATGATGCGGTCTACGCGGCCGGGGACGTGGCCTATGCCGCCTGCGACAACCAGGGCAACTTCGCCGTGATGTCGTGCCAGCATGCCATTCCGCTGGGGCGCTATGCCGGCAACAACGCAGCGGCCGAGCTGATCGGCGTGGCGCCGATGACCTACAGCCAGCCCAAGTACGTGACCTGCCTCGACCTTGGCGCCTGGGGCGCGGTGTATACCGAGGGCTGGGAGCGCACCGTGTCACCACCGACCGACAAGGCCGAGGCCAAGCTGCTGAAGTCGCAGATCAACTCGATCTGGATCTATCCGCCGACGGCGGACCGTACGGCGGCCCTGGCGGCGGCGGACCCGACCATTCCCGTGGCCTGACCCTGCGCATTCGCGGGCACGCCCCGCGAATGCACTATCACCGCTGCGCCATGCAGCCAACGCTTGCGCCCGATGCATTTGCGCTTTTCTCCGAACCCGTGGCATAGATGCAGGTCCACGTCTTTACGTGGTCGCTTTCGCGCCTTCCCAGGAGAACCCTGCATGAGCAAGCACCCTTACGTCCCGCCCAAGGTCTGGCGCAACGACGCAGCCTCCGGCGGCCAGTTCGCCAGCATCAACCGGCCAATCGCCGGGCCGACCCATGACAAGGCCCTGCCGGTCGGCAAGCACCCGCTGCAGCTGTACTCCCTGGCCACCCCCAATGGCGTCAAGGTCACCATTCTCCTCGAAGAGCTGCTCGCCCTGGGCCACAGCGGCGCCGAATACGATGCCTGGCTGATCCGCATCGGTGATGGCGAGCAGTTCTCCAGCGGCTTCGTCGAGGTCAACCCCAACTCGAAGATCCCCGCCCTGCTCGACCGCAGCGTCGAGCCGCCGGTGCGGGTGTTCGAGTCCGGTTCGATCCTGCTGCACCTGGCGGAAAAGTTCGGCGCCTTGCTTCCGAAAGCCCCGGCCGCACGCACCGAGACCCTCAACTGGCTGTTCTGGCAGATGGGCGCCGCGCCTTACCTGGGCGGTGGCTTCGGCCACTTCTACGTGTATGCGCCGGAAAAGTTCGAGTACGCCATCAACCGCTTCACCATGGAAGCCAAGCGCCAGCTCGACGTGCTGGAGCGCCGCCTGGCGGTCAGCCGCTATCTCGGTGGCGACGAATACAGCATCGCCGATATCGCCGTGTGGCCGTGGTACGGCCAACTGGTGCGCGGCAACTTGTATGGTGCGGCCGAATTCCTGGCGGTGGACGAGTACCCGCATGTGCAGCGCTGGGCCGAGACCATTGCCCAGCGCCCGGCCGTGCAGCGTGGCACCCGGGTCAACCGCACCTGGGGCGACGAAGCCAGCCAGGTACCCGAGCGGCACTCGGCGGCCGACCTGGATTGAGGGCAACGGGGCCGCTGCGCGGCCCCGTCAATGCCCCGTTGCAAAAAACCATTTCTCCCGCGCAAACCTCCCAGCCCTGATCCCTTCTTGTACACTCCTCGCACTAGCCCCAACCTGCACAAATTTTGGTGAAAGCATGATCGAGGTAACCGAGGTTTCCATTGCCGAGCTGCGCGACGCACTCGAAACGGGCCGCACGACGGCAGTCGAGCTGGTCAAGGCCTACCTGGCGCGCATCGACGCCTACGATGGCGCCGACACCGCCACTGCGTTGAACGCCGTGGTCGTACGCAACCCTGAAGCGCTCAAGGAAGCCGAGGCCTCCGACGCCCGCCGCGCCAAGGGCCAGGCCCTGAGCCCGCTGGACGGCATTCCCTACACCGCCAAGGACAGCTACCTGGTCAAAGGCCTGACTGCCGCCTCCGGCAGCCCGGCGTTCAAGGACCTGGTCGCCCAGCGCGACGCCTTCACCATCGAGCGCCTGCGCGCCGCCGGTGCCGTGTGCCTGGGCAAGACCAACATGCCGCCGATGGCCAATGGCGGCATGCAGCGTGGCGTCTACGGCCGCGCCGAAAGCCCGTACAACGCCAAGTACCTGACCGCACCGTTCGCCTCCGGCTCGTCGAACGGCGCCGGTACCGCCACCGCTGCCAGCTTCAGCGCCTTCGGCCTGGCCGAGGAAACCTGGTCGAGTGGCCGCGGCCCGGCCTCGAACAACGGCCTGTGCGCCTACACCCCCTCGCGCGGCGTGATCTCGGTACGTGGCAACTGGCCGCTGACCCCGACCATGGACGTGGTGGTGCCGTACGCCCGGACCATGACCGACCTGCTGGAAATCCTCGACGTCGTGGTTGCCGACGATGCCGACAAGCGCGGCGACCTGTGGCGCCTGCAGCCGTGGGTAGCGATCCCGGCCGCCTCCTCCGTGCGCCCGGCGTCCTACCTTGACCTGGCCGTCGACGCCAGCTCGCTCAAGGGCAAGCGTTTTGGCGTACCGCGCATGTACATCAATGCCGACGCCGAAGCCGGCACCTCCGAGAAGCCAGGCATCGGCGGCCCGACCGGCCAGCGCATCAATACCCGCGACAGCGTCATCGAACTGTGGAAGCAGGCGCGCAAGGCCCTGGAAGCGGCCGGCGCCGAGGTGCTGGAAGTGGACTTCCCGCTGGTATCCAACTGCGAGGGCGACCGCCCGGGCGCGCCGACCGTCTACAACCGTGGCATCGTCAGCAAGGAATTCCTGCATGACGAACTATGGGAACTGTCGGGCTGGGCCTTCGATGATTTCCTGCGCGCCAACGATGACCCCAAGCTCAATCGCCTGGCCGATGTCGACGGCCCGCAGATCTTCCCGCACGACCCGGGCACCCTGCCCAACCGTGAGGACGACCTGGCCGCCGGCATGGACGAATACGTCAACATGGCCAAGCGCGGCCTGAAGACCTGGGACCAGATCGAGACCCTGCCCGACGGCCTGCGCGGGCTGGAAAAGACCCGCAAGATGGACCTCGAAGACTGGATGGACGCGCAGGGCCTGGACGCCGTGCTGTTCCCGACCGTGGCCGATGTGGGCCCGGCCGATGCCGACGTCAACCCGGCCTCGGCCGACATCGCCTGGAGCAACGGCATCTGGGTAGCCAACGGCAACCTGGCCATCCGTCACCTGGGCGTGCCGACCGTGACCGTGCCGATGGGCGTGATGGCCGATATCGGCATGCCGGTGGGGCTGACCTTTGCCGGCAAGGCTTATAGCGACAATGCGCTGCTGAGCTTTGCTGCGGCCTTCGAGGCGACCGGCTCGCGCCGGATGATCCCGCCGCGTACGCCAGCCCTGGGTTAAGGCATACAGGGGCCGCTTTGCGGCCCATTCGCGGGCAAGCCCGCTCCCACAGGTACAACGCCGCATTCAAAGGCTGCGGTATACCTGTGGGAGCGGGCTTGCCCGCGAATGGACCTGGAGAAGCACATCGTAAAATTCAACCTAATGTGTAAAAATACACAATAAGTTGAATTTTTTGTGATCTTCCCATGTCCCCAGCCGAAGAACGCCAGCTCACCCTCACCGTCCTCAAGGCCGCCCTCCAGGCCCTGGGCAGCGTTGCCGCGCGCAACATGGAAATCCTCCTGCACGACCTCGACCACCCGGAACACTCCGTGGTGGCAATCGTCAACGGCCATCTCTCCGGCCGCGTGGTCGGCAGCCCGATCCTCGCCGCCCCGGAACAGGACCAGGGCTTCAAGGCCCTGATGCAGGCCAGCGCCGATCAGCAAGGCGCTGCCCCCGTGGTTCTGCCCGACTACCCCACCACCCTCAAGGGCCGCACCCTGCGCAGCGCCACGGCGATCTTCCGCGACAGCAGCGGCCACCCGTTCGCCAGCCTCTGCGTCAATACCGACGTCACCGGCCTCGACGCCGCCATGAGTTTCCTCCAGCAGTTGCAGCCACTCGGCGCATCCCCCGCCGAGGCCAGCGAGCCCGCCGACATGGCCATCCTGATGAGTGAGATCATCGAGGACTCGCTGCAGCGCACCGGCCACGGCCGAATGAACAAACAGGCCAAGGTCGAGGCCGTGCGCGTCATGCAGGAACGTGGCCTGTTCATCGTCAAGGGCGGGGTGGAGAAAGCGGCCGCGGCCCTGGGTGTGACCCGCTACACCGTTTACAACTACCTGGAACAACTGCGAGGAGCCAACCCATGACCCTGCACATCGAGACACCGTTGATCGAATCCCGCCCGCTGTCGCTGGTCGCTGGCCGCTCGGTCTGGCTCAAGCTCGACGCCCTGCAGCCCTGCGGCTCGTTCAAGCTGCGTGGTGTCGGCCATGCCTGCGAGGTGCACCACGCCCGTGGCGCGCGCCATTTCGTCTCCTCGTCGGGTGGCAATGCCGGGCTGGCCGTGGCCTATGCCGGGCGCAAGCTGGGGGTGCCGGTGACCGTGGTGGTGCCCGAGACCACCACCGAACGGGCCAAGGAGTTGCTGCGCCTGGAAGACGCCAAGGTGGTGGTGCATGGCAGCTCTTGGCAAGAAGCCAACGAGCTGGCATTGACCCTGATCGGCGAAGGCGATGCCTTCATCCACCCGTTCGACGACCCGCTGCTGTGGGCCGGGCATGCCAGCCTGGTCGACGAAGTGGCGGCAACCGGGTTCAAGCCGGATGTGGTGGTACTGTCGGTGGGCGGTGGCGGGCTGCTCAGTGGTGTGGTCGAAGGCCTGCAGCGCAACGGCTGGGGCGATGTGCCGGTGCTGGCGGTGGAAACCACCGGGGCCGCTTCGCTGCATGCGGCCATGCAGGCCGGGCACACGGTGGAACTGCCACGCATCGCCTCGGTGGCCAGCTCGCTGGGCGCCAAGCGCGTCGCCGAACAGGCACTGGCCTGCACCCGGCAGCATCCGGTGCACAGTCATCTGGTCAGTGACCGGGCGGCACTGGAGGCCTGCGAGCGGTTCCTGCTGGACCATCGAGTGCTGGTGGAGCCGGCGTGCGGCGCGGCGTTGGCGCTAGCTTATGATGCGGATGCCCTGGCCAGCTACCCGCACGTGCTGGTAGTGGTTTGTGGCGGGGCCACTGCTACGCTGGAGCAGATCCAGGCCTGGCTCAAGCAGGTCGATTGAAGCGCCCCGCGAAAGGGCCGGCACAGGAAAATGAACGTCGCTGTCATCAGGATGTTCATTTCCTCCTGTACTACTGAACCCGTCACTGCCGAAACAATTCACCTGCAACCACCGCCACGCAGACGAAATACACCATCCGCCCTTTCGATCTGCGGCAAGTGAAGGCACAATGCGGGTCTTTTTTTTGGCCGGCCTGGCCGGGGGCCTTTAAATGATCAAGACGCCGTACTACCTCATCGACAAAACCAAGCTGCTGAGCAACATGGAGAAGATCGCCTACGTGCGTGAAAACTCCGGTGCCAAGGCGCTGCTCGCCCTCAAGTGCTTCGCCACCTGGTCGGTATTCGACCTGATGCAGCAGTACATGGATGGCACTACCTCGTCCTCGCTGTTCGAGCTCAAGCTCGGCCGCCAGAAGTTCGCCGGCGAAACCCACGCCTACAGCGTGGCCTGGGCCGATGACGAGATCGAGGAAATGCTCGAGAACTGCGACAAGATCATCTTCAACTCGATCGGCCAGCTGCAGCGCTTCGCCGAACAGTCCGAAGGCAAGGTCCGCGGCCTGCGCGTCAACCCGCAGGTGAGCAGCTCCGACTACCTGCTGGCCGACCCGGCCCGCCCGTTCAGCCGCCTCGGCGAGTGGGACCCGGCAAAGATCGAACAGGTGATCGAACAGATCTCCGGCTTCATGTTCCACAACAACTGCGAGAACGGTGACTTCGGCCTGTTCGACAAGATGCTGTCGCACATCGAAGAGCGCTTCGGCCACCTGCTGCACAAGGTCGAGTGGGTCAGCCTCGGTGGCGGCATCCACTTCACCGGCGAAGGCTATGCGCTGGACGCCTTCTGCGCGCGCCTGAAAGCCTTCTCCGAGCAATACGGCGTACAGGTCTACCTGGAACCGGGCGAAGCCGCCATCACCAACAGCGCCTCGCTGGAAGTGACCGTGCTCGACACCCTGTACAACGGCAAACACCTGGCCGTGGTCGACAGCTCGATCGAAGCACACCTGCTCGACCTGCTGATCTACCGCCTCAACGCCAAGATGGCCCCCAACGACGGCGAGCACACCTACATGGTCTGCGGCAAGTCGTGCCTGGCCGGTGACATCTTCGGCGAGTACCAATTCGATCGTCCACTGGCCATTGGCGACCGCCTGTCGTTCATCGACACCGCCGGCTACACCATGGTCAAGAAAAACTGGTTCAACGGTCTGAAAATGCCATCGATCGTGGTCAAGCAGCTCGACGGCAGCGTCGAGGTGGTCCGCGATTTCGGCTTCGAAGACTACGTTTCCAGCCTGTCGTAAGACCGGCTTTCCAAGTAAGGAGCAAAAGGTAAATTGAAGAAGAACGTTCTTATCATTGGTGCAGGAGGTGTCGCCAAGGTGGTGGCCCACAAGTGCGCGCAGCATAACGACGAACTGGGTCGTATCGCTATCGCGTCACGGAACATCTCCAAATGCCAGGCCATCATCGACAGCGTCAAGGCCAAGGGTAGCCTCAAGGTACCCGCCGACATCCAGGCCTTCTCGCTCAACGCCCTCGATGTCGAGGCGACCAAGGCACTGATCCGCGAGACCGAATCGCAGATCGTGATCAACGTCGGTTCCGCCTTCCTCAACATGTCGGTGCTGCGTGCCTGCATCGATACCGGTGTCGCCTACCTGGACACCGCCATCCACGAAGAGCCGGGCAAGATCTGCGAGACCCCGCCGTGGTACGGCAACTACGAGTGGAAACACCTCGAAGAGTGCCAACAAAAGAACATTACCGCCATTCTCGGCGTCGGTTTCGACCCGGGTGTGGTGAACAGCTACGCAAAACTTGCGCAGCAGCAATACTTCGACAGCATTGATTCGATCGACATTCTCGACGTCAATGCCGGTTCGCACGGCAAGTACTTTGCCACCAACTTTGACCCGGAAATCAACTTCCGCGAGTTTACCGGGCAAGTGTGGAGCTGGCAGAACAGCCAGTGGACCAGCAACACCATGTTCGAAGTCAAGCGTACCGACGACCTGCCGGTGGTAGGTTCGCAGAACCTGTACCTGACCGGCCACGACGAAGTTCATTCGATCTCGAAGAACCTCAATGTGCCGAACGTGCGTTTCTGGATGAGCTTCGGCGAGCACTACATCAATGTGTTCACCGTACTGAAGAACCTCGGCCTGCTCTCCGAGCAACCGGTGAAGACGGCCGAAGGCCTGGAAGTGGTCCCGCTGAAAGTGGTCAAGGCCGTGCTGCCTGACCCGGCCTCGCTGGCCCCGGGCTACACCGGCAAGACCTGCATCGGTGACCTGGTCAAGGGCACCAAGAACGGCCAGCCGCGTGAAGTGTTCATCTACAACGTGGCCGACCACGAAGAGGCCTACGCCGAGACCGACAGCCAGGGCATCTCCTACACCGCCGGTGTACCGCCAGTGGCCGCGGCCCTGCTGGTCGCCCGTGGCGAGTGGGATGCCAAGCGCATGGTCAACGTCGAGGAGCTGCCAGCCGAGCCGTTCCTCAAGGCGCTGGACGTGATGGGCCTGCCGACCCGCGTGAAAGATGAAAATGGCGATCGTCCGTGGGACGCTGAAGCCTAAGCAGTAAACCAGAAGGGGCGCCAATCAGGCGCCCCTTCTGCTTTTGCAGGCCCGGCCTCTTCGCGGGCTCGCCCGCTCCCACCGGTACGGCACAGGCCTCGAATACTGTGCCGTACCTGTGGGAGCGGGCAAGCCCGCGAAGAGGCCGGCACAGGACTACATCTACTTCCTGGCCTCCAGGATCAAGTTGAACGGCGTTTGCGTCGCCCGCCTGAACCGTGTGAACCCCGCCTCCTCGAACACCGCCCGCAACCGCGCCTCGCCGGCCTGCGCCCCCAACCCCAACCCCACTTCCTGGGACAGCGAGTTGGGCGTGCAGATGAACGTCGACGCCGCATAGAACAACCGCCCGACCGGCGTCAGGTTGCCTTCCAGAGAATCCTCGGCATAAGGCTCCACCAGCATCACCGTGCCATCCGCCTTCAACGCCCGGTAGGCATGCTTCGCCGCGCCCACGGGGTCGCCCATGTCATGCAGGCAATCAAAGAAGCACACCAGGTCGTGGTCATGCCCCGGGTAGTCCTTGGCCGATGCCTGCTGGAAGCTCACACGCTGTGCCAGCCCGGCCTCGCGCGCACGCTCGCTGGCCGTGGCAATGGAGGGGGCGTGATAGTCGTAGCCTGTGAAGGTAGAAGCCGGAAACGCCTGGGCCAGGACCAGGGTCGAAGCACCATGGCCACAACCGACATCCGCCACCTTGGCTCCGGCCTGCAGCTTGGCCACCACGCCTTCAAGCGCCGGCAGCCAGTCCGCCACTAAAAAGGTGCGATAACCGGGCCTGAAGAAGCGTTCGGTGCCACTGAACATGCACGGGTGGTGATCGCCCCAGGCCAGCCCGCCGTCGCCGCGCATGGCCGCCACCAGCTTGTCCTTGTCATGGAACAGTGCGGCGATGACCGCCGCGCCGCCAGCCATGTAGGCCGGCGAGTCTTCCAGGGCCAGGGCCATGGCCTGCTCTTCGGGCAGCACGAACATGCCCTTGTCATGCACCATGTAGCCGGAGGCCGCCTGGGCGTTGAGCCATTCGCGCACCAGCCGTGGGTGGCAGCCGGTCTTTGCCGCCAGTGCCTCAGGACTGGTCGGCTGGCTGTCGGCCATGGCCCGGTACAGCCCGAGTTCATCGCCGAGGATCACATTGGCCAGGGTCGCCGCAGCGCCCATGTCACCAACCAGCTTGCCCATGAATTCGTGAAGCCTTGCCTCGTCCATGACCTGCCCTCCTCTGCAAGAAGGCCACCGTCGACGATCAAGTCCGGTTCGAGGGGAGCGGTGGTCAGTGGGATGAATGGATGTATATCCGTTATGAGTTTAGCCCCTCGGAACCCCCATCACTCAAGGCAACTTACCGGCCTCCACTGTCATACAACTGACATCTCTTAGTGCAACTTGTCCTAAGAAACCCCTGCCATATGCTGGCACTTCGCAAGTAGCTGTCTATGCTCAGGCCTTGTGCCGACCCTTTTCGGGGTTTCGCACACGTCATTCTTGTTCGGTTGTAAACCCTCTCAACTTCCGGGCCTGCGCCAGGCGCTCTTTTGTGCGCCAAGAAGTTGAGTTTGCCTTTCATTTGCAAAGCAAACATGTGCATGAGCAAGAAGCCTTCCGATCCGGGCTCAAGTAACAAAATTTAAACAAAAATGTGACATTTTTTTTCAGCTTTTTCGCCAAGGATCTCTGCGGCCAAATGCCAGACACCTGCGCCAGCAGGGGGTACTGCCCGTACAGGTTCACACCATGGAGCTTTGAATGAAGGTTACGGTTTTCGGTACCGGCTATGTCGGCCTTACCCAGGCGGTATGCCTGGCCCAGGTGGGGCACTCGGTGCTATGCATGGATATCAACGCCGAGCGGGTGGCGGCGCTCAGCGAGGGGCATTGCCCGATCTTCGAGCCCGGCCTTGCGCCCCTGCTGGAGAAAAACCTGGCCTGCGGCCGCCTGCGTTTCACCACCAGCGCCGCTGAAGCCGCGCAGTACGCCAGGTTGCATTTCATCGCCGTCGGCACCCCGCCCCAGGCCGATGGCAGCGCCGACATGCGCTATGTGTTCAGCGTGATCGACAGCATCCTCGAACATGCCGACGGCCCCAAGGTCATCGTCAACAAGTCCACCTCGCCGGTGGGCACGGTAGACCGCATCAAGGCGCGAATCAGCCAAGCGGTGACCGACGCTGATCACTACCAGGTGATCAGCAACCCCGAATTCCTCAAGGAAGGCTCGGCAGTGGAAGACTGCATGCGCCCGGACCGCATCATCATCGGCGGCGCCGCACCGGCCGAGGTCGAGCTGCTGCGCGAGCTGTACCAGCCATTCAGCCGCAATCACGAAAAAGTCATGGTCATGGACGCGCGCAGCGCCGAGCTGACCAAGTACGCCGCCAACTGCATGCTGGCGACCAAGATTTCCTTCATCAATGAAATGGCCAACCTGGCCGAGCACCTGGGTGCCGACATCGAAATGGTTCGCCGCGGTATCGGCTCGGACCCGCGCATCGGCTACGACTTCATCTACCCCGGCTGCGGCTTCGGCGGCTCGTGCTTCCCCAAGGACTTGCAGGCGCTGCGCAGGACGGCCGAGGCCGAAGGCCTCGACCCGCTGCTGCTGGGCGCGGTGGAAGCAGTCAACCAGCGGCAGAAGAGCCGGCTGTTCAGCAAGATCCAGCGCCACTACCCCGGCGGCCTGCACGGCAAGGTCTTCGCCGTGTGGGGGCTGTCGTTCAAAGCCAACACCGATGACATCCGCGAAGCCTCCAGCCTGGTGTTGCTCGAAGCACTGTGGGCCGCCGGCGCCAGCGTCCAGGCCCACGACCCGCAAGCCATGCAGGAGATCCAGCGGCACTACGGCACTCGCCCCGACCTGAAACTGGTGCCGTGCAAGGACGATGCGCTGGAAGGTGCCGATGCCCTGGTGATCGTCACCGAGTGGCAGGACTACCGCGTGCTGAACCTGGACAAGGTCCCGCAGCAACTGGCTGACCGCGTGGTGTTCGACGGCCGCAACCTGTTCGAACCCGAGCACATGGCCGCCGCCGGCCTCACGTATTACGGCATTGGCCGTGGCCAGGTGAAACAACCATGACCGTACTGATCACCGGCGCGGCCGGATTCATCGGTTTCCACCTGGCCCGCCGCCTGTGCGAAGCGGGCATCGAAGTGGTGGGCATCGACAACCTCAACGCCTACTACAGCGTCGAGCTCAAACTGGCGCGCCTGCAACAGTTGCTCGCCTACCCCAATTTCCGCTTCCAGACGGTCGACATCGCCAACGCCGCCGACATGCAGCAACTGTTCGCCGGGCAGCCGTTCAGCGAAGTGATCCACCTGGCGGCGCAGGCCGGTGTGCGCTACTCGCTGGACAACCCGGCGGTCTATGGGCAGTCCAACCTGACCGGTTTTCTCAACCTACTCGAAGCCTGCCGCCAACACCCTCCGCGTCACCTGATCTACGCCTCCAGCAGTTCGGTGTACGGCGCCAACACCAAGCAGCCGTTCAGCATCGATGACCCGGTCGAGCAGCCGATTTCGCTGTATGCCGCGAGCAAACGCGCCAACGAACTGATGGCGCACAGCTATGCGCACCTGTACCAGCTGCCAATCACCGGCCTGCGCTTCTTCACCGTCTATGGCCCGTGGGGCCGCCCCGACATGGCGCTGTTCAAGTTCACCCGGGCGATGCTCGAAGGCCAGCCAATCGAGATCTACAACCACGGCCAGATGGCGCGCGACTTCACCTACATCGACGACATCGTCGAAAGCATCCTGCGCCTGCGCCAGAAGCCGCCACGGCCTGAAGCCGGGCAACCGCCCTGCCAGCTGTTCAACATCGGTCGCGGCCAGCCGGTGCGCCTGCTGGAGTTCGTCGACTGCCTGGAAAACGCGCTGGGCATCAAGGCCCGGCGCGAGTACCTGCCCTTGCAGGCGGGTGACGTGCTTGAAACCTGGGCGGATGTGGACTCACTGACACGCTGGATCGATTTTTCGCCGAGTACTCCGCTGGAGCACGGCGTCGCCGCTTTCGTTGGCTGGTACCGGGACTTCTACCGGGTTTGACCACGCAATCATTACAAGAACACAGGTAGCCTCAATGACTGATCCACTTGACCTCTCGGTACTGATCCCCGCCAAGAATGAGGTCGACAACCTGCCGGCATTGCTGGCGGAAATTCGCGCGGCACTGGCCGCTGAAAACTATGAAGTGCTGGTGGTCGACGACGGCAGCACTGACCAGACGCTCAACATGCTGCACCAGCTCAAACAGCAGGGCTTCACCCAGTTGCGCATCCTGCGCCACGACCGCTCGCTGGGCCAGAGCACCTCGATCTGGCATGCCGCCCAGGCTGCCCGTGGCCGCTGGCTGGCCACCCTCGACGGCGACGGGCAGAACGACCCGGCCGACATCCCCGGCATGCTCGCCCTGGTACGCGGCAACGAAGACTTCGCCGGCGGCATCAAGCTGGTCGCCGGCCACCGCGTCAACCGCCGCGATACCGCCAGCAAGCGCTGGGCCTCGCGCTTTGCCAACGGCCTGCGCAGCCGCCTGCTCAAGGACGCCACGCCAGACACCGGCTGCGGCCTGAAACTGATCGACCGCGACGCCTTCCTGCGCCTGCCCTATTTCGACCACATGCACCGCTACATCCCGGCGCTGATCCTGCGCCACAAGGGCCGCATGCTGGTGCACCCGGTGAACCACCGCCCGCGCCATGCCGGGGTCTCCAAGTACGGCAACCTGGACCGCGCCCTGGTCGGCATTCTCGACCTGGTCGGGGTCTGGTGGCTGATCCGCCGCACGCGCCTCGACACCCAACCCCAGGAGCTCGAAGGATGACCCGCGAAACCCTCTGGCTGATCGTCGGCTTCGCCGGCCAGGTCGTGTTCACCGGCCGCTTCGTCCTGCAGTGGCTGTACAGCGAATTCAAGAAACGCAGCGTGATCCCGGTGGGCTTCTGGTACCTGAGCATGCTCGGCAGCGCCCTGCTGCTGATCTACGCCATCTACCGCGAAGACCCGGTGTTCATCATCGGCCAGTCGTTCGGCCTGGTGGTCTACCTGCGCAACCTGCAATTGATTGCCCGACACAAAGAGCAGAAGGAATAGCCCTTGCCAAGGTTCAAGACGCTCGGGGCCGAACGCCTGGCCCTGGTTGTACTCGCTGTGCTGCTGGTCGGTGCCGGTATCGGCTGGCGCCAGCCAATGAACGTCGATGAGGAACGCTTCCTCGGCGTTGCCCTGGAAATGCTCCAGAGCGGCAACTGGTTCATCCCCCACCGCGCGGCGGAAATCTACGGCGACAAACCACCGTTGTTCATGTGGACCGTGGCCCTGTTCAGCTACCTGACCGGCTCGCCCAAGGTCGCCCTGTACCTGCCGGGGCTGATGTCCGCGGCGACCATCACCCTGGTGCTGCATGACCTGGGGCGTCGTTTGTGGACCCGGCGCATCGGCGTGATTGCCGCGCTGTTGTTCCTGGCGACCTACCAGAGCTACAGCATCCTGCGTACCGGGCAGATCGACAGCTACCTGTGCCTGTGGGTGGCGCTGGGCCTTTACGGCATGGTCCGCCACCTGTTGCTCGGGCCTGCCTGGGGCTGGTTCTACCTGGCCTGCGCGGCCATGGGCCTGGGCATCATCAGCAAGGGCGTGGGGTTTGTCCCGGCGCTGATGCTGCTGCCCTATGCCTGGGCCGTGCGCAAAGGCTGGCGCGGCGTGGTGGCGTATCCCGGCCAGGGTGGGCGCTGGAGCCTGGGCTTCGTCTGGCTGCTGGCAGGCTGCGCGGTGTGGCTGCTGCCGCTGCTGATCTCGATCACCCACGGCGGCGGTGCGGCGGAACTGGCCTACCTGAAGGAAATTCTCCTGCGCCAGACCGCCAACCGCTATGCCAATGCCTGGGACCATCGCGAGCCCTTCTGGTACTTCTTCGTCAAGGTCATCCCGCAGTACTGGCTGCCACTGATCCTGGCCCTGCCGTGGCTGGTCCCGGCCTGGCGCCGGCAGTTGCAGAAACGCGATGGGCGCTTCCTGCTGCTGCTCGGCTGGGTGGCCCTGGTGCTGCTGTTCTTCAGCCTCAGCAGTGGCAAGCGCAAGCTCTACATCTTCCCGGCCCTGCCCGGCCTGGTACTGGCCATCGCCCCGCTGGTGCCGTGGATGCTCAAGCGCTGGCTGCAGCGCCGCCCCGGCTGGCGCAAGGCGTTCACCGCCATTGCCGTGGCCTGGTTCTGCCTGTGGTTCGCCCGCGGCTTCGTCGAGCCGCTCAAGGAGGGCCAAAACCCCCACGAAACCTTGATGGCCGACGCCGCACGCGCCACCGGTGGCGCCGAGCTGGTGCTGGTCAACTGGCGTGAAGGGCACTGGCTGTTCGCCCGTCAACCCATCGTCCATTTCGGTTTCGCCAACCAGTCCAAGCCCGAAACAGCCGTGTACTGGCTGCGCCACTACCCCTCGGCCTTCGCCCTGATTCCGGAGACCGAACTGGGCCGCTGCTTCAACATCGACAAAGCTCACCGCCTGGGCGATACCTCGCGCGCCGAGTGGTACGTGGTCGGTGCCGATGCCGACAACGGCCAATGCCAGCCAGCCGTACCTGAACAGGTCTACCACTTTGCCTGGGCCAACACGCCCGCCAATCTGCAAACCGCAGCACAAGGACGCGCACAATGACTACCCAGACCCTGCCAGCACCACGCCGGCATCTGTGGCGACGTTTGAACCGCTGGGGCCAGGTCGGCGCAGTCAGCGTACTGGTGGCCATGGCCCTGGTGGGCATCGAAGCCGCCCGCTCGTTCTGGCCGCAGCAGCTCTACGCACACCTGAGCAACCGCTGGACCGGCGACACTGCGCCCGGCAAGAACGTCTGGCTGCCGGACTTCAAGGTCAAGATCGACGCCAAGGTGGTGGACCCAGGCCTGGACAACCTCTCCGGCATCACCTACGACTACGACCGTGACCGGCTGCTGGCGATCACCAATGGTGTGCCTATGGAGCTGCTGGAATTGAGCAAGACGGGCGACATCGTGGCCCGCTACCCGCTGGTGGACTTCGAGGACACCGAGGGCCTGGCGTACCTGGGCAATGGCCGCCTGGCCATCAGCGACGAGCAGAAGCAACGGCTGGACGTGATCACCCTGCCCGACCACCCGCAGCCGATCCACGCCAGCGAGGCCCAGTGGATCACCCTCGACATCAACCCGACCTTCCGCAACAAGGGCTTCGAGGGGGTGACCTACGACCGCCAGCACGACCGCCTGTTCGCCATCAAGGAACGCGACCCACGACAGCTGTTCACCGTGACCGGCATGCTCACGGCGCTCAGCGGTGGCCCCCTGCAAATTACCGTCAGCGACCGCCGCGACTGGGTCAAGCGCAGCGTGTACGCCACCGACCTGTCCGACGGCTACTACGACCCGCGTACCGGCCACCTGCTGGTGCTCAGCGATCAGTCGAAGAACATCACCGAACTCGATGGTGATGGCCGCTTCGTCAGCATCCGTTCGCTGCGTTCCTGGCTTGGCGGGCTGCACCGTGATGCCCCGCAACCCGAAGGCATGACCATGGACAGCGCTGGCAACCTCTATGTCGTCAGCGAGCCCAACCTGTTCTACGTCTTCAGCAAGCCTTGAAGCCCAGCACCGTTGCGTTTCGGCGCAACGGTGCTTTCCCGCCCAGCTTTCGACGCTTGCAAATGCAGCGTTCGCTGACGCCTGATTGCGCATCGGCCAGGCCAGCCAGCGCGGCGGCAAGATCACCCGTCCTGGGTGATTTGTGAAAATTTTGTAATGGATCTGGTATACCACCTTCCCAAGGCGCGACACATCCTGACAAACTAACTGCCAATCATTCTCATAATTAGTTGCATTAGCAGAAGTCAGGAGCCTCCCCGTCATGCTGTCGCCCCTCGCGCACACGCGCCCCCTCCCCACCCGTAACCTGCTCGCCATGGCCGTATGCATGGCAATTGCCACACCCGCACTGGCTGAAGACGCCCCAACCATACTGGAACTGGGCGCCACCGAAATCAGCTCGGACACGCTGGGCAGCACCACCGAGGGCTCGGGTTCCTACACCACCGGCTCCATGTCCACCGCTACCAAACTGCCGCTGAGCATGCGCGAAACGCCCCAGGCGGTGACCGTGATCACCCGCCAGCGCATGGACGACCAGGCCATGACCAGCATCAATGACGTGGTCAAGGCCACACCAGGCCTGTTCCTCGACTACTCCAACGGCCCGGGCCGGCAAAGCTACTCGGCACGCGGTTTCGACATCGACAACCTGATGTACGACGGCATCCCCAGCGGCTACACCGGCTGGGTGGTCGGCGCCCAGCCGAACCTGGCGATGTTCGATCGGGTCGAGGTGGTGCGCGGCGCCACCGGCCTGGTCACCGGTGCCGGCAACCCGTCGGCGGCGATCAACCTGGTGCGCAAGCGCCCGCTGGCCGAGCAGAAGGTCACCCTGACCGGTGCTGCCGGCAGCTGGGACGACTACCGCGGCGAGGTGGATGCCTCCAGCCCGCTCAACGACAGCGGCACCCTGCGCGGGCGTGTGGTGGCGTCCTATCGCGACGCCAACAGCTACATCGATGACGTCGAGGAAGACCACGGCCTGTTCTATGCGGTGACCGAGGCGGACCTGTCCGATGACACCAGCCTGATGCTTGGTTTCTCGCACCAGAAGGACAAGACCAACTACTTCTGGGGCGCCATGCCTACCGCCCTCGACGGCCATCACATGGGCTTCTCGCGCTCCTACAACCCCGGCAGCGACTGGGAAAACAAAGATCAGGAAATCGATACCGTATTCGCCGAGTTGCGCCAGCGCCTGGCCAACGACTGGAAGCTGCAGGTCAATGCCAACTATGCGCAGCAGCAGGCCACCTTCACCGGTTCCTACCAGTCGCGCTGGGCCGGGCTGCAGGCGCCGATTGCGCGCACGGTCTACCAGTCCAGGCACCAGGAAAACCAGGCCGGCCTGGATGCCTTTGTCAGCGGGCCGTTCGACCTGCTTGGCCGCAGCCATGAGCTGGTGGTCGGCGCCAGCAAGCGCATCTACGACATGGACACCCGCAACTACAGCCCGTACGACATGTTCTGGCCGCTCAACGGCAGTAAACCGGATTTTGTGCACACCGGTAACCAGCGGGAAGTCACCACCCAGGAAGGCGTGTACATCACCACCCGCCTGAACCTGGCCGACCCGCTCAAGCTGATCCTCGGCGGGCGCCTGGACTGGTACGACTACGACAACCGCGATGGCGACGGCGACTACAAAGTCACCCGCAACGTCACCAAGTATGCAGGCCTGATCTACGACCTCGACGACCATCACTCGGTGTATGTCAGCTACAGCGACATCTTCACCCCGCAAAGCTCCAAGGATGTTTCCGGCACACCGGTAAAACCGATCGTGGGCAAGAACTACGAGGTCGGCATCAAGGGCGAATACTTCGACGGCGCACTCAATGCCAGCATCGCGCTGTTCCGCATCGACCAGGAAAACCGTGCCACCCAGGTATACCTCGCGAACTGTCCGCAAACGTCCTGCTACGAGGCCTCGGGCGAAGTGCGCAGCCAGGGTATCGACATGGAGCTGCAAGGCGCGCTGACGTCTAACTGGCAGATCGGCGGCGGCTATACCTATGCGCGTGCGCACACCATCAAGGACGCGGCCAACCCTGCCAACGTGAACCAGCGTTTCGACACCGACACCCCGGAGCACATGTTCAAGCTGAACACGGTCTACCACTTCCAGGGTCCGCTGGAAAAGCTGCGTGTCGGTGGCAACATCTCGTGGCAGAGCCGTATCTACAACGACTTCACCGTGGCCGATGGCAGCGAGTACCGGCTGATTCAAGGGGCCTACGCGGTCACCGACCTGATGGCTGGCTACCGGGTCAACCAGCACCTCGACCTGCAGCTCAATGCCAACAATGTGTTCGACCGCAAGTACTACTCGGCCATTGCCAGTTCGGTGGATTACGCCGGCGATACCTGGGGGGCGCCGCGTAACCTGATGCTGACGGCCAAGTACAGCTTCTGAGGCTGCGGTAGCCTGTACCGGCCTCTTCGCGGGCAAGCCCGCTCCCACAGGATTTCCACTCACTTGAAAAGGGTGGTGAACCTGTGGGAGCGGGTTTACCCGCGAAAGGGCCGGTACAGGCTATTGCTTCAGTCAGCCAAACAGCCTGGCCAGGCAGCCGAGCTTCTTCTTGTACGAACGCCGGGCCGCCAGTGCATCCTCCAGGCTCACCGCCAAGAACCGCGCCTGCTGGTTCGGCTGCATCTGCCCGATCAGGTCCAGGTCGGCACTGATCACCGTGCCGATCATCGCGTAGCCACCGCCCGACACCGCATCCCGGTGCAGGATGATCGGCTCCAGCCCCGCCGGCACCTGGATCGAACCGATCGGGTAGCAGCTGTCGACGATATTCGAGGGGTCCGAACCTGCGCCAAACGGCTGCTCACGCGGCTGGAAGCTCAGCGCACCGCCGCCCTTGTAGCGATAGCCGATGCGGTCGGCCTCTGAACCGACAGTCCAGGCATCGGTAAAGAAGCTTTTCGCCGCCGCCTCGGTCAGGCGGTGGAAATACAGCCCCGGCACCACCCGCAACACCACTTCGCCACCCAACGATTGGCGCAAGGCCATGGGCAGGCTGGCCCCGGCCCGGCTCTTGCCACTCGGCACGCCGACCGGCAGCAGGTCACCGGCTACCAGCTTGCGCCCCTGCAAGCCACCGAGCGCGCCCAACGCGTAAGTCGAACGGCTGCCAAGTACCTCGGGGACATCGATGCCGCCCGCCACGGCCAGGTACGCCCGCGCGCCCGCCGTAGGGAAGCCGAAGCGCAACACCTGCCCGGCACGCACCGCGAAAGCGGTGTCCGGGCGCTGTTCGCGACCATCGAGCAGTACCGGCATCTGCGCACCGCACACCGCCACCAGCGCGTCATGCTGGAACGCCAGTTCCGGCCCCACCAACGTGCATTCCAGGCCCGCCGCACCTGCGGGGTTGCCGACCAGGTGGTTGGCGGCCTGCATGGCATACTGATCCAGCGCACCGGAAGGCGGGATGCCCAGGTGGTAATAGCCTTCGCGGCCCATATCCTGCACCGAGGTAGCCAATCCGGGTTTGATGACCTTGATCATGCCAGCACCTCCTGCAGCGATTTGGGGTAGCCGACCGGGTCGGCGAGGAATGCATCCAGGGAAAACTCCACCGGGCGGATACGCAGGTCGAAGCACCCCTCCTCGACATCCGCCACGGCCTGGTCATAGGCCTGGCGGTCGATGGGCTTGAACTGCACGATATCGCCGGGGCGGAAGAACACCATGTGGTCCTTCAGGTAGGCCAGCGACTGCTGCGGGTCATAGATCGGTGCCGGGGTCACACCGAACATCTGGTAGCCCCCTGCCCCGCGCACCGAATAGATGCAGCCGAAGCAGCCACCATGGCCGAGGGTCAGCTTGGGCGTGTCGGTGCGTGGGCGCAGGTACTTGGGTACCTGCAACTGCCGCTCGCGCTCGACCATCTGAAACATGAACGGCAAACCGGCGACGAAGCCGACCATCGACACGAACCACGGCGCGCCACTGTGCGCGGCAATGAACGCCTCGACGTCGGCCAAACCATTGATGCGGGCGGCGTATTCCAGGTCGGTGCTGTCGGGGTCCTGGTGGCGGTCACGAAAACGCATGAGGGTTTCGTGGGTCCAGGGGTCGTTGTACAGCACCGGGATCTCGATGATCCGCGTGCTCAACGAACGCTCGGCCACCGCCTCGGCCTCGGCGCCACGCACGGCTTCGAGCAGCGCCTCGGGGGCGATGCGGTCGGGGTCGAAGCGGATCTGGAACGAGGCGTTGGCCAGGCAGATGTCGAGCACGCCCTCCAGCGCCAGGCGCTCCACCGCACGGGTCACCGCCATGCCCTTGAAGAAGGCCTCCAGCGACATGCTGTCGCTGACTTCGGCGAACAGGTGCTCGTCGGCACCGAAGCTGTAGCGGATGGGGGTACTGGCCATGTCTGCTCCTTTTTTGGAATCTTTATCGAACGGCAGGCAAAACGGCAGGCCGTGGCGCCTTCGCGCCAGCAGCCCTCGAAACTCAACGCGGTGCACGCACCTCAATGCCGGCGGCGTCCAGTGCCGCACGGGTGGCCTCGACCAGGTCGAGCGCGCCCGGGGTGTCGCTGTGCAGGCAGATGGAATCGAACTCGATCGCCAGGTCCTGGCCTTCCACCGTGCGTACCACGCCTTCCTGGCAAGCCCGCAGCACCCGCTCGGCCACCCGCTGCGGCTCGTAACCACGCACATGGCGGGTGAACACGATGGAACCACTCAGATCGTACTCGCGGTCGGCGTAGAACTCGCGCACCACCGGCTGGCCGAGCTCCTGGGCTATGCGGCAGATCACCGAGCCGGGCATGCAATACAGCAACAGCTCCGGTTCGATCACCCGCAGGTTCTCCACCAGCAGGCGCGCGGCCTCCTCGTCTCGGGCCAGGTGCATGTACAGCGCACCGTGGGGCTTGATGTGCTGCAGCCGGACGCCCTGCGCCCGGGCAATCTCGCGCAGCGCGCCGAGCTGATAGAGGATGTCGTCGACCAGCTCCTGGGCCGGGGCATTGATGTGGCGGCGGCCGAAGCCGACCAGGTCGCGGAAACCGGGGTGAGCCCCCACGCCCACACCCAGCGCCTTGGCCCGCTCGACGGTGCGGCGCATGGTGCCGGGGTCGCCGGCATGGAAGCCAGTGGCGATGTTGGCCGAGCTGATGAAGGCCATCAGTTCGTGGTCGACGCCATCGCCGATGGTCCAGGGGCCGAAGCCTTCGCCCATGTCAGAGTTGAAATCCACTGCGCGCATCGCTGTTCTCCTGGCTTGTGACGGCATGCAAGCCACGTTAGATTCTCCCAATCCCCTTGGGAAGATCTATAAACAGATAGGGTGTCTTCTGAAAATCAGATACCCAGGAGCCCACCGTGTCACTGACCCTGCGCCAGGTTCGCTACTTTGTCGCCACCGCCGAGATCGGCCAGATTTCCCAGGCGGCGATCCACCTCAACATTTCCCAGTCGGCGGTGACCACTGCGATCAAGGAACTGGAGGCGATGCTGGGGGTGCAACTGTTCCAGCGCTCGGCCCAGGGCATGAGCCTGACCGAGGCCGGCCGGCACTTCCTCAACCGCGCCTATGTGATCCTGCGCAGCGTCGACGATGCCCTGAACAGCCCGCTGCCCGATGTGCGCGCCAGCGGCCTGCTGCGCCTGGCGGCGAGCTACACGGTGATCGGCTACTTCCTGCCGCACCACCTGCAGCGCCTGGAGCACTGGCACCCGGACGTGACCCTGGAGGTGCATGAACAGGAGCGCAGCGCCATCGAGCAAGGGCTGCTGGAAGGCCGCTTCGACATGGCAGTGGTACTGACCGCTAACCTCACCCACCCCGATATCGTCTCGGAAACCCTGTTCAACTCAGAGCGCCGGCTGTGGCTGCCCGGCCATCATCCCTTGTGCGAACGCTCGGCGGTGAGCCTGGCCGACGTGGCTCGGGAGCCGTACATCCTGCTTACCGTGGACGAGGCCGAACAGAGCGCCATGCGTTACTGGCAACAGGCCGGGCAACGGCCGAACGTGCGGGTACGCACCAGCTCGGTGGAGGCCGTACGCAGCATGGTCGCCAACGGCAGCGGCGTGGCGATCCTCTCCGACCTGGTGCACCGCCCCTGGTCGCTGGAGGGCAAGCGCATCGAAACGCTGACCATCACTGACCCGGTGACGCCAATGAGCGTCGGCCTGGCCTGGCACCGCGAGCGCGCCTTCAGCCCGGCGATGCAGGCACTGCGCACCTACTTCCATGATGCCTTCCTGGCACCGCAGCAACTCTCGGCCCGGCGCTAAGTCCGTGCGCAAATACCGCGGGTGCGGCCTTGTGTCGCCAGGAAGATAGGAGACTGCAGGCCTGACCTCTTCGCGGCTGAAGCCGCTCCCACAGGGTCATCACAATGCTCAAGTGCAGCGCTGTACCTGTGGGAGCGGCTTCAGCCGCGAAGAGGCCGGGCCTGGGATCAGTGCTTCAGGCAGGTATCGACATTCCAGCCATACAACCATTGCACCGCATCCTGGAACTGCGCCTGCGAACGCCCTTCCCACAGCTGATTGCGCACCAGCCGCTCGACGCCCTTGGCATGGTACAGCCGGCCCATCTCCCGCGCCGACCACAACACCCGCGCCGTGCGTGGAATTCGGATCGACTCGTACAGGCGGAACGCCGCCTGCAGGTCATGCTCGCAGGCCTTCACCGCCTGCCCCAGCACCACCGCATCCTCCAGCGCCATGCAGGCACCCTGGGCCAGGTACTGGGTCATCGGGTGGGCGGCGTCGCCCAACAAGGTCGCACGGCCTTCGCCCCACTGCTCCACCGGGTCGCGGTCGGCGGTGGCCCAGCGGCGCCACGAGGTCGGGCGGTCGAGCATCTGCCGTGGGCGCTCATGGATGCCTTCGAAGTACGACAGCACTTCTTCCTTGCTGCCATCGGTGACGCCCCACTGCTCCTCGTTGCGGCTGTGGAAAGTCACCACCAGGTTGTACTGCTGGCCGCCGCGCAACGGGTAATGCACCAGGTGGCAACGCGGTCCGGCCCACAGCATCGGGGCATTGACGCGCAGGTCCTCGGGCATGTTCTCGACGTCGACCACGGCGCGGTAGACCACGTGGCCGGTAACCCGCGCCGGGTCGCCGACCATGCGCTCGCGGATCACCGACTTGACGCCATCGCAGCCGATCACGGCATCAGCCTGGTAACGGTTGCCCTTGCTGTCGGTCAGGGTCACGCCGTGGTCGTCCATCTCCATGCCGGCAATGTGCGTGGAGGTCTGGAAGCGGATCAGCGGGTTCTCGCGCACCGCTTCGAGGATCGACAGGTGGATGTCGGCCCGGTGGATCACGCCATAGGGGTTGCCGAAGCGCTGGCGGAATCCCTCGCCCACTTCGATGCGCCCGACTTCGTGGGCATCGATGGCGTCCATCATGATCAGGTGGTCGGTGAACACCGATCGGCTGCGTGCGGCGTTGCCAACGCCCAGGGCATCCAGCGCCGCGTAGGCGTTGGGGCCGAGCTGGATGCCGGCACCGATCTCGCCGATGTGCTCGGCCTGTTCCAGCAGCAGCACCTGGATACCTTGCGCAGTCAGGGCCTGGGCAGCGGCGAGGCCGCCGATGCCACCACCGACGATGATGATTTTTTGTTGTCTGGCAGTCATGGTTCGGGTCTCCGTGCAGGTGCGGGGCCTGCGTTTCTTATTGAATGAAATCGGGTTGGCGGCCGGGGGCAGCACGCTGGAAGGCCGACTGGGCCTGGCAGTGCTCGTACACGGCCATGACCCGTGGGTAGGCCTGCAGGTCGCAGCCCATGCGCTCGGCATTGGCTACCTGCGGCACCAGGCAGCAGTCGGCCAGGGTCGCCTGCGCACCGAAGCAGTACGGGCCAAAACCGTAGCGTTGCAGCAAGGCTTCGAGCGCGGCCAGGCCTTCGGCGACCCAGTAGGCGTACCAGCTGTCCTTGGCCTCGGCGCTGACCTTGAGCTCACGTTGCAGGTAGCCGAGCACGCGCACGTTGTTCAGCGGGTGGATGTCGCAGGCGATCAGTTGCGCGACCTCCAGCACCCGCGCCCGCAGCAGCGGTTCGCTGGGCAGCAGCGGCGCTTGGGGGTAGAGCGCGTCGAGGTAGTCGATGATCGCCAGCGACTGGGTCAGGCTGACGCCATCGTCGCGCACCAGCACCGGCACGCCGCCGATCGGGCTGAGTTCACGGTGCTGTGCCTGGCGCTGTTCGCCAGCACGCAGGTTGACGCCGTGGTAGTCCACCTCCAGGCCCTTGAGCGCCAGGGCGATGCGCACCCGGTACGAGGTGGAGCTGTTGAAAAAGCTGTAAAGCTGCATGGCAGTGGTCCTGCTCGATCAGAGCGTGATGTGGGTATTGGCGGGCAGCGCGGCGGTCGGCCGCACGCCTTTGAAAAAAATCGCCGCCGCAGCCAGCACGGCCGGCAGCATCAGCACACCGAACAGCGCTTCGAAGGACAGCCCGGCATCCATCAGCCAGGCGCCGCCGAAGGTGCCGCACACCGAGCCGATGCGCCCTACCCCGTGCGCCCAGCTGACGCCGGTGGCGCGGCTGCTGGTGGGGTAGAAGGCGGCGGCCAGGGCGTTGGCACCAACTTGCGAGCCGCTGATGCAGAAGCCCATGCCGGCCACGCTCAGGCCCAACAGCAGGTAGTTGCCATGGCACTGGCCGATGGCGAACAGGCAGCCGGCGCCGCCGAGCAAGGCCAGCACCAGCACGTGGTGCGCATCGAAGCGGTCCATGGCCGTGCCCAGGCACAGCGCGCCGAGGGTGCCACCGATCTGGAACAGCGCACTGACCAGCGCCGCCTGGCTCAGGCTCAGGCCGGTGTCCCTGACCAGCAGCGGCAGCCAGTTGGTCATGCCGTAGATGATCAGCAGGCTCATGAAGAACGCCAGCCACAGCGCCAGGGTGCCGCGGCGCAGGGGGGCCGCAAGAATCTGCCGCACCGGCGAATGGCCCTCGGTCACCTCATCGCTGCGCAGGCCCTGGCAACCCACCGGCAGTGCACCGATACGCTGCAGGATGGCCATTGCGTCACCTGGCCTGCGGCGTGCGAGAAAACGCACCGATTCGGGCAACGCCACCATCAGTACCGGCAGCAGTGCCAGCGGCAGCACGCCGCCCAGGGCCAGCACGCTACGCCAGCCGAACAGCGGCAACAGCTGTGCAGCCACCACCCCGCCCAGGGCCGAGCCGAGGGTGAAACCGCAGAACATGCCGGTGACCATCAGCGAACGGCGACGATGTGGGCAGTATTCGGAGGTCAGGGTGATGGCGTTGGGCATCGCTCCGCCCAGGCCCAGGCCGGTGAGCAGGCGCAGCAGCGCCAGGCTGTGCAGGTCCTGGGCAAAGGCGGCGGCCAGGCTGAATACGCCGAAACAGGCCACCGACCACAGCAGCACGCGTTTGCGGCCGAAGCGGTCGGCCAGTGGCCCGGCCATGAACGCGCCCAGCATCAGGCCGATCAGCGCGGCACCGAGCACCGGGCCGAGCTCGGCGGCGCCGATCTGCCAGTGTTCGCGCAGGGCCGGAGCGATGAAACCGATGGCGGCCGTGTCCAGGCCATCAATGGCCGTGACCAGGAAGCACAGCAGCAGGATGCGCCACTGGACGCGGGCAACCGGCTGGCTGTCGATGAAGGCTTGTACATCCACGGTGTTGTTGTTGTCGGTGGAAGACATGAGCGAAACCTCCGGGCCGGCGCACAGGCGCGGGCCACGTGTAAAACCGGGAGGAAGGGCCGGCCACGCCGGCCCAGGGCAATCAGATGACGCGCACGTGCAGCTCGCCCAGGCCATCGACGCCACCGACCATCAGCTCGCCGGCCACCACCGGGCCGACGCCTTCGGGGGTGCCGGTCATGATCAGGTCACCGGGCTGCAGCTCGAAGAAGCGCGACAGGTAGGCGATGGTTTCCGGCACCGACCAGATCAGTTTGTCGATGTCGCTGCGCTGGCGGTCCTGGCCTTCGACCTGCAGCCAGATGGCCGCCTGGGCCGGGTGGCCGACCTGGCTGGCCGGGTGCAGCGGGGCGATCGGCGCGGAGGCGTCGAAGGCCTTGCCGATTTCCCAGGGGCGGCCCATCTCGCGCATCTTCATCTGCAGGTCGCGGCGGGTCATGTCCAGGCCTACGGCGTAGCCGAACACGTGCTCGTTGGCCTGGGCCAGCGGGATGTCGCGGCCGCCTTTGCCGATGGCCGCGACCAGTTCGATCTCGTAGTGGTAGTTGCTGGTTTCGGCCGGGTACGGCAGTTCCAGGGTCTGGCCCTCGGCCACCGGGACCACGGCATCGGCCGGCTTGCAGAAGAAGAACGGCGGCTCGCGGTCCGGGTCGAAGCCCATTTCGCGAGCGTGGGCAGCGTAGTTGCGGCCCACGCAGTACACACGGCGCACCGGGAAGCGCTGGTCGCTGCCGGCAATCGGCAGGCTGGTGGTGGCGGCAGGTTCGAACAGGTAAGTCATGGCAGAGGTCCTCGGATCAATGGTGTTCGCGGGCTTCGCGCAGCAGCCCGAGGGCCTCCTGCACCGGCCGGTCGGAATAGCTGAACAGCACGCACGCGTCATCGGCCTGCAGGCTCAGCGGCGCCCAGCTCGGCACCACGAAGGTGTCCTTGGGCTCGAAGTGGAAGGTCTGCCCGCCGATGATGGCGCGGCCTCGGCCCTCGACCACCGAGTACACGGTGGCGTCGGTACAACGTGCGGTCTTGCCGACGAAGCCCCGTGGCAGCAGTTGCATGCAGGTGCCGATGGTCGGCATGGCCCAGCCGCCGGTGGCCGGGTTGACGTAGCGCAGCTTGACGCCGTCCCAGGCATCCACCTCGCCCTGGCGCTCGAGGGTGGCCAGCGCTTCGCGGGTTCGGGCGTAGGGGTAGCTGAAGATCGGCGACGTGCCGTCGTGCACTTCGTGGCGCACGGGCAGCATGTTGGCGCCATAGCGGGCCAGGCTGTTGCCCTCCTGGCGGCTGACCGGCTGCACGGCTTCGGGGTAGTTCTCGGCGAAACCGGCGCCGTAGAAACGCACGGTGGGGATATCCAGGCCGTCGAGCCAGATCACCGGCTCACCGCCTTCGGCTTCGCTCGGGTTGCCGTGGTCGTGCCAGGTCCAGGACGGGGTGATGATGAAGTCGCCCGGGTGCATGGTGGTGCGCTCGCCGTCCACGGCGGTATAGGCGCCCTTGCCTTCGACCACGAAGCGCAGCGCCGACTGGCTGTGGCGGTGGCTGGGGGCGATTTCGCCCGGCAGGATCAGTTGCAGGCCGGCGTACAGGCTCGGGGTGATCGAAGCCTGGCCACGGATACCCGGGTTCTCCAGCACCAGCACCCGGCGCACGGCTTCTTCGGCACTGATCAGCTGGCCGGCTTCCATCAGGTACGGGCGCACCTCGCTGAAGCGCCAGAGTGCCGGTACGCAGGGTGTTGTGGGCTGGGGCGGCACCAGATTGTGCAGCTGTTCCCACAGCGGGAACAAAGCCTGGCTGTCGATGCGTTGATAGAACTCGGCGCGGGCTGTGCCGATGTTGTCGTTGTTATTCATCGCTTCACCTGTGGTGGGCTGTGAAGGGGCTCATGGCAGTGGCAGCGCCCCCGTGTCGAGTCGATTAAACGCCCGCTCGACATACAAAAAAAATGATATTTTCGTATGCAGCCATACGATAAAGATGATGGGAGATTCGCCATGCACTGGACCCGCCGCCTGCGCCCACGCCACCTGCAACTGCTGGTGACGCTGGCCGAAACCGGCAACCTCAGCGACACCGCGCGGCAGGCCTACACCACCCAGCCAGGGCTGTCGAAGTTCCTCAAGGAGCTCGAAGAAGACGCCGGCGCCCTGCTCTTCGAGCGCCACGCCCGCGGCTTGCGGCCGACCGCCGAAGGCACCCTGCTGGTCAACCACGCGCGGCGCATCCTCAGTGAGATGGAACGGGCGCAGAGCAACCTGGATGCCCTGCGCGAAGGCAACACGCCGAACGTGGCTATCGGCACTTCACCGGCCTCGGCGCCGAGCCTGGTGCCGGATGCCATCCTGTACTTCCTGGAAAAGCACCCGAAAGCACAGGTATCACTGCAGGAAAACACCATGAACGTGCTGCTCGAACGCCTGCAGCTGGGCCAGCTGGACGTAGTGGTCGGGCGCGTCGACAACTACCAGCCGAGCCAGGCGCTGCACAGCGAAATGCTGTTTCGCGAGCCGATGCAGGTGGTCGCCCGCCCCGACCACCCGCTGGCCGAGCGCAAAGGCCTGGGCTGGGACGACCTGTACCAGTACGACTGGCTGCTGTGGCCACCGGCCACGCCGATCCGCAACCGCCTAGATACCGCCCTGAGCAACGCCGGGCGCAAGCCGCTGCCGTGCCGGATCGAATCGTCTTCGCTGATGGCCAACCTGTGGTTGATGCAGAACAGCGACATGCTGTCGGTCGCCTCCGGGCGGGTGGCCGAGCATTTTCATGGGCGCGGGTTGCTGCGCCGGCTGGACTTCGAGCTGGAGGCGGAAGGCTCGATCGGCATGTGCTGGCGCGATGAGCCGCATATCGAGGAGGCGGTGCTGGATTTGCTGGAGAGTTTGCGCGAGGCGGCCCGCAAGCCCATTCGCAAGCCTTGATCAGTGTTGGCTTCTTCGCGGGCTTGCCCGCTCCCACAGGGATCTCACCAGCCTTGAGTTTTGTAGAGTACCTGTGGGAGCGGGCGTGCCCGCGAAGAAGCCACCGCTATTCTCAAGCCGAACGATCCGCCCGGCATGCCGTCATAACTTGGGCCGGTGCCGCCACGCAAAGAGGACGCGAAATGACCCAGCCCGACCCGTCATACCTCAAATGGCTCGAAGACCGTTCGATGCTCAAGGCCTCGCAGGAGCGCGCCAGGCTGTATTCCGGCCAGTCACGCCTGTGGCAGAACCCCTACGCCGAAGCCCAGCCACGCCGCGCCACCGAGATCGCCTCGGTATGGTTGACGGTCTACCCCGACGCGATCATCGCCCCCGAAGGCTGCTCGGTACTGGCTGCCCTCGGTCACGAAGCGCTGTGGAAGCGTCTGTCGGAAATCGGCGTGCAGGGCATCCACACCGGCCCGATCAAGCAGTCTGGCGGTGTGCGCGGGCGTGATTTCACCCCCAGCATCGACGGCAACTTCGACCGCATCAGCTTTGACATCGACCCGCTCTACGGCAACGAGCAGGAGCTGGTGCAGATGAGCCGCATGGCCGCCGCGCACAACGCCGTGACCATCGACGACCTGATCCCCTCGCACACCGGCAAGGGCGCCGACTTTCGCCTGGCCGAGCTGGCCCACGGTGCCTACCCCGGGCTGTACCACATGGTCGAGATTCGCGAGGAGGACTGGCCGCTGTTGCCCGATGTGCCCGAGGGCCGCGATGCGGTCAACCTGGCGCCGGCGCTGTGCGATGAACTCAAGCTGCGCCACTACATCGTCGGCCAACTGCAGCGGGTGATCTTCTTCGAGCCTGGGGTCAAGGAAACCGACTGGAGCGCTACCGCGCCGATTACCGGAGTCGACGGCAAGACCCGGCGCTGGGTGTACCTGCGCTACTTCAAGGACGGCCAACCGTCACTGAACTGGCTCGACCCCAGCTTCGCGGCCCAGCAGATGATCATCGGCGACGCCCTGCACGCGCTGGACTGCCTGGGCGCCCGCGGCCTGCGCCTGGATGCCAACGGCTTTCTCGGCGTGGAGGCCCGCGCCAGCGGCACTGCCTGGTCGGAAAGCCACCCACTGTCGATCGTCGGCAACCAGCTGATTGGCGGCATGATCCGCAAGGCCGGTGGCTTCAGCTTCCAGGAGCTCAACCTGACCCTCGACGATATCGCGCAGATGTCCAAGGGCGGGGCCGACCTGTCCTACGACTTCATCACCCGCCCCGCCTGCCAGCATGCCCTGCTGACTGGCGACACCGAATTCCTGCGCCTGATGCTCAAGGAGATGCATGCCTTCGGCATCGACCCGGCGTCGTTGATCCACGCCCTGCAGAACCACGATGAACTGACCGTCGAGCTGGTGCACTTCTGGACCCTGCACGCCCACGACATGTACCTGTACAAGGGCCAGACCCTGCCCGGCGGCATTCTGCGCGAGCACATCCGCGAGGAAATCTACGAGCGCCTTTCGGGTGAGCATGCGCCGTACAACCTGCGCTTCGTCACCAACGGCATTGCCTGCACCAGTGTCAGCCTGATCACCGCGGCGCTGGGCATTCGCGACCTCGAACAGCTCAGCCCGGCGGACATCGCGCTGATCCAGAAGGTGCACCTGTTGCTGGTGATGTACAACGCCATGCAACCGGGCGTGGTGGCGCTGTCCGGCTGGGACCTGGTCGGCGCCTTGCCGCTGCCGGCCGAGGCGGTGGCCGAGCGCATGCTCGACGGCGATACCCGCTGGATCCACCGGGGCGGCTACGACCTGGCCGGGCTCGACCCGCAGGCCGAAGCCTCGGTGCGCGGCATGCCCCGGGCCCGCTCACTGTACGGCAGCCTCGACAGCCAGCTGGACAACCCCGAGTCGTTCGCCAGCCAGGTGAAGAAGCTGCTGGCCGTGCGCCAGGCCTATGGCATCGCCACCAGCCGCCAGGTGCTGGTGCCCGAGGTCAGCAGCCCGGGCCTGCTGGTGATGGTGCATGAGCTGCCGGCCGGGCGTGGCATCCAGATCAGCGCGTTGAACTTCGGCCAGGCGGTGATTGCCGAGGAGCTGCAATTGACCGGCTTCACCCCGGGGCCGGTGGTGGACATGATCAACGAGACGGTCGAAGGCGACCTGACCGAGGATGGCCGGCTGACTGTCAACCTGGACCCTTATGAGGCGCTGTGCCTGAGGATCGTGAACAGCAGCGGGCATGTCTGAAGCCTGAACTGGCCTCTTCGCGGGTAAACCCGCTTCCACAGGTATTGCACAAGTCTTGAAGACTGTGGCGATCCTGTGGGAGCGGGTTTACCCGCGAAGAGGCCGGTACAGGCAGCTTGCTTTTGCGGCGCCACGGGCATAGCTTCCTGATGTTTTCCCTTTCTGTGCCCAGGAGCAACTCCATGTACACCGGCATCGTCCAGGCCGTCCGCCCTCTGCTTGATGTGACCACCTACCCGGGCCACAACCAGTTCACCATCGACCTCACCCCGGAGCTGCTCGACGAACTGAAGATTGGTGCCAGCGTCAGTGTCGAGGGCACCTGCCTGTCGGTCACCGAAATCGACGGCACCCAGGTGAAGTTCGACGCCATGACCGCCACCCTCGAACGCACCAACCTGCGCTGCTTCAAGGCTGGCCAGGGCGTGAATATCGAACGTTCGGCGAAAATGAACGCCGAAGTCGGCGGCCACCTGATGGCCGGCCACATCGCCACCACCGCTGAGGTGGTCGAGCTGTCGATCAAGGAAACCGGCGCCTTCATCACCTTCCGCATGCCACCTGAGTGGGGCAAGTACGTGTTCCCGCGCGGTTTCATCGGGGTCAACGGCTGCAGCCTGACCGTCGCCGATGTCGAGGACAACGTGGTGACCATCAACCTGATCCCGGAAACCCTGCGCCAGACCACCTTCGCCCGCTACCAGGCCGGCGAGTTGCTGAACATCGAGGTGGACCACCAGACCATGGTGCTGGTGGACGTGGTGGAGCGCACGATCAAGAGCACCCTCGCCCGCGAAATGCCGCGCTGAAGCCGGCCCATGCTGCCCAACGCCCTCCCCGCGCGCACGGCCAGGCGCCTGCGCCTGCAGGTTTTGCGTGGCCGCGTCGGCCTTGGCCTGGTGGCGGGGTTGTCGGTGCTGGCCGGCATGACCGATGCCATCGGCCTGCTGGCGCTGGGCGATTTCGTCTCGTTCATGAGCGGCAATACCACCCGCCTGGCCGTAGCCATCAGTGAAGCGGACCTGGCCATGGTGCTGCGCCTGAGCGGCGCCGTGCTGGGTTTCGTGGCCGGCAATGCGCTGGGCGTGCTGCTGGCCCGCGCTTTCCGGCGCCGGGCGTGGCCGGTGTTGCTGGTGGTCGCGGCACTGCTGGCCTGCGCCGCATTGTGGCCCTTCGCTGCAACCTTCCCGGCACTGCTGGCCGCCACCCTGGCCATGGGCATGATCAATGCGGTGGTGGAACAGGTGAACGGCCTGCCCATCGGCCTGACCTACGTCACCGGTGCCCTGTCGCGCTTCGGCCGCGGCCTGGGGCGTTGGTTGCTGGGCGAGCGGCGCAACGGCTGGCGGGTGCAACTGGTGCCCTGGGCCGGCATGCTGCTGGGCGCCGCCCTCGGCGCCTGGCTGCAACAGCACCTGGGCTTGCAGGCGATGGCAGGCAGTGCTGCGCTGGCCTGCCTGCTGGCGCTGGTGTCGCGGTTCATCCCCCGCTCGTGGCAGCGCGGCTACATGCCGCGCTGAGCCTCACTCGATGCGTGGGTGCTGCTGCACCAGCAGCTTGCGCTTGGCCTCGAGCTCGGCGATCTGCGCGTCGATGTCTTCGATCTTCTGCTCGATGTTGTCGTGGTGCTCCTGCAGCAGTTCGCGCGCTTCTTCGATGTCCGACGCCGCAGGCGCTGCGCCGCGCAGCGGCTTGTTGGCGGTTTCCTTCATGGTCAGGCCGGTGACCAGGCCAACCACGGCAATCACCATCAGGTAGTACGCCGGCATGTACAGGTTGCCGCTGCTTTCCACCAACCAGGCGGCGAGGGTCGGGGTCAGGCCGGCGATCAGCACCGAGATGTTGAAGGCGCTGGCCAGGGCGCTGTAGCGGATGTGCGTAGGGAACATCGCCGGCAAGGTGGACGCCATCACGCCGATGAAGAAGTTCAGCAGCACGGCGATGATCAGCAGGCCGGAGAAGATCAGCCCGAGCGCGCCGCTGTTGATCAGCATGAACGCCGGGATCGCCAGGGCGAACAGCCCGACACTGCCCACCACGATGAACGGGCGGCGGCCGTACTTGTCGCTCATCAGGCCGATGATCGGTTGCACGAACAGCATGCCGACCATGATCGCGATGATGATCAGCACGCCATGGTCTTCGCTGTAGTGCAGGTTGTGTGACAGGTAGCTGGGCATGTAGGTGAGCAGCATGTAGTAGGTGACGTTGGTGGCGATCACCACGCCGATGCAGGTCACCAGGCTGCGCCAGTGCTGGGTGGCGACCTCCTTGAACGACACCTTCGGCCCCGAGGCCAGGCCCTCGCGGTCACCCTGCTCAAGCTTGTCCACGTGCTGCTGGAATGCCGGGGTTTCCTCCAGCGCATGGCGCAAATAGAGGCCGATGATACCCAGCGGCAAGGCCAGGAAGAATGGCAGGCGCCAGCCCCATTCGAGGAATTTCTCTTCGCCGATAACGGTGGAAATCAGCACCACCACACCCGCACCCAGCACGAAGCCGGCAATCGAGCCAAAGTCCAGCCAGCTGCCGAGGAAGCCGCGCTTGCGGTCCGGGGCGTACTCGGCGACGAAGATCGATGCCCCGGTGTACTCCCCGCCCACCGAGAAGCCCTGGGCCATCTTTGCCAGCAACAGCAGGATCGGCGCCCAGATACCAATCGAGGCGTAGGACGGTATCAGGCCGATGGCGAAGGTGCTCAGCGACATGATCACGATGGTCGCGGCAAGAATCTTCTGCCGCCCGAAGCGGTCGCCCAGGGCGCCGAAGAACAGCCCGCCCAGCGGGCGGATCAGGAACGGCACCGAGAACGTGGCCAGCGCCGCGATCATCTGCACGCTCGGGTCGGCATTGGGAAAGAACACCTTGCCCAGGGCGAAGGCGACGAAGCCATACACGCCGAAGTCGAACCACTCCATGGCGTTGCCCAGTGCGGCGGCGGTGATCGCCTTACGCATCTTGGCATCGTCGACGATGGTGATGTCCTTGAGGCCGATCGGCTGGACGCTTTTCTTGCGAGATTTCATGCCCGTATCCCTGTCGCTGAAGGCTCTAAGGGATCAGATACAACGGGACACTAAATAATTCAGCGCTCAGTGATTTTTTGTGCCTGGTAGGAATCGAAGCGGAAAAAACGAATAGTAGACAATTTGTATAATGTCGATAGACAATGACAAAATGTCGCACTCGAAGGCCGATGTGCCACCGCGGCATGCAAGCGTGCAAGATCGTTAACCGGAGTAGATAAATGCAAAAAGTAACTTCGCTGCCTGGCGATGACGCCCGTCCGGGCTGGTACCACACCAGCCCCAAGCGTCAGCCACGTCCGGGCCATTCGGGTCGCAAGGAAGCGCGCTGGACCATCGTCGGTGCCGGCCTGACCGGTCTGGCAGCGGCGCGCCAGATGGCGTTGAACTTCCCCAATGAAGAGATCGTGCTGGTCGAGGCCCAGGAAGTCGGCTTTGGCTCCGCCGGCCGCAACGCCGGTTTCGCCATCGATGTGCCCCACGACATCGGTGCCAAGGACTACATTGGCGATGTCACCACCGCGACCAAGATCCTGCGCCTGAACACCCTCGGCCAGGACTACTTGCGCGCGATCGTCGAGCGCAACGGCATCGACTGCCAGATGTCCGACTCCGGCAAGTACCAGGCGGCCGTCGGCGCCAAGGGCATCGCCATCCTCGAGGCCTACCGCAGCGGCCTGGAGAAGATCGGCTGCAGCTCCACCCTGATCGACGAGCAGGACCTGCCCGCGCACATCGGCACCTCGTACTACAAGAAGGCCCTGCACATCCCCGGCACCTTGCTGCTGCAGCCGTCGGCACTGGTCAAGGGCCTGGCCGACCACCTGCCGGCCAACGTCACCCTGTACGAAAACACCCCGATCACCTCGATCGACCAGGGCGAGCGCATCACCCTGGTGCACGAGCGCGGCAGCATCGTCACCGACAAGCTGATCCTGGCCAACAACGGCTTCGCCTCGGCCTTCGGCTTCCTCAAGGGTCGCCTGCTGCCGACGTTCCTGTACGCCAGCCTCAGCCGCCAGCTGACCGAGGAAGAACAGGCCCGCCTGGGTGGCCAGCCGGTGTGGGGCGTGATCCCGGCGCACCCGTTCGGCAGCACCGTGCGGCGTACCGCCGACAACCGCATCCTGATCCGCAACAGCTTCAACTTCTACCCGGACGGCCGCCCGCGCGCCAATGCCCTGCAAAGCCACCTGCCAACCCACCGCAAGTCGTTCGAGCGGCGCTTCCCGATGCTCGGCAACGTCGAGTTCGAATACTCCTGGAGCGGTGCCATCTGCCTGTCGGAAAACCACGAAGGCTTCTTCGGCCAGCTGGCACCGAACGTGTACGGCGCACTGTGCTGCAACGGCCTGGGCATCACCCGTGGCACGGCCACGGGCAAGCTGCTGGCCGACTGGCTGCTGGGCGAGCGCAACGAGCACATCGACTTCCTGCTGTCCTCGCCCGGCCCGAACAAGACTCCGCCGCAACCGTTCCTGTCGATCGGCGTGAACTCGGTGCTCAAGTGGGGCCAGTTCCGCGCCGGCCTGGAAGTCTGACCCGGCGGGCCGAAAGCGCCCGCCACTGCCTGTATTGCATCACCCACAGATCAAGAGAGAATCATGCGTTCCACTGCCCCACCCGTCATGATCGACGACGTTGAAATCAACCGCTTCCACCAACTGCTCACCCTGCGTACCGGGCTGGGCTGGGTAATGGTCGGCTACATCCTCAGCATCATCGGCGTCGCCACCATCCCGATGTCCGCGGCTCTGCAACTGAGCGGCTTCTGGCAAGGCATGGTCGCCGCCATGGCCCTGCTCGGCGTGTTCGCTGGCGGTTTCTTCGGCGGCTGGCTGACCGACCGCATGGGCCGGCAGAAGCTGTTCTTCGTCGCCCCGGCAATCGTCCTGCTGTCGTCCATCGCCATGCTCTGGGTTCAGGACCCGCTGGCCCTGTCGCTGCTGCGCCTGTGCTGCGGCCTGGCAGTCGGCATCGAATACACCGCGGCCGGTTCGCTGCTGACCGAGTTCATCCCGCAGAAATCCCGTGGCTCGCGCCTGTCGCTGCTGACCGTGCTGTGGTTCGTCGGCGCCGCGCTGGCCTACATCGCCGGCAACTTCATGCTGGCCGACGCCGGCCCTGAACAATGGCGCACCGTGATGGCCAGCCCGGCGATCATTGCCGGCCTGCTGTTGCTGGCCCGCCTGGGCACCCCGGAATCACCGCGCTGGCTGCTGAGCAAGGGCCGCCGCCAGGAAGCCGAACAGGTGATCCGCCAGGTCTACGGCGCGGCGTTTTCGCTGCGCAACATCAGCGATGACGCCGCCTCGGGCAAGGCGATGTCGTTCGTCGACGCGCTGCGCGCCGGCTATGGCAAGCGCATCTTCTTCGTGGTGATGTTCTGGGCCTGCGCGGTGATCCCGCTGTTCGCCGTGTACGCCTTCGTGCCCAAGCTGTTCCAGGCCCTGAAGCTGACCGGCAACCTGGCCGCCTACGGTTCGATGGGCATCACCCTGATCCTGGTGATCGGCTGCTGCGTCGCCACCTGGCTGATCAACTACCTGGGCCGGCGCACCATCATCATCCACAGCTTCCTGTGGTCGGGCCTGGCGCTGCTGGGCCTGGGGCTGTTCCCGGATGCCCAGGGCTGGGTGGTGCTGTCGCTGTTCGGCGCCTATGCGCTGTTCATCGGCGGCGCCCAGGTGCTGGAGTTCGTCTACCCGAACGAGCTGTTCCCCACCGAGATCCGCGCCTTCGCGGTCGGCATGGGCGCCTCGCTGGCCGCCTTCAGCTCGGCCATCGGCACCTGGCTGGTACCGATCTCGCTGGAGCAGTTCGGCATCGCCAACACCATGTTCGCGGCCACGGCGATCACCATGCTCGGCCTTGCGGTCTCGCTGGTGCTGGCACCGGAGACCAGGTCGATGAGCCTGCAGGAAGCGGCAGCGCTGTAAACTGCCACCTTTCGCGCAGAAAAAAGCCGCTGCAATTGCAGCGGCTTTTTTTTGCCTTCGATCAGATCCCTTCGCGGGCCAGGTCCATGGCGAAGTAGGTCAGGATCAGGTCGGCACCGGCACGCTTGATCGCGCCGATGCTTTCACGCACCACCCGGCCTTCGTCGATGGCACCGGCCAGGCCACCGAACTTGATCATCGCGTACTCGCCGCTCACCTGGTACGCCGCCAGCGGCAGGCGCGAGGCGGCGCGGATGTCGGCGATCACGTCGAGGTAGGCACCAGCCGGCTTGACCATCAGCACATCGGCCCCTTCCTGCTCGTCGAGCAGCGACTCACGCACCGCTTCGCGGCGGTTCATCGGGTTCATCTGGTAGCTCTTGCGGTCGCCCTTGAGCGCGGTGCCGCCCGCTTCACGGAACGGGCCATACAGCGACGAGGCGAACTTGGTGGAATAGGCCATGATCGCCGTGTCGTGGAAGCCGGCACCGTCCAGGGCACTGCGGATGGCCTGCACCTGGCCGTCCATCGCCGCCGACGGGGCGATGAAGTCGGCACCGGCAGCGGCGGCGATGACCGCTTGCTTGCCCAGGTTGGCCAGGGTAGCGTCGTTGTCCACGCCGTGGTCGTGCAGCACGCCGCAGTGGCCGTGGCTGGTGTATTCGCAGAAGCAGGTGTCGGACATCACGATCATTTCCGGCACGGTGTCCTTGCAGATCCGCGACATGCGCGCGACCAGGCCGTTCTCGTTCCAGGTGTCGCTGCCGGTGGCATCCAGGTTGTGCGACACACCGAAGGTCATCACCGACTTGATGCCGGCACGGGCATAGCGCTCGATTTCCTGGGCCAGCAGTTTTTCCGGAATGCGGTTGACGCCCGGCATGCTGGTGATCGGCACGAAGTCATCGATGCCTTCCTCGACGAAGATCGGCAGGATCAGGTCTTCCAGGCGGAATTCGGTTTCCTGGAAGATCGTGCGCAGGGATTCGTTCTGGCGCAGGCGGCGGGGACGAACGGAAGGGAAACGGTTGGACATGACAGCTCCAGGGCATTTTTAACGGCGTATACCTTATGCCTGTCGCGCGCCAGTGAAAAGGCCAGAAGACGAGATTATGTGTTGCGTCAAACGCAATGGCCGAAATTTGCCTCTGCCGGCCCTGTGGTCACCCTTTGCACCGCGCCCTCAATGTGCAAGCGTCCATCGTACAAAGGGTGATCAACGACTCAGGTGACCAGTATGCGCAAAACTGTCAGAGCTCAATGGCCCATGGGACAATGCGCTGTTGCTCGGTCACGCTGATGCGCCACACGAGCTGGATGCTGCCCCCCACTGGCAGGTAGATGAAATCGCCCACCTGAACATGGTCCATGGCCAATGAGGCATTCTCGGTGCAGCTCAATACTCGGCCCAGCGTGGTTCTGATGACCACCGTCATCTTTGAGTTTGCCCCCCAGTAAAACGTCCGGTCCACTACGCGTTCGGCGTCGCGCATGCCGAGGTCCGTGCCTTTTGGAGCGAACAACGGAAATTCACTAAACTCACTCTGTTCAGCGGTCGCGGGGGGTAGTTCCCGAGTGTCCAGCCTGACCGGGGTGCCATCCGCATAGACTGATTTACCGTAGACATGTTTGAGAAGATTATCCTCCATTATCAGATCACTCAGATTGCAATGATCAAATGCCCGTTGTCGATCAACCTCTTTAAGGGTGCCGCCTGGTCCAAGCAGCTGGATATCAACCTGCCCGGACTCAAGGGGAGTGATGATGCGCGCCACAACTTCCCCCGAACCGCCCTCAGCATACACATAGGTGCTTTGCGCGCAGGCGTGCAGGATGTTTTCCGATTGCTCTGCCGCCGCCAATGTACGGAGAGCCGGCATTTTCCTGATTTTGATTCCGTCAATTTCTAGCACAATAATGGTCCTGCCTAATTGATTAAACGTGGCAGTGCATAACAACTCCATGCGGTAGGTCATTCGGTTAAAGCACTCCGAGTGATAGCAGGAAGTTGATTGCCCTGACAGACAACTTGATTTGCCTGTGAATCCACTGTGTATTCAAAGCACCCTGATAACAACTCTTTGAAGTGAGGGGTATACTGTCAGCGGGTATTGAGGTAAGTGCAATCAGGCTCTGTACGAAAAGCCTTGAGATTTGCCCATGCTGCATTGAAAACAGCCTCGGAATGCTCATGTACTCCAGTACACTCCGCTTGCTCGGCTGTTTTCGCCTTGCCTGACCTGGTCTCAATCCACCAGCCTTGGTGCCCCCACCTCAGCCGCCTGTCGGTCCAGCCCATGGGCCTCGAGAATCCGCGCAATCTCGCCACTGCCGTGCAACGCCTGGATATTGGCATCCAGCGCCTTGCCCAGTTCGGCATTACTCAGCATGTACGGAATCGCCGTCTGCCCCGGCTGCTCGGTAGCTTTCACCCGCGGATCGGGCGCCGACACCTTGATGCTCGCGCCTTGGTAGGCCCCCTTCTGCTGCGACGCTATTGCCACCGCATGGCTGTCGATGCCCGCCTCGATGCGCCCGGAGGCCAGGTCCTGGGCCATGGCCACCGGGTTGGGGTACAGCACCAGGTTATCGCCCAGTACCTTCTTCAGGTCATTGACCCACAGGTAACCCTGCACGGTGCCAACCCGCTTGCCTTCCAGTTCACCGACCGTGGCATAGCCCGGCTTGGAGATGATGCCCATCACATCCAGGTACAGCGGCGCCGACAGGCCCAGCACCTTGCCGCGCTCCACGGTGCGGTACCAGTCGCCGATCACCACGTCGGCACGGCGGGTGACCACCGACTGGATCGCCGCCGCCGGGTCGAGCACGCTGGCCTTGATGGTCAGGCATTCGCGGGCGGCGATCTGCCGGATGATCTCGCCGTCCACGCCGCCCAGCTCCTGATTCGGCCCGGGGATCGAGTACGGCGGGAACACCCAGGCCGCCACCGTCAGCACACCGGGGGTCAAGGTGGTAAAGCTGTGGCCTGGCTTGCATTCGGCCAGGGCCTGGGCACTCCCGGCCACGGCGACACAAAGGGCCAGGCAGCGGGTAAAACGCTTGAATGGTTTCATCACGGTTACCTTTTCAATGTAAGGGGCAGGCAATGTAAGGGGCAGGCAGGGTTCAGGGCGTTGCGTGCTGGCCGGGCGCCAGTCTTCTTTCCAGGGCAGCAACGCCCAGGCTTGCCGGGGCACAGACCGCTGCGTACATCAACCCGGCCAGCACCAGCACCGGCATGTACTGGAAGGTCGAGGAGCCGATGGCCGAGGCGCGGCTGACGATTTCGGGCAAGGCGATGGTGAAGCACAGCGACGAGGCCTGGAACATCATGATCGAGAAGCCCAGCAGCGACGGCAGCGCCACCCGCAGGGCCTGGGGCAGGATCACGTAGCGCAGCGCATCGACACGGTCCAGGCCGATCACCTCGGCCGCTTCATGCTGACCACGGGCCACCGCTTCCAGGCCGCCACGGATGATCTCGCTGGTATAGGCCGCCGTGCAGTAGGCCAGCGCCAGCACGGCCGCCCAGAACGAGCTCAGGGTCAGGTTCACCGACGGCAGGCCGAAGTAGAAGTACTGCAACAGGATCAAGGCCGGCGCACCGCGCCCCAGCTCCACGATCACCAGCGCCGGGTAGCGCACCGCCCTGCCCTTCGCGCTCACGCCCAGGGCCAGCAGCAGGCCGAGGCACACGCCGAGCACCAGGCTGATGGCGGTCACCTGCAACGACAGCACAAAGCCCTTCCACAGTTCCGGGAACCATTCGGCCCATTGGCTCAGCATCTCATTCATTGGCTGATCCTCCGTTGCAAGCTCGCCGACACCCAGCGCGAGGCCAGCGCCACCGGCACGCTGAGCACCAGGTACACCAGCGCGGCAGCGCTATACACACCCAAGCCCTGGAAGGTCTGCTGCGACACCTGGTACGCCTGGAAGCTGATGTCCGCCACACCCAGGGTCGACGCCACCGCCGAATCCTTGAGCAGGCCGATGGCATAGGTGGCCGCCGTCGGGATGGAGATGCGCGTCAGTTGCGGCAACACCACATCGAAGAAGCGTTGCGGTGGCGACAGGTTGAGCACATGGGCCGCTTCGTACTGGCCATCGGGGATCGCCGCAAAGGCGCCGCGATACACCTCGGCCATCTGCGCGGCGGTGATCAGGCCCAGGCCCACCACCGCCGCGACGAACGGCGACAGGGTGAGATAACCACCGCCAATGCCGAAGAAGATGAAGAACAGCCAGACGATCGGCGGGATCGAGCGCAAGGTCAGCACGATGGCCGCACCCAGCGCCGCCAACCCCCGTGAGCGGGCCATGCGCAGTGCGCACAGCGGAAAACCCAGCACTACCCCGGTGGCGAACGCACACAGGGTCACCCCCAGGGTCCACGGCACGCCCGTGAGCAACATCGAGAGAATGTCGTTCATCAGCGGTCCCTCACGGCCTGGAGAAACTTCACCACCCGCTCATGTTGTGGCTGGCGCATCACCCGGGCACTCGGGCCCTGTTCGAGGATGCGCCCGTCGGCCATCACCACCACCCGGTCGGAGACCGTCTCGGCAAAGTGCATCTCGTGGGTGACGACGATCATCGACATGCCTTCGGCAGCCAGCTCCTTCATGACTGCCAGCACTTCCAGACCCAGCTCCGGGTCCAGCGCCGAGGTCGGCTCGTCGAACAGCATCAGTTCGGGCTCCAGCGCCAGTGCCCGGGCGATGGCGATACGCTGCTGCTGGCCACCGGAACAGCGCGCCGGGTAGTGCCCGGCCTTGTCGGCCAGGCCCACCCGCTCCAGCAACTGCAGCGAGCGCGCATCGGCCTCGCGCTGGCTGCGGCCAAGGGTGCGCACCTGCGCCAGGCTCACGTTGCGCAGCACGGTCATGTGCGGGAACAGGTTGAACGACTGGAACACCATGCCGATGCGCCGGCGCAGCTTCAGCAGGTCGGCGCGCGCCAGTGGCGTGGCGGCGTCGATGTCCAGCTCGTCGAGGCGGATGCACCCGCGGGTCGGCGGCTCCAGCTGGTTGATGCAGCGCAGCAAGGTGCTCTTGCCCGAGCCGCTGGGGCCGATGATGGCCACCACCTCGCCCTTGCGCATCTCGAAATTGACGTCGTGCAGCACCTCATAGGGGCCGAACTGCTTGTGGATCGACTCCAGGCGCAGGAATGCCGGCTTGGGCTCAGGCATGGGTGGCACCTGGCGCAGCGGAACGCTCATCGGGTTCATGGGCAGGCCCTCCGCTCAAGACCGCTGGTCATCGACCAGGGGCGTGCTCGACAGCTTGACCGCGCCCTGGGCGGTGATCAGCACCTGTTCTTCCAGCTTCACGCCTTCACGCCCGCCGCGTTCGCCGATGTAGCTTTCCACCGAAACCACCATGTTTTCCTGGAACAGCCCGTCATAGCCCCACTCGGCGAAGTCCACGGCGTAGGCCACGCTGGGGTACTCGTCGACCAGGCCGACGCCATGCAGCATCATCATGTAGCGGTTGTGCTCGAACTGGCGCGGCACCGGCCAGCAGCGCTCGGCGAACTCGCGGAACGACAGGCCCGGGCGCAGCAGCTCGATGTTGTGGCTGATCTGCTGGCTGGCGATGTCGAGCAGTTCGCGCTGGGCCGCCGTCACCGGTTTGCCGGGGCAGACGAAGCTGCGCGAGATGTCCGACAGGTAGCCACCGGGGCCGACCATGTCGGTGTCGAAGCAGACCATCTCGCCGGCCTCGATGACCTTGTCGGTAGCGTCCTGGAACCATGGATTTGTGCGCGGGCCCGAGCTGAGCAGGCGGCTTTCGGCCCACTCGCCGCCCTGGGCGACGTTGGTGCCATGGAGGATGCTCCACAGCTGGTTTTCGGTAATGCCCGGCTGCAGGCTGGCGCGCATGCGGGCGATGGCCAGGTCGCAGACCGCCATCGACACCCGGTGACTGGCGACCTCTTCAACCGACTTGATCAGCCGCGCCTGCTCCATCAGCGGTTGCGCATCGAACAGCTCGATGCCCTTGGCCTTGAGCTTCTCGGCGCCCCACGGATCGCAGCGGTCCACGGCCAGGCGACGGTTGCCACCGCTGTGGCGGACCATCAGCTCGGCCACTTCGGCCGCCCACAACGCGGCTTTTTCGTCGACCCGCGGGCCGGCCAGGAAGTACAGCCAGGGCAGCGCCGGGCGGATCTCGTCGATGGTCTCGACGTGCTCGCTGTTGTGCCGGCTGCTGGTGAACTCGAACAGCACCACCGGGCCCTCGGTGGGTACGAACACATAGCGGCTGGGTGAATGCATGACCCACAGGCCGAGGTTGTTGGTGTCGGTGGCGTAGCGGATGTTGATCGGGTCGGCGAGCAGGATGCCGCCGTAGTCATGGGCGCGCAGCTGCTGGCGGATGCGCTCCAGGCGGTAGTGGCGCAGGGCCTTGCGGTCGATCGCGGCCTGGGCGGCGAGCAGCTCGCTGTCCACCGGGGCCAGGGCATGGCCGGTTACGCTGACGTCGTCACGAAACTGCAGGGATGGCGCGGGGCTCGGTCGGGTACCGATGTGCATGGTTACACTCTCCACTGGATATCGTTGTCGTTGTTGGAGCCAGGGCAGTAACAAGGAAGCGCGAAACGGGTGCTGCTGTTCTTATGGTTGTTGTGGCGCGTGGTTCAGAGGTCCTTGACCAGGCGCAGCGCGTCATAGATGGCGGCATGGGTGTTGCGCGAGGCCACCGCGTCGCCGATGCGAAACAGCTGGAAGCGGCCATCGTCACGGCGGGCCACGGCCTGCGGGCGGCCGGCGATCAGGTCCAGGTACTCCACCGCGCCTTCGTTGCTCGACAGCGGGCACAGCTGGAAGTACAGGTCGTCCAGCGGCCGGGTGCCGTGGTTGACCACCACCTGGTCGACCAGCCGGGTCTGGCGCAGCTCGCTGTAGTCGGTGCCGATGGTTGCCAGCAGGCCGTCGGCGGTTCTGCTCACCGCTTTCAGGCGCCAGGTCACGGTGAAGGTGGTGTCCAGTTGCTGCAGGGCGCGCATGTAGGGCACCAGGTTCATGCCCATGACCTCGGGCGAGAAAGTGCGGTCGGGGGTCATGATCTCGGTGCGCGCGCCGCTCTGGGCGATGAACTCGGCGGCCTGCAACGCGGCGTGGTCGCCGGCGTCGTCGTACACCAGCACATTGCGCCCGGGTTTGACGTCACCCGAGATGATGTCCCAGCTCGACACCACCAGGTCATTGCCCTGCTCCATCACCTCGGTGTGCGGCAGGCCGCCGGTGGCGACGATGACCACGTCGGGGGCTTCGTCGAGGATGATCTGGCTGTCGGCCCAGACGTTGTAGTGGAAGGTCACGCCCAGGCGCTCGCACTGGGCCAGGCGCCAGTCGATGATGCTGATCATCTCCTTGCGCCGCTCCGACTGCGCGGTCAGGCGGATCTGCCCGCCAGCCTTGTCGGCCACCTCGTACACCACCACTTCATGGCCGCGCTCGCCCGCCACCCGCGCGGCCTCCAGGCCTGCAGGGCCGGCTCCGACGATGACGACCTTGCGCTTGCGCCCGGCCTTGGGAATCTGGTGCGGCATGGTGGTTTCGCGGCCGGTGGCGGCGTTGTGGATGCAGTAGGCGGAACCGCCGTGGTAGATGCGGTCGAGGCAATAGTTGGCGCCGACGCAGGGGCGAATATCGTCTTCGCGGCCTTCGATGATCTTGCGCACGATGTGCGGGTCGGTCATGTGCGCACGGGTCATGCCGACCATGTCCACCTTGCCGCTGGCGATGGCATGGCGCGCAGTGGCCACATCCGGGATCTTCGCCGCGTGGAAGGTCGGGAAACCGGTCAGCGAACGGATCTCGCCGGCGAAGTCCAGGTGCGGCGCGTTGCGCATGCCCTGGATCGGGATGATGTCGGTCAGGCCGGCGTCGGTGGCGATGTTGCCGCGGATCACGTTGAGGAAGTCGATCATGCCGCTGTTCTTCAGCAGCTGGGAGATCTGCAGGCCCTCCGCTTTCGTCAGCCCGCCGGCCAGCACTTCATCGCCGGTGTAGCGGATGCCGACGATGAACTCACTACCAACCCGCTTGCGGATGGCCGTGAGCACCTCGAAGGTGAAGCGCAGGCGGTTTTCCAGCGAGCCACCGTAGACGTTCTGCAGTTCGTTGGTCAGCGGCGACCAGAACTGGTCCATCAGGTGGCCGTAGGCCTGCAGCTCGATGCCGTCGAGCCCGGCGGCCTGCATGCGTTCGGCGGCATCGGCGTAATCCTTGACGATGCGCTCGATGTCCCAGATTTCCAAACGCTTGGGGAAGGCCCGGTGCGCCGGTTCCTGGTTGTGCGACGGCGACACCACCGGCAGCCAGTCGCCCTTGTCCCAACGGGTACGGCGGCCCAGATGGGTGAGCTGGATCATCACCGCCGCGCCGTGCTCGTGGCATTCGTCGGTGAGGTCCTTCATCCAGCCGACCACCTCGTCCTTGTAGGCCAGCACGTTGTTGAACACCGGCGGGCTGTCGCGGGAGATGGCCGCAGAACCGGCCGTCATGGTCATGGCCACCCCGGCCTTGGCGCGCTCCACGTGGTAGGCGCGGTACAGCTGCTTGGGCATGCCGTCTTCGGGGTAGGCGGGCTCGTGGGAGGTAGTGATGATGCGGTTGCGCAGGGTGAGGTGCTTGAGTTGGTACGGCTGAAGCAACGGGTCATTTGACATGATTGTTCTCGCGTTCAGGGCATCAGGCAAAATCGACATTAGACCCCATGTACACCAGTGTCAATAAATTCGACAGTGGTGTACATTGACCTTGCCAGGCCCCGATGGATACGGAACAATGCGCCCATGAACATGACCTCGAACCACCCGGAAACCGCCACTCGCGGCTCGATCGAGAGCTGGCTCAACGCGGCCTTCGAAACCCTCAAGGAGTCGGGGGTGGATGCCGTGCGCGTGCTGCCGCTGGCCAAGAAACTCAACCTCGCCCGCACCAGTTTCTACTGGTACTTCGAAGACCGCGAAGCCTTGCTCGCGGCGCTGATCGAGCAGTGGAAGAACAAGAACACCCGCAACCTGGTGAGCCATGCCCAGGCCTACGCGGCGTCGATCACCGAGGCGATCCTCAACGTGTTCGACTGCTGGCTGAACAGCGAGCTGTTCGACTCGCAGTGCGAATTCGCCATGCGCAGCTGGGCGCTGCAATCGGAGCAGGTAGCCGAGGAAATCAAGCAGGCCGACAACCTGCGCATGGCGGCGCTGAAGGAGATGTTCGACCGCTTCGGCTTCAGCGAAGACGCCGCCGCCACCCGCGCCCGTTCGATCTACCTGGCGCAGATCGGCTACATCAGCATGAAGACCGTCGAGCCGCTGGAATACCGCATGCGCTTCATACCGGAGTACCTGCGCATCTTTACCGGTGAGGAGCCGGCGGCACATGAGCTGGAGCGGTTCTACCAGCGCAATGATTTTGTACCGCCCTGCGCGTGAGCTGGGTCATGCTGCGACGGCAATAGTCGATTCCCAGCGCTGTGAGGGCGCCTCGGCAAACAGCTTAGTACTGGTTGCTTCCGGGGCGGAAACCTCCTTAATCACCCACACATCACCCAGCTTTCTTGCTACTGACAAGAAACGCTTCGATCGCACGCCTAACCTCGTGCCATTGCACAAATCTTTCCGGCGACATCGTAACTTGCACCTTCAAAATCCCGCTCATTAGAAACATCATTTCACAAGCATAAAAATCGGGCTCCCGCGCTTGCCAATTGCAAATAGTGACAGAGGTAACCACCCCTCGCTCCTCCTCCCAGAAGATTCTTCTGTTTCGCCTCCCCCAAGAATAATCGTTTCCCACATCACGATAGAGACCTAGCTGACTGTCATATACAACAACTGGTGCCTCCCCAAATGAGCGCATCTCCAGCAATTGGCCTCGCCACTGCCGCAGGTCGTTTTCACTGGCCACAATCGGAGTAACAGCAACCAACAAACCTCCCCTATCCAAAAGCCGCTCATGAATCCGATGATTGTCTGCCGGCTCCAGCCCTGGCCAACTCATCGCAACGAAAATTGACGCAATATTAATATCGCAGTCATTTTTCTTTACATAATATGAACGCTTTGCAGGTCTTTCCTCGTACTCCGGCCAAAAAGGGAAATAAAGCCGGGAAAACTCATACACCTCGCCCGCCATTTTCCCGCAGACAACTGGAGGAGACTCATAAAGTTGCGCTGGTTTTGTATACACATAGTAGATCAACCCAGCATATAGAATGACTCGCATCGCCAATAACAAACCAGCACAGACCCTTAGCGTTTGCCAGGTAATAACATACAATCGAACCGCATGAGTTTTCAGCATTCGTGAACCTCAAGAAAACAGCACTTAATGGCACACAACTTGGTTTAGCCAAGCCAACTGAAACCCAAAAGCGCATAGCCATTAAAACTCCGCATGACCAGGCAGGCCAGGCCGCTGTCACTTGCGTGATGGTCAAAAACTTCAGATAGATCGGACACCAGTCCACCCCATGAGCGACTTGAACAAGGGTAGATACTAACGCCTAACAGTAGGATAACAGCCCTACATGAGCCAGACTTATCCTGTAGGAATACCCCGAACAACAATTACCACTGTAGGAGCATTCCGAAAATGGCGAATTAATGCGTAGGAATTTATTACCTACAAAGTAGGAATATATGCAGAAGCATTAGATTTGAAGCCTGTATTACAGGCGCTCACTTTATTTGCATGCCAGCTCCTTCAGAGCCCCACTCTACCCAGATAATGGTGGAGCCCCGAAGAGCGAAAAGCTCGGCAGAACAAGTGCGCTCAGACCGTTACTGCATCCACGGCGGAGTCGGCTCTTCAGCCTTGGCCGGCCCATGCTCGGCCTCATCCCGCGCCGCACGGCGGCGGGCTTCATCGCGCAGGGTGGCATCGATCTCGCGCATCACCCCGGCCACGTCGGCGGCATGGTCGTCTTCCTCGAACTGCCCGCTCAACGGGCTGTCCGGGCGCAGTTCGCCGGCTTCGTACAACGCCCACATCTCGTCGGCGTAGCGGGTGGCCTTGAGCTCCGGGGCAAAGCGCCCGAAGTAATGCGCCATGTTCGCCACGTCACGGTGCAGCATGCTGAAGGCGTGGTTGTTGCCCGCCGCATCCACCGCCTGCGGCAGGTCAATGATCACCGGGCCGTCCGGGCCCAGCAGCACGTTGAACTCGGACAGGTCGCCATGCACCAGGCCGGCGCAGAGCATCAGCACGATCTGGCGAATGACGAAGGCATGGTATTCACGGGCTTCTTCGGCTTCGAGGTGCACGTCGTTCAGACGCGGGGCGGCATCGCCGTCGCCGTCGGTCACCAGTTCCATCAGCAGCACGCCGTCCTGGAAGTCATACGGCTTGGGCACCCGCACACCGGCGTTGGCCAGGCGGAACAGCGCCGCGACTTCGGCGTTCTGCCAGGCGTCTTCGGCCTCTTTGCGGCCGTACTTGCTGCCCTTGGCCATGGCCCGGGCCTGGCGGCTGTTGCGGACCTTGCGGCCCTCCTGGTATTCAGCGGCCTGGCGGAAGCTGCGCTTGTTGGCCTCCTTGTAGACCTTGGCGCAGCGTACCTGGGCACCGCAGCGCACCACGTAGACGGCCGCTTCCTTGCCGCTCATCAAGGGCCGTAGTACTTCGTCGACCAGGCCGTCTTCGATCAGTGGTTCGATTCGTTTTGGTGTCTTCATCAGGCTGCGTTCGGGGTCCTGGCTGGGGTGGTGGACATCCTCTCACAGGCAGCGGCGACTTGCTCGTTTGTCTGCAAGCGCCGATCGCCGGTAGCCTCGGTCCAAGCCTCACAACCGCTGCAAGTAGCCCTGAAGGTAGTCGATGAAGGCCAGCACCTTGCCGCTGGCGCGGCGGTGGCTGGGGTAGACCGCGAGGATGTCTTCGCCGAATGCATCCGGCTCGATCACGCAGTGCTCCATCACCCGCACCAGCCGCCCCTCCTGCAGGTAGCGGCGCACGCTCCACGCCGGGGTGTGCAGGATGCCGTGGCCGGCCAGTGCGTTGCGCAGCAGCAAGTCGTAGTTGTCGCTTTCCAGCCGCGCCTTCTGCGGATACGGCAGGCGCATGCGCACGCCGTCGCACTGCATCCACCAGAACTTGGCATCCAGCGCCGGGTGAATGTACTTGAGCCACTGGTGCTGGCCGATGCTGTGCGCCGTCACCGGCAACGGGTTGCGTTCGAGGTACTCGGGGCTGGCACAGAGAAAGATGCGGTTGTTGCCGATGACCCGGGCAATCAGGCCCGGCAGGTCGCTGTGCCCTTCGCGCAAGGCCAGGTCATAACCGGCTTCGATCAGGTCGACGAAGGTGTCGGACAGCTCCACCCGCAGCTGGATCTGTGGGTAGTCGCGCATGAAACCGGCACAGGCGTCGGCCAGAAACGCCCGGCCAAATGCCAGCGGCGCGGTCAGGCGCAAGGTGCCGGACACCCCTTGCAGCTGGCTGATCTCTTCACCGGCCTCATGCAGGCTCTTCAACACCTGCCGGGCGGTGTCCAGGTACAGCCGGCCCGCTTCGGTCAGCACGATACGCCGCGTGCTGCGCTCGAACAGCTGGCTGCCCAGCTCGCGCTCCAGGTGCGTGACCGCCTTGGTCAGGGCCGAAGGCGTCTTGCCCAACGCCTCGGCCGCGCGGCTGAAGCTGCCGTGCTCGGCAGTGGCGACGAACATCGAAATCGCACCCAAGGTATCCATGCGGTTTTTCCTGAATGGCAAAAGGCTTTTTAGCGTTCTGGCGATTCTATGCCAAGCCCGGGCTGGGTAGGCTCGACGCACACCAATAAATACAAGAGGCTACACATGTCGAGATGTCTACCTGGTTTGCTGGCGCTGGCCGTGGCTTTTGCCTCGGGGCACGTATTGGCCGCTGCCGACCTGGTGCTGGTCAACGGCAAGATCTTCACCGCCGACCGCAACAACCCGCAGGCGCAGGCCATCGCCATCGAAGGCGGCAAGATTGTCGCCGTGGGCACCGACGCCCAGGCGCGGGCACTCGCGGACCCACAGACCCAAGTCATCGACCTGCACGGCAAGCGCGTCACCCCGGGCCTGATCGACACCCACTCCCACGCCATCTTCGGTGGCATGCAACTGAGTGGCGCCGACATGGGCGGCGAGGCGGTGCCACTGGATGAGTTCGAAACCCGCCTGCGCGCATGGCGAGATGACGGGCGCGCCCGCAACGGCGATGTGCTGCAGGTGCTGGGGGTCAGCTCGGCCTACTGGGCCCAGGCCAAGGCGCTGAACGAGCGCTTCGGCCAAGGCGAGTGGGCCTCCACGCCCATCGTGTTCATCGGCGAGGACTACCACACCGCCTGGGCCAACCCGGCCATGCTCAAGCGCGCCGGTATCGACAAGGCATTGCTGGCCACCCTGAGCAAGCAGGAAAAAGACACCATCGGCACCTTCGAAGACGGCCAGCCCAGCGGCTTCCTGGTCGACGCCGGCTGGGACCGGGTCGCCAGCGTCCTGCCCAAGGCCGATGCCGCCACCCTGCTCAAGGGGGCACAGGCCGCCGTGCAGTTCAACAACAGCCTGGGCATCACCGCCTGGATGGACCCGGCCGCCAACAGCATGCCCGGCGAGGCGCTGTTCGATATCAAACCCACCGACCAGACCGTGGGCGTGCTGCCGGCCTACAAGGCGCTCGCCGAACAGGGCGGGCTGAACGCGCATGTCGCGGCGCTGCTGGTGGTCAACCCGAAAAGCACCCCCGCCGACCTGCAGACCATCGACAACGTGCGCAAGCAGTTCGCTGGCGTACCGAACCTGACCCTGCCCGGCATCAAGGTGTTCGCCGACGGCGTGCTGGAGTACCCCGCGCAATCGGCCGCCCTGCTCAAGCCGTACCACAACACACACAAACCGGGTGAATTGCTGATCGACCCGCAACATTTCGGTGAGCTGGTCAGCGCCGCCGACCAGCGTGGCTGGCTGGTACATGTGCACGCCATCGGCGACCGTGCGGTGCGTGAATCACTCAACGGCATCGAACAGGCGCGCAAGGCCGGCAACAGCGGCATCCATCACTCGATCACCCACCTGCAGCTGGTCAACCTCCACGACTTCGCCCGCTTCAAGCCCCTCGACGTGATTGCCTCGATGCAGCTGCTGTGGGCCGCCGGCGACGACTACACCGTCGACATGGTCAAACCCTACGTCGATGCCTCCGCGTTCCGTTACCAGTACCCGGCCCATTCGCTGCAGAAAAATGGCGCGACCATTGCTGGCGCCAGCGACTGGCCGGTGTCGTCACCCAGCCCCTGGCTGGCTATCGCCCAGGCGTCAACGCGCAAGGGCGCGCAAGGCGTGCTCAATGCCGATGAGCGCCTCGACCGCCAGACCATGCTCTATGCCTACACCGCCAATGCCGCCAAGGCCCTGGGCCTGGAGCAGCAGATCGGCTCGCTGAGCCCGGGCAAGCAGGCTGACTTCGTCATCCTCGACCGTGACGTGCTCGCGGTGAACGACCAGCAACTGGGCGAGACCCAGGTGTTGGCCACCTACTTCGGCGGCCAACAGGTCTACGCCCCCCACTAAGCCCTCGCACCTCGGCATGCCTGCACGGCATGCCGCCTTTTCTATCTGCCACAACAACCACAACACAAGATAGGGATGACCATGAAGCACGCTACCCTGGCAGCCGTGTGCGCACTCGGCTGCGCCGCGCTCGCCCCCGCCGCCATCGCGTTGCCGATCAACGATGACTTCGCGCTCGACATCGACCTGGCCGCGGTCAGTGACTACCGCAGCCGCGGCATTTCACAAACCCAGGGCGATCCGGCCGCACAGGCCGATGTCATGCTCAGCCATGCCAGCGGCCTGTACCTGGGCGCCTGGACTTCGAACGTCGATTTCGGCTTCGACAGCAAGACCCGCCAGGAGGTCGACTACTACGGTGGCTGGGCCTGGCAAATGAGTGAGCACGCCAACCTGGACCTGGGGTACCTCAAGTACACCTACCCCAAGGAAAGCCAGTACAACCAGTCAGAGCTGTACGCCATCCTCGATGTGCATGGCTTCAAGCTGGCGGCGTACTACTCCACGGACGCCACGACACAGTACGGCAAGGATCAGGACAGCCTTTACACCTGGGTGGGCTACCACACGGTGCTGCCGCTGGAGGTCGGCCTGGAGCTGCGCTACGGCCGCGCCGACTTCAAGGACCCGAGCTACTGGTCACAGAGCGGCCAGTCACGCGATTCCTACCGTGAATGGGAAGCCAAATTAACCCGCGACTTCCTCGGCCTCATCTGGCGCCTCAGCTATATGGATACCAACCTGTCGCAGGCCGAATGCGCCAGCAACTATGGCTTCGACGATGTCTGCAGCGCCACCGTGGTCGCCGGTGTCAGCAAGCACTTCTGAGGCCTCAGGCCACGGCCCGGCGCTGCAGGATGAAGTGCCGGGCCCGGTCGAACGCCCAGTTGTACAGCACGGTGTAGGGCAGGATGATCACGAAGAAGCCCAGCTCGACCATGAACGCCTGCAGCAGCGAGATCTCCAGCATCCAGGCCGCCACCGGCAGGCACCAGACCACCAGCCCCGCCTCGAAGCCCAGGCCATGAACGAAGCGCGCCAGCGCCTTCCACTGGATGCGCGGCGTCGCCACGAAACGGTCGACCAGTGCGTTGTAGACCATGTTCCAGATCATCGCGATCACCGACAGGGTGACCGCCAGGGTACCGGCCGTGGCCAGCGACTTGCCCATGATCCACGAGAGCAAGGGCGCACACAGCAGCACGGCGAAGATTTCATAGCCGACGGCATGGACCATGCGTTCGGTGAAAGAGACCTTTTTCATAACAGATTCCATCATGTGGTTACGTCGTGGCTCACATTTTCTTTGATGGAACTGATACTCGCGACATAGCACCTATCGGTTTTATCAATAAGAAACGCCAGGCCCGTTGTCACGAAAAGACAGCTGCCTGTCACCTGATGTGAAGCAGCACGCTACACCTGCGGCCTACAGTCTGTTCCAGCGTGACCCAACGCTTACAACAACAATGCAGACTCTGAGAGCGGGCACATCATGCAAGTGGAACAACTGACCTGCACCATCGGTGCGGAACTGCTAGGCCTGAACCTGGCCGACGTCATCCATGACGATGGGCTGTTCGCCGAGGTTCGCCAACAACTGCTCAAGCACCGGGTGCTGTTCCTGCGCAACCAGGACATCAGCCACGCCGAGCATGTGGCGTTCGCCCGGCGCTTTGGCGAACTGGAAGACCACCCGGTGGTCGGCAGCCACCCGGACCACCCTGGCCTGGTGCAGATCCACAAGTCGCCAGAAAACCCGCCAGACCGCTACGAGAACGCCTGGCACACCGACACCACCTGGCGCGAGAACCCGTCCATGGGCGCGGTGCTGCGCTGCCTTGAGTGCCCGCCCGTGGGCGGCGACACCGTGTGGGCGAACATGGTGGTGGCCTACGATCGCCTGCCGGCGGACGTCAAGGCCAGGATCGAAGGCCTGCGCGCCCGCCACAGCATCGAGGCCAGCTTTGGCGCCGCCATGCCGATCGAAAAGCGCCTGGCCCTCAAGGAGCGGTACCCGGATGCCGAGCACCCGGTGGTGCGCACCCATCCGGAAACCGGCGAGAAAGTGCTGTTCGTCAACAGCTTTGCCACCCACTTCAGCAATTACCACACGCCCGAACGGGTACGCTTCGGCCAGGACTTCAGCCCGGGTGCCGGCGAGCTGCTGCGCTACCTGATCAGCCAGGCGACGATCCCGGAGTATCAGGTGCGCTGGCGCTGGAAGCCCAACAGCATTGCCATCTGGGACAACCGCAGCACCCAGCATTACGCGGTCATGGACTACCCGCCCTGCCACCGCAAGATGAATCGCGCCGGCATCGTTGGCGACAAGCCTTACTGATGGGTCGCACAACCGGTGCGTTGGCACCGGCCTGCTTTACGGCAACGCTGCCAGCAGCTTGCCGTTTTTTTTGCGCCAGGCGGCCGGCGGGATGCCGAACTGGCCGATGAACCAGCGGGTAAAGGACGTGGGTGCGGAAAAACCCAGCAACTCGGCAATGCGTTGCAGCGGGTAGTTCGCATTGCCCAGGTAACGCAGGGCCAGTTCGCGGCGGGCTTCGCCGATCAACGCGCTGAACACCTGGCCCTGGTCGCCCAGGCGGCGCTGCAGGGTTCGCACGTTCATGCCCTGCTGCTGGGCGATATGCTCGATCGACGCCCGGCCTTCAGGTAGCCACTCGCGGATCGCCTTGCTCACCGCCTCGACCAGCGACGGCCCACCGTCCTGCTGCAGTGGCACCAGGTAGCGCTGGGCATTGCGCGCCATTGCCGGGTCAGCCCGACCAGCGCCCAGCTCCAGATTGCCGTCGGGGCAGACAATGCCGTTGAAATGGCTGCCAAACACCAGCTCGCAGGTAAACAGGCGCCGATGCAGCTGCAGGTTGGCCGGTGCCGAGTGGGTGAAGTGCACGCTGTAGGGCCGCCAGTGCCTGCCGAGCAAGGTGACGCACAGGCGAAACAGCACGCCCATGGCCAGTTCGTTGGCCTGGCGGTTGGGCATGGCGCTGCGGGTCAGCACGTCCTGGCGGATGATCACCCGGCTGCCCTGCTCATCCAGGTCGATGGCCACCGACGCGTTCATCAGGTGCCGGTAACGCAGCATCACCTGCAGGACATCACGCAGCGAGCGCTGGTGGCACAACAGCAGGCTGACCGCGCCCAGGTCGGAAAACTGCCGCGCCGCTGCCATGCTCAGGCCCAAGGCCTGGCAGCCGCTGGCGGCCGCGGTGTTTTCCAGCAGGCGCACCGCAGCCTCGCCGCACAGGCGGTGCTCGGCGTAGCGTAGCCGGGCCTTGTTCAAGCCCACCTCGGCCAGCAGCGGCACCGGGTCGATCCCGAACTGCTGGCACACCTCAAGGTAGTGGGACAGGGCTCCAGCCCGAATCAGCACGGGCATGCAGCGCGGCTTACGCGCATTCAGCCGTCTTGCGCAGGAAGCCTTGCTGGCCGCCGTTGCGGTTCGGCGCGAAGCCGTTGGCTGCCAGGCTTTCTTCGACGGTGTCGTAGAACACGCCGATCTTGCTGATTTCGCGGGCCTGCTTGGCCGTGGCGATCGGCCGGCCGAACTCGCGCGAGATGCGCACCAGCTGCTCGATCTGCTGCACCGTGGACATCTTCTCGGTCTGCGCCTGGTTCCACAGGTTGTCCTCGATGCCGCAGCGCACGTGCAAGCCCATGGCGATGCCCATCATGTTGACCGGCAGCACGTTGCGCATCGAGCTTTCCACGGTGAGCACCGCGCCGTCCGGTACGGCCCGCAGGATGTTGGCCAGGCTGTAGATGTTCGGCACGTCCATGCCGCCGCCGATGGCCACCCAGTTCATCACCAGCGGGCCTTTGTAGATACCGCGGCGCATCAGGCGCTCGACCGATTCGAAACTGTTCAGGTTGTAGCACTGGAAGGCGCTCTGGATGCCCGCGGCGCTGAGGCGGCGCACGTGCTCCTCGACCCAGCCCGGCTGCGCCGGCACGGTCATTTCCTTGTAGGCCTCATAGACGGCCGGGTCTTCCATCGAGGTGCCGCGCACGTCCTGGTAGCCCCAGTGCTCGACCACGTTCATCTGCGAGGTATTGACCGTCACCGTGACCTGGTCCGGCTTGGGGTCGAGCTCGGCGAGCATGTGGCGGGTGTCGTCGCTCAGCCACTTGGCGGCGGCGCCTTCGGTTTCCGGCGCGAAGCTGATCGAGCCACCCACCTGGATGATCATTTCCGGCACCGCTTCACGCACGCCGGCGATCAGCTCGTTGAACTTGGACAGGCGCTTGGAGCCCTTGCCATCGAGCTCGCGCACATGCAGGTGGAGCACCGTGGCACCAGCGTTGTAGCAGTCCACGGCCTTCTGTATCTGCTCGGCCATGGTTACCGGAATGTCCTCGGGGAAGTCGGACGGTACCCAGGACGGTGCATAGGGTGCTGCGGTGATGATCAGCGGCTGCTGGTTTTCGGTGAACAGGTGGCCATCGAGGAAGTTCATCGGGTGTTCCTTGTTGTGATTGTCAAAGGGTGTCGAGGCAGACCGACGGCTGTTCGGCCACGGCGCAGCGCCGGGCCGGTGCTTCCTGCAGAATCGCGGTATGCGCTGTATTCACAGGTGCATCTCGCGGATCAGCTTCTTGTTGATCTTGCCAACGCTGGTCTTGGGGATGTCGGCCACGAAGTGCACCTGCCGCGGGATCGCCCACTTGTTTATCTGGCCACTGTCGACGAATTGCTTCAGGTGCGCTTCGAGCCCCACCTGGTCGAGGCTGTCGCCAGGCATGCAGACCACCAGTGCGATCGGCCGCTCGCCCCAGCGCTCGTCGGGAATGCCCACCACCGCCACGGCGTTGACCGCCGTGTGCAGGCTGATCAGGTTTTCCAGCGCGAGGGAGCTGATCCACTCACCGCCGGTCTTGATCACGTCCTTGATCCGGTCCTTGATCTCCAGCACCCCGTGGCGGTCGATCGAGCCCATGTCACCGGTGTGCATCCAGCCGTCCTGCCACAGTTCGGCGCCCATGCCGGGCTCGTGCAGGTAGCCCTGGGTCAGCCATGGCGAGCGCACCACGATCTCGCCCAGCGACTCGCCGTCGTGGGCCACATCAAGGCCATTGGCATCGACGATGCGCAGGTCGACCATGGCCACCGGGGCGCCGGTCTTGATCCGCTGCGCCACCTGCTCGGCCATGGGCAGCGCCAGGTGTTCGTCGCGCAGGTGGGTCAGGGTCAGCAGCGGGCAGGTTTCCGACATGCCGTAACCGCTGAAGATCAGCATGCCGCGCTCGCTGGCCTGACGCGCCAGGCCCTGGGTCAGGGCGCTGCCGCCGAGCAGCAGCTTCCAGCGGCTGAAATCGGCGTGCCGGCCCTGCTCGCTGTCGAGCATCATCTGCAGCAAGGTCGGCACGCAGTGAGAGAACGTCACCCCTTCGTCGCGGTACAGGCGCACCAGCTTGTCCGCCTCGTAGCGGCCCGGATACACCTGCTTGATCCCCAGCGCCGTGGCCGTGTAGGGCACGCCCCAGGCGTGCACGTGGAACATCGGCGTGATCGGCATGTACACATCGCCCGAGCGCAGCAACGGCTGGGTATCGTAGGCGGCGAAGGTGCCCAGCTGGTTCAGGGTGTGCAGCACCAGCTGGCGATGCGAGAAGTACACACCCTTGGGGTTGCCGGTGGTGCCGGTGGTGTAGAACAGCGTCGCCACCGACTGCTCGTCGAAGTCCTCGAACTCGGCCTCGGGGCTGGCCGCTGCCAGCAGCGCCTCGTACTCGCCCAGTACCGGCAGCGAGGTAGCCACCGCCTCGTCGTCGCTGAGCTGCAGGTAGCCCTTGACCGTGCCCAGCTGGCCGTGGACCTGCTCCAGCAGCGGCACGAAGTCGTCATGCACCAGCACCAGGTCATCCTCGGCGTGGTTCATGGTGTAGGCCACCTGTTCCGGCGACAGGCGAATGTTCACCGTGTGCAGCACCGCACCGAGCATCGGCACGGCGAAGAAGCATTCCAGCGAACGGTGGCTGTCCCAGTCCAGCAGCGCCACGGTGTCGCCGGCCTGAACCCCGGCCGCGCGCAGCACGTTGGCCAGCCGCCGCACGCGCTGGTCGAGCTCGCGGTAGGTGTAGCGCAGCTTGTCGGCGTAGACGATCTCCTGGTCCGGCTGGTGCCGCACGCCCGACATCAACAGGCGCTTGATCAGCAAGGGGTAGGCATAGGCGCCGGGTGCCGGCGGCATTATTTTTGTCTTGGCCATGACGTTGTGTCCGATTTCCGTGTTCGATTCGACGAGTAGACCTGCCGGCTACGCCTGCACCTGCGCTTGCGCGCGCGGTACCTGGGCGTTGTCACAGGGTTGCGGTTGGGCCTCGCAAGGCGTGGGGGCGGCCGCGACAAAGCGCTTGTCGGGCAGCAGGAAGTGCGACAGCGCCGGGATCAGCAGCAGCGCACCGAGCATGTTCCAGAGGAACATGAAGGTCAGCAGGATGCCCATGTCGGCCTGGAACTTGATCGGCGACCAGGCCCAGCCGACCACACCGGCGGCCAGGGTGATGCCCACCAGGCCGACCACCCGGCCCGTGAAGGCCACGGCGTTCTGGTAGGCCTCGCCCAGGGTGCGGCCCTGGCGCTGGTAGTGCAGCTGCACGCTGAGCAGGTACAGCGCGTAGTCCACGCCAATGCCGACCCCCAAGGCGATGACCGGCAAGGTGGCCACTTTCACGCCAATGCCCATCGCCACCATCAACGCCTCGCACAGCACCGAGGTCAGCACCAGTGGCAGCAGCGCCACCAGGGTCGCGCGCCAGCTGCGGAAGGTCACCAGGCAGAACAGCGTGACCGCCAGGTAGACGAACAGCAGCATGGTGCGGTTGGCGTCGCGCACGACGATATTGGTCGCCGCCTCGATGCCGGCGCTGCCGGCGGCCAGCAGGAACTGGCGGTCGGGGCTGCTGTTGTCGCGGGCGAAGCGGTCGGCGATGGCCACCACGTCATCCAGGGTCTGGGCCTTGTGGTCCTTGAGGTAGGCGATCACCGGCATCATCGAGCAGTCGTTGTTGAACAGCTCGGGGGCGTTGACCGAGGCCTGCTGGGCGGCGTAGTTGAGCATGTCCTGGTTGCGCTGCAGGCTGTTCATCTTCGGGTTGCCTTCGAAGGAACCAGCGGTGATCTGGCGCACGGCGTTGACCAGCGACACCGTGGTCTGCACCCCCGGGTACTGCTGCAGCTCCCACGCCAGGCGGTCGGCGAGAATCAGCGTGTTGTAGCTCAGGCAGCCTTCCGCCGGGGTCTTGACCATCACCGCGAACAGGTCGCTGGACAGCGCATAGTGGCTGGTGATGTAGGCGTTGTCGCGGTTGTAGCGCGAATCGGCGCGCAGCTCCGGCGCACCACTGTCGAGGTCACCGATCTTCAGTTGCAGGCTCACCCAGAAGCCGCCCACGCCCATCAGCGTGGCGACCAGCAGCGCGCCGGTGGCCCACTTGCGCGTGGTGAAGCGGTCGAGCGCATCCCACAGCTTGCCGAAGCCCCGGTGCTCGGCGGCGCGGCGGTCGATGCGCAGGGCCCGTTCAGCCGCCTTGCGGCCGACGCCCACGTAGGACAGCGCAACCGGAATCAACAGCAACGAGGTGAAGATCAGCACCGCCACGCCGATGCTGGCGGTGATCGCCAGGTCCTTGATCACCGGAATGTCGATCAGCATCAGCACGGCAAAGCCCACGGCGTCCGCCAGCAGCGCGGTGACCCCGGCCACGAACAGACGGCGGAAGGTGTAGCGCGCCGCCACCAGCTTGTGGGTGCCCCGGCCGATGTCCTGCATGATGCCGTTCATCTTCTGCGCCGCGTGGGACACGCCGATGGCGAAGATCAGGAACGGCACCAGGATCGAGTACGGGTCGATGGCATAGCCCAACCAGCCGACGATGCCCAACTGCCACACCACGGCCGCCAGCGAGCAGAACACCACCAGCAGCGTACTGCGCACGCAGCGGGTGTACAGGAAGATGATCACCAGCGAGGTGGCCACGGCCAGGGCGAAGAACATCATCACCTGGATCAGGCCCTCGATCAGGTCGCCCATCAGCTTGGCAAAGCCGATCACCCGCACCTTGTACTTGCCCTCGCCTTCCTTGCCGGACGCCCGCGCCTTGCTGTCACCGCCGTACTCGTACTTGTCACGCAACTGCTGCTCGAGCATCTGCGAGAACTGCCGGTAGTCGATGCCGCGCCCGGTGGCCAGGTCGTGGTCGAGCAGCGGCACCACCAGCATGCTCGACTTGAAATCGGTCGCCACCAGGCTGCCGACGATGCCGGCACGGTTGATGTTCTGGCGCAACTGCTCGATGTCGGCCGGCTTGCCCTGATAGTCATCGGGCATCACCGCGCCGCCCTGGAAGCCTTCTTCGGTGACCTCGGTCCAGCGCACGCCCGGGCTCCATAAAGACTTCATCCAGGCACGGTCGACGCCCTGGGCGAGGAACAGCTCGTCGTTGATCTTTTTCAGCACGTCCAGGTATTCGGGGTCGAAGATGTCGCCCTGGGTGTTCTCCACCACCACCCGCACCGAGTTGCCCAGGCCACGCAGCGACTTGCGGTTGTCCAGGTAGTTCTGGATGTAGGGCTGGCTCTGCGGAATCATCTTCTCGAAGCTGGGGCGCAGTTCCAGGCGGGTGACCGCCACATAGCCGAGCACCAGCGTGGCCAGCACCATGAACAGCATGAACAGCGGGCGATAGTTGAAGACCATGCGTTCCAGCAGGTTGCCGGAGCGTCGATCGAAATCCCGCAGGTCGCGGATCACCGGCATGGTGTCTTGCTTGATGTTGGCCATCACGGGGCTCTCTTGGAATTATTGTGGGTCTTGGCGGGCAGGCAGCACGCGCACGCCGCGTTCACCCACCAGCACGGTGCCGTTGCCATGGGTCTGCAAAGCGCCGGCCACCGGTGCCAGCGGCACCTGCGCTTGCAGGGCGAAACTCAGCCCGCCGTCGTGGCTGCGCAGCACATGCCCGGCCTGGCTGAACAGCCAGTAGTCGCCGCTGTTGTCGAGGGTGGCGGCGGTGATGCTCTGGCCCAGCCCGGTGTCCACCTTGGTCCAGCTCTGGCCGCCATCGAGGCTGCGGGCCAGATGGCCGCGCAGGCCATAGGCGAGCACTTCGCCGGGCTTGCCGAGAATGCCGAACCAGGTGCCCTGGTAAGGGCTGGGCAAGGCGACGAAGCGTTGCTGCTGGGCATTCCACTTGAGCAGCAAGCCTTGCTCGCCGGCCACGTAGAGGTCATCACCGACCGCACGGATGGCATTGAGGTGCAAGCCTTGCGGGTTGTCGGTGCGGTCCTGCATCGGCACCCAGCTTGCGCCGCCGTCGTCGGTGCGCAGGATCAGGTTGAACACGCCCACCGCGTAGCCGTGCCTGGCGTCGATGAAGCACACGCCGAGGAACGGCTTGTCGGCGCCCTCTTCTTCCAGGCGCTGGCCTTCGGCAGCGAACTGCGCCCATTGCTCGTCATCCGGGTGGGCCTTGGCCAGGGCCTGGTAATGGGCCGCTACCAGGGCGCCGATCTTCCGGCCATCGAGCTGCACGGCCCAGTTCACACCGCCGTCGCGGCTGTGCAGGATCACCCCGTCGTTGCCCACCGCCCAGCCGTCCTCGGGGGTGGGGAAAGCCAGGGCATTGAGGTCGGCACTCACCGGCACGTTGGCCTGGTGCCAGTCCTGGCCCTGGTTATCGGAATACACGATGTGGCCACGAGCGCCCACCGCGACCAGCCGTTCGCCGGCCCGCGCCACATCGCGCAGGGCGCTGTGCACTGCCAGCGCGCTGGGCCTGGCCGGCAAGTCGAGCACATCGACATAGGCCGCCCGGGCCACTCCGCCGGTGCCGCCCAGGGCGAGCGTGATTGCCAGCGCCCACGGCGCATACTTGTTCAAAGAAGCCATGCCACATCCTCTGCAAAGCTTGACGGCGGCCACGCGCGGACCACCGCCAGACGGGTCGTCGGGGTCAGCGAATACCGGCGCCGGCCAGGGCTTCCGGCGACCACTGCGCCTTGGACAGAGGGGCGATGTACTCGATACCGCCATGTGGGCCGATCAGGCCGTTGACGTTGTAGGTGCTGCCGACCAGGTCGTAGACCACGTGCGGGTTGCTGTTGGGCGTCTGCACGTCGTAGCTCTGGGTGAAGAAGGCGAACGAGCCGCGGTACAGCTGGCCACGGGCGTCGTACTGGTCGGAGGCCAGGGCCACCCAGCTGTCCTCGTCGAGGTAGAAGCGGCGCTTGGCATAGATGTGCCGGGCATTGCCCTTGAGGGTGCCCTCCACCACCCACACGCGGTGCTTCTCCCAGCGCACCTGGTCAGGCGCCAGGTGATTGGGCGTGGTCAGGGTTTTCGGGTCGTGGATGTAGGTCAGCTTGTAGGTGTTGTACGGCACGTACATGTCCTTCTTGCCGACCAGGTGCCAGTCATAGCGGTCCAGCGCACCGTTGAACACGTAGATGTCGTCGAACGTGCCCGAGCCCGCGGTGCCAGGGTTTGGCGTGTCGTAGGCCAGGTTCGGCGCCAGCTTCACCCGGCGCTGCCCTGGCAGGTACTGCCAGGCGCGGCGCTCCTGCACCAGCGGGTTGGCGGCGTCCTTGAGCATCATCGACTCACCGGCCCGGCGCGCCGGGCCTTCGAAGTACAGCTTGGTCTGGAAGTAGATGTCCTTGGGCTCGATGACCTTGTTCAGGTCTTCGTAGATCGGATAGGCGTTGTACGCAAGGCCCGTGGTGGCCAGGGCCGCGACGCCGGCGGAGTCGACGTTCCAGGAGTCGTACTTGGCCTTCTGCGCCACACCCTGGTAGCGCAGCAGGTGGTTCCACATGGCCTCGGCACCCGACTGCGGGATCGGGAACGGTACGCCCGGCAGCACATTCTCGATGGCCATGCCGTCCTGCAGGGACTTGGCATTGGCGGCATTCTTCAGGGTGTTGTCGAGCAGCGCCTGGGGCAACGCCGCCGTGCGGTGGCTCGGGTACACGTCGAGGTGGAAGGTCGGGAAACGCTTGGCCAGCTCCACGGTGGTCGCGGTCAGCGAATCCTTGTACTGGTCGACGTTCTTGCCATCGATCACCAGCAGCGGCTTCTCTGCAGCGTAAGGGTCCGGGCGCAGGGTATCGCCCTGCTTGAACCCGGCAGGCGGGGTATTCAGGCCGCCCTGGTAGGCCGGGATCGAGCCGTCGGCGCTGGCCGCCTTTTCGGCACCGACCAGGGTCAGGTCCTTGCCCAGCCGGGCGACTTCCTGCGCCGGGGCGGCGGCATGGGCATTACCGGCAATCACGACCGCAAGCGAGGCCGACAGCAGGCTGTTGAGATACTTCATCACGTTTCTCCGCTTGTTGTTATAGGACTTGTTGTTGTTCCAGGGAGCTTCAGAAGGTGGTCTTGAACGAGGCAGTGACCATGCCGCGGTCCTTCAGCAGTGGCGCCAGGCCGGCCTGCGAAGTGATCTGCCCGGGGATGCACTGGTAGCGCCCGTTGGTGCCGGGGGTGTTGTTGTCGGTACCGGTTTCGCAGGTATCGAACTTGCCGAAGGAGTCGACGTACTTCAGGTCGAACTTGTACTTCTGGTAGACGTCGGCGGCGATGCCGATCGAGTAGCTGCCGGAGTCTTCGTTGCCGCCCAGCTGCACCGCCGAGTTGCCCTTGAGGCCGACGTTGTAGGACAGCGGCAGGGTGATATCGACCCCCGGCAGCGCCTGGAACCAGGTCGGGGTGAAGTTGACCGCCAGGGTGTAGGCGTTGGTGGTGACCTTGTCGACGCCTTCGTAGCTGGAGTCGCCCTTGAAGGTCTGCTCGCCCTTGTCGACGCTGACCAGGTGGGTCATGGCGCCCTCCACGGCCAGCGACGAGGCGTTCCACAGCGGCGTGGCGCCGAACGACACCAGGCCGTTGAGTACCACGTGGAAGGTCTTGCCGCGGGCCAACCCGGTTTCACCGTGGCCTGGCACTTCACCGATCAGGTTGGTACCGCCGGCGGTGCCGGCCAGGGCGTCGTACAGCGGCCCGTTGATGGTGGTGAAGTTGCTGATCAGCGGCATGTTCTCGCGGTAGTTGACGTCCAGCCCGACGCTGACCGGGCCGATGTTCTTGGCCAGGCTGATGCCGTAGATATCGATGTCGTCGGCGTAGGCCGTCATGTAGCTGGTGCCTTCCAGGCTGCCCTTGTGCAGGTTGGGGGCGTTGATCAGCACCGCCGGAGTCGGGTCGGAGGTGTTGCGGTAGTAGAAGCCCAGGGTGCCGTCGAGCCATTCCGGGCTCCACTTGGCCATCACGCCGAAGTCGCCGGCGTTGCGCGGGCGGATGTCATGCCCGCGGGGAGCGCCATAGAAGGCACCGGCACCGCCGACCGCGTTGGGTACTGGCAGCCAGAAGATGTCGGCGCCGTCGCCCAGCATGTCGTAGGCACCCATGTAGGTGCCCCCTTCAGGCAGGCGCGAGTTGTCGAATTCAAGAAAGTACTGCGCCGCCAGGGTCAGCTCGGGGTTGACCGTGTAGCTCAGCGACAGCTGCTTGCGCGGCAGGAACAGCTCTTTGGTTTCGGTGCCGGGCACGTTGTACAGCTTGGCCAGGTCCAGGGCCGACTGGCCATAGTTGATGCCGTTGGCGGCGTTGAACAGCGTCTCGCCCCAGTACACCGAGTGCCAGCCTAGCTTGCCGCTCACCATCGATTCGTCGCCGACTTCGGTGTTGTAGAACACGAAGGCATCGAGGAATTCGCCAGACGGGCCGTTGTAGTAACGGTCGGAGTAACTGCTCAGGCCATGGCGCCTGGACGGCCCGCCCTGCAGCACGGTGCCCGCCGGCAGGCTTCCGGCCGGGCGCGCCAGGACCAGGTTGCCGGCATTGCCCGCCTGGCCCGGGAACGGGTTGGAATTGGAACCCACGTCGTCATAGGCGTGGTCGTACCAGCTGGCGGCACTCACGCGCATGCCCATGTTGCCCTGGTACACCACGTCCAGCTCGGTCAGCAGGTCGAGCCGCTGGGTCACCGCGCTGCCGACGCTGAAGTTCTTGTCACCGTCGTTGAGGTTGGCGGTGCGCGCGATCTTGGCGTTTTCTCCCTCGACCCGCTGGCCGTAGCTGAGCTTGGCGGTGTTGTCGAAGCGCACGTTCCAGTCGGGGTCGGCGAGGTCAAGCTGGAATGCCTGGGCAGCCGGGGTGCCGGCGACCAGCAACAGCGTGGCCATCAGTTTGTGGCGGTTAAGGCAGAAGAGAACGTTCTTATTGTTGTTCATGCGATGTCTCTGCTTGGGATGTGCAAGGTGCCAGCAACGAGCGGTTGCTGGCCTGCCCTTGAATGCGCGTGCCCCGCGCGATTCAGCGATCGAGTTGGCGGATCAATGCCTCGGCTTGTGGCCATGGGCCAAAGCCCGACGCCGGGTTGAGGTGGCCGACGGCGCCGAGTTCGAGCAGCTCGCTGCCCCACTCATCGGCCATGCGGGCGACCGCTTCGAAGCTCGCCAGGTGGTCGTTGCTGCTGGCGGCCACGATGCTCGGGAATGGCAGGCGAGCGTTCGGCAGCGGTGCCCAGCCATTGGCGCGCAGGCTGTCAGGGGTGGGGTAATTGGCCGGCCATTCGGTTTCCAGGTCAGGTGGCGCGGCCAGCAAGGCGCCCTTGATCGGGCGTTGGTAACGGGCGGCCCAGTGCGCCACCATCAGCACACCGGCGCTGTGCGCCACCAGGATCACCGGGCCATCGATGCTGGCCAGTTCGCGCTCGATCGCGTCGACCCGGGCGCTGCAGCTGAGCTTGTCGGTTTCCAGCGGGGGTACCGAGCGCACCTTGCCCAGGCGCGCTTGCAACAGGGTTTGCCAATGTTCGGGTACATGGTCGCGCAAGCCGGGCACGATCAGCACGGTTGCGGTGGTTTGCAGTTTTTCCACGTCAGGGCCCTTGCTCTGGTCAGCTCGGTCGATTGCCGACTGCTTGAGGCCAGAGTAAAGAGTCCCCCTGCCAGACGCTTTACATTGCGCGTCACGTACTTTTCAGTTGATGACACGGCAGCCATGGCACGCCGCAAGCGGGCTCCACCGCTCGGAAATGGCTTTTCATCTGACGACACAACCGCTATAAGAAGCTTCCCGCCAGCGCAGCGGGAGCTCATCAAGATCACGTGGAAAACAATAAAATGTCCGTGCTCGCCCGTGCTGCAACCTTGACCAATTACCTCGAAGTTTCACGCCATCTGGGCCTCAACGGCCATGGTTTGCTGGCCCAGGCCGGCCTCAGTGCATCGCTGCTGGAAACCCCTGATCAACGCATCCCCGTGGCCGCTGCCATCAGCGTGCTGGAGGAGTCGGCGCGGCTGAGCGGCTGCGAAGCCTTCGGCCTGCGGATGGCCGAACTGCGCCAGTTGTCGGACTTCGGCGAGGTCAGCCTGCTGATCAACCATCAGCACTCGCTGCGCGATGCCCTGCAGGTGATCGTGCAGTACCGCCACGTGCTCAACAACGCGTTGGCCATCCACATCGAAGAAATCGGCAAGACCGTGATCATCCGCGAGGAGGTCATCACCGACCAGCCGATGCACAGCCGCCAGGCCACCGAGATGGCCATCGGCGTGATGCACCGCTTCTGCTCGGTGCTGCTGGGGCCGCACTGGCACCCGATCAGCGCCAACTTCACCCACGCCGCCCCCGCCAACCTGGCGATCCACCGGCGCATCTTCGGCTGCAAGCTGGAGTTCAACAGCGACTTCAACGGCATCGTCTGCTCAGCGTCCGACCTTGACACCACCAACCCCCAGGCCAACGAAGGCATGGCGCGCCTGGCGCAGCGTTATGTGGGGGTGCTGCAGGATGAGAACCTGCCGTCGCTGACGCTGGAAGTGCGCAAGGCGATCTTCCTGCTGATGCCCATGGGCCGCGCCACCATCGAACACATCGCCCAGACCCAGGGCATGAACGTGCGCACCCTGCAGCGGCGCCTGGAAGAAGAAGGTGCGACCTTCAGCGAGCTGGTCAACGGCGTGCGCCGCGACCTGGTGGTGCGCTACCTGGCAAGCCCCGGCTACTCACTGGGGCGCATCGCCGACATGCTCGGCTATTCCATGCACAGCTCGTTCACCCGCTGGTTCATCAGCCAGTTCGGCCAACCACCCGCGGCCTGGCGCGCGCAGCATGAACCGCACACGCAACCCAAACGCAGCCGCAGTCGCAGCGCTGCCCAGGCTGCCGTCAGCGCCCGCTGACGGCCCTGGGCCTGCGGGTTACAGGCCGAAGCGCAGCAACCCCAGCACCAGCAGCACCAGGAACACCGTTTCGCCCACCATCAGCAGGATCGGCTTGATGCCCACGGCGGCCAGTTCCTTGAGCTGGGTCTTCATGCCGAGGGCGGCGATCGACACCACCAGGCACCAGCGCGACAGCTCGTTGATGCTGCCCTGCACCACCAGCGGCACCCAGCCGGTGCTGTTGACGCAGGCCAGGAGCAGGAAGCCGACCGCGAACCACGGCAGCAACGGCGGGCGCTTGCCGCTGCTGTCGATGCCCTGGCGACGGCCGATCATGGCCGCGACGACGATCACCGGGACCAGCATGGCCACGCGCATCAGCTTGACCACCGTGGCGGTGTCGCCGGTTTCGGTGGACATGCTGTAGCCCGCCCCCACCACTTGCGCCACATCATGGATGGTGGCGCCAAGGAACACCCCGGCCGTTTGCGGCGACAGGCCCAGGGCATTGGCGATCATCGGGTAGAGGATCATCGCCAGGGTCGACAGCGCCGACACCCCGATCACGGTGAACAGCGTGGCGCGTTCCTTCTGCGGGTGGCTGGGCAATGCGGCGGCCAGCGCCAGCGCCGCCGAAGCACCGCAGATCGCCGTGGCGCCGCCGGTGAGCATGCCGAACAGGCGCTGGAAGCCCAGGGCCTTGGCCGCCACCATCGACACACTGATGGTCACAACCACCAGGATCACCACCAGCGCCACGGCTTTCCAGCCAAGGCCGGCCATCTGTTCCAGGGTGATGCGCATGCCCAGCAAGGCCACGCCCAGGCGCAGCACGGTGCGTGCGGTGAACTCGATGCCGGCCTTGCACGTGCCGTCTGCGCTGAGGAAGTTCAGGGCCAGCCCCAGCAGCAGGGCGAACAGCATCACCGGTGCGCCGTAATGCTCGGCCAGGAAGCTTGCCGCACCTGCCGCGATCAGGCTGACGATCAGCCCGGGCGCCAGTTCGCGCACGCGGTGGTTGACCTGGGAAAGTGCCAGTGTGCTCATGCCACCACCTCCTGGCGGGCCAGTACGATAAACACCCGGTCACCCTCGACCTCTACCGGGTAACTGGCGACCTTGAGCGCAGTGGAATTGAGCAGGTAGCCGCTGGCCAGATCAAAGCGCAGGCCGTGGGATCGGCACTGAATCACCGCCCCCTGCAGCTGCCCGGCACACAGCGAAGCGCCTTGGTGCGGGCAACTGTCGTCGACCGCCAACAGGCGCCCATCCACGTTGAACAGCGCCACGCTCTTGCCCTCACCCTCGACCAGGCAGCGCTCGCCAATCGCCGGCACCCGCGCTGCCGGCACTTCGATACGCCGGTTCATCCTTTCACCTGCTCCATGCGCGATACGGCCATGTGCATGGCTTCGAGCAATGCCTCGGCCGGTTGGGCACCCACCACCTGCAGCCGATCATCGAAGACGAAACAGGGCACGCCGCGTCTGGCAATGTCGGCGCTGGCACTGACGAATGGCAGGCCATCACCGCGCAGGCTGCCAGCCAGGCTGTGCGCAGCAAAGCCGCACTGCTCGGCGATGCGCAACAGCGTGGCACGGTCACCCAGGTCTTCGCCCTGCGTGAAGTACGCGGCCAGCAGCCGCTCCAGCAGCGCCTCGACCTGCGCTTCGCTGCCCAGTTCGCTGGCATGCAAGAGCAAGCGATGGGCGTCGGCCGTGTTGGGCATGCGCTGGATGCGGCTGAAGTCGATCTGCTCACCCACGGCGCTGGCGGCTTCGCGCACCTGGGCCTGGCGCTGGTGCACGGCCTGGTCGCTGCCCAGGCGCCGGCGGTAGAACTCGGCGAACGGCTGGCCGTCGAACGGCAGCTCAGGCAGCAGTTGCACGCCCTGCCAGGCCAGGTTGACCTCGACCTCCGGCTGCGCCGCCTTGAACTGCGCCAGCGCAGCTTGCAATTGCCGACGGCCGATCAGGCACCACGGGCAGATGAAATCGAAGTACACATCAATCGACAACGAACGCTTCACGAGCGGGCCTCCAGGGTGGGCTGCACGGGCGCTTGCACGGGTTCACCGGGCTGCAGGCGCGCCATGTCAAGGTGGTAGTAACGCTTGGCGTAGAAGAACACCGCAGCAGCGCCGATGCTGATCAACGGCACCAGCTGGAATGCCGACTGCAGGCCGATCAGATCGGACACCTTGCCGGTGATCAGCGGGCCGGTGGCCAGCCCCAACAGGTTGTTGCTCAAGGTCAGGGTGGCGAACGCGGTGCCGTGCACCGAGTAGTGGGTCAGGTTGGCGACCATGGCACTGGACGGGCCATTGGTGCCGGCGGCAATCATCATGCCCAGGCAGATCAGCACCAGCTGCGCCAACCCTGGCGGCATGGCAAACGCCACCGACAGCAGCAGGCAACTGCCCAGGCAGTAGGCGATGGCCAGGCTGATCTTGCGGTCCGGGCAGTGGCGCCCCATGCGGTCGCAGAGCATGCCGCACAGGACGATGCCGATGCCGCTGCACAGCACGATGATCGCCGCCACGGCGCCGGCGCGATCAGTGCCCATGGCGTAGTAGCGGTTCAGGTAGCTGGGGAACCAGACGATCACCGTGCCACCGACGAACAGCTGCAAGCCGCTGCCGACATAGGCGCAGATCACCGAGCGGCTTGAATACAGGGTACGCAGTGGGCGCAGCGCCTTGAGCGCCGCCTTGTCGGGCCTGGCCTCATTGCCGTTGGGCGCAATGCGCGCTTCGCGCACGATCAGCGGGTACAGCAGCGCCAGCACCAGGCCGAACAGGGCCATGCCGGCGAACGCCCAGCGCCAGCCCAGGTGCTGGGCCATCACCCCGCCCAGGGCCATGCCCAGCACCGAGCCGAACATGCCACCGGCCATGAACGAGCCGGCCAGTGTGGCGCGCATCTCGCGCGGGAACACCGCCACCACCACGGCGATGCCGACGCTGCCGTAGGCCGCCTCGCCGACGCCGACCATGAAGCGGGCAATGAACATTTCCTGGTAGTTGTCCGCCAGGCCGCAGCCCAGGGTCGCCAGGCTCCATATCACGGCCATGGCGGTCAGGCTCTTGATCCGGCCAATGCGGTCGGCGAGCAGCGACAGGGGGAAGGTCAGCAGGCCGACCATCAGCGCAACGATGCCACTGAGCAGGCCGAGCTGGCTGTCGCTGAGCAGCCACTCCTGTTTCAGCAGCGGGAACACGGCGTTGAGCACCTGGCGCGACATGTAGTCGGAAATCAACAGGCCGAACGTCAGGGCGAAGACGATCCAGGCGTAGCGCCGTGGAATGCCGAGCGAAGTATCAGTGCCAGGTTGTGCCGCACTGGCGTGATAGGTGGCCATGCTGCCTCCTCGGATATCTGGGTTTTTTGTTGTTATTGCTTGCAGGCTATCGGGCGTAGCTGAACCGCGGAATGCTTGTCCAAAGGCAATGTAGGCCGTTGCGCAAGGGCCCGCTTATCATCGGACGACAACGGTTTTTCAGTTCATGACAGCACCCCGGTTTGCCCGCCGGGGTACTGCTGGCGCTGGCTCAGTACGCCGAAATGCCACCATCCACGGCAATGGCCTGGCCGGTCATGTAGCTGTTTTCACGGGCGCACAGCATCAGCATCGCCGCGACGATTTCATCCGGGGTGCCCAGGCGCTTCATTGGCGAGCCCTGGGCGAGAAACGCCTGCTGCTCGCCCACTTCGCTCTCGGTGACCATGGGCGTGGCGCTGTAGAACGGGCACAGCGCGTTGACGCGGATGCCCCGGCGGGCATATTCGACCGCTGCGGTGCGGGTCAGCCCGACCACCGCGTGCTTGGCGGCAGCGTAGGCGGCCAGCTTCGGTGCGCCGCCCAGGCCGGCTATGGAAGCGATGTTGAGGATCACCCCGCCACCGTGCGGCAGCATCTGGCGGATCTGCTGCTGCATGCAGAAGAACACACCCTTGGTGTTGACCGCGTGGCTGCGGTCCAGCTCTTCTTCGGTGGTGTCGATGAAGCGCTTCATCGGGGTGAGGATGCCGGCATTGTTCACCCCCACATCGAGGCGACCGAAGGTGGCCACGGCCGCGTCCACCAAGGCCTTGACCTGCACCTCGCGGGTCACGTCGCAGGGCACCGCCAGCACCGTGGCGCCGGCCTCGCGCAAGGCGCCGGCCACCCGTTCCAGGCCCGCCACATCACGGTCGCCCAACACCAGCCGGGCGCCCAGCCCGGCCAGGCGCTCGGCCAGCAACGCGCCAAAGCCGCTGGCGGCGCCCGTGATCATCACCACCTGGTCGCGATAGCTGTCGAGGCTCATCCCGCCACCTGCGAGGTGTTGCGGGCGAGGATCTTCTTCGCCAGGCTCATGCGGTGCACTTCGTTCGGGCCGTCATAAATGCGGAAGCTGCGCGCATCGCGGAAGATCCGCTCGACGATCGATTCGCCAGTCACGCCCTGCCCGCCCAGCACCTGCACGCAGCGGTCGATCACCCGCCAGATGGCCTCGGAGCTGAGCACCTTGGCCATGCTCGACTCGACGTTGCCACGCTCGCCCTGGTCCAGCACCCAGGCACAGTGCCAGATCGCCAGACGCGTGGTGTGCAGGTCCATTTCGTTGTCGGCGAGCATGAACCCCACGCCCTGGTGCTCGCCTAGCCGCTTGCCGAACGACACCCGCTGGCTGGCATAACGACAGGCTTCGTCGTGGGCGCGACGAGCCTGGCCCAGCCAGCGCATGCAGTGGGTCAGGCGCGCTGGCGCCAGGCGCACCTGGGCATAGCGGAAGCCTTTGCCGACTTCGCCCAGCACATCGCTGGCGGGAATGCGCAGGTTGTCGAAACGCAGCACCGCATGGCCGCCGGCAAAGCAGCTGTCCAGCGAATCCATCATGCGTTCGAGGATGAAGCCGGGGCGATCGGTGTCGGTGAGGAACAGCGTCGCGCTGCCGTCCTCCATGCGCGCCATGATGATCGCCAGCTGCGCCCCCTCGGCCCCGGTGATGAACCATTTCTGGCCATTGATGAGGTAGTCGTCGCCATCGCGCACGGCCTGGGTGGTCAGCATCGAAGGGTCGGAGCCTGCGCCCGGGCTCGGCTCGGTCATGGCGAAGCATGAGCGGATGCGGCCCTGCACCAACGGTTTGAGCCAGCGGTCTTTCTGGGCCGGTGTGGCCACCTGTTCCAGCAGGTGGATGTTGCCTTCGTCCGGGGCGTGGATGTTCAAGGCCACCGGGCCCAGGGTCGAATAACCGGCCTCTTCGAAGAGGATCGCCTTCTCGATGTGGCTCAGGCCCAACCCACCCAGGTCGCGTGACGCATGCGGGGTCAGCAGGCCGTGTTCACGGGCCTGGTCGAGCAGCCACTGACGCAGCTCGGCGGACGGCCCGTGGGGTGTCTGGCGCGGGTCGCGCTCCAGGGGGATGACGATGTCGGCAATGAACTGCCGGACTTTGGCTTGCAGGGCGGTCAGCTCGGCAGACAGGGCGAAATGCATGGTGAGGTTCCTTGTGGGCGAAGAGGTTCAGGCGTGCAGGCGGTTTGGGTCGATGGAGGCGTGCACCTGCTCCATGACGGTCTTGTCGATCGCCGTCTTGCCTGGGTCGTACGCTGAGTAGTTGAGGGTGCGGATGCAGGCGCGCAGCACTTGCGGGCCGGCCATGTCGATGTCGACGATGTTCAGGCAGGCCGGGTCCTGTTCGAAGGCGGCCAGGGCGCCGAGCCCGGCGCCGCAGGCCCAGGCCAGCAGAATGCGGTTGACCGCGTCGTGGCTGACCAGCAGCAGCGCGTTCCAGCCCGGCTCTTCGAGCAATTGCTGGAAGCTGCCCAATACGCGTTGCTGGAACGCCAGCCACGATTCGCCGCGCAAGAAGGCCGCCTCGGGGAGGTCGGCAAGCTGATAGGCCTGGGCCACCTCGCGGTGCAGGCATTCGCGGGGGATTTCCCGCAGGCGGCCGGCGCGGATCTCGCGCAGCGCGGCGCGCTCCTCCACCGCCTGGGCGCGGCCACCCAGCAACTGGTCGAGGGTCTGCCGGGTACGCGGGTAGTCCGAGCACACCGCGCGGTCGAAGTGCACCGGCGCCAGCACCTCGCCCAGCGCCTGGGCCTGGGCCACGCCGTTGGCCGACAGTGGCACGTTGCGCGGGTCGAGGGGGCGGCCGCTGGCGTCGAAGTAATCGACATGGCCGTGCCGGACCAGGTAGCAGCGGCGGCGCCGCACGGGCTGGGCAGGTTGTTCAGTCATGGGCGAGTACCTTGGGGTTGTCGATGCTCAGTTGCGCCCGGTTGATAGCCCTCAAGGCCATCAGCAAGCGGCTGCGGGCCTCGCCCATCGGGTCATAGGCACCGCGGCGGATACGCTGGGCCAGTTCATGGCGGGCCTGTTCCTCGGGCAAGGCCTGGCCTTGCAGCAGGCTGGCCAGGGCCTGGCGCTCGATGGCGGCACAGCTCGGCCCCTGGGCCAGCTCGCGGCTGGCGATCAACAGGGCGCTGGCGACCATCCGCGCCTCGTAGTGCAGGTGCGTAGGCAGCGCAGGCAGCAACTGCTTCAGCACGGCCTCACGGGCCGTGAGCAGCAGGTCATGGGCGTCGGGCTGGTTCATGGGCGGCCTCCTTGGGTGAGCAACAGCAGTTCCTGTTCCAGTTCGCTGACCATGCGCCCGGTCAACGCCAGCTCCAGCGAGCGTTGCTGGCCGCAGAGGTGGCGCTCGGCCTGCTGCAGGGCGATCACCGCCCAGCGCAGGTGGGCCATGACCTGCCAGAAGCGCAGCGTGTCGTGGTCCAGCGCCAGTGGCGAGACGCTGCGGTAGCCGGCGAGCAGGTCGTCGAGGTGGCCGACGCCGCCGGCCTCCAGGTCCGGCCGTGCGAAGCGCCAGCAGCGCGCGGTGAACCAGCCCAGGTCTTCGCGGGGGTCGCCCCAGCCGGCGAACTCCCAGTCCAGCACGCCGCTCAGCGCACCGGCCTCGACCATGTAGTTGCCGGTGCGGTAGTCACGATGGATCAGGCGCGCCGCCATGGGCGCGGGCTTGTTCAGTTCGCACCAGCGCAAGCCCCATTCGATGATCGGGTGGCTGCCCGGCAAGGCATCCAGATAAGCGCGGTACTGATCGACGCTGGCCTGCACCCCATCGGCCAGCGGTGGCGGCAGGAACGCCAGCGCCGCGTGCGGCGGGCGCAGCTGATGCAGGCGCGCCAGGTTGGCCCCCAGTTCCCGGCACAAGGCCGGGTTACCCTCGGGCACGCCCTGGGCGCTGGTCAGACGGTGGCCGCCGGCGCTGCCGGCCAGGGCCTGCATGATGAAAAAGTCGCGCCCGATCACCTCGGGCGACTGGCACAGCCACAGCGGCGCAGGCACCTTGACACCCGCCTGGTGCACGGCGCTGAGCACGGCGAACTCCTGCTCCCGGCTCATGCTGGCCGCCACGGCGGAGGCTGCGTCAGTGCGCAACACCCAGCGCTGCGCAACACCGGCTACCTCCGCCTCGATCAGCCAGTTCTCCTGGATGGCCCCGCCCGACAAGCGCTCACTGCGGATGATGCGCACCGGCTGACCGTGAAGGCGCGCCTGTAGATACGCAGACAGCACCGCATGGGCGTCTGCGACGTCGATGCGAGCGCTGGTTTGCTGCGCGAAATGACTGTTTTGCATGGTCGGTCCCACTCACTGTTCACACGTACCAGAGCACTAAGCAAGAGGGTTGCCAGCTTTTTCGACAATCACTAAATCGTTACAAATCAGATAGTTATGATTTACAAACACCTACAAGAACGACGTGCCAGCGCAAACCTGAACAGCGCCGCTGCAAACCTGAAACGGCCGTTCAGGCCTGCACTGCCCTCCCCTGCGAAATTTACCCGCACAGGTGGCGGGCTCGGCTAGGATGTCTGGCCGAACCGATGGAACCTGCCAGCCATGCATCCTCCCGTGCTCAAACCGAACCAGTTGCGCCCGCCTGCCGAGCCGCCGAAGGGTCTGGTGCGTGGACGGCTGCTTGAACAACTGGCCACTGCCCTGGACGAGGGCGGCGTGGTGCTCCTGCAAGCGCCGCTGGGCTATGGCAAGAGCACCCTGCTCGGCCAGTTCGCCCGCCAGTTGTCCACGCCCTGGGCCTGGTTGCGCCTGACCCGCGCCGAGAACCAGCCACTGGCACTGCTGCTGCACCTGCACGCAGCGTTGCAGCTGCCTGCCGAGCAACGCACCACGCACCCGCCCGAGCACCTGTGGAGCCTGATCCTGGCCGACCTGGAAGCCCGGCAACACCCGCTGACGCTGCTGCTCGACGACCTGCACCTGCTCACCGCCGCACCCGCCTGGCAGTACCTGGACACGCTGTTGCACGACCCGCCACCTGGGCTGCGCCTGGTCGCCGCCAGCGAAGGCCCGCCCACCCTGCCCCTGGCCCACCTGCACCGCGACGGCCGGCTCAGTGTGCTGGGCGCCCGCGACCTGGCCCTGGACAGCGAAGAAACGCATCAGCTGGCGCGGGCCCGTGACGTCAACCTGGGCAGCGATGCCCTCTACCAACTGCGCGCCGGCAGCGAAGGCTGGCCCAGTGGCGTGCTGTTCTGGCTCGAGGCCTACCGCAAGGCGCTGCACAGCACCGGCGAGGCGCCCGCCGACCTGCGCCCGATTACCCGCCAGGCCTATGCCCATGCCCGGCAGTTTCTCGAAGAGGAACGCCTGCAGCAGTTGCCCTTGCCGTTGCGCACGTTCCTCGAGCACACCGCCGTGGCCCAGGTATTCGATGCGGGCCTGGCCAGCGAGCTGGCCACCCATGCCGATGTCCCTGCCGCGCTGCGCCAGCTGCAACGCCTGGACCTGATCATCGAGGTGCCCCAGGGCAGCCACGCCGAGTACCGCTACCACCCGGCCCTGCGCAACGGCCTTTACCAGCGCCTGGAGCAACGCGCCCCCCAGCAGCTGCGCCAATTGCACCGCCAGGCGGCCCACTGGCTGCTGGCCCAACGCCGCTTCACCGAGGCGATCTACCAGTTCGGTCGTGCCCGCGACCTGGACGCGGTGCTGAGCATCGTCGACCGGCATGGTTTCGAGCTGCTGCGCGAGGGCAAGGTCAACACCCTGGTCGATGTGCTCGACGAGGTTGCCGGCCACGGCGGCAACGACAGCTTCACCCTGGCGGTGACCGAAGCCTCCACCGTGATGGTCACCAACGATATCGCCCAGGCCTGCCAGTGCCTGCACCAGCTCTATGCCCTGCAGCGCCGTCAGGGGGTGCCGCGCAACCCCGAGCGGGTGCAACAGACGGTGATGTTCCTGCGCAGCCGCCTGGCCTATCTGGGCGGCAACCTGGAGCACGCCCTGGCCCTGACGGCGCGGGCACTGCAAGCGTTTCCCCAGCACAACGCGGCGCGCTCGGTGCTGTATTTCGACCGCGCCAACTGCCTGGCCGCGCTCGGCCAGTTGCAGCAGGCCCACGCCGAAGGCAGCCGCGCCCTGCGCGAACTGCAGGGCTTCGGCCTGAACGGTTACACCAACCTGCTGCAACTGCTGCTGGCCCAGATCGAATTGGCCCAGGGCGCAAGTGACGCGGCCTGGGCGCGCCTGCAAGGCATGGCCGACCAGCCCGACACCGGCAGCTCGGGGCGTTTCTATGAACTGTTCCGCCACCTGGGCCAGGGCCTGGCACTGCTGCAGGGCAACCGCCTGGCCCAGGCGCGCCAGGCCCTGGCCCAGGCCGAAGTGCTGGCCCTGGGTTTCCCCCACAGCGCCGCGCTGCCCTGGGTGTTCCACCACCAGGCATGCCTGCACTGGGCGCTGGGTGAAACCGCCCAGGCCAAGGCGCGCTGGACCGAGGTGCGCCGGCTGACCCGGCAGTACCGCCTGTTCACCCTCTACCGCACGGCCGGGGCATGGCTGGCGCGCCTGGCCCTGCGCGACAACGACCAGGACTACCTGCCCGACTGGCTCGATCAATGGCACTGGTGCCGACGCCAGTATGGCGAGCAACGGTTGCCCGAAGAGTGGCTCGCCTATGCCTGGGTGCAACGCCACCTTGGCCAGCGCGACAAGGCCTGGCAGATCCAGCAGAACCTGCAAGCCCAGGCCGAGGCACAAGGCAACCGCCGCCTGCTGCTCGAGGCGTTGCTGCTGGATGCCGCCCTGCAGCAAGACCATGACCACGCCCTGCGCAGCCTCGACCAGGCGCTGCAACTCGCTTGCGCGCACAGCTTCGGGCAACTGCTGCAGTACGAGGGCGATGCGTGCCTCGAGGCCCTGCGCCAACTGCTGCTGCCGAGCGTGCGCGAGCGCCTGGGCCTGGAAGCCCCGGCGCCTTCGCGCGAGCAGCTCAATGCCCTGTTCCGGCCGCTGCTGGCCAGCAAGGAAAACGCCGCAAGCGCGCTGATCGTGCCGCTCTCGCGCCGTGAGCTGGAAGTGCTGCAGCGCATGGCCCGCGGGCAGAACAACGGGCAGATCGCCGAGGCCATGTTCATCAGCCTGAGCACGGTCAAGACCCACATCAACAACCTGTTCCGCAAGCTCGACGTGGCCGACCGCGACAGCGCCCTGTGCTCGGCCCGCGAGCTGCAACTGCTGGGCTGACCTGCACCTGGCCCTCCACCTGGCCCCGACGCCGATTCCACCCGCCATTCCACCCCGGGGGTGGACGCGGCGCCGGGGCCTGCCTGTTACAACATGCCGAGTCCACCCAGACAGGAGTTCGGCATGCCCAGCTACACCGCCCCGTTGCGCGATATCACCTTCGTTGCCCAGGAGCTGCTCGACCTGAGCCGCCACTACCAGCAACTGTCAGGTTGTGAAGCCCCGGACGAAGCCACCTTCGCCGCCATCGTCGAGGAAGGTGCCAAGTTCGCCGAACAGCAACTGGTCCCGCTCAACGCCGTGGGCGACCAGCACGGCTGCCAGTGGCAGGACGGCAAGGTCACCACCCCACCCGGCTTCGCCGAGGCCTACAAACGCTTCGCCGACAACGGCTGGCTGGGCCTGGACAAGCCTCCGGCCTTCGGCGGCCAGGGCTTGCCGCCGTCGCTGGGCTTCGTCAACTACGAGATGGTGTGCAGCGCCAACCACGCCTGGGGCATGTACGGCAACCTCGCCGGCGGCGCCATCAGCACCCTCGGCGAACATGCCGACCAAGCCCTGCAGCAGCGCTTCCTGCCGCCGATGATCGCCGGCCGCTGGGGCGGTACCATGTGCCTCACCGAAGCCCACTGCGGCTCGGACCTCGGCCTGCTGCGCACCAGTGCCAGGCCCCAGGCCGACGGCAGCTACCAGGTCAGCGGCAGCAAGATGTTCATCTCTGCCGGTGAACACGACATGACCGAGAACATCATCCACCTGGTGCTGGCACGTATCGAAGGCGCACCGGCCGGGGTCAAGGGCATTTCGCTGTTCGCCGTGCCAAAGTTCCAGGTCGATGCCCAAGGCCAGCTCGGCGCGCCCAACGGCGTAAGCTGCGGGTCCATCGAGCACAAGATGGGCATCCACGGCAACGCCACCTGTGTGCTCAACTTCGACGGCGCCAGCGGCTACCTGCTGGGCGAGGCCAACCGCGGCCTTAACGCCATGTTCACCTACATCAACGAGTCGCGCCTGGCGGTTGCGCAACAGGCCCAGGCCCACGCCGAAGCGTCCTTCCAGGGCGCCCTGGCCTATGCCCGCGAACGCGTGCAGATGCGCACCAACCCGCGCCTGCGCAACGACCAGCCCGCCGACCCGATCATCGGCCACGCCGATGTGCGGCGCATGCTGCTGACCCAGAAGGCCTATGCCGAAGGCGGCCGCATGCTCGCCTACACCTGCGCCAAGGGTGTCGACCAACTGCACCACGGCGCCAGCGCCGGTGTGCGCGAGGCCGCGGCGCGCCGCCTGGCGCTGCTCACGCCGATTGCCAAGGGCTTCCTCAGCGAAACCGGCAACGAAGCCGCGCAGCTGGGCATCCAGGTATTCGGTGGCCACGGCTACATCCGCGAGTGGGGCATGGAGCAGATTGCCCGCGACGTGCGCATCACCGCGATCTACGAAGGCACCAACACCATCCAGGGCCTCGACCTGCTGACCCGCAAGGTACTGGCCGATGGCGGCGAGGCTCTGGCCGAACTGCTCGGCGAAATCGAAGACTTCGCCCAGAGCAGCAGCGCCCCGGCCCAGTTGGCCCAGGCGCTGCTCAAGCAGGTGATTGCCTGGCGCGAAGTCAGCGCCTGGCTGCGTGACGCCAGCGCAACCGACACCAACCTGATCGGCGCCAGCGCTTACGACTACCTGATGCTCAGCGGCTACACCCTGGTGGGCTACCTGTGGCTGCGCGCCGCCTGCGTGGCAGAGCGCGCCCTGGCGGCGGGCAGCGATGACGTGGCGTTCTACCAGGGCAAGCGCGAGACCGCGCGCTTCTACCTGCAGCGCCTGCTGCCACGCGCCCACCTGCATGAAACGCTGATCCGCACGGGCAGCGACAACCTGATGACCCTCAGCGAGGCCGCGTTCGCCCGCTGATACAACCGCGCTGGTTACCACGGCCTGCACCCTCCGGGCCGTGGTTTTTCGGGTGGCGGCACGCGCTCCGGGCCGCCACCTGGTTTTTCCATTCGTCCTGGCCAGGGCGAGGTGCACGACGCCTGCCCCGCCCCAATAACAAGAAGGTTCCCACCCATGCCGCTGATCGACTATCGCCGCGACCATCAACTGGCCTTGATCGGCCTGCACCACGCGCCAGTCAACGCCCTTGGCCATGGCCTGCGCCAGGCGCTGATGCAGGCCTGCAGCCAGGCCGCCGCCGACCCCGAGGTGCAGGCCATCGTCCTGCACGGGCATCAGCTACCGTTCAGCGCCGGCGCCGACATCAGCGAGTTCGGCAGCCCGCAAACCTGGGAGGCGCCGGCCCTGCCACAACTGCTCGAAACCCTGGCGCGCCTCGGCAAGCCTGTGCTTGCCGCCATCGACGGCGTGGCCCTGGGCGGCGGCCTGGAACTGGCCCTGGCCTGCAGCCACCGGCTGGCCACCGCCAGCGCGCGCCTGGGCCTGCCGGAGGTGCGCCTGGGCCTGCTGCCAGGCGCGGGGGGCACTCAACGCCTGCCGCGGCTGATCGGTGTGGCCCCGGCCCTGGACATGATGCTCAGCGGCGACCCGATCGATGCCCGCCAGGGCCTCGCCCTGGGCCTGATCGACCGCCTCGCCGAACCCGGCCAGGCGCTGCTCGACGCCGCCTGCGCCTTCGCCCGTGAGCTGCTGGCCCAGCCTGCCACACCGCGTGCCACGGCTGCCGCCTTGATGGACGGCCTGGAAAGCGACTTCTTCGCCAACCGCGAGGCGCAACTGCTGGCCCGCAAACCCGGCCAGCGCGCACCGCTTCGGGTGCTCGCCGCCGTACGCGCCGCCTGCGAGCTGCCCCTGGCCGAAGGCCTGGCCCGCGAGCAGGCGCTGTTCCGCGAAGCCCTGCAAGACCCCCAGGCTACTGCCCTGCGCCAGCAGTTCTTCGCCGAGCGCGAAGCCCTGCGGGTGCCCGGCATCGACGCCAGCACGGCGCTGCGCACGGTTGCCCAGGTGGCGGTGATCGGCGCGGGGACCATGGGCGCCGGCATTGCCATGAACTTCATCAATGTCGGTATCCCGGTGCGCCTGCTGGAGCTCAAGCCCGAAGCCCTGGACCGGGGCCTGGCGCAGATCCGCAAGCAGTACGAAAACAGCATCAAGCGCGGCAAGCTCAGTGCCGAACAGCTCGAACAACGCATGGGCCTGCTGCAAGGCACCCTCGACTATGCCGACCTCGTCAACGCCGACCTGGTGATCGAGGCAGTGTATGAAGACCTGTCGATCAAGCAGTCGGTGTTTCGCACCCTGGACCGTGTGTGCAAGCCGGGCGCGATCCTCGCCAGCAACACCTCGACGCTGGACGTCGACCGTATCGCCGCCTGCACGCAACGCCCGCAGGATGTGGTCGGCCTGCACTTCTTCAGCCCGGCCAACGTCATGCGCCTGCTCGAAGTGGTGCGCGGCCGGCTCACCGCCCCCGACGTGCTGGCCACCACGCTGAAGGTCGCCAAGCGCATCGGCAAGTTGCCGGTGGTGTCCGGTGTCTGCTTCGGCTTCATCGGCAACCGCATGCTCGAACCCTATGCCCGCGAAGCCCACCGCCTGGTGCTCGAAGGCGCCTCCCCCGCCCAGGTGGACAAGGTGCTGACCGGCCTGGGCCTGGCCATGGGCGTGTTCGCCATGTACGACCTGGCCGGCATCGACGTCGGCTACCTGGTGCGCCAGGCGCGGCGCAGCGAGATCGCCCACGACCCGAGCTACTTCCGCCTGGCCGACGAGCTCTACAGCCTGGGCCGCCATGGCCAGAAGAGCGGGCGCGGCTTCTACCGCTACGAGGGCCGCGAACGCATCGAAGACCCGGAAGTGGAACAGATCGCGGCGCAACTGGCGGGCAAGCTGGGCATCACCCGGCGCACCATCAGCGATGCGGAAATCCACGACCGCTGCCTGTTCATGCTGATCAACGAAGGCTTGCAGCTGCTCGACGAAGGCATTGCCCTGCGCAGCGGCGACATCGACCTGGTGTGGACCAACGGCTACGGCTTCCCGGCCTGGCGTGGCGGCCCGCTGCACTACGCCCGCGAGCTGGGCCTGGACCGGGTGCTGGCCGGCATCGAACAGCAGCGCGAGCAGCTCGGCGCCTACGGCCGCATGTGGCTGCAACCGGCCCCGTTACTGCGCCGCCTGGCCGGCAGCTCGAAGCTGCGCGCACCAGCCAACTGAGCGGTTCACCCCAGGTATTGAAGGAGCACCGAGCATGAAAGAAGCCGTCATTCTCTCCACCGCCCGTACCCCGATCGGCAAGGCCTTTCGCGGCGCGCTGAACAACACCCGCTCGCCGAGCCTGGCCGCGCACGCCATCCAGGCGGCGGTGGCACGCGCCGGCATCGAGGCGGACGAAATCGAGGACCTGGTGATGGGCACCGCGCTGCCCTCCGGCACCGCCGGCTGGAACCTGGGCCGCATGAGCGCACTGGCCGCCGGCCTGCCGGTGTCGGTCAGCGGCCAGACCCTGGACCGCCAGTGCGCCTCCGGGCTGATGGCGATCGCCACGGCCGCCAAGCAGATCATCGTCGATGGCATGCAGGCGACCATCGGCGCCGGCCAGGAAAACATCAGCGCGGTGCAGGCACGCAACCTGGAATGGGCGCTGGGCGAGCAGGACAGCAACGTGATCCAGCGCGTGCCCCACGCCTACATGCCGATGCTGCAGACCGCCGAGCATGTGGCCCGGCGCTACGGCATCAGCCGTGACGCCCAGGACGCCTACGCCCTGCAGTCGCAGCTGCGCACCGCCCTCGCCCAGCGCGACGGCTTGTTCGAGGCCGAGATCGTGCCGGTGACCGCCCGGCAATTGCTCAAAGACAAGCAGACCGGCGAGGTCAGCTACCGCGAGGTGACCCTGGCGCAGGACGAAGGCAATCGCCCACAGACCCGCCTGGACGACCTGACCGGCTTGAAGCCGGTGCTCGAAGGCGGCTGCATCACTGCGGGCAATGCCAGCCAGCTGTCCGACGGCGCCAGCGCCTGCGTGCTGATGGACGCGCGCCTGGCCGAGCAACGCAACTTGCGGCCAATCGGCCTGTACCGGGGCATTGCAGTGGCCGGCCTGGCCCCGGAAGAGATGGGCATCGGCCCGGTATACGCCGTGCCGCGCCTGCTCAAGCAGCATGGGCTGAAGGTGGACGACATCGGCCTGTGGGAGCTCAACGAAGCCTTCGCCTGCCAGGTGCTGTACTGCCGCGATCAGCTGGGTATCGACCCGATGCGGCTGAACGTCAACGGCGGCGCCATCGCCATCGGCCACCCCTACGGCATGAGCGGCGCGCGGATGGTCGGGCATGCCTTGCTCGAAGGCAATCGGCGCGGGGTGCGCTACGTGGTGGTAACCATGTGCGTGGGCGGCGGCATGGGTGCCGCCGGCCTGTTCGAAGTGCTCTGAGACAAGGACCGACAACATGCATGCAAACACATTTTCCTTGGCCGGCAAGACCGTGCTGGTCACCGGAGCTTCCAGCGGCCTGGGCGCGCATTTCGCGCACCTGGCCCAGGCAGCGGGTGCCCGCGTGGTGCTGGCAGCTCGCCGGGTCGAACGCCTGCAGGCGCTGGCCGAAGCGCTGCAAGCCAATGGCGGTGAGGCGCTGGCGGTGACACTGGACGTGACCCGACGCGACAGCGTCGAACAGGCCTTCGACCAGGCCGAGGCGCGCTTTGGCGTGGTCGACGTGGTGATCAACAATGCCGGCATCGGCGACCCGGGGCGCTTTCTCGATCTGAGCGAGCAGGACTGGCAGCGCATGCTCTCGACCAACCTCGACGGCGTGTTCCATGTGGCCCAGTGCGCCAGCCAGCGCCTGGTCAAGGCCGGCAAGCCGGGCAGCATCGTCAACATCGCCTCGATCCTCGGCCTGCGGGTCGGCAGCGGCCTGAGCCATTACTGCACGGCCAAGGCCGCCGTGGTGCAACTGACCAAGGCCATGGCACTGGAGCTGGCCCGCTACCAGGTCCGGGTCAACGCCATCGCCCCTGGTTATTTCAAGACCGAGATGAACGCAGACTACTTCGACAGCGAGGCCGGCCAAGGCTACATCAGGGGCCAGGTGCCGCTGCGCCGGCTGGGGCAACTGCATGAACTGGACGGCCCGCTGCTGTTGCTGGCCAGTGATGCCGGTGCATTCATGACCGGCAGTATCGTCGCCGTGGATGGCGGGCAGCTGGTAAACCCGCTGTAACGCCGTGATCGCTCGAGAAAAGGAGCCTGTATGTCCGTTACCGCTGACCTGCCCCGGGTGGTCGCGCTGGTCACCCACCTGCACCGCCCCGCCGCGCCCAGCCGCATGGCGCAACTGATCGAGCAGGTCAGCGCCGACTACCGGCAGCAGGCCCGTATCGAGGTGATAGAGACCACCCTGGCCGACCTGCTGCCGCTGGCACGCGAGCTGGAACGCCGCCAGCAGGCAGACGTGATCCTCTGTTCGGGGGCCGCCGCCGATTACCTGCGCCAGCACCTTTGCACCACGGTACGCACCCTGCACCTGGGCGAGTTCGACCTGATTCGCGCCCTGGTGCAGGCCCGCGACCGTGCCAGCAAGGTGGGCATTCTCAGTTTTGCCCAGCCCTACCCGGAACTGGCCGCGATGCAGGCGCTGTTCACCCTGCAGATTCGCGAACACACCTATACCCGCCTGGAGCAGGCGCGGGATCAGGTCGAGCGCCTGGTCGCGGAGGGTTTCGAAGTCATCATCGGCTCGCCAACGATTTGCCAGCTGGCCGACGAAGCGGGCGCCCAAGGCGTACTGGCGCTGGATGCGCAAAGCCTGCGGCACACCTTCGACAGCCTGTTGACCCTGGGCACCAAGCCATTTGAAGCGCCCCTGCGCCGCGTGCCACGACGTGCTCGTGAACACCCTGACGTGCAGCCGTTCAAGGCCCGTCATCGCTTCGAGCAGATGCTCGGCGACGCCCCGCCCTTTCGCGCCACCCTGCACCTGGCCCAGCGATACGCGCAAACCGACGCCACGGTGCTGATCACCGGCGAAAGCGGCACCGGCAAAGAGTGGCTCGCGCAAAGCTTGCACAACGCCAGCGCCCGCCAGCATGCGCCGTTCGTGGCGATCAACTGCGCGGCGCTGCCGGAGTCGCTGCTTGAAAGTGAACTGTTCGGCTATGAAGACGGCGCCTTCACCGGCTCACGCAAAGGCGGCAAGCCCGGGCTGATCGAGCTGGCGCACGCCGGCACCTTGTTCCTCGACGAGATCGGTGACATGCCGGTGGCGTTGCAAACCCGCCTGCTGCGCGTGCTGCAAGAGCGCGAGGTGCTGCGCCTGGGTGCCTGCGAGCCGACTGCAGTGGACGTTCGGGTGATTGCCGCCACCCATTGCGACCTGCCCGCGCGCATCGCCGACCAGCGCTTTCGCCAGGACCTGTACTACCGCCTGAACATCCTGCGCCTGGCCGTGCCGCCGCTGCGCGAGCGGGTAGCGGACATCCTGCCGCTGTTCAACGCACTGCTGGTGCGCCACAGCCGTGCCAGTGGCCTGCCACCGGCGTGCGATGAGCAGTTGCAGCCCCTGTTGGCGCTGTTGCTGCGCCACGACTGGCCGGGCAACCTGCGTGAACTGGACAACATCGCCGAGCGCGCCGCCCTGTGCCTGGGCACGCTCGCGGATGGCGTCGACCTGGCCACGCTGTTTCCGGAGTTCTACCCGGCCGGCACCGCCGAAGCCGCGCCCCCTGCCCCGGCCGACAACCTGCGCAGCCTGGGCAAGGCCGCAGAAGCGGCCCATGCCCGCCAGGTGCTGGACCACTGCGACGGCGACATGGAAGAAGCCGCCCGCCGCCTGGGCGTCAGCCGCAGCACCGTGTGGCGGCGGGTGCGCAGCCTGGGCTGAGCACGCCGCTTGTGGTCACAGCAAGTCGGGGAATGCAGCGCCAAGCAGACAGGGATCCTTCAACAGCGATGCACTGCTGTCGATATCCGGGGCCAGCCAACGGTCCTGGGCATAGGCCGGGACACGTTCGCGCAACAACCGCCAGGCAACCCCGGTGCCGGCGCCAAAGCGCTGCTCCTTGAGGAACTCGAATGCCTGGGCGGCCAACAGGTATTCGATGGCGAGGATCTGCGTACAGTTCTCCAGGGCGCGGTGCAGCTTCAAGCCGGCATTGGTGCCCATGCTCAGGTGATCCTCCTGCAGGCCGGAGGTGACGTAGTTGTCGATGACGGCCGGTTGTGCCAGCTGACGGTTTTCCGCACACAGTGAAGCGGCCACGTACTGGACGATCATCATGCCCGAATTCACCCCCGGCTGGCTGACCAGGAACGCCGGCAAGCCGCTGACCAACGGGTTGATCAGGCGATCCAGACGACGCTCGGCAATCGCCCCGATCTCGGCCACCGCGATGGCCAGCAAGTCGGCCGCCATGGCCACCGACTGGCCGTGGGGATTGGCCTGGGAAACCACCCGATACGACTCGGGCGTACCCAGCAACATCGGGTTGTCGGTGGTCGAGTTGAGCTCGGTTTCGATCTGCCGAGCTGCGTGTGCCAATTGATCGCGCGCGGCGCCATGGACCTGCGGAATCGAGCGAATGCTCAAGGCGTCCTGGGTGCGAATGCCATGGCTGCTGGCAATGACTTCGCTGCCGTCGAGCAGGCGCCGCAAGTTGCTGCCCACGCGCTGCATGCCGGGGTGCGGCTTCATCGCGATGATTTCAGGGTCGAAGGCATCGAGCTGGCCACGCAGGGCCTCGAAGCTCATGGCGCCGATCACGTCCGCCCATTGGCTCAAGCGCGTGGCGTCGTCCAGGGACAGGCAGCTCAGCCCGGTCATGCACGGGGTGCCGTTGACCAGGCACAGGCCGTCCTTGGCACCCAGCTTGACCGGTGCCAGACCAACCTCGTCCAGGGCTTGCTGCGCCGGCATGATCTGGCCGCGATAGCTGACCTGGCCGACCCCCAGCAAGCTGATGCTGATATGGGCCATGTGGGTCAGGTAGCCCACCGACCCCTGTTTCGGCACCTGCGGTGTGATGTGCTGGTTGAGCAGGGTCAGCAGCGCCTCGACCACCTTGCGCTGCAGGCCGGAACGGCCCTGGCAGAAATTGATGATCGCCGCGCAGATGATCGCCCGGGTCTGTTCATCCGACAGCGCGGCACCCACGCCACAGGCATGGCTGAGCAAGGTGTTGCGCGACAGCTGGCTGAGTTGTTCGTCCTGCAGCGAGACATTGCACAAGGCGCCCAGCCCGGTGTTGACGCCATAGGCGCGCTCACCACTGGCAACGATGCGCTGGACAATCGCCTGGGCGTTCTCGATCCGCGCCCAGGCCGACGGGGCCAGCTCAAGCTTCGCCCCATGCCGCGCCACGGCCACCACGTCCTGCCAGCGCACGGGCGTATCGGCGATGATGATTTTTTCGGCAAACGACATACACGCGGTTCCTTAATGCGAAGCTACGCGGCGCTGCACGAAACGATCGACGTAGTCGTCCGCAGGCTGGTAGAGGATTTCCTTTGGCGTGCCGACCTGGATCAGGCGACCGTCCTTGAGAATGGCGATCCGGTTGCCGATGCGCACCGCTTCGTCCAGGTCGTGGGTGATGAACACGATGGTCTTGTGCAGGGTCTTTTGCAGTTCCAGCAACTGGTCCTGCATTTCGGCGCGGATCAGCGGGTCGAGCGCACTGAAGGCTTCGTCCATCAGGATGATGTCGGTGTCGGCCGCCAGGGCACGGGCCAGGCCGACGCGCTGGCGCATGCCGCCCGACAACTGGTGCGGGTACGATTTCTCGTAACCCTTGAGGCCCACGGTGGCAATCCAATGCAGGGCACGCTCGGTGCAGGTGGCCTTGCTCTCGCCACGGACTTTCAGGCCATAGGCGACGTTGTCCAGCACGCTGCGGTGCGGCAACAGGCCGAAGCTCTGGAACACCATGCTGATCTTGTGCCGACGGAATTCGCGCAAGGCGTCCATGTCGTACTGCAGGATGTCCTCGCCATCGACCAGGATCTGGCCGCTGGTAGGGTCGATCAGGCGGTTGAAGTGGCGCACCAGGGTCGACTTGCCCGAGCCCGACAGGCCCATGATCACGAAGATCTCACCGCTGCCGATGGACAACGACAGGTCGTTGACCCCGACCACGCAGCCGGTTTCGGCCAGCACCTGATCCTTGGGCTTTTTCTGGCGGATCAGCTTCAGGGCATCTTCGGCGCGCGCCCCGAAAATCTTGTAGACGTTCTTGACTTCGATCTTGTTCATCATCTGCTTGGCGCTCATTTGCCCACCCCATGCCGTGGCCGGCCATAGGCCTGGGTAATGCGGTCGATCACAACCGCCAGAATCACAATGGCCAGGCCCGCTTCGAGGCCGCGGCCCACGTTCAGGGTCTGGATGCCGACCAGCACGTCTTCACCCAGGCCACGGGCACCGATCATCGAGGCGATGACCACCATCGACAGGGCCATCATGGTGGTCTGGTTGATACCGGCCATGATGCTCGGCAACGCCAGTGGCAGCTGCACGCCGAACAGTTGTTGCAGGCGATTGGCACCAAAGGCATTGATCGCCTCCATGACCTCGCCATCCACCTGGCGAATGCCCAGGTCGGTCAGACGAATCAGCGGTGGCGCGGCATAGATGACGGTGGCAAAGATCGCCGGCACCTTGCCCAGGCCGAACAGCATCAGCACCGGAATCAGGTACACGAAGCTGGGCATGGTCTGCATGATGTCGAGCAGCGGCATCAACACCGCCCGCAGGCGATCGTTGCGCGCCGACAGGATGCCCAGCGGAATGCCGACCAGCACCGATATCAGCGTGGCCACCAGCATCAGTGCCAGGGTCTGCATCAGCTTGTCCCAGAGCCCTACCGCCCCGACCAGGAACAGCAAGCCGACGATCACCGCCGTGGGTACGATCTTGCGGGTGGCGTGCCAGGCAATACCGCCGACGACGGCCAGCATCAGCCACCAGGGGGTGGCGCGCAGCAGGCCTTCGAGGTTGACGATGGCCCACAGCAGGGTGTCGGAAATGTGCCGGAACACGTCACCGTAGTTGGTGACCAACGCATCGACCCAGCCATTGACCCAGTCGGCAATGGAAAACGTGAAGTTCTTGGGAAACATGGGATTCTCTCGAGCAAGTGCTTGAAGCGGACTGCTGTATGGCGTGCCCGGCAGGCGCCGGACCCGCTCACACCCTCAGAGTGCCGCGTCTACCTTTTTGGCTGCGTCTTCGCTGACCCAGCTGTGCCAGACTTCGGGGTGCTCCTTGAGGAACAGCTTGGCCAGCTCCGGCGACTCGATACGCTCCTTGCTCATGCGCCCCAGGTTCTGGTTCAACAGATCGATCGGCAGGTTGACCTTTTCCAGCACCGCCACCAGCTCCGGCGCCTGCTCGTGGAAGGTCTTCGACACCCCCACCTTGATGGTCACGGACTTGTCCACGCCGGGTTTCTCGTCCAGCTTGACCAGGTCGGCCTGGCCCATCAGCGGGGTTGGCGACCAGTAGTAGAAGAGGATCGGCTCGCCACGCTTGTAGCTCGACAGCACGGCGGCATCCAGTGCCGGGCCGGTGCCCGGGCGGAAGTTGGTGTAGGTGTTTTCCAGGCCGTAGCGCTTGAGCATTTCGCTGTTGTCCAGCTCGCAGGTCCAGCCGGCCGGGCAGTTGTAGAAGCGGCCCTTGTCCGGCTCCTCCGGGTCCTTGAACACCTGGGCGTATTGGCCCAGATCGGCGATGTTCTTGAGGTTCGGTGCCTTGGCTTCAAGTTTGCGCTTGGCATCGCCTTCGATCACGTAACGCGGCACATACCAGCCCTCGACCGCGCCAACCACCGGCGAGCCGACGCCGACGACCTTGCCGGCGGCCTCAGCTTTGTTCCAGACCTCGCTGCGCCCTACCCACTCTTCGGCAAACACCTGGATATCGTTGCTGCTCAGGGCGTTTTCCATGGAAATGGAGTTGCCCGGCAGGCTGTCGGTATCGCAGCCATAGCCATTTTTCAGCACGAACTGCATCACATCCGTGAGCAGCATCCCGCTTTCCCAGTTCAAGCCGGCGAATTTCACCGGTTTGCCAGACTCGCACCAACCGGCCGCCTGGCTGGCGCCAGCGGACGCCAGCAGCCCGATAGAAAGTGTCGTGGTCAGCAGAGCCTTTGTAATTGTCATTGTGACGCTCCCAAACATGATGATCACTGCGCAGGAGAAATATTTCACAACAAAAAAAAAGGATAAAATAATAAGTCCTGATGCATCACAACGGAAAAAGCTATGAAGTTCACTCTGCGACAACTTCGCTATGCGCTCGCAGCGGCCAAGCACGGCAACCTGACCACTGCCGCCATGGAACTTCATGTTTCGCAACCGTCCATCTCGGCCGCCATCACCGAGCTGGAGGAGGTGCTGGGGCAAGCGATTTTCATCCGCCAACGGGGCCTGGGCATATCGCTGACCCCGTTCGGGCGTACCGTCATGGTCCAGGCCCGGCGCGTGCTGGCAGAGGCTCAGACCTTTGCCGAGATCCACGCCAATGCCGGCGAGTGCGTCGGCGAACTGGTGGTCGGCTGCTTTGAAGACCTGGCGCCCTATTGCCTGCCGCAAATCGTGCGGCGGATGCAGGAGTCCTGCCCCAGGGTCACGGTCGACATGCGCGATGGCAGCTTCGATTATGTAGGCAAGCGCCTCAGTGAGGGGGCGATCGAGTTGGCGATCACCTACGACCTGGGTTTGCCGCCGAACACGCAAACCACCGAGCTGTGCCAGCTGACCGCTCAGGTACTGCTGGCGGCCGATCACCCGTTGGCCAAGGAGCCACGTGTCAGCCTCAAGGCGCTGGCCGAATACACCCTGGTGGTCACCGATCAGGCGCAAAGCTGGCAGCATGTGCTGGACCTGTTCAGCTTTTACGACCTTTCACCCGCCGTTGTGCACCGTGTGCGCACCTTCGAACTGCAGCGCAGCCTGGTCGCCAATGGCTTTGGCGTGGCGCTGATCTACACCCGGCCCTTTGGTGACCGTAGCTACGATGGGCAAGCGCTGGTCTGTCGGCCGACCGAGGAGAAGTTACCCACCCACAGCATCGTCCTGGCCCATGACCAGCGCTATCCGCTGACGCCTTCGGCCGAGGCGTTCAAGGCGCTGGCGGTGGCCTGGTTCGCGGAACGGCCGTCGTTTGCATCCGAGTGAACGCCCGTCATCCGGGCCGCTCAGAAATCGCACAATTGTTCGGTAATCGCACAAATTCCTCTCCGCCCTCTCTACTGTTGCACCGTATTGCGGCACGCTAGGGGCAAGTCAGCACACAACGCCAACGCGCTGAATGGCCCCACCGCGTCAACACGCGGCCAGGTCGACAATCCATACTCCAGGAAGAACCAGGAGCTCGCTGTGATCAATAAAACGTTTGAGTCCATCGCCAGCGCGGTGGAAGGGATTACCGACGGTTCGACCATCATGGTCGGTGGCTTCGGCACCGCCGGGATGCCGTCCGAACTCATCGATGGCCTGATCGCCACCGGTGCCCGCGACCTGACCATCATCAGCAACAACGCCGGCAACGGCGAGATCGGCCTGGCCGCTCTGCTGATGGCCGGCAGCGTGCGCAAGGTCATCTGTTCCTTCCCGCGCCAGTCTGACTCCTACGTGTTCGACGAACTGTACCGCGCCGGCAAGATCGAACTGGAAGTGGTACCGCAAGGCAACCTGGCCGAGCGTATCCGCGCTGCAGGTTCCGGCATTGGTGCATTCTTCTCGCCGACCGGCTACGGCACCCTGCTGGCCGAAGGCAAGGAAACCCGTGAGATCGACGGCCGCCAGTACGTGCTGGAAATGCCGCTGCACGCCGACTTCGCGCTAATCAAGGCGCACAAGGGTGACCGTTGGGGCAACCTGGTGTACCGCAAGGCCGCGCGCAACTTCGGCCCGATCATGGCCATGGCCGCCAAGACCGCCATCGCCCAGGTCGACCAGATCGTCGAGCTCGGTGAACTGGACCCGGAACACATCATCACCCCGGGTATCTTCGTCCAGCGCGTGGTCGCCGTTTCCGGCGCTGCCGCTTCTTCGATCGCCACCGCTGTCTGAGGCCTGCCATGACCATCACCAAAAAGCTCTCCCGCACCGAGATGGCCCAGCGCGTGGCCGCGGACATCCAGGAAGGCGCATACGTCAACCTGGGCATCGGCGCCCCGACCCTGGTGGCCAACTACCTGGGCGACAAGGAAGTGTTCCTGCACAGCGAGAACGGCCTGCTGGGCATGGGCCCAAGCCCGGCGCCGGGCGAGGAAGACGATGACCTGATCAACGCCGGCAAGCAGCACGTGACCTTGCTCACCGGCGGTGCCTTCTTCCACCACGCCGACTCGTTCTCGATGATGCGTGGCGGCCACCTGGACATCGCCGTGCTGGGCGCCTTCCAGGTCTCGGTCAAGGGCGACCTGGCCAACTGGCACACCGGCGCCGAAGGCTCGATCCCCGCCGTGGGCGGTGCGATGGACCTGGCCACTGGCGCCCGCCAGGTGTTCGTGATGATGGACCACCTGACCAAGTCCGGCGAAAGCAAGCTGGTGCCCGAGTGCACCTACCCGCTGACCGGCATCGGTTGCGTCAGCCGCATCTACACCGACCTGGCCGTGCTGGAAGTGACCACCGATGGCCTGAAAGTGGTAGAGATCTGCGCTGATATCGACTTCGATGAGTTGCAAAAGCTCAGTGGTGTGCCGCTGATCAAGTGATCCGTGGCACCCCCGTCCGCCTACCGGTGAAGGGGCTGCTACAACGAAGACCCGTTGTAGCAGTCCGACCTGGTGACGCCAGCGGCCACCAGGCCGCTACCGCTGAATAGCCCCTAAGCCCCGCCTCTGCTCCCCCCCGATCCAACCCCTCGCCTTGTGCCTCGTCTGGCGCACAACCCGAATGCCAACTCGATGCCATGGGTGACATGAGCTCACCTGTGCCTTGAGAAGTGATCGTTTGAGTCGATCAAATCGCTGAAATCTAATGGTTGGAAACCAACAAGAAGCTCGCACGGAAGCGATCAGCGACAGAGATAACTACAAGATGACTCCAACGTTCTCGTTAATCGTCCTGGGCACCGCGATACTCCTGATCGTGGTGATGATCAGCAAGCTCAAGGTCCACCCCTTCCTCGCCCTGCTGGCTGCAAGCCTGGTGGTCGGCATCGGCACCGGCATGCCGCCTACGGCCATGGTGGCTGCTTTCGAAAAAGGCATGGGCAGCACGCTCGGCTTTCTCGCCGGGATCATCGGCCTGGGCAGCATCCTCGGCAAACTGCTGGAAGAATCGGGCGGGGCCAAACGCATCGCCACCACGCTGCTGAACCTGCTGGGCGAACGCAACGCATCATGGGCAATGATGCTGGTGGGCTTCATCGCCGGCATCCCGGTGTTCTTCGAGGTCGGCTTCGTGTTGCTGATTCCGCTGATCTACGTGGTCGCCCGGCAAACCCGCATCAGCATGCTGTACCTCGGCGTGCCGCTGGCCACCTCGCTGATGGTGGTGCACTGCATCCTGCCGCCGCACCCGGCTGCCACGGCCATTACCGGCATGCTCAATGCCGATATCGGCACGGTCATCCTCTACGGCCTGATCGTGGGTCTGCCCACCGCCATCATCGCCGGCCCGATCTGGGTACGCTTTGCCTGCAAACGTGGCGCGACGCCAGCGCAACAGGCCTTCCTAGCCGCACGTAGCGAGGCCCAGGCCGACGACCAACCGCTGCCGGCCTTCGGCATCACCCTCGCCACAGTGCTGCTGCCGCTGCTGCTCATGGTCGGCAAGACCCTGGCCGTCACCGTGCTGGCCAAAGGTACCCCGCTCTACGAATGGGTGGCCTTCATTGGCAACCCGCTGATCGCCCTGGCGCTGTCGGTGGTGTTCGCCTACTGGGCGCTGGGCCTGCGTCGCGGCCTCGACATGGCGCAGTTGCTCAACCTGACCCAACGCTGCTTCCCGCCCCTGGCCGGCATTCTGCTGATCATCGGTGCCGGTGGCGCCTTCAACGACATGCTGGTGGGCAGCGGCATCGGCAAGGCACTGGCTGACGTGCTCAACCAGACCCAGCTCAACCCGATCATCCTCGCCTGGCTGATCGCCGGGATCATGCACTTTGCGGTCGGTTCGGCCACGGTGGCCATGATCAGCGCGGCCGGCATGGTGCTGCCGATGCTTGGCCAACACCCCGAATACAACCGGGAAATCCTGGTGATCGCCATCGGTGCCGGGGCCATTGGCTGGACGCACATTACCGACTCGGCGTTCTGGGTGGTGAAGGAATACCTCGGCCTGTCGCTGAGCGATGCGCTGAAGAAATTTACCGCAGCGACCGTGCTGGCCTCGGTGATTGCCTTGTGCCTGACCCTGCTGCTTTCGAAAATTGTCTGATCTACTGTGCAAAGACTGCGCTACAGGTGAAATCATGATCCACGGAAAAACCTTGCAAGCCTGGCAACAAAGCCACCCGATCATTGCCGAACTGGTCGCCCTGAAGGAAACCAGCTGGTTCAACCCTGGTATCGCCAAGGCGTCAGAAGCGTTGAGCGACGTGGGCCTGACCGCTGCCGATGTGCAAGCCACAAGCGAGCGCCTGCAGCGGTTCGCGCCCTACCTCGCCACCGTGTTCCCCGAAACGGCCGCCACCGGCGGGGTTATCGAGTCGCACATCGCCCCACTGCCGAAGCTTCGCCAGCAGCTGATCGAAGAAGGCTCACTGCAGCATGTGGGCAGCCTGTGGCTGAAAGCCGACAGTGACTTGCCCATTTCAGGCTCGATCAAGGCCCGGGGTGGCATTCATGAGGTGCTCAAGCACGCTGAGGACCTGGCCTTGGCCGCCGGCCTGATCACGCCCGCCGATGACTATGCGGTACTGGCCAGCGAGCAGGCGCGGGCGTTCTTCAGCCAGTACAAGATCGCCGTGGGTTCGACCGGTAACCTGGGCTTGTCGATCGGCATCATGAGCGCGAAGCTGGGCTTCCAGGTGAGCGTGCACATGTCGTCCGACGCCAGGCAGTGGAAAAAGGACAAGCTGCGCGCCAACGGTGTAACGGTCGTTGAACACGCCTCGGACTACAGCGTTGCCGTCGAGCAAGGCCGCCAGCAGGCAGCGTCCGATCCCAGCTGCTATTTCGTTGACGACGAGAACTCCCCACAGCTCTTTCTGGGCTACGCCGTAGCCGCTGAACGCCTGGCCCGGCAATTCGACCAGGCCGGCATCAAGGTGGATGCCGATCACCCACTGTTCGTCTACCTGCCCTGCGGTGTTGGCGGCGGCCCTGGCGGCGTCGCCTTCGGCTTGAAGCTGGTATTCGGCGATGCCGTGCACTGCGTGTTCGCCGAGCCCACCCACTCGCCCTGCATGCTGCTGGGGGTGTACACCGGCCTGCACGATGAAACCAGCGTGCAAGACTTCGGCATCGACAACATCACCGCCGCCGACGGCCTGGCGGTCGGGCGACCGTCCGGGTTCGTCGGCAAAGCCATGCAGCGGCTGATCGATGGCTACTACACGGTAACCGATGAAGAACTGTACCGTCTGATGGTGATTGCCTTCGAACAGGACAAGGTCAAGCTGGAACCCTCTGCGCTGGCCGGCGTACCCGGCATGGTTCGGGTGTTGCAGGCGAGCGACTATCTGGCTCGCCTGGGCCTCTCCCCGGCCCAGCTGCAGCAGGCTACCCACCTGGTCTGGGGAACGGGTGGCAGCATGGTGCCGGACGATGAGTTCAACGCCTACCTGGCAAAAGGACGAAGCCTCCCGGCTAGGGTGTAACAGCAGTCGATGCACTGCGCAGAAGGATTGGTCAATGAACAGACCCGGCAGCGGTACCACCGTCAAACTCAACGGCTCGCACCTGGGCAGCCTGCATGTTTTCCTGGTGGCCGCACGGCACCTGAGCTTCTCGCGCGCAGCCGATGAGCTGTGCCTGACCGCCAGTGCCGTAAGCCATCGCATCAACCGTCTGGAAGAGGAGCTGGGGTTCAAGCTGTTTCACCGCATGCCGCGCAAGGTCAGCCTCACCGAAGACGGCGAGCGGCTGTTCAGCGTGATGCAGCGGACCATGGACGAACTCGGCGAGGCCGTGCAGGCGCGCGCCCACGCCGAGATCGCCGGCCAGCTGACCTTGTATGTACGCCCGTCCGTAGCACAGTGCTGGCTGGTGCCGCGGCTGGCACAGTTCACCGCCCGCTACCCTGATATCCAGCTGGATATCAGGGTCGGTAACGAGAGCATCGATTACCGCACACGGAAGATCGACCTGGTCCTCTGTTACTCGGACGGGCATCACCCCGGGTTGCAGAGCATCCACTTGATGAACGAACGGATCGCCCCGGTGTGCTCGCCCAGGTACGCAGAGACCCATGCATTGGCAGGTGACCTGCGACAAGTGGAACAGTGCACCGCGTTGCATGACGTTGCGGCCTGGGACAACGCCGCATTCGATGCAGAATGGCAGCTCTGGGCCAACAGCACAGGTGCCGGCATCAGACTCCCGCGCCGGTTTCTCACATTCGATCGTTCAGACCTTTGCACGCTCGCTGCGCTGAATCACACCGGCATTGCCATCGGCCGGGAACAACTGGTCAGGGAGCGTATTGCACAAGGTGAGCTGGTTCTGCCGTTCGGCGACTTTGTGGATGCGTCCAGCTACGGCTACTTCCTGGTCTACCCCCATCACGACCCGATGCCCAAAAGGTTGCAGGTATTGATCGACTGGCTTATCGAGTGCGCTGCTAGCTGAAGCAAATTGGGGCCGCTTTGCGGCCCTTCGCGGGCTTGCCCGCTCCCACATGTACAGCGCAGAACTCAGAAAATGCGCGGTTCCTGTGGGAGCGGGCACCGAGCACGGTTCATGCTTGCTTGCCCCTTTGATGGAGTCGATACTCAGGGCTCACTTTCCATTGCTTTAATCAATACCCATGCGCTACTCCCCCGAAGCCCTCGTCGCCTTTGTCGAAGCCGCCGCCCTCGGCTCGTTCTCTGCTGCCGCACGCAAGCTGCGCAAGAGCCAGTCGACCATCAGCATCGCCATCGCCAACTTCGAGGCCGACATCGGTTGCCCGCTGTTCGACCGTGCCGGTCGTCACCCGACGCTCAATGCGGCCGGTCATCAGGTGCTGAACCACGTCGAGGCGATCCTCGATGCCAGCGCCAAACTGGATGCCTTGGCCGTGCGCCTGGCTGACCAGGTCGAACCGCTGGTGTCAGTGGTGATGTCCGACAGCTACAGCGTCACCTTCCAGGGCGCGGCGATGGGCCGCTTCGCCGAACACTACCCGCACACCGAGCTGCGTTGCGGCCCCTCCGAAGATGCCGACGTGATCGACCTGGTGCAGCAAGGTCTGGCGCACATCGGCATTCTCGCCGCGCAGGGCCGTTACCCCGCGGATGTCAGCGTGGCGCGGCTGCCCGAGCAGGCGGAGTTCTGCCTCTATGTCAGCAGCGAACACCCGCTGGCGAAGCTGCCGGCGTTGCAACCGCAGCACCTGGAAAACGAACGCCAGCTGTACATCAAGACCTACGCCCCGAGCCTGCCCCATGGCCACGGCCAGGCCTGGTCGGCGCCGGACTACCTGACCTTGCTGGAGTTCGCCGTGCGCGGCTTCGGCTGGGCCGAGCTGCCCAAGGCGCTGGTGGCGCGCTTCGGCAGTGGCCTGGTGGAGTTGCCCATGGCCGGTTACCCGCGGCGGGTGGCCATGGATGTGGCCTGGTCACGCCAGCGGGCGCTGGGGCCCGCCGGGCAGTGGCTGGTGGGGCAGTTGCTGGGGCGCTGAGCGAGCGGGATATCTGAAGCGCCCAGGCCGTGGTAACGCCAACAGGTCAGCCCTCAATACCCACCCCTGCATGGCTCAAACGACAGCTGCCCGCCAGCGCAAGCACACGCGCCAGCCCAAGCGCTTTGCGTCATCAGCGTAACCCACTGTCACCTCCCCGCCAGAGCGCTGGACGATGGTACGCACGATTGACAGCCCCAGGCCGGAACCTTCACCGACCTTTTCATTGCCCCGATAGAAAGGATCGAATACACGCTCCCAGTCTTGCGGAGAAATACCAGGGCCGTCATCAAGCACACACAGCATGATCCCTTCGACACTCTGTGTTGCTTGCAGGTCTACATGCCCGCCCTCCGGCGCGTGGCGGATGGCGTTCTCGACCAGGTTCTTGATCACGGTCCGCAGTTCGACTTCCTGCATCGGCAGCTGCGCATCATCACCTTCCAGGCCGATATCGAGCTGCTTCTGCTCCGCCAGCGGCATCAGGTCTTCCAGCACCAGGCGGCAGGTTTCATGCAATGACACCGAGCCTGGCGGCGGCTCTGCAAGTTGCGCGCTGGCCAAGGCCAGCAACTGCTCGATCAGCTTGCGGCTCCTGCCGATACCGCGTCGCAGCATTGCCATCTGCGCCTGTGCACGTTCTGACACGGCCTCATGCTCAAGCCCTTCGGCCTGCAACGAGAGTGCAGTCAGCGGGGTTCGCAACTCATGCGCCGCATCGGCGACAAAGCGCTTCTGGGCGTCGAGGGTCCGCGATACGCGCCCGAGCAGCCGGTTGATCGCCTGGACGAACGGGCGAATCTCGGTGGCCAGCATGTGCTCGTCGATCGGGCGCAAGTCCTGGTCGTCGCGGGTGTCGAGCATGGCCGCCAAGGTCGATACCGGCCTGAACAGCTCACGGATCAGGTTGGCCACCACCAACAACAGGATGGGGAAAAGGATTGCAAAGGGCAGCAGCGCACGCCAGGCGCTGTTGCGCGCATCGCGGTTGCGGCTGTGGATCTCCTGCGCCACGGCAAAGCGCCTGCCAGCTGCGTCAGTCCTGACCAGCACGCGAAAAGGCTCGTTGCCCACCACCACCGTCGACAGGCCGTCCGCCACCGAGCCCGGTATGGGCAATGGCAACTGGCTGTCATCGGCGTGGCTGACCGACAGGCCATCGGCCAGGTACTGGATGACGATACGGGTTTCTTCATCGTCTGCGGACGCGGCGTGCGCGGTGTCAGGGTAGCGGAACGCCAGGCCTTGGCGCATGTACAACGCAGCCACCTGGTGCAGGCTGTTGTCTTGCAGGTCGAGCGCTTCATCGTAGGCGGTGAAATAGCTGAATGTGCCGCTCACGGTCGCCACCAGCAGGATCGCGACCGACAGCGCCACCGACAGGCGCAGTTGCAGCGACTGCTTCAGGCGTCTTTTGAGACCATCCATCCCAGCCCCCTGATGTTGCGAATCACGTCCTTGCCCAGCTTGCGGCGCAGCGCATGGATGATGAACTCCACGGCGTTGCTTTCAACCTCGTTGCCCCAGCCGTAGATCCGGTCTTCCAGTTCACTGCGCGAGAGGATCGCGCCAGGGCGCACCAGCAACGCCTGGAGCAAGGCAAACTCGCGATTGGAAAGCTGCACGGGTTGCTGATCCAGAATACGTGCGCATTTGCTGACCGGGTCCAGGCTCAACGTTCCATTGCCCAGTTCAGGCGCTGCGCGCCCGCCCTTGCGGCGCATGACCGCGCGCATCCGGGCGAGCAACTCAGCCATCTCGAAAGGCTTTTGCAGAAAGTCGTCCGCCCCGCCATCCAGCCCGCACACCCGGTCATCCAGCCCCGAGCGTGCGGTGATGATCAGCAGCGGCACCGGGTTGTCGGCTGCACGCAACGCCTGCAGCAACTGCAGGCCGTCCTGACCGGGCAAACCCAGGTCGAGCAGCACCTGGTCGTAATGTTGCGTGCGCAAGGCGGCTTCGGCCACCAGGCCATTGTCGACCCAGTCCACGGCGTACCCCGCCGCGCCCAGGGCGTCCTGCAGCGCCTGGGCGATCATGCCGTCATCCTCGACCAGTAATACCCGCATGGGCTACCCCGCTGTAAACCTGTGGCGCCAACAATAGCGCGACCGGCCGGCGGCCGACAGGCTATCTTCAGCCCTGCCCCTGCAACGTGTCGAACGCTTTCAGCAGGTCGGTCATCGCCGCCTTGCACTGGCCTTGTTGTGGCTGGCTGGCTCGCAGCGCATCCAGAGCGTGGTCGATCGCCTTGTCCAGCACGTGCCAGTCGCTGGCGGCACGCGGCTTGATCCCGGCCTCGGCGTCGTCCCAGGTCTTTTCCAGGTCCTTGATACGCGTCTTGGCGCCTGGCAGGTCCTGGGCATCCACCTTGGCGGCGACATCCACGGCAATGCTGCGGAATGCGCTGAGGTCACCCAGCTTGGTCGGGGCATGGATGCCTGCGGCCTGGGCCGGCTCATCCGGTTTGGAACAGCCTTGGGTGACCAGCAGTGCGCCAGCGACACAGGCAACGGCCAGCGTTTTGAGCAGAGTGTTGGAAGTCATGGGTGCTACCTCGCTATCAAGGAGTAATTCGTTTGGCTTGGCCGGCGGCGAACTGGGCCACGCAAACCAGGATGAAAATGACGCACAGGAAGATCGCACTGGTCCACGTGGCCCCCATGCCGAGGCCGCCGTATTCGTGGGATTGGGTCAGCAGGTCACCCAGGGAAGCCCCCAGCGGGCGTGTCAGGATGTAAGCCACCCAGAACACCAGGACCGTGCTGGCACCCAGGGCCCAGGCGAGCAGGCAGACCCCGATCAGCGCGGCGAAGATGACGCTGCCGACACCGAAGCCCAGCCCCAGCGCTTCGGTTGCCAGGTCCCCCCCCGCAGTACCCAGGGCGAAGGTGCACAGCACGGTGGCCCAGTAGAAGCCTTCACGCCGGGCGCTGACGATCTCGCGAATGGACAGGTTGCGTTCGACCGCGTACCAGATGCCGAAGTTGGCCACCAGCAGCACCGAGAAGAACGCCGTGCTGGCGTACAGGCTGATGTCCAGTTCGTCGGTGAGGATGTCGGTGATCTGCGTGCCCAGGATGCTCACCAGCACCACGCACAGCCAGTAGATCCAGGGTTCGCAGTTGCGCTTGCGCATTTGCAGGGTCAAGGCGCCAGCCAGCAGCACGGCCATTACCGCACTGGTGATGGCAAGGCCCCAGCCGACGTCGACGGCGAGAAAGTCGGCGAAGGTCTCGCCGACCGTGGTGGACATGATCTTGATGATCCAGAAGGACAGCGTCACTTCCGGGACCTTGTTGAGCCAACCGCTGCTGGCAGTGTTCATCGGGTGTACCTCCTACAGTCCCTTCAGGGTGTGTGCAGCGGAGGTTACGGATGAAAACTTAGGTGAGCCTGAGGGGCCTGCGGGCAGGCTTGGAATGTCTAGAAATCCACCTTGCCCCGACCCGCCTTGACCGTGCTGCGCCTGGCCTTGCCTTCGAGGCGGCGGGTCTTCGAGCCGAGGGTCGGTTTGGTGGGGCGGCGCTTCTTCTCGGTCTTGCCGGCCGTGATGATCAACTCGGCCAGACGCGCCAGTGCGTCAGCGCGGTTCTGCTCCTGGGTGCGGTACTGCTGGGCCTTGATGATCAACACGCCGTCGCCGGTGATGCGACTGTCGCGCAGCGCCAGCAGCCGCTCCTTGTAGAACGCAGGCAGCGACGACGCGGGAATGTCGAAGCGCAGGTGCACGGCGCTGGACACCTTGTTGACATTCTGCCCACCGGCGCCCTGCGCGCGAATATAGCTCAGTTCGATTTCGGCATCGGGCAGATGCACGTTATTGGAGATGGTCAGCATGGCATGGCCCTTGTGATTGCCCTCCATTATCACAGGCTTCGCCGCTCGTGTATTTCACCAATGCGTGTTTGCTTGCCGCTCGCGTAGCTGTCAGGCAAAGCGCTCGACCTGCGCTGGCGTGCGGTGCATCAGCACCTTGCCGTTGCGCACGGACACCAGCGCATGGCCCTGGCTGCGGACCATCTGGTAGTCATCCGGCGCCGATAGCAACAGCAGGTTGGCCGGCCGTCCGACCTCGATGCCATATCGCTCGCCAAGGTTGAGGGTGCGGGCGCTGTTGTCGGTGATCAGGTCCAGGCTGCGTTGCAGGTCTTCGTAGCCAAGCATGTGGCAGATGTGCAGCCCGGCTTCGAGTATGCGCAGGATGTTGCCGTTGCCCAGCGGATACCACGGGTCGACGATGGAGTCCTGGCCGAAGCACACGTTCATCCCGGCGCGGTCGATTTCGGCCACACGCGTCAGCCCGCGGCGCTTGGGGTAGCTGTCGAAGCGCCCTTGCAGGTGGATGCTTTCGGTGGGGCACGAGACGAAGTTGATACCCGACATCTTCAACAGGCGGAACAGCTTGGAGCAGTAGGCATTGTCGTACGAGCCCATGGCCGTGGTATGGCTGGCGGTCACCCGCGCGCCCATCCCGCGCACCCGTGCCTCTTCGGCCAGCACTTCGAGGAAACGCGACTGTGGGTCGTCGGTTTCATCGCAATGTACGTCCACCAGGCAGCCGGTACGTTCGGCCAGGTCCATGAGGAACTTGATCGACGACACGCCCTGGTCGCGGGTGTTCTCGAAATGCGGAATGCCACCGACCACATCGGCGCCCATGGCCACCGCTTCGGTCATCAGCGCCCGGCCATTGGCGTACGACTCGATGCCCTCCTGGGGGAAGGCAACGATCTGCAAGTCGAGCAGATGGCGTACTTCCCCGCGCACCTCGACCATGGCCTTAAGCGCGGTGAGCTTGGGGTCGGTGACGTCGACATGGGTGCGCACATGCTGGATGCCATGGTCCACCAGCATGCCGATGGTCTTCTTGGCGCGGGTCTTGATGTCGTCGTGGGTGGTGATTGCCTTGCGCTCGGCCCAGCGTTCGATGCCTTCGAACAAGGTACCGCTCATGTTCCACTTCGGCTCACCGGCAGTGAGGGTGGCGTCGAGGTGGATGTGCGGCTCGACGAAGGGCGCCACCACCAGGTTCTGCCGGGCGTCCAGGTCATTCGGGCTGGCCGGCGCGGCCGGGTCGGCCTGTGGTGCGATGGCGGCGATGCGCTCGCCGTCCAGCTCGATGCGGAACAGGCCGTTCTTGCCACGCAGGCGGGCGTTGATGATGTTCATGGCGTTACTCCTTTTCTCCAGCCTACCGCGGGTGAAACGGAGCCGCCATCATTCGCCGGCATTGACGTCTACCTCTTTCCAGCTGTCATCCGGGTCGAAGCGCTTCATGGCCTTGGCAATCTTGTCGCCCTGCGGCCCCAGGTCCTTTTCGAACACCTGCCCGTCGTGGCTGATCATGAACGTCATCACCCCGGTGTCGTCGTACTTCGCAGGCCAGGCGACCAGGGCGAAGCCGCGGCTCATCTGGTTGCCGATCAGGTAGCTGTAGGCACCACCCGGTGCCGACGGGCCTTGGCCATCGAGGATGCGGAAGTGGTAGCCGTACCAGGCGTCACCCACCACGTCCTTGCCAAACAGCGGCCCCAGCGGGCTGATCTCGCCGCCCTCTTCGTCCGCCCAGAACAGGCCGTCATGCTTGCCGGGGGTGCTGAAGATCTGCTGGGCATATTCCAGCGCGCCGTTGCCATTGCGGTCCTTCGAGGCGTAGTCCATCTGCGCGTCGTGATAGGCGAGCACCGACTGCAAGGCGGCCAGTTCGTTGCGGCCGATGCGCCGTGCGCGGATTTCGGCGCTACCGGCCTTGAGGTCGAAGCGCCAGCCGTTGGTAGCCTTGGTCAAGGGGATGGGCAAGGTCCAGTGATCGGGGCCCACGGCCAGGATGGCCTTGTTGTCGCCCTGCTTGTCGATCTGATGCTGGGCCTTGTACTGCTCCAGGAAGGCATCGACGTCACTGCGCTGCACGCCTTCACGCGGGATGTAGGTGCGCCAGTCTTCACCCAGCAGCTGGGTCAGGCGCGCTTCGTCGGCGTGCTCGACGCCCAGCGCCTGGACGAACGATTCGACTGCCTTCTCCGGGGTCGGGAATGCTTCCTGCGCTGCGGCCAGGTTAGTCCAGGCCATGCCCAGGCCGATCAGCAACGCGGCAATAGTTGACTGGGTGTTCATCGACGGCCACCTCCACCACCGCGACGCGCCGGGGCGCTGGGCCGGGATATCTGATGCCCCGCTGCGCGCGAGGCGTTGGGCCGCTGGGCGAACGACTGGCTGGTACGACCGCGGTTGGCCTGTGCCGTGGTACGCGACGGTGAACGTACACCGTCGAAGGCATTGTTGCGGGCCCGGCCTGCCGTGTTGCTCGGGCGGTTCTGCGCGGCCTGACGGGCCTGGCCTTCACCCTGGCGGCGCTGGTTGACCTGGTTACGCGCCTGCTGGTTGTCGCGGGTGTTGTCACGGGTAGTGCGCGGTTCGGCGCGACGATCTGCAGGGCGCGCGTTGTTGTTGGCGCCTTGCATGCGGTTGCCCACGCCGCCTTCGGCGCGGGCCTGGCGTGCGCTGTCGCGGGCTTCGCGGTTGCTGGTAGCCGGGCGCTCGATACCCGCACGGTCCATCGAGCTGCGGGCGCGATCACGGGCCTGGGCTCGCTGGGCATCATCGCCGCGGAACGCAGCACGCTGGTTGGCCCCGTCGAGCTGGCGGCCGTACTGCTGGCGGCTGCGGTTGTCGCGGTACGGCACGCCATCGCGGTGTGCGGGGTTGTGCTGCCACTTGTTCTGGTTGTTGGTGATGCGATTGTTGCCATTGATGTTGTTGTAACGATTGACGTCGATATCGACATCGCCGTTGTTCCAGTCGCAATCGCCCCACACCGAATCGATGATCGCCACGCCAGCACCAAATGCCAGCCCGGCCATCAGCGCGGTACCCGCGTAGTACATCGGCGACGGCGGGTAATACACCGGCGGCGAGGCCGGATAGGCCCAGGTGCCGTAGGTGGTGGTCGGGTTGTAGGTGGGTACGTACACCACCTGCGGGTCAGCCGGTTGAATGATGATGGTGCTGGGCGAGGAACTGCTGGCAGGCGCGCTCTGCGAACTGCCGGAGCTGGCTGGGGCCGCAGCTGCTGCGGGTGCGACCTGCACCGTGACGTTCTGGTACTGGTTGCTGGTCAGGTTGCCGGCTGCCTGGGCTTGATGGCGCAAGCGCTGTACGCCGGCCATGACGTCATCGGGCTGCGCCAGGAAGGCATCCCCCAGCCGCTGCACCCAGACCGGGTCCTGGCCGAGCACCACCAGCACCTGCGGGAACGCCACCAGCGACTGCACGCTCGGGTCCCAGGTCTGGTTGGCCACCTGCTTGACCGCGTCATCGCCCTGGGCCTTGGGGTTGGCCTTGGACCAGGCTACCGCCTCGGTCACCTCGCCCGGGTAGGTCGAGGCCATCAGCACCTGGGCCAGCAGCGGATCGGGATACAAGGCAATCGGCGCGAGCATCTGGTCAAGCTGCTCCTGGTTGAACACCGCCTGCTTGGCTTCGGCAGGCGCCGGGTCGGGTGCCGGCACGTCCTCGGCCAGCGCCAGGCTGGCGGCACCGTCAAGGCACAACACGACCGACAAGACGCATAACCATTGCATGCGCATCGCAGTTCCCCATCTGGCCATACCGCGTGAAAAGAGTGGATTGCAAACCGGGCAGTCTTTGCCGTGCGGTAAGGGTAGCAAAGGCGCCACTTTCGACCACTTTTGTGTATTGGATTTCAACGCACTAATGGCAACTAGGCTTACTGCCTTTAAATCTAAATCGCCTATCGAATCGGAACTGTACTTAACATGCCCTGAGCGCTTCGCGGTATTCAACCCACCCCTGCAGGAGGCCCGATCATGGCAACTTCAAGAGCCTGTCGTTTTTGTGTGGCGGTGTTGTTGTGCGCCACGACGTTACAGGGTTGGGCAGCCGTTACCGACCGCGCCGAACGGCGCCAGCAAGCACGTGAAGTACGCCAGGAAACTCGCCAGGGTGCGCGTCAGACCAAACAGGACTGCCGCCACGCCGACCAGAAGAGCAACGCCGGTTGCCGCCAGGACAAACGCCACACCAAACAGCAAGGTCGCGAACGCGCCAGGGACATCAAGTACTGACGCCTGCCTCAGCCGCCCAGGGCGATAATGGCCAGGATCAGCGCAACCCCGACCAGCGACATGATCACCCCCGTGAGCACTCCGCGCCCCCCGGAGTAGCGCGCCAGCAGCCAGCCGGCGAGAAACAGCATGGCCAGGGCGACCAGGTTCGACACGCGAATGGCAGTGCCGGTATGCGCGATCAGCAGGAACGGGATGACCAGCGGGAACGTTGCCAGCACCACCAGCAGAAAGGTCGCCAGGGCCGCCTTGAAGTCCTGCAGGCCTAGCCGCGCCGGCATCGGTTGCTGGCCGTTGCGCAGCAGATGGACCCTGAGCAGCTCAAGCCCATTCTCGTCCACCACCTCGCCGATGCGCGCCGGCAATGCATCGGCAATCAGCTGACGCCCTTCCTGCCCTTTCTCATCGGCGAGCAAGCGGGCCAGCAAGGTACGGCTGCGGGTCCGTTCGGTCCAGGTGCGCAACAGGTAGATCACAGCATCGGCCAGGCCCCAGGCGAGGTTGCAGCCAAAGGCCGCAATCAGCATCAGGCGGGCGTCTTCCCGGCCGGCCGTGGCCACGCTCAGCGAGCCGGTGAAGGTGGTGGCCATCAACAGGCCGAACATCACTTCGGTGATGCGATCGATGGGTTCCAGTGCACGTCCACTCATACGCGGCCCTTCTGGGTTGCTCTGAACTAACGGATGCCTTGTTTCATACGAGCCTGTTGCGCATCCCAGTACTTCAGTGTTTCGGCTGGCAATGGATGAGGCGCGTCGACCCGCTCCGCCAGTTTGCTGGCAAAGTTGTGCGCCGACTCCTGAGTGGGAAAGGTAAAGGTCATGCCACAGGCATGCACCCGCCAGCGTGGCCGTCCCTGTACGCTGGCCTGTTCGATCTGGAAGTTCATGTTGCGCTCCTGCTGCCAGGTAAAGCGCCACGGCAATGTTTTTCCAGCGTAGCGCACCTGTGCAGGTGCTCAACTAACCAATCATTATCAGCCGTCTTTTTACATTCACTTTGCATCTACCTAGCGCGATGGCGCAGGCGCCAGCAGCTGAAAAAAACCTGTGGAAGATGCCATTGACTGACAACTTGCAGAAGCCTCGATAGTCACTATCGACAACACCAATTTCAATCCATCGCCAGCAATCAATAACCTGACTCCATCGATTCCAAACAGCCGAATCCTGGAGCTTCCCCCGATGAACACCACGGCCCGCCTGCTGCTCGCTGCCCTCACCGCCACCGCCATCGCCGTGCTCACCGGTTGCGCCAGCCACCCTGAACTGCGCCCCTACACCGCCGAGGAAACCCGCCAGCTGCAACTCGAGTCCATCCAGCGCCAGAGCCTGTCACTGGACGAGTACGAACTGCGCAAACGCGTCATCGAGCGTTCCGCGAGCCAGCGGGCGGTCACTGATGTCGCCGAGGCACAGCCTGCGATCAAAGGCTGAGTTGAAAGACCGGATCAGCGCACTATCATGGCCCAGGCCGGACTGATCGCCTTCAGTCCCTGTCACCGAGGCTGGCCAATGATCGATCGCCTGGACCACCTGGTCCTCACCACCACCGATGTCGAAGCCTGCACCGATTTCTACACACGCGTGCTAGGCATGCACCTGGAAACCTTCGGCAATAACCGCCTGGCACTGCGCTACGGCAACCAGAAAATCAACATCCATGTACGTGGACATGAGTTCGAGCCCAAGGCGCATCTGCCGGTACCCGGTGCCCTGGATCTGTGCTTCATCAGCAAGGTCAGCCTGGAACAGGTGATCGCTCACCTGCAGAAGGTACAATGGCCAATCATCGAGGGTCCCGTTGCACGCACTGGCGCCACCGGCCCGATCCGCTCGGTGTACGTACGTGACCCTGACCTGAACCTGATCGAAATCGCCGAACCAGTCAGGGCATGAACTGCCCTTGACCAATGGTCGAGTAATGGCCACCCGCGGTAGCCTCCTGGCAGCCAACGCAGGTATCCTCGACCGCTCAAGCGCAAGCCTTCCAGGACGGTGACCATGACCAGGCCCCTTCTGTTGCTGACGGTGGCCCTCCTCGCGAGCCCGGCACTGCACGCGCAACAGATCCAGCGCCAACTGGGCGCTTTCGACTTCAAGCTCGGCACCACGCCCTCGCGCAGCATGGCCCAGGGGCTGATCTCGCCGAGTGCGGTGGGCGCCTTCCACGGCGGCCTCGACCTCAGCCACCCCAGCGGTTGGTACCTCGGCCAGTACGCGCCGAGCATGGGTGTGACGCCCGACTCGACCCTGCGCCTGGACAGCTACACCGGCTACAAGCACCACTTCGACAGCACCCTGGGTTATGAAGTGGGCCTGATCCACTACAGCCAGCCGAATATCGCCGGCGCCGACAGCTTTGCCCTGTACGGCGGCGTCTCGGTACTGGGCAGCCGTTTCGGCGGCGCCTGGCGCGACAACCCGGGCAACCGCACCGGCACGCTGTTCGCCGACTTCGGCCAGTTGCCGTTGCTCGATGCCGACCTGACCGTCAAGCTCGCGCACCACCGCCTGGGCACCCCCTTCACCATTGGCGACGGCAGCCAGATCAACGGGTTTTCCGACTGGTCGCTGGAGCTGTCGCGGCCATGGCTGGGCATCGACCTCAACCTGATCTACAGCAACTCCGACCTCAGCGGCAGCGGCTGCGACGCCTATGCCGGCATCAACACCTACTGCGAAAGCATGGTCACCCTCAAGGCCCAGCGCAGCTTCTTCTGACCCCGCCTGAAACACCTTTGTCCGGCCCGAGTCTCTCGGGCCTGTTGACAGTTTTTTGCTGTCGGACTAACTTGCATGCAGCTCTGCACACATATGAGCATGCACCACTACATGTTGCACCTTCCTGCCAAAAACAACGAAAACAGTGAGGTCAAATGATGCTTCAGCGCCCGTTCCATTCCCTGAAAAGCCTCCTCGTCGCCGCCAGCCTGTGCGCCAGTGCGCTCGCCCAGGCCGGTGAAACCAGCGTCTGGCAAGACGTGCAGAAGGCCGGTGTACTACGCTGCGGTGCCGCCGTCGCGGCGCCCTACGTGATGCGCGATGCCCGCTCGGGCGACTACAGCGGCTACTTCGTCGACCTGTGCCGCGACTTTGGCGAGAAGGTCCTCAAGGTCAAGGTGCAGTTCGTCGACACCAACTGGGACAACCTGGTCGCCGGCCTGCAGAGCGGCAAGTGGGACCTGGCCATGGCCCTGAACCAGACGCCGGAGCGTGCACTGGCGGTGGGTTTCAGCGTGGCCGCCACCGACTACCAGGTGTCACTGCTGGTCAACCAGGAAAACCCCAAGGTCGCTGAAGCCAAGGCCGACATCAGCACCCTGGACAAGCCCGATGTGACCTTCGCGGTGATGTCCGGCACCGCCCAGGACAAGGCCATTTCCGCTGCCGTGCACACGGCGAAGATCATGCGCCTGCCCGGCATGGACGAAACCCGCCTGGCGGTGATGTCCAAGCGTGCCGACGTGCTGGTCGACGCCAGCGACACCAATCACCTGTTCGCCCTGGCCAACCCCGGCTGGGCCCGCGAGATCCTGCCCAAGCCAGCCTTGGCCAAGCAGGGTGTGGCCTTCGGCGTGCGCCGCGACATCTCCCCGGCCGACCTCGAAGCGCTGAACATTTACCTGCGCCAGCGCCGTGACAGCGGCGATATCGACCAGCTGGTGGACAAGGCATCGATCCAGGCCAACGCCGCTCAATGACCCACGCAAGGTGAACACAGATGACTGACTACTCACGCCCACTGGCTGGCCAGCATGTGCTGGTGACCGGCGGCTCTGGCGGCATCGGCGCGGCGATTGTCGAGCGCCTGGCCGACGAAGGCGCCCGTCCGCTGATCCACTATGGCCGCGACAGCCAGGGCGCCGAGGCGCTGCTGGCACGCATAGGCGGCAATGGCTGGATCGTTCAGGCCGACCTGTCGCGCGACAACGGCCCTGCCCGGTTGTGGCAGGCCGCAGTGGAACTGGCCGGCGGGCGCATCCACGGGCTGGTCAACAATGCTGGCATCCGTACCGAAGTGGCCCTCGACGCCCCTGCCGATGCCTGGCACGCCGCCTGGCGCCGGGAGTTCCAGGTGAACCTTTTCGCGGCCGCCGACCTGTGCCGCGAAGCGGTGCAGCATTACCGCAAGCACGGCGGCGGGCGGATCATCAACATGGCCAGCCGCGCCGCCCAGCGCGGCTACGCCGTCGACGCCCTGCCCTATGGCGCCAGCAAGGCGGCGCTGGTCAACCTGACCAAGTCGCTGGCCCGCAGCGTGGCCGCTGACGGCGTGGTGGCGGTGGCCATCGCCCCGGGCTGGGTCCGCACCGACATGGCCGAACAGTTCATCGCCCAGCACGGCGAGGCGGCGGCCGTGGCCGATATTCCCACCGGCCGCATGGCCAGCCCGGCGGAAATTGCCGAGCTGGTGGCCTTCACCTTGCGCCCGTCCCAGGCCTCGCTCAACGGCGCGACCCTGGACGTGAATGGCGGCAGCTACATCCGATGAATCAGGAGACGACCATGCACAGGTTCGAGAACAAAGTGGCCATCGTCACCGGCGCGGCCGGCGGCATTGGCTCGGCCATCGCCATGCGCCTGGCCAGCGAAGGTGCGACGGTGGTGATCAGCGACGTCAACCTGCAGGCGGCGCAAGCCGTGGCCGAAGGCATCCAGGAGGAAGGCGGCAAGGCCCTGGCGATTGCCGCGGACATTGCCCAGGGCGATGCCTGCCGGGCACTGGTGGCGGACGTGGCAGAGCGCCTGGGGCGTATCGATATCCTGGTCAACAATGCCGGGGTCAACCGGCGCGGCAACTTGCTCGCACTGAGCGAAGATGACTGGCACAGCAGCTTTGCGATCAACCTCGACGCCATGTTCCACCTGTGCCGGGCGGTGCTGCCGATCATGATCGAAGCCGGTGCCGGCGCCATCGTCAACACCGCATCGCAGTGGGGGCTGTACCCGGCGCCGGGGCATATCGCCTACAACGTGACCAAGGCTGCGGTCGCGTCCTTCACCCAGAACCTGGCGCGCGATTATGCGCCGCACAACATCCGGGTGAATGCCGTATGCCCTGGCGAGATCCATACCCCGATGCTCGAAGCCGGCGTGCGTCGCGCCGGCAAGACCATCGCCGACCTGGACCGGATGGTGCCGTTCGGGCGCATCGGCAAGCCTGAAGAAGTGGCCGCACTGGTGGCGTTCCTGGCCTCGGACGAAGCCGCATTCATGTGCGGTTCGCTGGTGGAGATCACCGGGGCGCAGGCCGTGGGCTGACCGGCAGCAGCGCCAGTGCCACGCCACCGAGCACCACCAGCGAGGCGAGCAGCAGGCGCAGCGACATCGGCTCGCCGATCAGCACCACCCCGCCCAGCGCGGCGATGACCGGCACACTGAGCTGCATCGTCGCCGCCTGCTGGGCACTGACCTGCTTCACCACCCCGTACCACACCGCATAGCCCGCACCGGAGGCCAGCACACCCGAGGCCAGGGCGTACAGCAACCCTGCCGGGCTGACATGGGTGCGCGCCAGTGCCAGCATGACCACGCCCAGCACCAACAGCAGCGGCAGACTGCGGACGAAATTGCCGGCGGTGTCGGCCAGCGGATTGGGCGAACCTTTACCCAGCAGCGAATAAGCGCCCCAGGCCACGCCGGATGCCGCCATCACCAGGGCACTGAGCAGCGGGGGCGCTTCTGCACCGGGCAACAGCAGCAAGACCAGGCCAGCGAACGCGATCAGCATGCCCAGCAAGGTACGTGCGCTGAGGCGCTCGCCCCTGAGCCAGGCGACGGCGAACATGGTGATCTGCACGGCACCGAACAGCACCAGGGCACCGACGCCGGCCCCCAGCTGCAGGTAGGCCACGGAAAACAGGTAGGCATAGAGGTACAACGCCAGCCCGCCCTTCCAGCTACCCCCCAGGGCCATACCCGGCTTGCGCAGGCGAATCAGCAGGAGCAGAAACGCCGCCCCGCTGGCCAGGCGCACCACGGTGAACGACTCGGCATCGATCGCCCCATCGCGCAGGGCCAGGCGGCAGAAAATCGAGTTGGCGGCGAAAGCCACCAGGCTGAACAGCGCTGGCCAGAGCCAGGATTTGTTGCCTTGACCGGCGATGGCGGTAGTGCGGGCACTCATGGTGTGGTCACCTCTGAGATGGAATTTCTTGTTTGTGGGTGTTTTAAAGCCTTTATCGAGATCCCACAACACCGGATCATAGATGGGTGCCTGTACTGGCCCTTTCGCGGGCACGCCCGCTCCCACAGGTACTGCGCAAGATTCGAACGCTGTGGAATCCTGTGGGAGCGGGCTTGCCCGCGAAAGAGCCGCTACAGCCAACCATCGATGCCAGGAAAAACGCCATGCTCCCAGACCGCCTGAACGCCGACCTGACCCTGCCCGCCATCATGCACGGTGCCGACCTGCCCTGGCTGGCCAGCCCGCTGCCTGGTGTCGAACGCCGCCCGCTGTTTCGCATCGGCGGCGAGAAGGCCCGCGCCACCAGCCTGGTGCGCTATGCCCCCGGCAGCCACTTCAGCGCCCACCAGCACCCGGGCGGCGAAGAATTCGTGGTGCTGGAAGGCGTGTTCGAGGATGAGCGCGGCCGTTATCCGGTTGGCAGCTATGTACGCAACCCGCCGGGTAGCGCTCACGCGCCGAAGTCGAGCGAAGGCTGCACGATCTTCGTCCGCCTGCAGCAGTTTCACCCTGAAGATGATCAGCAACTGGTTGCCACGTTATCGGTTAAGGGCGACCAGGTACTGTTCTCGAACGCTCATGAACAGGTGTATCTCAAGCACCTGCAGCCCGGCGCCCCTATCCATCTGGAAAATCCCCGTGGCCTTGAATGCCTGCTTCTGCAAGGCAGCCTGCACGGCACGGAGTTCAGCCTTCATTCGCTGAGCTGGATGCGCCTACCAACGGGCACAGACATGCAGGCCTGTGCCGGGCCGAATGGCGCACGCTTGTGGCTCAAGGACGCACCGCCCTCTCTAGGTCTCTGATACCGGCATCAACGTCGCAATCAACGCCCGCACCGTCCCCGGCAGCGCATCCAGCTCCCGCACCAGGATGCTCCGCTCGCGCACCGCCCAGGGTTCATCCAGGCTGATGGTCACCAGTTCCATGGTCTGGCTGTGCCGCAGCGCTGCCGACTCGGGGATGATGCCGATGCCCACCCCCGCCTCCACCAGCCGGCAGATCGCCTCGAAGCTCGACAGCTGGATACGCAGCGACAGGTTCAGGCCCATGCGCTCGACATGGTCCCGCAGGAAGCTCAGCAAGGTGCTGCCGTCGTGCAGGCCGATATGCTGGAAGTCCAAGGTCTGTTTCAAGGTCACCGTCTTGCGCCCTGCCAGTTCATGGCTGGCCGGCACGATCAGCACCAGGCGGTCGGTGCTGAAGTGCATCACCTGCAAGCCGCTGGCCTCCACGGGCCCTGCGATGATGCCCATGTCGCTGCTGCCGTCGAGCACGCCGCGCACGATATCCCGCGACAGGCGCTCCTGCAGGTCGACGGTCACCCCGGGGCGCTTGGCCATGAAGCCGGCCAGCACTTCGGGCAGGAACTCGGTGACGGCAGTGGTGTTGGCGAAGATGCGGATATGCCCGGCCAGGTCGGTGCCGAACTGGGTGAACTCGGCTTTCAGGTAGTCGACCTGGCGCATGATCAGGCGGGCATGCATGAGCAGTTTATGCCCCGCCGGGGTCAGTTCGACGCCGCGGCTGTCGCGGTACAGCAGGCGCGTGTCGAGCTGGGCTTCGAGGGCCTTGATCCGCGCGCTGGCGGCGGCCGGCGAAAGGAACGCCCGGCGCGCACCCTGGGTCAGGCTCGGCGATTCGCCGATATGGATGAAAAGCCGCAGGTCTGCCAGGTCGAAATGCATGGGGAGGTCCGGTCGAGGCGTTGGCGTTCAGCATACATGAACGCTGCCTTACACAAATGCAAATTCACAGAATGCCGGGCGCCTCGCATGATCGGCCCATAACAACAAATGCAGAGGCCCATGGTTATGACTGCTTCCCCCCCGCCCATCGACTACAGCGCCTGGATCGGCCGCACCGAAGAAGCCGTCGATGAGCTCAGCCGCAACCTGATCAAGCGCATCGCCGCCACCTTCGGCGAAACCGCCCCCGCCGCCGGCCAACCGCTGCCTCCGCTGTGGATGTGGTGCTTCTTCCAGGAGCCGCTGGCCGAATCGCAACTGGGCACAGACGGCCACCCGGCACGCGGCGGCTTCCTGCCCCCGGCCGACAACCGCAACCGCATGTGGGCCGGCGGCCGGGTCGAGTTCATCGCGCCGCTCAAGGTCGGCGCCGAAGCCCATCGCCTGTCGACCATCCTGCACATCGAGGAGAAGCACGGCCGCACTGGCGCCCTGCTGTTCGTCACCGTGCGTCACGACTATTCGCAACACGGCCAGCTGTGCGTGCGCGAGGAGCAGGACATCGTCTACCGCGAGCCCAACCCGCCCAAGCTCGACAGCGCCCCGGCCGACGCGCCGGCCGACTGGAGCGAGGCGGTCACGCCGACGCCGACGCTGCTGTTCCGTTATTCAGCCGTGACCTTCAACGGCCACCGCATCCACTACGACTTCCCTTACGTCAGTGAAACCGAAGGCTACGCCGGCCTGGTCGTGCACGGCCCGATGATTGCCACCTTGAACCTGCGCGCATTCATCCGCGCCAACCCCGACAAGCAGGTGCGCCACTTCGCCTACCGCGGCGTACGCCCGCTGACCGTGCCGACTCCGTTCGAAGTGGCCGGGCGCATCAGCGCGCCAGGCCAGGCCCAGCTGTGGGCCGGCAATGCCGCTGGCGTAGCGCAGAGCGCCGATGTGCTTTTCGACTGATACCTGACAGGGAACACCCCCAATGCATACGTACGACAGCGATGACCTCAATGCCATCCGCGAAGGCGTGCGCGCCTTGTGCGCCGAGTTCGACGCCAGCTACTGGCGCAAGATCGATGAAGAAAAGGGCTTCCCGGAAGCCTTCGTCAAGGCCATGACCGATGCCGGCTGGCTGTCGGCGATGATCCCGGAAGAATACGGCGGCTCGGGCCTGGGCCTGGCCGAGGCCTCGGTGATCCTCGAAGAGGTGAACGCCTGCGGTGGCAACTCCGGCACCGTGCACGGGCAGATGTACAACATGTTCACCCTGCTGCGCCACGGCAGCGACGAGCAGAAGCGCCACTACCTGCCCAAGCTCGCCAGCGGCGAGCTGCGCCTGCAGTCGATGGGCGTGACCGAGCCCACCACCGGCACCGACACCACCAAGATCAAGACCACCGCCATGCGCCAGGGCGACAAGTACGTGATCAATGGCCAGAAGGTGTGGATTTCGCGCATCCAGCACTCGGACCTGATGATCCTGCTGGCACGCACTACCCCCTTGCCGGAGGTGAAGAAGAAATCCGAGGGCATGTCGATCTTCCTGGTCGACCTGCGCGAAGCCATCGGCAACGGCCTGACCGTGCAACCCATCGCCAACATGGTCAATCACGAGACCAACGAGCTGTTCTTCGACAACCTCGAATTGCCGGCCAGCAGCCTGATCGGCGAGGAAGGCAAGGGCTTTCGCTACATCCTCGACGGCCTCAATGCCGAGCGCACGCTGATCGCCGCCGAGTGCATCGGTGATGGCCGCTGGTTCGTCGAAAAGGCCAGCGCCTACGCCCGTGACCGCGTGGTGTTCGGCCGCCCGATCGGGCAGAACCAGGGCGTGCAGTTCCCCATCGCCGAAGCCCATATCGAGATCGAGGCCGCCGACCTGATGCGCTGGCGCGCCTGTGCCGAGTACGACAGCGGGCAGAACGCAGGGGCCAGCGCCAACATGGCCAAGTACCTGGCGGCCAAGGCCTCGTGGGAGGCCGCCAATGCCTGCCTGCAGACCCACGGCGGCTTTGGCTTTGCCTGCGAATACGACGTCGAGCGCAAGTTCCGCGAAACCCGCCTGTACCAGGTGGCGCCGATCTCCACCAACCTGATCCTGTCCTACGTGGCCGAGCACCTGCTCGAACTGCCACGCAGCTTCTGAGGGCCTGAGCATGCAAGCTACCCAAGCCCTGGCGGGCTTCCTCGCCGACCTGCAATACGCACAGATTCCTGGCCACGTGCTCGACCGCAGCGAAGACCTGTTCCTCGACTGGCTCGGCTCGGCCCTGGCCAGCCAGGGCGCGCACCCGATCCCGTTGTTCGAGCGATACGCCGAGCGCATGGGCCCCGCCCAAGGCAGCGCCCGCGTGCTGACCAGCGGGCGCAGCTCATCGCCCTACTTCGCCGCGCTGGTCAACGGCGCCGCCTCGCACCTGGTGGAACAGGACGACCTGCACAACAGCTCGGTGCTGCACCCGGCCACAGTGGTGTTCTCCGCCGTGCTGGCAGCGGCCCAGGACCTCGGCAAGTCCGGCCAGGACCTGCTGCTGGCCAGCGTCGCCGGCTATGAGGCAGGCATCCGCATCGGTGAGTTCCTCGGCCGTTCGCACTACCGAATCTTCCACACCACCGCCACCGTCGGCACCCTGGCCGCTGCCGTGGGCGTGGGCAAGCTGCTGGGCTTTGACAAGGAACAGTTCATCAACCTGCTCGGCAGTGCCGGCACCCAGGCCGCCGGGCTCTGGGAATTCCTGCGCGATGCTGCCGACTCCAAGCAGCTGCACACCGCCAAGGCCGCCGCCGACGGCCTGCTCGCCGCCTACCTGACCGCCGATGGCTTGAGCGGCGCGCGCAACATCCTCGAAGGGGACCAGGGCCTGGCTGCCGGGATGTCCAGCGACGCCGACCCGGCGCGCCTGAGCGACCGCCTGGGCACGCGCTGGGCGCTGGCGGAAACCTCGTTCAAGTTCCACGCCTCGTGCCGTCATACCCACCCTGCCGCCGATGCGCTGCTGCAGCTGATGCAACGCGAAGGCCTGCCCCATGGGCAGATCGCCAAGGTGGTCACCCGCGTGCACCAGGGCGCCATCGATGTGCTCGGCCGGGTCACCACACCCACCACCGTGCACCAGGCCAAGTTCTCCATGGGCACCGTGCTCGGCCTGATCGCCGTGCATGGCAGCGCGCAGCTCATCGAGTTCCGCGACCTGGCGCTGACCGACCCACGGGTCGCCAGCTTCCGCGACAAGGTCGAGATGCAGCTGGACCCCGAAGTGGATGCCGCCTACCCCGCCCGCTGGCTGGGCCGAGTCGAAGTCACCTGCAACGATGGCCGCCACTTCAGCGCCGCCATCGACGAACCCAAGGGCGACCCCGGCAACACCCTTTCACGCCCGGAACTGGAAGCCAAGTTCCAGCGCCTGCTGGCCTATTCCGGCGCCCGCAGCCCGGCCCAGGGCCAGGCCCTGATCGAGCAGGTCTGGCAACTGCGCGATGCGCGGTCGCTGGCCGCTCTGCACTGATGACGAACAGGTGACCCCATGACCCAAACCGCACCCCGCCCGCTGGACGGCATCACCGTCGTCAGCCTCGAACATGCCATCGCCGCGCCCTTCTGCACCCGCCAGCTGGCCGACCTGGGCGCCCGCGTAATCAAGGTCGAACGGCCCGGAAGCGGCGATTTTGCCCGTGGCTACGACCAGCGCGTCGACGGCCTGGCCTCGCACTTCGTGTGGACCAACCGCTCCAAGGAAAGCCTCACCCTCGACCTCAAGCAGCAGGCCGCCGACGGCATCCTCGACGCCCTGCTGGCCAAGGCCGACGTGCTCGTGCAAAACCTTGCACCCGGCGCCGCCGCACGCATGGGCCTGTCGTTCGACGCCTTGCACCAGCGCTTTCCGCGCCTGATCGTCTGCGACATTTCCGGCTATGGCGCTGGCGGCCCGTATGAAAAGAAGAAGGCCTACGACCTGCTGATCCAGAGCGAGGGCGGCTTCCTCTCGGTGACCGGCGGCCCCGGCGACGAGGAAATGGCCAAGGCCGGCTGCTCGATCGCCGACATCGCCGCTGGCATGTATGCCTATACCGGCGTGCTGTCGGCGCTGCTGCTGCGCGACAAGACCGGGCTGGGCAGCCGCATCGACGTGTCGATGCTGGAGAGCCTGGTGGAGTGGATGGGCTACCCGATGTACTACGCCTACAACGGCGCGCCGCCCCCACCGCGCGCGGGCGCCTCGCACTCGACCATCTATCCGTACGGGCCGTTCCCCACCGGTGGTTGCGGCACGATCATGCTCGGCCTGCAGAACGAACGGGAATGGGCGCTGTTCTGCGAAAAGGTACTGCTCGACCCGGCGCTGGCCAGCGACGACCGCTTCAGCGCCAACTTCAAGCGCTCGGAAAACCGCGAGGTGCTGCGCCAGATCATCGTCGAGCGCTTTGCCGCCCTGTCGCTCGACGAAGTGGTGGCGCGCCTGGAAGACGCCCAGATCGCCAACGCCCGGGTCAACGACATGCACGGCGTGTGGCAGCACCCGCAGCTGCAGGCCCGCGACAGCTGGCGTGAAGTCGACAGCCCGGCCGGCAAGTTGCCGTCGCTGCTGCCACCGGGGCGCAATGCCGCCTTCACCCCACGCATGGACGCCGTGCCGGCGCTGGGGCAGCACACCGCGGGCATCCTCGCTGAACTGGGCCTGAGCGCCGAACAGCGCGCCAGCCTGGCCGCAGGAGGCGTTGTATGAGCGTGGTGCGCTCTGCCCTGTTCGTGCCTGGCAGCCGGCCTGAACGTTTCGCCAAGGCCCTGGCGGCTGGTGCCGATGTGGTGATCGTCGACTTCGAGGATGCCGTCGAGGAGGCGCTGAAGCAGCAGGCCCGCGACAACCTGGCGGCGTTTCTGCAGGCCACGCCGCAGGCCTCGGTATGGGTGCGGATCAACGCGCCACAGCACCCGCAACACGCCACCGACCTGGCCTTCTGCGCGCAGCAGCCGGGGGTCGCCGGGCTGCTGTTGCCCAAGGTGGAGAACGCCACTCAGGTCGCGGTGGCCTGGCACGGCGGCAAGCCCGTGTGGCCAATCATCGAGAGTGCCAAGGGCCTGTTGGCATTGGCACAGATCGCTGTGGCAGAAGGCGTCGAGCGCTTGTCGTTCGGCAGCCTCGACCTGGCGCTGGACCTGGGCTTGAACACCGAAAGCGAGGCGGCCCGGCAGTTTCTCGACCAGGCGCGCATGGCGGTGCAGCTGCATTCGCGGGGGGCCGACCTGCTGCCACCGCTGGATGGGGTGTTTCCGGCCATCGCCGATGCCGAGGGGCTGCAGCGGGCCGTGCGGCATGCCTATGACATGGGGTATGGCGGGGCGTTGTGCATTCATCCGCAGCAGGTGGCAGTGATTCATGCCGCGCTGGCGCCCAGCGCCGAGGAACTGGTGTGGGCGCGGCGGGTGCTGGCGGCGAGCGAGGCGGCCAATGGCGCCGGGGCATTCCAGCTTGAGGGGCAGATGGTCGATGCGCCGGTGGTGTTGCGGGCGCAGCGGTTGCTGGCTGGGCATCTCGGCTGAACATTCCGGCCTCTTCGCGGGCACGCCCGCTCCCACAGGTACGGCGCATGCCTTGAGGCCTGCGGTAAACCTGTGGGAGCGGGCGCGCCCGCGAATGGGCCGGTACAAGTGACGGTGTTAAGCAAACCCGAACGCCGCCTTATACAAATGCTGATTCTCCACACGCAGCCCGTTGGTCCATCTTTACCCCACTCCTCCTACAACAATAAATCAGAGGTGACACCGATGTTGAAGCTGACCCAGGCGCTGTTCTGCGCCGCCGTAGTGTCCATCGCCGGCCTGGCCCAGGCCGCCGACCCGATTGTCATCAAGTTCGCTCACGTGGTGGCCGACAGCACGCCCAAGGGCCAGGGCGCGCTGATGTTCCAGAAGATGGTCGCCGCCGACCCGCAGCTCAAGGACAAGGTCAAGGTCGAGGTCTACCCCAACTCCTCGCTGTTCGGCGACGGCAAGGAAATGGAAGCCCTGCTGCTCGGTGACGTGCAGATGCTGGCGCCCTCGCTGGCCAAGTTCGAGCACTACAACAAGCAGGTGCAGATCTTCGACCTGCCGTTCCTGTTCAACGACCTGGCCGCCGTCGACCGCTTCCAGCAAGGCCCGCAAGGCAAGGCACTGCTGACCTCGATGGAGGACAAGGGCATCCGTGGCCTGGCCTACTGGCACAACGGCCTCAAGCAACTGTCGGCGAACAAGAAGGTGATCCTGCCCAAGGACGCCCGCGGCCTGAAGTACCGCGTGCAGGCCTCCAGCGTGCTTGAAGAGCAGTTCAAGGCGATCCGCGCCAACCCGCGCAAGATGAGCTTCGCCGAGGTCTACCAGGGCCTGCAGACCGGCACCGTCAACGGCACCGAGAACACCTGGTCGAACTACGAAAGCCAGAAGGTCAACGAGGTGCAGCCGTTCTTCACCGAGACCAACCACGGCCTGATCGACTACATGGTGATCACCAACGCCAAGTTCTGGAACAGCCTGCCTGAGGACGTGCGCGGCGAGCTGCAGACGATCATGGACGAGGTCACCGTCGAGGTGAACAAGCAGGCCGAAGCCCTCAACCAGACCTCCAGGCAGAAGATCATCGACGCCAAGACCAGCGAGATCGACGCGCTGACCGCCGAGCAGCGCGAGCAATGGCGCGAAGCCATGCGCCCGGTGTGGGAGAAGTTCTCCGAGCAGATCGGCGCCGACCTGATCAAGGCCGCCGACAACGCCAACAAGCCGTCCTGACCCCGCCTGTGCCCTGCCCCGGCCGCCTGTTGTGCAGGTGGCCCGCCCTCTCTCTGTCTGGAGAATCCTTATGCAATCGCTCAGGCGTGTCTGGGAGCACTTCGAGGAAGGCATGATCGCCTTCCTCCTGGCGGCCATGACCTTGGTGACCTTCATCTACGTGGCGCTGAACAACCTCTACACGATGTTCTACAGCCTCAGTGATCACTGGAGCTCTGCCAGCGACCTGCTGCTCGGCATCGGCGATCACCTGATGGCCTACGCCCAGGAAATGACCTGGAGCATCGCCCTGACCAAGGCGCTGTTCGGCTGGCTGATCTTCTTCGGTATCTCTTATGGCGTGCGCACCGCCGGCCACCTCGGCGTCGATGTGCTGGTGCGGCGCACGCCCAAGCCGGTGCAACGGCTGCTGGCGATGATCGCCTGCGCCTGCTGCCTGGCCTACGCCGGGCTGTTCCTGGTGGCCAGCATCAAGTGGGTGAGCGCGGTGCTGGTGGCCGGCATCGGTGCCGAAGACCTCGACCGCTACGGCATCAAGGTCGGCCATATCGCGCTGATCGTGCCGTTCGGTTTCGCCCTGGTGATCGTCCGCTACCTGGAAATCCTCTACCGCCTGTTCACCCACCGCCAGTACGGCCTGGGCCTGGCCGACGAGGCCGCCGAAGCCAGCAAGCTGGCCAACCCCGGTGAGGAGCACCACTGATGACGGTTATCTGCCTGTTCCTGCTCCTGTTCGTGTTCATGTTCCTCGGCGTGCCGATCGCCATCTCCCTGGGCCTGTCGGGGGCGCTGTCGATCCTGATGTTCAGCCAGGACTCGCTCAGCTCGCTGGCGATCAAGCTGTTCGAGACCTCCGACAGCTACACCTTCCTGGCCATCCCGTTCTTCCTGCTGTCGGGGGCGTTCATGACCACCGGTGGCGTGGCCCAGCGCCTGATCGACTTCGCCAACGCCTGTGTCGGACATATCCGTGGTGGCCTGGCGATTGCCGCGGTGCTGGCGTGCATGCTGTTCGCCGCGCTGTCGGGCTCGTCGCCGGCCACCGTGGCCGCCGTCGGCTCGATTGCCGTGGCCGGCATGGTGCGCTCCGGCTACCCACGCGAGTTCGGCGCCGGGATCATCTGCAACGCCGGCACCCTGGGCATCCTGATTCCGCCGTCGATCGTCATGGTGGTGTACTCGGCGGCCACCGAAACCTCGGTCGGCAAGCTGTTCATGGCCGGCGTGGTACCGGGCATCCTGCTCGGCGTGTTCCTGATGATCACCATCTACATCGTCGCCCGCATCAAGAAGCTGCCGGCCCAGCCACGGGCCAGCTTCGCCGAATGGCTGAGCACCGCCCGACGTGCGTTCTGGGGCCTGTTGCTGCTGGTGATCATCCTCGGCGGCATCTACAGCGGCATGTTCACCCCCACCGAAGCGGCGGCGGTGGCGGCGGTGTACTCGGCGTTCATCGCGCTGTTCGTGTACAAGGACATGCGCCTGCGTGACTGCCCGAAAGTGCTGCTGGAGTCGGGCCGGCTGACCATCATGCTGCTGTTCATCATCGCCAACGCCATGCTCTTCGCCCACGTGCTGACCACCGAGCAGATCCCCCAGCAGATCACCCAGTGGGTGATGTCCGAGGGCCTGACGCCGATCGGCTTCCTGATCATGGTCAACATCGTGCTGCTGGTGGCCGGCAGCTTCATGGAACCGTCGGCGATCATTCTGATCCTGGCGCCGATCTTCTTCCCGATCGCCATGAAGCTGGGCATCGACCCGATTCACCTGGGCATCGTGATGGTGGTGAACATGGAGATCGGCCTGGTGCACCCGCCAGTGGGGCTGAACCTGTTCGTCACCTCGGCGGTGACCGGGCTGACCCTGGGGCAGACGATTCGCGCGGCGCTGCCGTGGCTGTCGATCTTGCTGCTGTTCCTGGTGCTGGTGACCTATGTGCCGTTCATTTCGCTGGCGCTGCCGGAGTGGTTGGGTATGCCGTAGCCATCGACCTGAAATGCTGACCCTGTGGGAGCGGGCGTGCCCGCGAAGCAGGCACCGCGGTGTATGGCACCGGCTCTGCCGGTGTTCGCGGGCACGCCCGCTCCCACAGGGTTTGTGCAAGCTTCAAAGGCCGAGTCAGATCCCGCCGCCGGCCAGCAACTGGCTCATCACCCCGGCCAGATCCTTGACCATCACATCCGCTGTCGGCTTGTGCACGATGACGATCTCGTAGCTGTCCACTTCCGGCAACCCCTGGGCCTGCCCCAGCACCCGGTGCTCGCCGGTCGCCGCCCGCGGTGGCAGCAGGCTGATGCCCATGCCGTCGGCCACTGCCGCCTGGATGCCACTGAGGCTGGAACTGGTGAAGCTGATGCGCCAGCGCCGGCCCATGCCTTCGATGGCACTGATCATGTCCTCGCGGTAAAGCCCCCGTGGCGGGAAGGTCACGAGCGGAATCGGATCGAGCTCGAACGCCGGCAGGCGCGCACTGTCGATCCACTGCAGGCGCTCGGGCCAGCAGGCCACGCCCTCGCGGCTGTTGCGCCGCTGCTTGAGCAGCACCAAGTCGAGCTCGCCGTTGTCGTAGGCCTGGCTGAGGTCACGGCACAGGCCGCTGGTGACTTCCAGCTTGACCTGCGGGTGCAGGCGGCTGAATGCCGACAGCGCATTGGTGGTGCGCCCGCCGACGAAATCCTCGGGCACGCCCAGGCGCACGGTGACCCCGACCATGGCCCCGGCCAGGGCTTCGAGCATCTGGTCGTTCAGCGCCAGCATGTGCCGGGCATAACCGAGCAAGGTCTGGCCGGCGTCGGTCGGCAACACGTCGCGGTTGCCGCGCACCAGCAGGCGGTGGCCGACCATGTCTTCGAGGCGACGCACCTTCTGGCTGATGGTCGACTGGGTCGAGTGCAGGCGCGCGGCAGCCGTGGTGAAGCTGCCGCAATCGGCCACCACGACGATGGCGCGCAACAGGTCGAGGTCGAACAGGGCTCTATTCGATTTAGCGCTGATGGACATCTTGGTATTCAACTACTGAATGACAAGACTGACTTCTACCACGCCACTCCAGGCCCGGCAACGCACTAGTCGCCGAGCGCCACACCCTCGCGCCGCGGGTCGGCACCACCGGCCCAACCTTCGGCAGCGCGCTGGATGATCTGCATGCCGCTGGTCATGGTCATCGGCGTGACCTCGTGGCCCCAGGCAGCCAGCTGCCGGATCAGCGCCGGGCTGGCCAGCCCGGCCTCGACTTCGGTCCCGGCATTGCGGCTGCCGAAGTTGGGCAGGTTGGCCGCCTGTTGCGGGTCGAGATGCCAGTCCAGCAGGCCGATCAACGCCTTGTTCACGTAGCCGATGATCTGCGAGCCGCCGGGGGAGCCGAGGCTCGCCACCAGCTCGCCGGAGGCACGCGAGAACACCAGGGTTGGCGCCATCGCCGACAACGGCCGCTTGCCGGGCTGCACCCGGTTGGCCACCGGCTTGCCGTTTTCTGCGGGCAGGAACGAAAAGTCGGTCAGGTGGTTGTTCAGCAAAAAGCCGCCGACCATCAGGTGCGAACCGAATGCCGACTCCACCGACGTGGTCATGGCCAGGGCCTGGCCGCTGTCATCGACGGCAGACAGGTGCGAGGTGGAGATCCGCAGCGGTGAGCGGTCGGGCGCCAGGGCCAGGTTGGCACCCTGCGGGGTGCCCGGGCGGGCGTGCTTCATGCTGTACTCGCCGACCCGTTTGGCGCGTTCGGCGAGGTAGGCCGGGTCGAGCAACGACTTGACCGGTACCGGCACGTAGTCACTGTCGGCCAGGTACTGGGCGCGGTCGGCGTAGGCCAGGCGCTCGGCTTCGGCCACCAGGTGCACGGCCTGCGGTGCGGGTTCGAGCCCCGCCACGGAGGTCACCTGGCGTGGCGGCAGGTCGGCCAGGTCTCGCTGCGCCGAGTTGCGCTGCAGGGCGTCGAGAATGCCCAGTGTCTGCAACACCGTCACTCCACCGGACGACGGCGGTGGCATGCCGCAGATTTTCCAGGCCTTGTACGGGCCACAGACCGGTTCGCGCTCCTTGGCCTGGTAACGCTGCAAATCTTCGAGCGACAACTGCCCGGCATTGGCGTGGTGACGCACTTCGTCCACCATGGCCTGGGCAATCTCACCGCCATAGAAGGCATCGACGCCCTGCTGCGCAATGCGCTCGAAGGTCTGCGCGAGCGCCGGATTGCGCAGGATCGTGCCGACGGCCAGCGGCTTGCCCTGGTCATCCAGGAAGTACTTCGCCATGGCCGGCGAGCGGGCAATGAAGGGGTCGCCGGCAACTAGCGTGTGCAACCGTTCGGAAACCGCAAAACCATTACGCGCCAAGGCGATTGCCGGCGCGAACAAGTCCTTCCACGGCAGCTTGCCGTGCTGATCATGGGCCAGTTTCAGCGCCCGCAGCACGCCCGGCACCCCCACCGAGCGCCCGCCGATCTGCGCTGCGCGAAACGGCATGGGCGAACCATCCGCTTGCAGGAACAACGTTTCCGTCACCCCTGCCGGTGCCGCTTCGCGGCCGTCGAAGGCCTGCACGCGCTGGCCATCCCAGTACAGGATGAATGCCCCACCACCGATACCGCTGGATTGCGGTTCGACCAAGGTCAGCACCATCTGCATGGCAATCGCCGCATCGATAGCGCTGCCACCGGCACGCAGCATTGCCCGCCCGGCCTCGCTGGCCAGCGGGTTGGCGGCCGCCACCATGTGCCGGCTGGCGTGCACCGGCTGCAGGCCGCTGCGGTAGCCGGACTCCAGCTCCGGTGGCGTAGGCAGCATCTGGTCGGCCCAGGCACCGCCACTGGCCGCGGCCAGGCACAAGGTGGTGATCAGTGCAGTGGAAACTCTCATCGGCGTGCATCCTGCCTTTACCTATTAAGCGGGCCACTGTGGGTCATGCGCATTCTTAACTTCAAGCCCCGGGGTGATTTTTCTAGGATACGGGCAGGTCATTCAGGAGCCCTTGCCATGCGTTTATCCCTTGCCGCCCTGGCCCTCGCCCTTTGCACCAGCCTTGCCGCCCACGCCGAGACCACCGCCATGGACAAGCAGTTGCACAGCGCCGCCGCGCACAATGACGTCAACCGCCTGCATCACTTGCTCAAGCAGGGTGCCGGCCTGGACAGCCGCGATGGCCAGGGGCGCACCGCCTTGCTGGTGGCCACCCATGAGAACCAGGTCGCAGCAGCGAAAGCACTGATCGAGGCCGGTGCGGATGTGAACGCCAAGGACAACATCGACGACAGCCCCTACCTGTATGCCGGGGCGCGTGGCTTGAATGAAATTCTGCAGCTGACGCTGAGCCACGGTGCCGACCTCAAGAGCACCAACCGTTACGGCGGCACCGCGCTGATACCGGCGGCCGAGCGCGGGCATGTGGACACCGTGCAGATGCTGATCGATGCGGGGGTGGACGTGAATCACCTGAACCGCCTGCACTGGACCGCGCTGCTCGAAGCGGTGATCCTCGGCGATGGCGGGCCACGCCATGTGGAGATCGTGCGGCGCCTGCTGGCAGCGGGGGCGGATCGGCAGATTGCCGACAAGGATGGGGTGACCGCGCTGGCGCATGCGCGCCAGCGGGGGTATCAACAGATGGTGCAACTACTCAGCGACTGAGGCCTGCACAGCACCTGTGGGAGCGGGCGTGCCCGCGAAACAGACACCGCGGAGTCAGGCACCGGCTTCGCCGGTGTTCGCGGGCTAGCCCGCTCCCACAGGTTTCGCGTCGAACTCCAGACCTGGCGTCAGGCCACCTCTTCGTACGGCAACCCCACATAGTTCTCGGCAATGTTCACCAGCCCCGCCTTTGAGGTCAGGAAGTACTCGCGGTCAGCCTCCTGCATCTTCTGGTCCCAGGCATCCTTGTGCTCGCCGAAGTCATGCAGCAGCTGGGTCATGAACCAGCTGAAGCGCTCGCCCTTCCAGACCCGGCGCAGGGCCAGCGGCGAATACTGCTCCAGCAGGTCGGTACGCCCTTCGCGGTACACCTTGACCAGGATCCGGTACAGGTAGTTGACGTCGGAAGCCGCCAGGTTCAGGCCCTTGGCGCCGGTCGGCGGGACGATGTGCGCAGCATCACCGACCAGGAACAAGTGGCCGTACTGCATCGGCTCGACCACCAGGCTGCGCAGTGGCGCGATGCTCTTTTCCAGCGCGGGCCCTGTGACCAGTTGCTGCGCCACGTCTTCGGGCAGGCGCGCCTTGAGCTCGTTCCAGAAGCGCTCGTCGGACCAGTCTTCCACCCGCTCGTCCAGCGGCACCTGCAGGTAGTAGCGGCTGCGCGTCTGCGAGCGCTGGCTGCACAGCGAGAAACCCCGTTCGTGGTGGGCGTAGATCAGTTCGTGGTTCACCGGTGGGGTATCGGACAGCATGCCCAGCCAACCGAACGGGTAGACGCGCTCGTACTCCTTGAGCACACCTTCGGGGATGCTCTTGCGCGAGACGCCGTGGAAACCATCGCAGCCGGCGATGTAGTCGCAGTCCAGGCGGTGGGTCTGGCCGTCTTTTTCAAAGGTCACGTAGGGCCGTTCGCCCTTGAGCTCGTGCGGCTGCACGTTGCTGGCGCAGTAGATGATCGGCGCGCCACTGGCTTCGCGGGCCTGCATCAGGTCGCGGGTGACTTCGGTCTGGCCGTAGACCATTACCGTCTTGCCGCCGGTCAGGCCCTTCAGGTCCAGGCGCTGGCGACGGCCTGCAACCAGCAGTTCGACGCCCTCATGGACCAGCCCTTCACTGTCCATGCGCTCGGCGACGCCGGCTTCGCGCAGCAGGTCGACGGTGCCTTGCTCAAGCACCCCGGCGCGGATGCGGCCGAGTACGTATTCGGGGGTCTGGCGTTCGAGGATGACGGTGTCGATACCAGCCTTGTGCAGCAACTGGCCGAGCAGCAGGCCGGACGGACCGGCGCCGATGATTGCAACCTGAGTGTTCATTGTTTTTATCTCATCAAGAGGGTGTACCCTTGCATTTTTACTGGCAGTAACCGGCAAATAAGTGTGTTATCCGATGCAAAAAATGCACTTTTAAAAAAAACGTTCGATTAACGGACAGGCGATCACGACATGAGATCCTCCCTCCCCGGCGTTCCGCTGTTCCAGTTGTATGGCGAAAACCAGCACTGGCCCGGCACCGACCTGCTGCATTGCGAGTCGATCCCGGCCCGCAGCCGCCTGCACCATTGGGAGATCAAGCCGCATCAACACGCCGAGCTGTTTCAGCTGCTGTATGTGCAGCGCGGCAAGGCCGAGGTGGAAATCGAAGGCGTGCGCAGCAGCATTCTCGAGGCCGCGATACAAGTGGTGCCGCCCCTGACCGTGCATGGCTTTCGCTTCAGCGCCGATATCCAGGGCCATGTGCTGACCTTCGGCACCGCGCTGGTAGCCGACCTCGAACAGCGCCTGGGCGCGCCGCTGGGCGTGCTGGCGAAAGCGGCGTGTTACCCGCTGGGCAAGGACCGCATCCAGCTGCGTGGCCTGATCGAAACCTTGCAGCAGGAATACCAGGGCAACGCCCCCGCGCGGGCGGCCATGCTCGAAGCGCTGGTGACCGCGCTGATGGTGTGGATCAGCCGCCGCCAGCAACTGGGGCAGGCCCCTCGCAACCGCGACGAGCGTGACCGGCAGTTGCTCGGCCAGTACCTGCGGCTGGTCGAGGCGCATTACCGCGAACACCTGTCGGTGGAGGACTTCGCCGCCCGCCTGAACATCCCCAGCCTGCAGCTCAACCAGCTGTGCCGGGCGCTGAGCGGGCAGACCGCGTTGCAGGTGATCCACCAGCGCCTGCTGCTGGAGGCACGGCGCAACCTCATCTATACGCGCATGAGCATCGGCCAGCTGTCGGACAGCCTGGGCTTCAGCGACCCGACCTACTTCGCCCGCTTCTTCAAGCGCCTGAGCGGGCAGACGCCCAATGGCTACCGGCACGCAGTGCAGCCCGACTGATCTGCTTGGCCGGTACCGGCCTCTTCGCGGGCACGCCCGCTCCCACAGGTACGGCGCTGTCTTCAAGGCAAGTGAAATCCCTGTGGGAGCGGGCATGCCCGCGAAAGGGCCATCAGCACCACCACACCTGCTTGACGTATACGTCAACCTGCCCTCAGGATACTGGCATACCCCACGCCGAGCCCGAGCATGAGCAGCCAGACCTACAGCATCTCCGACCTCTCCCGCGAACTGGACATCACCACCCGCGCCATCCGCTTCTATGAGGAACAGGGCCTGCTGAGCCCCGAACGGCGTGGGCTGGAACGCATCTATTCGGCCCGTGACAAAGTCAGCCTGAAGCTCATCCTGCGCGGCAAGCGCATTGGCTTCTCGCTGGCCGAATGCCGTGAGCTGATCGAGCTGTACGACCCCAGCAGCGGCAACCTCAAGCAGCTGCACAGCATGCTGGCGAAGATCGCCGAGCGTCGCGCCCAGCTGGAGCAGCAAATGCTCGACATCCACCAGATGCAGCTTGAGCTGGACACCGCCCAGGAGCGCTGCGAACAAGCCCTGGCTGCCACCCTGAACAACAACGACAAACGCTGACAGGAACCCCACCATGCCCATGCCCGCAACAGTCCGCCTGGTCGAAGTCGGCCCCCGCGACGGCCTGCAGAACGAAGCCCAGCCCATCAGCGTCGCCGACAAGGTGCGCCTGGTCGACGACCTGACCGACGCCGGGCTGAGCTACATCGAGGTCGGCAGCTTCGTTTCGCCCAAGTGGGTGCCACAGATGGCCGGCTCCGCCGAAGTGTTCGCCGGCATCCGCCAGCGTGCCGGTGTTACCTATGCCGCGCTGGCACCCAACCTGCGCGGTTTCGAAGACGCCCTGGCAGCCGGGGTAAAGGAAGTGGCGGTGTTCGCCGCCGCTTCCGAAGCCTTCTCCCAGCGCAACATCAACTGCTCGATCAGCGAAAGCCTGCAGCGCTTCGAACCGATCATGGAGGCCGCCCGCAGCCATGGCGTGCGGGTGCGCGGTTACGTGTCCTGTGTGCTGGGTTGCCCTTATGAAGGCAAGGTCAGCGCCGAGCAGGTAGCACCGGTGGCCAGGGCCTTGCACGACATGGGCTGCTACGAGGTATCGCTGGGTGACACCATCGGCACCGGCACGGCCGGTGACACCCGTCGGCTGTTCGAAGTGGTGTCGGCCGTGGTGCCCCGCGAGCAGCTGGCCGGCCATTTCCACGACACCTATGGCCAGGCCCTGGCCAACGTGTATGCCAGCCTGCTCGAAGGCATCAGCGTGTTCGACAGCTCGGTCGCCGGCCTGGGCGGCTGCCCTTATGCCAAGGGCGCTACCGGCAACATCGCCACCGAGGATGTGCTGTACCTGCTGCAGGGGCTGGGTATCGAAACCGGTATCGACCTCGACCGGCTGATCGCCGCCGGGCAGCGCATCAGTGCTGTGCTGGGCCGGGCCAACGGTTCGCGGGTGGCACGTGCGCGCAGTGCACAATGAGTTTCATACAGGTGTCACATGAGTGTGGGTGAGTGTTACCGCCCCCACAGTTTTCAGCAAAAAATCGGGTAACAGGGAAACAAATCGACAGATTTTCAGGTCGCCCGATTTCGCCAAATCCAGTCAAGCTATTGATTTTAAAGGATTTTCAAAAGTTGGCACGGCACCTGCTATATGTTTGGTACAACAACAAGAAAAACGCGATAACCAATAAAAACAACATGTAACGGCTCTGACATAACAAGAACAACACGGCAGAGACGCAGCAAGCAGATTTTTTTGGAGTCGACAGGCTTTTCAGGGGTTCGCCCCGCGGACTGACACAGAACAATAAAACTACCTGAAGGTAGCGGCAGTCAGGCTCGGATCCACAGGATGAAAGCAGGTCAGCGCTCAAAAAAATACGTTTGCTCTTGACCCCGGATGGGGGTCGCACGCGACACCAAGGCCAGCCTACAAAAACAATAAAAGGCGGCCTCAATAATAAAAAAAGAGCAGGCAACAACGCTTTGAGGGGAGCTTCGGCTCCCCTCAGTGCTTCCTGCCCTCCTCCTCTTTCTGCTTCCCCTCGTCCTGCCCCTCGACCTTCTCCACCACCAGCGGCATCGTGCCCAACACCAACAGCGCCAGCACCGTGCTGATCAGCGCCGTGGCTTCTCGCCCCATGCCCGCAGCAGTACCGATGGCAGCCGTCATCCACAACCCCGCAGCGGTGGTCAGGCCTTTGACGTGGCTGGTGTCCTGGCCGTTACCTTTGAGAATCGTCCCCGCACCGAGAAAGCCGATACCGGCGACGATACCCTGGATCACCCGGCTCAAGGCCTGCTCATCGGCACCGGCCATGCTTGGTGCCAGCACGAACAGCGCCGCGCCCAGCGATACCAGCATGTGCGTGCGCAGCCCGGCGGACTTGCCCCGGTGTTCGCGCTCGAAACCCAGTACCGCGCCGAGCAAGGCCGCCATCAGCAGACGTACGAGAATCCGCACGACCTCGCGCTCATCGGTGATGTCGGCGAACTCGGACTGGATAGTTTGCCAGATGAATTCCATGAGTCGGGTACCGGGCTGAAGAGATGTTGTGTCTGTGCCGGCCCCTTCGCGGGCACGCCCGCTCCCACAGGTATTGTGCAGCTCTTTGTGGGAGCGGGCGCGCCCGCGAAGAGGCCGGCACAGGCGCCTAAGAAAGTTGACCCTTGCACACCCCGCAAAGTGCCCACCCGGCACCCCGATGCAGCAACCGTTCACCGCCCGCGGTCATAACCTGTAACCGCCCCCGGAGGACCCGACCATGCCCATCGAGATCGAAGAAAGCACCCAACGCTGCACCCTCATCGGCGACAAACTGCGCATCGAAGGCAAAGGCCAGGAAGTCGAGATCATCACCGACGAACAGCTGCACATGTCGGTAGCCATCCTCGCCGGCGAGCGCTTCCCGATCACCGAGGCCGAAGCCGACGCGCTGACCGTGATCGGTGCGGTAGATAGTCGCAGACACCTGAAGGCCAGCACGCCAGGCTCCGTGATCTAAGCCTTCGGCAACATTTGGCGGCAATCTGATACGGTTTTTATCGACCAACCTGAGCCTGTGCTGAAAACAGTTCGGGGGCCATAGTGCTCGTGCCTGATCGAGGCCGTAAGAGCACCGACGCCATGACCGAACGAATCCATGCCATCCAGATTGCCAGCAATGGCATCCACACCCGCAGCTTCAGCGGCCTGTACCGCACGCTGCGTATTGCCTTCGCCGGCGCGCTGTTCGTGCTGTTCTTCGGCACCGCCTGGCTCGACTGGAACGGTCGCCAGGCCGTGCTGTGGGACCTGGCCGACAGCAAGTTCCACATCTTCGGCGCCACCTTCTGGCCGCAGGACTTCATCCTGCTTTCGGCCTTGCTGATCATCTGTGCCTTCGGCCTGTTCGCCATCACCGTCTACGCCGGCCGGGTGTGGTGCGGCTACAGCTGCCCGCAAAGCACCTGGACCTGGCTGTTCATGTGGTGCGAGAAGGTCACCGAAGGCGACCGCAACCAGCGCATCAAGCTTGCCGCCGCACCGTGGAGCCTGAACAAACTGGCCCGGCGCACGCTCAAGCACAGTCTGTGGCTGGCCATCGGCGTACTCACCGGGCTGACCTTCGTCGGTTACTTCACGCCGATCCGCCCACTGGCCCAAGAACTGTTCACCTTGCAACTGGGCGGCGTGGCGCTGTTCTGGGTGCTGTTCTTCACCGCTGCCACCTACCTCAATGCCGGCTGGCTGCGTGAAGCGGTGTGCCTGCACATGTGCCCTTATGCACGCTTCCAGAGCGTGATGTTCGACAAGGACACCCTGGCCGTGGCCTACGACCCGCGCCGCGGCGAATCCCGCGGCCCGCGCAAGAAAGGCAGTGACGCCCGCGCCCAGGGCCTGGGTGACTGCATCGACTGCACCCTGTGCGTGCAGGTCTGCCCCACCGGCATCGATATCCGCGACGGCCTGCAGATGGCCTGCATCGGTTGCGCCGCCTGTATCGATGCCTGCGACAACGTCATGGACAAGATGGGTTACCCCCGCGGCCTGATCGGCTACAAGTCCGAACACAGCCTGCAAGGCGGCACCACCCATTGGCTGCGCCCGCGCCTGCTGGGTTATGCCGCCGCCCTGGTGCTGATGGTCGGTGCCCTGGTGGTGGCCCTGCAACTGCGCCCGATGGTGTCGCTGGACGTGATCAAGGACCGTGGCCTGTTCCGCGAGAACGCCCAAGGCCAGATCGAGAACATCTACCTGCTCAAGGTCATCAACAAGACCGCGCAGCCCCAGCGTTACCACCTGCGCCTGCTCGATGCCGAGGGCTTCGAACTGCACGGCAACACCGAATTCAGCATCCCGGCCGGGGAAATGAGCGAGCTGCCGGTGTCGGTGGCGCTGCTGGCCGAGCGCCCGGCCAGCAGCTCGCAGGAACTGGCCTTCGAAATCCGCGACAGCGACCAGCCCGCCGTGCGCAGCGTGGCCCGCAGCCGCTTCGTGGCGCCACTGAACCGCTGATCCCTTACACTGCTTATTCACCTTGCCTGCCGAGCCCCCATGAAACGCTACGAACGCTTCGCCGACGACATTGCCGAACTGATCCGCTCCGGGGTGCTCGGCCCAGGCCAGCGCGTGCCGTCGGTACGCTATGCCAGCCAGACCCACGGCGTCAGCCCCTCCACGGTGTTCCAGGCCTACTACCTGCTCGAACGCCGCGGGCTGATCCGCGCACGACCGCGCTCGGGCTACTTCGTCAACGCCCACGCCCCCCGCCAGTTCAGCGAACCCCAGGCGCTGGAGCCCGTGAGCGAGTCGACCGAGGTCGATGTCAGCGGCCTGGTGTTCTCCATCCTCGACTCGATCAAGGACCCGAGCACCGTGCCGTTCGGCTCGGCCTTCCCCAGCCCTGAGCTGTTCCCGCTGCAGCGCCTGTCGCGCTCGCTGGCCAGTGCCAGCCGGGCCATGGACCCGCGCATGGTGGTCACCGACCTGTCGCCGGGCAACCCGCAATTGCGCCGGCAGATTGCCCTGCGCTACATGGTCGGTGGGCTGATGCTGCCGATGGAAGAACTGCTGATCACCAATGGCGCGCTGGAAGCCCTGAACCTGTGCCTGCAGGCGGTCACCGAGCCCGGCGACCTGGTAGCCATCGAGGCGCCGGCCTTCTATGCCTGCCTTCAGGTGCTGGAGCGGCTCAAGCTCAAGGCCGTGGAGATCCCGGTGCACCCGCGCGAAGGCATGGACCTGGCGGTGCTGGCCCAGACCCTGGAAAAGCACCCGGTCAAGGCCGTGTGGTGCATGACCAACTTCCAGAACCCGGTGGGCGCGAGCATGCCCGAGGCGAAGAAACAGGCCCTGGTCGAGCTGCTGCGCCGCCACCAGGTGCCGTTGATCGAAGACGATGTCTACGCCGAACTGTACTACGCGCAACAGGCCCCGAAACCGGCCAAGGCCTTCGACACCCAAGGCCTGGTGATGCACTGCGGCTCGTTCGCCAAGAGCCTGGCACCGGGTTATCGCATCGGCTGGGTGGCCGCCGGGCGCTTCGCGCAGAAGATCGAGCGGCTGAAACTGATGACCTCGCTGTGCGCCTCGATGCCGGCCCAGGCGGCCATCGCCGACTACCTGCAGCACGGCGGCTACGACCGTCACCTGCGCAAGTTGCGCTACGCCCTGGAAGGTCAGCAGGCCAACATGCTGGCAGCCATCGCCCGCCATTTCCCGGCGCAGACCCGTGTCAGCCAGCCCTCCGGCGGTTACTTCCTGTGGCTGGAACTGCCCGAACAGATGGACGCCCTGAAACTGTTCCACATGGCCCTGGCCCAGGGCATCAGCATTGCACCGGGGCCGATCTTTTCGCCGACCCGGCGCTTCGGCAACTGCATTCGCCTGAACTACGGCACACCGTGGAACGAGGCTGCCGAGCGTGCCATGGAAACCCTGGGGCGCATCATCCGCTCCTTCTGAAGGAAGGCCTGAAGAAGTGCGGCTATAGTTGGGCGACCCACACGCTGGATCGCCGCAATGTTGCCTGATGATTCGACGCCTTCCACACAACAACTGCAGCAGCGCATCAACCAGGCCCAGGCCAACAGCAAGCTGCTGGGCGAACTGGTCGACCACAGCCAGGCCAACGTGTTCGCCGCCGATCGCAACTTCCGCCTGCTGGCGATCAACCGCACCGCGCAGGAAACCTTCAAGCGCCTACGTGGCTTCGTACCGCAGGTGGGTGACTACGTTCCGCAGTTCATTGCCAACCAGCCCGACATCATGAAATGGCTGGAGCCGGTGTGGCCGCGCGTGCTGGCCGGCGAGGCGTTCACCGACACCATCGCCCTCGGCCCACCCGACGCCCTGCGCCATTACGAAATCAGCTACAACACATTGCGCGACGCGCAGCAGCGGATTCAGGGCGGTTACCTGTTCGCCTACGACATCAGCGAGCGGGTCGCCGAACAGGAGCGCGTGCGCAAGATCGAAGAGGCCCTGCGCCAATCGCAGAAGATGGAAGCGGTCGGCCAATTGACCGGCGGTATCGCCCACGACTTCAACAACCTGCTCGGCGGTATCTTCGGTGCCCTGGAAATAGCCGAACAGCGCCAGGCCGAACAGCGCTACCAAGACACCACCCGGTTGCTTGGCATCGCCCGGCACAACGTGCAACGGGCCTCTGCGCTGGTACAGCGCCTGCTGGCCTTCTCGCGTCAACAGACGCTGATGCCCCAGGCCGTGGACGTGCAGCAACTGGTGGCCGGCATGCACGAGCTGATTGCCAGTTCGCTCGATGCGCGCATCACCTTCATTGACCAGACCCAGAGTGGCCAGTGGCTGGTGCAGATCGATCAGCTCCAACTGGAAAGCGCGCTGCTCAACCTGTGCATCAATGCCCGCGACGCCATGCCGCTGGGGGGAACATTGCGTATCGCCAGTGAGAACACCCAACTCGATGAGCTGCAGGCACGCGCGCTGGACCTGACCGGCGGCGCCTACCTGCACCTCAGCGTCTGCGACAACGGCATTGGCATGCCTGCCGATGTGCTGCAAAGGGCATGCGAACCCTTCTTTACCACCAAGCCACTGGGCCAGGGCTCAGGGCTTGGGTTGTCGATCGTGTATGGGTTCGTGCGCCAGTCCGGTGGGCAGTTGCGCATCGCCAGCGAACCGGGGCAAGGGGCCTGCATCCACCTCTACCTGCCACGGGCCTCCTGCGACGCTGCCGGGCACGCGTGCGCGCAACCACAGACGCCAAGCCAACAGCCCCACGCAGCGCCACAGGTGGTCATGCTGGTGGAAGACCAGGACACCCTGCGGCTGCTGATCTGCGAGGTACTCGAGGACCAAGGGCACCTTGTGCATGCCTTCAGCGATGGCCGCTGCGCACTGGAAGCGCTGCAGGCAGGCTTGCACCCGGACATGCTGATCACCGATATCGGCCTGCCGGGCGGCATCGATGGCTACCAGGTAGCAGCAGCCTGCCAGAAACTCCCCGGCACCGTCGCGGTGCTGTACATCACCGGCTATGCCAGCAACCGGGTCGACGTCAGCCCTGGCAGGCACTGCGCCGTGCTGTACAAGCCGTTCGAATTGGCGGCCCTCAACCAGCACGTCGTTCGATTGCTGGAAAATCGGCGCTTGCCGCTGTAGCCCGCTATGCGCTCACAGTGCGGACAGGTAAAGTCTGTCCCTTCTTTTCTGTCGGACGTCGCCATGCCCCACCGCGACCTGCTTGCCCTGCGTCAGGAAATCGAAACCCTGCGCCAGCGTAACGCGCAGCTGGAAACCCAGCTGCAGCAACACGCCGATCAGGACCTGAACGTCTATCGATTTCTGTTCGACACCATGGACGAAGGCTTCTGCATCATCGAGTTCTTCGACGGCCCCCATGGCCCGCTCAGCGATTACGTGCATGTCCTCGCCAACGCCGCCTACGCCAAGCATGCCGGCATCCCCAACGTGGTCGGGCAGAAGCTGCGCGAGATGGTGCCCGACGAGGCGGACGACTGGGTCGCCCGCTACGGTGCGGTTTTGCGCACTGGCGAGCCGCTGCAGTTCGAACAGGAGCTGGTCGCCACGGGCCATGTGCTGTCGGTGACCACCTTCCGCGTGGAGCCGGCAGAGCGCCGCCAGGTTGCGGTGCTGTTCAAGGACGTTACCGAGCGGCGCAAGGCCGAGCTGGCCCTGCAGCAGCTCAACGAAGCGCTTGAGCAGCGGGTCAGCGCAGCCCTGGCCGAGCGCCGCCTGTTTGCCGAACTGGTCGACGATAGCGTGGTCAACGTGCATGTGGTCGATACGAACCTGCGCTGGCTGGCCGTCAACCGCCAGGCCAAGCATGACTTCCATGCCTTGTACGGCCGCACGCCCGAAATCGGTGAGTACCTGCCGGCATTCATAGACGGCCACCCAGCGGACCGTGAGCTGATAATGCCGATGTGGCAACGGGCGCTGGCAGGCGAACAGTTCATCGAGATCGGTGCGTTCGGGCCTCGCCATTACGAGTTGCGTTTCAACGCCTTGCGCGACCAGGACGACAAGGTGCAAGGCGCCTATCTGTTTGCCTATGACATCACCGAGCGGGTCCAGGAACAACAACGCCTGGCCAAGGCCGAGCAGGCGCTGCGCCAGGCGCAGAAGATGGAGGCCGTGGGTCAGCTCAGCGGCGGCATCGCCCACGACTTCAACAACCTGCTGGGCGGCATCATCAATGCTCAGGAACTGATGCAGCAGCGCCTTGGCCAGCAGCGCTACGCAGAGCTGGAACCGCTGCTGGAACTGTCCAGCGGCTCGGCGCAACGGGCTTCATCGCTGGTGCACCGGCTGCTGGCCTTCTCCCGCCAGCAGACGCTGCAGCCGTGCTCGACCGAGGTCTCGGCACTGGTCAACGGCATGGAAGAGCTGATACGCCGCAGCATCGGCCCGTCGATTGCCTTGCGCAGCCGCTTCGTCGCCCGGCTGTGGCCCACTTTCATCGACCCACCGCAACTGGAAAGCGCCCTGCTCAACCTGTGCATCAACGCACGCGACGCCATGCCGGGCGGTGGCACCATCGATATCCTCGGCGACAACCTCACGCTCGACAGCGAGCAGGCGCGCCCGCTCGAACTGGCCGCCGGGGACTATGTGTGCCTGAGCGTGGCCGATACCGGGTGTGGCATGAGCGCCGCCGTGGCGGCCCGGGCCATCGACCCGTTCTTTTCCACCAAGCCCATGGGCCAGGGCACCGGCCTGGGGTTATCGATGACCTACGGTTTCGTGCGCCAGTCAGGCGGCCAGCTGCGTTTGCACTCCACGCCTGGCGAGGGCACGCGGGTCGAGCTTTACCTGCCGCGCCACCACCAACAGCCTGTTGCGGCCCCCCAGCCGTCTGCCCGCAAGGCGTTGGCCGGCAGCTCGGGCGGGCAACGCATCGTGCTGGTGGAGGACCAGGCAGCGCTGCGCCTGGTGGTCGGCGAGGTGCTGGAAGAACTGGGCTACCAGGTCGAGGCCTTCGAGAATGGCCCTGCCGCGCTGGCGCACCTGCAGCAGTGCGAGCAACCGGACCTGCTGCTGAGCGATATCGGCCTGCCCGACGGCCCCAATGGCCGCCAGGTGGCGGAGCGTTGCCGGCAACTGTACCCGGACCTGAAAGTGCTGTTCATTACCGGCTACGACGAAAGTGCGGCGCTCAGCGACGGCCAGTTGCTGCAGGGCACCAGCGTGCTGACCAAGCCATTCGAGCTCGAGGCTCTGGCCGAACGGGTCCGTCAGCTGCTTGCGGATGAGTTGCCCTGACGGGCAGCCTTCAGCGTCCGCCGCCCAGGTCGATGAAGCTGCCGGTGGAGTACGAGGCCTTGTCCGACAGCAGCCAGAGGATCGCCTCGGCCACTTCCTCGGCACGGCCGCCGCGGCCCATGGGCAGGCCGGGTTCGAGCTTGGCCACGCGGTCCGGGTCACCGGACAGGGCATGGAAACCGGTATGGATGTAACCCGGCCGCACGCCGTTGACCCGCACGCCCTCGCCCGCCACTTCCTTGGCCAGGCCGAGGGTGAAGGTATCCAGTGCGCCTTTGGAAGCGGCGTAGTCGACGTACTCGTTGGGTGACCCCAGGCGCGCCGCGACCGAAGACACATTGACGATCGCGCCACCCTGTCCGCCGTGGCGGCGGGCCATGCGCAGCAATGCATGTTTGGCGCAGAGCATGGGGCCGACGACGTTGGTCTTCATCACCTTGAGCAGGCGGAACTCGGACATGTCTTCGACGCGGCTTTGCTGGCCGATGGTGCCGGCGTTGTTGACCAGTGCGGTCACCGGGCCAAGCTCCTGGTCGACGCGGTGGAACAGCTGGATCACCTCGTCTTCGACACTGGCATCGGCACGCACGGTGATGGCTTCGGCGCCCAGCGCACGGACCTGGGCGAGGATGCGCTCGGCGGCCTGGTCGTCAGTGTGGTAGTTGATGCAGATGCGGTAGCCCTCACGGGCGGCCTGCAGGGCGGTGGCGGCACCGATGCCACGGCTGGCACCGGTGATGACGATGACTTTCTCCATGGGACTGCCGATCGTTTGGGATGGAAGGCTCGACAATAGGGGAAAAGACATCGCATTGGAATGACCCGCCTCAACCCAGCCATGGATACGCTCTTGCTTTTGCTCTTGCTTTTGCTCTTGCTCTTGCTTTTGCTCTTGCTTTTGCTCTTGCTCTTGCTTTTGCTTTTTCTTTTAAGCGCGGTAGTCCAGACGACGCTGAGTGCGACTTCAGGACGCCTGCGTTCGGCCTCCTGAAGTCGCATTCTGCGTCGACTGAACTATCGCGCGCTTAGAAGCAAAAGCAGAGCAGGAGCAGGAGCAGGAGCAGGAAGTTGCGTGGCTGATTCGGCTGACGATGCCAGCGCTTTCTTCACGCAATCGCCTCGATCAACGCCAGTATGTCGGCCCGGCTGACCGTGGTCTTGCTCAGGGCATTGTGGATGGTGAAGCCTTCGATCAGCGCATCCAGCGCCCGCGCGGTCTTTTCGTCGAAGTGAATCTGCAGGGCCTGACGCGACCGGGCCATCCAGTCATCCATCACGTAGGTGTACTCGGGATTGCGCGAAACGAAGGTGTACAACTCGAAGATCAGCAGCATCTGCCCCGAGGCCTTCCACAGGTCACCGCAGATCAGGTCGGCAACCAGTTCGCGGGCGTGCGCCGTATCACGGGCCTCGCCGAGCTGGCGGAAGTACTGGTCGGCGATGCCGTTGCTCATCTTCACGAAGGCCGCCGCGACGATCTCGTTGATGTTGGCGAAGTGGTAGGTCATGGTCCCCGGCGAAACCCCGGCCTCGGCGGCGATGCGCCGGTAAGTCGCGCAGCCTGCACCTTCCTGGCGGATGACCTGCAACGCGGCATCGATGATCAGCGCCTTGCTGTCTGCGGTGGTGAGGTCGTGCTTCTTCGGTCTTGGCATGCTCGGCTCGCTGCGGTGAGTGCCGGCGAGGATAGCAAGGTTGGGCATGGGGCAAAAATCAAAAAAGGCGCCCCGACCGGGGCGCCAAACCATCCACCTTTAACCAAAGGAGCTTGAGCGCTTCCAAAGGTGAATTCACAGCACCGACAGCGGGTACTCGACGATCAGCCGCACTTCGTCCAGGTCCGACTCGAACGCCGTGGCCCGGGTGGTCGCCTGGCGCACCCGCAATGACAGGTCCTTGGCCGCGCCGCTCTGCACCACATACTTGACCTCGACATCCCGCTCCCAGCGCTTCTGGTCGGTCAACGGGTTGCCGTCTGCGTCGCGGCGCATGTAGAAGGCGTTGGCGTTGGAGTAGTCGGCATCGGTACCTTTTGCGTAACGGGTCATGAACGACAACCCCGGCACCCCATAGGCCGCCATGTCCAGGTCATAACGCAGCATCCACGAGCGCTCCTTGGGCGAGTTGAAGTCGCTGTACTGGATCGAGTTGTCGAGGAAGATCGAATCGGACTGGCGCAGGTAGTCGAAGTCATCGTCACCGTTGTTGCGCTGGTGGCTCAGCGCCACGGTATGCGCGCCGAAGCGCACCCCTGCTTTTGCGCTCCAGATAGCGTTGTCGAATTCGCCCAGGCGCTGTCGGCCTTCATCGACGGCCTTGTAGTAGTTGAGGCCGCCGATCAGGGCGAGGTCTTCACCGAGCGGCCAGCTGGCACTGGTACCGGCGTAGTACTGGTTCCACACATCCTTGAGCCGGCTGCTGAACAGGCTGACACTGATGTGTTCGTTGAGGTTGTAATCGCCACCGCCATAGGCGATCCAGGGCGAGTCCACCGGGCCGCCGTAGAAGGTCACGAAGTTCTCGCGCAGGTCGCTGGAGACCGGCTGGCTCATCGCGTGCAGGCGGCCGGCCTGCAGGGTCAGGTCCTTGAGGCTGGTGTTCGCCACGGTCACGCCGCGAAAGCTCTCCGGCAACAGGCGCGAATCGCCCGCGGCCACCACCGGGTTGGCCGGGAACACATCACCCACTTTCAGCACGGTATCGAACAGTCGCACCTTGGCGGCACCGCCCAGCTTGGTGTACTCGTCACGCGCCTGGCCGTCGTGGTCCACCGGCAGCACATCGAACGAACTGCGCCCGCCGTTGCGCCCAGCGCCGGTGTCCAGCTTGAGGCCGAGCATGGCGAAGGCGTCCAGGCCGAAACCCACCGTGCCTTGGGTGAAACCGGATTCGTAGCGGGCGATGATGGCGTGCGCCCAGGCTTCGGAATAACCACTGCTGGCCGGCTTGCTACCGTTGTACACCGGGGCTGGCCCGTCGCGGTTGTCGCGGTTGAAGTAGAAGTTGCGGTTGAGCACGTTGAGCGTGCTGCCCTCGATAAAACCTTCGGCTGCTTCTTCGGCGGCGCTTGCCGGTGCACTGACGCCAGACAGCGCCAGGCATGCAGCCAGGGACAGGGGTGCGGTTCGGGTCATCCGAAGCTCCTTGGGGGACGTTTTTTGTTATGTCGGCGGAGTCGGAGAGTGAGGCTTGGCGGATAACGCCAAGGTGATCGCAGCATTACAATCGTGTCATGGGCGCGCAGCGCCTCTAGCGCGGCTTTTGCAACATCCTGTTGGTAATTCCTACATCCAGCAGTGAACCTGCTTACAAAAATGCGGTCTGTCCCTGACGGTCAATTCACCGACCGGTTCGCCGGCCCCGTCGCTGATCTACAGTTACCGGGCCTATTTTTCCTGTTGCAGCGAAGACCCAACATGCCCGAATCCCGCCCAGCCTCTCTTGCCCTCCCTGCCCTGCGCGGCAGCCTGCTCGCCGCCCTCGTGGCTCTTGCCGTCCCCGCGCATGCCGAAGAGCCGGCCAGCGATGCGCGCTGGGTCAGCGACAGCCTGAGCACCTATGTGCGCAGTGGCCCGACGGATGGCCACCGCATCGTCGGCACGCTCAAGTCCGGGCAGAAACTCACCCTGGTCGGCAGCCAGGGCAACTACAGCCAGGTGCGTGGGCAGAATGGCGACCTGGTGTGGATCCTCACCAACGACCTGCAGTCGGTACCGGGCCAGAACGAGCGCCTGCCGCAACTCGACGCCCAGGTGGCGGAGCTGTCCGGGCAACTCAAGACCATCGATGACAGCTGGAAGAACCGCGTGCAGGGCATGCAGGAAACCCTCGACTCGCGCAAGAAGCTGATCGATGAACTGGAAGCCCGCAACCAGGCGCTCAACGAACAGCTCGACCAGAGCCAGTCGAGCCTGCGCGATACCCAGGCACGCCTGGGCGACGAGAACAAGCAGGTGATGATGCGTTACATGGTGTATGGCGGCAGCATTGCCGGTGCCGGCCTGCTGGCGGGGCTGATCCTGCCGGCGCTGACCCGCGGCCGGAAGAAGAACGACCGCTGGTTCTGACCCTTGGCAGTTGCCGCCCATCGCAGGCAAGCCGGCGATGGGCGCCTGCCAGGTGGAGCTACTTGCCGCGAGCCTTGTTGTAAATGGTGAGTGCCCGGTCGGCACTGGCCTGGCAATTTTTCATGTCGCCCTTGGCCTGGGCGGCCTTGGCCTGTTTCAGCAGCTTCTGATAGTCAGTCGCCATCCCGCCATGCAGCGCCTGCCCGTCAGTTTTGTGGATCTCTTCCAGGTTGTTGATCTTTGCTTCGCAATTGGTCTTGGCCTCATCAGCGGCTTGGGCACCAAAACTCAACAAAGTGGCAGCCACCAGCAGTGTCACGTATCTCATGTCGCGTTCTCCTGGGTAATCGGAATGGTCATCGAGAGACATTTGGCTCGACGCAGCGAGAAGCATAGTCGGCGATCGTCCCCTGTGTCGGTTCAGCTCCGCGCTCGTGCAGTCTCGGCAAACAGGAAGTCGATGAACGCCCGCACCCGCAATGGCATGTGCCGGGCCTGGGGGTAGATCAGCATGAAGGGACGCGAGGTGCCGCCGTATGCGCCCAGCACCTCGACCAGTTCGCCACTGGCCAGCGCGTCCTGCACGGTGAAGCGGTAGGCCTGCATCAGGCCGCCACCATGGCGCACCAGTGTCGCGGTCGCCAGGAAATCCCCCAGGCAGGTGAAACCACCTTGGGTCTCCATTTCGACCGCGCGGCCTTCGATGCGGAAACTCCACGGTGGGCGGCGGCCGTTGCTGGCCAGTTCGAACTGGATGCACTCATGCCCGGCCAGGTCCTGCGGCACCTGCGGCGTACCCATGCGGGCCAGGTAGCCCGGCGTCGCTACCACCACCAACTCGGCATCTTCCAGGCGCCGCGCCACCAGCCGCGAATCGGCCGGCTCGCGGCCACGGATGGCGAGGTCGAAGGGCTCTTCGGCGAAGTCGACGTTGCGATTGCTGACGTGCACGTCTACCTGCACCTGTGGATAGCGCTGGCGGAACGCCGGCAGCAACGGCAGCAGACGGTGATGCGCATAAGGGGTGGGCGCGCTGATGCGCAGGCGGCCACTGGGCACGGCCTGGCCACCGGTGGCCTGGCGCTCCGCCTCGACCAGTTGCCCGAGCGCCTGTCGGCATTGCTGGTAATAGGCCTGGCCGGCGTCGGACAGGCGCATCTGCCGTGTGGTCCGCACGAACAGGCGCACGCCCAGGCGTTCTTCCAGGCGCGCCACGCTGCGGCTCACCGCTGCCGGCGTGACGCCGGCCTCGCTTGCCGCAGCGGTGAAGCTACCGGTATCGGCTGCCAGGCAGAACAGTTCCAGGCTGCCCAGTTGCAAGTCGTCGAAGTGGCGGGTCATGGCGGCTCGATTGATTACATGGTGTATCGATTGAAATGCCATCTGGCTCATTTTTCAAGCAAGCGTTGCGCCCTACAGTGAGCTCCACCACGAGCCACCGGCTCACTTTCGGAGAACGCAACCATGAGCACGCCAAGAACCGTCATCATCACCGGGGCCTCCAGCGGCCTGGGCTTCGCCCTCGCCGAGGCCTTCCTCGAACGCGGCGACAACGTGGTCGGCAATGCCCGCAGCCAGGCACGCCTGGACCAGGCCGCCGCCCGTCTCGGCCATCCGCAGCGCTTCGTCGGCGTGGCCGGCGACATCGCCGAGGCCGAAACTGCCCAGCGCCTGATCGCCACGGCCCAGGCGACCTTCGGCGGCGTCGACATCCTGATCAATAACGCCGGGATCTTCATCCCCAAGCCCTTCACCGAGTACAGCGAGGCCGACGTCGACGCGCTGGTTGGCACCAACCTCAAGGGCTTTTTCTATCCGTCACAGGCAGCGGCAAGGGTGATGGCCGCACAAGGCCACGGGCAGATCATCGCCATCACCGCTTCCATCGCCCTGCAGCCGGATACCCGCGTGCCGGCGCTGTTGCCGGTGCTGGTCAAGGGCGGGCTCAACCAGGCGGTCAAAGGCCTGGCCCTGGAACTGGCCGCCAGCGGCGTGCAGGTCAATGCAGTGGCACCGGGGATCATCGATACACCGCTGCACAGCGGCAACGTCGAAGGGCTTGGCGGGCTGTCACCGAGCGGTCGCACGGGCAACCCGCAGGATGTGGTGGATGCCGTGCTGTACCTGACCGATGCGCGCTTTGTCAGCGGCGTCATCCTGCCCGTGGACGGTGGTAGCACCGCCGGCACCTGGCACTGACCCGAGGAGCGAGCAGCCATGCCATACGTTCATATCCGGGTGACCGATGAAGGGGTGACCCCGCAACACAAGCGCCAGCTGATCGAGGGCACCACGCAGTTGCTGCAACAGGTACTGGGCAAGCCGCCGGCCAGTACCTTCGTGGTGATCGAGGAAGTGCCGACGGACAACTGGGGGGTTGGCGGCGAGACCGTGACGGCGGTACGCCTGCGAGAGCGGGGCTGAGCCCTGGGGGCGTTCTGCGCCCCTTTCGCCGGCAAGCGCGGCGCCCACAGGTGTGGAGCAGCCCCTACTGGCGCAAGCGCTCCAGCGCCTCCAGCACAAACCCGGTGGCCCGCTCCACCTGCCCCTCCCGGCAGGCAATTCCCAGCTGGCGCCACAACCCAGGCCGCAGCGGCCGGCGCGCAATGCGCCGGTCCAGTTCGGCGGCCTCTCCTTCCTGCGGCAACAAGGTCGCACCATAGCCGGCGCCCACCAGGCTCTTGATCGCATCGTTGTAGTTCAGCTCGATGCGCGGCTCGGGATACAAGCCCGCCGCCGCGAACCACTCACCCGTCACCCGCGACAACTGGGTGCTGTTGTCATTGAGGATCAACGCACGCTGCGCCAGCCAGGCGGGAGTGACTTTGGCGGGTGGCTGCCAGTCGGCCGGCACATACGCCAGGATCGGGTCACGCCGCCAGGGCGTGAGCCTGACGCCCTTGCCAGCCACCTGCGGCAGCGCCACCAGGCCGATATCCAGGGTGCCTTCGCGCAAACGCGCCAGGGAAGCCTGGGAGGTCAGCACCTGAACCTGCACGTCGATGCCGGGGTGCGCCACCCGCAGGTGCTCGAGGGCCCTGGGCAGCAAATGGGCAATGGCCCCTGTGGAGGCGCCCAGGCGCACCCGCCCAGTCAGGCCTTCGACCTGGCGGCGCACCTCGTCCAGGGCTAGGTCGGCATCAGCCAGCAAACGACGAGCACGTGCCAGCAAGGTCTCGCCGATAGTCGTGGGGCGCACCTGGTTGCGGTTGCGGGTCAGCAGCGGCGCACCGACCCGCGCCTCCAGCTCGGCCACGTGCAGGCTGATGGTGGGCGGCGCCAGGTTGAGCTGGCGGGCGGCTTCGGCAAAGGAGCCCAGGTCGGCAATCACCACCAGGGTGCGCAGGCGGTCGAGGCTGATTTCACGCATGGGCGGCGATCCTTGATTCATCAAAACTGAACGTCAGCATCATGATATTCAAATTTTCTTTCTCAAGGCCACAGGCGAGCATAGGCCATCCCCTCCCCTGACCGGACCCCGACCATGCACACTCCAGTTGTCTTCATCGACGGCGACCAAGGCACCACCGGCCTGCAGATCCACGCCCGCCTGCAAGGCCGTAGCGACCTGCGTCTGCTGACCCTGCCCGAAGCCGAGCGCAAGGACCCGCAGCGCCGCGCCGACGCCATCAACAGCGCCGACATCGCCTTGCTGTGCCTGCCCGACGACGCCGCCCGCGAGGCCGTGGCGGCCATCGAAAATCCGGCTGTGCGGGTGATCGACGCCAGCTCCGCGCACCGCACTACACCCGGCTGGGTCTATGGTTTGCCAGAACTGGACGGGCAGCAGGCCGAGCGTATCGCCCAGGCCAAGCGTGTCAGCAACCCTGGCTGCTACCCCACTGGCGCCATCGCCCTGCTGCGCCCACTGGTCAAGGCCGGCCTGCTGCCGGCCGACTACCCGCTGAGCATCCATGCCATTTCCGGCTATTCCGGCGGTGGCCGCGCCGCAGTGGAACGGCACGAGACACCGGGTGCCGAGCACGCCCCGACCTTGCAGCTGTATGGCCTGGAACTGGCGCACAAGCACGTGCCGGAAATCCAGCAGCACGCCGGCCTGTCGGCACGGCCGATGTTCCTGCCGGGTTACGCGGCCTATCGCCAGGGCATCGTCCTGAGCATCCCGCTGCAACTGCGCCTGCTGCCGGGCCAGGCCAATGCCGAACAGTTGCAGGCTTGCCTGGAACAGCACTACCAGGGCGCCCGCCATGTGCAAGTGATGCCCCTGCACCAACAGGGCCCGGCCACCCCGCTCGACCCTGAGGCGCTGAACGACAGCAACGACCTGCGCCTGGCCCTGTTCGCCAACCCCGAGCACGGCCAGGTGGTGCTGACGGCGGTGTTCGACAACCTCGGCAAGGGGGCCTCGGGCGCGGCGGTGCAGAACCTCGACCTGATGCTTGCCGCGATGCGCGGCTAAAAAGGGTTTAGACTGTGCACCCCGCGCCAACCCGGCGCGGGGTGAGCCAACCGCAGCCGGAGCCCGTCCACCGATGTTCATCCTGAGCCGCCTCGACAGCGTGCCGCCCGAATCCTTCCAGAACCAGATCCGCGAGCTGGTGATCCACAACGTCGGCGACCTGAGCAGCGTCGCCATTCGTGCCGAAAACCCGCTGTATCCGCTGTACCAGTACGGTGTCGGCATGGAGATGCACCAGTACCTGCAGGCCATGGACGGCACCCGCGGCCTGGCGGTGCAGCTGACCCTGGCCCTGGATGCCGACGCCCCGGACCAGTTGCTCGGTTTCGCCCTGACCTTGCCGGCCCAGGACACCCCCCAGGCCTGCGCCCTGGCGTTTCTGGCCGTGGCGCCCGGCCACCGCCGCCAAGGCATTGCCCGTGCCCTGCTGGGTGACGTGCAGGCGCGCTTTGCCAGCGTCGAACTGAATGCCTTTGCCCATCAGGTGCCCTGGTTCGAAAGCATGGGCATGCAGGTGGTCGCCGCCAGCGGGCCGCAGGTGCTGATGAGCAGCACCGGCCAGGCCAGTGGTGCGCTGATCGGTCGGTTGGACATTGCGCCGATCTACCAGACCGCCGAAGTGCTGCAGATTCACACTTACCTGCTCAATCAGCAGGGTGAGGATGCCATGCTCGATGCCGAGCAACAGCGCGATGAATGGCTGGATGAGTTGACGGTGCAAGCCAAGGAATGTGTACGGCAGCGCAGATCGGTGCATTGATCTGAGGGCCTCTTCGCGGGCAAGCCCGCTCCCACAGGGACCACACAGGATTTGAAACCTGCGCGATTCCTGTGGGAGCGGGCGTGCCCGCGAAGAAGCAACACTGGCCGGTCAGGCATGCACCCAACGCCGATGCAGCCCGCGGGCCAGGGCATCGAGCATGAACCCCAGCATGCCGATCAGCAGCACCATCGCCATCAGCTCCGAGTACGCCAGGCGATCGCGGGTATCGAGAATGAAATACCCCAGCCCCGCACTCACCCCGAGCATCTCGCACGGCACCAGCACGATCCACAGGATGCCGATGGCCAGGCGCACGCCGGTCAGTACATGGCCAATCACCCCGGGGAGGATCACCTTGCACAAGGTTTCCCAGCGCGTGGCACTGAGGCTGCGGCTCAGCTGCAGCCAGCGCGGGTCGAGCTGGCGCACGCCAGCGGCGGTATTGAGCAGAATCGGCCACAGTGCGGCGAAGGCCAGCAGGAAGTAGATCGGCTGGTCGCCCACGCCCACCAGCATCACCACCACGGGCATCCACGACAGTGGCGAAATCATCCGCAGGAACTGGAACGCCGGCGTGGTCGCCGCCTCCAGGTGCCGGTAGCTGCCGACCAGCAATCCCAGCGGCACGCCGATCAGCAACGCCAGCAACAAGCCGACCAGAATGCGCTTGAGGCTGACCCAGACATGCCCATAGACCTCGCCCTGGCCGAGCAACTCGACCAGGCTGGCCAGGGTCGCCTGGGGCGAGAAGCGCGCCGACAGGCCGTCGGCCTCGCCGAACAACCGCACCCCCAGCCACCACAGCAACAGCAACCCCAGCAGGCCGGCCAAACCCAGGCCGGCATGGACGACGTGCTTGCGCATCAGACCGCGAACTCCTCGCTACGCTGGAAGTTCTCGGCAATGCCGAACACCGAGGGGCCGCCGACGGCGGCAATGGCGTTGCGCACGAAGCGGTCGTCGACCAGGTCGCGGGCCGTCTGCGCCGGGTCCAGCCCAGCGAGGAAGCCGCTTTCGCCCTCGATCAGGGTGTGCTTCAGGCGCTTGACCAGTTCCTCGGTGTAGCTGGGGTATGGGTAGGGCTGGAAGTCGATGCGTTTTTCATCCCACTGCTGGTGCTGAATCGCGCCACTGGCAATGTAGCTGGCACGGTCTTCGGCGGCCGGGGCCAGCACCTTGGTCAGCACTGCCGGTTCATGCGGGGTGTATTTGTTGAGGCCCGCCTTGGACAGCAGCGCTGCCGCTTCGGCGCGGTGGTCACGGGTCCAGTGCTGGGCCTTGACGATGGCGTTGACCACCTTCTGCGACCATTCCGGGCGGTTGTTAAGGTCGTGCTCGTGCATGAACACCACGCAGCAGGCGTGGTTGCGCCAGACATCGCCGGTAAAGCGCTGCACGCGGCCGATCTTGAGGTTCTCGGCCAGGGCATTGAACGGTTCGGCGACGATGTAGCCGGCGATGCGCTTGCTGGCCAGGGCTGGCGGCATGTCCGAGGGTGGCAGCACCAGCAGGTTGACTTCGTTGGCCGCCAGCTGAGCATTGGCGGGCTTCGACACCGGGGTCAGGCCGTTGTCGTTGAGCATCTGCTGCAGCACCACGTTGTGGATCGAGTACCAGAACGGGATGGCCACGGTCTTGCCGCCCAGCTGCTTCATGTCGGTGATGTCTGGCGCCACGGTCAGGCCCGAACCGCCGACATGGTTCCAGGCCACCACCTTGGCCGGTACCTTGCTGCCATAACGTGCCCACACGGTCATCGGCGACAGCAGGTGAATAACGTTGACCTGGCCCGAGATGAACGCCTCGATCACCTGCGCCCAGCTGCGCAGCAGCACCGGGCGCTCGGCCTTGATGCCTTCGGCCTCGAACAGGCCGTTGTTGTGCGCCACCAGCAGCGGCGTTGCATCGGTGATCGGCAGGTAGCCGATGCGCACCGGCGCGTCGGGTTCGGCGGCGGCGCGGGCCTGCAGGCTGGAAAGCAGTGGCACGGCACCGGCGGCAGTAAGCATGGCGCTGAGCTTGAGGAAATCACGACGGGAAGTGGCGGAACAGCAGTCATCCATGCACATGTGCAGGCTCCGAAGGCAACGAGGTAGGGGAAGGTTCAGCCGTGCGGCTTGCCCGCCGAAGGGTTTTCAGGATCTCGATTCGCAGTGCGCCCAGCTCTTCGACCCGGTGTGCGCGCGGTTGCGGCAGGTCGATGTGCCATTGGCCAAGGATGTGCGCCGGGTGGTCGCCCAGTAGCAGCACCCGGTCGGACAACAACAGGGCTTCGTCGATATCGTGGGTAATCAGCACCGCCGCCGTGTTGTGGGTGGCGATCAGTTGCAGCAGCAATTGCTGCATGTCGGCACGGGTCACTTCGTCGAGCGCACCGAACGGCTCGTCGAGCAGCAGGACTTCGGGCTGGCGCGCCAGGCAGCGGGCCAGCGCAGTTCGCTGGGCCATGCCGCCGGACAACTGCGCCGGGTACTGGTTGCGCGCATGGGCCAGGCCCACCGCGCTGATGGCATGGTCGATGCGCGCACGGCGCTCGGCTGCGGCCAGCTTGGGCTGGCGGGCGAAGTCCAGGCCGAAGGCGACGTTCTTTTCCAGGCTCAGCCAGGGCAGCAGGCTCGGGTCCTGGAAGGCCACTGCCAGACGCGGGTGCGGCCCTTGCAACGGCTCGCCGTGCAGGGTCACGCGCCCGCTACGCGGTTGCTGCAGGCCGGCCAGCACCCGCAGCAGGCTGGACTTGCCGACGCCACTGGGGCCGAGGATGGTCACCACCTCCCCTGGCGCCAGTTGCAGGTCGAAGCGCGCCAGCACGTCCTGCCAGCCGCCCTCGCGCGGGTAGCCCAGGCTGATCTCGCGGGCTTCGAGTAACGCTTGGCTCATGCGCTGGCGGCCTGGCGATGCAGCTCGGCGCGCAGTTGCACCAGGCTTGGGGTGACGATCGGCACGAACGCCGACTCGCGCCAGCGGCGGGCGAAGCCGGCACCGAACTCATCCAGGTACGCCTTGCCGCCGCTGGCCTGCAGCTCCAGCTGCACGGCGTCGGCCGCACTTTCGGCCAGGGTGATGCGCAGCTTGAACAGCGCCGCCGGCTGGCTCTGGAAGCGCTCTTCGAGCAGGCCTTGCTTGAGCTCGGCCACGGTGTTTTCCAGGCGTTCCTTGAGCACCTGACGGTGTTCTTCGAGGAACGACAGGCGCCCGTGCAGGTGTTCATGCACTTCGTGCAGCGACCGCCGCGCCAGGCCGATGGCCATGCCGCACTGCAGGGCGAGAAACGCCGGGCGCACCTTGGGCAGGAATTCGCGGGCGTTTTCGTGCAGCAGCCAGTCGCGGCTCAACTCGACCTGGTGGAACGCCAGCGCTGCCGTATTGCTCGATTGCAGGCCCATCAGTTCCAGGTCGTCGGAGCGCTCCAGGCCCTGGCTGTCGGAGGGAATGGCCATCACGAACGGCGAGCCGCCGGCGTCGTCCTCGATGGCCGCTGCCACGACGAAGCCGCTCTTGCGCAGGTTGGTCACCCAGTGCAGGCGGCCTTCCAGCGTCCAGCCCGCCGCGTCGGGGCGGCCACGCACCTGCAAGGTCTCGATCCCGGAGAGGAACTTCATGGCGTTGGACAAACCGGTGGCACCGGCCAGCTCGCCAGTCAGCAGGCTGGGCAGCAAGCGCTCGCGCAAGGCCTGGTTGGGGCTTTGCAGCAGGTATTCGATGAACGCGCGCTGGCCCCAGCAGACGAAGGCTGCGGCCAGTGAGCGGCTGGCGATGGCGGCGATGGCTTCGACCGCATGGGTGACCGCGCCCCCGCTGCCGCCCAGTACCGGGGCGACGCCGACGCGCAGCAGTTGCGATTCGGCGATGTGCGCCAGCACCTGCTGCGGGTCGCATTGGCCCTGGTCGATAGCCTCGGCGTTGGCATCCAGCCACTGACGAAATGCAGCATCAAGCATGTCCCTACTCCTTTTGAAATCGCAGGCGCCACCAGCGCCAGGCGTCAATTACGCAGTTGGCTGCCAGCGGTACTTGCTCAGCTCGTCGTTGAGCGGCGTCTGGGCGAACACATTAGCAAAGTTGCACAGGGTTGCGAGACTCACGCCAAGAATCACTTCCAGGGCGTTGCCCTCGGTGAAACCCGCTGCGCGGAAGGCCTGGTAGGTGGCGTCGCTGACATTGCCGCGGGTGGCGATGACTTCACGGGCGAATTCGGCCAGGGTCTCGTAGCGGGCATCTGGCAGTTCGCCACGGGCACGCAGGGCGTCGACCACTTCGGCGGGCAGTTTGGCCTTGTTCAGGGCCACGGCGGTATGGCCGGCGACGCAGAAATCGCAACCGTGCTTGGTGGCGGCAATCAGTTGTACCACTTCACGCTCGGCCAGGGTCAGCTCGGATTTGCCGTTCAGGGCCGAGACGGTGACGTAGGTTTCCAGCGCTGCCGGGGCGTTGGCCAGCACGCCGAGCAGGTTGGGAATGAAACCGGAGTTCTTCTGGGCGTTTTCGAGGAATGGGCGGGCCGCTTCCGGGGCGCTCTGCAGAGTGTGTAGAGTAATGCGCGAGGTCATGGAGTGGTCTCCTGTTGATGTGTGTCGCTACAGTCTGTTGGTTATAAGAATTACCCTCCATATTCATCAGTCGCCTTTCCTTGCTCCTGAGTCTTTGCATTAGATGATTTCATCCAGCCATCTTGTCGATTGGTTATTAGAAAGCCTCGAGCTCGACGCCAGCCTGTTCCATGTCGGCCGCTACTGCGGCGGCTGGCATGCCAGCACCCAGGGCATGGGCCGCGCCAGCTTCCACCTGGTGGTGCAGGGCCATTGCTGGCTGCACCTCGATGGCCAGGCCGAGGCCGTGCGCCTGGCAACCGGCGATGCCGTGTTCCTGCTGCGCGACCTGGGCTATCGGCTGTCCAGCGACCAGGACCCGATCGCAGCCTGCGAGCAGCCACGCCGTGAGATGCAGGCATTGGATGCGACGGCGAGCGATGGTGTGGGCCTGGTCTGCGGGTTCTTCGACTTCCGCCCCGGGTTGTCGTCACTGATCGTCGAAGGGCTGGCCGACTGGATCGTGCTGCGCGCCGATGAACCGGCCGGGCATGCGGCGCGGGCGTTGTTCGGGCTGATTCTGGAGGAGTGCCAGCGCTCGCCCTCGCAAATGCTGCTGGAGCGCCTGACCCACCTGCTGTTTCTGTATGTGCTGCGCCAGCAGGTACACGCCGGGCAATCGCTGGGCGGGCTGGTCGCCCTCGCCCGCCAGCCGGCGTTTGCCGGGTTGCTGGAGCAATTGATCGAACAGCCTGGCCAGGCCTGGACACTGGAGAGCATGGCAGCCTGCACCGGGTTGTCGCGTTCGGCGTTCTTCAAGCGCTTCAATGAACTGGCCGGGCAGTCGCCGGGGCAAGTGTTGCTGGCGCTGCGCATGCGCCATGCCTGCCGGTTGCTGCAGGCGGGCAATACCGTGGAACAGGTTGGGGGGCAGGTGGGGTATCAGTCGGTGGCTGCGTTTACCCGGGCGTTCGCCAAGGCCATGGGGGTGCAGCCTGGGGCTTATCGTCGGCAACATGAAGGAAGGTGACCTGTACTGGCCTATTCGCGGGTAAACCCGCTCCCACAGGATCGCCACAGGTTTCAATACCTGTGCAGTACCTGTGGGAGCGGGCTCGCCCGCGAAGAGGCCGGGACAGGCGTTAGATTCAGGCCTGGCTGACCGGGATATCCCCCGCCCCCTTGCCATCACGTCGCTCGCACATCCACTCATTGACCTGCTGCCCGAACTCGGCCGGCGCCTTGCGCCCAAACCGCCGTGCCAGGTCAAGGATGGTCTGCTGCGCCAACGCCTCTTCCATACGTTTCTGCGCCCCCAGCATCACCGCATGTATGGCGCAGGTGCCTTCGGTCGCCCAGCCCGGCGCTGAACCTTCGAACAAGGTGCAACGTTCGCGGATCTCGCGGCAATCGAAGATCTTCTTCGGCCCGTCGATGGCGTTGACGATATCCAGCACGGTGATTTCGTCCGACGGCCGGGCCAGGCGAAAACCGCCGCGCACGCCTTCGGTGGCCGCCACCAGCTTGGCCCGGGCGAGCTTGGTGAAGACCTTGGCCAGGTACTCCTGCGGCACGCCCTGCAGCTCCGCCAGGTCACGCACGCTGGACTCACGGGTATCACCTCGTTCATCCACGAGGTACAGCAGGCAATGGATGCCGTATTCGACGCCAGCACTGTAGAGCGACATATAAATCTCCGACCAACTTTGTCGCAAATACTACGCTGATCACGGGCGCAGCGCAAAGCTGACCTGCGCCATTCATCGCTATTTCATGCCCCCGACTTTCCCTTTAAAGCCCAGCCACAAAGGCATCCGCCCGGTTTTTACCGCCTGTCGTCCGCTGCCCGTTCAAAAAAAACGCTTGCCGATTCAAACTACGATCAATACAGTCGTAGTTATTCGAGCAGCACAACCAACGCCCTCGAAGCCCTCTTCAACCTTGCGGAGCACTTCCATGAAATCGAACATCCTGATCATCGGTGCCGGCTTTGCCGGTGTCTGGAGCGCCCTGAGCGCCGCCCGCCTGCTCGACCAGGCCCAGCGCGACGACCTGAGCATCAGCGTGCTCGCCCCGCAACCGGAACTGCGTATCCGCCCGCGCTTCTACGAGGCCGACGTGCACAGCCTGAAGGCACCGGTCGGTGAACTGTTCGATGCAGTCGGCGTGCGCTTCATCACCGGCAACGCCGAGGCCATCGATGCCGCAGGCCGCAGCGTCAGCTTTACCGATGTCGATGGCCAGCGTCAGCAGATTGCCTACGACCGCCTGATCCTCGCCGCCGGCAGCCAGGTGGCGCGCCCGGCGATTCCAGGCCTGGCCGAACATGCCTTCGATGTCGACCAGATGGAGTCGGCCGTGAAGCTCGAGCAGCACTTGCACAGCCTGGCCGCCCTGCCCGCCTCGCCGGCACGTAATACGGTGGTGGTCTGCGGCGGTGGCTTCACCGGCATCGAAACCGCCACGGAAATCCCCGTCCGCCTGCGCGCCATCCTCGGCAACGACGCTGAAGTACGGGTACTGGTGATCGATCGTGGCACCCGCGTCGGTGCCGCACTCGGTGCCGGCATCACCCCGTCGATCGTCGCCGCCAGTGCACAGGCTGGCGCAGAGTGGCTGACCGGCACCTCGGTGGTGGCGGTGGATGCCGGCGGCGTGACCCTGGACAGCGGTGAGTACATCGCCAGCAAGACCGTGATCTGGACCGCCGGTGTCAAAGCCAGCCCGCTGACCGCCCAGGTCGTCGGCGAGCGTGACAACTTCGGCCGCCTCAAGGTCGACGACCACCTCAAGGTGATCGGCCAGGACCACATCTATGCCACCGGTGACACCGCCTGGGCCGCCGTCGACGAGCTGGGCAACCATGCCCTGATGACCTGCCAGCACGCGATCCCCATGGGCCGCCATTCCGGCAACAACGCCATGGCCGACCTGCTGGGCGTAGCACCGGTGGTCTACCGTCAACCCAAGTACGTCACCTGCCTGGACCTCGGCGAATGGGGTGCGGCCTTCAGTGAAGGCTGGGAGCGCGAACTGAAACTGCAGGGCCAGGAAGGCAAGGACCTGAAGCGCCAGATCAACGGGGTATGGATCTACCCACCAGCCGCCGATCGCGCCCAGGCACTGGCTGCTGCCGACCCGCTGATCGCGATCGTCTAAGTGCAAAAAACCTGACAGATCCGTCAAAAAATGACGGATTTGTCGGGAAATGTATTTACATTGAATGACTGGTCAATATTAATGGCCATATGGCATCATTCAAATAAAAACAGATTCAAGAGGGTGAGGCACACACTTAAATCCGCAGCGCATCGAGAGCCTGGCACCATCCCCGGTGGCCCGGCCATCCGTCCATGCTCTTGACGCCTGCACGCCAACGTCAAGGAGCATTCCATGCAGTTACGGAATATGAAGATCGGCACCCGCGCTACCAGCGTTTTCGCCCTGTTGGGCGCATTGGTCCTGGCCATGGGCCTTATCGCAATCTATGAAACCCGGCAGATGGATTCGGCCACGGACGAGATCCGTGTCACCTGGATGCCCGCCGTGGTCGCCCTCAGTGAAATCAGCACCAACCTCGGCCGTGCCCGCGCCGTCACCCTGCGCGCCGCGCTGGATGACAACACCGCCGAGCGTGCGCGCAACATCGACCTGCTCAAAGGCATCAACGAGCAGCTCAAAAGTGGCCTGAAAGATTACGAGGACACCATCATCGCCGCCGATGACCGTGCCCTGTTCAACGCCTTCAATGCTGCCCACCAGCAATACCTCGACCTCCAGGCCCGGGTACTGCAGGACATCAACGCCGGCCGCATGGATGAGGCCAAGCAGCAGATGACTGGTCCGCTCAGCCAGTACGCCGACACCATGATGAAAGCCATGGCCGCGCTCATTGCCTACAACGGCAAAGGTGCCGAGGATGCTTCGCAACGCAGCAGTGATGTTGCCGATCAGGCCTTCACCGCGATCATCGCTTCGCTGGCAGTCATCATGATTGCCCTGGCCACCATCGCCACCGTGCTCACCCGCAGTATCGTGGTGCCGCTGGCCGATGCGGTCGCCGTGGCCGAGCGTGTGGCCACTGGCGACCTGACCCAGGATATCCGGGTCGTCGGCCGCGACGAGCCGGCCCTGCTGCTGCGCGCCCTGAGCCGCATGCAGAACAGCCTGCGCGAGACCATCCGCAAGATCGCCGCCTCCTCCGACCAACTGGCCTCCGCCTCTGAAGAGCTGCACACCGTCACCGAGGACACCAGCCGCGGCCTGCACCAGCAGAGCGCGGAAATCGACCAGGCCGCCACCGCCGTCAACCAGATGACCGCGGCGGTGGAAGAAGTGGCGAACAACGCAGTCAGCACGGCCGATGCTTCGAAAGGTGCCGACCAGAACACCCGCGATGGCCGCGATCAGGTCAACCAGGCCCTGGCCTCCATCGAGCATCTGGTCAATGACGTGACCGGCACCTCGAGCGAGATCGAACAGCTGGCCAGCAACGCCAACGAGATCAGCCGCGTGCTGGACGTGATCGGCGCAATTGCCGGACAGACCAACCTGCTGGCGCTCAACGCGGCGATCGAAGCAGCCCGCGCCGGTGAGGCAGGTCGTGGCTTTGCCGTGGTGGCCGATGAGGTGCGCGCCCTCGCCCACCGTACCCAGCAGTCGACGGCAGAGATCGAGCAGATGATCGCCGGGATCCAGAACGGTACCGAGCGGGCGGTGTCGGCAATGCACAGCAGCCGCGGGCGGGCCAACGGCACGCTGGAAGTGGCGCAGGGTGCGGGTCAGGCGCTGGAGGTGATTGCCGAGGCGATCGCTTCGATCAACCAGCGCAACCTGGTAATCGCCAGTGCTTCCGAGGAGCAGGCGCAGGTGGCGAGGGAGGTGGATCGCAACCTGGTGAACATTCGTGACCTGGCGATGCAGACGTCGGCGGGGGCGAACCAGACCAGTGCGGCGGCGCAGGACCTGTCGCGCCTTGCCGTGGACCTGAATGGCATGGTGGCGCAGTTCAAGGTCTGATCTGAAACAGCTGCGGCCGCGTTGCGGCCCTTCGCGGGCACGCCCGCTCCCACAAGGTACAGCGCAAGCCTTGGGCTTTATGCAATCCCTGTGGGAGCGGGCGTGCCCGCGAAGGGCTGCAAAGCAGCCCCTTCTTTAAAATCAATCGTTAACGCAAATCGCCCGACCCGCCTTCACGGCAGCCTTGCCGCGCGTCGCCAGGCAGTAGTACAGCGGCACCGTCACCAGCAGGCCAAACAGCCACGACAAGTCAGCCCCTTCGACAATGTTCGAATACGGCCCCACATACAGCGACGTGTTGGCAAACGGCAACTGCACCAGGATCCCGCAGGCATAGGCAATGATCGCGTGGTGATTGAAGCGGCCATAGATGCCGCCGTCGGCACGGAAGATCGACGCGATGTCGTACTGGCCCTTCTTGATCAGGTAGAAGTCGATCAGGTTGATCGATGCCCACGGCACCAGCACCAGCAGCAGCGCCAGGATCAGGCCGATGAACTGGCCGATGAAGCCGGCCGACGCATTCAGCGCCACCATCCCGCAGCCCACCAGGATCACCGAAGCCAGGATCACCCGCACCTTGATGCTCGGCGTCCACTCGGCGACGAACGTCTGGATCGCGGTAACGATCGACAGCACCGCGCCATACAGGTTGAGGGCGTTGTGGCTGATGATGTTGAGCAGGAACAGCACCATCAGGATCGGGCCCAGCCAGCCGGTGGCCTGCTTGACCGCATCCATCGCGTCGGTGCCATCCGGCACGCACAGCACCGCGATCGTGCCGAAGCTGAAGCACAGGATGGTGCCCAGGGTGGCGCCGAAGTAGGTCGCCCAGAACGGCTTGGCGATGCCTACTTCACGCGGCAGGTAGCGCGAGTAGTCGGAGGTGTACGGCGAGAAGCTGATCTGCCAGATGATGCCCAGCGACACCGTGGCGATGAAGCCCGACAGGTTGAACGCGCCGCGGGTCAGGAAGTCGGCCGGCAGCTCCTGGACGAACATCATGATGAAGCCGGCCAGCAGTGCCGAACCCATCACCCAGGTACCGATGCGGTTGAGGATGTGGATGAAGCGGTAGCCGATCACGCCGATGGCCGTCGCACTCAGGGCGCCGATCACGATCGCGCCTGGCATCGGCACGCTCGGGGCGATGCCATGGATGGTCTTGCCCGCCAGGACGATGTTGGAGATGAAGAAGCCGACATAGATCAGCGCGGTGAAGAACACGATCAGCAAGGCGCCGTAACGGCCGAACTGGCCGCGGCTCTGGACCATCTGCGGAATGCCCAGCTGCGGTCCCTGCGCAGAGGCCAGGGCGATGAACACGCCCCCGACGAGATGACCCAGCACGATTGCGATCAGCCCCCACAGCAGGTTCAGGTGGAACACCTGGACCACCATGGCGCCGGTGACGATAGGCAGTGGCGCGATGTTGGTACTGAACCAGAGGGTGAACAGGTCGCGCGCCTTCCCATGGCGCTCGGCAGGTGGAACGTAATCGACCGTGTGATTCTCGACAAACTGGTGTTGCGACGACGGTTGGGACATAGGATTCAGCTCGAAAGGTCGTTTTTATCTTTGTAAGGAAACCGCATCTAGGCGGCCTCTCAGCTGCGGACCATATTATGGTATTCCAAACTTTTGACAACACTGATCCGTAGGAAAAAACGCCCGCTGATCTGCTCGCACAACCCCTGCGACAAACCGCCTCAGCACTCTATCCCACGGTTTACGTGGCCTTGCGCCGTTCATCGTGAAAAACCACGGCTGAAAATTCCACTTGCAAAATAGGTATTACGGTATACCATCAGACACATCAACGATAAAAACCGCGGACCACCGCAGCCCTTTAGAGGTACACCAGATGATCGACGCAAGCATCTACAAGAACGTCCTGGGCTCCTTCCCGTCCGGCGTGACCGTCATCACCACCCTGGACGACGACGGCTCGGTCGTCGGCCTGACCGCCAGCGCCTTCTCCTCCCTGTCGATGGACCCGCCGCTGGTGCTGTTCTGCCCCAACTACACCTCCGACTCCTACCCGGTCCTGATCAAGAACAAGCGCTTCGCCATTCACCTGCTCTCCGGTGGGCAGCAGGCCGAAGCCTACGCGTTCGCCAAGAAGGGCAAGGACAAGGCCGCCGGCATCGAGTGGACCCTGAGCGAACTGGGCAACCCGATCCTGGCCGGCGCCACCGCTGTCATCGAATGCGAACTGTGGCGCGAATATGAAGGTGGCGACCACGCCATCATGGTCGGCAAGGTGCACAACCTGATCGTCCCCGAGGAAGCGCCTCGGCCGATGGTCTACTGCCGCGGCAAGATGGCCAGCCTGCCGGCCTTTGCCTGAAGCCTATTCTGAATCGAGACACCTGGCGCCTGCGCAGCCTGGCGACAGACACTTTCAAGCGTTGAGGAAAGCCCCATGAAATTTTCGTTGTTCGTGCACATGGAACGTTGGGATGAACAGGTCAGCCACCGCCAGCTGTTCGAAGACCTGACCGAACTGACCCTGATGGCCGAGCACGGCGGTTTCAGCACCGTGTGGATCGGCGAACACCACGCCATGGAATACACCATCTCGCCAAGCCCGATGCCGCTGCTGGCCTACCTGGCCGCGCGCACCGAGAAGATCCGCCTGGGTGCCGGCACCATCATCGCGCCGTTCTGGAACCCGATCCGCGTTGCCGGCGAATGCGCCCTGCTCGACGTGATCAGCAACGGCCGCATGGAAGTGGGCCTGGCCCGTGGTGCCTACCAGTTCGAATTCGACCGCATGGCCGGTGGCATGCCGGCCACCGACGGCGGCAAGGCCCTGCGCGAAATGGTCCCGGTGGTACGCAAGCTGTGGGAAGGCGACTACGCCCATGACGGCGAAGTCTACAAGTTTCCCACCTCCACCAGCGTACCGAAGCCGTTCAACGCCACCCCGCCGATGTGGATCGCCGCCCGCGATCCGGACTCGCACAACTTTGCCGTGGCCAACGGCTGCAACGTCATGGTCACCCCGCTGATGAAGGGCGACGAGGAAGTGCTGGACCTGAAGAACAAGTTCCAGGCCGCCCTCGACAACAACCCGGACGTGCCACGCCCGCAACTGATGGTGCTGCGCCACACCCACGTGCACAGCCCGTCGGAGCCTGAAGGCTGGAAAATCGGCGCCCAGGCCATCTCGCGCTTCTACCGCACCTTCGATGCCTGGTTCGGCAACAAGACCACCCCGGTCAACGGCTTCCTCGAGCCGAGCCCTGAGTCGAAGTTCGCCGAAGTGCCGGCGTTCCAGCTGGAGAACATCCGCAAGAACACCATGATCGGCACCCCGGAAGAGATCATCGCCCGGATCAAGTACTACCAGGAGCTCGGTGTCGACGAGTTCAGCTTCTGGTGCGACAACAGCCTGCCCCACGCCGAGAAGAAGAAGTCGCTCGAGCTGTTCATCAAGGAAGTGGTGCCGGCCTTCGCCTGAATTCCCATTGCCTGAGTCATTGCGGGACGCGCCCGCTCCCGTGGGCCCCCGAAGCCCGCGTGAGCGGGCTTTTTTTTGAAACCTGCACCGGCCTCTTCGCGGGCACGCCCGCTCCCACAGGGTGGTGCAAACCTTAGAGGCTGCGCAGTCCCTGTGGGAGCGGGCGTGCCCGCGAAGAGGCCAGTACAGACAGCACAAGATTCAAGGGATCAGCCCACCTTTCGTCCCCCCGCAAGAGAAATTTCAAGCCACCTCTTGCACAACAAATATTATGGTATACCATCAGACAACAAGAGCTGATAACCCTCACCAGGAGCCACCCATGAGTTTCGAAATCCGCAAGATCGTCACCTACTCCGAAGAGACCCGCATCGAAGGCGGCAAGGCCACCGACAAGCCGGTGACCATGGTCGGCCTGGCCGTCGTGATCAAGAACCCATGGGCCGGTCGCGGTTTCGTTGAAGATCTGAAGCCGGAAATCCGCGCCAACTGCTCGGAGCTGGGTGCCCTGATGGTCGAGCGCCTGACCGCAGCCATCGGCGGTGCCGACAAGATCGAGGCCTACGGTAAGGCTGCAGTGGTCGGCGCCGATGGCGAAATCGAACACGCCTCGGCAGTGATCCACACCCTGCGCTTCGGCAACCACTACCGCGAAGCGGTGCAGGCCAAGAGCTACCTGAGCTTCACCAACAAGCGCGGCGGCCCGGGCACCTCGATCCAGATCCCGATGATGCAGAAGGACGACGAAGGCCTGCGTTCGCACTACATCACCCTGGAAATGCAGATCGAAGACGCCCCGCGCGCCGATGAAATCGTCGTGGTCCTGGGCGCTGCCGACGGCGGCCGCCTGCACCCGCGCATCGGCAACCGCTACATCGACCTGGAAGAACTGGCTGCCGAAAAAGCCAACGCTCAATAACAACAACCAAGACGGGCCGGGGCGTGGCGTGCTTACCCGCCGCGCCCGACCTTCAAGGAGCGCCCTCCATGATTCAGCCTGTCGCTGAACGTACACCTGCCGGCACCAGCTACCTGTCCGTCGGCCAGGGCCAACCCGTGGTACTGATCCACGGCGTGGGCCTGAACAAGGAAATGTGGGGCGGGCAGATCGTTGGCCTGGCCAATGACTACCGCGTCATCACCTACGACATGCTCGGCCACGGCCAGAGCCGCGTACCGGCTGCAGACACCCCACTGGAAGGCTATGCCGACCAGCTCGCCGAACTGCTTGACCACCTGCAGCTTCAACAAGCCACCGTGATCGGCTTCTCCATGGGTGGCCTGGTCGCTCGTGCATTCGCCCTCAACTACCCGCAGCGCCTGGCTGCGCTGGTGGTACTCAACAGCGTGTTCAACCGCACCCCCGAGCAGAGTGCCGGCGTCATCGCCCGCGCCGCCCAGGCTGCGGAGCTCGGCCCCGACGCCAACGTCGACGCCGCCCTCGACCGCTGGTTCAGCCGTGAATACAAGGCTGCCAACCCGGCCCAGGTCGCTGCCATTCGCCAGGTGCTGGCGAACAACGACCCGCAGGGTTACCACACCACTTATGCGCTGTTCGCCACCCAGGACATGTACCGCGCCGGTGACCTGGGCAACATCCAGGTGCCGACGCTGATCGCCACCGGCGAACTCGACTCGGGCTCCACCCCGGCCATGACCCGCCAGCTCGCTGCCAGCATTCCTGGCGCGCAAAGCGTGGTCCTCGCCGAGCAACGGCATATGATGCCCGTGGAAGCACCGCGTGAAGTCAACAAGATGCTGCTGGACTTCCTCGCCCAAGCCCGCACCCTCACCGAATCCGCCAAGGGGATTGTTGCATGACCCTCGTTCGTTTCCAGATGTGCATCGACGGCCAATGGCTCGATGCCCAGAGCGGCAAGACCTTCGACAGCCTCAACCCGGCCACCGCCCAGGCCTGGGCGCAACTGCCCGACGCCGACGAAGCCGATGTCGAGCTGGCCGTACAGGCCGCCCAGCGTGCCTTCGACAGCAAGGCATGGCGCAGCATCACCGCCACCGCGCGCGGCAAGCTGTTGCGTCGCCTGGGTGACCTGATCGCCGAGAACAAGGAGCACCTGGCCCAGCTGGAAAGCCGTGACAACGGCAAGCTGATCCGCGAAACCCGCGGCCAGGTCGGCTACCTGCCGGAGTTCTTCCACTACACCGCGGGCCTGGCCGACAAGCTCGAAGGCGGCACCCTGCCCCTCGACAAGCCAGACCTGTTCGCCTACACCGTGCACGAGCCGATCGGCGTGGTCGCCGCGATCATCCCGTGGAACAGCCCGCTGTACCTGACCGCGATCAAGCTGGCGCCGGCCCTGGCTGCCGGCAACACCATCGTGATCAAGCCCTCCGAGCACGCCTCGGCGACCATCCTCGAACTGGCTCGCCTGGCCCTGGAAGCCGGCTTCCCGGCGGGCGTGGTCAACGTGGTCACTGGCTACGGCCCAAGCACCGGCGCGGCGCTGACCCGCCACCCGCTGGTGCGCAAGATCGCCTTCACCGGCGGCGCCGCCACTGCCCGCCACGTGGTGCGCAGCAGTGCCGAGAACTTCGCCAAGCTGTCGCTGGAACTGGGCGGCAAGTCGCCAAACATCATCTTCGCCGACGCCGACCTGGACAGCGCCATCAACGGCGCCGTGGCCGGCATCTATGCCGCCTCCGGGCAGAGCTGCGTGGCCGGCTCGCGCCTGCTGGTGCAGGACGAGATCTTCGACGAATTTGTCGAGCGCCTGATCGCCCGTGCCAAGCGCATCCGCATCGGCAACCCGCAGGACGACGCCAGCGAAATGGGCCCGATGGCCACCGCACAACAGCTGGCCGTAGTCGAAGGCCTGGTCGCTGCGGCCAAGGCCGAAGGCGCCAAGCTGCACATGGGCGGCAAGCGTGCCGAGGTCGAGGGTGATGGCTGGTTCTACGAGCCGACCCTGTTCGAGTGCGACAGCAACTCGATGACCATCATGCAGGAAGAGGTGTTCGGCCCGGTTGCTGCGGTGATCCGCTTCAAGACCGAAGAAGAGGCCCTGGAAATCGCCAACGACTCGCAGTTCGGCCTTGCTGCCGGCATCTGGACCCGCGACCTGGGCCGTGCCCACCGCCTGGCCCGCGACGTGCGTTCGGGGATCATCTGGGTCAACACCTACCGCGCAGTGTCGGCCATGGCGCCGATCGGCGGCTTCAAGAACAGCGGCTACGGCCGTGAGAGCGGCATCGATTCGGTGCTGGCCTATACCGAGCTGAAGACCGTGTGGATCAACCTGTCCACCGCGCCGATGCCCGACCCGTTTGTGATGCGCTAAGAGGTAGCACGAGATGATCGAACCTGGCATCTACAAAGACGTGATGGGCTCGTTCCCGTCCGGCGTCACCGTGGTCACCACCCTGGACGCCGATGGCGGCATCGTCGGCATCACCGCCAGCGCGTTCAGCGCGCTGTCGATCGAGCCGGCGCTGGTGCTGTTCTGCCCCAACTACGCATCGGACACCTACCCGATCCTGCGTGACAGCAAGCAGTTCGCCATTCACCTACTGTCCGCCGACCAGACCGCCGAGGCCTATGCCTTCGCCGGCAAGGGCAAGGACAAAGCCAAGGGCGTCGAGTGGCAGTTGAGCGAGCTGGGCAACCCGCTGCTGACCAAGGCCACGGCGATCATCGAGTGCGAACTGTGGCGCGAATACGACGGCGGTGACCACGCGATCATCGTCGGCGCGGTGAAGAACCTGGTGCTGCCGGCCGAGCCGGTGACGCCGATGGTCTACCACAAGGGCAAGCTGGGTGCCCTGCCGCCGCTTGGCTGATCGCCCTTGAAGTCGGCGCTGGTGCCTTCGCGGGCAAGCCCGCTCCCACAGGGACCGCACAGTTCTCAAGAGCTCTGCAATACCTGTGGGAGCGGGCTTGCCCGCGAAGAAGCCACCACCGATGTCCCTGTTTTTCAGGGGCCGCACTAATCGTCTCACCCTCGGTTGCGGCCCCTTTTTATTCCGGAGTACTGCGCATGAGCAACGAAAAGTACGAGAAAGGCCTGCAGATCCGCACCCAGGTGCTGGGCGAGGAGTACGTCAACCGCTCGATCCAGAACGCCGACGACTTCACCCAGCCGCTGCAGGAGCTGGTCACCGAGTACTGCTGGGGCCACGTCTGGGGCCGCGAAGGCCTCTCGCTGAAAGAGCGCAGCATGATAAACTTGGCCATGATTTCCGCGCTCAACCGGCCCCACGAGCTCAAGCTGCACATTCGCGGCGCATTGCGTAATGGCCTGAGCCGTGAACAGATTCGCGAGATCCTGCTCCAGGTCGGCATTTATTGCGGCGTGCCCGCGGCGGTGGACAGTTTCCGCCTGGCCCGCGAGGCGTTCGCCGAAGCCGATGCGGAGTCAACCCGTTAACAACGGGCTGTTCGAACCACTGCAAGGAGTGCCTCGGTTCAGGGGGCTCCGTGATGTTGGCGCAACAGCCTCATAAAGAGCGCACCTGATGAAACGCCAGCCACTCGACGACAGCTTCAAGGTCAACCGCAACCCCGTTACCCTGCGCGAAATCGTGCTCGACAAGCTGCGCGGCGCGATCATGAACTTCCACCTGCTGCCCGGCGACCGCCTGGTCGAGCGCGACCTCTGCGACCGCCTGGGGGTCAGCCGCACCTCGGTGCGTGAGGCCCTGCGCCACCTGGAGTCCGAAGGCCTGGTGGAATTCGCCGACGCCAAGGGCCCGCGCGTGGCCATCATCACCCTGGAAGACGCCCGCGATATCTACGAGCTGCGTTGCGTGCTCGAAGGCCTGATCGTGCAGTTGTTCACCCTCAACGCCAAGGCCAAGGACATCCGTGCCCTGGAGCGCGCACTCGAGGTCAACCGCGAAGCCCTCGAAGAAGGCGAGCTGCAACAGGTGCTGGACTCGGTGCAAGGTTTCTACGACGTGCTCCTGGAAGGCTCTGGCAACCAGGTCGCCGCCCAACAGCTGCGCCAGCTGCAGGCACGCATCAGCTACCTGCGCGCCACCTCGGTGTCGCAGGAAAACCGCCGCGGCGCCAGCAACCGTGAAATGGAAAAGATCGTCGAGGCAATCAAGGGCGGCGACCCGCTGGTGGCGCACCAGGCCTCGGTCGACCACGTTCGCGCCGCTGCCAAGGTGGCCCTGGACTACCTGCGCCAGAAGCAGGACGACAACAGCAAGGTGCGCGACATGGTCGAGCCCCTGGCCCTGAAAGAGCCCCGCATAGAACCCCGCATAGGCCGCTGACATGCCCAACGCCCCGCGCTACTGCCCGCACTGCACCACGGAACTGGCCCGGGGCGTTCCCACAGGCGACACCCACGAACGCCTGCACTGCACCGGCTGCGGTTATATCCACTACATCAATCCGAAGATCATCGCCGGCTGCATCATCGAGCGCGACGGCAAGTACCTGCTGTGCCAGCGCGCCATCCCGCCGCGCCCCGGCACCTGGACCTTGCCGGCCGGGTTCATGGAAGCCGGCGAGACCACCGAGCAGGCGGCCTTGCGCGAGGTCTGGGAAGAAAGCGGCGTACGTGCCGATATCGTCTCGCCCTATTCGATCTTCAGCGTGCCGAAAATCAGCGAGGTGTACATCATCTTCCGCGCCATCGCCACCGAAGAGACCGGGCAGTACGGGCCGGAAACGTTGGCGTACAAGTTCTTCGAACCTGACGAGATTCCCTGGGACGAGATCTATTACCCGGCGATCCGGCAGATTCTCGAGCGCTACATCCTCGAACGCCAGGCCGGTGTGTATGGCATCTACATGGGCAATGACGACACCGGCAAGGTGCATTTCATGCGCTGAGGAACCGCCCCCCTCGCCAACCGTCTATTCTCGGTGCAATCTAGAGGCCTCAAGCAAACGGACCGGCACTGCACATGGCAAACTGGCTAGACGGCGGCGGGCTGATGGCCGAGCGCATTCGCAACCACGACTGGGCTGCCACACCCCTGGGGCCGCTTGGCCAATGGCCTGAAACACTCAGGACCAGCGTCGCCCTGTGCCTGGACTCGCGCTTTCCCCAGGCCGTGCTTTGGGGCCCAGAGCTGATCACCCTGCACAACGATGCCTTCGCCCGGATCCTCGGCGACAAACCGTCGGCCCTGGGCAGCCCCTTCAGTGTGGTATGGCAAGAAGCCTGGCACGAAATTGGTGACATGGCCGCGCGGGCACTCGCTGGCGAGGCGGTGTTCATCGAGGACTTCCCCCTGCTGATCGACCGCTGCGGCAGCCCGGAAAGGGCCTATTTCACCTTCTGCTACAGCCCCATCCGCGGTGAGGATGGCCGCGTGCTGGGGATGCTCGACACGGTCACCGAAACCACCGCCAGCGTGGTCACCAACCAGCGCCTGAACTTTCTCGACAACCTGGGCCGCGCCGTGGCCAATGCCACCGACCCGGACCACATCATGGCGATCACCACGCGCATGCTGGTGGAGCACCTGGAGCTGTCGAGTTGCGCCTATGCCGTGATGGAAGCCGACGAAGACGGCTTCACCATCTGCGGCGATTGGGTCGCACCGGGCTCGCCGCGCCTGCTCGGCCAGTACCGCCTGGCCGATTTCGGCCGCCTGGCCGTCAGCCGCCTGCGTGCCGGCCTGCCCCTGGTGATCAACGACAACCTCAACGAACTGGCCAGCGAAGAGGCGGCCACCTTCCAGGCCATCGGCATCACCGCCACCGTCTGCATGCCGCTGATCAAGAATGGCCGGCTGACGGCGCTCATGGCCATCCATGACCGTGAGCCACGGACCTGGACACGCTACGAGCAAGCGCTGCTCAGCGAAGTCACCGAACGCTCCTGGGCGCACATCCAGCGCATCCAGGCCCACGCCGAAGTGCGCGAGGCCATGGCTGCCCTGGAAGCGCTCAACGCCACCCTGGAACACCGGGTCGAAGAGCGTACCGCGCAGCTGCTGCACACCGAGGCCGTGCTGCGCCAGACGCAGAAGCTCGAAGCCATCGGCCAGTTGACCGGCGGCGTGGCCCACGACTTCAACAACCTGCTGACCATCATCCGCTCGTCGCTGCACTTTCTGCAGCGCCCCAACCTCGACGAACAGCGCCGCGAACGCTACCTCAAGACCATGGCCGACACCGTCGACCGCGGCGCCAAGCTGACTGGCCAACTGCTCGCCTTCGCCCGGCGCCAGACGCTGAGCCCGCAAGTGTTCGAAGCCGGGCCGCGGCTGGAGGCGATGGCTGACATGCTCGACACGGCCACCGGCGCACGCATCCATGTCGAGCTGCAACTGCCGGCATCACCCTGCCATATCCGCGCCGACCTCAGCCAGCTGGAAACCGCGGTGATCAACCTGATGCTCAATGGCCGCGACGCCATGGCCGGTGAAGGCACCCTGCGCCTGCGCCTGCAGGCCGACCAGCGCATGCCCGGCCACGACGGGCTGTTCGCGGCCATTTCGGTGAGTGACAGTGGGGTCGGCATCGCCCCCGAGTTGCTGGAGCGCATCTTCGATCCGTTCTTCACCACCAAGGCGCCGGGTGAAGGCACCGGGCTGGGCTTGTCCCAGGTATTTGGCTTTGCCAAGCAATCCGATGGCGACGTCAAGGTCGATAGCGTCCAGGGCCAGGGCACCCGTTTCACCCTATACCTGCCACAAGAGCCGACACCGGCCAGCGGCGCACCTGCCAGCGACCCGCACAACGTGCCTCAACCCAGTGGCCAGCGACGGCGCATCCTGGTGGTCGAGGACAATCCCGATGTGGGCAGCTTCACTGCGCAAATCCTTGAAGACCATGGCTACCAGATCAGTTGGGCCAGCTCGGCCGAAGCTGCCCTGGTGCAGCTTGACAACGCGCCCGAAGGCTTCGATGCCGTGTTTTCCGATGTGGTCATGCCAGGCATGGGCGGCTTGGCACTGGCCAGGCAGCTGCGCCGCCAGCGGCCGCAATTACCGGTAATCCTCACCTCCGGTTACAGCGAAGCGATTGCCGAAGGCGGGCACCAAGGGTTTGCCTTCCTGGCCAAACCCTACTCGGCCGAACAGGTGTGTCAGCTGCTCGGCAAAGTGCTGGGCGTGTAAAGCCATAACCGCCACATTTGCGCCGAGCTTCAGCTGTCGTTCAACGCCGCCCTTCAGCCAGCATGCGCACGGCCAGCCCCGCCAGCACCGTGCCCATCAGCCAGCGCTGAACCTGCTGCCACAGCGGGCGACCGGCGAGGAACACGGCGATGGAGCCCGCCATGACCGCAATCAGCGCATTGACCGAAACGCTGATGGCGATCTGCGTCGAACCCAGTACCAGCGATTGCAGCAGCACGCTGCCATGCCCCGGCTCGATGAACTGCGGCATCAGCGACAGGTACATGACGGCAATCTTGGGGTTGAGCAAACTGGTGGCAAACCCCATGGTAAACAGCCGCCGCGGGCTGTCGGCAGGCAGGTCCCGCACCTGGAAGGGCGAGCGGCCACCGGGGCGCAGCGCCTGCCAGGCCAGGTACAACAGGTACAACGCACCACCGATGCGCAGTGCGTCATAGGCAAAGGGCACAGCCATTACCAGTGCGGTGATGCCCAATGCAGCGCAGAACATGTAGATGACAAAGCCCAGCGCCACACCGCCAAGGGAAATCAACCCAGCCTTGCGGCCCTGGCAGATCGACCGGGAAATCAGGTAGATCATGTTCGGCCCCGGGGTCAGGACCATGCCCAGGCAGATCAGGGCGAAGGTAAGCAGTTGGGTAGTATCGGGCATGGGGCACATCCTGGTGGTGCGCTGGAATGCGGCGAGTGTATCCGAAGCTGTTGGTCACCGCTGAAGTCAGTGGATCTGCCCGGCTATCAAACCCAGGGCCACGGTAATCATCGCCACCCCCGACACCCGTCCGACCAGCTTTGCCGCCCCTGGCCGGGTGCTCAGCACAGCCTTGGCGCCAAAACCGACCAACGAATAGATCACCAGCGAGCTGCACAGGTGCACCAGCCCCAGCAGCAAGATCTGCAACGGCACCGGCCAGCTCGACTGGGGGTCAGTGAATTGCGGCAGCAGGGCCAGAAACAGCAGGAACACCTTGGGGTTCAGCCCACTCACGCAAAAACCTTTCAATGCCCAGCGTGAGCCCGACTCACCGGCCCCGCCCTGCCCGGCCGAAGGCAATGCCGGGCTCAGCAACAGGTTACCGCCCAACCACAGCAGGTAGCTGCACCCCGCCAGGGTCAGCAAGGTCAACGCCAACGGGTGGCCCGCCAGCAGGCTGCCGACCCCGGCCGCCACCACCAGGGTGGCGAGGAAATGTCCCGACAACATCCCCGCCACTGCGGGCATTACCCAACGCCCGCGCATGCCCGCCGAAATGGCATAGGCCCAGTCTGCTCCGGGGGTCATCACGAACAGCATCGAAACAGCCCAGAACGCCGTCAGCACACTGATAGCCACTTGAATCTTCCTTATCTACTGCCTTGGGATGAGGAAAGATTACGGATTCCGCCCGGGGATTTTCTTTCGTATATTCCCTCTCATCATTCACTTACTGGAAGATTCTTCCCCATGGACAGAACTGATCGAAAAATCCTTGCCGAGCTGCAAAAAGACGGTCGGCTGTCGGTCACCGAGCTGGCCGACCGCGTGGGGCTCAGCCTGTCCCCCTGCCATCGGCGCCTGAAGGCACTGGAGGAGTCCGGGGCCATTCTGGGCTACCACGCCCGCCTGGCGCCGAGCGCCCTGGGGCTGAACTTTGCCGCGCTGGTGTTCGTGACCCTGCGCGAAGTGACCCGCCAGCCCGTGGCGGACTTCGAAGCGGCGTTGGCCGAGATCCCGCAGATTGTCGAGGCGCAACGGCTGTTCGGCGATCCGGATTACCTGCTACATGTGGTGGCCAAGGACTTGCCGGCGTTTCAGAAGCTGTATGACGAGCAGCTGACCAGCATTCCCAATGTGAAGCGCCTGAGTTCGACCCTGGTGATGAAGGAAGTGATTCAGGATCGGTTGTTGCCGATGTAGCACTGTTCTACCGTGCCGGCCCCTTCGCGGGCTCGCCCGCTCCCACAGTGCCCCACAGATTTTAAGATCTGTGCAGTACCTGTGGGAGCGGGCAAGCCCGCGAAAAGGCCGGCACAGACAACCTTTTCACCTGCCCTGTTAACGCACACTGTGCACCACCACAGCCCACCCTTCCCGCCAAAAACCATCGCAACCCCCCTCTACCCCAAGCCCTCCCGCCAACTGGCACCCTCCTTGCTACCGTCCACCGCTTAAGCTTTTGTCAGCCTTAGGTTTTTTAAGGTTTATGGGCACATATTTACTAATTTCTCGTTATCCCCGCGCCCCGCATCATCGCTCCAACAAGAACGCGTCGCCCTTCGCCGGCACGCACCCGGGCAGCACCCGATGCCCCACCTTGCCTTGGAGTCAGTCATGACCAGTGCAGCCAATTCGGCACCCCTGATAGAAAAACACACGATCGGCTATGTGCCGCCGGAAGACCGCCATGGAAAGGTGAGGGATCTGTTTACACTGTGGTTCGGCGGCAATATCGCGCCGCTGCCCATCGTCACCGGCGCGCTGGGCGTGCAGCTGTTTCACCTGAACCTGATATGGGGCATTGTCGCCATCCTCGTTGGCCACCTGGTCGGCGGCGTGCTGATGGCGCTGCACTCGGCCCAGGGCCCGCAGATGGGCATCCCGCAGATGATCCAGAGCCGCGCCCAGTTCGGCACCCTCGGCGCGTTGCTGGTGGTGGTGATCGCCGGGGTGATGTACATCGGCTTCTTCGCCTCCAACATCGTGCTGGCCGGCAAGTCGCTACATGGCGTGGTCGAGGCCGTTCCGGTGCCGGTGGGCATCGTCATCGGTGCGCTGGGTTCAGGCATCATCGGCATCATCGGCTACCGCTTCATCCACGTGCTCAACCGCATCGGCACCTGGGTGCTGGGCGTCGGCATCGTGGTCGGCTTCGGCTACATCTTCAGCCATGTGCAAAGTGACGACTTCCTCACCCGCGGCGGCTTCAACCTGGCCGGCTGGCTGGCCACCGTGTCGCTGGCGGCGCTGTGGCAGATCGCCTTTGCCCCGTACGTGTCGGATTACTCGCGCTACCTGCCGGCCGACGTGAAGGTCAGCTCGACCTTCTGGACCACCTACCTGGGTTCGGCCCTGGGTTCGAGCCTGTCGTTCGTCTTCGGCGCCGTGGCGGTGCTGGCGATCCCGGCCGGCATGGACACCATGGACGCGGTCAAGCTGGCCACCGGCACCCTCGGCCCGCTCATGCTGGTGCTGTTCCTGCTCAGCGTGATCAGCCACAACGCCCTCAACCTGTATGGCGCGGTGCTGTCGATCATCACCCTGGTGCAGACCTTCGCCTACCGCTGGATCCCGACCGCCAAGAGCCGTGCAGTGCTGTCGCTGCTCGTGCTGTCGGCCTGCTGCGTGGTGGCGGTGTTCGCCTCGGCGGACTTCATCGGCCACTTCGTCGACATGGTGCTGGTGCTGCTGGTAGTGCTGGTGCCATGGACGGCGATCAACCTGATCGACTTCTACGCAATCCACAAGGGCGACTACGACATCCAGTCGATCTTCCAGGTCGATGGCGGCATCTACGGTCGTTACAACCCGCAGGCGCTGATTGCCTATGCGGTGGGTATCGTGGTGCAGATCCCGTTCATGAACACGCCGCTGTACGTCGGGCCGATCTCCGAGCACATCAACGGGGCCGACCTGTCGTGGCTGGTTGGCCTGGCAGTGACCTCGCCGCTGTACTGGTGGCTGGCCAGCCGTGACAGTGCCTATCGTCGTCGGCAGACCAGTGCCAAGCTGGCCATGGGGCACTGATTTGCACTTCTGTGCAATTGGAGATGCATCGGGGGCCGCTTTGCGGCCCTTTCGCGACACAAGGCCGCTCCTACAGAAGCTCACGATTACCTGTAGGAGCGGCCTTGTGTCGCGAAAGGGCTGCAAGGCAGCCCCAGAAAGCTGGATCAGTACTGGGCCTGGCCCGGTACCCAGGCGGTGCCTGCCAGCGGCACCCGGGCCATGGCGGCGGCCTCGACGGTCAGCGCCACCAGGTCCTCGGGGTCGAGGTTGTGCAGGTGTGATTTGCCGCAGGCGCGGGCCATGGTCTGCGCCTCCAGCACCAGCACCCGCAGGTAGTTGGCCAGGCGCCGGCCCGCCTCTTCCGGGTTCAGGCGCCTGGCCAGTTCCGGGTCCTGGGTGGTGATGCCGGCCGGGTCGCGGCCGTTTTGCCAGTCGTCGTAGAAGCCGGCAGCCGAGCCGATCGTCTTCAGCTCGCTGTCCAGTCGCGGGTGGTTGTCGCCCAGGGCGATCAGCGCCGCCGTGCCGATGGCCACCGCGTCGGCACCCAGGGCCATGGCCTTGGCCACGTCGGCACCGTTGCGGATGCCACCGGAGACAATCAGCTGCACCTTGCGGTGCATGCCCATTTCCTGCAGCGCCTGCACAGCCTGTGGAATGGCCGGCAGAATCGGGATGCCAACGTGTTCGATGAACACTTCCTGGGTGGCTGCCGTGCCGCCCTGCATGCCGTCGAGCACGATCACGTCGGCACCGGCCTTCACCGCCAGCTTGACGTCGTAGTACGGGCGGCTGGCGCCGATCTTCACGTAGATCGGTTTCTCCCAGTCAGTGATCTCGCGGATCTCGGCAATCTTGATCGCCAGGTCGTCCGGGCCGGTCCAGTCCGGGTGTCGGCAGGCGCTGCGTTGGTCGACGCCGATCGGCAGGGTGCGCATGCCGGCGACACGCTCGGTGACCTTCATGCCCAGCAGCATGCCGCCACCGCCGGGCTTGGCACCCTGGCCGAGGACGATCTCGATGGCGTCGGCCTTGCGCAGGTCATCGGGGTTCATGCCGTAGCGCGACGGCAGGTACTGGTAGACCAGGTGCTGCGACTGGCCGCGCTCTTCCGGGGTCATGCCGCCGTCGCCGGTGGTGGTGCTGGTGCCGGCGATGGTCGCGCCACGGCCCAGGGCCTCCTTGGCATTGGCCGACAACGCGCCGAAGCTCATGCCGGCAATGGTCACCGGGATCTTCAGGTGGATCGGCTGCTTGGCGAAGCGGTTGCCCAACACCACGTCGGTGCCGCATTTTTCGCGGTAGCCTTCCAGCGGGTAGCGCGACACGCTGGCGCCCAGCAGCAGCAGGTCGTCGAAGTGCGGCACGCGGCGCTTGGTGCCACCGCCGCGGATATCGTAGATGCCGGTTTCAGCGGCGCGCTGGATTTCCTGGATGGTCAGGCGATCGAAGGTGGCCGACTCACGCAGTACCGGGGGGAATTGTTCGCTCATGGGAATGCTCCTGGATCAGTACGCGCTGGCGTTGTCGACTTTGAAGTTGTACAGCTGGCGGGCCGAGCCGTAGCGTTTGAAATCGGCGGCCTTGTGCGCGAGGCCCGCCTTGTTCAGCAGTTCCTGCAGCTCTTGCAGGTGCTCGGCGCGCATCGCTTTCTCGATGCAGTCCGAGCCCAGCGACTGCACCGAACCCTTGACGTAGATGCGCACCTCGTACAGCGAATCGCCCAGCGCATCGCCGGCATCGCCACACACCACCAGGCGCCCGGCCTGGCCCATGAAGCAGCTCATGTGGCCGATGCTGCCGCCGACCACGATGTCCACACCCTTCATCGAGATGCCACAGCGCGCGCCGGCATCGCCCTCGATCACCAGCAGTCCGCCATGGGCGGTGGCGCCAGCGGCCTGGGAGGCGCTGCCCTTGACCCGCACCGAGCCGGACATCATGTTCTCGGCCACGCCCACGCCGACGTTGCCGTGCACGGTGACACTGGCCTGCTGGTTCATCCCGGCGCAGTAGTAGCCGGCATGGCCTTCGATATCCACCGACACGGCGGCGTTGATGCCCACCGCCAGGTTGTGCTTGCCGTCGGGGTGGGTCACCCGCCATTCGCGGTCCTGCACGTCGCCATGCAGGGATTGGTTGAGTACGCGCACCGAGGCGCTGGAAAGGTCGATCGTCTTCATGAGTGTCTCCAGTGATTCGGTGGGGGTCAGGCGCTTTCGCGCTCCCAGACGTACAGGGTGGCCGGCGCCGGCTCCCAGACCTTGGCGTGCTCGATGCCCGGCAGGCTGGCCAGGGCCTGGTATTCGGAGGCCATGGCCACGTAGTCGTCGGTCTCGGCGAGCACGGCCGGCTTGCAGGCGATCGGGTCGCGGATCACGGCAAAGCCGTTGCGGGTGCCGATGGCGAAAGTGAAGAAGCCGTCCAGGTCTTGCAGCGCACCATCCAGGGCCTGGGCCAGGGTGTCGCCCTGCTGCAGGCGCCAGGTCAGGTAGCCGGCCGCCACCTCGGTATCGTTGTCGGTCTCGAAGCTGATGCCTTCGCGTTTGAGTACCTGGCGCAGGCGGAAGTGGTTGGACAGCGAGCCGTTGTGCACCAGGCACAGGTCGGCACCGGTCGAGAACGGATGGCTGCCCTCCATGGTCACGGCGCTTTCGGTGGCCATGCGGGTATGGCCGATGATGTGGCTGCCCTTCATGCCGGCCAGGCCGAAGCGGCTGGAGATTTCCGCCGGCAGGCCCATGCCCTTGAGGATCTCGATGCTCTGCCCGGCGCTCATGATGCGCACGCCCGGCGCCAGTTCGGCTAGCGCGGCGCGGGCGCTGGCTTCATCGGCATGCACCTTGAGTACCGCCGCGCTGGCGTTCTGAAACCAGTCCAGCGAGCAGCCCAGGCGCCCTTCCAGCTGGCCCATCAAGGTCGCCCAGGGGTAGTTGATGTCCGTTGCCTGGAGGGTCAGCTTGACCCAGCCATCGGCCACTTCGTCACCGTAGATGGCGAAGCCGGCGCTGTCCGGGCCACGGTCGGTCATGGCTTCGAGCATGGGTTCGAAGAGCTTGCCGAGCTGGGCTTCCAGCTCTGGCCTTTTCAGGTAAAGACCTACGATTCCACACATGGTGATACTCCTTCTAGGCAGTGGGTAGCCGCTGCTGTTGCCGCTACCCAGGGATAGGGTTGGCGGTCAGAAGAATTCGGTGTAACGCTGGATTTCCCAGTCGGAGACGTGGCGGCAGTACTCCACCCACTCCATGCGCTTGAGCTTGATGAACTCGTCGACGATCTCGGCGCCGAGCACCTCGCGGAACAGCGGGTCGGCCTCCAGGGCGTCGGCGGCTTCCTTGAGCGACTGCGGCAGGGTTTTTATGCCGCGTGCGGCGATCGCTTCCAGGCTCAGGTTGTAGAGGTTCTCGTTGCACATCTCGCCCGGCTCCAGCTGGCGGTCGATGCCATCGAGGCCGGCGGCGATGATCGCGGCGGTGACCAGGTACGGGTTGCAGCCGGCGTCCGGCAGGCGGAACTCCAGGCGGCCATAGGGGATGCGCACCATCGCCGAACGGTTGTTGGCGCCATAGGCGACGAAGGCCGGCGCCCAGGTCGCGCCGGATAGCGAGCGGCCGACGACAAGACGCTTGTAGGAGTTGACCGTGGGTGCGGCGAAGGCACACAGCGCCGGGCCGTGGGCCAACAGGCCGGCGGCGAAGTGGTAGGCCAGTTTCGACAGGCCCATGCCGCTGCTGTCTGAAGGGTCGTGGAACAGGTTCTTGTTGCTGCTGCTAGCCAGCGACAGGTGGAAGTGCATGCCATTGCCGGCGCGCTTGGGGTCGGGCTTGGGCATGAACGAGCAGATCATGCCCAGGTCGTTGGCGATCTCGCCGGCAGCCATGCGGAAGAAGGTGAAACGGTCGGCCGACTCCATGGCGTCGCTGTAGGTGTAGTTGATCTCGAACTGGCCGTTGGCGTCTTCATGGTCGATCTGGTAGATGTCGAAGCCGACCGGCTGCAGGGCCTCGGTGAGGCGTTCGAGGAACAGCCGCGAGCGCGACAGGCCCTTGTAGTCGTAGCAAGGTTTGTCGAGGTTGTCGGAGGCGTCCACCAACTGCAGCTTGCCGCCTTCGTCACGGCGGAACAGGCTGAACTCGGGCTCAAGGCCAGTATTCAGGGTCCAACCCTTGTCGGCCAGGCGCCCCACCTGCTGCTGCAGCACGTAACGGCTGTCGTAGGGCCAGGGCTGGCCGTTGACATGGCCCACGCACACCACCCGGCCATAACCCGGCTGCCACGGCACCGGAATCAACGTGGACAAGTCGCCACGGGCCATGAAATCCGGGCCATGGGGCTCCATGCCCATGCCGCAGATGGCGAACCCGGCAAAGCCGGCGCCCTCTTCAGCCACCATCTTGAGGCCCGATACCGGCACCGACTTGGTCTTCGCCGAACCGTGGATATCGACGAACTGCGCCAGCACATACTTGATGCCGTGCTGGTCGAGGGTGCGCTGGGTTTCTGCTGGCAACATGGGTTGATCACTCCTGGGTGAGGGGCACTAATTCCACACGAGAAATTTACTTTCCTCACAGGAATGCAACGTGCTTGCCAACTCTGCCCGATGGCTGGTGTGTGTTTTCTGTTCCGGCCTCTTCGCGGGCACGCCCGCTCCCACAGAGATCGGCGCAAAGTCCCTGTGGGAGCGGGCGTGCCCGCGAAGAGGCCAGTTCAGGCAACACAAAACCCATGCAGGTTTTTATGCTCTATTTATGGGAAACTTGTTTTCACCTGAGGAAAGAAGCAGCCAACGCAGCTGCATTTCGCACTTTCCCAGTGCGAAAACTTTATTCTTGAACTGAAACCGTGCAGGACATTCGATGCCAACCGAAACCCCACCGCGCCTTCGCCTGGAGCAGTACCTGGGCCTGCAGATCAAACGCCAGCGCCAGGCCCAGTCGCTCAAGCTCGCCGATGTGGCGCGCATCGCCGGCATCAGCCAGGGCATGCTGAGCAAGATCGAGAACGCCCAGGTGTCCACCAGCCTCGATACCCTGAGCCGACTGTGCGATGTGCTGGGCATGCCGATGGCCAAGCTGTTCAGCCAGTACGACCAGCCCGATGGCAATGCCTTGCTGGTCAAGGCCGGTGAAGGGCTGGAGGTGGTGCGCCGCGGCACCGAGAAGGGCCATACCTACCATTTGCTCAATCACGCCAGGGGGCCGAAGAAGAACTTCGAGGCGTACATGGTGACCATGGACGACGCCAGCGAGGAATTCCCGACCTTCGCCCACCCCGGTACCGAGTTCCTGCATTTGCTGGAGGGGGAACTGGTCTATCGCCATGGCAACCAGCTCTACCACATGCACGCCGGCGACAGCCTGACCTTCGATGGCGAAACCCCGCACGGCCCTGAGCAGCTGGTACAGGTGCCGATCCGCCTGCTGTCGATCATGAATTACGGTGAGGAATAACAAGGCGCTGCAAGGCAACAGCGAATGTCGCGATCAGACAAGCACACGTCGCCCGCAATCGGCTTCCAAAACGTGTCTACAAAAATAATACACACATCGACCAGCCCCGCGCCGTGGGCTGATCGGTGTGGTATTCGCGAGTAAAACAGCCTCGCTTCACAATTCCAACGCTGTGGCGCCTTTTTGCACCGGGCAGTTCGTCCGGGCTCATAACGATAAAACTCCCAGTATTAGAGACCCGCGCCGCGCCAATCGGGAGTGTTTGCGCGCGCCACATTGTGAAGACTTGACTGCCATGATCGCGACTTCAATCCCCGTAGCCGGTGCTGCCACCGGCCACCGTAACGCCCTGTGCGTTGCCCACATCGCCGCGGTGCTGTTCGGCCTGACCGGTATCCTCGGCCACCTGATCGAGGCCGACGCCAGCATCATCACCTTCGGCCGCGCCACCTTCGCCTTCATCGCCCTGGGCTTCGTCGCCGGGCTCAAGGGCACCCGCCTGCTCGACGCGCTGACCCTGCGCAACCTGCCGGTGCTGGGCCTGACCGGCGCCCTGCTGGCGACTCACTGGGTGACCTTCTTCATCGCCGTCAAAGTGGGCGGCGTGGCCGTAGCCACCCTCGGCTTTGCCAGCTTCCCGGCCTTCATCGCCATGATCGAACGCGGCGTGTTCGGCCAGCGCATCGGCGCCGTGCAGGGCTTGCTGCTGCTGATGGTGACGGCGGGCCTGGTGCTGGTGGTGCCGACCTTCGATTTGCTCGACAAAGGCACCGTTGGCCTGCTCTGGGGCTTGGGCTCGGGCCTGGCGTTCGCCCTGCTGACCGTGGCCAACCGCCGCAACGGGTCGAGCATGAATGCCATGCAGGTGGCGTTCTGGCAGAACGTGGTGGTGGCTGCGCTGGTCGCGCCGTTCGCCTTCAGCCACCTGGGCAACACCAGCCTGGGCAGCAATGACTGGATCAACCTGGCGCTGCTGGGGGTGTTCTGCACCGGGCTGTCGCAGTTCCTGTTCGTCAAGAGCCTGGAGGGGCTGGAAGCGCGTACCGCTGGCATGATCATCGCGCTGGAGCCGGTGTACGCGATCATCGGCGCCTGGTGGCTGTTTGGTGATCAGCCGAGCCTGCGCATGGCGGCGGGGGCTGCGCTGATCGTGCTGGCGACCATTCTGGCAGCGGCGCGCAAGGCCCCGGCCGAGCAAGGCGATACCAGCCGCTGCGCGCATTGATGAATGAGGTTGCCTGAACTGGCCTCATCGCCGGCAAGCGCGGTTCCCACAGGGATCGCGCCAGCTTTCAGATTGAGCAAAACAGTTACTCCCACAGGAAGCTCACAATGCCTGAGCCCGCGCTTCACCCGTAAGAGCTGGCTCTGGCAACTAAAGTTATTCGGGCAACAGACTGCGGTCGAACATGAACAGCCGATCGCCCTTGAGTGTAAATAGATATGAATGCGCAAGCAGACTTACCTGTACCGAGCCTAACTCCTTTGAGCACAGTGCACTTATGCGCCAGCTGAAGTCCTATTGAAAGAGGGATTGGCCATTTTACCCAACTCCACATCGCCACTTTAACTTCGAGCCGACACCACTAGATCTTGGGTGGACTGCGCACGGCTCATTGCAAGCTGAGATGACGAGGGAAATAACTCTTCATATGTCGGTGGAGCATCGGATGGCGAATGCTGATGAGCACCTGAACTGGATCCCCAGGACACACCCGCAGACGGCACTACAGACGGCTGAGACGATGCACGGTGGACAGCGGCGCGAAGCGCTAAAGAGTAGGAAACCGTACCGACTGATACCGTGTGCGGGCCTACAGAACCAATGACACTTGCAGGGCTAGAAGCCAATCTACTGTCAATTATCTTGACCGAGCCTGAATCATGCACAACAACCTTAAGCGGTCCTCCATTACTACTTATATAGATAGCATGTGCATCCAATGCCCTCTGACTTACCCTGCCCTTTATATAAATCTTCAAGTCGTTGGGCAGTCCTGCCTCATGCAGCGCTTGCGTGAGACCAGTCTTATCCATAACTCCAATATGTTTCAGACCTCCGAACACACTGAGAGTCACACCGCCTGATGGGTCAACATTATTGATCGGGTCACCGGAGCAGTATGCATATGCATTCAGCCCGCCTTTACCAAACGGGCTCAAACTGTCAGCACTGATGAAGCGCTGGAGAGAGGCCGTGTAAAACCGATAGCCATTCCCCAAGGGATAACAACCCGTCGTTGAATCCCGAAACTGCCCGCTGAACCCCACGACCGCGCACCACTGCGCATTGTTGGAAAAACCATATGGAGAATACGCTTCGTGACGGCCACACCGGCCCTGTTGGGTGGCTAAAACTGTAAGGATACGATCGGTCTGCATGAGCGAAGGGGAAGTTTGCACCTGAGCAATAGGAATGCCGTCGGCATGCATAAGCCGAATATGATCCGCCCCTAGCCGGTATGACAGACGCTTCCCCAGATAAAAGAAGCGATGTTCGCCTGAGTTGAAACTGGGAAAGTCCATTGCCCACCTGCTTTTCGAACGTGTGGGTCTGAGCCTAAAGCAATACACAGCGACTCAACCACTGGCACTTTTATCAGGTCATCCTCTATCAAACACCTTCAGGCAACAGACTCCGATCGAACATGAACACCCGCTCACCGTGCGGCGTGTACTGATACAACTGCTGCGGCCGGCCCAGCCTGGGCTGGTTCTTCTCCCCGGTATCCCTCACCCAACCCAGCTCGCGCAAGCGTTCCAGGCGCTTGCGCAGCGAGGTGTTGTTCACCGCCTGCCCCAGGCACGCCTGCACCGCCCCCAGCGCATCGAGCACGGTGAATTTCTGCGCCAACAGGTGCAGCGGCAGGCTGCTGTACACCGTCTTCGCAGCCAACCGCTCGCGCGCACGCTCGGCCAGCAGGTTATGGTCGAACGGCAGCAACACCTTGCGGTCAATCACGCTGTCCAGGTCGAAAAACGCCAGCTGCTCACCTTCGACCTGCTGCTGCGGGTCGAGCAATGCCAGGTAGTAGGTACTCAACGACCACCCACGCGGGTCGCGGAAGGCGTTGCCTTCGGTACCCACCTGTTCGAGGTAGCGCGGCTGCACCAGGGCCTTCTCGCGCAGGGCGCGCTCGGCAGCGCCCTCCAGGCTGGTGTCCGGGGTGCGGCCATTGACGATCACACCAGGCAAGGCCCACTGGCCGACATGGGGCTCGCGCTCACGACGGTGCAACAACACTTGCAGATGCTGGGCATCAGGGGCCAGGCGCAGGGCGACGATATCGACACTGGCCAGAACTTCGACTGTACTCACCGGGGACTCCTTGTTCATCAGCGCAATAATCCACCAGAGCTTCTAAGTATGGCAACCCGCAATCGCGTAGCAATTGTCACTTGACACACTTATTACACCAGGTGAATTATATAGCCATTCCAGCGAGGAGACCCGCCATGAAGATCGCCAGTTTCGATGTCGACGCGCAGAACGGCTTCACCGCCAACGCCCCTCAGGAGCTGCCGGTGCCGGAAGGCAACGAGATTGCCCCGGACCTCAATGCCATGGCCCTGCGCGCCGATCTGCGCCTGGGCAGCAAGGACGCCCACCCGGCCAACGCGGCCTGGGTGGTGGCCGAGCCCGGCCAGATGCTGCAACCGCTGGCCCTGGCCAACGCCGACCTGACCTGGGTCAGCCACTGCGTCCCCGGCACCCCCGGCTTCGAACTGCTGCCCGGCCTGCCCGCCCCGATCGACTACGACTACTTCGTCTGGAAAGGCGTCGAGCCCGACCTGCACCCCTACGGCGCCTGCTTCCACGACCTCGCCGAGCGCCGCTCCACCGGGGTCATCGAGTTCCTCAAGGTGCAACAGGTCGGCGCCGTGATCGTCGGCGGCCTGGCCCTGGACTACTGCGTCAAGACCACCGCCCGGCAATTGCGCCAGGCCGGCTTCCAGGTGCTGCTGTACCTGCCGGCCTGCCGCGCCCTGACCCAGGAAGGTGCCATCAGCGCCTGCGGTGCGCTGGCCGCCGAGGGCGTGATCCTGTGCGGCGATGAAGCCGCGCTCGACTACCAGCTCTCTCTGATCAAGGAAGACCGCCCATGACCGAAAGCGTTTTCGGCCCACGAATCATCCAGAACCTGCTGGACACCGACTTCTACAAGATCACCATGATGCAGGCGGTGCTGCACAACTACCCCAACGCCGAGGTGGAGTGGGAGTTCCGCTGCCGCAACAATGAAGACCTCTCCCCTTACCTGGCGGAGATCCGCTACCAGATCGAGCAGCTGAGCGAAGTCACCGTTACCCACGACCAGCTGGCCTACCTGGAAAAAATCCCGTTCCTCAAGCCGGACTTCATCCGCTTCCTCAGCCTGTTCCGCTTCAACCTGCGCTATGTGCAGGTCGGCCTGGACGCGGCCGGGCAGTTGGCGATCCGCGTGCGCGGGCCGTGGCTGCATGTGATTCTCTACGAGATCCCGTTGCTGGCGATCATCAGCGAGGTGCGCAACCGCTACCGCTATCGCGACGTGGTACTCGAACAGGTGGGCGAGCGCCTGTACCAGAAGATGGACTGGCTCAAGGCCGAGGCCAGTGCCGACGAGCTGGCCGGTTTCCAGCTGGCCGACTTCGGTACCCGGCGGCGGTTTTCCTACCGGGTGCAGGAAGAAGTGGTGTACCTGCTCAAGCACGACTTCCCCGGCCGCTTCGTCGGCACCAGCAACGTGCACCTGGCCCGCGAGCTCGAACTCAAGCCGCTCGGCACCATGGCCCACGAATGGTTCATGGCGCACCAGCAACTCGGCCCGCGGCTGGTCGACAGCCAGTCCGCCGCGCTGGAAGGCTGGGTGCGCGAGTACCGTGGCCTGCTGGGCATCGCCTTGACCGACTGCATCACCATGGACGCCTTCCTGGGTGATTTCGACCTGTACTTCGCCAAGCTGTTCGACGGCCTGCGCCACGACTCCGGGGACCCGCTGGTGTGGGCGGAGAAAGCCATCGCCCACTATGAACGGCTGGGGATCGACCCGAAGGGCAAGACGCTGATCTTCTCCGACGGCCTGGATTTCGCCAAGGCGCTGGGCCTGTATCGGGCCTTGCACTCGCGGATCAACGTGAGCTTCGGCATCGGCACCCGGCTGACCTGCGACATCCCGGGGGTGGAGCCGATGAACATCGTGATCAAGATGACCGACTGCAATGGCGCGCCGGTGGCGAAGATTTCCGACAGCCCGGGCAAGACCCAGTGCCGGGACGAGAACTTCGTGGCCTACATGAAGCATGTGTTCAAGGTGAATTGACCGCCTCGGCAGGCACCGGGGCTGCGTCGGAAAAGCACCGTTCTGCATGCCCATAGCCTGCACCGGGCCTAAGGCGCTGTTCTGTCTGCTTGTGCTTTTTCGCTCACCGTTCGAGAGCGAAAAACACACCGGGTAGCACCTTGCCCTGCCCCTTGGCGCTGCTTAAATGAGTTCGCTATCCAAGCCTCTTCGGGCCTCTGCATAGTGGATTGCAGGCACGCCCCGCGCCTGCGCAAGGAACCTGCCTCACACACAACGCCCCGACAATCAGCACCGGTCGATCGGTCACTGTTCAAGGAGAAGTGTCATGGATGCACTGAAGAAACAGTTTTTCCCGTTCACCCTCAACCCGCTGTCAAACGTCGTCAGCATCGCCGCCCTCGGCAGCGTCCCCGCCGCACTGAGGGCGTCCAACGACCTGCCCATCGATCAGCAACTGGCAGATGCCTTCAATGCCAACAACGATGTGATGGCCTACGTGCTCGGCATCACCAACACCCAACTGCCGACCATCACCCCTGCCCCCACCTGGTACAGCACGTTCCAGACTGCCTTCAGCAACGCCCAGATCCACGCCAACGCCTGGTACGGGATTTCCGCGAACCTGGTGAGCATCCCCAACGCCATTGCCGGCTATGGCATTGCCTTCAACGTCAGCATGTCGACGATCAACTCGCTGATCGCGGTGCTTCAAACCGACCCGGGCAATACCCAGGCCATCAACTCGCTCAAGCAGCAGTTCACCGGGCTGATTTCCCAGCTTCGCGCGTTCAGCCAAAGCGCCGTGTCGGTGCACCAGTCGATCACCGACTACTCCAACAACCTGATCCAGGACAGCCAGATACTCGCCAAGGCCGTCTCTGACTCCACCCAGCAGCAGGACGTCAACCGCGATCAGGTTCGGCAGTACCAGGCCAAGATCGAAGAGATGCGCAAGCAGATCAAGACCTGGCAAGTGGTGGAAACCGCCTCGGCCATCGGTGCTGGCGTCGCCTTCTTCGCCGGTGCCGTGATCGCGATCTTCAGCCTTGGCTTTGGCCTGGCTTTCGGCATCGTCGGTGCGGCTGCAGGGATTGCGACCATGGTCGCCGCAGAGGTCAAGATCAAGCAGCTGCGCAGCGAGATCGCGGCCGATACGACGCGCATGAACGCAGTGACTCAGCAATCTGCCAGCCTGGCAGCATTGAATGATCAGCTGAGCAAGCTGATCCAGCTGTCCCAGGCTGCGGGTTCGCTGATCGGCCTGCTGTTGAAGGTGTGGGAGGAACTTGAGGGCGAACTGAATACCGTCCTGACCGACCTCGGCAACTGCAAGGGCAATGTCGACAACCTCAACCTGCCCGAGCTGCAACGCAACCTGAACCTGGCCAACCAGGACTGGCAGACACTGGTCGGGCTGTGCAACAGCGTAGCGTCGATCAAGTACAACCAGGCCACGCCGGCCAAGGCCAATATCCAATAGCCCCCTTACCCGCCCCTGCTGCCGGCAGCAGGGGCGGGTTACGTGGCCCCGGTGCGCTGGCCCACGCACAGCTCCATGAACCGCGCGGCCGCCCGCGACGGCGTGGCGGCATGGGGCAAGAGGATGGAAAAGCGCCGCACCAACGGTTCAGGCGCAATTCTCAGTTGTCGCAATACACCCTGCTCATGGCGGATCGACATGGCCGAGACAAAGCCAATCCCCATCCCGGCCCGTACCGCCTCTTTCACCCCTTCCACGCCGGCGATCTCCAGCGCCACGCGCATGGCCACACCGTGCCGGGCAAATGCCCGCTCGACGATCTGGCGCACCCCCGAACCACTTTCACGCAGCACCAACGGGTAAGCCCCCAACGCCTGCAAGCCCTGCTGCTCGGCACCTGCCAAGGGATGATCGCGCGGCACGATGGCCACGATCTCATCCTCGCGCCACGCCGTCACTTCGGTGCCCAGTGGCAGCTCCTGCCCTGGTGGGCCTTCGATGAGGGCGATATCGACGCTGTCCAGCGCTGCGACGATTTCCGCCGTGTTGCCGTGGGACGTGGTCACCAGCACCTCTGGATAGCGCCCATGGAAGTCGGCAATCAGGTACGGCAGCAGGTAGCTGGCCGGCGTGGTGCTGGCGCCAATGCGCAAGGTGCCGCGCTCCAGTCCGCGCATGGCCTCGCACAAGGCCTGGGCCTGGCGAAAGGTGTCCCGCAGGCGCTGGGCATGGGCCAGCAGTTGCTCGCCAGCCGCCGTCAGGCGCACGCCACGGCCGGCACGCTGGTACAGGGGCTCGCCAAAGGCCTCCTGCAGCAACTTGAGCTGGCCGGACACCGCTGGCTGCGACAGATGCAGGGCCTGGGCCGCATGGCTGATGTTGCCGTGCTCGGCTACGGTGGCGAAGGTTATCAGCTGTTCTGGGGTCATCTTTTGAAAATATCAGCTAAACGGATATTTGCCATCCTAAATTACGATTTTTTATAAGCTTATAACCAGATTAACGTAGGCCATGTCGAAACACTTTCCCGGAGGACTCACATGGCCACGGCAACTTCCAACCCCGCGCTTGCGCCCACCCTCTCCACCCGAGGGCGGCTCAACGGCATCCTGTTCGTCGCGCTGTTCGCGCTCGCCGTCACCCAGCTGGCGGCCCTGCCCGCCATCGCCAGCCTGGGCATCAGCCCGCTGATCGTCGGCATCGTCGCCGGTGCCCTGTACGGCAACGCCCTGCGCGATGGCGTGCCGGCCAGCTGGGCGGCCGGCATCAACTTCTCGGCCCGTGGGCTGCTGCGCATTGCCGTGGCCTTCTTCGGCCTGCGCGTGAGCCTGCAGGAGATCGCCGAAGTCGGCTGGTCCGGCTTGACCGTCTCGCTGCTGGTGGTGACCAGCACTTTGCTGATCGGCCTGTGGTGCGGCACCAAGCTGTTCAAGCTGGACCGCGACACCGCCCTGCTCACCGCAGCCGGCAGTGCGATCTGTGGCGCCGCCGCCGTGCTGGCCTTCGAATCGGCGCTGCGCAGCGCCCCGCACAAGAGCGCCATGGCAGTCGGCAGCGTGGTGCTGTTCGGTACCTTGTCGATGTTCCTCTACCCAGTGGCGATCAATGCCGGCTGGCTGCCCCTGGATACGATGGGAGCCGGCCTGTTCCTCGGCGGGACCATTCATGAAGTGGCGCAGGTGGTGGGCGCGGCCAGCAACGTCAGCCCCGAAGCTACGCACATCGCCACCATCGTCAAGATGACCCGGGTGATGCTGCTGGTGCCGGTGCTGCTGGTGGTCGGCCTGTGGATCAGCCGTTCGCGCCAGCCCGGCCAGGCACAAGGTAATGGCCGCATCGCCATGCCCTGGTTCGCCTTCGGCTTCCTCGCCCTGGTGCTGGTGAACTCGCTGCAGGTGCTGCCAGGCAGCGTGACCCAGGCCATCAACAGCCTGGACACCTTCGCCCTGACCATGGCCATGACCGCGCTGGGCATGGAAACCCGCTGGAGCCAGATCCGCCAGGCCGGCCCCAAGGCGCTGATCACCGGGGCGATCCTCAACCTGTGGCTGGTGGGCGGCGGCATGGCGATCACCCTGGGTGTGCAACGCCTTTTAGGTTGACGTGCAGGGATCGGTATGGTGTTGTCTTGCAAGGATGTTTTTACCTGCACAGGAACGACTTAGATGCCTCAACGCCATGTCATCAATGCATCCGTCAGCCCCAAGGGCAGCCTGGAGACGCTGTCGCAACGTGAAGTCCAGCAACTGAGTGAAGTCGGTACCGGTAGCCTCTACACCTTGTTCCGCCAGTGCGCCCTGGCCATTCTCAATACCGGCGCCCATGTCGACAACGCCAAGACCATTCTCGAGGCGTACAAGGACTTCGAAGTCCGCATTCACCAGCAAGACCGCGGCGTGCGCCTGGAGCTGCTGAACGCTCCAGCCGACGCCTTCGTCGATGGCGAAATGATCGCCAGCACCCGCGAGATGCTGTTCAGCGCCCTGCGCGACATCGTCTACACCGAAAGCGAGCTGGCCAGCCAGCGCATCGACCTGGAAAGCTCCCAGGGCATCACCGATTATGTCTTCCACCTGCTGCGCAACGCCCGCACCCTGCGCCCTGGCGTGGAGCCGAAGATGGTGGTGTGCTGGGGCGGCCACTCGATCAGCAGCGAGGAGTACCAGTACACCAAGAAGGTCGGCCATGAGCTGGGCCTGCGCAAGCTGGACATCTGCACCGGCTGCGGCCCGGGCGTGATGAAGGGCCCGATGAAGGGCGCGACCATCGCCCATGCCAAGCAACGCATGCACGGCAGCCGCTACCTGGGCCTGACCGAACCGGGCATCATCGCCGCCGAGGCGCCGAACCCGATCGTCAACGAGCTGGTGATCCTGCCGGACATCGAGAAGCGCCTGGAAGCCTTCGTCCGCGTTGGCCACGGCATCATCATCTTCCCCGGCGGCGCCGGTACTGCCGAGGAATTCCTCTACCTGCTCGGCATCCTCATGCACCCGGACAACCAGGCCCTGCCCTTCCCGGTGGTGCTCACCGGGCCACGCAGCGCCGAACCGTTCCTGCAGCAGCTGCATGCGTTCGTCGGCGCCACCCTCGGCGAGGCGGCGCAGCGTCACTACCAGATCATCATCGATGACCCGGCCGAAGTGGCCCGGCACATGGTCGAGGGGCTCAAGGAGGTCAAGCAGTTCCGCCGCGAGCGCAACGACGCCTTCCACTTCAACTGGCTGCTGAAGATCGACGGCGGCTTCCAGCACCCGTTCGACCCGACCCACGCCAACATGGCCGAACTGGCCCTGCGCCGTGATTTGCCAGCGCACGAGCTGGCGGCCAATTTGCGCCGGGCGTTTTCCGGGATCGTCGCGGGCAACGTGAAGGACAAGGGGATCCGGCTGATCGAGGAGCACGGGCCGTATCAGATCCGCGGTGATGCGGCGGTGCTGGAACCGTTGGGGCGCTTGTTGCAGGCGTTTGTCGACCAGCACCGGATGAAATTGCCGGGTGGGGCGGCGTATGTGCCTTGCTATCAGGTCGTGACCTGAGATCGCCGGGGCCGCTTTGCGGCCCATTCGCGGGCACGCCCGCTCCCACAGAGATTTCATAGGCATTGAAGCCAGTGATATTCCTGTGGGAGCGGGCGCGCCCGCGAATGGGCCAACACCAATCTATCTGACAGGACTCGCCACAGTCCGGTCCACCAGGCGAATGCTGTCACGCCCGCCACGCTTGGACTGGTACAACGCCACATCCCCCTGCTCGATCAACGCCGCCAGGCTGGCCGGTGGCTGGTCGAACAGGTTGGCGCCGATACTCAAGGTCACCGCTTGCGGGGTCGGCATCGCCTCCCGGGCAAATTGCTGGAACTGCTCGCGCAGCTGGCTGCCCAGTTCCACCACCTGCTCGCTGCTGGCATCGCTGAGCAGGATCACGAACTCATCGCCGCCCAGCCGCGCAGCCAACGACCGCTCCGGCAGCACCGCACGGATCATCTCGCTCAACGCGATAAGCAGGCGGTCACCCGCCGCATGGCCATGCAGGTCGTTGACCAGCTTGAAGTTGTCGATATCGATCAGCAACAACGCCCCAGGCTGGGCCGGGCTGACTGCCTTGAACAGGTGCGTGGCCCGCACTTCCAGGGCCCGGCGGTTGTACAACGCGGTCAGGGGGTCGCGGGCGGCCAGCCGGGCAATCCGTTCTTCACGGCGATAGCGCACGGTGCCGGTCATCGACAGCGCGATCAGCATGATCGCCATCGCCCCTTCGACCAGGGAAACCTGGATGATCAGCCCGCCAAAGGTCGCCAGGTCGATCAGCGAACCCGGCGTCACCGCCACGATCGCCTTGGCCCCATAGAACAGCCCATGGATCAGCAGCACGTAACGCAGCTGCACCGCCCCCACGCTCAGCGACTTGCCATGGGGGCGCAGCAGGTAGCTGGCCTTGAGCGTGAGCAACGCCACCAGCAGCGAGTTGACCATCAGCATCGCTTTCGACCACTGCGGCCCCACGGGCAGCAGCAACAGGCCGAACCATACCAGCACGATCAGCAGCCACGCCCGTGACAGCCGGACCTGGGTGAAACGCACCACGCCCAGCAGGAAGAACGCGTGGGCAACCACCAGCAAGCCGTTGGCGAACCAGATGCCGATCAGCAGCAGGCCGATCCCGCGCAGCAGGGCCAGGGTCGAACCGACCGTGATGGTGGCGAAACCGGCGCTCCAGTACAGCAGCGACGATTCGCGGACACTGCGCCACTCGATCGCCAGGTACAGCGCAGCTGCTGCGGCCAGGGCGATGGAGATCGTCAGCATCGTGGGTGGATCAAGCGCCATAGACGGATTGGCCTGTCTGGTTAACGTGGAAAAGGCGTGATTGTATGCGCTTGAGATGACTTTTCAGAGGGGCGAACCGTCGCGTTGCACGCAAATGAATGCATCCATTCAAGGTACGACACGCTCCGTGGTCTTCCCTGTCTCCTGAAAAAACGCACTCACGCCTGGTTCTCCGCCGGGTTACCCAGGTTGATGATAGCCTTTTGCCCAGCAAAGGGACCGGGCTCAAAGCACCCGCTTGATCAACGGCTCCAGCCGGCTATAGCGCAGGCGCCGCAAAAACTTGCGCACTTCCTTGGGATGCTCGGCCTTCTCGCCCAGTTCATCCGCCGTGCCGATCTGCGGCGCATGCCGGCGAATGCCCTCCAGTTCCACCGCCCGTGGCACCAGCCACTGCCCGTGCGGGTCATCAATCAGCAGCCCGTTTTCCAGGTCCAGGTTGAACCCGCGTGGGTTGAGGTTGTTGCCGGTCAGCAGCGAATAGCGCTGATCGACCCACACCCCCTTGGCGTGGAACGTATGCCCCGGATCGTTCCAGATCCGAATCTGCAACTGGCCGCTGGCAATGGCGTTGTGCCGCCGCCGGGCAAAGGCGCGCAGGTTGTCTTCGTACAAGTAGGGCAAGGCGCCGCTGGCGCTGAACGGCTCGCCCGGGGCGATATAGAAGTCGTTGGCGGTGCGGTGGCCGACAATCAGCTCGATACGCACGCCCCGGTCCAAGGCATGGTCGATCTCGCGCATCACCACCCGGGGCGGGTTGAAATACGGCGTGCTGATGATGATCTGCGCGCGTGCCGCTGCCAGCAGCGCGCACAGCGTGCGGTTGAGCGGGTTGCCACGGCCGACGCCGAGCAGCGGGATTACCCGCAGCCCCTGCCCCGCCATGGCGACCGGTGCGTCATAGGCCATGCGCCGCAGGCGCGCGCGCAGGCGCCGGATGTCACCGCGCAAGCTGCGGGTAGCCGGTGGCGCGGGCAGGTCCAGGCGCGGCGTGGCGGTGTGGTGCAGCAGGCGCCGGACCAGGTCGACCATGGCGTCGGCCAGGGCCGGTGACTGGAACAGGTGGTAACGGTCCAGCCGGTAGCGGTCGAAGCGGTGCAGATAGACGTTGTTCAGGCTGGCGCCGGTATAGATCACGCAATCGTCGATCACGCTGCCCTTCAGGTGCAGCACGCCGAACAGCTCGCGGGTCTGCACCGGCACGCCATGGATCACCACGTCGAGCCCACGCAACTGGCGCTGGGCCTGGTACCAGGCCGCGTTGCCCGGCTGGCGCCCGGCCCCGAGCAGGCCACGGCGGGCACGGAACCAGTCGACCACGATGACGATCTCCAGGCCCGGCCGCTCGGCCTTGGCCTGGTACAGGGCATCGAGCACCTCCTGGCCGGCCTCGTCTTCCTGCAGGTACAGGGCGACGATGACGATACGCCGGGTCGCCGTGGCGATGCGTTCGAGCAGGCAGGTACGGTAGGCCGCAGCATCGGGCAGTACCTGGATCGCCTCAGGGGCGACGGCGAAACCTGGCAGCGCCGCCAGCATGGATTCAGGGTTCACGTACGATCACCTTCTTATTCTGCAATCAGGTCCATTCCTGGCCGTTGCGCCCGGGGTGTAAGATCAGCCCGGCAACGACCCATAACAACAAGAAACACGCGAGGCCTGTTTTGCCACTGCCCCTGACGAACGACGCCTCAGCTTGCACAGGAAGATCGCAATGGTCCACCCCGCTTCCATCAGCGTAACGCCTTGCCCAACCAGAACCTTCGGTTTTCTGGTGTTGCCCAACTTCACGACCATCGGCCTGGCATCGGCGGTGGAAACCCTGCGCATGGCCAACCTGGCTGCGCGCCACCCCTTGTACCGTACCGTGTTGATTGCCGCCAGCCCGGAGCCGGTGGTCGCCAGCAATGGCATGCGCGTGCTGCCCGATTACAGTATCGCCGACGCCCCGGCGCTGGACGCCCTGTTCGTGGTCGGCGCCAACCCGATCGACCGCAGCCGTGGCAATACCCGACCACTGATCGACTGGCTGCGCCAACTGGCCCGCCAGCGCCTGCCGCTGGGCGGGATCTGCACCGGCAGCTACCTGCTGGCCAAGGCCGAGCTGCTCAACGGCTACCGCTGCACCATCCACTGGGAAGACCTGCACACCCTGCAGGAACACTTCCCCGACATTGTCATCTCCAGCCAGCTGTTCGAGCTGGACCGCGACCGTTTCACCTGTTCCGGTGGCGTGGCGGCCATGGACATGATGCTGCAACTGGTCGCCCGCCAGGCCGGCGGCCAGGACATCGCCGCCAAGGCCGCCGAACTGTTGCTGTGTGACCGTGTAAGGGGGGAGCGCGAGCGCCAGCGTGTGCCGTTGCGCACCTTGCTCGGCAGTGCCCAGCCCAAGCTGAGCCAGGTGGTGGCGATCATGGAGGCGAACCTGGAGGAGCCGCTGGGGCTGGACGAGCTGGCCAGCCTCAACGAAGTGACCGTGCGCCAGCTGGAGCGGCTGTTCCATAAATACCTGCAGCGCACCCCCAGTCAGTACTACCTGGAGTTGCGCCTGTCACGGGCACGGGAACTGCTGCTGCGCAGCGATGTGCAGGTGCGCGAGGTGGCGCTGGCCTGCGGGTTCAGCTCACCGGCGCACTTTTCCAAGAGTTACAGTCGCTTCTTTGGCCTGTCGCCGTTGGGTGAACGGCGCCAGGCCTCGTTGCACTGAGGGAAGCGGCTCAGTCCTGCAGGGCCGCATGCGCCGTTTCCCGGCACATCAACATGGCCAGCAAGGCTACCAGCGCGGCGGCCAGCAGGTAGCCCGCCGGGGCCAGCTTGCTGCCCGTGGCCTGGATCAGCCAGGTGGCGATGAACGGCGCGGTCCCGCCAAACAGCGCATTGGCCAGGTTGAAGCTCAAGGCGAAGCCGCTGAAACGCACCTGGGTCGGGAATATCTCCGCCAGCAGGCACGGCAAGGTACCGTCGTTCATCGCCAACATTGCACCGAAGAGAATCTGGATGGCCAGGATCACCAGCAGCGGCTGCCCGTCGAGCAATTTGAACAAGGGTACGGTCAGGCCGAGAAACAGCAGCGAAGCCACCACCAGCATGGTCTTGCGGCCAAACTGGTCGGACAGCCGCCCCATCAGGAAGATCAGGCCGATGTAGGTTGCCAGCGATACCGTAGAGGCAATGAACGAATCGCGCTCGCTCATGCCCATCTCGTTGGACAGGTAGGTCGGCATGTAGCTGAGCAGCAGGTAGAACGCCACGGCGTTGAGGCAGGTGACACCGAGGCCAATGGCCAGGCTGCGGCGATGCCGGGCCAACAGCTCGCGGATCGGCGCCGGGGTCATGCAGGCCTTGTGTTCCAGGCGCTGCTCCATCTCCAGAAACTTTGGCGTGTCTTGCAGGCTCATGCGGATGTAACGGCCGACCAGGCCAAACGGTGCGGCCAGCAGGAAAGGCAGGCGCCAGCCCCAGCTGTGCAGGTCCTCGCTGCTCAACAGCTCATGCAGCACCGCGACGAATGCCGCACCGAACAGCAGCCCGGCCGCCGTGCTGGCCGGCACGATGCTGGTGTACAGGCCACGCCGGCCGGGTGGTGCGTACTCGGCAAGAAATGCCGCGGCACCGGCGTATTCGCCCGAGGCGGAAAACCCCTGGACCAGGCGGATCAGCAACAGCAGGCCGGGCGCCCACAGGCCGATCTGCGCATAACCTGGCAGCAGGCCGATGCAGAACGTTGAAATCGACATGATCAGGATCGACAAGGACAGGGCGTTGCGCCGGCCATGACGATCGCCAAAATGCCCCCAGACCACGCCGCCCAGCGGGCGGACCAGGAATGACAGGGCAAAGACAGCGAAGGTCGCCAGCAGGCCGCTGGTCTTGTCAGTCTGTGGGAAGAAAGTGGCGGCAATGATGGTGGCGAGGTAGCCGTAGGCGGCGTAGTCGAACCATTCGACGAAATTGCCCATGAAACTGGCGCGCGCGGCCTTGCGCAGGGCCTGGCGTTCGGCGTCGGGTGCAGCGCCGTCGAGGGAGGGAGCGTTGAAGGTGGTGCTGGACATGACGGGTACCCTCTGATTCTTCTAATTGGCGGCAGGGTCTGGTGGTCATACAGTTGTTTTCTTGTTGTCGGGGCCGGCCTCTTCGCGGCTGAAGCCGCTCCTACAGGTATTTCACCGGCCTTCAGGGTGGTGGTAACGCTGTGGGAGCGGCTTCAGCCGCGAAGCAGGCGACGCCGATGCTTATTTGCGAATGATGTTGTGCTCCGGGCCATAGGGGAACTTGGTGATGTTCTCGGCCCCGTGTTCATTGACGATCAGGATGTCATGCTCGCGGTAGCCGCCCGCCCCTGGCCGCCCTTCGGGCAGCATGATCATCGGCTCGATCGACACCACCATGCCCGGCTCCAGTACCGTGTCGATGTCCTCGCGCAGTTCCAGCCCGGCTTCCCGGCCGTAGTAGTGGCTCAGCGTGCCGAACGAGTGGCCATAGCCAAACGTGCGGTACTGCAGCAGGTCGTGGCGCAGGAAGATCTCGTTCAGTTCACGGGCGATGTCGCAGCAGCGCATGCCCGGGCGCACCAGCTTGAGGCCCGCTTCATGCACCTCGACGTTGGCCTGCCACAAGCGCAGGTGGTCGTCCGGGCAATGGTCGAGGAACAAGGTGCGCTCCAGCGCGGTGTAGTAGCCGGCGATCATCGGGAAGCAGTTGAGGCTGAGGATGTCGCCCTTGTTGACCTTGCGGCTGGTGACCGGGTTGTGCGCGCCGTCGGTGTTGAGCCCGGACTGGAACCAGGTCCAGGTGTCCATCAGCTCGCTGTCCGGGAAGCTCCTGGCAATCTCGCGGACCATCGCCTGGGTGGCATGCAGCGCCACTTCATATTCCGGCACCTGGTCGCGCAGGGCCTCGACCACCGCCGCCCCACCGATGTCGGCAACCCGTGCGCCATGGCGAATCAGCGCCTGCTCCTCGGCCGACTTGATCATGCGCATGCGCATGCACGGGGCACCGATGTCCAGCAGTTCGGCCTTGGGGTAGCAGGCGGCGAGCTTGGCGTGGTTCTGCAGGTTGAGATGGTCGTATTCGACGCCGATGCGCGAGGCCAGTGGCAGGGCCTGCTGGATGGCGACGAAGTAGTTGTCGCGCTGCCAGTCGGTGTAGACGATGTTGTCGGTTCCCACCGTGCGCCGCCAGGGCTGGCCGCCGTCGATGTTGGCGCTGATCGACACCACCTTGTCCTGGGTGACCACCAGCGCGTAGGGGCGGCCGAACGAGCAGTAGAGGAAGTCGCTGTAGTAGTTGACGTTATGGTACGAGGTGAAGATGGCCGCCTCGATATCCTGTTCGGCCATGTAGGCCCGCAGGCGGGCATGACGGGCGGCGTACTCCTGTGCGGAGAAGGTCGGCTTGACCTTGTCGCCATTGCGGATTTTCAGGGTCTGGGGCATTTGCATGGTCGGTGTTCCTTGTCGTTGTGAGCACGCTGTTCAGGCCGGCCGCCTGAGAAGCATTGCAACAGAACGAACGAGGACGCTTTTGTATTTATCCGACCTGGAATTGGCGCTATGGCCACTGGCCTTGGGGCTGCTTTGCAGCCCATTCGCGACACAAGGCCGCTCCTACAGGTATCGCGCCATCTGCAAACCTGGCGCTGTACCTGTAGGAGCGGCCTTGTGTCGCGAAAAGGGCGCAAAGCGCCCTCGATTCACTTCAGATCAAAGCGATCCAGCTCCATGACTTTCACCCAAGCGGCGACGAAGTCTTTGACAAACTTGTCCTTGCCATCGCTGCTGCCATACACCTCGCTCAGCGCCCGCAACTGCGCATGCGAGCCAAACACCAGGTCGACCCGGCTGCCTGTCCACTTCACCTGCCCGGTCTTGCGATCGCGGCCTTCGAAGCGTTCGTTGTCCGCCGACGTCGGCTTCCACTCCACGCCCATGTCCAGCAGGTTACGGAAGAAGTCGTTGCTCAGGGTGCCAGGCTTGTCGGTAAACACACCGTCCTTGCTGCCGCCATGGTTGGCGCCGAGCACGCGAAGGCCGCCAATCAGCACGGTCAGTTCGGGCGCGGTGAGGGTCAGCAACTGGGCCTTGTCCAGCAACAGCTTCTCGGCCTTGACGCTATAACGGGCCTTGCTGAAGTTGCGGAAGCCATCGGCCAGCGGCTCCAGCACGGCAAACGACTCGACGTCGGTCTGCGCCTGGGAAGCATCGACACGGCCCGGGCGGAAGCCCACGCTGACGTTGTGCCCCGCGTCCTTGGCGGCCTTTTCCACGGCGGCAGAGCCGGCGAGGACGATGAGGTCGGCCAGGGAGACCTTCTTGCCGCCGGCGTTGAATTCGCCCTGGATCTTCTCCAACGCCGCCAGCACCTTGCCGGTGCCCTGGTTCGCCGCCCAGTCCTTCTGCGGTGCCAGGCGCAGCCGGCCACCGTTGGCGCCACCGCGCTTGTCCGAGCCACGGAAGGTCGAGGCCGCGGCCCAGGCGGTGGAAACCAGTTCGGCGACGCTCAGGCCCGAAGCGAGAATCTTGGCCTTGAGCCCGGCGATGTCCTGCTCGCCCAGCACGGGCTGCTCGGCTTTCGGCAGCGGGTCTTGCCACAGCAGCTCTTCGTTGGGCATTTCCGGGCCCAGGTAGCGCGCCAGCGGGCCCATGTCACGGTGGATCAGCTTGTACCAGGCCCGGGCGAAGGCATCTGCCAGCTGGTCCGGGTTGTCCTTGAAGCGCTTGGCGATCGGCCCGTAGATCGGGTCGAAACGCAGGGCCAGGTCAGAGGTGAGCATCGAAGGTGCGTGGCGCTTGCCCGCGTCATGGGCATCCGGCACGGTACCCGCGCCCTTGCCATCTTTCGGTCGCCACTGGTGAGCGCCAGCCGGGCTCTTGGTCAGTTCCCACTCGAAGTTGAACAGGTTGTTGAGGTACTCGTTGCTCCATTTTGTGGGCGTCGAGGTCCAGATCACTTCCAGGCCGCTGGTGATGGCGTCGCCACCCTTGCCAGTGCCGAACTTGTTGGCCCAGCCCAGGCCCTGCAGTTCCAGGCCGGCAGCCTCAGGCTCGGGGCCGACGTTGTCGGCCGGGCCGGCACCGTGGGTCTTGCCGAAGGCGTGGCCGCCGGCGATCAGTGCCACGGTTTCTTCGTCATTCATGGCCATGCGGCCGAAGGTGTCGCGGATGTCCTTGCCCGACGCCACCGGGTCAGGGTTGCCTTCCGGGCCTTCCGGGTTGACGTAGATCAGGCCCATCTGCACGGCGGCCAGCGGGTTTTCCAGGTTGCGCTCACCTTGCAGGGTGCGGCTTTCTTCTTCGGGGCGCTTGGCCGGTTCGGCCACCAGGTCACCTTTGCCAGGCGGCTGGGCCTTGCCGTAGCGGGTGTCGCCACCCAGCCAGACCTTTTCCGAGCCCCAGTAAACGTCTTCGTCCGGTTCCCACACGTCGGCGCGCCCGCCCGAGAAGCCGAAGGTCTTGAAGCCCATGGACTCCAGGGCGACGTTGCCGGTGAGCACGATCAGGTCGGCCCAGGAGATCTTGTTGCCATACTTCTGCTTGATCGGCCACAGCAGGCGCCGGGCCTTGTCGAGGCTGACGTTGTCCGGCCAGCTGTTGAGCGGCGCGAAGCGCTGCTGGCCGGAGCCGGCACCGCCGCGGCCATCGCCGATGCGGTAGGTACCGGCGCTGTGCCAGGCCATGCGGATGAACAGCGGGCCGTAGTGGCCGAAGTCGGCTGGCCACCAGTCCTGGGAGTCGGTCATCAAGGCGGTCAGGTCTTTTTTCAGGGCCTGGAAGTCGAGGCTCTTGAACGCCTTGGCATAGTCGAAGTCCGGGTCGGGGCTGGACTTTGACGAGTGTTGATGGAGGATCCTGAGGTTGAGCTGGTCAGGCCACCAGTCACGGTTGGTGGTGCCGCCACCTGCGGTTTGATGGAACGGGCATTTCGATTCGTTCGACATCTGCTGTTACCTTTGGGTCGGTTATCCAGATTTCCGGTCTATGCCAGGTGTTCTTTCAGCCGAGCACTTGGGCTCATGCCTACCCCTTCATCAGGTCTGGTCGGTCACGTGCCGACACGGGGCTTGCGAAGCTGTCATGCTTCGCGCAGCGCGGTCTTGCACCCAGGTGCTGACGCGCCGCCCGCAGCTGGATTTCGCAGGGCCAGGGGAAAGACTAGTCGAGCTTGGGCAGAGTTCTAATAGAGTGGCTCTTGCGGGCTGATAGCCCCGGCACATCCATACAAGGCACAACCGCCTGCGTCGTGCTTCAATACACCGCCAACCCCTCCAGCCCCGGTGAGCCAAGCCCCATGAACCGCAACGACCTGCGCCGCGTCGACATGAACCTGCTGGTGCTTTTCGAAGCCCTGATGATCGAACGCAACCTGACCCGCGTCGGCGAAAAGCTGTTCATCACCCAGTCCACCGTCAGCGCCGCCCTCGCCCGCCTGCGCGAGCTGTTCGACGACCCGCTGCTGATCCGCAGCGGCCGGGCCATGGAGCCAACCCCGCGGGCCATGCAGATCTTCGCCGAGCTGGGCCCGGCCATGGATGTGATTTCGTCCGCCATCAGCCGCGCCCGCGACTTCGACCCGGCCAACAGCAGCAACCAGTTCCGCCTGGGCCTGTCGGACGACGCCGAGTTCGGCCTGTTCCCCGCCTTGCTGCAGGCACTGCGCGAGGAGGCGCCGGACATCAGCGTGGTGGTGCGCCGGGCCAACTTCCTGTTGATGCCGGGCCTGCTGGCCAGTGGCGAGATTTCGGTAGGCGTGAGCTACACCACCGACCTGCCGGCCACCGCCAAACGCCGCAAGCTGCGCGATATCGGCGTGCGGGTGCTGCGCGCCGACGATCGCCCGGGGCCGCTGACCCTCGACGAGTACTGCGCCCGGCCCCATGTCATGGTGTCGTTCTCCGGTGACATGAGCGGCAACATCGACCTCGACCTCGCCCGTATCGGCCGCTGCCGCAAGGTGGTGCTGGCCGTGCCGCAGTTCGGCAGCCTGCGCGCGCTGCTGCGCAACACCGAAATGATCGCCACCGTGCCGGACTACGCCGCCTGCGCCCTGGCCGACGATGGCAGCCTGCGCGCCGACCCGGCCCCCTTCGAGATCACCGAGGCCGAACTGTCGATGGTGTGGAGCGGTGCCCACGACAACGACCCCGCCGAGCGCTGGCTGCGCGAACGCATCCTGCAGTATATGGCCCACCCAAGCTGATTCATCGACCTCATCGATAGCCACCATGAATGCCATCAAGTTCCGCCGCAGCCGCTGAGGGCGGAACATGGCCGCATTCACTGATCGATGAGGCCCTACCCATGAAAACCGGCATGCTCGCTGCCCTGCTCGCCCTGTTCGCTGCCCTTGGCGGTTGTGCCGCGCCGGCTGGCCAGCAGGCTGCCCAGCCCTACGGGCACTTCTACTCGGCTACCGCCATTTCCAGCGTCGCCCTGGCCCCGGGGCAGCACGTGGCCGTGCTGCTCGGGCGCAATGCCGACAGCACCCTCAGCTACCTGCAGCAGCACCGTGGCGACGCGGTGGCCAAATCACAGCCTCGCAGCATTCCGGTCGCCACCCTGCGCGGTGGCAGCCAGGCCTACGACTGGCTGGCGCATTCACTGGCCCAGCAGTTCGCCGAGGTGACCTTCTATGAAGACCTGGACAGCCTGCTCGCCGACCATCCGGACGTGATCGTGCTGCTGGACAGCGAAAGCCGCCTGGCCACTGCAGACGTGGAGAGCCGGGTGGTGGCGCGCTTCTTCGACAGCCAGCTGACCTACATCGGCCGCGCCGAAGGGCGTGCGCGCAAGGATGTCAGCAATGTGGCGCGGATGCTGGAAGACGAACAGGCCGCCAAGGCCGATGCCCTGCGCGACTTCGACGCTTCGCTGCAACGCTTGTTGGGCGGCAAGGTGTAAGGCGCAACGACGCTCCGGCAGAAAACAGGGAACTCCCGCCACTCGCCCGTCATCTTAAACAGTGAGTGGTTTTTTTCCTTGTACTTCACGTTACTGGAGAACACGACATGCGCCACCTAATCCTCGCCCCTGCGCTGCTGCTCCTGCTGCCTGCCGGCGCTGCGCTGGCCCACGTCGATGCAGGCGACGTCGCCACCTCGGCCGGTGTCTCCGCCTCGCTGTATTCAACCTTCAAGGATGACAAACGGATCATCCCCGCTCGCGACGAGCTTTCTGCGTTCGTCGCCAGTGGCGGGACCATCCGTGGCGCCTATGTGGAGTCGGCGCTGGAACAGGCCCGCAAGGACCATCCTGGGCTGCAGGCCAGTGACGAAGAGCTGGCCCGGGCAATTCTCTCCCAGGATGACCCGGTCGCCCGTCATTGATGTATCACCAGTACCGGCCCTTTCGCGGGCAAGCCCGCTCCCACAGGCACTGCACAGTATTCAAAGGCTGTGCAGTACCTGTGGGAGCGGGCTTGCCCGCGAAAGGGCCGGCACAGGATGACCCTAACCCCAACCATCCATACGCATCGTCGCCCTGACCAAACGCTGCTCTTCCTGCTCGATCTCGCGCAAACTGTCACGAATTCCGTTGATATGCTCACGCGCCGCCCGCTGCGCCTGCTCGGGCAGTTGCTCCATGACCGCGTGATACAACCGCGCATGCTGGCGGTCGATCTGGCGCTTCTGCGCCGGCCGGCAGTAGAGGTTGTTGACCGAGGCGAACACCGTGCTCAGGGTCAGGTCGCTCAGTGACTGCAAGGTATGCACCAGCACCGGGTTGTGTGACGCCTCGCTGATCGCCCGGTGAAACGCATGGTCACGCCGCGCATGTTCACGCGGGTCCAGCGCTTCAACCGAAGCATGGGCGTCCAGCATGTCTTCATAGCGCCGGCGGATCAGCAGGCGGTCGATATCGGTGGCTCGCAAGGCCGCAAGGCGCGCCGACTCGGCCTCCAGCAAGGCGCGCACCTCCAGCAGGTCGAACAGCGTGCGCGGCTGCGAGCTGAACAGGTGCATCAATGGCGTGGCGCTGGCCTGCCCGGCAAGGTCGGCGACGAACGAACCGCGCCCCTGCTCGGTATCGATGATGCCGCGCCCACGCAGAATGCGCAGGCCTTCACGCAGTGCCGAGCGCGAACAGCCCAGTTTCTCCACCAGGCGCCGCTCCGATGGCAAGGCCTGGCCGACCTTGAGCACGCCTTCGACGATCAGCCGCTCGACCCGCTCGGCCACCTGGTCTGCGACCTTGGCCTTGCCTTCAATACCCATGCACGGACTCCAACTGGTAGGACCACTGCTGTCGATGGTTCCAATCTAGCCGCTTGAACCCAGCAATAACCAGTGCTTCGCGGAAAAACTGGTAGGACCAGTGCCCCACACCCTCGACCGCCCCCACCCAAGCGCGCAGGCTGCAAGGGTGACCGGTTTGCCAACAACAACAAAAACTGCCGCTGAGTGAGCCTGATGAACATCCTCTACGACGAACGTGTCGACGGAGCGCTGCCCGCCGTGGATCTGCCCGCGCTGCTGCAGGCGTTGCGTGATGCCCTCCCCGACCTTGAGGTCCTGCACCGCGCAGAAGACCTCAAGCCTTACGAGTGCGACGGTCTCTCGGCCTACCGCACCGTGCCGCTGCTGGTGGTGCTGCCCGAACGCCTGGAACAGGTGCAGACCTTGCTCAAGCTCTGCCACTCGCGTGGTGTGCCAGTGGTAGCGCGCGGCGCCGGCACCGGCCTGTCGGGCGGTGCGCTGCCGCTGGCCAAGGGCATCCTGCTGGTGATGGCGCGCTTCAACCGCATTCTCGAAGTCAACCCGCAAGGGCGCTTCGCCCGGGTGCAGCCCGGTGTGCGCAACCTGGCCATCTCCCAGGCCGCCGCCCCCCACGGCCTGTACTACGCACCCGACCCTTCTTCGCAGATCGCCTGCTCGATCGGCGGCAACGTCGCCGAAAACGCCGGTGGCGTGCACTGCCTGAAATACGGCCTGACCGTGCACAACCTGCTCAAGGTCGAGATCCTCACCGTCGAGGGTGAACGCCTGACCCTGGGCAGCGACGCCCTCGACAGCCCGGGCTTCGACCTGCTGGCGCTGTTCACCGGCTCCGAGGGCATGCTCGGCATCGTCACCGAGGTGACCGTCAAGCTGCTGCCCAAGCCCCAGGTGGCGCGGGTACTGCTGGCCAGCTTCGACAGCGTCGAGGATGCTGGCCGTGCCGTGGCCGAAATCATCGCCGCCGGCATCATTCCCGGTGGCCTGGAGATGATGGACAACCTGGCGATCCGCGCCGCCGAGGACTTCATCCACGCCGGCTACCCGGTAGACGCGGCCGCCATCCTGCTGTGCGAGCTGGATGGCGTCGAAGCCGATGTGCAGGATGACTGCGAACGGGTAGACGCGGTGCTGAAGCGAGCCGGTGCCCGTGAAGTGCGCCTGGCCTGTGACGAGGCCGAGCGCGTGCGCTTCTGGGCCGGGCGCAAGAATGCCTTCCCGGCGGTGGGGCGAATTTCGCCGGACTACTACTGCATGGACGGCACCATCCCGCGCCGCGAATTGCCACGGGTACTCAAGGGCATCAGCGAACTGAGCGAGGAATACGGCCTGCGCGTGGCCAACGTGTTCCACGCCGGTGACGGCAACATGCACCCGCTGATCCTGTTCGATGCCAACCTGCCTGGCGAGCTGGAGCGCGCCGAGGCCATCGGCGGGCGCATCCTCGAACTCTGCGTGGCGGTGGGCGGCAGCATCACCGGCGAGCACGGCGTGGGGCGCGAGAAGATCAACCAGATGTGCGCGCAGTTCAACAGCGACGAAATCACCCTGTTCCATGCCGTGAAGGCGGCGTTCGACCCGCAAGGGCTGCTCAACCCGGGCAAGAACATCCCCACCCTGCACCGCTGCGCCGAGTTCGGCGCCCTGCACGTGCATCACGGGCAACTGCCCTTCCCCGAGCTGGAGCGCTTCTGATGAGCCTGGACCGCGACATGAGCCAGGACCTGCTCGAACAGGTCAACCAGGCCCTGAACCTGGGCACGCCGCTGCGCATCCAGGGCGGCAACAGCAAGGCCATGCTCGGCCGCCCGGTAGCTGGCGAGATCCTCGATACCCGCAACCACCGGGGCATCGTCAGCTACGACCCGACCGAACTGGTGCTCACCGCCCGCGCCGGCACGCCACTGCTGGAGATCGAGGCGGCGCTGCACGAGGCCGGGCAGATGCTGCCCTGCGAACCGCCGCACCTGGGCGCCGAGGCGACCCTGGGCGGCATGGTCGCGGCCGGGCTGTCCGGGCCGCGCCGGCCCTGGGCCGGGTCGGTACGTGACTACGTGCTCGGCACGCGGGTCATCACCGGGCACGGCAAGCTGCTGCGCTTTGGCGGCGAGGTGATGAAGAACGTCGCCGGCTTCGACGTCTCGCGGCTGATGGCCGGCAGCTTTGGCTGCCTGGGGCTGCTGACCGAGGTGTCGCTGAAGGTGCTGCCGCGTCCGCGTGAGTGCCTCAGCCTGCGCCTGCCGATGGACCGCCACCAGGCCTTGGCCGAACTGGCCGAATGGGGCCAGCAGCCGCTGCCGATCAGTGCCGCCTGCCACGATGGCGAAGCACTGCACCTGCGCCTGGAAGGCGGTGCAGGCTCGGTGCAATCGGCCCGCCAGCGCCTGGGCGGCGACGTGCTCGACAGCCGTTTCTGGAGCGACCTGCGCGAACAGCGCCTGGCCTTCTTCAACGACCCGGCGCCGCTGTGGCGGCTGTCGGTGCCGACGGCCAGCGGTGAACTCGACTTGCCGGGGCAGCAACTCATCGACTGGGGTGGCGCGCAGCGCTGGCTGAAGTCGACGGCACCGGTGCAGCTGATCCGCGAACGGGTGGCCAAGGTTGGCGGCCACGCCACCCGCTATGCCCCCGGCGACGACAGCAGCGCGCCGCTCCCGGCGGCGCTGATGCGCTACCACCTCGCGCTCAAGCAGCAACTCGACCCCCAGGGCGTGTTCAACCCTGGCCGCCTGTACCCGGACCTGTGAGGCCACGCCCATGCAAACCAACCTGAGCGAGAGCGCCAAGCGCCTGCCCCGCGGCGAGGAAGCCGAAAGCATTCTGCGCAGCTGCGTGCACTGCGGTTTCTGCACGGCCACCTGCCCGACCTACCAGTTGCTCGGCGACGAACTGGACGGGCCACGTGGGCGCATCTACCTGATCAAGCAAGTGCTCGAAGGCGCGCCGGTCACCGCCAGCACGCAACTGCACCTGGACCGCTGCCTGACCTGCCGCAACTGCGAAACCACCTGCCCGTCGGGGGTGAAGTACCACGACCTGCTGGACATCGGCCGCGCCGTGGTCGAGCAGCAGGTACCGCGCCCACTCGGCCAGCGCCTGCTGCGCCATGGCTTGCGTGCCGTGGTGCCACGCCCGGCGCTGTTCAAGGCCCTGACCCGCACCGGCCAGGCCTTGCGGCCGGTGCTGCCGGCCAACCTCAAGAGCAAGCTGCCGGCCCAGGTGACCCCGCCCGGCGAACGGCCCGCCCCCCGCCATGCCCGGCGCATCCTGCTTCTTGAGGGTTGCGTGCAGGCCGCCTTGTCGCCCAACACCAACGCCGCCACCGCGCGCCTGCTGGACCGGCTGGGGATCAGCGTGGAGCCGGCGTACGAAGCCGGCTGCTGCGGCGCGGTGGACTATCACCTCAATGCCCAGGAGCAGGGCCTGGACCGTGCCCGACGTAACATCGATGCCTGGTGGCCGGCCATCGAGGCCGGTGCCGAGGCCATCGTGCAGACCGCCAGTGGCTGCGGTGCCTTCGTGCGTGACTACGGCCACCTGCTGGAAAGAGACCTGCATTACGCCGCCAAGGCTGCACGGGTCAGTGCGCTGTCGCGGGACCTGGTCGAAGTGCTGCGCGACGAACCAGTCGAACAGCTCGGCCTGTGCGCCGAACAGCGCCTGGCCTTCCATTGCCCCTGCACCCTGCAGCATGCGCTCAAGCTCGGCGGCCAGGTGGAAAGCCTGCTGACGCGCCTGGGCTTCACCCTCACCCCGGTGCCGGACGGCCACTTGTGCTGTGGTTCGGCCGGCACCTATTCGCTGACCCAGCCCACGCTGTCGCGGCAACTGCGCGACAACCGCCTGAACGCGCTGGAAAGCGGCAAACCGCAGGTCATCGCCACCGCCAACATCGGCTGCCAGACCCACCTCGACGGGGCCGGGCGCACACCGGTGCGGCACTGGATCGAAATCGTCGAAGCAGCCTTGAACCAGGAGAACAGCCATGCATAGCAAGCCCGTGATCGGCCAGGCGGAAGTGACCCGCCTGCTCGCTGCCGCCCGCCAGGAAGCCCAGGCGCAACAGTGGAACGTGACCATCGCCGTGGTCGACGACGGCGGCCATCCGCTGGCCCTGGAGCGCATGGACGGCTGTGCGCCATCCAGCGCCTACATCGCCGTGGAAAAGGCCCGCAGTGCCGCCCTGGGGCGCAAGGAAACCCGTGATTTCGAACAGATGGTCAATGGCGGGCGCACGGCCTTCGTCACCGCGCCGCTGCTGACCAGCCTGGAAGGCGGCGTACCCGTGCTGGTCGATGGCCAGGTAGTGGGCGCCGTGGGCGTGTCCGGGGTCAAGCCCGAGCAGGATGCCCAAGTGGCCAAGGCGGGTGTGGCCGCCCTTTGAATCGGCGCCGACCCCTTCGCGGGTGAACCCGCTCCCACAGGGACAGCACAGGTTTCAAAGGTTGCTCAGTACCTGTAGGAGCGGCTTTAGCCGCGAAGAGGCCGGCACAAGCAGCACATTTTCTGAATCTGTACACCGAGCGAGAAGACAATGACCCATCCCCTCAAGGTCGCCCCGATCCTGCAACGCTTCATCGAGGATGAAGTGCTGCCCGGCACCGGCATCGACGCCGCCAGCTTCTGGCAAGGCTTCAGTACCCTGGTCCACGACCTCGCCCCACGCAACCGCGAACTGCTCGCCGAACGCGACCGCCTGCAACGCGAACTGGACACCTGGCACCGACAGCACCCGGGCCCGATAAGCGACATGGCCGCCTACCAGGCGTTCCTGCGCAGCATCGGCTACCTCGTTGAAACCCCGCAGCAAGTGCGCATCAGCACCACCCAGGTCGACCGAGAAATCGCCGAGCAGGCCGGCCCGCAGCTGGTGGTGCCACTGAGCAATGCCCGCTACGCGCTGAACGCCGCCAACGCCCGCTGGGGCTCGCTGTATGACGCGCTGTACGGCACCGATGCCATCCCCGAAAGCGACGGCGCCGAGCGCGGGCAAGGCTACAACCCGGTGCGCGGCGCCCGGGTGATCGCTTTTGGCCGGGATTTTCTCGACCGCTCGGCGCCGCTTGCAGGCGCTTCCCACGCGGACGCCCAGGCCTATGCGATCAACCAGGGCACGTTACGGGTGACCTTGAGCGATGGCCGCCAGGTCGGCCTCGCAGCGCCTGCGCAACTGCGCGGCTATCAAGGCGAGCCCGGCCAGCCAACGGCCATCCTGCTGCAACACCATCGCCTGCATTTCGAACTCCAGATCGACCCGGCCAGCACCATCGGCAAGGCCGACCGCGCCGGGGTCAAGGACATCCTCGTCGAAGCCGCGCTGACCACCATCATCGACTGCGAAGACTCGGTGGCTGCGGTGGATGCCGAGGACAAGGTCAACGTCTATCGCAACTGGCTGGGCCTGATGAAAGGCGACCTCAGCGAGCAGGTCAGCAAAGGCGGCAAGACCTTCACCCGCGCACTGGCCAAGGACCGCGAATACCATGGCGCGGATGGCCAGCCCCTGACCCAGCCTGGCCGCTCGCTGCTGTTCATCCGCAACGTCGGCCACCTGATGACCAACCCGGCGATCCACGACCGCGATGGCCGGGAGATCCCCGAAGGCATCCTCGACGCCGTGGTCACCAGCCTGATCGGCCTGCACGACCTCAAGCGCCGCGGCAACTCCCGCGAGGGCAGCCTGTACATCGTCAAGCCGAAGATGCACGGGCCGGCCGAAGTGGCCTTCGCCGACCAGCTGTTCGGCCGTGTCGAGGACCTGCTGGGCCTGCCCCGGCACACCTTGAAGATGGGCATCATGGACGAAGAGCGGCGCACCAGCGTCAACCTCGCAGCCTGCATCGCCAGCGCGGCAGCGCGGGTGGTGTTCATCAACACCGGTTTCCTCGACCGCACCGGCGACGAGATGCACAGCGCCATGGAAGCCGGCGCCATGCTGCGCAAGGGCGACATGAAAGGCAGCGCCTGGATCCAGGCCTATGAGCGCAGCAACGTACTGGTAGGCCTGGCCTGCGGCCTGCGCGGCAAGGCGCAGATCGGCAAGGGCATGTGGGCCATGCCCGACCTGATGGCGGCCATGCTCGAACAGAAGATCGCCCAGCCCCGCGCCGGCGCCAACACGGCCTGGGTGCCCTCACCGACTGCCGCGACCTTGCATGCGCTGCATTATCACCAGGTGGACGTGCCGGCGGTGCAGGCACAACTGGAAAGCGTCGACCTGGGTGCCGAGCGCGAACAACTGCTGCACGACCTGCTGAGCATCCCGGTGAGCCCGGACCGACCGTGGAGTGCGGGCGAAATCCAGGCCGAACTGGACAACAACTGCCAGGGCATCCTGGGTTACGTGGTGCGCTGGGTGGAGCAAGGCGTCGGTTGCTCTAAGGTGCCGGACATCCATGACGTGGGGCTGATGGAAGACCGCGCCACCTTGCGCATCTCGGCTCAGCACATCGCCAACTGGCTGCACCATGGGGTGGTCAGCAGTGACCAGGTCGAGGCGACCTTGCAACGCATGGCCACGGTGGTGGACCAGCAGAATGCCGGGGATCCGGCGTACCGACCGATGGCCGGGAATTTCGCGGGTTCGCATGCGTTCCGTGCGGCGCAAGAGCTGGTGTTCAAGGGGCGTGAACAGCCTAGCGGATACACCGAGCCGTTGCTGCACGGGTGGCGCTTGAAATTCAAACAGCTGGTTCGCCAGTAAGTGCCCTTCGCTGGCACGCCCGCCCCCACAGGTGAATCACTGGATTCCAGGCCTGTAATCAACCTGTGGGAGCGGGCGTGCCCGCGAATGGGCCGGTACAGGCACTATCACTCTTTCTGTTCAACCACCACCGGCTCACCGATCGCATAGAAATGCCCACCCGCCACGTAGTGCAGGCTGCGCCACTGCGGGTCGGCATTTTCATAAGCCCAGTGCCCCTCGCGAAACACCCGGTCATCCGCCCAGGCCGCCACCACTTCACCAATGAACAAGTCATAGGTGTTCTGGTTATGCGGCTCGTCGATCACCCGGCACATCAGCCAGGCCGAACAGCCCTGCACCAGGGGCGCCACATGCCCCTCCACCCGCGCCAGCTCCACACCGATGCTGGTCAGCTTGTCCGGCTGATCGAACAGGCTGCGGGTGCCCACCTGATGGGTCAGCTGCGCCTGGGCGGCAGTCGGCACCTGGATCACGAACCAGCCACTGCCCTCGACCAGCTGCCGGGTGCGGGCACTCTTGTCCAGCACCACGGTGACCTTGGGCGGGTCGAAGTCCAGTGCACAGGCCCAGGCAGCGGCCATGACGTTGTCCACCCCCTCATGGCTGGCCGAAACCAGTACGGTCGGCCCATGGTTGAGCAGGCGGTAGGCCTTTTGCAGGTCGACGGCTTGGAAGTGGCTGTTCATCGGGGGTCTCGCTCAGCGCAGAAATCAGGCGAAGAATTGTGCCGCATCCCTGCCGCGCAAGCACCCTCCTCGTGGCTTCAGAAAATTCCCACAGCCAATTCTGACGCGTCTTACTTGCCGCCGTGGGCCAGTAAAAACAAGTATGCAAACCTGCGACCAGAGGAGGCTGCGCATGTACCCAGATACCCGAACCACCGCCGAACTGCGCAGTACCCTGCGCGAACTGCTGGCGCACGAGATCAGCAACCCGGACGACGACCCGCACCTGTCGGGCGTGCTATTTTTCTGTGCCACCGACGAGCGTACCCGGCAACTGATCGAGCGCATCGAGCTGCTGGCCAGCGAAGCCTTCTTCGACCCGTGCGGGCGAGCCATCCCCCACCGGATGCGCGCCATCGGCGTCAAAGGCGTGTGCATCAAGCAGAAGCGCAAGGCTTGCGCGGATGAAACGGTGATACGCATTGACCTGAACGACAAGGGCTACATCACGGTGAGCACCGCACGGCTCTGATCCGCTATTCTCAGCACTCTCGTGCTTCGGACAGTGATCATGGAACTGCATATCCGCCTGGACGGCCGCAAAGGCCTGGCCGACCAGCTCTACCAGCAACTGCGCGCCGGCATCGACAGCGGCCACCTGGCCGCCGGCACGCAACTGCCGCCGACCCGGCTGCTGGCCGAGCAACTGGGCGTGTCACGCAAGACCGTGGCCGAAGCCTACTCGCGGCTGACCTACGACAACCTGCTCAGCGGTGTGGTCGGCCGTGGCACCTTCATCACCCCGCGCCAACCGCTGCACAGCGGTGAAACGCAAGCCGTGCCTCTGGCCGCTGCCGCATCACTGCAGCGCTGGCAACAACGCGCCACGGTGCTCGCCAAACGCACCCAGGAAGCCCCTTCGCGCTACGACTTCGTCGGCGGTGCCTCGAGCAAGGCGCAGTTCCCCTTCGACCAGTGGCGCAGCTGCCTGAACTACGCCCTGCGCCGTAGCCAGCGGCACCCCGAGCGGCAGTTTGCCGCCCAGGGCCTGCCCGAACTGCGCGAGGCCATCGCCCACCACATCGCCTACGCCCGCGGCGTGCATTGCAGTGCGGCGGACGTGCTGGTGTGCAACGGCGCCCAGCAGGCCCTGGACCTGATCGCCCGGGTGCTGGTCGAGCCCGGCTGCCAGGTGGCCATGGAAGACCCTGGCTACCCGCCGGCACGCCAGCTGTTCCTGGCCCTGGGGGCAAAGCTGCAGTCAGTACCGGTGGACGATGAAGGGATGTGCGTGGCGCACATCGCCGAGGGCACCCGGCTGATCTACGTGACCCCTTCGCACCAGTTTCCGCTCGGCATGCCAATGAGCGAAGCCCGCCGCCATGCCCTGCTGGCACGGGCCGCCGAGCTCGGCGCCTTGATCATCGAGGACGACTACGACTGCGAATTCCGCTACCAGGGCCCGGCCGCCGACGCCCTGCAGCGCCTCGACCGGCAAGGGCTGGTGGCGTATGTGGGGACCTTCTCCAAGACCTTGCTGCCGGAACTGCGCCTGGGTTACGCGGTGCTGCCACCGGCGGTGCTCAGCGCCGCCTGCGTGGCCAAGCACCTGAGCGACTGGCACAGCCCGACCTTGCTGCAGTGGGCGCTGGCACGGTTCATTGGCGAGGGCCACCTGAACAAGCACATCCGCCGCTGCCATGACATCTACAGCGGCCGCCGCGAGCGCATCCTGGCGCGGCTGGGTGACGACCTGGCACCCTGGTTCAGCGCCGTGCCCGCCAGTGCCGGGTTCCACCTGAGCGCCCTGGCGCGGCCGGGGGTGGATGTCGAGTTGCTGGCCAACCTCGCCCGCAAGGTGGAAGTCGGCCTGTACTCGCTGGCACCGTTCTTCAGCGAAGCCCCAGTGCGCCATGGGTTGCTGCTGGGCTTCGGCGCCATCGAACTGCTGGATATCGACCCGGCGCTGGACCGGGTCCGCGATACCCTGCAACGCCTCAGTTGACCAGCGCCGCCTGGCCACCCTGCTTCGGCCGGGCGATAGCCGCTGCATAGCCGCGCGGGGCGAAACAGGCGGTCACCAGCAGCATCGCCAGCACGGTGACGGTCAGCAACGTCCAGGATGCCTGGAAGTCGCCGCTGACATCGCGTAACCAACCGGTGATGTACGGGATGATGCCGGTGATGATGAAGCCGATGCCCTGCACGAAGGCCGCCAGGCTGCCGGCTTCGGCGGGTGTCTTGAGGTGCTCCAGGGTCAAGGTCAGGCTCAGGCTGAAGCAAGCGCCCAGGCCAAAGCCGATCATCGCGACCCACAGGCCCATGGCCAGCGTCGGCGCCAGCAGCAAGCCGAGGAAGCCCGCCAGCTGGATCGACAGCGCCAGCCACAAGCCCGGGCGACGGTCGGCCAGGCCGCGCAGCAACAGCGGCAGGCCCAGGGCACCGCAGACCTGGAAAATGGTCATCAGGCCGACCAGGTCGCCGCCACCTTGCGCAGTGCCACCGTGTTCCAGGTGATAGGCCGGCAACCACGCGACCATGCTGGTATAGCCGCCATTGATCAGGCCGAAGTACAGCGCCAGCAACCAGGCCCGGCGTGTGCCGAACCAGTGCCCGCCCGTGGCGCCGGCCAGCTTTGGCGCGCTTTCCCGAGGACGCAGTGCGGCCCAGGCCAGCACCGCCAGCACGGCCGGGATCGCCCACAGGCCAAGCCCGGCCTGCCAGTGGCCGAAGTGCCCGCTGATATGCGGGCCGAGCACCGCCGCCAGGCCACCGCCACTCATCAGCGCCGCCGAATACAGGCCCATGGTCCCGGCCAGGCGGCTGGGGAACCAGCGATTGACCAGGCCCGGCATCATGCCCTGCACCACTGCCACGCCCAACCCGGCCAGCACCGCGCTGGCGATCAGCGCCCAGGCGCTGTCCAGTTGCAGCCGCCACAGGCAGGCCAGGGCAATGGCGCCGAGGCCGCCGAGCATGCCGCCGTGTTCACTGATCCAGCGCCGCAGCCAGGGCTGCAGCAACGGCACCAGGCCCATGCACAGCACCGGCAATGCCGTCAGCAGCGCCGCCTGCTGGTAACCCAGCCCGGTGCTCGCGCGCATCGGCTCGAGCAACGGGCCGATGCTGGTCAGGATCGGTCTCAGGTTCAATGCCAGCAAGATCACCAGCAACAGGTTCAACGCCCCTCTCATCACGAATCGATACTCCCCAGACAAGACCCGGCCATTATCCTGTCCAGGCAGTCAGGGTAGAAATGAAGAGATTGGATGCAGGTCAGTGGCCACCTTAATGGCCCGATTGGCCTCCCGGCAAAGCGCACGATTGGCTATCGGGCCAATGGATGGCGGGCGCTAAGGTAGCGCCATGTCCACCACGCCTTCCCTGGAGCACAGCATGCACAACCGTATCGAATGGGCCAAACACTCGCCGGAAGCCTACAAGGCCATGGTCGGCCTGGAGCAGGCCCTGGCCAAGAGTGGCCTGGAAAACTCACTGCTGGAGCTGGTGCGCCTGCGGGCTTCGCAAATCAACGGCTGCGCCTACTGCGTGAACATGCATGCCAATGATGCGCGCAAGGCCGGCGAGACCGAGGCGCGCTTGCAGACCCTGTGCGTCTGGCAGGAAACCAATTACTTCACTCCGCGTGAGCGTGCCGCACTGGCCTGGGTGGAGTGCCTGACCCGGCTGCCCGAGCGGGGCGCCCCGCAAGCGGAATATGAAGCGCTGCAGCAGCACTTCGAGCCGGCCGAGTTGGCCAACCTGACCTTGGCCATCGCCACCATCAATGCCTGGAACCGCTTTGGCGTAGGGTTTGCCATGGTTCCGGCCTGAGTACTCCTGCACCGGCCTCTTCGCGGCGGTGCAGGTGTAATCAGGCGAGGGTGCGTCGCCGGGCCAGGCAGGCGTACCCCATGCCCAGCACGCCGAGCAGCAACACCCCCAGCAGCCCCACCAGCTCGCTGCTGTAGCGTGCCACCAGCGCCGGGAACCCGGTGAACTCGCGGTAGACCCGCACATCCGCCGCGCCACCGGCAAAACTGACACCGACGCCGCCCTGGCGAATCTGCGAATAGTCAGCATCGAAATACACCCAGACCTTGCATGCCCCGCCCTTCTCGATGGCCGGTATCTCCACCTGCGCCGTCGCCGCTTCATAAAGCGTGTCGTTGCCCGCCGCATCACGCACCTGCACCAGGCCCTTGGCTGGCAGGCGGATCTTCACCTCACGCACGTCGCTGTCGCCACGGTTGTGCAGGTCGATCAGCAAGCCGGTGCGGTGATCGACCAACCCGGCTTCGAAAGGCTTGGCGAACAGTTGCACATAAGGTGCCTGGACCAGTTCGATCAGCTTGTCGACCTGGTATGGGTTCAATGCACCGTCGCCGATGCGGTTGATGCGCGGCTGCAACTGTTCGTACTTGAGCTGCTCGTTGGCCTTGCTGATGCGCTCGCTGAACTGGCTGGGATAGGTGAGGTAGGCGTAGGTCAGGGTCGCCTCGAGCCGTGACTGGCCCTTGAGCAGCACATAGGCCACCAGCAAGACCATCAGGCCAAGCAGCATGGCGACCAGGCGTTTGCCGACTTTGTCCCAACTCAACGGTGCGTTTCCTTCTGTTACGGCACGGAGGATCGATGCGGCGCAAAGGGTGCCAAGTTAAGGGCCGCCAGGCAAGCGCTCAGTGGCTCAACAATGCCGGTAGCGACGCCATCAGCATGGCCACCCCGGAGGTGGTCAGCAGCCCCAGCACCACCCGGCGAAACGCCAGTTCGCTGATCCCCAGGTACAGCCGCGTACCCAGCAGCGCCGGCAGCGCCATGGCCAGCAGCACCACGCCGAACGCCGGCAGCATGTCGCGGGTCACCACCCCGGTGCCGAGGTAGGTGAGCAGGGTCACCAGCAGCATCGACAGGTTGAAGTTCTGGATCACCGCGCGCTGGGTATCGCGCTCGAAGCCGCGCAAGGTACACCACAGTGTAGGCACTGTGCCGGTAAAGCCACCGATTCCGCCCAATGCCCCACCCACCAGGCCCACCGCGCCATCGGCCAGGCGGTTGCCCGGCAGCCGTGGCAAGCGCGGCGCCAGCAGCATCAACGGGCACCACAGCACCAGCAGCGTGCCGAACACAGCCTTGAACCAGAGCATGTCCAGGTACGGCAGCACCCATACTCCCAGCGGGATGCCGGCCAGGCCGCCGAGCACGAACGGCCACAGCAGCGCCCAGCTGAAGCCGCGCCGTACGCTGAACACGGCGATGAGCTGGCCGGCGAGGCTGCCGAACACGGTCAGCGATGCCGCCAGCCGCGGTTCCAGGCCCCAGGCCCAGAACGACATGGCGACCATGCCGAAGGCAAAACCGGAAAGGCCCTGGACGAAACCGGCGACCATGGCGCCGAGGGCGATGAGGTAAAAGGCATCCATGGGGCGATGCAAGCCTGGCTTGAAGGGCGTTCTACCTTGCCAGAGCTGGGGGTGAATGTCTGCTTCAGATCTGGCTTGACCGAAACGCTACCGTCGTCGACGATCAGCGCTCCCCCCATCAAGGACGACTGCATGTTACGGATACTGGGCAGGGCTTCTTCGATCAACGTTCGCAAGGTGCTGTGGGCCTGCGCCGAATTCGACATTCCGTTCGAGCGTGAAGACTGGGGCAGCGGCTTTCAGCCCACCGACGCGCCTGAATTCCTCGCGCTCAACCCCAACGCCATGGTCCCGGTAATCCAGGACGGCGACTTCACGCTGTGGGAATCCAACAGCATCATCCGCTATCTGGCGAACCGTTACGGCGATGCGGCCATCTACCCTGGCGAAGCGCAGGCACGAGCACGCATCGATCAGTGGATCGACTGGCAGGCCTCGGACCTGAACCGGGCGTGGAGCTACCCGTTCATGTCACGGGTGCGCCACTCGCCCGCGCATCAGGATGCCCAGGCACTGGCTGCGGGATGCGCAGAGTGGGCACGCTACATGGGCATTCTCGACCGGCAACTGGCCGCGACTGGCGCGTTCGTGGCCGGCGAGCGCTTTACCCTGGCCGACATCCCCATCGGCCTGTCGGTGCAGCGCTGGTTCGCCACACCGATAGACCACCCCCGGTTAACTGCCGTTAGCGCCTATTACGAGCGCCTCAGCCAGCGCTCGGGGTACCTAGCCCACGGTCGCAACGGCCTGCCTTGACGGCTGATTTGCGTGCCCTCAGGCAAACGCGGCCAAGCGGGTGAGGATGCGCAGCACGTGGCCCTTTTCGATCATTGCCGCCCAGTGGCCGTCACAGAAGCGTTCACCGCGCACGCAGTAGGTCAGCAAGCTCTGGAGTTGGGGCAAGGTGGCTTGGGCGATGGTGTCGGGGGCGCTGAGCAGGTTGTCGGCGTTGGGCCGGTAGTTGATGTCGGTCCAGCAGTCCCTGCCGGCCTCTTCATAAAAGTCACTGACCACTGTTTCATAGTCGGGCCAACGGCTGCCCTCCTTGAGGGTGTAAGTCTTGATCGCCACAGCATTGGGGTAGAGCCGGGATTGGTATGAGAGCAGGGCTTCGATATCGGCCTGGGTGGGGTGCATGGTGATGTCCTTATCGGGGCTGGGCCAGTCTACAGAAAGGGGGCTGCCTTGCAGCCCACTGTCAGTTATACCGCCGCCTGCTGCACCGGCACCAGCGGCCGCGTCCGCCAGGCGATGGTCAGCACCAGCCCCAGCACCGCCATCCCTGCCCCGGCATACGACACCGCCGGATACCCCAACCCCGCATTGATCACTGCGCCACCCAGCGCCGCGCCAATCGCGTTGCCCAGGTTGAACGCGCCGATGTTCACCGCCGACGCCAGGTTCGGCGCGTCCTTGGCAGCTTCCATCACGCGCATCTGCAGCGGTGGTACCAGGGCGAAGCTGGCGATGCCCCACACCAGGATCGCCACCGCGGTCGGCAGCGACCAGCCCAAGGTGGCCGGGAACACCAGCAGCACAGCGATCAGCACCGCCAGCGACACCATCAAGGTTCGCTCGATCGAGCGATCCGCCGCCTTGCCACCCCACATGTTGCCCAAGGTCAAACCGATGCCGAACAGCACCAGCATGGCCGTGATGAAGGTCGTCGACGCCTGTGCCTGGGCGTGCAGGATCGGCGCGATGTAGGTGAACACGGTGAACATCGCGCTGGAGCCGACCACGGTCAGCGCCAGCGCCGACAATACCGGCCCTCGGCCGAGCACACGGATCTCGGCCATGGCACCACCACTTTTCGGCAGCGGCAGGTTGGGCAGCGCGAACCACAGCGAGACCATCGCGACCAGGCCCAGGCCGGCAATACCCCAGAATGCCGTGCGCCAGCCCAGCAGCTCACCGAACCAGGTAGCCAGCGGCACGCCGCCGATGGTCGCCAGGGTCAACCCCATGAACATCGCCGCTACCGCGCCAGCCCGCTTCTCGGGTGGCACCACGCTGGCCGCGACCACCGAGCCGACACCAAAGAACGCACCATGGTTAAGCGAGGTGACGATGCGTGCGACCATCAGGCTTTGATAATCGGTCGCCATCGCCGACATCAGGTTGCCCAGGGTGAAGATCGCCATCAGCCCGATCAGCAGGTAGCGCCGCGGGATCTTGCCGGTGGCCAGGGTCATCAGTGGCGCGCCGAGCAGCACGCCGACCGCGTAGGCGCTGACCAGCAGCCCGGCGGCGGGGATGGACACGCCGAGGTCAGCGGCAATGCTGGGCAGCATGCCCATGGGGGCGAACTCGGTGACACCGATGCCAAAGGCACCGATGGCGAGTGCCACGAGAGGGGGATTGATACGCATACAAGGCTCCTTATCTATGACGGGAATGCTACGATCAAGCTTTTGAATGCACTAGACCGGTTTTTCGGCAATCACCTTTGCGCTGGAGGCACAGATGGACTACCACGGGCGATCCGGGGAGATGGAGGTGTTTGCCAGGGTGGTGGATGAAGGCAGCCTGTCCGCCGCCGCACGCGTGCTGGGCCTGACGCCGTCGGCGGTGAGCCGCATCATTGCCCGCGCCGAACAACGCCTGGGCACGCGCCTGCTGCTGCGCACCACCCGGGCGATCACCCTCACCACCGAAGGCGAGGCGTACCTGCGCGGGGCGCGGCGCATCCTTGCGGACCTGCTCGAAGTCGAAGAGGCGATCACTGACCAGGGCGTGCCGCGCGGGCGGTTACGGGTCAGCGCGGCGCTGGGGCATGGGCGACTGACGGTGGTGCCGTTGCTGACCGCATTCAGCGCCCGTTACCCACAGGTGGTGATCGACCTGACGCTGAGTGACGAAATCGCCGATATCCATGGCGGCCAGGCCGATGTGGCGCTGCGCTTTGGCCCGCTGCCGGACAGCTCGCTGAGCGCACGCTGTATCGGCCATACCGGCCAGGTGGTGGTGGCTTCGCCTGAATACCTGGCACGCTGTGGCACGCCGCAGGTGCCGGAGGACCTGGCACAGCACAACTGCCTGCGCTTCAACTTCCGGCGGGCAGCACCGGACTGGCCGTTTCGCCTGGCGGGGGAAGATTTTTCACTGAAGGTGACGGGGAACATCGAGTGCAGCAGTGGCGAGGCGCTGGCACAACTGGCCAGGCTGGGGGCGGGCATTGCGCGGATCGGGACCTTCACCGTAGCCGATGAGCTGAAAAACGGTCAACTGCTGGCGCTGCTGGAGGAATACAACCCGGGCGACCGCGAGCCGCTGCATGCGGTGTTCGTCGGCGGGCCGGCGATGCCGGCGCGGGTGCGGGTGTTTGTGGATTTTCTGGTGGAGCATCATCAGGGCTGGCCCCTGAATCAGACCTGACACAAGGCCTTCCCGCTGGTTGCTTAACCCTGCATACCCGCCAGCAAGAAGCCCATGAACCGGCGCACATCCTCGCGGTGTACCGCCAGGTCCAGCGGTTCGCCACTGCACAGGCGCAGCAGCTGCAAGTGCCCGTAGTCGTTGATCAGAAACGCGGCATAGCCCACATCGAGGTCGGCGCGCAGCTTGCCGCTGTCGCACAGGTCCTGGAGCAGGTGCTTGAGTTCCTCGACCAGCGCGTCGTTGACCCGCTTGTAGGCTTCGGGCACATCACGCTGCTTGCTACCCAGCAAGGGCAGCAACGGCGGCAGAATCTCGCGCCACAGCGGCGCTGGAAGCACCTCGAAGGCGTAATCGGTCAGTTGCGCTTCGTAGAAGCACAACGCATCCAGCGCCTGGTCGAATTCCGCCAGGCGCCTGCGCGCCTCCGCTACCGCGCGGTGGTCGGCCTCGCGCAGCTTCTCCAGCAGGATCTCCTGCTTGCTGCCGAAATAGGCGAACACCGTGGGTACCGACACCGCCGCCAGGCGGGCGATCTGCTCCATGGTGGTGGTCTGGAAGCCCTGGCTCTCGAACAGGCCCAGCGCCGTACGGCTGATCGTCTCCCGGCGCAGCGCCTTCTGCTGCTCGCGCAATCCGCTCACTTCGCAACCCTTTGTCAAAACCGGTGGCCAGCATACAGCAAAGCCAATCCGCAAAAATATTTTATTGACTAAAACTTTTTATCGACACAAAACTAGCGCGGCATTTTGCCCCAGGGAGCCGCCATGACCACCACCGCCGATCTCATCATTCACAATGCCCGCATCTACACCGTCGACCCGCACCGCCCATGGGCCAGCGCCGTGGCCGTGCAGGGCGAGCGCATCCTCTGCGTTGGCGACCACGCCAGCGTCATGGCCCATGCCGGCCCCACCACGCGTTTGCTGGACGCCGCCGGCAAGCTGGTGCTGCCGGGTTTCGTCGAATCGCACTGGCACTTCTCCAGCACCGCCTTTGCGTTCCAGGCACTGATCAACCATGAAGACCCGCACGAAGTGCTGGCCATGCTCAAGCGCTACGTGGCGGCCAACCCCGGCGAGAAAGCCATCACCGGCATGGGCTGGATCCAGCCGCTGATGCCGGCCGAGATGCTGCGCCGCGAAGTGCTCGATGACATCTGCCCGGACAAACCGGTGTGCCTGCTGTCCACCGACTACCACACCATGTGGGTCAACACCTACGCGCTCAAGGCGGCCGGCATCGACCGCGATACCCCGGCCGTGGAAGAAGGCGCCAGCTGGTTCGAAAAGGACCCGGTCACCGGCGAGCCCACTGGCGTGATCATCGACTGCGCGGCCTACTCGCTGCTGATGCAGCGCCTGAGCGAAGCCGGCTACCTGCCGACCGGCATCGACCTGTACCTGCGCTCGATCCCGTTCTGGCAAGAAAAGCTGGTCGCTGCCGGCATCACCACGGTGTTCGACGCCGGTTTCCTCGACCCGGCCGGCGACCAGACCTTGCTGTACGAAACCCTGCAGCAGCTGGAACGCGAAGAGCGCCTGAAACTGCGCGTGGTCGGCAGCTACATCAACATGGGCACCGAGGATGACCCGGTGAGCATCCTGCAAGGCATGCGCAGGCGCTATGACTCGCCGCTGGTGAAGGCGCAAACCTTGAAGCTGATGCTCGACGGCACTGAGCTCAACCACACCGCGTTCCTGCTCGAACCCTACTGCGACAAGCCGCACTGCGGCTCGACGACCATGCCGGAAGCCGTATTCGAGCACCACGTCCGCCAGGCCGATGCCGCCGGTATCGATGTGATGGTGCACGCCGTGGGCGATGCCGCCGTGCGCATGGCGCTGGACGTGTTCGAGCGGACCAACGCCCGCAATCCGCCGCGTGACCGTCGCCATGTGATCACCCACGCCTTCCTTACCCACCCCGACGACATCCCGCGCTTTCGCCGCATCGGCGTCATGGCCAACACCCAGCTGCAATGGGGTGTGGTCGATGCCTACGCCGAGGCGATCCAGCAGTCGTATGGCTTCAAGCGCTGGGCTTCGATGTACAAGTTCCGCACCTTCATCGACCAGGGCGTGACCGTGTCGATCGGCATGGACGGCCTGGTCTGCCAGTGCCGCTGCCAGCACAAACCGGTGGAACACATCGAGTCGGGCCACACCCGCCAGCTCAGCGGCGAGCCGAATGCGCCGGTGATGCCCGATGCCGACGAACGCCTGAGCATCCCGCAACTGATTGCGGCCTACACCCTCAATGGCGCCTACCAGCTGGGGCTGGAAAAGGAGATTGGCTCGATCACTGCCGGCAAGCGCGCCGACATCATCATCCTCGAACAGGACCTGTTCGAGCTTGATCGCTATGAGATCGGCAAGACCGATGTGGCGCTGACCGTGATGAACGGCCGCATCACCCATGACGCAGGCACCCTCCCCCACGCCTGAACCTGAAGCGCCACCCGGGAAACTCCAATGCACAACAATAAGAACAACCTGCTTTTGCGTGCCGCCCTGATCTACATCGCCGCCACGGCGCTGATCATCATTGGCGTGCAACCGATCTTCATCGGCCTGGTGGCCGAACGGTTGAACCTGGACCTGAGCCAGCAAGGCTGGATCCTGTCCAGCGAAATGACCGGGACCTTGCTCGGCAGCCTGCTACTGCCGCTGCTGGGCCGGCACTTCGGTGGCCGTGGCCTGTACCTGGCGGGCGCGTTCGCCGCCCTGGCGCTCAATGTGCTCAGTGCGACGCTGGACTCACTGACCACGCTGGTGCTGTGCCGCCTGGCCTGCGGCATCGCCACCGGCGTGCTGTATGCCGGTGCGATCAGCGGGCTGGGGCGGCTGCCGGGGCAGGATCGCTCGTATGGTTTGTCGCTGCTGATCCAGACCGCCGTGTTCGCCCTGTACGCCACCTGCATGCCGCAGCTGGCCGAGGTGTTCGGCAACCGTGGCGCCGTGGCAAGCATCGGCTTCTGGTTCGTGTTGATCGCCCTGGTGGCGCTGGCCATTCCCCGACGCTTGCACCGCGAGGCGCCGGTACCCGTGCCCCAGAGCGGCGACGGTTGTGCCACCCTGGGGCGGTATGCCCTGTTGGGGATGCTGTGCCTGCAACTGGCGATCTATTGCATCTGGGGCTTTGTCGACCAACTGGCCCGCGAGCGCGGCATCAGCCCGGTGGACGTGGGCTGGGCGTTCGGTCTGGGCATTCTCGGCGGCTTGCCCGGCGGGGCCTTGCCCAGCGTGCTGGGCGCACGGGTGAGGCGTGGGCCGATGATCGGCTTCGGCTCGCTGCTGGTGCTGCTGTCGATCGCGCTGCTGGCGCGCCATGCACAGGATGCCGAGCAGTTGTGCGTGGCGCTGTTCCTGATGAACGTTGGCTGGGTGCTGGCGCTGACCTACTACATGGGCGCGATTGCCAGCAACGACCCGCGCGGGACGTTGACGCCGTGGGTGAGTATCCTGCAGGTGACGGCGGCGGCGCTGGCGCCGGCGTTCGTGGCCTTGCAACAACAGAGCGCCGGACACGAAGCGATCTTTGTCAGTGCCGGGGTGGCGGTGGTGCTGGGGGTTGTGCTCAAGTGTATGGCCGGGGTATTGCCACGCCGTGCCACCCCCTTCCCACAGTGACCGCCAGGATTGATCGACATGCGCATTGCCATTCCCGATGACTACCAGGATGTAATCCGCTCACTCGACTGCTTCAAGCGCCTGGCCGGGCATGAAGTGAGCGTGTTTCACGACAGGCAGCCCGCCTCGCTGGACGAACTGGCCACCCGCTTCGCCGACGCCGACGCCCTGGTCCTCACCCGCGAACGCACGCGCATCGATGCTGCCCTGCTCGACCGGCTGCCGAACCTCAAGCTGATCAGCCAGACCGGCAAGGTCGCTGGCCACCTGGACCTGGAAGCCTGCACGGCCCGCGGCATCTTCGTGACCGAAGGCCGCGGCTCGCCAGTGGCACCGGCCGAGCTTGCCTGGACGCTGATCCTCAACGCCCGCCGCCAGCTGGTACCGGCGATCGAAGCCTTCAAGCAAGGCCATTGGCAGGTCAACCTGGGCCAGGCGGTGGCCGGCCAGGTACTGGGGATCTGGGGCTACGGCAAGATCGGCCAGCGCCTGGCGCGCTATGCCCAGGCATTCGACATGCCAGTACTGGTATGGGGCAGCGACGGCAGCCGGGCAGCGGCCGAGGCGGATGGGCACCGGGCGGCGACATCACGCAAGGCGTTCTTTGCCGAAGCGGATATCGTCAGCCTTAACCTGCGGCTGTCAGATACCACACGCCATGGAGTGACCTTCGACGACTTGTCGCGGATGAAACCTGATGCCCTGCTGGTGAATGTCAGCCGCGCCGAGCTGATTGCACCCGGGGCCCTGCTGCAGGCACTCGACGCCGGCAGGCCGGGCTTCGCCGCAGTGGATGTATTCGAACAGGAGCCGGTACTCGAGCCGAACCACCCCCTGCTCACGCACCCGCGGGTGCTGAGCACGCCGCACCTGGGCTATGTGGAAAAGAACGGCTATGAGCTGTACTTCGGCGATGCCTTCGACAATGTGCTGGCATTTTCCGAAGGGGCGCCGAAGAACGTCGCCAACCCGCAAGCGTTGAAAGCAACCCGCTGACAGCACTTGCAATTGCAGACCTGCGCCGCAACAATGCGAACAATTCCCAGTTAGATTATGGATTGGTCTCTATGTCGGCGCTCGATGACGCAGCTATTCATCGGCTGTACAGCGAAAACTGCGGCTGGCTGAAGCACTGGCTGCGCATGCGCCTGGGCAATGCCGCCGATGCGGCCGACCTGGCCCAAGACACCTTCCTGCGGGTAATGACGGCGCGCAGCCAACTGCCGATCCGTGAGCCGCGCAGCTACCTCAGCGCCATCGCCCGCTCGCTGCTGATCGACAAGGTGCGCCGCCGCGCCATCGAGCAAGCCTACCTGCAAGCGCTGGCGTTGCGCCCGGAACCTGTCGAGGTATCACCGGAAATCCGCCTTTCCATCATCGAAATGCTGGTCGCGATCGACAGCCTGCTCGACGAGCTGGGGGCGCGCACCCGCGATATCTTCCTTGCCGTGCAACTGGAGGGGCTGACCTATGCGGCTGCGGCGGAACGCTTCGAGGTGTCGGTGACCACGGTGAAAAACCATCTGGTCCGCGCCATGACCCGCTGCCTGCTGCTGGTCGAGGCCTGACCCCTTTGGAGCTCAAGACCCTCGAAGCCGCCGCCACCTGGTATGTACAACTCAACGACGGTGCCAACGACGTTGCCCGCACCCACGCCTGGCGCCAGTGGCTGGAAGCCAGCCCGGAGCATGCCGCGGCCTGGGCGCGGGTGGAGAAGCTCCAGCAACAGTGGGCACGGGTGCCTGCACAGGCAGCGCTGAAAGGCCTCGGTGCCGCCCAGGCGCAGCGCCGCGACGTGCTGAAAGTGCTGGGCCTGCTGCTGACCATGGGCGGCGGCAGCTGGCTGGCCGCCGATCAGCTGCCTTATCGCGCCCTGCTCGCCCAGCAGCGCACCGGCACTGGCGAACGGCGTTCGATGCAACTGGAAGACGGCTCGCACCTGGAGTTGAACGTCGACACCGCACTCGACGTTCGCCTTGACCAGCATCTGCGAACGATCCAACTGTACGGTGGCGAGATGCTGCTCAGGGTCACCCATGACCCTCGGCAGCGGCCCTTCATCGTGCATACCGATGACGGCAGCATCGTTGCCCGGGAAGCTGAATTCAGCGTGCGCAAGCTGCCGGGGCAAACCCGCGTCGGCGTACTGCAGGCTGCTGTCGAGGTGCGGCCGCAGCACCACCTCGAGCGCCTGCTGCAGCTGCACGCCGGGCAACAGGCCAGCTTCGACCAGAACCACATCAGCCCCGCCCTGCCCCTGCCCGCCGACTCGACCGCCTGGCAGCACGGCATGCTCAGCGTCAACGACTGGCGCCTGGCTGACTTCATCGAGGAACTGGGGCGCTACCGGCCCGGGGTGCTGCGCTGTGCCGCGTCGATACGCTCGCTGAGCATCTCTGGGGCATTTCGCATCGACGATACCGACATTGCCCTGGCCAACCTCGACCAGACCCTGCCCGTACGGGTGCGTTACCTGAGCCGTTACTGGGTCAGTGTGGAACCCGCCTGAATCGCCTGTGGAAAAAACTTCACTGCGAACCTTGCTGATTTCGATTCTCGTCCGTCCCTGACACAAGCCGCGACGACAGCGACTTTCTGCCATGACACGGAAGGATCACGCAATGCCCCATGTTCACCCCACCCCAACCAGCACATTGAGCCACGCCGTACGCCGGGTGGTGCTCGGCCTGACCCTTGCCAGCGCCCCCGGTCTGCTGCTGATGCCCGGCAATGCCTTGGCCCAGAGCCAGACCACCTACCATGTGCCCGCCGGGCCGCTGGGCAACGCAATCACCCAGTTCGGTGTCCAGGCCGGCGTGACCATTTCGTTCGATACCGAACAGGCCCGTCACCTGACCAGCAATGGCCTGGAGGGCAGCTACAGCATCGACGAAGGCCTGGCCCGTCTGCTCGGCAACAGCGGCCTGCAGGCCCGGCGCCTGGGCAATGGCGGCTATGTCCTGGTGCCGGCCAGCGATGACGCGGCGATGGAACTGGGGCCCTTGAACATCGATGCCAACCGGCTCGATGCAACCAGCGAAGGCACCCAGTCGTACACCGCCCGCGCGGTGACCATTGGCAAAGGCGTGCACACGCTGAAGGAAACGCCACAGTCGGTCACGGTAATGACCCGCAAGATGCTCGACGACCAGAACCTCAACACCCTCGAACAGGTACTGGACAAGACCCCGGGCATCACCGTGTACGACTCGCCCATGGGCGGCAAGTACTTCTACTCGCGTGGCTTCAACCTCGACGGCCAGTACCAGTACGACGGTGTGCCGCTGGACGTGGGTGGCAACTACGTGCAGGCCAACAGCTTCTCCAGCGACATGGCGTTCTATGACCGGGTGGAAGTGCTCAAGGGGGCGGCCGGCATGATGAAAGGCTCCGGCTCATCGGCCGGCGGCGTGAACTTCGTGCGCAAGCGCGGCCAGGACAAGGCCACCACCCAACTGACCCTGTCCGCCGGTACCTGGGACAACTACCGCAGCCAGGTGGACGTGGGCGGCCCGCTGAACGACTCGGGCACCGTGCGCGGCCGCGCCGTGGCCGCCGTGCAGGACCGCCAGTACTTCTACGACCATGCCGACCGCCAGGACCAGGTGTACTACGGCGCCCTCGACTGGGATGTGACGCCCGACACCACCTTGGGCGTAGGCCTGGCCTATGAAGATGTCGATGCCTCGCCCTGCTACCATGGCCTGCCGCGTTACGCCGACGGCAGCGACCTCAAGCTGTCGCGCTCCACCTGCCTGGGTGCCAGCTGGAACAGCCAGCAAAGCCAGCGTGTCACCGGCTTCGCCGACCTCAAGCATTATTTCAACGACGACTGGACCCTGAACTTCGCCTCGGTCTACACCCATAACGACCAGGACATCGAGTACGGCTACTCCGAAGGTACGGTCCCGGTCGGTGCCACCAGTGCCAGCATGAAACGCTATGCCGGCAACTTCGACTACGACCAGACCGACTACGGCTTCGATAGCTATGTCGATGGCAAATTCGACGCCTTCGGCCTGCAGCACGAAGTGATCATCGGTGCCAATGCCAGCCGCCAGAAAACCCACGACTACTTCGCCCTGATGTCGCTGAGCGGCAGCCAGAACCCCTTCGATCCGTCGGCGAACTTCCCCCACCCGTCCTCGGCAGACTATCTGGTCAACCCGATCCGCGGTGGCAGCGAGCCGACCGACTCCACCACCACCCAATACGGCACCTACGCCAACCTGCGCCTGAAGCTGGCAGAGCCGTTGACCTTGGTGCTCGGTGCGCGGGTGAGCTGGTACCGCAACAAGAGCGACTCCTACACTCAGGCCTACGATTACTGGGTGCACAATCGCAGCGAGGAAAACGGCCAGGTCACGCCGTTCGCCGCCGTGCTCTACGACCTCAACCCGCAATGGACCGCCTACGCCAGCTATTCCGACATCTTCCAGCCGCAGAGCAACCTGGTGGATGCCCAGGGCCAGGCCTTGCAGCCGAAGACCGGCGCCAACTACGAAATCGGCATCAAGGGTGAACTGCTCGATGGCGCACTGAACACTGCGTTCAACCTGTTCCGCACTGTCGAAGATCACCGCGCCGAAACCGATTACGCCGACACCTGCCTGGGCTCGGGTGACGGCTATTGCTACACCGACAGCGGCAAGGTCCGCGCCCAGGGCTTCGAGGCCGAGATCAGCGGCGCGCCGATCGAACGCCTGCAACTGCTCGCCGGGTATACCTACACCCAGACCAAGTACCTGAAAACCATCAACGACACCGACCCGACCGAGCTGACCTTTACCTCCAGCTTCATACCGCGGCACATGCTCAAGGTCTGGGGTGACTACCAGCTCGACGGCGCACTGGAACGCTGGACGCTGGGCGCGGGGCTGAACAGCCAGAGCGAGAACTTCCGCAAGACCGGCAGCACCAAGGTGGCCCAGCCGGGCTACACCCTGTGGAACGGCCGCGTGCAGTACCGCATCGACCCGCACTGGACCGTTGCACTCAACGGCAACAACCTGTTCGACAAGAAGTACTACGCCACCATTGGCGCGCCAGCATGGGGCAACTTCTATGGCGAACCGCGCAACTTCATGGTGACGCTGCAAGGGTCATTCTGAGCCCCCGCGAACAACAGCCTATGTGCAGGAGCGATACGCCGCAGTTACTGCGCCGTCATCTGCTCCTGGGCTGGAACGCCGAACGACACGTAGTACGCCAGGCCGACGAAGATCGCCCCGCCCACCGCATTGCCGAGGAACACCGCGGCCAGGTTCTCGATCAGCGCGCCCCAGCTCAGGTAACCGGCGAAGATCGCCGCCGGGATCAGGAACATGTTGGCCACCACGTGCTGGAAGCCGATGGCGACGAAGGCCATGATCGGGAACCAGATACCGAGGATCTTGCCGCTCATCTCACGGCTGGCAAAGGCCAGCCACACCGCCAGGCACACCAGCCAGTTGCAGCCGATGCCGGAGACGAAGGCATGGACGAAGTCGGCGCTGGCCTTGCTGGTGGCGGCTGCAACGGTCTTGTCCAGGTAGGCGCCCTCGGTCAGGCCGAGCAGGTGGCCGAAGAAGTACGCCACGAACAGTGCACCCAGCAGGTTGGCCAAGGTCACCAGCAGCCAGTTGCGCGCCACGGCGACCGGGCGAATGCGCCCGGCGAACATGGCCAGCGGCAGGCTCATCATGTTGCCGGTGAGCAGCTCGCCCCCGGCCAGGATCACCAGGATCAGGCCAATCGGGAACACCGCAGCGCCCAGCAGGTTGCCCAGCGAAGCCCATTGCCCGGGGATCATCGCGCTGACATGGATGGACAGGATGAAGCCCATCGAGATGAAGCCGCCGGCGAGAAAGCCGAGGATGAGCAACGCGCGGGTAGGCAATAGGGCTTTCTTGGCACCGGCTTCGATGACGAGCTCGGTGATCCGGGAGGGGGCATTGACAGACATTTCAGAAACTCGAACGCAGGGACAACAGCCACGCCCAGAGGCATGCCGGAAGTCAGGAATTTACGGGTTGCGGGATAATGCGGGGGTGGTTCAGGGGGAAGGCAAAACGGGTGGTCTCTGGGGCTACAACGAAGAGCCGCGCACGTTACTGAGGCAGAATGTCGCAGTCAAATTGATAGGGTGGATGGGTTGATAGATGGGGTCGATGAGGGACTGGCTTGCAACCCTTTAGCATCTGACGCGGCCCCTGTGGGAGCGGGCTCGCCCGCGAACACCGGCGAAGCCGGTGCCATCCACCGCGTCGCATCGTTCGCGGGCACGCCCGCTCCCACATCCAAGCGCGTCAGCGGAAGATCAATGAGTGATGAGCCGCGCCACCGGTTCTGGCGCCCTCGCCCACCGCGATCGCCACATTGCCAGCCGCTACTGCCGCATCGCCACAGGCAAAAACCCCCGGCACACTGGTTTCACGCAGCGCATCGACCTTGATGAACGGCCCCATCGGCCCGTCTTCGAACGCGCAGCCGAGCATCGCCGGCAACGGGCTGGCCATGCGCGTGCGCGGTTGGGTGAACAGCCCCGCCAATTCGACCACGCGGCCGCTGGCAAGGGTCACATTGGGGCGCTCTCCCTCCACGGCTACAACGCCTTCTCGCTCCAGCTGCACACCACGCCGTTGCAGTTGCGCCAGCTGCTCGGCATCGGGTTCGAACACGCCATTGAGAAAGAACGTGGTCGGCCCCCAGTCGGGCAGCATCATGGCGTGATGGATCGCCACCGGCGAAGCTGCCAGCACGCCAATCGGCCCGCCATCGAGCTCGTAGCCATGGCAGTACGGGCAGTGGAACACGCTCTGGCCCCAGCGCTCCGCCAAGCCAGGGATCGCAGGCAACTCATCCACCACACCGGATGCCAGAATCAAGCGTCGCCCACTGAATCGTGCGCCATCTGCTGTGCCCACGACGAATTCGCCGCCCTCCTTCACTGCCGAAACCGCTGACTGGGTCAGCCACTGCACGGTCGGGTAAGCCAGCAACTGGTCACGCGCCTCTTCGGCAATTGCACCGGGGTTACGCCCATCCTGGCCGAGGAAGCCATGGGAGCTGTGGGCGAAACGGTTGCGCCGCACGCCTGCATCAATCACCAGCACCTTGCGGCGCGCCCGCGCCAGCTGCAACCCCGCAGAAACACCGGCATAGCTGCCACCCACAATGATCACGTCGAACATTTGCTCAATCTCCCAGGGCCAAAGACCCGCTCATGGAACTCACGACACAACGTAAGTTACATGAAGGCAATGCGTCAATGGTCTTGTAACCTTTGTTGTTTCGTGTGAGGCTGCCCGGTATCTCCCGAATGCCGATTGCCCATGAGAAACGACACCCGCCTGTCCCGCATGCTGCACGTGCTGATCCACATGGCCCGGCACGACAAACCCGCCACCTCGGAAACCATCGCGCAAATGCTCGGGACCAACCCGGTGGTGGTGCGCAGGACCATGGCCCTGCTCAAGGAGCAAGGCTACGTAAGCTCGGTCAAGGGGCACCGGGGCGGATGGACGCTGGCCAAGCCGCTGGCCGACATCACCTTGCTGGATATCCATGAGGCCCTGGGCGGCGCGTCGATCTTCGCCATCGGGCTGTCGACCGACCACCCGCAGTGCCTGGTGGAACAGGCGGTGAATGCGGCGCTGACCGATGCCTTCGACGCGGCGCAGGCGTTGCTGTTGGAGCGCCTGGGGAGCGTGACCCTGGAGCAGCTGGCGAGTGACTTCGAGGGGCGCTATCAGGCGTTGTAGCCCGCCCGATGGAGAAGTAACGACCGGTAATTCATGCGGGCTCCTGCACATGACGCTCGTAGGCAGCCAGCAGATCATCCAGCTGCGGGAAGATCGCCTGCTCACCCAGCAGTTGCTTGATGTAGTAGCGGGAGTGGTCGGCAACATCCGACATGACATTGACCAGCACCAGGTGCACCCCCTCGGCCTTCAACGTGGCCGCCAGGCTGCGGATGGTTTCCGCGGCTGAATAGTCGACATCATCGATCGCCGAGCAGTCGATACAGAACCAGCGCAAACCGGGCGTTGCCTGCTTCACCAATTGCGTGACTTCTTCACTCAACTGGCGGGCATTGGCGTAGTAGATGCTGTGGGTGAAGCGATAGATGAGCAACCCCGGCCGCGCCTGGGCGCCACTGGACAACACCACTGGTTGCAGCTTCCCGGACTCGGCAGTGGCCAGCAGCACGTTCTTCGGGTGATAACCCCGGCGCAGGTGGTCGATGATGGACAGCAGCATGGCCAGGATGATGCCCTCCTTCACCCCCACCAGCACCACGGTAACGAGGGTTATCAGGGCGACCCAGAATTCATTGCGGCGCTCTCTGTAGATGTTCTTCAGGTGCTTGAAGTCGGTCAGCTCGATACCGATCATGAACACCAGCGCAGCCAGGACGGGCTCCGGCAGATAGGCGAGCGGCGCGGTGAGGAACAGCAGCACCAACAGCACGACCAATGCAGTCACCAGCAACGACAGTTGGCTTCGCCCGCCGGCGCTATCGACCATCTGCGTCTTGGTGGGGCTGCCGTTGACCACGAAGGTGCCCGACAGCGCGGCACCGACGTTGGCGATCGACAAGCCGACCAGGTCGGTGTTTTCACTGAACGACTCGTTGTAGCGGCAGGCATAGGCCCGCGAGGTCGCCGCGCTCTGGGCCAGTATCACCACGAACATGGCAAACGCCGTCGGCAACAATTGGCCGAGCAGGTCCAGGCTCCACTGCACCTTGGGCAAGCCGATGTGCGGAAGCCCGCTGGGCACCGGGCCAAGCACCGGCATGTAAGCGGCAAAGTCGAACAGCCAGCTGAGCGCGATGGCGCCCACCACGGCGATCAGCGCCCCGGGTATCTTGCGCGAGCGTTTGCGGCTTCCGAGGATCACGATCAGCACCAGCACTGCCACGGCGACGGCATGCCAATTGAGCTGGTCCAGCCGCTGCAGCGTTGACCAGAGCTTGCCAGGCACACCATGGCCTGCCGCTGGCAGGCCAAGCATGCCGTCCAACTGGCCGAGGGCGACCTGGAGCCCGACACCGGTGAGAAAGCCGACGAGCACGGTGCGTGACAGAAAGTCCGCCATGAAGCCCAGGCGCACCAGCCGGGCCAGCAGCAACAGGCCGGCAGCCATCAAGGCAAGCAGTTGAGCAAGCGCCAGGTATTCATCCGACCCGGTTGCAGCGATCCCGACCAATGCTGCCGAAAGAATGGCAGCGGTTGCCGAGTCGGCGCCCACCACCAGGTGCCGCGATGAGCCAAAGATGGCGAACAACACCATGGGCACCAGCATGGTGTAGAGGCCGGTGACGACGGGTGTGCCGGAAATCTTCGTGTAGCCCATTACCTCCGGGATTGCGAGTGCGGCCAGGGTGAGGCCTGCGACCACCTCAGCGGGGATCTGCTTCGGGTTCAAGGGCAACAGGCCCTGCAGAATGGGGAGGCGAGAGTTTTTGATTTTGTTGGCGTCGGCCATATTGCGTTCCCGTTGCGGATGCATCCGTCACTTGCCCTCGATCATTGCCTTCACGCGCCCGGCCTTTACTGCCTTGACCAACACCGCGTGGTCATCCCTGGTCTGATCGGCATACAGCTGCGCGAAGTTGCCCAGGGCTTGCTCGAAGGCGTCGTCCTTGCCCAGATAGCCGCTGATCGTTGCTGCATCGCCCGATCGGGCATGGGCTCGCGCCAAGGTCAGGCCGCAGATGGCGGCGTAACGCTCCAGCTGGGTCAAGTCCTCGTCTTCGACCGGCATCGACAGCTTCATGTCACGCAGTTGCCTGACGTAATAGTCGCGACCGCCAGGCCCGCGCATCCAGCCGAGGAAGATATCGCTGGAGGACTGCATCAGGCGCTGCCCCATGACCACGCGCTGGCCATGGTTGTCGTAGCGGCTCCTGGGCGCATGGGGTTCCAGCACCGAGCGGCCAGCCTCCTTCAACTGCAGGATCAGCGGGCTGTTATCGGCAGAGAGCATCAACGCAATGTAGCAACGGGTGCCAACACTGCCGATGCCGACCACCTTCAAGGCCGCGTCGGCCAGCTGGTAGCGGTCGAACAGCACGCGGCGTTCGTCCGCCAGGCTGTTGCGGTACTCGCTCAGGCTCTGCTGCACGGTGCCCAGGAAATCCGCGTCACCAAGATGACGGATGGTGGGTGGCTGGTCGATGATGCGCAGATGGCCAGCAACCTGCTCGGCGATTTTCGGCGAGGCGTAGTCCGATCCACGGTTATGGGCACGCTCGAACAATCGCTCGAGCTGTTTGCGCTCCTTGGCGTTGGGGGTCATCGCCAACAGCGTCTGGGTGTCGAGGCGTGAGTACCAGACTTCCAAGGGCTGCATCTTCGAATAGGCACGCAGGCTCTCACGGTAGGCGCGCGCGCAGACCACAGCCAGGTCGCGCGCATGGGCGGCCGGCGTACTGCGGTCACGGGCAGCCACGACAAAGCTCGTCGCCAGCCGTTTGATGTCCCATTCCCAAGGGGCGGGCAAGGTTTCGTCGAAATCGTTGAGGTCGAAAACCAGGTTGCGCTCAGGGCTGGCGAACAGGCCGAAATTGAGCAAGTGGCAATCGCCACACGCCTGCACGTTGATACCGGAGCGTGGACCCGTGGCAAGGTCCTGGGCCATCAGGGAAGCCGAGCCGCGCAGGAAGGCAAGCGGGCTACGCAACATGCGCCCGTAGCGGATGGGCACCAGCTCCTTCAGGCGGTCGCGGTTGGACGCCTCCAGGATGGCGATGACATCGCGCTGGCTGCCGGGTGACTTCCAGGTGCCGTGTACTTCGAACGGTGTGTGCTGTCTCAGTGCCTTGCCACTGGCCAGGCGCTCCTTGCGGGAAAGAAACGGCGGCGCTGCCGTGTCTGCCATGTCGTTACCTCGCCGACTGCTCGAATCGATTAAGGGTAGACCAGGGATAACAGGGCTCCCTGTATTCGCTTGCTGAAGCATCCAGGATGGCACCGACCGGCCTCCCGAGGTTTGGCCAGCCTGGCTATTTACCGTACATTGACCGACACAGGTTCAGGAATATAGCCATGCCCTACCCCATCGAACAGAAACTCGTCGTCGGCGTCGCCTCCAGCGCTCTGTTCGACCTGACCGTGTCCGACAACATCTATCAGAACGAAGGTGTCGAGGCCTATCGCCTGCACCAGGAAAAGAACCTCGACGTGCCCTTCCCCAAGGGCGTGGCCTTCCCGTTCATCCGCCGCTTCCTGAGCATCAACAAGGCCTTCCCCGAGCAACTGCCGGTGGAAGTGGTGCTGCTTTCGCGCAACTCGCCGGAAACCGGGCTGCGCGTGTTCCGCTCGATCAATCACTACGACCTGGACATCACCCGCGCCGCGTTCATGTCCGGCCGCTCACCCTACGAATACATCCCGGCGTTCAATGCCTCGCTGTTTCTCAGTGCCCATGAAGGCGATGTGCAGCGGGCCATCGATGCCGACTACCCGGCGGGCCTGGTGCTGCCGACGAAGATCTACGATGACGAGATCGACACCGAGTTGCGGGTGGCCTTCGACTTCGATGGCGTGATTGCCGATGACGAGGCGGAGAGCGTCTATAAACAGCGCCTGAACCTGGATGAGTTCCAGGCCCATGAGCGGGACCGCAAGGCCATCCCGCACCAGCCGGGGCCACTGGCGGACCTGTACCGCAAGCTGTCGCTGATTCGCAAACTGGAAGACCGCAAGTTGGCGCAAGACCCCGCGTACAAGCGCATCCTGCGTATCGCGATCGTCACGGCACGCAATGCGCCGGCCCATGAGCGGGTGGTGACGACGCTGAAGAACTGGGGGGTGTCGCCGGATGAGTCGTTCTTCCTTGGCGGGATGGAGAAAGACCGGGTGTTGTCGATTCTAAAGCCGCACATGTTCTTCGATGACCAGCGCAGTCACTTGTTCTCGGCTGCGGGGGATCTGCCGATGGTGCATGTGCCCTTTGGAATAGCGAACAAGGTGCGCACACCGCAACCGGCAAAGCCAGCAACAGTGAACGATGACTCGATTACGCAGGTAAGACCTGAAGACCGATTATCCGGAGAGGCATGACCAATTGTAGGTCTGTGCACACAGGGATAAAATCGACGGTTTGCTTGCGACAGGGAGTCCCCATGCAACGAATCGTCATCCTCGGTAACGGTGGCAGCGGCAAGTCCACCCTCGCCCGCTTGTTGGGCACCTGGACAAGCTGTTCTGGGAGCCCGGCTAGGCCGAGCCGGACGCCGAACAGTTTCGCGACCGTGTACGCGAGGCGGTCGCCGGCGATGCCTGGGTTTGCGAGGGCAACTATGCGCGCCGGACCTTCGACCTGCGCCTGCCACGTGCCGACCTGGTGATCTGGCTCGACACCCCGCGGCTTACCTGCTTTATGCGGGTACTGCTGCGCCTGCTGCGTAACCAGCCTCGCCCGGATCGTGCCGATGGCTGTGAAGAAAAGCTCGACATGGCGTTTCTCAAGTTCGTGTGGACGTTCGACCGTGGTTATCGGCAAGGCATCGAAGCCGTTCGCCAGAAGGCCGGGCCGCAGGTACCGGTGCTGCATTTGCGTGGAAAACGGGAAGTCAGGGCATTTCTCGAAGGCCTACCCGCCGTCGATGGCGACTCGGCATCGATGCTCAACGGCATTTGACCCTTGCGAAAGGGCCTTCACGGCACGCTGAATCGCCCTGCTCAGGGCGACGGTCGAGGCATGCACTTTTCGACCAACGTATCCCGGCTGGGATTATTGGGGAGTGTCTTCAGACGATCGGGCTGGCAGTGTTCGTCGGACACCGCGTAATGGGAGGAGTCGTCGCCACAGGCTGCCAGAAGGACAGCGACGACAATGAGAAGGAGGAATTTGCGAATCATCTGCTCACTCACTCCATTGACGGGCGGAGGTTTGGCAAAAGAAAAGATCCTTGCCAAAAGCGTAGCGCGTCTCAGGGCGAGTTCAATGCCAGACTGTCACTGAGTCCCCCTACAGCCCCATGAGGCACTGCATGAGCGCTCGCGGCTCTGGCAACCGAGCTCGGGCATATCTGCGATCACCTGCGCCTGGCCATCTGCCCTGACGACGCCACTTAATGCGTATCTCTGCTCGACGCTGATTGGTTCATCTGTAAAGTTTGCGACGCACATAGGTTGCTAAGGACATGCGCGCTTCGACACCTGTTGGCTCACTTTCCAAAGCGCCACATCCAGTGGACCAAGGTGTAAGCGCCCTCCTCGCCCGGGTGGAAGACTCGTCCCCTCTCTCGAACTGCCAAGTCCTCGACTACTTCGGGCGTTTTTGACATGCCTCAGCCCTCAGAGCCTGCCTGGATTGTTTACCTGTACATGCGAACACTCTAGCTGCGTCCGGAAAGCCTGAATATCGTGACCCTGCCCTGACACGGTTGACACCGTCAAGTCAGACCGCTGCATGAACCCCAACACGTCAAACAACCCGCAAGGAATAATCCATGAAAAATCTCCTGGCAGCCATTGGGCTCGTGGTGGTGATCAAGAAGGGTTACGAGTTGTACCGCGAGTTTTCAGAACTAAAACGTGCCTATTCGACGCGGGAAGATGCCCAGTCATGAGCCACTTGCGGCTAGTCATTACCATCTAAAGCCAAATAGCATTATGCCATCATCCGAGTTAGCATGTCGCGACTCGCTTAACTTAGAAAAGGACCTTCCATGAGCGTTAGCGCCTATCTACGCGAAAACCTCGGCTCTATCTCCCCGAAGAACATTTCCGTTGCTCCGGGAATCGACGAAAACAAACTGAACAACGCACTCAAGGCATTCGCCTACAACGGACTGCCCGGAAATGTGGTGGCGCTTTTCGACAATACCCTGTTCGGCACCGCCAAGGACGGCCTGTTGTTCACCGGCGAGCAACTGATCTACCGCTCTGGATTTGCCGACCCTGTCCATTTCCCCTATGAGGGGATCCGCAGCGCCAAGTACACCCAGCTGCGCACGGGGATCATGGACAAGCTCGAGCACTCTCTTATCATCGAGCGCAAAGACAATAGCCAACTGGTCATCAAGGATCTAAGTGACTGCGACTACGCGGCACTCGCATCCGTGCTCCAGGGCGTTATCGAAAACTTCACTGACTTCCAGGACGAAAAACAGCTCATCCCGCTTGAGGAGATGGACGAAAGGATCAAGGTGGCCTACCTCAAGGTCATCGTGAACATGGCCTACGACAATGACGCTGTCATCGATGAAAAAGAGTTCGCAGAGATCCTGCTGCTGATGACACGGCTGGACCTGGAGCCTGAATCGCGCCTCACTGTGCGCGCCTACATGACCGGTTTCAACCAGCCGGCACCGCTCGAAACACTGCTTGCGGAACTGGATGGCCATTGCCCACGTGGGCAGATCAGGCCGCTACACATATCTCTGACCAAAGACCTGATCAACCTGTACTTTTCCACCGGCGGCAGCTCGCTGGAGACCTTCGGCTTCCTGCAGAAAAACCGGGCACTCCTGCAAGTTACCGATGACGAGATTGATCTCGCCGTCGCGGCCATCCGTAACGACCATAGCATGCTGAAGGACGACGTTACCGATGACCAGATCGTCAGTGCGCTGAAGCTGCTTTCTGCGAAGGCAGCAGCTGTCGGCACCCCACTGGCGGCGGTGTATCTCTCGGGATCGGTGGTGGGTATGTCCGCAGCCGGTCTGACGTCTGGCCTGGCCACTCTGGGCATGGGCGGCATACTCGGCCTGTCGGGCATGACCACCGGTATCGGAGTCGCCGTGCTGCTCGGTGTAGGCGCCTATGCAGGCATGCGCAAGCTGACCGGTGCAGACGAGCTGACACGCTCGAAACGACGCGAGCTTATGCTGGTTGAGGTCATCAAGCAGACCCAGGCTACCATTTCCCTGCTGATACAGGATCTCAACCATATCACCAGTCGACTGAACCAAGCCCTGGCAGAGCATGGTGAACAAGACCAGATGATCCAGCACCTTACTGCCATGATGGGGCAGATGACCGGCGCCGGTACCGTGCTGACCAACAAGTGCGATGCGACCCAAAGCAGCGCGAACAAACTACGCTGCGCTCGCTTCCTGGACGACGCCAAGCTCAGGACGCTCACCAAGGAACCGACGAAGGCAGAGCTATACGACTACATCAGGGCGTTCTACGAAGAGCGTTCATTCTCCCAAGAAAAGGATGGTCAGCAGATCGAGACAATCAAGCTCGCGATAAAACCCGGCGCTTCGCCAAAAGCACTGGAGAACCTCGCCCGGGCCTTCGAAGCAGTCGGTTATTTCAACGTCAGCGATGTACTGGTCGGTGGCGCCGCCGATATGGCAGACAAGGCCAAGGGCAAGCTGCTCGGTCTATTCTCATGAGCAAGAAGGATGTGTTGACCGAACAGGCTCAGGCGATGCTGGTGCAAAAGCACCAGCTGAACGCCGCGCAAAACCATATCGGGCTGGTCGATGGTGCCCTGCAAAACCTGCAGGCGACGCAGGCAGAGAATCGCCAGCGTCTCGAACTGATGCTGCTGCAAGCTCAGGCATTGGTGGAAGGCAACCAGGTCGTGTTCGAGGTGGACGACGACGAAGCGCTTCTTATCGAGAGCAGACTTGTAGTACAGAAAAACAGCGTAAACCTCGACACACCGCTTCCACGTCTCGACTTCATCGACATGGAGGATGGGAGCGATTGGGCTGGTTACCTCGACCAGATCACAGCCTATGCCCAGCGGCGGCGGATCGAATTTGCGCGAGACCCGTTCCGCGAACTGATGAGCGCAAGCCAACGCATTGCGCTGGAAAAGCGCATCAGAGACGAGTTCTCGTTTAAGAGTGCCCGCTGCGACAAATACGATTACTTGATCGCAGGTACCTGCGGCCTGATCGGCGGCCTGGTCGACATTCTGTTCGTGGGCCTCCCTGGTCAGGGAGCACTTACCCACTTTACAGACGACATGACCGATAAGGCGGTACAGCAATTCGCGGCCTGGAATGGTTGGGAAGGGCCAAACAAAGGCAGTGACCCGGTGTCCAGTGCGATTGGATTCCTGGAAAGGAAGTACAAGGTCAACTATGACCATCGACATGGAGGTGATGTCGACGGTCTGTTCAAAATGAGCACGCGCAACCACCACATCAAGAGCCTGGCGCATTCGCCGGACCTAGTCGGATTGTTCTTCTCGATCCTCGACCAGTTCACCAGCACTGCACATTTCGTCGATGGCGGCCGAATCATTAGTGTCGATACCGATACCTTCGAACTAAAGGGCTTGAACCTGATTGCCAAGCTATTCTGCGGCTTCATGAACTGGCTGGGTCATCTGCTCTCGGATGTGGCCGGCTCATCCGGCGCTAAAACGCGGGGGTCGGGCATTCCGATTCCGTTCTATTCGCTACTGCAGTTCATCAACATTGGCGAGTTCGGCAAGCATCGGCAAACCTTCGCCACGATCGCCGTCCAAGTATTCGAAAAGGGTTACGATCTGCGTCACGGGCTGGCAATGGCTATTCCGGTGATGCTGAGCGAAATGTTGACCCGAGTGATGTGGGTCGTGAAGCAGCGCTTTTATCACGAGCAGGAATGGGCGCAGTGCATTCCATCGGCCAGCAACCCCGAGCTGCACCGGATGCTGCTGGTGGCACACGGCACTCTTTGCATCGTCGACGGCGCCGATGCGACGATTCGCTCGGGCGGCGACATGATCCAGTTCATGCTGCGCTCGAACCTTATTGCCTGGGTGCGCTTTGGCACGTTGGCGCTCAAGGAACTCAATCGCTGGTACCAGGATGGAAAGCTCGATATCGAGGCCGTCGATACCTACCTGGACGGTGAATACCAGCGACTTGTCGCAAGCGCGTGACAGATTCAAGCAGTGAATCCTTGCGGCAGATAGTCGGGGGGGGACCGCCTGACTGCAGCCCGTGCGGTGGCCCGATTGCAGGCCGCCCAATGCGCCACTGATGGGCGGAAGCGCCAGCCAGCCATAACCTAGAGTTCTGATAGTTATCAAATTCGCGCCCGCGGCCCTGCCCTCGGACCCGTAGTGAAATCCGTGCGCAATGAATGCGTACGCAGCTGATCCAGTGAGAACAGTCATGGAAAAAACAGTACTTGGTGTTTTGCAGAACTTCCATTCCGAAGGGCTCTACGTCGCCCCGGACATTCCCCGCAAGAAGGCCGATAACGCCACCGCGTCCTACGGCATGCCCTCCTCTGTGAAAGTATTCGCCATCGTCGACTCGACAGTTTTCGGTTCGGCAAAAAACGGCCTGGCGTTTACCTCGCACGGGTTGTTCTGGAAAAATGACTGGACTACCACCTCGGCGAAAACTCACATGCCCTGGGAAGAGTTCAAGTCCACTTCCCAGGGCCGGGCGACCAAAGGTTCTGAACTGTTGCTGGGTAATGGCTGCGCGTTCGGCATGGCGGGTTCGAGCATGAAGCCTAAGGTTTTGCTGCAACTGATGGAAAAGCTGGCAGAGCAGTTGCAGGAACCTGCCGAGCCCGCAGTACAAACAGTTGAAGCACCCGTTGCGCAACCTGTAGCCAGTCAGCCATCGGTTGCACGCGAAGAGCCTGTCCACATCGCTAAGGCTATTACCCCCGATGCGGCACCGGAGCCTGAGCCTGTTCGCAAGCCTGCGTTCGATGGCAGCTATCAGCAGGATCAACTGCAAATCGTCAATGCAGTGGCCAAGCGGCACAGGCTATCTCACCAGATCCAGGTCGCACCGTCGATCAAGGTATACAAAGTCGAGAAAGTCATCGAGATCTCGGCGGGCCGAATCAAGCCTTACGACATTCTGATGATCGTCGACAATACCTTCCTGCAGACTGCCAAGGACTTCATGGTAGTCACGGCAAAGGCCGTATGGGCCAAGGGGACGCTGAGGAAGCTTGAGCAGTTTCCAATCAGCGAGATTCGCAGCATTCGCTGCGAAGCTAAGAACCTCTACATCAACGACTATGACTTCCAATATTTCGATCAGTTATCTGAAAATGAAGTGTTGGTGATGACCAACATGCTCAAAGAGTTGGTGGTGGCGCTGGGCCGACAGGCGCAGGCCTCGGCGGGGCGAGTCGAACCTCAACTGCCTCGCCTGCTGGACAACGTTCTGTCTGCAATCTACGACGATGTCATCAACGATACCGTTACCCGTTTGCGCCTGGACAACCCACAAGGCCGGGAGCTCATTACGACACTGACGGATTCCTGCTTCGCCACATTTTTGCTGGTGAGCGCCCGGTTACAAGAGCATCAGAGTTCGGACCGTGCAGAGATGCTGGGGCAATACCTGCTCGCACAAACCCTTGCAACTGTGTTCGCGCTGCGGAGCAGTGACGAATTGTGGAGCAGCCTGGAGCTGCAGGTTGCATACATGATGATTCAAGGACGGTTGATCTACCGAGTGTTCGGGCAGACCGAACGCAGCGGTGTCGGTATGTATCCTGGGCAAGAGTGGTATGTGCAAGTGCTTAGAAGCGTGATGGAGGCTGACAGCCTTGATGAAGGGCTGGAGGCGCTACGCGAGGTGCTGGGTCAGCTTACTCGAGCAAATCAAAAAGCAATTGAGGCAGCATTTGAATGTGCTGATCAGGCTCAAGAGCTTTTTATTGAAGGTCTGTAATTAGCGACCTATCGGCATTGAAGCGAGCAGATTGCGGGTTTCAGAACCGCAGTCTGCCAGGCGTGATTGCCAATTTGATCATGCCTGCCGCACTGCAAAGCTACAGATATAGATACAGGTAGAAAAGATGCTTTATATATTGCTGGGAACGCTGGTTGGCACTGGTGCGGTGGGGGGGTTCGCAGGCCACCTCCTGTATGGGGGCGGTTGGGGATGGGGTGCCGCCAAAAACATCTTACTCGGTATTTGCGCTGCTTTTATGGTGCCCCTCTTTTTAAATACCATATCCAGTACATTGATTCGGGACATCCTGAGCAGTGCCGACCTCGATGCGAGCAAGTACCTCATATTCATAGGCTTTTGCTTGATTGCGTCCATTTCAGCACAAAAGTTCATCCGCCTCATGAGCACTAACATTATTAAAGAACTTCAAGAAGTGAAAGAGAAGGCCGAGGATGCTCAATCGAAGGCTAAAACTGCCTTGGACGCCACCGAGAGTACAATAGAACCCGAAGTCGGACCACTCACTCCAGAGGATGAAAAAGCATTCAGCGACCTAGACGCTACCACACAGAACGTTCTGGTCCACCTTCTGGATGGTCCCTATACGATGAGATCTGCTACCGGGTTGGCACAAGAATTAAATTTGCAGGTTGAACTTGTCAATCGCGCCTTGCAAACCCTTCAGAGTAAAAGCTTTGTAAGACGTGGTGTTAACGCCAAGAATCAAAAACGGTGGTATTTGACGGGGTCGGGGAAAAAGGGAGCCACAGAGATAAAAAATAAGCAATAGAAGCCCAGTCACCAAACACGTCGAAATTTTGACATTTAATCCACCACCCGCGGTCTACGCACTCCCTCGTCATGAAATGAAAATTCCCTGACGTGCGATGAGAAGTGGCCGCGACCACTGCTGCCTTAAAGTCGGTGCACAACAAAACCGTGCCCGTAATCACGAGAGCAGCCATGAGCACATCCACCGAAGCGAGCGAGACCGCCCCCCTCACCCAACGTGCCCCTGCACCTGGCCGAAAGCGCCGCACACGCAAGCAGGCCGATCTACCGGGCGACACGCAACAGCAAGCGCTGATAGGCGCCGCTGCCAACCAGACCCCGGCGGCCAATCCGCTGGTCAGCGTCCGCCCGACCGACCTGGCCAACTGGGCCTGCTGCCTGCTCAAGGCCGTGGGCAAGTCGCCGCTCAAGGCCGGTGCTCATGCCGGTGGCTACCTGAAGTCGCTGCGCGGCATCGTCGGTGGCCGCTCCTGCATCGCGCCAGACCCGAAGGACAAGCGCTTCGCCGATCCCGCCTGGCAATCCAACGCCTTCCTGCGTGCACTGCTGCAGAGCTACCTGGCCGGCAAGGATGAGCTGACCCGCTTCATCGACGCCAGCGACCTTGCCCCCCAGGAGAAAAGCCGCGCCCGCTTCATCGCCGCACTGCTGGCCGATGCCCTGGCACCGAGCAACTCCCCGCTGAGCAATCCGGCGGCGCTGCGCAAGCTGGTGGACACCGGCGGCATGAGCCTGGCCAGGGGCTTCGGCCAATTTGGCCATGACCTCCTGAACAACCGCGGCCTCCCGAGGCAGGTCGACAGCGCGCCATTCAAGGTTGGGGAAAACATCGCCACGGCCAAGGGCGAAGTGGTATTTCGCAACGAGATGTTCGAACTGCTGCAGTTCGCCCCCACCACCGAAAGGGTCTTTGCCCGGCCTCTGGTGATGTCGCCGCCGCAGATCAACAAGTACTACGCCATCGACCTGTCGCCGGAAAAAAGCCTGATCAAGTGGATTCAGGACAGCGGCGTCAGCCTGTTCGTCATCAGTTGGCGCAACCCGACCCGCGAGCATCGCGACTGGGGCCTGGCCGATTACGCTCTGTGCCTGGACCAGGCAGTGGACGTGGCGCGCAGCATCACCCGCAGCCCGGATGTGAACATGTGGGGCTCCTGCTCGGGTGGCATCACCCTGGCGGCCTACCTGGGCTGGCTGGCGGCCCGGGGCGAAGGCCACAAGGTCGCCAATACCTGCTGGGCCGTGTGCGTGCTCGACATGCCGTCGGCGCTGGACGACACCGACCTCGGGCTGTTCAACACGCCTTCGGCACTGCGTGCGGCCAAGGCCAGCTCCCGGCGCAAAGGCGTGCTGAGCGGCCAGGACATGGCCCGCATGTTCGCCTGGATGCGCCCGAACGACCTGATCTGGAGCTACTGGGTCAACAACTACCTGCTGGGCAACAAACCGCCGGCGTTCGATATCCTGGCCTGGAACAACGACACCACGCAGCTACCGGCCCAGCTGCACGCTGACTACCTCGACCTGATCCAGCAAAACCCCTACGTCAACCCGGGTATCCTGGAAATTGCCGGCGAGTTGATCGACATGACCCAGGTGCAGGTCGGCGCCTATGTGGTTGGCGGCACCACCGACCACATCACCCCCTGGCAAGGTTGTTACGGCACCGCTCGACTGTTTGGCGAAGACACCACCTACGTGCTGTCCAATGCCGGCCACCTGCAGAGCCTGGTGAACCCGCCGGGCAACCCGAAGTCGTTCTACTACGCGGCACCCGCCACTGCCGAAGCACCTGAAGACTGGCTGCAGAATGCCGGCGAGCGCCAGCAAGGCAGCTGGTGGCCGCATTGGCGCGAATGGATCGGACAGCGTTCGGGCGACAGCCTGGTGGCACCGAAGCGGCTCGGCTCGCGCAAGCACCGGCCCTTGTGCCCCGCACCTGGCACCTATGTCATGACGCGTTGAGAGGGGTTTCTTCATCTCCAGGCCACCGCACCGTTCCTATAATCCCCCCATCGCCAGCCCTAGCAGGAGCCCGCCAACATGCCTTCCGTTCATGACGCCGCCCAGACCGGATACTCCCGCCAGGCCCAGACTTACACCCAGGGCCGGCCAAGCTACCCCGAGGCCCTGTCCAGCTGGCTGCAGCAGAGGCTGATGATCAACGGGCAGACCCGAGTGGTCGATCTTGGTGCCGGCACCGGCAAGTTCACGCGCTTGTTGCTGCCGCTGACGGACCGGCTGATGGCCGTCGAGCCGGTCGATGCGATGCGCCAGGAATTCGCCAAGTGTGTGCCCGGCATCGAGGTGTTTGCCGGAACAGCCCAGGCAATACCCTTGCCCGCCGCCAGCGCCGACGTGGTGCTGTGCGCCCAGGCCTTCCACTGGTTCGCAGACGCCCAGGCACTGGCCGAGATCCATCGGGTGCTCACGCCCGGCGGGCGCCTGGGGCTGGTGTGGAACGTACGGGACGAATCGGTCGATTGGGTTGCGGCGATTACCCGGATCATCACCCCTTATGAGGGTGATACACCGCGCTTTCATACCGGTCAATGGCGCGCTGCGTTCGACGGCTCAGGTTTCTCGGCGCCTGAACTGACCTGCTTCGAGCACGTTCACCTCGGCAGCGCCGAAACGGTGATCATGGACCGTATTCTGTCCGTCAGTTTCATCGCCAGCCTGCCGCCTGCAGACAAGGCCGAGGTTACCCGGCAACTGCGCGAACTGATCCAGACGCACCCGGCGCTGCGGGGCCAGGAAACCATCGCGTTTCCCTACCAGACCCAGGCGTACCTCTGCCATCGACTGGGTTGAGGCTCAAGCGGCAAATCACGCCGCCCAGGTTTCATGGAGATGGCGCCATAGAACGCGATCTCCCTGAAGGCTGAACAGTGCCGTCGAGAGCCGTGTCTTTGCGTCCTGGCCGGGCAGAAGATGTGTCTCTTGATAGCGGATCACGGCACCATCCGGCCATTGCGCCAAGGCTTCCAACCCGGTGAGCTCGATGGTCAACCCTGGCTGGCTACCTGCACGCTTGGCGAACAGGGTTGCGACATCCTGCAGGCACACCTGAACGCCAGTAGGCGTGATCATGGAGAAGTCCGGCGTGAAGCGCTCGATCATGGCCTCAACCTGGCCCTCCCCTCTGGCGAAGAGCGCTTCGATCAGTACGTGCAGGTCGATGACTTCTTGTAGGTAAGGATTCATGGCGTTTCAGTCCTCGTTCGGTAGCCGATTATGACTGATTACCTGGAACGGTGGAGGAACCGGGAGCATTGCAAATACGCCTGAAGGTGCCATAGGCTGCGTCTTCATGAGTCGATGCTGCTGACACGGGGGAAACGATGACCGAACTACAAGGATGTGCAGGATTTTCCGGGCTGGAGTGCCGACCTGTCGGGCCCTCTGACGCAGAAATGATCTGCTCGCATCGCGAGCAAATGTTTCTTGAGGCGGGAGGGAATCCTGAAGAACTGCGCGTAATGACTGAGCACTTTCGCCCGTGGCTGGAGGAGCGGCTTGGTGACGGTCGGTATTACGGTTTCAAACTCCTGGATGGCGACCAGCCGGTTGCCGCCATTGGCCTGATGAGCATTGACTGGCCTCCCCATCCCTCGCACCCAACCCTGGACAAGCGCGGGTACGTGTTGAACGTGTACGTCCAGCCGGCTTACCGCCGCCGAGGCCTGGCATCGGCCTTGATGCACGCGGCTGACGCCGAGTTCGGTCGCCGAGGCATCACGTTCGCTGTCCTGCACGCCACCGAGACGGGCAAACCGGTCTATGCGCAAAGCGGTTGGGCTGGAACGGCGGAAATGGCCAAATCCATTGCTCTATAACACCCTCATCATGGTGATCATCACACACCGTCCGCGTCGCGCCGCTGAGCAATGCCGAGGAACTGAACATCCGCACAATCCAGATAGCCAACACCCTGCTGCCATACGATAGCCCGCAGCCAACGATGACTCGATGTCATTCAGTCAGTTGAACGATTAACGAGACATCCGCGACTCCACTCGCCGCCAGGCCCTTGGCTTTCTGGTACTCCTTGAGTCGGGCGACACTGGTCTGGCCGAACAGGCCATCGGCCTTGATGTCCGCACCACGGGCGCAGAGGCCGAGCTGCACGAGGCGTACGTCCAAGCCTCGCGCCATAGGCGTCTGCAATGCCAGCGCACGGCTGCCGGGTTGTGGGCCGTCGTAGCAACCGGGGGGCATTGCATTGAGGGTGGCGGTGGAAATTTCCAGGCCACGCACTACCAACGGCAGATCCAACCCCCAGTGCCCTTGGGTGATCAGCTGGCGCAAGGCCTGCGTCCGATAGACGGTGGCGTGCAGGACCTCATTGTCGTGATTGGCGAGCCAATCCTCGCGCGCATCGACATAGGCCGCGATCCACGCGTGTTCGCCTACTGCTACCGGGTTTCCCTTGGCATGCAGGACGCGGTCACGAATGAGGCCCCAGGAGCCATGCACCGTGCTGTCGTAGATCACCGCCAGGCCAAGAGGCGTAGTGATGCCAATGTCCTCAGCAGATTTTTCCGCAGGTTGCCAATATTTATCGTCGAAGAAATTATCCTGGGTATCGCGCATGACTGGGTCGTCGGCGGTGGCGCGCAGGATATTGTGCAGGAGCCCTGTATGATCGAGTTCGGTATCACACGCTTTCAGCGGAATCAGATAATCCTGGAGTTGTTGACTGAAGCGTGCACCGGGATTCTGGCAATAGCGCTCAACCAATATGTACAGGTTGCCCGTAGATAGCGTGGTTTGCGATCGGCCGAATGTCAGGTGGCCAGAGTCACCCTTTATGACGGTGACATTGCCATAATCACCGAGGACACTCCCTGTCTCAAAAATGTTGACAATGGCTTGGGCGGCTCGTTTCTGTAGTGCGGTTAGCATGGCTGTCTACTCCACGTCTGGCGAGCTTCGCGCGCGAGAAGTCCAACGCTGCACTTCACCAAAAAATGTGCCAAAGGCCACGTGGGAATAATGTCTGGAGGGAACAGCGCGCAGGACTGCCAACCTTTGCGGTGAAATTCCGAACTCAACAGCCTCCCCACATTTCTGTGACGAGGAGCAACATCCCGCTCTTGTTCGGAGAGCTACACCTGCTCATCGACGCTGATCTGTCAGATTAGCCGACCGATATATGCACGTCCATCCCCAGGTGCGATAAGACAGCGGATTGGATTTATAATATTTTGAAGAGGACACGACTGCAATTATTTCAACTGGATATTAATGGAGCATTCTGGCTTATGCAGGGCACCCCACGGCTGTCGTTGCCTCATGTTCCCAACTGAGCGATCAGCGCCGGAATGGCTGCCTGGGTCAGGCATCGCCTATAGTGCAGGTAACGCGTCGCGATCTAACAGGTACTCGCATGACGACCAAGGCAGTCATTCCGGTCCTGCCTCATTCTTTATGTAAGTCCCTGCTCTGGTTTTCACATCTGGCCTTGAGCATAAGCCTACCAAACTTCAATCGTCAGGAGGCGGCAATGCGAACATCAGCAGTGCTAATGCTACTGTGGATTCCACTAGCCGTCGCGGAGCCTGAGACACCGCAGGTACCCGTTCAACCCCCTGTAAAACCTGCTGATCGACATGCCAATCTTATTGCTGCCACCAACAGCATTTATCAAGTGCTGTATAGTTCGCCAACTCCTGAGCTAAAAAATCTGACGGACGTTATCGACGTTGGCTGCACAGCCATCAGCAAACTACTCGCAGACTCACTATTTCACGCCGAGTATAAGTTTGTCATAGGCACCGCCTTGCTTTCGATACCTCGCCGAGCCCAGACCCAATCAAGCTCGGCACTTTTCAAATCAGACTTCATCAAAACCGAAGAAAAGTGGCTTCTTGAGTCAGGACTGCAAACCCTGACCACTGAAAAAATCCTCAAATCAATGCTTCCCCTGAAAGAATATTTCTATCTCGACCCCACCAACTTTGACTTTAATGACTACACATCCAAACTAAAGTCCGAGCTCTGCAGCGGCGCCGAAAAGATAAAGGCAATCAAGAGCGCGTCAACACGACGAGCGACTGTTGCGGAATGGGGAGCCAAACTCGGCGGTGTATCTGTCGTAGCGATTGATGTTTCGTCTGCCCTCTACTATCCAGAAGCTTCCACCTATGAAATATCCTCTGATGCCGTTACAGGCTCGCAACGGCATGTCGCGCACGGTTCAATTGTCATGGGAATCATCATCAGCAACTGGGGCGAGAAAGCGCCGCCCTCGCCTGCCCACACGGGCACTCATTGATGAAACGTGCAAACTTCCCTATTCGACCATCTTCAAATTTCGTAGCCGTCGATGAGCCTGCTTGCCGCTGCCCGCCAGCAGGCTTTACCTCATTCAAGGTGACTGATCATTTCTCGGGTCAATAACCTGCGTAACGAGGTGGTCATAGCCTTCGACGTGCCAGTTTGCCCACAGCCGATACTTCCCGGCTTCACTATCAGGCTCGATTGCCAACCAATTCCTCGCCGGGATCAAATAACGACCACGGGATCCGATAGGTAACATCGATCCTGTCAGCCGGTAATCGATTTTTTCTTCGCTTGCGCCAAGTGCTTCCAAAAAGTAAACCGCCAGTGCCGGCGGCGATGGATGGACTATTCCCGTAGAAATAAGCTGGTAGATCATCCCGGCCCCATCTGTGCGGTGCGCCGCAAGCCGCGACTCAATCACACAGGCCCCCGCGACATGAACATCGCCCGAAACCAAAGTCACTTTACAGCCGTCAGGAGCACTGGCGTAGTCGAGAAGTCGCATGATCAACCGCAAACGCTCGTCTCTGTGCGGACGACTACGCCAGTGATCACGTAAATCATCCTCCAGCTCCTGCTGGCCGGGAATCAGATCAAGTGCCTTCTCAGCAGCCTGCAGGTCCAGGTATCCGACGGGGATGCTGCTCATCACCAACATATGCTTGTGCTGCTTCACGCCTGCCAGCCAGTTATAGATAGCATCCCAACTCTTTTGCGAAACAATCTGTGTATTTTTGACCGTGGGTGTGGTCAGGTCCGGATGGCGCTCACTTCGAAGATCGGGAACCATAATCGCCAGCCCCCCCAGATTGGAGAAGCCCAAGTGAAAACCATCAGCGACACCAGGAATCGCGCACGGATGCTGTTCAACAGATGGCGCCAGATGGGGGGAGTTCTGGCTCAGTTGCTGTTGGAAAATTCTGAAGTATCGTTTCGCCGTAGCGAACAGCCCTTGGAAAACAGGGCTGGCGTGTAGATTTTCCGGGTAGGAACCCCACCCATCAATGATATCGTGGTCATCCCACATCATGATCGTCGGAATCGATGCGAACATGAGCTTTGGTTCAGGTTGCTTCCAACGATCGAGGTAGAGCCAGCTATAGAACTCGTCAAGTTCTGCTTCGATTGCCTGGGTATAAACTTGATCAGCACGTTCTTTAAATGACAGGCGGAACCACTCTTTCATCAAGGGCGCTCTACCGCGCATCTCGTCGCTGTAGACCTGGTCTCCCCCCATCAGTAGCACGTGGTAAGGATTGACCTTGTGCGCGGAGGCCATGTCATCCCAGCGCTCATTGTTCTTGTCGACCTTCTCCATCAATTTTGGGTCGGAAAAACCATTGCAGGACGCATAAGCCATGCGCGGGGGCTGCCCCTCGGGCGGCACAACGAAGATAGCGCGTGCCCCACCAAAGGTAATCTCCACGGTTATTTCTTTGCCAAGCTTTTGCTTGATTTCGAATTCGGCGCGCCACACCCGATAACGGGGAGCAAGCAGTGGGATGTCGGCAATTGCTGTCACAGAACCGGCTTTGGCCCCAGACACTACAGTTGCAACCGGATCTGCATCCGCCTTGTCCAGGACAATGAGCGCAGAGACGTTATAGACAGCGTTGGATATACCGCGAAACTGCAAAACAGGCCCCAATAATGTTTGCATACGCCACCCTCTTATAACGTAAGCTAAAACACTTCGCCCTCGTACTGCCCCTCATTGCGCTGCCTGATGCACATCGGCCGCAGCGTAATGTAAGCAAGCTGATACTAGACGATTACGCGGTTTCCGCTAGTTTGAGGCGGCGATGCGCGATCATGGCGTACGGCTTGAACAGGCCTACGTGCACCTGTTGATGGATTTTCCATCTCCATCTATGCTCCAGCTTGGTAAGCTTGGATACCGCCGTTCCAAGTCTGAGCCCCCACCTCGCACGCGAATGGAGCTTACCATGTTGATCGATACGCTTACTCAGCACATAACTGCTGCGGCGGGCCTTGGCACTGCGGCGTTTGCATTAGTTGATTCAAGCAAAACCCTATTTGGTGGTACGTCAAACTATGGTTATTTCGCGATAAGAACCACGGCAAGGCAATTTTTTCCGTCTACCCCGAAGGAAAACAGGCCAGCGCATTCAGCCCCCGAGACGTTAGGTTTTGAAAGCCTTCGATCATCGCTTCGTGCCAATTGGTTGAATGGCACTCCTTTAGAACAACAAAAAGCTATCGCCAAGGCGCAAATCAAACTACGCCTCAGCGAGCATACGGCAAAGGCTTATGCCCAAGTCACCAAAGTCAATGCCGATCTATTAACAGCCATCGCAAAGAAGATTGCTTCAGGTGATGCGCTTGATCCAAAGGAAAGTAACGAGTGGTCTCGCTTCGATCTCACCCTCACCAGCATCCTGGATGAATGTTACGCAAGGGCTGATCAGCACTACCGGAATTTTTCAAAGGCCACTGCCGTAGTCCTTTCAGTGGGCCTGGCGCTTCTGGGTCAGTCCATTTACCCCACATCGTTTGATGGCTATGAGGCTGCCTTGCTCGTGGGTTTAGCCGCGACGCCGGTCGCCCCTATTGCGAAGGATCTGACCAGTGCATTGTCCACGGCGGTCAAAACAGCACAATCCCTGCGCAAGTGAGGCTGCAACATCATGACCTGGTTTCTGGATTTGCGCGCTGACGGCGTTGGGGGCACTCCGGCCAAGCAGGTGATGCTGCGTCAAGGGATGGGGTATTACCCGAACTTGCAGGAATTTCTGCTTCAGATTCGCGGCCGAGACGTACTGATCGGCACCCACGGCTTCAACGTAGATAGAACTGACGGGGTTCTCGCCCTCTCCGATTGGGAGAAGTTGTTGGACCTTGGCGATAATGCGCTGTTCGTAGGTGTCCTCTGGCCAGGCGACACTCGCTGGATTCCAGTGCTGGACTACCCGTTCGAAGATACCGAGGCAATCGACAGCGCCACTCTGCTGGCCGAGTATCTGGACCTTTATTTCAGCGATGCCACCAGCCTTTCGTTTGTCTCCCATAGCCTCGGAGCACGAATGGTTCTGGAAACGATCAGTAAGCTCAAACGCGAAACAGTCGCCCACGTAACCCTGATGGCAGGAGCAATCAGCAGCGATTGCCTGGCAACAGCGTACCGGGCCACGGTACCGCGAATCGAGAGTTTAGCCGTCCTTGCATCGCACTGCGATCATGTCCTGGAACTCGCGTTCCCTGTCGGCAACCCGGCAGCCGGACTGATCACCCAGGGCTCGCCTTATCACGGTGGTGCGCTGGGGCGCTATGGGCCTCAGCCTCCGCTACCCAGTAATTTGAGAACTCCCTGGCATATTCCGGATGCTTGGAAATGTGATCATGGCGACTACGTGGGAGGTAATGAAACCCAGTACCCGACCCCGACCAATTTGCCAGCGCCCGATACTCCCGTCCCGCATACTCTAGCTGCGTGGACCGCCGCCTTTGTCTCAACACAGTTCCGCAAGGCAGTCGGCCATTGAAGCTGTATTGTTAGCGCGGGCAGCTCCTGCCAGACGGTCATGGCGCTTCACCTTCAGGGAACTATCGTTGCTTGTCTGGGCATCGACTACCGCTCGAGGTTAGCGCCATGAACACCAGTGACTTACTCGAACAGCTACTTCGCGCCGGGCAGAGCTCGCAAGCGCAGCAAGGCAGCGGCGGCATGTCAACGCAAGACGGCCTGGGTGGTTTGGGTGGCTTGCTGGGCGGCCTGCTTGGCGGCGGTAGTGCAACGGGTGGCGGCGATGGCCTGGGTGGTCTGCTGGGCGGCTTGTTGGGTGGCGGTAGCGCTAGCAGCGCTGGCGGCGCTCCCCAGGGGCGCGCCGCGGGTGGCATCAATTACGCGGCCCTGGCGTCGCTGGGCATGATGGCGTTCCAGGCCTATCAGAGCTGGCAGCGCAGCCAGGCGGCAGCCCCGCAACAGGCGGTGCGTACAGTCGACCAATTGTCCGGCCCCGAGGCCGAGGATCACAGCCACGCCATCTTGCGCGCGCTGATTGCCGCTGCCAAGGCTGACGGTCGCATCGACGAGCAGGAAGAACAGCTGATCTACGCGGAAATCAAACGCCAGGCCGACGACCCGCAACTGCAGCAATGGCTGGATGAAGAAGTCAGCAAGCCACTCGACGCAGCCGAGGTGGCGCGGTCGGCCAAGGACCCGGCCATGGCGGCGGAAATGTACCTGGCCAGCGTGATGCTGGTGGATGACCAGCAGGATGCAGAGCGGGCCTACCTGGATGAACTGGCCAGCGCGCTGCAGATCGATCCGACATTGCAGGTGCACCTGGAACAGCAGGCCAAGGGGGCTGCGTGACGGGCTGACCTTCTGCCGCTGCTCACCTCAGCGGGAGTTGCGTGCCTGCAAGGGGATGCCGGAACAACAGCAGCTTCGGTGGCATCGTGTTCGACAGCACCACCGGGCATGATTTGTTTGGATGCATCGTTATTTCCCTATGTATTCGGCCTCAGAAGGCGCCGAGCCGTGCATCGATACCGGCCTGCCTGGCCAGTGCAATCAGGCCTGAGCTCAGTGCCCACTGTGTGTCCGCGGCCGAGCGGTCCGTTTGGAACGGGGCGTCAAGATGGCCAAGGCGATTGCCACGATGAAGAGCGCTGGCACGTCGCCTGCCAAGTGCCCCATTTGCCCCGGCTGGGTGACTGCCTGGACAGCCATGATTGCGCCATGTACGGCGCTGGACCACACGGTGAACCAGATCAGGCTCAGATTGGCCAATGGATCACGTGCGGCCAGGATCAAGCACACGCCGAGCGTCGCGTAGATGCCAACGATCATCATCGGGTAGTCGGAGTGGCCGATGTGCCAGGCCCAGCCGGACGGCCAGAACACCATGAGGGGATAGAGAGCCAGGCACGCGAAGCCAGCCAGGACGAGAACGACGCGCAAATACCTGAGGCGATCGACCAAGGTCATGACGGGCTCCTCTAGATACGCCAGGCCCTGCACCCGCCATCTGAATGCTGCAGGGCCAAGCGTGGCTGGACTCAGTCTGCGGTTTGCTCCACTGCGGCCTCGGCGACAGGGGCCGGGGCGGCCGCTTTTGCCTTCGCACGGTCCTTACGGCCTTTGCCGCGCTGCCGTGAAGCTTGCTGCTTGGCATACAGCGCCTGGCCGGCGGTGACAACGCCTGCGGGCTGGCCATTCAGGTCAAGGCGCGGTGCGTTCTCCACCATGCTTGCCCAGTAGCGATTGCCCCGGCACCAGGTCGAGATGCCCAGCTTGAGCTGTTCACTGGTGATGCCCAGCAGCTCCAGGTGTTGCTCGGCATCCTTGAAGATGCCCTCTTTGAGCGGCACCTTGGGGGCCGGGTTGACCGGGAAGGCCAACGGGAAATGCTTCTGCAGTGGCCAGATCGCTTCTACCGCCGGGTCCTGCTCACGCGCCTTGGCCTGCGGGGCGGGCTTGCGCTTGGCAGGGCGCGGGGTTTCGGCCTTTGCCTGCTGCTCTTTTTCAGACCGCAGGCGGTCACGTAACTCAGCTAGTTGTTCAAAACCCATCGTTAATTCACTGCTTCTACGTTGATTGCGTGGCGCAAGGATAAGCCATGCAGCGCTTGGGAGCAGCAGAAAGAGGATGAATCGCTGCGATTTATGCCGATACGGCATGCTCACCTGCATCATTTTGGTGCAAACCTGTGATCTGCCCGGCTTGATTATCGTCACAAACGCGACCCCCTCGCTGTCGTCCGGGGACTGATGACAAGGCCTTCCATGCAAACGCTGTTGAACGAGATTCTCGACCAAGTTCGCCCCTTGATCGGCAAGGGCAAAGTCGCTGACTACATTCCTGCGCTGGCCGACGTACCAGCGCAGCAGCTGGGCATCGCCGTGTATGGCAACGATGGCAGCTACTACTGCGCAGGCGACGCCCTGGTGCCGTTTTCGGTGCAGAGCATTTCCAAGGTGTTCAGCCTGGTCCAGGCGATTGGCCACTCCGGTGAAGCCATCTGGCAGCGCCTGGGCCACGAGCCCTCGGGCCAGCCGTTCAACTCGCTGGTGCAGCTGGAGTTCGAGCGCGGGCGCCCGCGCAATCCCTTCATCAATGCCGGTGCGTTGGTCATCTGCGACATCAACCAGTCGCGCTTTGCCGCGCCGACGTTGTCGATGCGCGATTTTGTCCGTCGGTTGTCGGGCAACCCGCACATCGCGATCGATGCCCGCGTCGCCGATTCGGAATACCAGTTCCGTGCGCGCAACGCGGCCATGGCTTACCTGATGCAGTCGTTCGGCAACTTCCACAACGAAGTCGAGACGGTGCTGCGCAGCTACTTCAGCTACTGCGCGCTGCAAATGAGTTGCCTGGACCTGGCCCGAGCGTTCTGCTTCCTGGCCAACGACGGGTTCTGCAAGCACAGCGGCGAGCAGGTCCTGAGCCGGCGCCAGACCCAACAGGTGAACTCGATCATGGCCACCAGTGGCCTTTACGACGAGGCCGGCAATTTCGCCTACCGCGTGGGGTTGCCCGGCAAGAGCGGCGTGGGCGGCGGGATCGTTGCCATCGTGCCGGGGCAATTTACCGTCTGCGTGTGGTCGCCGGAGCTGAATGCGGCGGGCAACTCCCTTGCAGGCATGGCAGCGCTGGAGCTGCTCAGTTCACGGATTGGATGGTCGGTGTTCTGATCAGGCTACCTGTATTTGCGTGAGCACCAGCACATCGGCTTGCGCCAGTCCCTGCTCAGGGCTGGCATCGGCGGGCGGCATGACCTGGCTGGTCTCTTCAATAGTGATACAGCCATGTGCAATCATGGTGGCTCATCGACAAGGACAGCGTGCCCCACCTCCGTCGACTTTGTCGTGACACGGACATTCAGCAAGGGAAAGCCCAGCACATGATTGAAAACGATACCTTCAACCGGGTCGGGACTAACCACCAGATCTCGGCCAACACCTACAACCTCATACTCGGTGCCGTGCTGCTGTGGGGTTTTGCGGTGAACTGGTACCTGGTCACCACGGTACCGGCCGAAGTCATTCTGGCCATCCCCCCGATACTGTTCTACGTTGGCTACTTCGTCCTGGCGATGTCCGGCGTCGCCCTCCTCTCAGGCTCGCAGGAGCCGATGTACAGCTTCCTAGGCTACAACCTGATCGTGCTGCCGATCGGCCTGCTGCTGGTGGTGGTGCTGCCCAGGTACTCGCACGAGCACATCATCCAGGCGGTGCAGACCACCATCCTGCTCACGGCGGGGATGATGATACTGGGGACCCTGTTCCCGGCATTCTTCAAACGGATCGCGTCGTCACTGTGCATCGCCCTGCTGGTGTCGATCATCGTCGAACTGGGCCAGGCGTTCTTTTTCGGCACCCACCTGGCGGCCATGGACTACATCGTCGCCGCGATCTTCTGCGGTTACATCGGCGTGGACTGGGGGCGTGCCAACCAGATCGAGCGCACCGTCGACAATGCGATCGACAGTGCCGCTGCGTTGTACCTGGACATCATCAACCTGTTCCTGCGCATCCTGCGGATCATGGCCAAGAAGTAACAAGCGCCAGCTTCTTAAACAGCCTCAGGCCTGCGCTGTTCCTGTGGGAGCCGCGCTTGTCGTGACGACGAACCGCGACGATGGGCCGCAATGCGGCCCCGACAACCCTGGCCCCTGCGCGCTGTTCAGCGGTAGTAACGCCGCCCCGGTTCCGCCACAATCGGTCACTCAGTTCAAGCTGGGACGCTCCGCATGCTCACCACCCTCGCCATCGGCAACTACCGCTCGATCAACCACCTCGTGTTGCCACTGGGCCAACTCAACCTGGTGACGGGTGCCAACGGCAGCGGTAAATCCAATCTCTACAAGGCCCTGCGCCTGCTCGCCGAAACCGCCCAGGGCGGTGTGATCGAAGCCCTCGCCCGTGAAGGCGGACTGGATTCGACCTGGTGGGCCGGGCCTGAGATGAGTGCACGCATGAAGCGCGGTGAGGTGCCCATCCAAGGCCAGCATCCGAGCGAGGTCAAACGCCTGCGCCTGGGGTTTGCCACTGAGGATTTCGGCTTTGCCATCTCGCTCGGCCTGCCGATTCCCCTGCCCTACCCCAGCGCCTTCATGCTCGACCCCGAGATCAAGAGTGAAGCCATCTGGGGCGCCGGCGCCTACCGGCCGGCTTCCTTGCTGGTAGAGCGCAGGAATGCCATGGTACGTGCCCGGGAGGGCAATAGCTGGGCGGTGCTCGATCAGCATGCCGACAGTTGTGAGAGCTTCTTCAACATCGTCGGCCGCCCCCGCCAGGCGCCAGAGATCGGCGAGCTACGGGCATTCATCAACAGCTGGCGGTTCTACGACCACTTCCGCATCGACCGCGACGCCCCCTGCCGCCAGCCCCAGCTGGGCACCCGCTCGCCCGTGCTGCACCACGATGGCCGCAACCTCGCTTCGGCGCTGCAGACCATCATCGAGATCGGTGAGGTGGAAGACCTCGTCGCCGCGCTGGAAGACGCATTCCCCGGTAGCCGCCTGGAGATCGATGCGCCACCGGGCGGCCTGTTCAGCGTGCGGCTGCACCAGCACGGGCTGCTGCGCCCGCTGGGTGGCGCCGAGTTGTCGGACGGCACGCTGCGCTACCTGTTGCTGATGGCCGCGCTGCTGACGCCACGGCCGCCGTCGCTCATGGTGCTGAACGAACCGGAAACCAGCCTGCATGCCGACCTGCTCCCGGCCCTGGCGCGGCTGATCATCCGCGCCTCGCAACGTAGCCAGGTGTGGGTGGTGTCGCACAGCAGGCCACTGATCGAGGCGTTGACCGCGTGTGAGGGGTGCAATGTGCTGGAGCTGGAAAAACACCAGGGGCAGACGCAGTTGCGTGGGGTTGGCTTGCTGGATGAGCCGCTATGGCGGTGGGTGGACTGAGCCACGAATGACGCCACCGCATTGTCCCCTACAGGGGACATCGCACCCTGCCACCTCAAGTACAGTCATCTGCACACCTGAATACCTACAAGAATTAGGATGTGCACCGCCATGCATCACCCCCACAGCGCGCCGCGTCGCTCTCTCTATTTCAACTACCAGGTCTTCCCCGCCCACACCGCCAGCGTCGGCGCTGCCCGCCCTGAGCGCAAACCGGTGGTGGTGGCAGGTGCCGGCCCGATCGGCCTGACCACGGCCCTGGACCTGGCCCGCCATGGCATCGCCTGCGTGGTGCTGGCTGCAGAGCGGCAAGTGAGTGAAGGCAGCCGGGCAATCGTGTTCACCCGCCGCTCTATGGAAATCCTGCAACAGGTGGGTGTCGCAGGCCGTGTCAGCGAACTTGGCTTGCCGTGGAGCTGTGGCAATTCGTTCTACCGCAACCGGCTGGTGTTCCGTATGGAGAACCCACACGCCCCAGACGACCGCTTCGCGCCCATGACCAACCTGCAACAGCCCTGCCTGGAGCAGTTTCTGGTCGAGGCCGCCGAGGCCAACCCGCTGATCGAGTTGCGCTGGGGCAATCGCGTGACCGGTTTGACCCAGCATGACGATTTCGCCCGCCTGGTCATCGACACCCCCGCCGGTAACTACGAACTGGACGCTGACTGGGTAGTGGCTGCAGACGGCGCCCGCTCGACACTGCGCACGCTGCTCGATCTGAAACTTGAAGGCACCGCCTACGAAGGCCGCTTCGTGATCGCCGACATCAAGATCGACCTCGGCCTGCCCACCGAGCGCCTGGCCTACTTCGACCCAGCCTGGAACCCAGGCAACACCGTGTTGATGCATCGCGAACCGGGTGACATCTGGCGCATCGACTACCAGCTGCCGCCAGGCGAAACTGCGGAACAGGCGTTGCAGCCAGAGTCCTTGCGCGAACGCATCAATGCCCAGCTGCAGATGATGGGTGTAGAAGACCCGCAGTGGGAAATGGACTGGAGCTCGGTCTATTCGGCCCGTGCCCTGACCCTGCCGGACTACATTCACCAGCGCGTGATATTTGCGGGCGACGCGGCCCACCTGTTGCCGATCTTCGGCGTGCGAGGTGCCAATACCGGCTTCCAGGATTGCCATGGCCTGGTGTGGAAGCTGGCCCTGACCCTGAAGGGCCTGGCCGGCACCAAGCTGTTGCCGTCCTACTCCAGCGAACGCGTGAGTGCCGCGCGGGAAATCATCAGCGAGGCTGGCAAGAGCACCCGTTTCATGGCGCCACCCACGGCGGGCTACCGCCTGGTACGCGATGCGGTGTTGTCGTTGTCGCTGACCCAGGCGTTCGTCCGGCCGTTGTACCACTGGCGCACCTCCCGGCCGCACGACTATGCCGACTCGGTGCTCAACTGTGCGGCTGACGACAACTCACGTTTCACGGCCGGGCCGCGCAATGGCGCCCCGCTGCTGAATATCCGGCTGGCCGAGGACGACTACCTGTTCGACCGCCTGGGCGCCAGCTTCTACCTGCTGAGCTTCACCGACAGCGATTGCATTCCGAGCGACCTGGTCGAGCAAGTGAAGGCCATTCGCAGCAGCGGCGTGCCTTTGGAGATCATCGCGATTGCACGAAACGCCCAAGCCGCTATCAGTGGTGCAGACCAGTTGATCGACGACGCTAGCGGTCACATGGCCGCCAAATATGGCATCACCCGCCACGGCGCCTATCTGGTGCGCCCGGACCAGCACATCTGCGCCCGCTGGCTGCAGCTGTCGGCTGCACAACTGCACACCGCCGTCGACACCGCCCTGGGCAAACACTGAGAGGAAGCGCCATGAACACCCTGACCGCAGCAGACCTGGAAGTGGTTTACGACGTACTGGCAGAGGCCCTGGACCAGGCCACGCCGGCCAAGGCCGAGCTGTTCCTGACCAAGCTGGCCTTGCTCAGCGCCCATGCCCTCGGCGATGCCCAGGCCTTCACTGCGCTGACCCAGTCGGCGCTACACGACTTGTAAGCCCTGCCGTTGCCGCTTAAACCAATAATAATCAGGCGCCCCCCATGCACCCGAACACTGCTCCCCTTGCCACGCTAGAAACCGCCAACAGCCCCCGGCACGCCGTGATGCGCAAAGTCTCCAGGCGCCTGCTCGGCTTTCTGTTCCTGTGCTTTGTGCTGTCGTTTCTCGACCGCATCAACATCGGCTTCGCCGGCCTGACCATGATGGGCGACCTGGGCCTGAGCAGCACCCAGTTCGGCATGGCCACCACACTGTTCTACATCGCCTACGTCGCCTGTGGCATCCCCAGCAACATGGCCTTGGCCCGGGTTGGCGCACGCAGATGGATTGGCAGCCTGATGATCGCCTGGGGGCTGGCCTCGACCGCGACCCTGTTCGCGACCGATGCCAGCAGCCTGTACCTGTTGCGGATGCTGGTCGGTATCACCGAAGCCGGCTTCCTGCCTGGCGTGCTGTTGTACCTGACGTTCTGGTTCCCGGCGGCGTACCGGGCACGCGCCAATGCGCTGTTCATGATCGCCATGCCGTTTACCGCAGGCTTCGGCTCGGCACTCTCGGGGCTGATACTGAGCCTGGATGGAGTGTGGGGGCTGCACGGCTGGCAGTGGCTGTTCCTGCTCGAAGGCATGCCTTCGGTGGTCATGGGGTTTGTGGTGTTCGGCTACCTGAACGACACGCCAACCCAGGCCCACTGGCTGAGCCCGGAAGAGAAGCAACAGCTGCAGCAGGCCCTGGTCGCCGATAAACCGCCTGCAACCCGTACCGAAAAAGATGAGCCCGGCAGCCTGCTGCGCGAAATGCTCTCGCCCACCGTGCTGCTGTTCAGCCTGGTGTACTTCTGCCTGGTCAACACGCTGGCGATGATCGCCGTCTGGACGCCGCTCATCATCAAGAGCATCAGTGCCGTCGGCAGCAGCAACAGCACCATTGGCTTTCTGGCGATGATCCCGCAGGCGTGCACCATCATCGGCATGGTGATGTGGGGGCTGCATTCCGACCGCAGCCAGGAGCGCCGATGGCACCTGGTGCTGCCGATGCTGATGGCCGCTGCCGGCTGGCTGTTCGCGGCCTATGCCGGCAACCCGCTGGTGCAGCTGTGCGGGATCTGCATGGCGGCCACCGGGTCCTACACCGCCATGTCGATTTTCTGGACGACCCCGGACCAGGCGCTGTCGTTCAAGGCACGGGCCATTGGCATTGCGGTGATCAATGCGTTCGGCAATATCGGTTCGGCGCTGAACCCGCTGGTGGTTGGCTGGCTCAAGGACCTGACCCAAAGCTTCACAGCCGGGATCGTGTATGCCACGGCGTTGCTGGTGATGGGGGCGCTGTTGACCTTCCTGCTGCCACTGCGCTCGGCTACATCGGTCTCCAAGCCTGCGCAGTAAGAGCGAACACCGAGTCGGATTCTTCGCGGGTGAACCCGCTCCCACAAGTACTGCAGCTGCCTTCAAGGCTGCGGTGATCCTGTGGGAGCGGGCATGCCCGCGAACACCGGCGTAGCCGGTGCCATGCACCGTGTTGGATTCTTCGCGGGCTCGCCCGCTCCCACAGGTACTGCGGCTGCCTTCAAGACTGTGGTGACCCTGTGGGAGCGGGCATGCCCGCGAACACCGGCGTAGCCGGTGCCATGCACCGTGTTGGATTCTTCGCGGGCTCGCCCGCTCCCACAGGTACTGCAGCTGCCTTCAAGACTGTGGTGACTCTGTGGGAGCGAGTTTACTCGCGAACACCGGCGTAGCCGGTGCCATACACCGTGTTGGATTCTTCGCGGGTGAACCCGCCCCCACCGTACCTCAAGCGCTCGCGGACACTGGCCGTGGCACACGCACGCCCCACAACCAGTAACCCAGGGAGAGCAGGACCAACCAGCCAACCCCGACATATAGGGCGGTGCGGCTGGCCGGGAACCAACCCAGCACGCCAAAGATGAACACCATGAACGCAATCGCGCAGGCTGGGCCCACTGGCCACAGCGGCACCCGATAATCCAGTGCCGCCGCCTCCTCCTTGCTCATGCCCCGACGCATCGCCACTTGCGACAGCAGGATCATCAACCAGACCCAGACAATCGAGAAGGTGACCACCGCAGCCAGCACCAGGAACAAATCTTCCGGCACCAGGTAGTTCAATACCACGCCCAACAGCAGCGCCACGCCCATGACCGCAACGGTCATCCATGGCACACCAAACCGCGACAGCGCGGCAAAGCCCGCAGGCGCCTGGCCGTTCTGTGCCATGCCATACATCATGCGCCCAGCGCTGAAAATATCGCTGTTGATCGCCGACACAGCCGCAGAAATCACCACGATGTTCAACACCGTTGCTGCTGAACTGATGCCCAGACCACTGAAGATCTGCACGAACGGGCTACCGTGGCTGCCAATGCTGGTCCACGGGTAAATGGCCATGAGCACGAACAGGGTCAGGATGTAGAACAGCAGGATGCGCAGCGGCACCGAGTTGATGGCCTTCGGCAACACCCGCTTCGGGTCCCTGGCCTCGCCTGCGGTGATGCCGATCATCTCGACCCCGCCAAAGGCGAACATCACCACCGTAAAGGAAGCGATCATCCCCCCGATGCCATTAGGGAAGAACCCGCCATGGCTCCAGAGATTCGAGACGCTGGCCACCGTGCCTGCATCGTTGTTCAGCTGAATACCCATTAGCAGCACCGCCGCCCCGGCCACGATCATGGCAATGATGGCGGTCACCTTGAGCAACGACAGCCAGAACTCCATCTCGCCGAACACTTTCACGCTGCACAGGTTCAGTGCCCCGATGAAGAACACGATCCCCAGCACCCAGATCCACGCGGGTGTGTCCGGGAACCACAGCCCCATGTAGACGCCAAAGGCCGTCACGTCTGCCAGGCACACCACCAGCATTGAAAACGCATAACTCCAACCTGTCAGAAAACCCAGGTAGCGCCCCAGATATTGGCTGGCATAGTGGCCGAACGAACCGGACACCGGGTTATGCACCGCCATTTCGCCAAGGGCGCGCATCATCATGTAGATGGCCGCGCCCCCGATCAGGTAAGCCAGCAGCACCGAAGGCCCTGCCAGTTTTATCGCCGATGCCGAGCCATAAAACAGCCCCGTACCGATAGCAGAACCTAACGCCATGAAACGAATATGCCGGGTCGACAGCCCCCGCTTGAGCTGGTGTGAGGATTGAGCGTTCATAGATACCTTCTTGATCTTATTATCAGGTCCGCACAACGCAGATGCCGTGCGGTTTCATCAGGCACGCATCACTTCAATCATCAAGCCCTTGGCCACAGCACCGGGAACAGTTCATGGTCCATCGGCGCACCGCTGGCCAGTTGCGTTTCCAGCCCGGGGAACTGTGGCGAGGTTTTCCACTGGCGCGGCGCGTGGGTAATGTCATCGCCCAGGAAGCGCACCGAGAAAGCACGACGCCGGCGATTGCCACCGACACCACCCGAGGCGTGCAAGGTCAGCATGTGGAAGAACACCGCGTCGCCTGGGGAGAGTTCCCAACCGAGGATGTTCCAGGCGCTGCGATCGGCTTCGATATCCGGCAAGTCCGCCAGGCTGCCCTCCGGGAACCATTGCGCCTGGCTGTCGAGGAAACTGCGCGGCATCAGCCACGGCCCAAGGTGCGAGCCACCGACAAACTCCAGGGTGGACTCCCGCGCAACAGGATCGATGGGCATCCACATGCTGCAGTTCTGCCGCCCGTCGATGTTGTAATACGGCTGGTCCTGGTGCCAGGGCGTGCGCTGGCGCGTGTTGGGTTCCTTGACCAGCAGGTGATCGTGATAAAGCCGGGCTGTTTCGCTGTTCATGAGTTGAGCTGCAACACTGCCTACCCGGCTTTCCAGGATGAACTGGCGATAGGCCGAAATATCGCGCCAGTTGCAGAAGTCTTCGAAAAACCAACCCGGGTCATCCGGGCGGCTGGCCACTTTGGCGCGTTCGCTGGGGGCTTTCAGGTTCTGTTCGATGCCGGTTTCGAGCAGTGCAACTTCTTCCGGCGTGAACAGGTTACGCACACAAACGGCACCATCACGCTGAAACGCCTCGATGGTTTCATTATCCAGTTGAAATTCAGCAGACTGTTTCATGAAGCACCCTTTAGTCTTTTTATTGGGGCCGGCGCATACAAGTTGCCCTGTACTTCTTGCGCCAAGTAAAAACAAGGCAACAAACTGGGTGCACCGCCTATTTCACTTAACGGGCGATCTGGTTTTTAACTGAAGTAAGCAAGGTGCAAGGCGAGTATTGCTTTTCGGCACCAATAGGAAAAGAATATATTTCCTAATTTTGAGTATAGGAAAACATGATAGGGTTCTCCTTCAGGCAGCTCGAGTACTTCGTCGCCGTGGCCGAACATGGCAGCATCAGCGCTGCAGCCAGAGCCCGGCACGTCTCACAGCCCTCGGTTTCGGTGGCGATAGCCCAACTTGAAGAAGCGCTGAACGAACGCCTTTTCCGCCGCCAGGTCAGCCGCGGGCTGGAGCTGACGTCAGCCGGCACCCGCTTGCTGGCCCAGGCCCGCGAAATCATCGGCATGGCCATCGCCATGAATCAAAATGCCGACCCCACCCAAGGCACGCTGCGCGGCAACCTGTCGCTGATCTGCTTTCAAGACCTGGGCCCTTACTACGCGCCGCGCCTGCTATCGAGCTTTCGCAAGCAGTACCCCGAGGTCGAGGTGACGCTGTTCGAGACCGACCTGGCAGGCGTACACCGCCACCTGAGCGCCGGCAAAGCCGAACTCGCGCTGACGTATGACATCGGCCTCGACCCCACGATGCCGCGCCAGGTACTGGCTGAGTTGAAACCCTACGCGCTGATCGCCGTCGACCATCGGCTGGCCCACCTGGCCGAGATACCACTGCATGAGCTGGCGCAAGAGTGCGTGATCCTGGAAGACATTGCACAAACCCGTGAGTATTTTCTCTCACTGTTCTGGGCGCATAACCTGCAACCACGTACCCAGCAATACACCCAGACCTTCGAGATGCAAAGAGGCCTGGTTGCCCACGGCTACGGCGTCGCCCTGTCCTGCACTCGCCCTGCGGGTGATCACTGCTATGACGGTACGCCGCTGCTATGCCGGCCACTGCTGGAGGACGTATCACCGCAGAAAGTAGTACTGGCACAGTCAGGCGCCATGCATCCGTCGCCGGTAGCGGAGGCGTTCAAGGCTTGGGTCACCCGGGAGATATCGGCCCAGACAACCTGAGCAGCCTCAGCACCGCACTCAATGCCGGCGCAATACTTGTAGGAGCGGCCTTGTGTCGCGAAAGGGCCGCAAAGCGGCCCCATTCACCTAACTCACAGCATCAGTGTTCTACCCGCAAACACCACACACCCAGCTCCATATACCGCGCACCTTCCCACCGCCCACGCGCCACATTCACAAATTAGGTATCCTGCCCAACAGCCCACCCTAAGGGGCCGCCTAAAACAATAAATCATGCCTTTTCCCCAGGAAGCACAGCATGGAATTCTGGCCACTACGCCCCTCCACGACCGACTTCCGCCTGAGCATCGAGCAAACCGCCACCTTGCTCTCCCGCACCCGCGAAAGCCAAGGCAAGCTGCTGGCCGCCGACATGCTGAAACTGGTCAGCGCCCAAGTTCCCTTGGCCCAATGCACCATCTTCGCCTACAGCCCCAACCGCAGCCCCCAGATCATTTCCTTCGCCGACCGCGCCCGGATGATCGAGCTGCCCAGGATCTCCAGCAACTACGCCGAACGCTTTTACAGCATGGACGGAAACCAACAGGCGATGACCGCACGCCCTACCCTGTCGACCACCGACCGGATCATGGTGCAACGCCAAGGCATCGAAGACATCGCCCACCGCGACTACCGACGCATCTGCTACGAGCTGCCGCAGATTTCCGAACGTGTTGCGCTGCTGACCCATTGCGAGGGCAATCGTTGGCTGTCGGTGAATTTCTATCGTGGGCATGAACACGGGCGCTTTTCAGCCAACGAGATCAATGTCATCGAAAAAGCGGCGCCGCTGATCGTACAAATCTCGCGACTGCATTACAGCGCTTATCTCGAAGCCAATGAGATGCCGGCGCTGCTCAGTGAGCGGGTTGTCAGTCTGTACCCGGAACTGACTCGGCGTGACCGGGAGCTGCTGCAATTGATGCTGGCTGGGTGTGAGGTTGAGGGTATTAGCGCGAGCATGGGTATTCAGCTGTCGAGTGCGGCTACGTATATCAAGCGGCTGTATCGCAAGTTGGGGATTTCTGGGCAGCGTGAGTTGTTGGCGCTGGCTACGCAGCGTAAGTGGTCGAGTCAGGTTCACTGACGCAGCACGTGGGGACATTACAAGTTGTTACGACGAACAGCTAAAAATCGGAATTAGCCCCTTTCCTGTAGGACGTTTCCCAAAGATACTGCCGACGCCTGTTTTTCGTTGCGGCCGTTATTTCTGAGCTTTAGGCTCGGTGGGTCGTTGCACATCAACGACCGGCTTTGACAGGCCGCGACGATATACAGTGCATAGCCGTTCATGGCGGTTGTGTATGGGGCACGCTCGCGTGCGCCGGTTTCTGTGTTCGCCGGTCTGTCAACCCATGCACAGCTGCCACCATTCCGTTTGACAGCGGACTGGCGGTGGCCCCATCGAGAACACAGTCCAATGTTAAAAATGGTTCCAGATCCACCCCACAGCCTTCACTCCCTCGAAGACACATTGATGATGGCGGCTGACTACGCACTCTGCGCGGAAGTCGTTGCCCAGCAGGCGATGCTGATGCAGCCCAAGTCACCGGTGTCGTTGTTGATCATGACGTCAATGCACGAGCTTGATTCGCTGCGAAAATTGCTCGAATCGGCGCTGGCTCAAATACAAAAACCAGCGGATCCGCAGACGCTGCATTAACTTGCATCATGATTTGCCTGACCTGGCGCTTTCGTCTGTAGGAGCCCGGCTTGCCGGCGATAGGGCCAGCCCAGGCAGTTACAACTTCAGGGAGATGAACCAATGGCCACCGAAGAATCCAAATTCACAGTCGGCAAAACCACCTTCTATCAAGGTGAAAACCAGACCCATCCCCTCTTCCGCATTGAACCCGGCATCCCTTGCCAAAGCGCCCGCGAACAAGCCTCTGAACTGATGGGCTACGTCCGCGACCTGACCATCGACGGCCTGATGGAAGACAAACCCCAGCTGCTCTGGGCATCGCACTACCTCAGCGCCCTGGCCAAGGCCCTACTCGATGATGCCGAACTGGGCATGATGAAAGATTGAAATAACCCCTCCAGCAGCACCTGCACCGCCCACCCTGTGGGAGCCGCGCTTGCCGGCGATGGGCCGCAAAGCGGCCCCAACAACCTAAGCCCCTGCGCCCAACTCCAGGAGAACTCACTGCTAGGAATCAGTGTGCGCTAAAGGCTCGAATACCCATCGCCCACGCACCATACCTCTCAATTGATCGATGCTAAGAGTCATATCCCGCTTGCGGTGGACGACTGCATGACAGTTGGCGCACAACGTTACGAGATCAGTCTCAGGATCAACAGCTTTCTCACCACCGAATTCCGAAATCGGTACTACATGGTGAACGTGAATGAAGCCCTTAGCGTGTGCACCATAAGCCTGTTCAAAATCAAATCCACATCCTTTGCAGTCAAGGCCATGGATCGCAATAGCCTTCAGCCTCAGATCTTTTCGGCGCTCGTAGCGTGTTCCAAAGTAGCTGGACTTGCTGCCTTCATTGGCCGATTCGAAGGTAAATGGATCGCCTTCCACATTTGACACATCTGCCTCTGATTGCGAAGGCTGGATCGTCGCATGGCTTAAAATGGCATCGAAATCGGCTTGGGATATGGGCCGAACCCCATCACGCCAATAGTTTTTGACGCGGGTGGCAGGGATGGTCTCTAGGTACGCCCCATCAATTTTCGAAGGGACAGCACCTTCAAACAGCGCGAAGTTCTCGATCAGCGCGTAAAGGTCCCCCTTATCACTACCAGCATCTGCGTAGACCTTACCGATGCGCGCCGTACCAAAATAATGCGGATCAGCACTCAGGCGGACGGAGGCAAACGTTTTGTCCTTTATGCGCCCTTTGTAGTAGATCACTTCGGTGCCCGGAACGAGCAAGGCTTGGTAGCGCTTCGGAAAATGATAGACAGCGCCTGTTTCGTCTTCCCACTGCGAAGTGTCATTCTCAACTATGACGACGGGCATCTCTTTTCCTCTCGGGTGATGGCAAAAGCCTATCAAAAAAGAGGAAAATTCCTACAGCATTTGTAAAAAATTGACCGCGCCATTAGGTCGATGGTCTGTCCCGTGGTGACTGATAACTCCCAGGAGCGCCGGCCATATGAAAGTCCAAGAAGCCCCCTCTAGCGTATAAGGCAGAAAAGGGAGTTGGCTTATAACGCATCGATGATCTATGCCATCTATGGTGCACTCACGCAGTGCTAAACCTTAACTCAACTTCATTGGACGCCGGTTCAAATCCCCCCGGCAAATCAAAATCCAGAGCCATACGCCCGATCTCGCGCTAACCAGCCCACCCGGAAAACGAAGCCTTTGAGAATCACCAACTTCAGAAACAAAAAAGCCACCCGAAGGTGGCTTAGTTGTTTAAATAATGGTCGGGACGGAGTGATTCGAACACTCGACCCCTTGCACCCCATGCAAGTGCGCTACCGGGCTGCGCTACGCCCCGACTGGGCTTGAAGCATGTTCTCAATCTTACCGAGAACGTTGAAGAATGTACCCTAACCTCCTGATAAATGAAACCTTTTTCTCAAAAAAATTCCACTCATCAGAAAAACCGCAAAGGTCACTTCTTCAACACCACCAACACATCCTCCAATTCAACAATCATCTGCCGAATCAGCTGCTTGTACTGGCTCGATTCATCCTTCACCTCATCACTGGAGAGCCGCAACCGCGCCCCGCCAATGGTAAACCCCTGGTCATACAGCAGGGCCCGGATCTGGCGAATCATCAGCACATCCTGCCGCTGATAATACCGCCGGTTCCCCCGCCGCTTCACAGGGTTGAGCTGAGGAAACTCCTGCTCCCAATACCGCAGCACGTGTGGCTTTACGGCACACAACTCGCTCACTTCACCGATGGTGAAGTAGCGTTTGCCCGGTATGGGGGGCAGTTCGTCGTTATGGCTTGGTTCCAGCATAGGCCTCAACCCGGGCCTTCAACTTCTGCCCTGGACGAAAGGTGACGACGCGCCGTGCGGTGATCGGGATCTCTTCCCCTGTCTTGGGGTTGCGGCCCGGCCGCTGGCGTTTGTCGCGAAGGTCGAAGTTGCCGAAACCGGACAACTTGACCTGCTCGTTCTCTTCAAGTGCGTGCCGAATTTCTTCAAAAAACAGCTCGACCAGCTCCTTGGCCTCACGCTTGTTAAGCCCCAGCTCCTCGTACAGCCTTTCGGCCATCTCAGCTTTCGTCAGAGCACCCATGCCGTTATTTCCTTAACGTGGTGTTCAACCTTTGTTCGAGCGAGGTGAGGATGTTTTGCAGGGTAGTGTTCACCTCATCGTCGTTAAGAGTGCGCGATGGATGCTGCCAGGTCAAGCCGACGGCGAGGCTTTTTCTATCAGGATCAATGCCTTTACCTTGGTAGACATCAAACAGCCTGAGGTCTGTGAGCCATTCGCCTGCATTGTCACGAATTACTTCAAGCACGTCTTGAGAAGCTACATCACGTCCTGCGATCAAGGCCAGGTCGCGACGGGTTTCCGGGAACTTGGAGAGTTCGCTGAATTTCGGCAGGCGGCCTTCGACCACATCACCCAGTACCAGCTCGAAGACGAACACCGGGCGGTCCAGGTCCAGGGCTTTGGCCAGCTCTGGGTGGATGGCGCCGAGGTAGCCGACGTCCTTGCCGTCGCGCTGGATCACAGCGGTCTGGCCAGGGTGCAAGGCTGGGTGCTTGCCGGCGGCGAAGGTGAAGTCGCTCAGGGCGCCGCTGTAGCCCAGCAGGGCTTCCACGTCGGCTTTGACATCGAAGAAGTCGATGGTGTCGCGGCCGTTGGCCCAGCCTTCTGGCAGGCGGCTGCCGGTGACGACGCCGGCGATCATTGGCTGCTGCTGCAGGTTACCGAGCTGGCCGACGAAGCGCAGGCCGCTTTCGAACAGGCGCACGCGGTCTTGCTGGCGGTTGAGGTTGTGCTGCAGTGCCTTGACCAGGCCCGGCCACAACGAGGCGCGCATGGCGGCCATGTCGTTGGAGATCGGGTTGGCCAGCAGCAGCGGCTCGACGCCTGGGCTGAACAGCTCGAACAGCTTCGGGTCGATGAAGCTGTAGGTGATGGCTTCCTGGTAGCCGCGGGCGACCAGCAGGCGGCGCAGGTTTGGCAGCTCGCCGCGGGTTTCCGGGCGGGCTTGCGGCGCGAGGCGGGCTTGCGGGTAGCGCACTGGCAGGTTGTTGTAACCGTACAGGCGGGCCAGTTCTTCGATCAGGTCGACTTCCAGGCTGATGTCGAAGCGGTGGCTTGGGACGTTGACGGTCCACTGCACTACACCAGTAGAGCCGCCATCAGCTTTAGTAGCCAGGCCAAGGTTGTTGAGCAGTTGCTCGACCTGGGCCGGGTCCATCTCCATGCCGAGCATCTGGGTGATGCGGTCGGCGCGCAGGGTGACCGGGGCAACGTTCGGCAGGTGCTGTTCGCTGACGGCTTCGACCACCGGGCCGGCTTCGCCGCCGACGATGTCGAGGATCAGCTGGGTGGCGCGTTCCATGGCTTCGCGGGCCAGCTGCGAGTCGACGCCACGCTCGTAGCGGTGCGAGGCATCGGTGTGCAGGCCGTAGGAACGGGCTTTACCGGCGACGGAGATCGGCTCGAAGAAGGCGCTTTCGAGGAACAGGTCGCGGGTTTTTTCGGTGTTCACACCGCTGTGCTCGCCACCCATGACGCCGGCGATGGCCAGGGCGCGGGTGTGGTCGGCGATTACCAGGGTGTCGGCACGCAGGGCCACTTCCTGGCCGTCGAGCAGGACGAGCTTCTCGCCCTCTTCAGCCATGCGCACGCGGATGCCGCCGTTGATTTCGGCGAGGTCGAAGGCGTGCATCGGCTGGCCGAGCTCGAGCATCACGTAGTTGGTGATGTCGACGGCGGCGTCGATGCTGCGCACGTCGCTGCGGCGCAGGCGCTCGACCATCCACAGCGGGGTCGGCTTGCTCAGGTCGACGTTGCGGATGACGCGGCCGAGATAACGTGGGCAGGCAGCCGGGGCGCTGACTTCGACCTGGCGCACTTCGTCATGGGCAGCGGCAACGGCTGGCACCACTGGACGGGTAACCGGGGTGTCGTACAGGGCGCTTACGTCGCGAGCGAGGCCGGCGATGGACAGGCAGTCACCGCGGTTCGGGGTCAGGCCGATCTCGATGCTGGCGTCGTCCAGGCTCAGGTACTGGCGGATGTCGTCGCCCACCGGGGCGTCGGCAGCCAGTTCCAGCAGGCCGTCGTTTTCTTCGCTGATCTGCAGCTCGGCGGCCGAGCAGAGCATGCCGAACGACTCGACGCCGCGCAGCTTGGCCTTCTTGATCTTGAAGTCGCCTGGCAGTTCGGCGCCGATCATGGCGAACGGGATCTTGATGCCTGGGCGGGCGTTAGGCGCGCCGCACACGACCTGGAAGGTTTCCTGGCCGTTGCTCACCTGGCATACACGCAGCTTGTCGGCGTCCGGGTGTTGTTCGGTGGCGAGGATCTCGCCCACGACGATGCCGCTGAACTGGCCGGCAGCGGGGGTCACGCTGTCGACTTCGAGGCCGGCCATGGACAGGCGGGCGACCAGTTCATCACGGGAGACTTGCGGGTTTACCCAACCGCGCAGCCACTGTTCACTGAATTTCATGCTGTTCTCCTGAAAGTTGCGTCGGGCATTGACCTAGCGGAATTGCGCGAGGAAGCGCAGGTCGTTGTCGAAGAACAGACGCAAATCGTTGACGCCATAGCGCAGCATGGCCAGGCGCTCGGCGCCCATGCCGAAGGCGAAGCCCTGGAATTCTTCAGGGTCGATGCCAGACATGCGCAGCACGTTCGGGTGCACCATGCCGCAGCCCATGACTTCCAGCCAGCCGGTCTGCTTGCACACGCGGCAGCCCTTGCCGGAACACATCACGCACTGGATGTCGACTTCGGCGGACGGCTCGGTGAACGGGAAGAACGACGGGCGGAAGCGCACGGCCAGTTCTTTTTCGAAGAAGACGCGCAGGAATTCTTCGATGGTGCCCTTGAGGTCGGCGAAGTTGATGCCGCGGTCGATCAGCAGGCCTTCGACCTGGTGGAACATCGGCGAGTGGGTGATATCCGAGTCGCAGCGGTAGACGCGGCCCGGGCAGACAATGCGGATCGGCGGCTGGGTGGACTCCATGGTCCGCACCTGCACCGGCGAGGTGTGGGTGCGCAGCAGCATGTTGGCATTGAAGTAGAAGGTGTCGTGCATCGCCCGGGCCGGGTGGTGGCCAGGGATGTTGAGCGCTTCGAAGTTGTGGTAGTCGTCTTCGACCTCAGGGCCTTCGGCGATGCCGTAGCCGATGTGGGTGAAGAACTGCTCGATGCGCTCGAGAGTACGGGTGATCGGGTGCAGCCCGCCGGTGGTCTGGCCACGGCCTGGCAGGGTCACGTCGATGCATTCGGCGGCCAGGCGAGCGCTGAGCTCGGCTTCTTCGAAGGCAGCCTTGCGTGCGTTGAGCACGACGGTGACACGCTCTTTGGCGTCGTTGATCAGCGCGCCGACTTTCGGGCGCTCGTCGGCTGGCAGGTTGCCCAGGGTCTTCATCACCTGGGTCAGTTCGCCCTTCTTGCCGAGGTACTGAACCCGGATCTGTTCCAGGGTATTGATGTCTTCAGCGCGCTCGACGGCCTCCAGGGCTTGTGAGACCAGCGCATCCAGGTTTTCCATGTACAGACTCCAGATACGAAAATAGGGGAAGAGCTTTAAAGGCTCTTCCCCTATCGATGACGTTCAATGCCCGGCGCCGCAAGCGCCGCCGGGTGATTGTCGCGGGTACTTAAGCCAGAACGGCTTTAGCTTTCTCGACAATCGCAGCAAACGCCGCTTTTTCGTTCACTGCCAGATCGGCCAGAACCTTACGGTCGATTTCGATCGAAGCCTTTTTCAGGCCAGCAATCAGACGGCTGTAGGACAGACCGTTGGTGCGGGCACCGGCGTTGATACGAGCGATCCACAGTGCGCGGAACTGACGCTTCTTCTGACGACGGTCACGGTAGGCATATTGACCAGCCTTGATGACAGCCTGCTTGGCAACGCGGAATACGCGCGAGCGTGCACCGTAGTAGCCTTTAGCCAGTTTCAGAATTTTCTTGTGACGCTTACGAGCGATGACGCCACGCTTAACACGAGCCATGAGTAACTTCCTCTATCTAAACCAGAATTAACGTACGCGCAGCATGCGCTCGACTTTTGCCACGTCAGACGGGTGCAGCAGGCTGGCACCGCGCAGTTGACGCTTACGCTTGGTCGACATTTTGGTCAGGATGTGGCTCTTGAAAGCGTGCTTGTGCTTGAAGCCGGAAGCGGTCTTCAGGAAGCGCTTCGCAGCACCGCTCTTGGTTTTCATTTTTGGCATGTTGGAACTCCGCATTCGATAAAAATTACACAATAATCATCAGGCCTGCCGTGCCCGGGAGATTACTTCTTCTTTTTGGGGGCGATGACCATCATAAGCTGGCGTCCTTCCATCTTCGGATGCTGCTCAACGGAGCCGTATTCGGCGAGGTCGGCTTCGACCCGCTTCAACAGCTCCATGCCCAGCTCCTGGTGGGCCATCTCACGGCCGCGGAATCTCAGAGAGATCTTGGCCTTGTCCCCATCGGTAAGGAAACGTACCAGGTTGCGTAGTTTTACCTGGTAATCCCCTTCTTCCGTCCCTGGACGAAACTTGATTTCTTTGATCTGGATCTGCTTCTGGTTCTTCTTGGCTTCGTTGGCCTGCTTCTTCTTCTCGAAGAGATGCTTGCCGTAGTCCATCACCTTGCAGACAGGCGGTACCGCGTCTGCAGAGATTTCCACCAGATCCAGCTTCGCTTCTTCAGCGATACGAAGCGCTTCATCAATCGAGACGATGCCAACCTGCTCGCCATCAGCGCCAATTAACCGAACCTCGCGGGCCGAGATATTCTCGTTGATCGGGGCCTTCGGTACAGCACGCTTATCGTTTCTCATTTCACGCTTAATAGTCATTACTCCGATTCTTGGCGACCACGCCGGGAAACCGCTTGTGTCAGGAGCTCAGCGAACTGGGCGACGGGCATGGAGCCCAGGTCTGCGCCTTCGCGAGTACGCACAGCGACGGTTTGCGTTTCGACTTCGCGATCCCCTATAACCAAAAGGTACGGGACCTTGAGCAAAGTATGCTCGCGGATTTTAAAGCCGATCTTCTCATTTCTCAAGTCCGGCTTGGCACGGAAACCGCTACCGTTCAGAGCTTTTTCCACCTCGAGGGCGAAATCGGCCTGCTTGTCGGTGATGTTCATGATCACCGCCTGGGTCGGCGCCAGCCAGGCTGGGAAGACGCCGGCGTAGTGCTCGATCAGCATGCCGATGAAGCGCTCGAACGAACCGAGGATGGCGCGGTGCAGCATGACAGGGCGAACCCGGCTGTTATCTTCGGCGATATAGCTGGCATCCAGGCGCTCTGGCAGGTTCGGGTCGTACTGCAGGGTACCGCACTGCCAGTTACGGCCGAGGCAGTCGCGCAGGGTGAACTCGATCTTCGGGCCGTAGAACGCGCCCTCGCCCGGCTGGTATTCCCACTCCAGGCCCGACTCGTTCAGGGCGTCGGCCAGTGCGCCTTCGGCACGGTCCCACAGCTCTTCGGAGCCGACACGCTTGGCCGGACGAGTGGACAGCTTCATGGCGATGTCGGTGAAGCCGAAGTCCTTGTACACGTCCAGGGTCAGCTTGATGAAGTCGGCGGCTTCTTTCTTCACCTGTTCTTCGGTGCAGAAGATGTGCGCATCGTCCTGCACGAAGCCACGCACGCGCATGATGCCGTGCAGGGCGCCGGATGGCTCGTTGCGGTGACAGGCACCGAATTCGGCCAGGCGCAGTGGCAGGTCGCGGTAGCTCTTCAAGCCCTGGTTGAACACCTGCACGTGGCACGGGCAGTTCATCGGCTTGACCGCGTAGTCACGGCTTTCCGACGAGGTGGTGAACATGTTTTCGGCGTAGTTGGACCAGTGGCCGGAACGCTCCCAGAGGATGCGGTCGACGACTTGCGGGGTCTTGATTTCCGAGTAGCCGTTTTCGCGCTGAACCTGGCGCATGTACTGCTCGAGTACCTGGTACACGGTCCAGCCGTTGGCGTGCCAGAACACCATGCCCGGGGCTTCTTCCTGGAGGTGGAAGAGGTCGAGCTGCTTGCCGATCTTGCGGTGGTCGCGTTTTTCGGCTTCTTCGATGCGCTGGATGTAGGCGGCCAGCTGCTTCTTGTCGGCCCAGGCGGTGCCGTACACGCGTTGCAGCTGCTCGTTCTTGGCATCGCCGCGCCAGTAGGCGCCGGACAGCTTGGTCAGCTTGAATGCCTTGAGGAAACGAGTGTTCGGCACGTGCGGGCCACGGCACATGTCGACGTATTCTTCGTGGTAGTACAGGCCCATGGCCTGCTCGTCCGGCATGTCTTCGACCAGGCGCAGCTTGTAGTCTTCGCCACGGGCCTTGAACACGTCGATGACTTCGGCGCGCGGGGTGACCTTCTTGACCACGTCGTAGTCTTTTTCGATCAGCTCCATCATGCGCTTTTCGATGGCGGCCATGTCTTCAGGGGTGAAGGGGCGCTCGTAGGCGATGTCGTAATAGAAGCCTTCGTCGATCACCGGGCCGATCACCATCTTGGCGGTCGGGTACAGCTGTTTCACCGCGTGGCCAACCAGGTGGGCACACGAGTGACGAATGATCTCCAGTCCCTCTGCATCTTTAGGGGTGATGATCTGCAGGGTGGCGTCGTTGTGGATCAGGTCGCAAGCATCGACCAGTTTGCCGTCGACCTTGCCGGCCACGGTGGCCTTGGCCAGGCCTGCGCCGATGGAAGCGGCGACGTCGGCGACGGATACGGCGTGATCAAACGAACGTTGACTGCCATCGGGAAGAGTAATAACGGGCATGGCGCCTCCTCTCCTAGTGGTGACCCCTACCAAAGGTCACGTGGGTTGGGATGAGCCAGTACAAGATCCGACCTGCCTTCCCTTCAGGGAAGCCTGCCTCACAGTGGCAGAAGCCTTTCGGCTTGCCAGGGACGAACCAGAGTGACTGGAAAGAAAAAAGTTGCACGCTGCCAGTGGCTAGCTGCAAGCCGAGCATGCTAGCACGCGGGTTGTGCGGCTCGTAGAAATATTTGGAAATTACGCCGCCCCGGTGAACTATCGCGGAAAAATTCCTATCAGACCTTGGGAAGCAACCTACTCTTGTTGAGACCTTAACCCAAGGAGTAACTGGTTATGCGAGTACCGTCTCTTCTGGCCCTGGCGGCCGCTGGCGCCCTGCTGCTGCCGATGGCTGCCAACGCTGGCAACTTCCCTGCTGGGAGTGAAAAGGCCTACATGACCCAGTGCCAAACGGCCGCTAGCGGCCAAGGCCTTGACGCCGCGACGGCGAAGAAGCACTGCGACTGCGGCGCCCAGGCCATCAAAAAGAATTTCACTGACGCAGAAATCGCCGACCTGAATAGCCAGGATGGCATGGACGCCAAGCTGATGCAGAAGGCGCAAACCGTCGTGAAGCAGGCTTGCGCACCCAAGAGCTGAAACCTTAAAGCCAGAGCAGGCCAGGCATTATTTGCCCTGGATCAATATCCTGCGAAGGTAAAAGGCGCTAGATGCGCAGAATTAGACTATGATGTCCCCCGTGCTCCGTAGCCTCGGCCGCATTGCACCACTGAAAAATCTAAATGTTCTGGAGATTCACCTCATGTCCAATCGCCAACAAGGCACCGTCAAATGGTTCAATGATGAGAAAGGCTACGGCTTCATCACCCCAGCAGGCGGCGGCGACGACCTGTTCGTACACTTCAAAGCCATCGAATCCGACGGCTTCAAGAGCCTGAAAGAAGGCCAGACTGTTTCCTTCGTCGCCGAGCGCGGCCAGAAGGGCATGCAGGCTGCACAGGTTCGTCCGGAGTAATTCGGACAGCTGTAAAAAAACCCGCCCTCGTGGCGGGTTTTTTTATGCCTGCTTGCCGGGCCCCTGTGGGAGCGGGCTCGCCCGCAAACACCGGCAAAGCCGGTGCCATCCACCGCGGTGCCTGCTTCGCGGGCAAGCCCGCTCCCACAGGAACAGCACAGGCCTCAAATGCGCATCAACCGCAGTTGACGCGGGTCACCACACCTTGCTCATCCACATTCAGGTTCAGGCGCTCGGAGCGGTACTCCAGGGTCACCACGTCGTGCGGCTTGAGAATGCGCGCCATCTGCGAACCACTGGCCTTGCGCGCCTGCTCCAGCAGGTCGGCGCTGCCCGGCTTGCCGATGGCGAAGTCGGCACCGCTGGCCTCGCAGCGGCCATCGTTGCCAGCCGGCGCCTCAGGCGCCTTGCCACCCCCGGCGTTACCGCCAGTGCTGCAACCAGCCAGGACAGCAGCCACCGCCAGGGTTGCCAGGAAAGCGCGGGTACGGAACATGAATCCTCCTAAATCGATCTGGGAACTGTCTGATCCGACAGCTCCGCCAAGAGTTTGTTGCAAAACCGGGAAAGTCTGCCTGATCTGACCTGCATGGGCCAAAGGCAATCGTGACCGAATTTTACCGCCCAGCCGACGAGTCGCTTGGTTTGCGCCGCAAAGTCATGATTTACTTTAGGAAGTGAAGGCATAGTGCCTTCTTCGAACGCCAGGATCCGGTGTTCGCCCCTCCGCCCCGGGCCCGCAGCGAGAGCCTTTCATGAGCAGCCACAGCATCGACGCCGATATCAAGGTCAAGTGGGCCGAAGGCCAGAGCGCCTACAGCCCCAGCACGCCCGAAGAGTTGCTGTTGATCGCCATCGACCTGCTGGTGCGCGACCGCGGCGGCGAGGCGGCGCGCAGCTTCATCGACCAGGTGTTCGAGCGCTACGCGCCGCACACGGCTATTGCAATCGAGCCAGGCGCGCGCTGAGCAGGTCGAAAAAGCCCTGGGCGTCACCCTCGTTCACCCACAGTACATTGGCCGGCTGCTTGAGCACGCCGTACCAGTCGGCAATGGTCTGGCCGAAGGTCGGGCCTTCGCGGCTGTCGACGCTCATGTGAATGCGCCGGCCGCTGAACAGCTCGGGTTTCAGCAGGTAGGCGATGACGCTGGCGTCATGCACCGGGCCACCGGGCATGCCGTACACGTCCATGTCGTGCTTGACGTAGGTTTCCAGGATATCGACCACTTTCTTGCTGGCTTGGTTGTTCACGGCCGCCAGCTGCTTGAAGCGCGTGTCGCTGGTAATGATCTTGTGGGTGACATCCAGCGGCAGGTAGGTCAGCTGCACGCCGCTGGCCAGCACCACCTCGGCGGCATGCGGGTCGGCATAGAGGTTGAACTCGGCCACCGGGGTCATGTTGCCGCCGTTGAAGTGGGCGCCGCCCATGACCACCACTTCCTTGATGCCCTTGACGATGTCTGGACGCTGGATCAGCGCCAAGGCCAGGTTGGTCTGCGGGCCGAGCATGGCGATGGTGATGCTGTGGGGCTTGGCGCCACCCAAGGTGTCGACCAGGTACTGCACGGCGTTGCCCTGGGCCAGGGGCATTTTCGGTTCGTGCACCTGGATACCGGTCAGGCCTTCTTCGCCATGCACGTCGGCTGCGTAGATCGGCGCACGCACCAGCGGCCGCCCTGCCCCGGCGTATACCGGGATGTCTGCACGGTTGGCCCATTCGCGGGCCAGGCGGGCGTTGCGTGAGGTCTTTTCCAGGCGCACGTTGCCGGCGACGGTGGTGATGGCGCGGATGTTGAGCTCTTCGGGGGAGGCCATGGCCAGGAACAGTGCGACCACGTCGTCGGCGCCGGGGTCGGTGTCGATGATCAGGTCACGCGGGGCGGCCTGGAGGGTGGTGGTGGCGGCTGCGGCCATGAGGGTGAGTCCTTGTAGCAGGGGTTTGAGCATGGAGGCACTCCTGTTGCCTAGAAAAGGAACTCGGTGCGCTTGCTAGAAGGTGACGCCGGAAATCAGGGCGATATTGCTGTAGGGCTGGCATTCGCCGGTGCGGACAATCGCCCGCGCATTACGCGACAATTCCTTGAACGACTCATGGCTCAGCCATTCGCGCTTGCCCAGCTTGCCCTTCAAGCGCTCGATCTCCACCAACGCTGGCGGCACCACCTTCTGCATCTCTTCGGCCAGCACGTGCCGCTCCACCTGCAACTCGCTCAACACCGCGCGCAGCACACTGGCAAAATCCGGTATCCCCGCCGTCAACGCCAGGTCGATCAGTTCGACTCCTGGCGGCACCGGCAACCCGGCATCACCGATCACCAGGATGTCGCCATGGCCCATCCCGGCGATGGTCCGCGACAGCGCGACGTTGAGCAGCGTGGTCTTTTTCATGGAGTGAGCTCCGCCAGATAGGGAATCGACGGCTGGGCACCGGCACGGGTAACGGACAAGGCCGCGGCGCGCTGGCCGAAAACGATGGCCTCGCCCTCCCCCTTGCCCTGCACCAATGCAGCGGCAAAACCGCCGATGAAGGTGTCGCCCGCCGCCGTGGTATCCAGCGGCTGCACCTGGGGCGCCGGGAAGTGCTGGCTGCCGTCGCGGCTGACGAACAATGCCCCCTGCGCGCCCAAGGTGACGATCACCTTGCCTGCACCCAGTTGCAGCAAACGCTCGCCCGCACGACGGGCGCTTTCCAGGTCATTGACCGGCTCGCCCGTCAACGCCTCGGCCTCGCTTTCATTGGGGGTGAGGTAGTCGATATGGGCGAACCACTCCGCTGGCAGCGGGCCAGTGGCCGGCGCCGGGTTCAGGATCACTTGCTTGCCCAGCTCGCGCCCCCTGGCCAGCGTCCAGGCCACGGTCTCGGTCGGCACCTCGAGCTGGCAGATGATCACCTCTGCCACCTGCAGCAAGGCATCGAAACGCTGCACCGACTCAGGCGTCAGCAGCGCGTTGCCGCCCGGAATGATGACGATGCAGTTCTGGCTGGCAGCGTCCACGGTAATCAGCGCCACACCACTGGACACACCCGGGCACACGCCGACCGCCTGGCAATCGATGCCCTCCACTTCCAGCGCCTGGCGCAACTGCTGGCCATAGGCGTCATCGCCGACATTGCCCACCATCGCCACACTTCCCCCCAGGCGCGCCACCGCCACCGCCTGGTTGGCGCCCTTGCCGCCGGGCACGGTGAAAAAGCTTTCCCCGGCCAATGTTTCGCCGGCTCGTGGCAGCCGCTGGGCGCGGGCCACCAGGTCCATGTTGAGGCTCCCGACCACCACTACCTTGGCATGCATGGCAATTCCTTAGCGGTAATCATTGAACAGGTCCGGGCGCGGCCCGGTGGATTCGCGCAGTACGATGCGCGGGGCGACGATGCGCTGCTCGGCCGCATCGCGACGTGGCGTGGCGATGCGCGACAGCAGCAAGGCGGCAGCATTCTCGCCCAGCTCGCGAATCGACTGGCCGACCGTGGTCAGCGGCGGATACACATAGCGGCTCAGCTCGATATCGTCGAAGCCGATCACCGACAGCTCGCCCGGCACGTTGATATTGCGCTCGGCAGCAGCGCGCAACACGCCGAAACCGATCATGTCGTTGCCGGCGAAGATCGCCGTCGGCCGCTCGCCCTCGAGCAGCTGTGCGGCGGCGGCATGACCACCCGGGCTGGTGAAGTCGCAATGCAGCACACGCCCCGCCAGCACTTCGGCCTCGGCTTCGGCCATTGCCCGGCGATAGCCGCTCAGGCGCAACTGGGTAACGCCGGTCTCGGCCGGGCCACCAATGTAGGCGATGTCGCGATGGCCCAGCTCCAGCAGATGGCGGGTCGCCAGGTAGGCACCGTGCTCGTGGTCGATGCGCACCAGGTCGGCATCGACGCCTTCCAGCTCACGGTCGACGATGACCATCGGCGTGCGCACACCGGCCAGACTCTGCAGCAGGTCGGCATCCTCGCCCACCGACGCCACTACCAGGCCGTCGATGCGCTTTTCCAGCAGCACGCGCAAATAGCTGCGCTGCTTCTGTGGGTTGTCGTCGGAGTTGCACAGGATCACGCAGTAGCCGTTGCGCTCGCAGGCATCTTCGATGCCCCGGGCCAGCTCGGCGAAGTACGGGTTGACGCTGTTGGGCACCAGCAGGCCGATGGTGGCCGTGCTGCGCGCCTTGAGCGAGCGCGCCACGGCGCTGGGCACGTAGTCGAGCTCAAGGATGGCCGCTTCGACCTTGAGCCGTACCTGCTCGCTGACCGGGCGGGTCTTGTTCAGGACATGGGATACCGTGGTGTAGGAAATGCCCGCGAGGGCCGCGACGTCTTTGATGGTTGCCATGGTGTCAGTTCCGCCGGCCTGCACGCCGGCTGCGATAAGTGTCGAGCACCACGGCGATGACGATGACCGCCCCGGTGATGATGCGTTTGGTGGGTTCCGACGCGCCGATCTGCGCAAGGCCTGCGGCCAGCACGGAAATGATCAGCACGCCAAAGAAAGTACTGATGACCGAGCCACGCCCGCCCATCAGGCTGGTGCCGCCGATCACCACGGCAGCAATCACCTGCAGCTCCAGACCGGACCCGGCATTGGGGTCGGCGGCTTCCAGGCGCGAGATCTGGAACAGTGCGGCCAGGCCGGCGAGCAGGCCCATCAGGGCGAATACCAGCACCTTGTATGGGCGCGGGTCGATGCCGGCCAGGCGCACGGCCTCTTCGTTGGTGCCGATGCCGATCAGGTAACGGCCGAACACCGTGCGGGTCAGCACCAGCTGGGCCAACACGATCACCAGCAACGCGATGATGAAGGCCGGCGAGATGCCGAAGGCGACCGGGTTGGAGAACCAGGCGTAGGCATCGCCGATATAGGCGGTGCGCGAGTCGGTGAACTGGTAGGCCAGGCCGCGGGCCATTTCCAGCACGCCGAGCGAGACGATGAACGACGGGATGCGCCAGGCCACGGTGACGCCACCAGTGATACTGCCGGCCAGGGCGGCGACGGCCATGCCGAGCAAGGCCGCAGGCAGTACGCCCCAGCCCCAGCCGAGGATCGCCACGCTGACCGTGGAGGCCGCCAGCGCCAGCACCGAGCCAACCGACAGGTCGATGCCACCGATGATCAACACGAAGGTCATGCCCACGGCCAGCACCATCAGGTCGGGAATCTGGTTGGCCAGGGTGCTGAAGGTGGCATACGACCAGAAGTGGCTGCTCAGGAACGAGAACAGCACGATCATCGCCAGCAAGGCGCCGGCCAGGCCCAGGTAGGTGCCCAGGCCGAAGTAGCTACTGTTGCGGCGCACGGGCGCGCCACTCGGGGTGTCGAGGGGTGTGGTCTTCATGCATCCATCCTGGGTGCTGCGTCATGCAGCAGGGCATCACGTTTCTGGTAGCCGGCGAAGGCCGCGGCCAGGAGCTGGTCCTGGCTCCAGCGCTCGCGGTCGAAGGTGTCGATCAGGCGGCCGGCGGAAAGCACGGCGATGCGGTCGCAGATCAGCATCAGTTCGCGCAGGTCGCTGGACACCACCACCAGGGCCTTGCCCTGGCGCGCCAGCTCGGCCAGCAAGCCATAGATGTCGAACTTGGCGCCGACGTCGATGCCGCGGGTGAGCTCGTCGAACAGCAGCACCTGGCAGTCGCGCTCCAGCCAGCGGCCGATCACCACCTTCTGCTGGTTGCCACCGGACAGCTCGCCGACCGCCTGCGCCGGGCTGGCGCTGCGGATGCGCATGGCGCTGATCTGGCGTTCGGCCAGGGCCATTTCCGCCTCGCGGTCGAGCACCCCGGCGCGGGACACGGCGGGCAGGTTGCCCAGGGCGATGTTGGCGCTGATCGATTGGGTCAGCAGCAAGCCTTCGCCCTTGCGGTCCTCGGTAATCAGGGCGATACCGGCTTTTACCGCCGCCTTGGGCGAATCGATGGTGACCGGTTTGAGCGGCTGGCCGATTTCGATGCTGCCACTGTCGGCACGGTCGGCGCCGTAGATCAGCCGCAGCAGCTCGGTGCGCCCGGCGCCGATCAGCCCGGAGATACCGAAGATCTCCCCTGCCCTGACCTGCAGCGATACATCGCGCACCTTGTCGCCGCGGCACAGCTTGTCGACCTTGAGCAGCGGCGCGCCGATGGTGCGGCGGCCCAGGTCGATATGCTCGCCCAGTTCGCGGCCGACCATCAGGTTGACCAGCTCGGCGCTACTGTAACGCTGGATCGGCTCGTCGCACACCAGCTGGCCGTCGCGCAGCACGACGATGCGCTGGGCCACGCGCTGCAATTCTTCAAGGCGATGGGAGATGTAGACGATGGCCACGCCGCGCTGGCGCAACCGCTCGATCTGGGTGAACAGCAGCTCCACTTCGCGGGCGGTGAGCATCGCCGTGGGCTCGTCGAAGATCAGCACATGGCAGTCGCCGATCAGGTTGCGGGCGATCTCGACCATCTGCTGATGGCCGATGCCCAGCTCGCCGACCGGGGTGTCCGGGTCGATGGCATCCAGGCCGACCTGGGCCATGGCGGCCGTGGCCAGCTGGCGCAGGCGCTTGTGGCTGATCCAGCCGAAGCGGCTGGGCAGGTTGTCGAGGAACAGGTTTTCCGCCACGGTCAGGGTCGGCAGCAGGTTGAGTTCCTGCATGACCATGCGCACACCGAGCCGCTCGGCCTCGCTGCGGCTGGCCGGCGCGTAGGCCTGGCCGCGGTAGGTCATGCGCCCGGTGGTGGGTGTTTCCAGGCCGCAGATGAGCTTGGACAGCGTGCTCTTGCCCGCCCCGTTCTCGCCGGTCAGCGCCAGCACTTCGCCGGCGCGCAGGGCCAGGCTGACCTCGGCCAGTACCGACTGGGCGTAGCGCTTGCCCAGGCCGCTGGCGGCAAGCACCACTTCATTGGCCGATGCTGACATGGCCATCTCTCCTGCTGGGGTCAGGGCTTGGTGATGAGTTCGACCGGGGTCTGGATGACGTTGTCGGCGTCCACGTCCGGCTTCTCGCCCTTGAGAACTTTCAGCGCTGCCTGGATGCCGTACACCGCTTGTTGGCTGGCGGCCTGGTCGAGGGTGGCGAGCACGCGGCCATCCTTGAGCATCGGCTTGATGGCGTTGATGTTGTCGTAGCCCACCACCTGCACCTGGCCGGTCTTGCCGGCGGCGCGCACGGCCGAGACGGCGCCCAATGCCATGCTGTCGTTACCGGCCAGCAGTGCCTTGAGGTCGGGGTATTCGTTGAGCATGGAGGCGGCGACGGCATTGCCCTTGTCGATTTCCCAGTTGCCGGACTGCACCGAGACGATCTTCATCTTCGCGGCTTCCATCGCATCCTTGAAGCCAGCGGTGCGCTGCTGGGCATTGGTGGTGGTCGGCACGCCTTCGATGATGCCGACCTGGTCACCGGACTTGAGCTTCTGATTGGCCAGATAATCACCGACCAGGCGGGCACCCTTGCGGTTGTCAGGGCCGACGAAGGGCACGCTGATGCCTTTGCTCTTGAGCAATTCAGGGTCCAGGCGGTTGTCGATGTTGATGACGATGACGCCCTGGTCCATGGCCTTCTTCACTGCCGAGACCAGCGCCTTGGAGTCGGCCGGCGCGATCACCAGGGCCTTGGCACCGGAGTTGACCATCTGCTCGACGATACGGATCTGTTCACCGGTATCGGTTTCGTTCTTGATGCCGTTGGCAACCAGGTCGAAATCGCCAGGGTGGGCTTTCTGGTAGTCCTTGGCGCCGTCTTCCATGGTGCGGAAGAATTCGTTGGCCAGCGACTTCATGACCAGCGCGACCTTGGGTTTTTCCTCTGCGTGGGCAGCGGACAGCGGCATGGCGAGGGACAGCGAGGACATGACGGCGAGCGCCAGCAGACGACCGGGGAACGGCAGCTTCATGGGAGATGACTCCGAATCTTGTGATTTTTATCGGATCGCAAACGTTTGCGTTGAGTAACTATGGAAACAAGACCTGGTTTTGTCAAATCCGTTTCGCTGACGGGGGCAAGACGCGGCTGCTGCTGATTATCCGGAATTTTTACGAAAAACCGAACACCTTTTCCTATGCTTGTTCGGGGTTCCGAATGGAATACGCCCTTGTAGGAGCGGCCTTGCGTCGCGAAAGGGGTGCGCAGCAGCCCCCGGCAATTACTGCGGCGCACCTGATATCCCGGGGGCGCTTCGCACCCCTTTCGCGACGCAAGGCCGCTCCTACACACCTGGCCGCGCAGGAATGGTACGGAATCTGCCTGTCGTCCTGTGCAACACAGCAACCATCTCATTAGGAAGAGAGAGAACAATAATTATGAATGCTGCACTGAAGTCCTTCGCCCCCAGCGCCCTGGCGCTGCTGCTGATCCTGCCCGCCACTGCCTCGGCAAAGGAAGCCGAAACCCAGCAGAAACTGGCCAACGTGGTCATCCTCGCCACCGGCGGCACCATTGCCGGCGCCGGTGCCAGCGCTGCCAACAGCGCCACCTACCAGGCCGCCAAGCTCGGCGTCGACAAGCTGATTGCCGGCGTGCCGGAACTGGCGGACCTTGCCAACGTACGCGGTGAGCAGGTGATGCAGATCGCCTCCGAAAGCATCACCAACGACGACCTCTTGAAACTGGCCAAGCGCGTCGCCGAGCTTGCCGACAGCAAGGACGTCGATGGCATCGTCATCACCCACGGCACCGACACCCTGGAAGAAACCGCCTATTTCCTCAACCTGGTCGAGAAGACCGACAAGCCGATCGTGGTGGTCGGCTCCATGCGCCCAGGCACGGCGATGTCTGCCGACGGCATGCTCAACCTGTACAACGCCGTGGCGGTAGCCAGCGACAAGCAGTCGCGCGGCAAGGGCGTGCTGGTGACCATGAACGACGAGATCCAGTCCGGCCGCGACGTGAGCAAGTCGGTCAATATCAAGACCGAAGCGTTCAAGAGCGCCTGGGGCCCAATGGGTATGGTGGTGGAAGGCAAGTCGTACTGGTTCCGCCTGCCAGCCAAGCGCCACACCACTCAGTCGGAGTTCGACATCAAACAGATCAGCAGCCTGCCGCAGGTGGACATTGCCTACAGCTACGGCAACGTGACCGACACGGCGTACAAGGCGCTGGCGCAGAGCGGCGCGAAAGCGATCGTCCATGCCGGTACCGGCAATGGCTCGGTGTCGTCGCGGGTGGTGCCGGCGCTGCAGGAGCTACACAAGAACGGCGTGCAGATCATTCGCTCGTCCCACGTCAACCAGGGTGGTTTCGTGCTGCGCAATGCCGAGCAACCGGATGACAAGTATGACTGGGTGGTGGCCCATGACCTGAACCCGCAGAAGGCGAGGATCCTGGCGATGGTGGCGATGACCAAGACCCAGGACAGCAAGGAGCTGCAGCGGATCTTCTGGGAGTACTGATAGCGTATGACCTGGGGCTGGTGCGCCGCCTGCACCAGCCCTTGCCCGCGAAAAATCCAGCACCTATGCAGTTGCGAAATACTTTGCCTTGAAATACTGTACGCACATACAGCACAACAAGGAATCGCCTCCGTGGCCAACACCGCCGAAGCAACCGCAAGCAGCTACCAGCAACTGGGCCTGCGCATCCAGAAGATCATCAACAACCCCCTCGCCCAGCGCAGCCGCGCCGCGCTGATCTTCCGCCTGGAGCACGAGTCGCCCGATGACTGGGCAACCCTGCTCGAGGAAATCGCCGAGAACGACAACGTCACCCTCGCCCACCGCGACGACGGCGGCGTGCAGATTTTCTGGACCGTGCCGAAGGAAGACTGAGGCTCAGGCCAGCGCCTGCAGGTAGGCACTGGCCTCGCGGTAACGGGCCAGCCGCGCCAGATCGGCCGGGCCAGGCACCGCGATCCGGGAAAGGTCGCTATTGTCGGCCAGGTCGGCCAGCTTGACGGTGCGCGCCAGCGGGTCACTGCCCAGGCGCACCACAAAGTCCTGATAACTTTCGCCCTTGTTCCGGCTCAAGGCCAGCAAGGCGGCGAGAATTTTCAGGGGGAAGCCCTCACGGGCCAGGTCGGAAAGGGTCAGCGACGTGTCTTCGATCACGTCGTGCAGCACGGCGACAATGCGCTGCTCCGGTGTGCTGACCCGCATCATCACTCTCAATGGGTGGAGGATATAAGCCGCTCCACCCTTGTCGTATTGCCCTTCATGTGCCCTGGCGGCCACGGCAATGGCCCGCTCCAGCGTAGACATGAGGCCCTCCCCGTTTGGCTAGTCTCAGGCCAAGCATAGCCGGGGAAGACTACAGATTACAGTTAACGCTGCGCACCATGCTGGATGACGATCGAATCGGTACCCAGCTTGGCCATTACCTCGGCCTTGCGCGCATCCGCCTCGGCCTTGCTCGGGAACGGCCCCATCAGCACCACGGGTTTGCCGTCGCGGTATTCGACCGAGGACGGGATGCCTTTCTCGATCAGGCGTGCGGTCATGTCGGTCAGTGCCCCCATGTTGGCACCCTGGATCACTTCGACATCCCAACCCTCAGGGGCCGGCTGATCGGCCAGTGCCTCGGCACGGCGCTGCAGGTCGGCACCGCCGCAGTATTCACGAATGCGCAGGTTGTTGCCGCCGTCATCGACGATGATTTCGTATTGGCCATCGGCACCCTTGATCGCCACGTAGCTGCGGTAGGCCTCGTACTGGCCGGCATCGTCCTTGCCGCGCACCTGGCCGCAGATGGTGCCCTTGGTGTCGATCCGCACGTTGCCGAACTTGGCGGTCTTGGGGTTGTGCAGGTGCTCGGCAACCTGCTTGTGCACACCCTCGACCTCGTTCTCACAGCCCGCCAGGGCCAGCACTGCCAATACCACTGCCAGTTTGCGCACGCGTGTACCTCCAGATTCGAAGGGGCGGATTCTACCATGGCGCCCAGGGCACCGCCCGCGACCAAAGGTTACACGCTGCTTCGAGGGGGGGCTTTTTCGAGAGGGGCATGGAATGCAAAAAGGGCGACCCTTGCGGATCGCCCTTTTCGTTGCCCGGAGACCGGGACTTTGTTTGGTAGGCACAATTGGACTCGAACCAACGACCCCCACCATGTCAAGGTGGTGCTCTAACCAACTGAGCTATGTGCCTGTCGTGTGGTGCGCATATTAGTGATCGAATGCGTACCTGTAAAGCGTTTTTTTCAAAAAAATCAAAAACTTTCAGAAACCTGCAGGCGCCGGTGCCCGCCACCGCGAATGCACCCATAATGCAAAAAGGGCGACCCTTGCGGATCGCCCTTTTCGATGCCCGGAGACCGGGACTTTGTTTGGTAGGCACAATTGGACTCGAACCAACGACCCCCACCATGTCAAGGTGGTGCTCTAACCAACTGAGCTATGTGCCTGTCGTGTGGTGCGCATTCTACGCAATCCAAAAACCCTGTCAACACTTTTTTTCGCGCTAACTCACTGAATCTTAAACTGTTTATAGAGAAGGGCGCGCTGCAGGCCAGTAAAGGATTTTCAACAGACGACTAGCGGGTGTTTATTATTATTGATAGCATCGGTACATTCGTTAAAAATATAAAACACAGAGGTTCCTGCAGCATGGCTAACACCCCCTACCCCCAGTCCTACTACGCCGCCTCGGCCAACCCGGTGCCGCCACGTCCGGCGCTGCAGGGTGAGGTGGAAACCGATATCTGCATCATCGGTGCCGGCTACACCGGCCTGTCCAGCGCGCTGTTCCTGCTGGAAAACGGCTTCAAGGTAAGCATCGTCGAAGCGGCCAAGGTCGGCTTCGGCGCATCGGGCCGCAACGGTGGCCAGATCGTCAACAGCTACAGCCGCGACATCGACGTCATCGAGCGCACCGTCGGCCCTAAAGAAGCACAGCTGCTCGGCAAGATGGCCTTCGAAGGCGGCCGCATCATCCGTGAGCGCGTGGCCAAGTACAACATCCAGTGCGACCTGAAGGACGGCGGCGTGTTCGCCGCGCTGACCTCCAAGCAGATGGGGCACCTGGAGTCGCAAAAACGCCTGTGGGAACGCTTCGGCCACACCCAACTGGAGCTGATGGACCAGAAGCGCATCCGTGAAGTGGTTGCCTGCGACAGCTATGTCGGCGGCATGCTGGACATGAGCGGCGGCCACATCCACCCGCTGAACCTGGCCCTGGGCGAAGCCGCCGCGGTCGAGTCGCTGGGCGGCATCATCTATGAGCAGACCCCGGCCATCCGCATCGAGCGTGGTGCCAACCCGGTGGTGCACACCCCGCAAGGTAAGATCCGCGCCAAGTTCATCATCGTTGCCGGCAACGCCTACCTGGGCAACCTGGTACCGGAACTGGCCGCCAAGTCGATGCCATGCGGCACCCAGGTAATCACCACCGAGCCGCTGGGCGAAGAACTGGCCCACACCCTGCTGCCGCAGGACTACTGTGTGGAAGACTGCAACTACCTGCTCGACTACTACCGCCTGACCAGCGACAAGCGCCTGATCTTCGGCGGTGGCGTGGTGTACGGTGCGCGCGACCCGGCCAACATCGAAGCGATCATTCGCCCGAAGATGCTCAAGGCCTTCCCGCAGCTGAAGAACGTCAAGATCGACTACGCCTGGACCGGCAACTTCCTGCTGACCCTGTCGCGTCTGCCACAGGTCGGCCGTATCGGCGACAACATCTACTACTCGCAGGGTTGCTCGGGCCACGGCGTGACCTACACCCACCTGGCGGGCAAGGTGCTGGCCGAGGCCCTGCGTGGCCAGGCCGAGCGTTTCGACGCCTTCGCCGGTCTGCCGCACTACCCGTTCCCGGGTGGCCAGATGCTGCGTGTACCGTTCAGCGCCATTGGTGCCTGGTACTACAGCCTGCGTGATCGTCTGGGCTTCTGACGATGTAAGCAGGCCTGGCCTCTTCGCGGCGGTTCGGCGCGAAGAGGCCGGTGCAGGCAAAGTTATTTGTTCAGGCTACGCACGGCCTGTTTTGCCGCCACTTCCTGGCCCGCCCGGGCCAGTTCGTCGGCAGCCTGCAGCCAACGCTGGCGGTCCACCTGGGCCGGCAGCTGGCGCGGGGGCTGCACCAGCACCGCCCAACTCCCCTCCTTCGCCCACGCCGAGGCAAAGTCGTCGAACGCCATCAGCTGGCGCCGATGCATCCCCGAGCGCAGCAGCACGCGCTTCTTGAAGCTGTCATAGCCGATCAGCACCGCGTAACGCGGTTCGCTCCACCACGCCGAACCTTCCTCGTAACGCAACAGCACCGGATTGCCGGCGGCCACCTGGGTCAGCAAGGCATCCAGCTGCTTGTCCAGCGGGTACACGACCATGCCGTACTCGCGGGCCACGCGCGGGATGCTGGTTTCCAGCGCATCGGCGCCCTTGGGCAGATTCAGCGGTTTGTCCAGCAGCCCCGGGGTGATCGGCGCACCTTGCTGCGAGAGCAGGGCGGCCAGGGCCATCGCGCCGCTGTGGTTGGCATTGCCGCGGTAGAACGGCACGCTGCTGATTTCGACCCGCTGGGGCATGCCCTTGAGGCTTGCAGGGGGTGCGCTGGCGCAGCCGCCAAGGGTCGCGGCCACCAGGCAGACGGCCAACAGCTGACGCGGGACGGTCGCCCAGCGCTTGCAGGAATGTTGCTCCATGGACACTCGCTTGTTCCGATGCCAGGCGGGCAGCGCCCGGCTCTGGCAGCGATCATAGGACGCCGCGTTGCGCGGGTATAGTCCGACGAGAGATCGAAACCAATCGGCTTAAGCAATCGACCTTTGGTCAATGGAACGTCACGGCCGGGCAGCTAGACTAAAGCTGTGTCTGGAGGGCAAACCGCAGGTTGGCCCGAGAGAAGGAGGCACACATGAGCCTGACCATGGCAATCCTCATGCTGGTAGGTATGTGGCTGAGCGTCGCGGCCGCCATGCTGTGGGGTGTTCTGCGTATCGTGCGGCGTCATTCCCAGCATCACCACCTGCCACCGAAGGCCCTGGCCAAGGCGCAGCCCGTGCGCAGGGCGCGGCGGCATGCCGGGGTGCACTGAGGTTTCTTCACCTGAATGCAAACGGGGCGCCAAGCGCCCCGTTGTTTTTTTCATCAGCCTTCAGCAGCTTCACGCTTGAGCCGCGCTCGGCGGGCCAGGATGTTGAGGATCTCGATCACCGTCGAGAAGGCCATCGCCGCATACACATACCCTTTCGGTACATGGGCGCCAAAACCTTCGGCGATCAGCGTCATGCCGATCATGATCAGGAAGCCCAGGGCCAGCATCACCACCGTCGGGTTGTCATTGATGAAGTTAGCCAGCGGGTCGGCGGCCACCATCATGACGATGACTGCGGTGATCACGGCAATGATCATGATCGGCAGGTGCTCGGTCATGCCCACGGCAGTGATGATGCTGTCGACCGAGAAGACGATGTCCAGCAGCAGGATCTGGAAGATCGCCGCGGCAAAGCCCAGGGTGACCGTGTTGGAGACCTTGGCTTCTTCCTTGGCGCCGTGCGGGTCGACGTTCTCGTGAATCTCCTTGGTGGCCTTCCACAGCAGGAACAGGCCGCCGGCGATCAGGATCACGTCCTTCCACGAGAAGGCATTACCGAACACCTCGAATACCGGGTCGGTCAACTGCACGATCCAGGCCACGGTGCTGAGCAGGGCCAGGCGCATGACCAGGGCCATGCTGATACCGATACGGCGTGCCTTGGAGCGGTATTCCACAGGCAGTTTGTTGGTCAGGATCGAGATGAAGATCAGGTTGTCGATACCCAGTACCACTTCCATGGCCACCAGCGTTGCCAGGGCGACCCAGGCGGTTGGGCTAGCGGCGAGTTCCAGCAAGTATTCCATTGTTCAAATCCTGAAGCGGCGGTTGGGGTCAGATTTCTTGGGTGTGTGCTTTCTTCTCGGCGTCCTTGGGCTTTTGGCCCTCGTGACCGATGGCATCGCTCAACGCCTGCTGGGCGGCCTTGTTGGTGTCGTCGATGGCCTGCTTGGCCGACTTGGCGGCCTGGTCGAGCATCTGCTGGGCAGACTTCTCGGCCTGGTCGCAACCGGCCAGGCTGAACAGCGCCAGGGCCAGCACCAGCGGAGTGCCAATGGATTTGAGTTGCAGCATGGTGTCCTCGCTTGAAAAATCCCGGCGGCGCGAAGCGCCTGATGGGGTCGCATTCTAAAGACGCCAATACTTCAGGAAAATTCGTATTTCCAGTGTGTATACTTCGGTTTTTCCGAATCGGGACCCGCGCGCTTGCTCAACTATCGCCAGCTTCACTACTTCTGGGCCGTGGCCAAGACCGGCAGCATCGCCCGCGCCAGCGAGCAGCTGAACCTGACGCCACAGACCATCAGCGGGCAGATCAGCCTGTTCGAGCAGACCTACGGGCTGGAGCTGTTCCAGCGCGTCGGCCGGCAACTGGAGCTGACCGAAACCGGCCGTCAGACGCTAGTCTACGCCGAGCAGATGTTCCAGATCGGCGGCGAGCTGGAGGCCATGCTCAGGGCTGGCCCGCAGGAGCAGATCCTGTTTCGCGTGGGGGTGGCCGACGTGGTGCCGAAGTCGATCGTCTATCGCCTGCTGGCGCCGACCATGGAGCTGGACGAGGTGCTGCGCATCAATTGCCGCGAAGACAAGCTCGAACGGCTGCTGGCAGACCTGGCGATCCAGCGCCTGGACCTGGTGATTTCCGACAGCCCGATGCCCAACCACCTGGACATCAAGGGCTACAGCCAGAAGCTCGGCGAATGCGGCCTGAGCTTCTTTGCCACCCCGGCCCTGGCCCGGCAACATGCCGGCCCCTTCCCCGCCTGCCTGCAGGATGCGCCGCTGCTGATTCCCGGCCCGGAAACCGTGGTGAGCAGCCGCCTGTTGCGTTGGCTGAGCGAACAGCAGGTGCAGCCGCAAATCGTTGGAGAGTTCGATGACAGTGCGTTGATGCAGGCATTCGGCCAGTCAGGCAGCGGGATTTTCGTCGCACCGAGCGTGATTGCCGAGGAAGTCTGCCGCCAGTATGGCGTCGAGCTGATTGGCCAGACCGAAGCGGTGCATGAGTCGTTCTATGCCATTTCGGTGGAGCGCAAGGTCAAGCACCCGGGGATCGTGGCGATTACCGAGGGCGCGCGGCGGGAGCTGTTTCACTGGTAGTGGCTGCCGGCGATAGGGCCCGGCCTGATTGTGCTAAAGTCGCGCCCTTTGAAGATTCCGAGACTCCGCTGCACATGACGCCTGTTTTCCGCCTCCTCAACCGCACCAGCCTGGTGACCCAGATCGTCATCGGCCTGGTCGCCGGCATCGCCCTGGCCCTGCTGGCGCCTGCCATCGCCCGTGACCTGGGCTTCCTCGGCAAAGTGTTCGTCAGCGCCCTGAAGGCCGTCGCGCCGGTGCTGGTGTTCATTCTGGTCATGGCGTCGATCGCCAACCACCGCCACGGCCAGGAAACCCACATCCGCCCGATCCTCTGGCTTTATCTGCTGGGCACCTTCGCCGCCGCCGTGGTGGCCGTGGTCGCCAGCATGCTGTTCCCTTCGCAGCTGGCCCTGAGTACCAGCGAGGCGACCCTGAGCGCGCCAGGCGGCATCGTCGAGGTGATGCAGAACCTGCTGTTGAGCGCGGTCGACAACCCGGTGAACGCCTTGCTCAACGCCAACTTCATCGGTGTGCTGACCTGGGCCATCGGCCTGGGCGTGGCCCTGCGCCACGCTGGCGATACCACCCGCACCGTGGTCGAGGACCTGTCCAACGGCGTGACCTTGATCGTGCGTGTGGTGATCCGCTTCGCCCCGCTAGGCATCTTCGGGCTGGTCAGCTCGACTTTGGCCCAGTCTGGCCTCGGCGCCCTGCTTGGCTACCTGCACCTGCTGGGTGTGCTGATCGGCTGCATGCTGTTCGTGGCGCTGGTGATGAACCCGCTGATCGTGTTCTGGAAGATCCGCCGCAACCCTTACCCGCTGACCTTGCTGTGCTTGCGCGAAAGCGGTATTACCGCGTTCTTCACCCGCAGCTCGGCGGCCAACATCCCGGTCAACCTGGCGCTGTCGGAGCGCCTGGGGCTGCATGAGGACACCTATTCGGTGTCAATCCCGCTGGGGGCGACCATCAACATGGCCGGCGCGGCGATCACCATCACCGTGCTGACCCTGGCGGCGGTGCATACCCTGGGCATCCCGGTCGACTTGCCGACGGCGGTGCTGCTGAGCCTGGTGGCTGCAATTTGTGCCTGCGGTGCCTCTGGGGTCGCGGGTGGTTCGCTGCTGCTGATTCCGCTGGCGTGCAGCCTGTTCGGCATCCCCAGCGAAATTGCCATGCAGGTGGTGGCGGTGGGCTTCATCATTGGCGTGCTGCAGGATTCGGCGGAGACGGCGCTGAATTCTTCGACCGATGTGTTGTTCACTGCGGCGGCTTGCCAGGCAGAAGTGCGGCGTAACGCTTGAGATTGCCGGGGCCGCTTTGCGGCCCTTTCGCAGCGGTTCGTCGCCACGACAAGCCAGCTCCCACAGGTATTGCGCAGGCCGCAAGAGCGGTGATTGCTTAAGCCTGGCGCTTTACCTACGCTAGTGGCCTTTCCCCAGCAATGAGACAGGGCCATGTCAGAACACGAAACCGCAGGCGAAGGCCGCTTCAGCAGCATCGAGATCCGCATTCTCGGTGCGCTGATCGAGAAGCAGGCCACCAGCCCGGAAAGCTACCCGCTGACCCTCAACGCCCTGGTCCTGGCCTGTAACCAGAAGACCAGCCGGGAACCGGTCATGAACCTCACCCAAGGCCAGGTCGGCCAGGCCCTGCGCGCCCTCGAGGGCCAGGACATGACCCGCCTGCAGATGGGCAGCCGCGCCGACCGCTGGGAACAGCGAGTGGACAAGGCCCTGGAGCTGGTCCCGGCGCAGCTGGTGCTGATGGGCCTGCTGTTCCTGCGAGGGCCTCAGACCCTCAACGAGCTGCTGACCCGCAGCAACCGCCTGCACGACTTCGACGATACCGAGCAGATCCAGCATCAGCTCGAACGCCTGATTTCGCGCGACCTGGCCCTGCACCTGCCACGCCAGGCCGGGCAGCGGGAAGACCGCTATACCCATGCCCTCGGTGATCCGGCGGAAATCGAAGCCATTCTGGCCGCGCGCCAGCAGGAAGGTGGCGTTCGCGGCAGTGGCGGCACTGTCTCGGAAGAGCGCATTGAAGCCCTGGAAGCGCGGATCGCGGCGCTGGAGGCACGCCTGGCCGATCTGGAAGGCTGAGCCGCCTAGGGTTCAGGGTCAGGGAAGTTGCGACAGCTCTTGCGCTCGGCCAGCTCCCGGTCACTGGGGCGCTGGTCGACGAATACGGTGCGGCCGTCGGCGTAGATCTCGAGGTAGCCCCAGTGCAGATCCTGCTCCTTCTGCCCGGGCTTGGGGGGGACTAGCCACCAGGGTTCGCGGCTGATCAGGGTCATGGTGAAGTTCCTGAGGGTGTCTGCGCTAAGCATAGACACCCTCAGGTTTTGCTTTGTCAGTGCCGGCCCTTTCGCGGCTAAAGCCGCTCCCACAGGTCAACCACAGGCCTAATGGGCAGTGATTTCCCTGTGAGAGCGGCTTTAGCCGCGAAGAGGCCAGTGCAGGCTTACGCCGGTGCCGAAGTGCGGATCAGGTGATCGAACGCCGCCAGCGAAGCCTTGGCACCCTCGCCCACCGCAATGACGATCTGCTTGTACGGCACGGTGGTCACGTCACCGGCGGCAAACACACCTGGCACACTGGTCTGGCCCTTGGCGTCGACGATGATCTCGCCACGCGGCGACAGCTCGACCGTGCCTTTGAGCCAATCGGTGTTCGGCAGCAGGCCGATCTGCACGAAGATGCCTTCCAGCGCCAGGTCATGCACCTCATCGGTGCTGCGGTCCTTGTAACGCAAGCCCGTCACTTTCTCGCCATTACCGACCACTTCGGTGGTCAGCGCGCTGGTGATCACCTTGACGTTCGGCAGGCTGTGCAGCTTGCGCTGCAGCACCGCGTCGGCACGCAGCTGGCTGTCGAACTCGATCAGCGTCACCTGGGCGACGATACCGGCCAGGTCGATGGCCGCTTCCACGCCGGAGTTGCCGCCGCCGATCACCGCCACGCGCTTGCCCTTGAACAGCGGGCCGTCACAGTGCGGGCAGTAGGCCACGCCACGGGCGCGGTATTCCTGCTCGCCCGGCACGTTCATTTCGCGCCAGCGGGCGCCCGTGGCGAGGATCACGGTCTTGGCCTTGAGCGAGGCGCCGCCGGCCAGGCGCACTTCGTGCAAGCCGCCGTCGGTGGCCGGGATCAGCGCTTCGCCGCGCTGCAGGTTCATGATGTCGACGTCGTACTGCTTGACGTGTTCTTCCAGCGCCGTGGCCAGCTTCGGCCCTTCGGTCTCCTGTACCGAGATGAAGTTCTCGATGGCCAGTGTGTCGAGCACCTGGCCGCCGAAACGCTCGGCAGCGACACCGGTGCGGATGCCTTTGCGTGCGGCATAGATGGCCGCTGCGGCGCCGGCAGGCCCACCGCCGACCACCAGCACGTCGAAGGCGTCCTTGGCGTTGATCTTCTCGGCCTGGCGTGCACCGGCATTGGTGTCGATCTTGCCGAGAATTTCTTCAAGGCCCATGCGGCCCTGGCCGAACACTTCGCCATTCAGGTAGATGCTCGGTACCGCCATGATCTTGCGCGACTCGACTTCATCCTGGAACAGCGCACCGTCGATGGCCACGTGGCGCACATTGGGGTTGAGCACCGCCATCAGGTTCAGCGCCTGGACCACGTCCGGGCAGTTCTGGCACGACAGCGAGAAGTAGGTTTCGAAGGTGAACTCGCCTTCCAGTGCCTGGATCTGCTCGATCACTTCGGCGCTGGCCTTGGACGGATGGCCGCCGACTTGCAGCAGCGCCAGCACCAGGGAGGTGAATTCGTGGCCCATGGGGATGCCGGCGAAACGCAGGCTGATGTCGGCTCCCGGGCGGTTCAGCGAGAACGAAGGGCGACGGGCATCGCTGCCGTCCGCACTGAAGGTAATGAGGTTCGACAGGCCGGCGATTTCCACCAGCAGGTCGTGCAATTCGCGGGACTTCGCGCCGTCGTCGAGGGAGGCAACGATCTCGATCGGCTGGGTGACCCGCTCCAGGTAGGTTTTCAGTTGCGATTTAAGCGTGGCGTCCAACATACGGGCGATTCCTTTTTCAAAACTCGGATACAAAAACGCCCAGGCGAGGTCGCCCGGGCGCTTTTACGGGGCGGTAGGTACTTCAGCTTTGGCGGCTGCTTACCGCCCGCGACTGCTTCACAGTCTTAGATCTTGCCGACCAGGTCCAGGGAAGGGGCGAGAGTAGCTTCGCCTTCTTTCCACTTGGCCGGGCAGACTTCGCCTGGGTGAGCGGCAACGTACTGGGCAGCCTTCACTTTGCGCAGCAGCTCGGCTGCGTCGCGGCCAACGCCACCGTCGTTCAGTTCGACGATCTTGATCTGGCCTTCCGGGTTGATCACGAAGGTACCGCGATCGGCCAGGCCGGCTTCTTCGATCAGCACGTCGAAGTTGCGCGAGATGACGTGGGTCGGGTCACCGATCAGCGGGTACTGGATCTTGCCGATGGTGTCCGAAGTGTCGTGCCAGGCTTTGTGGGTGAAGTGGGTGTCGGTCGACACGCCGTAGATTTCCACGCCCAGCTTCTGGAACTCGGCGTAGTTGTCGGCGAGGTCACCCAGCTCGGTCGGGCAAACGAAGGTGAAGTCGGCCGGGTAGAAGAACACGACGGACCACTTGCCTTTCAGGTCGGCTTCGCTGACCTGAACGAACTCGCCCTTGTGGTAGGCGGTGGCGTTGAACGGTTTGACCTGGCTGTTGATGATTGGCATGAGAGACGCTCCTTCATGGGGTTGGAATCAGTTGATGGAGAGAATCCTAACCGCTGGTCCCGATAAAGGCTCATTGGCAAAGCTCATGCTTGTGATTGGTTTTGGCTATAACCAGGGATAATTAATAGAAGGGAATGGGCTGAGCAAAGGATTGCGGGGTATTCAAGACCCCATCGCCGGTTGTCGGCGATGGGGCCAGTTGCATCAGCGGGTGACTGTGCGCATGGTGACGAACTCTTCAGCGGCAGTCGGGTGCACGCCAATGGTCTCGTCGAACTGTTGCTTGGTCGCACCGGCCTTGAGGGCGATACCCAGGCCCTGGATGATCTCGCCGGCATCCGGGCCGACCATGTGGCAGCCCAGCACCTTGTCGGTGTCGGCGTCCACCACCAGCTTCATCAGGGTCTTTTCCTGGATGTCGGTGAGGGTCAGCTTCATGGCGCGGAAGCGGCTTTCGAAGATCTGCACCTTGTGCCCGGCTTCCAGCGCCTGCTCCTCGGTCAGGCCTACAGTACCGATCGGTGGCTGGCTGAACACCGCAGTCGGGATGTTCTGGTAATCCATCGGGCGGTATTGCTCAGGCTTGAACAGGCGCCGTGCCACGGCCATGCCTTCGGCCAGGGCCACCGGGGTGAGCTGCACACGGCCGATCACGTCACCAATGGCGAGGATCGACGGTGCGGTAGTCTGGTACTGCTCGTCGACGCGGATGAAGCCGCGGGCGTCCAGTTCCACGCCGGTGTTTTCCAGGCCCAGGTTGTCGAGCATCGGGCGGCGGCCGGTTGCGTAGAACACGCAATCGGCGAGCAGCTCGCGGCCGTCCTTGAGGGTGGCTTTCAGGCTGCCGTCGTCAAGCTTGTCGATGCGCTGGATGTCGGCGTTGAACTGCAGGTTCAGGCCGCGTTTTTCCAGTTCTTCCTTGAGGTGGGTACGCACCGAGCCGTCGAAGCCGCGCAGGAACAGGTCACCGCGATACAGCAAGCTGGTGTCGGCGCCCAGGCCCTGGAAGATGCCGGCGAACTCGACGGCAATGTAACCACCGCCGACCACCAGCACGCGGCGCGGCAGGTCCTTGAGGTAGAACGCCTCGTTGGAGGTGATGGCCAGCTCCTTGCCGGGAATGTCCGGCACCTGTGGCCAGCCGCCGGTGGCAATCAGGATATGCTCGGCGCTGTAGCGCTGGCCATCCACGTCCACTTCGTTGGCGCCGGTGATGCGGGCATGGCCCTGCAGCAAGGTTACGCCGCTGTTCACCAGCAGGTTGCGGTAGATGCCGTTGAGGCGCTCGATCTCGCGGTTCTTGTTGGCAATCAGCGTACCCCAGTCGAAGTGGCCCTCTTCGAGGGTCCAGCCGAAACCTGCGGCCTGTTCCAACTCATCGGCGACGTGGGCGCCGTACACCAGCAGTTTCTTCGGTACGCAGCCGACATTGACGCAGGTGCCACCCAGGTAGCGGCTCTCGGCCACTGCCACTTTTGCACCGAAGCCCGCAGCGAAGCGCGCCGCACGCACACCGCCGGAACCGGCGCCAATCACGAACAGATCAAAATCGTAGGCCATGTATTCACTCTCCTAGGCAGGCGCCCAGCATACCGCCGTTGCCCGCCGCAAACAAAAAAGCCACCCCGAAGGGTGGCTCCTTGAACCCGCTTTGGCGTATCAGTACGCCTTGCCGGCCTTGTAGAAGTTCTCGAAGCAGAAGTTGGTCGCCTCGATGTAGCCTTCGGCACCACCGCAGTCGAAACGCTTGCCCTTGAACTTGTAGGCGATCACGTTGCCTTCGGCAGCCTGTTTCATCAGCGCGTCGGTGATCTGGATCTCGCCACCTTTGCCTGGCTCGGTCTGTTCGATCTTCTCGAAGATGTCCGGGGTCAGGATGTAGCGACCGATGATTGCCAGGTTGGACGGCGCGTCCTCCGGCTTCGGCTTCTCGACCATGGAGTCGACGCGGAAGATGCCGTCCTTGATCTCTTCACCGGCGATAACGCCGTACTTGTTGGTTTCCTGTGGGTCGACTTCCTGAATGGCGACGATCGAGCAGCGGTACTTCTTGTACAGCGCGACCATCTGCGCGAGCACGCCGTCACCTTCGAGGTTGACGCACAGGTCGTCCGCCAGCACCACGGCGAACGGTTCGTCACCGATCAGCGGGCGGCCGGTCAGGATTGCGTGGCCCAGGCCTTTCATTTCGGTCTGGCGGGTATAGGAGAACGAGCACTCGTCGAGCAGGCGACGGATACCGACCAGGTATTTTTCCTTGTCGGTGCCCTTGATCTGGTTTTCCAGCTCGTAGCTGATGTCGAAGTGGTCTTCCAGGGCGCGCTTGCCGCGGCCGGTGACGATGGAAATCTCGTTCAGACCAGCATCCAATGCTTCTTCAACGCCATACTGGATCAGTGGCTTGTTGACCACCGGCAGCATTTCCTTGGGCATGGCTTTGGTAGCAGGCAGGAAGCGAGTGCCGTAGCCGGCTGCCGGGAACAAGCATTTCTTGATCATAAACATCCTTAAACATAGGCGAGGCCTGTGGAATTCGGCGCAGTCTAATCAGGCGGCATGCAGCTTACAATGCCCTGCCTGTGACGACCGCTGCCATCATAGAGATAACCCAGTGTAGATAGTTCCAAAAAGTTCGTGAAAATCCCGTCATCCGGCCCTTCCGGGGCAGCCGCGAAAGGACCGGTGCGATGCTTGCTCAGCTACCTGTGCCCTGCCCGATCAGCACTCCGTCGACCTGCTGGCCATACAGGTTGACGCCGTCGTTGGCATGGAACTTCAGCCGTGTTTTTTCGATGGAACCCTCGACCAGGCGCGGGTCCTGAGGGCGCTCGTGGCGATTGACCCAGGCGGCCACGTCCCAGGCCTGCTGATCGCTCAGGCTGCCCGGTTTGCCCAGGGGCATGTTGTACTTGATGAACGATGCCGCGGTATTGATCCGGTGCATACCTGCGCCCCAGTTGTAGGAGTCCTTGCCCCAGAGTGGCGGCATCACATAATTACCGGCCACCTTCTGCCCCTCGCCATTGTCTCCGTGGCAGATGGCGCATTGCTCGCGGTAGACCTGCTGGCCACGCTTGAAGTCGTAGCCACCTTTTGGCTGCGGCACCTCGGGGTAACCGCGACCGGCGATTTCCACGCCGGTGGGCGCCTTGGTCGAAAGCCAGTAGGCATACACGGCGAGCGCCGTCATCTGCGGGCTGTCGGCGGCCGGCGGCTTGCCGTTCATGCTGAACTGGAAGCAGCCCTGGATACGCTCGGCGAAGGTGTTCACCTTGTCGTTCTTCTTGCGGTAGGCCGGGTACATCGGATAGGCGCCCCACAGCGGCGCGGAGTGCGCCAGGCGGCCCTGGTCGAGGTGGCAGTTGCTGCAGTTCATGCCGTTGCCGACCGCCTCGGGCATCAACCGACGGGTATCGACAAACAGTGCGTGGCCCTCGCGGACCATCTTGCCGAAGGCATTGTCCGGCAGCTCGCTTTCGGCGGGCGGTGCGAAGTGTGGCGCGGCCTGGGCACCAGGAACCTTCAGCTGCGACTGGTCTTCCATGGCGATGGGCGCCTGATTGGCAAAGGCAGTGCCCGTGGCCAGCAACAGTAAGGTTGGCAACAAGGTTTTCATGGCTTGACCTCCGGGCTGACGGGGTGGGCGAAGTACTCGGCAATCGCCTTGACTTCGGCGTCGGTCATGGCCTTGGCCACGCCTGCCATCAGCTGGTTCGGGTCGTTGCTGCGGCTGCCGTCGCGCCAGCCGTTGAGCTGCGCCACAAGGTAGGCGGCGGGCTGCCCGGCCAGCGGCGGGAAGTGCTCGCCGACACCGCTGCCGCCCGGGCCATGGCACTGCACGCATCCGGGGATCTGCCGGCTCCAGTCGCCGTAAAGGGCCAGGCGTTCGGTGGGGTTGCTTGCAATCTGCTGGCGACGCAGGTCTGGGGCAGGATCACCCGGCAGACCGGCCAGGTAATGGCTGACGGCCTCGATCTCATCTTCACTCAGAGCTTTGGCCAGCGGTGCCATGACCGGCTGCTGGCGGCTGCCGGTGCGCCAGTCATGCAGTTGCTTGCTCAGGTAACCGGCCGGCAGGCCAGCCAGGCGGGGGAACCCTGCGGCGGCAATACCCTTGCCGTCCGGGCCGTGGCAGCCCAGGCAAGCCATGGCGGCGGGGTTGGCCCCGCCCTGGGTAAAGACTTTCTGACCATCGGCGGCATGCGCCGCAGGCCAGGCCAGGATCAGCAGGCTGCCGATCACGACGCGACTCAACGGTGTCATCACGAATCTCCATTTCTTTTGTTATAAGCTTAGGCTTAAAGAACATAAGCAAATGGATACTAGACCCGTGAGGGAATTCGCAACAATGCCCAAGCCGACAACTGGCCAGCAATTGGCCTTCTATGCGGCGATCCGTTGAGCCAAATCAACTACCAGAGATGCACTCGGTCGTTGCTTTGCGTACATCACCCGGGCGCAGCGGAAAGTTGTTCAGCCGCTCATGCAGCTTGATGCTGCTGCCGCTGCCGCGCTTGTGGATGTCGAGCAACGCTGCCGGCCCGGAACTTGCCGTGAACTTTTGCGGCACGATCAGGCGCAAGCCGTCATCGCGCTGTTCCTCCACCAAAGGGTCACGGCTTTTGGCCAGGTGCGCCTTGACGCAATCGGCGAATTCACGCGGCGTCTTGCCAGACATGACATCCATGGTTTCATGGGATTGCTCAAGTTCCGACACACTGGCACACCCCCCCAGCACCAGGAACAATGCCGCCACCATCCACTTCATTTGCCGCACCTCGAATGACAAGAGAGCATAGGACAACAGCCAGGCAGTTTTGCTCCCCGCGTTGGCCGTTTTATCTGCCAAGTGCCATCAGGCGCGGCAGCGCAAGCCGACATCGTGGTATCGTTCGCCTTTGCTGAACCAATCCTTGCGGAGCACCCCATGAAATTCGTACACCAGCGCGAGCACCTCAACGAGGACGACATCGTCGTCATCGAGTGCTCCCAGCGCTGCAACATCCGCCTGATGAACGACGCCAACTTCCGCAGCTTCAAGAACGGCGGCCGGCACACCTACCACGGTGGCCACTTCGAGCGCTTCCCAGCCAAGATCACCGTGCCAAGCACCGGTTTCTGGAACATCACCATCGACACCGTGACCACCCGCCCGATTTCGGTAACGCGCAAACCGACCCTGACCCACAAGATCAAGATCATCCGCCGCTCGTCGTCGAAACTCGGATAAGGCCTACCATGACCCAGAACATCAAATACGTCATCAAGTACAAGCTCGACGGCCAGCGCCGCTGGGACTTCGCCGTGATGGCCGACGCCTCGCACGAACAGGCCATGGAAGCCCTGCGCAAGATCCACGGCGAAGACGCCGAGAAGATCAGCGACATCCAGGTGAGCAAAGCACTGTAAGGCAACACCGACCAGGAGAAGCGCATGAGCAACTGGCCCGACCGTCGTATCCTCGATCTGCTGGGCATCGAGTTGCCCATTCTCCAGGCGCCGATGGCGGGCGCCAGCGGTTCGGCCATGGCCATTGCCGTGGCCAGGGCGGGTGGCCTGGGTGCCCTGCCCTGCGCCATGCTCACCGGCGACCAGGCGCGTGGCGAGATCGAAGCCTTCCGCACGGCCTGCCCCGGCCAGCCGCTGAACCTGAACTTCTTCTGCCACCAGCCGCCAGGGCCCGACCCCGAGCGCGACGCCCGCTGGAAGCAGGCACTGAAAGCCTACTACGCCGAAGTTGGTGCCGACTTCGATGCGCCTACGCCTGTTTCCAACCGTGCACCCTTCGATGAGCAGAGCTGCGTGCTGGTCGAGCAGTTGCGCCCGGAGGTGGTGAGTTTCCACTTCGGCTTGCCGCACACTGCACTGCTGCAGCGGGTCAAGGCCACCGGAGCCAAGGTGCTGTCCAGTGCCACCACGGTCGAAGAAGCGCTGTGGCTCGAAGCCAATGGCTGCGACGCGATCATCGCCATGGGTTATGAAGCCGGCGGCCATCGCGGCATGTTCCTCAGCGACGACATCACCAGCCAGATCGGCACCTTCGCCCTGGTGCCGCAGATTGCCGATGCCGTGCGCCTGCCGGTAATCGCCGCTGGCGGCATCGGCGACCACCGTGGCTTGGTGGCGGCCCTGGCCCTGGGCGCCAGCGCGGTGCAGATCGGCACCGCCTACCTGTTCTGCCCGGAGGCCAAGGTCTCCCCTACCCACCGCCGCGCACTGGACACCGCGGCGGCCAGCGACACCGCGTTGACCAACCTGTTCACCGGGCGCCCGGCGCGTGGCATCAACAACCGCATCATGCGTGAACTGGGGCCGATGAGCGACCTGGCCCCACGTTTCCCTTTGGCCGGCGGCGCACTGATGCCACTGCGAGCGATTACCGATGCGCAGGGCAACAGCGATTTCAGCAACCTGTGGTCGGGGCAGGCGCTGCGCCTGGGCAGGCATATGCCGGCTGAGCAGTTGACCCGGGAGATTGCTGACAAGGCCTTGGCGCAGATCAAGCACTAGGATCTTGAATCCGTGTTTGCTTCTTCGCGGGCATGCCCGCTCCCACAGGTACAGTGCATGCCTTGAGGCCTGTGAAATCCTGTGGGAGCGGGTTTACCCGCGAAGAGGCCGGCACTGGAAACCCATTACTCTTAAGCTATTACCCTTCCTCCAGCCCCTTCCCGACAAATGGCCTATCGCTATATAGTCCGCACCATAACGATAACCACCTCAAGGAGCTGTCTTCATGCGTATTCGCCTGTCCCACTTGGCCACCACTGCCCTGGCCAGCCTGATCTCCCTCAACAGCGCCTGGGCTGACGAGGTGCAGGTTGCGGTCGCCGCGAACTTCACCGCACCGATCCAGGCCATCGCCAAGGACTTCGAGAAAGACACCGGCCACAAGCTGGTCGCCGCTTATGGCGCCACCGGGCAGTTCTACGCGCAGATCAAGAACGGCGCGCCGTTCGAAGTGTTCCTCGCCGCCGACGACAGCACCCCGAAGAAGCTGGAAGCGGAAAAGGAAATCGTCCCGGGCTCGCGCTTCACTTACGCCACCGGCACCCTGGCCCTGTGGTCGGCCAAGCCGGGCTATGTGGATGCCAAGGGTGAGGTGCTGAAGAAGAACCAGTTCCAGCACCTGTCCATCGCCAACCCGAAAGCCGCCCCTTACGGCCTGGCCGCCACCCAGGTGCTGGACAAGCTGAAGCTGACCGAGGCCACCAAGGCCAAGATCGTCGAAGGCCAGAACATCACCCAGGCCTACCAGTTCGTCTCCACCGGCAACGCCGAGCTGGGCTTCGTCGCCCTGTCGCAGATCTACAAGGACGGCAAGGTCGAAAGCGGTTCGGCCTGGATCGTCCCGGCCAACCTGCACGAGCCGATCCTGCAGGATGCGGTGATCCTCAACAAAGGCAAGGACAACCCGGCTGCCAAGGCCCTGGTCGACTACCTGAAAGGCCCGAAAGCCGCTGCAGTGATCAAGTCCTACGGTTATGAAATCTGATGCCACTGGACGCCAGTGACTTCGGCGCGGTCTGGCTGACCATCAAACTGGCCAGCCTGACCACGCTGATCCTGCTGATCGTCGGCACGCCCATCGCCTGGTGGCTGGCGCGCACGCGCTCGTGGCTGCGCGGGCCGGTGGGCGCGGTGGTGGCACTGCCACTGGTGCTGCCGCCGACGGTGATCGGCTTCTACCTGCTGATTGCCCTCGGCCCGCACGGCTGGCTCGGCCAGGCGACCCAGGCCATGGGCCTGGGTACCGTGGTGTTCAGCTTCACGGGCCTGGTGATCGGCTCGACGGTGTACTCCATGCCCTTCGTGGTGCAGCCGCTGCAAAACGCCTTCGGTGCCATCGGCCAGCGCCCGCTGGAAGTGGCCGCGACCCTGCGCGCCAGCCCCTGGGACACGTTCGTCCACGTGGTGCTGCCGCTGGCCCGGCCCGGCTTCGTCACTGCCAGCATCCTCGGCTTTGCCCATACCGTTGGCGAGTTCGGCGTGGTGCTGATGATCGGTGGCAACATCCCCGACAAGACCCGCGTGGTCTCGGTGCAGATCTTCGATCACGTCGAGGCCATGGAATATTCGCAAGCCCACTGGCTGGCCGGTGCCATGCTGGTGTTCTCGTTCCTGGTACTGCTCCTGCTCTACGCCGGGCGCCGTAGCAAAGCTGGCTGGAGCTGAAATGAGCGGATCGATTGTGGCGCGCCTGAAGCTGGCGCGCGACGACTTCACCCTGGACGTCGACCTGAACCTGCCGGGCCGCGGCATCAGCGCGCTGTTCGGCCACTCCGGTTCGGGCAAGACCTCGTGCCTGCGCTGCCTGGCCGGGCTGGAACGGGCGGCCAGTGCCTATATCGAGATCAACGGCGAGGTCTGGGAAGACAGCGCCCGCGGTCACTTCCTGGCGCCGCATCTGCGCCCGGTGGGCTACGTGTTCCAGGAGGCCAGCCTGTTCCCGCACCTGTCGGTGCGCGGCAACCTGGAGTTCGGCTGGCGGCGCATCGCCCCGGCCGAGCGCAAGGTCAGCCTCGACCAGGCCTGCCAACTGCTGGGCATCGGCCACCTGCTCGAACGCAAGCCGGCCACCTTGTCGGGCGGCGAGGCCCAACGGGTCGGCATTGCCCGTGCACTGCTCAGCAGCCCGCGCCTGTTGTTGATGGACGAGCCGCTGGCCGCACTCGACGGGCCACGCAAGCGCGAAATCCTGCCGTACCTGGAACGCCTGCACGACGAACTGGACATCCCTCTCGTCTATGTCAGCCATGCCCAGGACGAAGTGGCACGGCTGGCCGACCACCTGGTGCTGCTGGAGCAAGGCCGGGCCATGGCCAGCGGGCCGATCGGCGAGACCCTGGCCCGCCTCGACCTGTCGCTGGCCCAGGGCGAGGACGCCGGGGTGGTCTTCGAGGGCATGGTCGTCGGCCACGACCCGCACTACGACCTGCTCGACCTGCGCCTGCCCGGCAGTGACGCACCGTTGCTGCGCATCGCCCACCCGGCGCACAGCATGGGCAGCACCTTGCGGGTCAAGGTCCAGGCCCGCGATGTAAGCCTGGCACTGCGCGCCGACAGTACCTCGAGCATTCTCAACCGCCTGCCGGTGCGGGTGCGCGAAGCGCGCCCGGCGGACAACCCGGCGCATGTGCTGGTGAGCCTGGATGCCGGCGGCAACGCCTTGCTGGCGCGCATCACCCGGTACTCGGCGGACCAGCTCGGCCTGCACCCGGGCCAGGCGCTGTTCGCCCAGATCAAGTCGGTGGCACTGCTGGGCTGAGCATCATCGCAGTGGCCGTTGTCCATTGATCAGTGACCTGATCGAGGCCTGCCGCCGATGCTCGATTGCCCTCTGCCACCCAGCCTGCACTATGTCGACGACAGCCAGCCGGGGCTGACCCGGCGCTGCTGGCGCGACCGGTTCATCTACCTCGATGGCCAGGGGCAGCGCATCCGCGACAAGGAAACCCTGGCGCGTATCGCCGCACTGGTCATCCCGCCGGCCTACACCGACGTATGGATCTGCAGCGACCCGCAGGGCCACCTGCAGGCCACCGGCCGCGATGCCCGAGGCCGCAAGCAGTACCGCTACCACGCGCAATGGCGCGAACTGCGCGACCAGCACAAGTACGGGCGCATGCTGGCCTTTGCCAGGGCCCTGCCCAAGCTGCGGGCACAACTGGAAGCGCACCTGGCCCGCCCGGGCCTTGACCGGGAAAAGGTCATGGCGCTGGTGGTGAGCCTGCTCGACCACACGCTCATCCGCATCGGCAACCAGCGCTATTTGCGCGACAACCGGTCCTACGGACTGACCACCCTGCGCAATCGCCACGTCGAGGTGAACGGCAGCACCGTGCGCTTCCAGTTCCGCGGCAAGCGCGGCGTCGAACACAACGTCACGCTACGTGATCGCCGCCTGGCCAACCTGCTCAAGCGCTGCCTGGAATTGCCCGGGCAGGCGCTGTTCCAGTACCTGGACGAGGACGGCCAGCGGCACAGCATCGGCTCCAGCGAGGTCAACCAGTTCCTGCAGCAACTGACTGGCGCCGATTTCACAGCCAAGGACTACCGCACCTGGGCCGGCAGCAGCCTGGCCCTGAGCCTGCTCAGGCGCCTGGCCTGGGAGCCGGAAAGCGAGGCCAAGCGCCAGGTCGCGACCATCGTCAAGCAGGTCGCCGCTCGCCTGGGCAACACCCCGGCGGTGTGCAGGCGCTGTTACATCCACCCGGCCGTGTTAGAACATTACGCCCTCGGGCGTCTGGCCGACTTGCCCGGGCACCGCGTACGCAAGGGGCTGGATGCCGAAGAGGTCGCCTTGCTGCTGTTCCTTCAAGCCCTGGAAACAACAGACGATGATTGAGCCGAACTATTCAACCTATCATGCAGAGAAATTTCCCATTAAGGCCGAAGCCCCCTATTCTTGCCACCGAGCACCTTCGCCGACACGCTTAGCAGCATTTACCTCGGCACCTGCAACTAAAGACACGCAACAGAATTTGTCTTTCGGGGAATTACTATCCGCCGAAAGCGTCTTTAATGAGAAGGAAGAGGGACAAGCTCCCACCGTTGCAGCCCAATGGCCCGACGGATTTCGACATCACCAAGGAGAACTACATGCTGATACTCACCCGTAAGGTTGGCGAAAGTATCGTCATCAACGATGACATCAAAGTCACCATTCTGGGCGTAAAAGGGATGCAGGTGAGGATTGGCATCGATGCACCAAAGGATGTTCAGGTGCACCGTGAAGAAATCTTCAAGCGCATCCAGGCCGGCAGCCCGGCTCCGGAAAAGCACGACGACCAACACTGACCCGAGCCTCGCTTCAAGCCGCACGGACGCGCTTGATCGAATGGCCGGCGCAAGCCGCAACCTGAACCTCAGGTGCCGAGCAGCTCGCGCACCTTGGCGATCATTCTGTCCATGTCGAACGGCTTGTCGAAGACCGCAGCGAACAGCTCCGGGCGGCCTTGGCTGGCCTGGGCGCCGCTCATGAGGATCACCGGCAGGTCAGGTAGCTCCAGTTCGTCGCGAATCGCCCGCACCAGTTCTTCACCATTGAGCACCGGCATCATGTAGTCGGTAATCACCAGCTCCACGCGCTTTTCCCTCAGTGCTTCCAGCGCCTTGCGCCCGTTGCTCGCCTTTTCCACCAGAAAGCCTTCGTCCTCCAGGGCAAAGCCGAGGATATCGGCGATCAGGTATTCGTCATCGACGATCAGGATGGTGTTCATCGGCAGGCCCCGTCAGCCACCCCCTTGCGGTACCGGAGTACCCGACAGTACGCCGCAGGCACCCTCGAACGCCTTGCGCAGGCTGATGCCCTGCGGCCCGATATGCAATTCGTGCAGCGCGGGGTCGTGATGGCTGTCGCGGACCTTCAGAATCGACAGCATGCGCCGCAGCTGTGAATCCAGCTCGACGAAGCGCATCAGCATGAGGTTGTCGACGATGCTCGACAGGTCCGGCGCCGGGGCCGTGATTTCCGACCCGAAAATATCACGCATCTCCCAGGTGAGCATGACGCTGACATCCCGCGCCCTCAGCTCGCCAGCCAGGGCACGGAAGAAGGCATTGAGCCGCGCCGGTTCGGTCGCCAGGCGGCTGAACGCGCCCAGGCTGTCGATCAGCACGCGCTTGCTGCCCTGCTGCTCGACCTGCTCGAGCAGGCGCGCGCCCATCTGGTCCAGCAGGCCTTCGGTGGTCGGTTGCCAACATAGTTGCAAGGCACCCGCGCGCTCCTGTGCGGCGAAGTCGTAACCCAGCGATGCCGCCTTCAGCCGCAGCCTCGCGGGGGGTTCGTAGAAGCCAAAATGCAAGGCCGGCTGTTCGGCGCTGGCAGCCGCCAGAAATGCCAGGCCAAGGGAGGTCTTGCCGATCCCCGAGGGCCCCATCAATAGGCTGACCGAACCCAGTGTCAGGCCCCCGCCCAGCATTTCATCCAATGCCTCGACGCCCGTGGACACCCGGCTCAAGGAGGCGCTGCCAAGCTGGCTGGGGTGGCTGTAAAGCGATTCCAGGCGCGGATAGACGTGCATCCCCGTCTCATCGATCAGGCACTCGTGGCGCCCGGACAACGCCCCGCTGCCCCGCGTCTTGCGCAACTGCACATGGCGCACCGCACGGCTACCGACCAGTTGCTCGCCCAACTCGATCACACCATCGACCATGGTGTGCTCCGGGCTGTTGTCGTCCAGGCGGGCGCTGGTCAGCAGCAGCACGGTACAACCCGCGAATGCCGCATGGCCCTGCAATTCCGAGACGAACTTCTTGGTATCCAGCGCCGTTTCCGCACGCACCCGGGCATTGAGCACGCCATCGACGATGAGCAGGCTCGCCTGCTGCTTGCCGATTTCCTGGCGCAGCAGTTTGACCACCGCATCCAGCCCTTCCTGTTCAAGGGTATCGAAGGCGCTGACGAACTGGATCTGGTCACCGACCATGCCTGGATCGAAGAACGCAAGGGTCGCCAGGTACTGGAACAAGCGCTCATGAGACTCGCTGAGCAAGGTCGCTACCAGCACCTTGCCCCCGTCACGCACATGGCCGCAGGCCAACTGGTTGGCCAGGATGGTCTTGCCCGCACCGGGCGGCCCCTGAACGATGTAGGAAGCGCCCGCGACCAGACCGCCCTTGAGCAGCGCATCAAGCCCTTCGATCCCCGTGACCAGCCGTTTGAGTGCCTGCACCATGATCGTTACCTGTCGTCTTGTGCCCCCGCATCGGGCTGATAGGCCGGCAGATACAGGCGCATGCACGTGCCCTGGCCGGGCGTGCTTTCGACAGTGATGGCGCCATTGCTCTGCTTGGCAAAGCCGTAGACCTGGCTGAGGCCAAGGCCGGTGCCCTTGCCGAAAGGCTTGGTGGTGAAGAACGGCTCGAAGATGCGCGGCAGCACCAGCGGGTCGATACCGTCGCCGCTGTCATTCACTTCGAAGCACACGAACGTGCCGTGCAGCTCCTCCACTTCGCCTGCCAGATCGACCGTGAGCACCGCCAGGTCTATCGTGCCCCGCTCACCGATCGCATCGCGCGCATTGAACAGCAGGTTGAGCAGGACCATCTGCAACTGCCCGGTGTCCACCTCGATCAGCGGAAGATCAGGCTGCAGGTACTCCAGCAGCTCGATCTCACGCGGCAGCGCATGTTCCAGCAGGCCACGCGTGGATGCCAGCAGCCTGGCCGGGGCGACCAGCGAGACATCGAGTTGCCGGTGACGGGCGAAGCTGAGCAGTTGCTGAGTCAGCTCGGTGCCGCGCTGCCCGGCATCGAGGATGTGCTCGAGCATGCGCTGCACCCGCGCCGGGTCCTGGCTGGCCTGCGCCAGGCGCGCGGAGTTGATGATGATGGTCAGCAGGTTGTTGAAGTCATGCGCCAGGCCGCCGGTGAGCTGGCCCAGTGCTTCGAGCTTCTGCGCCTGGAACAGCTGGGCGCGCACGGCGTCGAGCTGCAGCGCCGATTCGCGCCGGTCGGTGATATCACGGGTGACCTTGGCCAGGCCGACGATCTGCCCCTGTTCGTCGCGGATCACATCCAGCGCGGCCAGGGCCCAGAACTGCGTGCCGTCCTTGCGTACGCGCCAGCCTTCGTCTTGCGCCACACCCTGCTCCAAGGCCTGCTTGAGCAGGCGCTCCGGGCGCCCTTCGGCACAATCCTGAGGGGTGAAGAACAGCGAGAAATGCCGGCCTATGACTTCTTCGGCGCGGTAGCCCTTGATCCGTTGGGCACCGGCGTTCCAGGACACCACATGGCCGGTGGGGTCGAGCATGTAGATGGCGTAGTCCACCACCGATTGCACCAGCTGCTCATAGCGGCTGGCGGGCATGACCGGGTGATCGATACAGTCGGCTGAAACCATGCGAACTCCACAGGCACAGCAGGAGGGACCTGATTAGCTTAGCCAAGCGTACCCTTCTGCAACAGCGTGCGCTGCAACAGATTGTCAACGCTCGGGTTCGACCATGACCGGGCTGATTCGCCGCGGCATCGCCACTTTCAGCAGCCACAGGCCCACCAGCAATATCAGGCCACCACCTGCCAGCGCCATCAAGCGTTGCGGTTGCGGGTGCTCGGCATCGAAACCGAGCATCAGCAGGTAGCCACCGAGGGTGATCAGGCTGAGGTACAGAAAAGCGCCCATCAGCAACACCTGCGCGAACAGCAGGCGCCAGAACAACCGAGGGCGAACAGTGCGCCCGGGAAGCGCCGGGGGAGTGGCCTGGGACATGGCATCAAACTCGTTGGATCCAATCAAGTGAGCAACAGTGGCTTAATGACAGCAAGGTGTCAATTGCCCATTCGATCGACGCCCTCATTCCTATGATCATAGGTGCTGCGATTGACTCAACTATAACAATGGGTTATAAAGCGCACTTGATTGTCAGGCCCTTCTGCCTAGAAGCGCGCCGGTCCATGCGACCCTGTCAAGCGTGCGAGTGTGGTGGAATTGGTATACACAGCAGACTTAAAATCTGTCGGCGTGAGCCTTGCGGGTTCGAGTCCCGCCACTCGCACCAAACTCCTTTGAAAAGGCGCCCTTGCGGCGCCTTTTTGCTGCCCGACAGCAATCCCCCGCGCACCTGCTAGAGTGGAGCTTGTCCCCATCCACCGGTATGCCGCCATGCGCTACTCCCTGTTCGATGGTCAACGCGACATCATCCTTCTGATCGCCCGCGTGCTGCTCATGACCCTCTTCGTCCTTTCCGGCTGGGCCAAACTGACCGGCTTCGAAGGCACGGTCGGCTACATGACCTCACTGGGCGCCCCTGCCCCGATGCTGGCGGCAGCGGTTGCGGTGATCATGGAATTCATTGTCGGCATCCTGCTGATCCTGGGCTTCTACACTCGCCCGCTGGCCTTCCTGTTTGCCCTGTTCGTGCTGGGGACCGGACTGCTTGGCCATCCGTTCTGGAACATGGTTGACCCGGAGCGCGCCGCCAACATGACCCAGTTCCTGAAAAACCTCAGCATCTGCGGCGGCCTGCTGGTGCTGGCGGTCAGCGGCCCAGGGCGCTTCTCGGTCGACGGGCGCTGATTCAGTCGTCCAGGTCGTCGTGCCAGGCTGGGTGATCGCGCTCTTCGTCATCGAGGTCATCCAGCAGCTCTTCGTCCTCCTCGACTTCGTCCTCGGCGCCCTGGGCATCCGCTTCAGGGTCGAAGTCTTCATAGAGAAATTCGTGATCGAGCAGGTGATCGTGCTCGGGTTCGTGCAGGTCGTCTTCGTCGCGCATGGTGGCTCCTGGAAATCTGGCACGCCTGTATAGGCGCATCGTTGGCGATGGTCAATGGATTGCGGTTAATCCTGACTTAACCAGCAGGCCTCAGCCTGGCATCCCTCCCTTCAAAACGTTCGTTGCCCGCCTACATGGTGGGCTTTTTTTCGCTCATGAAGGGTGACGACACGCTATCAACGTGAACTTCACGAGTTCATGACAAGCGCTTTGGCACTCTGACGCTGCTCCGAACGTTCTTTAGGACCCGCCACTGGTTGGCGGGTTTTTCTTTTTCCGGCAATTGGAAATGTGTTCGGAAGGTTGTCGCATTCTTTGCCTGAGCGCACACAGGCGAGACCCTCGTCGCCAGAAAACCCTGACAAAGCCCGGCCCTGCGCCGGGCTTTTCTTTGGCTGCCACCTGCAGACCTGAGCCACTTTCTTACCTGTCATCACGCTTTACGTAACTGCAGGGTTTGAAAAAATATCATCTGGCGATACTGTACATTCATACAGTTTTTCGTATTCCAAATCATCCGCCTGCGCATTCACGAGTGCCCAGCCGGATGCGGAGGAATGCATCGCGGTTGGAAGGCAATCGTGCCAGGCCAATGGTTTTATCGTCAGGAGTATTTATGACCGTAAACATCAGCAATCTAACGATCGCTACCCCGGTGGCAGTCTCTTCAACGAACCCTGTCGCGCTTGAACTCAATGGCGCCGAAGCCATCGCTGAGTTCCCGAGCGTGGTGAAGGTGCTCAGCGACGGCTCGGTTCAGTTCACGGCACCGACCAAAGGGGCTTCGAGCAAGAGCACCCACAGAACCCGTTGCGAGTGGTCGGAGACACAGAACTGGACGTTGGGCAGCGCCCCGGACCACTGGAATCGCCAGACCATGACCCTGACCAAGGTCAACTCGGCGCAGAAGGTCGTCGTCAGCCAGATGCACGTCAGGGGGGACGACAGCCCGCCAGTGAAGGTGTTCTGGAACAAGGGCAACATCACCCTGGGTTTCCGGGCGTCCTACAACCAGAGCAACCCGGTGAACAGCACCCTCCTGCAGGGCGTGCCGCTCGGCACGAAATTCGACGTGATCATTCACGCCACCTCTGCGGGTGTGGTCAAGGTGACCGCCCGGTGCAACGGCGTCTCCAGAACATCGAGTGAACTGCAGCTCGACGACAGCTGGGACACTCGCCTGTTCGAATTCCATGGTGGGATCTACAACCAGGTCGACTACACCGATGCGACGCCGGCCGATGAGGGCTCGGTGTGCATCATCAGCGCGCTTTCGCTCAGCCATGGCTGAACGCCGGGCAAAATGAAAAAACCCCGCAGATTTTCATCTGCGGGGCTTTCGAATGGTGGAGGCCGAGGTCGGAATCGAACCGGCGTAGACGGATTTGCAATCCGGAGCATAACCACTTTGCTACTCGGCCTCAAAGTTCGGATCTAGCAGCTTTCGCCTTGCTATCCCCTTGAAACACCGCACCTTTTCAAGGTTTGCTGCGTTTCGATGGGCGCCATTATGTCCGCATTCCTTTCACCTTGCAACCCCCTGAACGAAAAAAAATTTCAACGGGTTCAAGGTGTTAGCGCAAGCGCCCGAGTTTACTCCACAAACCTACCACGGTGTTCTCAACAGTGCCGCTGGCCGCCATGCCGATACGCTCCTGCAAACTCTTGCGCTCGGCATAGTGCAGGTGGAACAGGTTGGCCGTGCGGGCGCGGTCGCTGAGGTACTCGTCACTGGTCTGCAGTGCATCGACCAGCTTGCGGTTCAAGGCGGCAACACCTAGCCAGACCTCACCGGTGGCGACCTCATCGATGTGCAGCTGCGGGCGGTAGCGGGCCACGAAGTCCTTGAACAGCTGGTGGGTGATGTCCAGGTCTTCCTGGAACTTTTCCCGGCCCTTCTCGGTGTTCTCGCCAAATACGGTCAGGGTGCGCTTGTACTCGCCAGCGGTCAGCACTTCGAAATCGATGTCGTGCTTCTTCAACAAGCGGTTGACGTTGGGCAACTGCGCCACCACACCGATCGAACCCAGCACGGCGAATGGCGCGCTGACGATCTTCTCGCCGATGCAAGCCATCATGTAACCGCCGCTGGCCGCGACCTTGTCGATGCACACGGTGAGCGGGATGCCGGCCTGACGGATGCGCGCCAGCTGCGAAGCTGCCAGGCCATAGCTGTGCACCAGGCCGCCGCCGCTTTCCAGGCGCAGCACCACTTCATCGCGTGGGGTGGCCAGGGTCAGCAGTGCGGTGATCTCGTTGCGCAGGCTTTCGGTGGCGGAAGCCTTGATATCACCGTCGAAGTCGAGCACGAACACTCGGCCCTTCTCTTCGGCCTTGCCCTTTTTCTGCTGTTTCTCCGCCTTGGCCTGCTGCTTGCGCAGGGCCTTGAGCTGGGCCTTGTCGAGCAGGCCGCTTTCCAGGCGCTCACGCAGCTCTTTATAGAATTCGTTGAGGCGGGTGACCTGCAACTGCCCACCGGCCTTGCGCCGCCCCTTGCCGCGCAAACCGGCGATGGCGGACAACACCACCAGGATGGCAATCACCAGGGTGGCGGTTTTGGCGAGAAAGCTTGCGTATTCGGCAAGAAACTCCACGTTGACTCCTTATGAACCTGCGCCAGATCGGCGCGAAACTGTTGCAAGCATACCGTTGCGCCGGTGCCCTCGCCAGCCGAGGTAAACGCTGGCAACACAGTTCAAACAACCTTTTCAAACGCTTGTATGTTTTTTCGTTGACAGCCTGTGTGGCGCATCCTAACCTCGCAGCAACCTTCAACGCCGGATACCGCAGTGGGCAATCTCTACCTGATCCGACATGGCCAAGCTTCCTTTGGTGCGGACGACTACGACGTCCTCTCGCCCATCGGTGTGCGTCAGAGCCAGGCCCTGGGCGAACACCTCGCCCAGCTCGGCCTGCGCCTGGACCGCTGCGTGGCCGGTGATCTGCGCCGTCAGCAGGACACTGCCCGGTACGCGCTGCAGGCGCTGAACGCAGGTGGTTGCGCGGTACCGGCCATTGAGACCGACCCGGCGTTCAATGAGTTCGATGCCGATGGTGTGATCCGTGCCCTGCTGCCCGGCCTGCTGGATGAGGAGCCGCATGCCCGGGAGGTCCTGCGCAACGGTGCACAAAACCGCAGCGAGTTCCAGCGCCTGTTCGCCCTGATGGTGCAACGCTGGCACGCCGGCGACCACGCCGATGACGGCCTGGAAACCTGGCAGGCGTTCACCGCACGGGTCGAGGCCGGTCTGCAGCGCTTGCTGGGCACTGCTGGCAGTGGCGACAACATCGCCGTCTTCACCTCCGGAGGCACCATCGCCGCCCTGCTCCACCTGGTTACCCGAATCACCCCCAGTCAGGCCTTTGCGCTGAACTGGCAAATCATCAACACGTCGCTCAGCCAGCTGAAGTTCCGCGGCCGCGACGTGGCGCTGGCTTCCTTCAACAGCCAAGCCCACGTGCAGCTGTTGAGGGCGCCGGAGCTCATCACCTACCGTTGAGCCCGGCCCGTTGTGTCCTTGCGGACGCGAATATCACTTAACAAGGAAAACACCATGAGCGATGTAGCTAAAGCCGTCGAGGCGATGAAAGCAAAATTCAACCCAGCTGCTGCGGCTGGCCTGGACCTGGTGTTCGGCTTCAACATCACCGACGAAGACAAGCACTATGCGCTGCTGGTCAAGGACGGCACCTGCGAGATTCAGGAAGGTGAGAATGCTGACGCCAACTGCACCCTGGTGCTGGACAGCGAAACCCTGAAGGACATCGTCAGCGGCGAAACCGACGGCATGCAGGCGTTCATGAGCGGCAAGCTGCGCGTCGAAGGCGACATGATGCTGTCGATGAAACTCAGCGAGCTGTTCCCTTCCTGAGTGATGGGCACAACGCACGAGGAAAAAACCGAAGCCTGACTGGCTTCGGTTTTTTTTTGCCCGGCATTCGGTGCAGTGATCGACCAGCAACACCCTTGCCTATATGGCACCTGGCACGCTTGTTCCACAGCCGCCAGGCCATTAGATTAGCCAATAATCCTTGCGCCAGATAATAAGGAAAACGCATGACGCTCACCGACCAGTCCACCCAGGTACGCCCCGGCGAAGAACTCGACGCGGCCGTCATCGATCCTTACCTGAAGGGCCACATCGCCGGCCTCGAGGGCACACCGAGCATCAGCCAGTTCCCTGGCGGCGCGTCCAACCTCACCTACCTGGTCAGCTACCCGGGCCGTGAATTCGTATTGCGCCGCCCGCCGTTCGGCCAGAAGGCCAAGTCGGCCCATGACATGGGCCGCGAGTTCCGCATCCTCAACCAGCTCAACAGCGGCTTCCCGTATTGCCCCAAGGCCTATGCCCATTGCACCGACGAATCGCTGATCGGCGGCGAGTTCTACGTGATGGAGCGGGTCAAGGGCGTGATTCTGCGTTCGGACATTCCGCACGAGCTGGGCCTGGATGCCAGCCGTACCGAAGCCCTGTGCAAAAGCTTCATCGACCGCCTGGTCGAACTGCACCAGGTGGATTACCACGCCTGTGGCCTGGCTGACCTGGGCAAGCCGGAAGGTTATGTGCAGCGTCAGGTCGAGGGCTGGACCAGCCGCTACGAGAAAGCCCTGACCCCCGATGCGCCACGCTGGGAAAAAGTGATCGCCTGGCTGCACGAAAAGATGCCCGCCGACCACCCGCGCCCGGGCATCGTGCACAACGACTACCGCTTCGACAACGTGATCCTCGACGCCGACAATCCGATGCGCATCATCGGTGTGCTCGACTGGGAGATGGCCACCATCGGTGACCCTTTGATGGACCTGGGCAACAGCCTGGCCTACTGGATCGAGGCCAGCGACCCGGCGCCGGTGCAACTGATGCGCCGCCAGCCGAGCAACGCCCCGGGCATGCTCACCCGCCGCCAGTTCGTCGACTACTACGCCGAGCGCGCCGGCATCCGCCTGGACAACTTCGATTACTACTATTGCTACGGCCTGTTCCGCCTGGCCGGCATCGTCCAGCAGATCTACTACCGCTATTACCACGGCCAGACCCAGGACAAACGCTTCGCCCAGTTCATTCACATGAACCGGCTGCTGGAGCAGATGAGCCTGCAGGTCATCGGCACGTCCACGCTCTGACGCCAGACAACAAGGAAAACAGCATGTCCAAGACCCAACTGTTCGACCTCGACGGCAAGATCGCTTTCGTCTCCGGCGCCAGCCGTGGCATCGGCGAAGCCATTGCCCATCTGCTGGCCCAGCAGGGCGCTCACGTGATCGTCTCGAGCCGCAAGCTGGAGGGCTGCCAGCAGGTGGCCGACGCCATCATCGCAGCGGGCGGCAAGGCCACGCCGGTCGCCTGCCATATTGGCGAACTGGAGCAGATCCAGCAGGTGTTCGCCGGCATCCGTGAACAGTTCGGGCGCCTGGATATCCTGGTCAACAATGCGGCCACCAATCCGCAGTTCTGCAACGTGCTCGACACCGACCCGAATGCCTTCCAGAAGACCGTCGACGTGAATATCCGCGGCTACTTCTTCATGTCGGTGGAAGCCGGCAAGCTGATGCGCGAGAACGGTGGCGGCAGCATCATCAACGTGGCCTCGATCAACGGCGTTTCGCCGGGCCTGTTCCAGGGTATCTATTCGGTGACCAAAGCCGCGGTGATCAACATGACCAAGGTGTTCGCCAAGGAATGCGCGCAGTTCGGCATTCGCTGCAATGCCCTGCTGCCAGGCCTGACCGACACCAAGTTCGCCTCGGCCCTGGTGAAGAACGACGCCATCCTCAACGCCGCGCTGCAGCAGATCCCGCTCAAGCGCGTGGCCGACCCCAAAGAAATGGCCGGCGCCGTGCTGTACCTGGCCAGCGATGCTTCCAGCTATACCACCGGTACCGCGCTGAATGTCGACGGTGGTTTCCTGTCCTGATCAAGGCTGACCGGCCTCTTCGCGCGGCCAGGCGCGAAGAGGCCGGTACTGCAACATCTTACAGGCAGGTCGCCGCCGCCGCCCGGCGCTGCAGGGCCACGCCGTCATTCTTCTGTGCGTAGTAATCCACCCGCGTCCCGCCCGCCTGTGGATACACATCCACGAACGACTCCGCCTCGCGGGTATAAACAGTCAACCCGCCCTGCTTGCGTGGCTCCAGGTAGCCACTGGCGTCGTCGCCGAACACATCCTCTTTCTGCCAGCTGAACTGGATGCACTGGGCCACCAGCTCTGGCGCCTTGCGCGAATCGAGCTGGGCCGTCGGCTTGCCGCCCCGCGCCGCATCCATGGTCGCGCTCGCGCAACCGACCAACACCAGCGCCGCAGCCATCGGCAGAATTGCTCGCATGTTCCATCCTCGGGGCAAAAAAAAGAAAGCGACTCTAGCACTGCCAATGAATTGGCCCAAGTACGCCATTCATCGCCCACACGGCAAAATTTTGCAGGGCATGGAAACCAAATGGATCGATCCCAGTCTCAGTTAGTGTCCCGTAAACCTATGCGGATCAAGGACCTATATCGAGATGACCCGCTTTACAAGCTTTTCGCTGATCGCCGCCTTCCTGCTGTTGTCGGGCTGCTATCACGACCACTACCGTGATGACGGTGGCTGGCGCGATGACGATCGCGGCCACCGTCACCACCACCGACATGATCGAGACGATGACGACGACCGCCAATGGCGCGGTGACCGTTACGATCGCTGAAGCGTCTCCCCTACCCTGACCCGCCGCCCAACCGTGCGGCACTTTAACCTGATGATTCCTTCGAGGTTCCAATCATGCGTCTGACTCTACCTTCCCTCGCTCTTGGCCTGCTGCTGTGCCAGGGCGCTTTCGCCGGTGACGGTACTGCCGCCATTGGCGGTGGCCTGGGTGGTGTCCTGGGCAACGTTGTCGGCCAGCAAATGGGCGGCCGCACTGGCGCAGCCATCGGCGCCGGTGTCGGCGGTGCAGCCGGTAGTGCGGTAGCGGCGAAGAAAGGCAACCGTACCGAAGCCGCCATCGGCGGTGGCCTGGGCTCGGCCGGCGGCTCGCTGCTGGGCGGCGCGGTAGGCGGCAAGAACGGCTCCACCATCGGTGCCGGCCTGGGCGGCGCAGCCGGTGGTGCCCTGGGCAACCACCTGGGCGACAACGGTGGCAGCAAAAAGCACCATCACCGCCATCACTGAGTGATGACAACGAAAAGGGCCGCAACTTGCGGCCCTTTTCATGTGTGCCAAGGGTGCAAACCTTGCAGCACATCAACATCACCTTCACCGCAAGCTGCCACACTGACTGCTACTGTCTTTCGTGCCCCCTTGAGTGAAGGAACACCCCCGCCCCATGAACCAGGAACTGCTCTGGGTCCTCGGCCTGCTGGCTGTCGTCGTCATCCTCTTCGTCATCAACCGCCCGCGCATGGACGTGGTCGCCTTGCTGGTGATCCTCGCCCTGCCGTTGTCGGGCATCCTCACCGTGGAACAGGCCCTGGCCGGTTTCAGCGACCCCAACGTGGTGCTGATCGCTGCCCTGTTCGTGATCGGCGAAGGGCTGGTGCGCACCGGCATCGCCTACCGCATCGGTGAATGGATGAGCGAACGGGCCGGTAACAGCGAGGCCCGCCTGCTGGTCCTGTTGATGGTTTCGGTCGCCGGGCTGGGCTCGGTGATGAGCTCGACCGGTGTGGTGGCGATCTTCATCCCGGTGGTGCTGAGCATTGCCGCACGCCTGAAGCTGTCACCCAGCCGACTGATGATGCCGCTGAGCTTCGCCGGCCTGATCAGTGGCATGCTCAGCCTGGTGGCCACACCCCCCAACGTGGTGGTGCACAGCGAGCTGGTACGCCATGGCGCGCCCGGCTTCAGCTTCTTCAGTTTCACCCCGTTCGGCCTGGTGGTGCTGGTACTGGGCATCGGTTACATGCTGCTGACCCGCCACTGGCTCAATGGCGAAGTGCGCAAGGACGGCCGCGTGGAGAGCCGGCGAACGTTGCTCGACCTGGTGCTCGACTACAAGCTCAGCGGCCGCGAACGGCGCCTGCGCATCCGCCCACAGTCGCCCCTGATCGGCCATACCCTGGGCGAACTGGAGCTGCGCACAAAGCACGGCGCCAACGTGATCGGCATCGAACGCCAGCACAAGTTCACCACCCGGGTGATCGCCGCCGACTCAGGCACCGTCCTGCACCAGGGCGATGTGCTGCTGCTCGACCTGTTCGCCAATCGTGACGACCTGCGCAACCTATGCCAGACCATGCAACTGGAACCGCTGCACTTCAAGGCGGCCTACTTCATCGACCAGTCCCAGGACCTGGGCATGGCAGAAGTGTCGCTGCCGCCGGGCTCGCAACTGATTGGCAAGAGCATTCTCGAGCTGGCGTTCCGCAGCCGCTACGACCTCAACGTAGTCGGCCTGCGCCGCGAGCAGGCGGCCATCGAAGAGCAACTGGTGGAAGAAAAACTGCGCCTCGCAGATACCCTGCTGGTGGTCGGCCCGTGGAAAGCCGTGCGTCAACTGCAGAGCCAGCCCAAGGACTTCCTGGTCCTGAGCCTGCCGGCCGAAATCGATCAGGTCGCACCAGCCCGCACCCGAGCACCGCAGGCCCTGGTCAGCCTGGCAGTGATGGTCGGGCTGATGGTCAGCGGTGCCGTGCCCAATGTCATTGCCGCGCTGATCGGCTGCCTGCTGATGGGCGCCGGGCGCTGCATCGACATGAACAGCGCCTACCGGGCCATTCACTGGCAGAGCCTGGTGCTGATCGTCGGCATGCTGCCGTTTGCCCAGGCACTGCAGAAAACCGGCGGCATCGACCTGGCCGTGGGCGGCCTGGTCAGCCTGCTGGGCGGTGCCGGGCCGCTGGCGATGCTGGCCTGCCTGTTCACGGTAACGGCCGTCATCGGCCTGTTCATTTCCAACACCGCCACCGCCGTGCTGATGGCACCCGTGGCGATCAGCACGGCAACGCAGCTGGGCCTGTCGCCCTACCCGTTCGCCATGACCGTGGCCCTGGCTGCTTCGGCGGCGTTCATGACGCCGGTGTCTTCACCCGTCAATACCCTGGTGCTGGGTCCGGGGCAGTACCGCTTTGGTGACTTCGTCAAAATCGGCGTGCCCTTTACCGTGCTGGTGATGCTGGTGACCGTCCTGATGGTGCCGTGGTTCTTTGGTCTTTAGTCCAATTTGGCAAGGAATGGAGGCTATTTGCCACTAACCCGCGCGATTACGGCAGATTGACATCAAGCACCCAGTGCCAACACACTGACGCGTCAACACCCCAGGTGCTTATAGCCGTTGTCCTGGATTTCGTTTCCGCTTGTCGGTCGAGCCTATGGTTTTTCCAGCACAATCGCGCTTGTTGCCCTACCTTTCACTGTTCGGCCTGACCTTTGCCCTGACCCTCGGCGGGACCCTGGCCCGGCCAATCGAATCGTTATCGCTGTTCTGGCCGGTCAATGCGGTGCTGGCTGGCGTCCTCTTGCGCTACCCACGCCAGGCCAGCCTCTTGGGCATGACCCTGGTGTGGCTGGCGATGGTTGCGGCCGACCTGGCCTGTGGCAGTGCCTGGGCCCCAGCCCTGTGGTTCAACCTGTGCAACCTCGGCGTGGTGGTGACGGTGTGGTGGCTGCTGTCGCGACTGCCCCGCCCACACCGGCGCATGCGCACCCCGCATGGCGTGCTCAGTGTGTTCGGTGCCTGTGCGGCAGGTGCCGTGGCGGCGGCCAGCATGGCCTGCGTGATGGCCGCTCCGTGGTTTGAAAGGTCGCTGCAGGCGACCTGGCTGGCCTGGTTCAGCGAACAGTTCTCGACCAGTGTGCTGGTGCTGCCCGTACTGCTCACCGCCCCATCGGCGCGCGTGCTGATGCGCAGCGGCGCCCAGGTCATCCGCCTGGCACCGTTGCTGGTGCTGCTGGCCTCACTGGCCTTCAGCATCGCCTTTGGCGGGCCAGGCGCCATCGCCTTTCCGATTGCCGCGCTGTTGTGGTGTGCCTGGACGTACTCACCCTTCCTGGTGTCGTTGCTGGCACTCACCGCTGGCAGCACGCTGATCGTCGCGGTGGCGCAGAACCTCATGCATTTCAGCGTGCCGCAAAGCGAACCTGGGGTCACCACACTGATGTCGGCACGCCTGGGCATCGCCATGCTGGTCCTCGGCCCGCTGGTGGTCGCCTGCGTCAGCCAGGCCAATCGCAGCCTGCTGACGCGCCTGGCACGCCAGGCCACCATCGACCACCTCACCGGCCTGCTCAGCCGCAGCGCCTTCACCCGCCGCGCCAATGCCCTGCTCGACAGCCGCCAGCAGCATGCGCTGCCGCTGACCTTGATGATGCTCGACATCGATCATTTCAAGTCGATCAACGACCGCCATGGCCATGCCGTTGGCGACCAGGTCCTGCGCCAGTTCGCCCGCACCCTGCAGGACCAGTTGCACGACGAAGAACTGCTGGCTCGCCTGGGCGGCGAGGAGTTCGTGGTGGTGCTCCCGGGGTTGCCGCCGGAGCAGGCCAAGTTCACCGCCGAGCGCCTGCGCCGCGCCGTGCAGGACCTGCATGCGGCCCAGGGCGATGCGCGCCTGCAGATCACTGTCAGCATTGGCCTGGCCGGCTGCGTCGCGGACGAAACCGCGCCCAGCCTGGACGAACTGCTGGCACGTGCCGATCAGGCGCTGTACCGGGCCAAGGCCCATGGCCGCAATCGCGTCGAGCAGGCCGAGGCGCAACGCCAGGTGATCTGACTCAGGCCAACAGGTCCCAGGACAGTTTGGCGATCAGAACGCACAGCAGGATCAGGAACAGCCCACGCACGAACCCTGCGCCCTTGCGCACCGCCAGCCAGGTGCCGGTCAGGGCACCGAGGATATTGCACGCGGCCATCGGCAGGGCAATGGCGTAAAGCACATTGCCCGACGGCACGAAGAACACCAGAGCCGCCAGGTTGGTGGCGATGTTGACCACCTTCGCCGACGCCGAGGCATGCAGGAAGTCGAGGGCGAAGAAGCGGATGAACAGGAAGATCAGGAAGCTGCCGGTGCCTGGGCCGAACAAGCCGTCATAGAAGCCGATCGCCCCCCCGATCAGCACCGCCAGGCACTGCTCCCGGCGGCCGATCTTCGCCGGCTTGTGCAACGTGCCAAAGTCCTTCTTGCAGAAGGTGTAGATCGCCATCAGCACGATCAGCACCAGCACCGCCGGGCGCATCACGCTGGGCGGCACCAGCGAAACCGTGGCTGCCCCGGCGAACGACATGACAAAGGCGCTGAGCGCCGCTGGCACGATCAAGCCCCAGTCCAGGGTCACCTTGCGGATGAACGAGCGAGCCGCAAAGGCCGTGCCGCACACCGAAGCCAGCTTGTTGCTGCCCAGCAGCGACGCCGGCTGCGCAGTGGGCAACACGTTGAACAGCGCCGGGATCTGAATCAGCCCGCCACCGCCGACAGCGGCATCGATCAGGCCGGCAGCGAAAGCAAACAGGGAAAGTACGGCGATATCCATCATGGCGCGGTTCCAGGCAGTGAAAACAGACTGCAAGGCTAATCAAAGCGGCGCGCTTGTGTTGAAATGCCATATTGCGAAAACTGCAACAAGGAGCCCTCCATGGCGTTGGACATGCTGCGCGAAATCCAGGCGTTCGTCAGTGTTGCGCACAAGCGCAGCTTCGTCGCCGCCGCACGTGCCCTGGGCCGCTCGCCCAGCGCGGTAACCCGTGCGGTGCAAACCCTGGAAGACAACAGCGGGTGCAAGCTGCTCAACCGCAACGCCAACGCCGTGTCCCTCACCGAGGCCGGTGAGCGCCTGCTGCCCCACGCCGAACGCTTGCTGGATGTGCAACGCGACGCGGCCGATGAACTGGCCGCGCTCACCGGCAGCGCGCAAGGCTGGGTGCGCTTTGCTGCGCCGCAACTGCTTGGTGAACATGTTTTACCGGGCGTGCTGGCCAGCTTCAGCCAGCGCCACCCGCAAGTGACCCTCGACGTGCAGTACAGCGACGCGGCCCTCGACCCGCTGCACGGCAAGTTCGATTTCGTGGTCCGTGGCGCCTTTCCCCAGTCGAGCGAACTGATTGGTTATCCACTGTGGCGCTACCAGCGTCATCTATACGCCAGCCCGGCCTATGTCGCCCGCGTCGGCATGCCCGAGCGGCCCGAGCAGCTGGACAAGCACGCCCTGATCCTGCATACCGCGCCGCGCATCCTCAAAGCCTGGCACTTCTGCCGCGACGGCCAGATCACCAGCCTGCGCCCGCACCCACGCTTGCGCCTGGGCTCTGGCGATGCGGTGTACCACAGCACCCTGGCGGGTGCCGGCATCGCACGCCTGGCCGACTGGGTGGCAGAAGCACAGGTGAAGGCTGGACGCCTGGTGCGGGTGTGCGCGGATTACCGGCTGACCTCAAGCACCGGCCAGGACCCACAGATGCACGCGGTGTACCCCTCCGGCGAGCTGCCGGCCCGGGTGCGCGAGTTGCTGCTGGCCTTGCGCCAGGCGGGTGAAGCCGCCTCTGAACGGGCCGGCTGAACGCTGTTCAAATTCTGCTCAATTTAACAGAGCCCGCAATTTGCCTGGCCTACAGAACTTTATCCACAGACCTACCCACGTTTTTTGTGGACAGATTTCCCCGAGCAATGAAGGACTTATCGTACGCTCAGCAGCGCGACATTCGCCGCCTTGACCAGCTCGATCCATTCCTGCGCGCTGATCACCCCGGACTGCTCCAGGGACTCGGCACAGCGCAGCGCCTGATCGTATTGATCCTCTTCGAGGATACCTTTGCTGAGATAACGGCTACGCCACTCCAGCATGGCTGAAGTGCCCTTCTTGCATTCCATCTATGTACTGACTCCCAAGGCAAAAGACTGGGTTCGTTATATACGACCCATTATGACGCAGCGGGAGACTACACCAGGCTTTTACACTTGAGAACGACTTGCACCTACCACTAGTCCAGCGGTACAGCCGAGGAGATCTGCCAGAATCAGGCAGCAATCTGGCCCATCTAGCGAGATAGACGGGCCGGAGGGCATGAGGATGAATCAGCTTGGCGGAATGGTGCCGAGCAGACCGATCAGAATCGTCAATAGCAGAAAGCCACCCAGAAACAGCGCGAGCTTGCCCATCGGAACCTCTTCAGTGTGATAGCGGGGATGAAGAGCATTGTCGGCTTCAGACTGATACGGTTACAGATTCAGGTTCAATGAAAAAAAGCGGATCAGTTGCCGCGCCCGGACCAAAACCTGACACCTGTGCCAGGGTCAAACGCACTCAGACAAGGAGCTCTGCATGACCGCGCTCGCCACCAACGCCGCCCTGCTGCTGATCGACCTGCAAATCGGTATCCACCACCCACGCCTGGGCCGACGCAACAATCCCGAGGCCGAGTTGCGCATGAGCGAACTGCTGGCGGCATGGCGCCTGGGCGGGCGCCCGATCGTGCACGTACGGCACGTTTCCCGCTCGCCCGCTTCGGTGTTCTGGCCAGGCCAGGCGGGCTGCGATTTCCAGCCGGCCTTCACGCCACTGGCCAGTGAAACCGTGTTCGACAAGCATGTGCCGGACGCCTTCGCCAACTCGGGGCTGGAGCGTTGGCTGCACAATCGCGGTATCCGCGAGCTGGTGATCGCGGGTGTGATCACCAACAATTCGGTGGAATCCACGGCGCGCTCGGCAGGCAATCTCGGTTTCACCGTGGTGGTGGTGGCAGACGCCTGCTTCACCTTCGACCAGCATGACCTGCAAGGCCGGCTCTGGCGTGCCGAGGATGTGCATGCCATGTCATTGAGCAACCTGGCACTCGATTACGCACAAATTCTGGACAGCGCAGACGTGTGCACCTGTATCTCAATGTGTACAAACTGAGACCGGATACACAAGAACGCTCTGCGCAGCCGCATTGGACACATCCTCGATACAGCGATGGTCTTGAATGACTTGCATCCAACAGCGCCGATGGCCTAGCCAAGGAGACGCCCCATGCAAGCTCGCCACGTACCCGCCGCACCGACCACACCACGCCGTTTCAGCCGTTCCATCCTGTTTGCCTGCGCCCTGCTGCCACTGGCCCTTGCGGCCGCCGGCACCACACACGCAGCGCAGGCACAACCCGCCGTCAACACCAGCGACGCTTTCGGCCCGCTGAAACACATCAAGGCTGGTGTCCTCGATGTCGCCTACGTCGAGCAAGGCCCGGCCGACGGGCCGGTGGTGATCCTGCTGCACGGCTGGCCCTATGACATCCACAGCTTCCAGGACGTCGCCCCCGCACTCGCCGCCAAGGGCTATCGGGTACTGGTGCCCTACTTGCGCGGCTATGGCGAAACGCGCTTCCTGTCGCCTGACACGCCACGCAACGGCCAACCTTCGGCGCTGGCCAGCGACGTGATCGCCTTCATGGATGCACTGCAGGTCAAGCACGCCGTGCTGGCCGGCTTCGACTGGGGCGCGCGCACTGCCGATATCGTGGCGGCCCTGTGGCCCGAGCGGGTCAAGGCGCTGGTCTCGGTCAGCGGTTACCTGATCAGCAGCCAGGAAGCTGCCAAGGCGCCACTGCCGCCCAGTGCGGAGCTGCAGTGGTGGTACCAGTACTACTTCGCCACCGAACGCGGCCAGGCCGGCTACGAGAAGAACCGCCACGATTTTGCCAAGCTGATCTGGCAGACCGCATCACCCAAGTGGGGCTTCGACAATGCCACCTTCGAGCGCAGCGCCAAGGCGCTGGACAACCCGGACCAAGTCGCCATTACCGTGCACAACTACCGCTGGCGCCTGGGCCTGGCCCAGGGCGAAACCCAGTACGACCCACTGGAAGCCAGGCTGGCCAAACTGCCCAGCATCGGTGTGCCAACCATTACTCTCGAAGGTGACGCCAACGGCGCGCCGCACCCGCCGGCCGAGGCCTATGCGCAGCGCTTCAGCGGCAAGTACGAGTACCGGCTGATCACTGGCGGTGTTGGCCACAACCTGCCACAAGAGGCTCCGCAGGCATTCGCCAAAGCGGTGGTGGATGCCGATCACCTCTGAGACGAAAAACGCACGCAGCAGACAGAACGCGCAGCCATTTGCGCTACGCGGCGACTTGTAATATCCAGTTTCATTTTTCCCATGGACAGTAGTCGGCCCAACGAACCTGATCGAGGCTACTTCCGTGTTGCAACGTCTGTTCTGTTCCGTGTCCCTGCTCACCCTGGCCATTTCCGCTGCCCATGCCGCCGACGCGCTCGACACACCGCGCCTGGCCGGCATGGACAACTTCCGCGACATCGCCGGCACCACCAGCGCTTACACCACCCGCCATGATGGCGTGATGCGCGCCGGGGTGTTCTACCGCTCCAATGCCCTGACCCCGACCGCGGCCGATCTCGCCATCCTCAACGGTCTGGGCATCAGCGATGTCTTTGACCTGCGCACGCCCAGCGAAATCGCCGGCACGCCCGACACCCTGCCGGCCGGCGCCAGCTACACCAATATCGACATCATCGGCAGCACCACCTCGGGCGCGAACATCACCACCGTCACCTTCACCAGCGCGGCCCAGGCGCGGGCGATGATGCAGGAAACCAACCGCGCCTTCGTCAGCGATGCCGGCATGCGCGGGCAGTTCAGCGTGCTGTTCAACGAACTGGCCAGCGCCGACGGCGCCGCAGTGTTCCACTGCACCGCCGGCAAGGACCGCACCGGCTGGACCGCCGCCGTGCTGCTGAGCATCGCCGGCGTCGACGACGCGACCATCATGAGCAACTACCTGGCCACCAACGACTACACCGCCGCCCGCATCAAGGCGACGCTGGCGGCGATGCCGGCAAGCATGGCCGCAATCTACGCGCCGCTGATTGGCGTCGAAGCCAGCTACCTGCAAGCGGGCCTCGATGAGGTCACCGCCGAATACGGCAGCATGGACAACTACCTGAAGCAGGGCCTGGGGCTGTCGCAAGAAACCATCTACGTGCTGCGCGGCAAGATGGTCCGCTACGGCACGCTGCCGGGCGAAGCCAGCCTGCTGGGCAACGCTGCTGCCGGTGCGCAGCTGCTGGGTCAGTTGCAGGACACGGCGCTGTCGGGCAGCTACACCGCCTACAACTACTACCTGCAATCGGCCATCGACGCCGGCACGCTGGGTGGCGTCGAGTCGACCGTGGGTGGCCAGGTGCATGCCGATGCTGCCAGCTTCCTCCTGCGCCAAGGGGCGATGATCGACCGAGCGGCCGCACCCTTTGCCGATGGCAGCGACCTCAAGGTCGGCCAGTCACGCCTGTGGAGCACCGCGCTGGCGGGTTACCTGGGCACCGATGGCTCGTCCCACGCGGCCAGCAGCAACGAACACAGCCAGGGCCTGATGATCGGCATGACCCAACGCTTCTCCGAAGCGCTCAGCGCCCATGCCGGCTTCGGCTACAGCAATGGCAATGTCGGGGGCGCCGGTGGCGAGGCGGACACCGACCTGACCTTCCTCAGCCTGGGGGCGCGCTTCGCGCCGAATGGCCTGGAACACGGCCTGTTCATCGACGCCGATGCCAGCGCCGGCTGGCTCGACTATTCGAGCAAGCGCGAGCTCGGTGGCGGCCTGGGCACAGCCAAGGGCGACAGCCACGGCACCCTGGCCGGCGGCAGCCTGGCGCTGGGCTATCGCCTGCCCACTGGCGCCATGGTGCTGGAGCCAAGCCTCGGGCTGCGGGTCAGCCGCGTTGACCTGAACGGTTTCACCGAGAAAGGCAGCGAGCTGGCCTTGCAGGTGGATGACCTGAAAGAAACCCGTCGCGCCGCCGTGGCCAACCTCAAGGCTTCCTTCGCGCCGGTCGCCATGGGCAGTTGGCAGCTGGTGCCGGGGGTCGAGGTGGGTTACGAGCATGTGCTGGGCGACCATGAGGTCGACAGCGAGGGCCATCTGCTGGGGCTGGATATCGAGCAGCGGGCGACCTTCGATAATCGCGACCAGTTCGTGGGTGGCGTGAACCTGATGGCCAACCTTGGGGCGCTGAGCGTGGGGGCCGAAGTGGCAGCCATGGGCGGCGGGGACAGCCATGGGGTCAGTGGCAGCCTCAAGGCCAGCTACGCGTTCTGATACTTGAATGGGGCCACGTTGTGGCCCCCGACTACCGGCGCCGAATCAAAGCCGGACTGACGCCAAAGGCTTGCTGGAAGTACTGGGTAAATCGCCCGGCATTGCTGAAGCCATGGCGCAAGGCAACCTCCGCCACCGACCCGCCCTCTCCGCGAGCCAGCATTTCACGCGCCTGCTCCAGCCGTACCTGGCGCTGATAGCCGACAATCGAAGTCCCGGTAAAGCGCCGGAAACCATCCTGCAGCGCCCGCAAGCTGACATTGGCCCTCCCGGCCAGCTCGCTGCCACTGACCTGCCTCTCGGGGTGCTCGCGCAGATAAGCCATGGCCGCTTTCACATGCCGCGGTGCAATCGCCGGCACTGGGCTGCGCAACGCCTCGCTGTAGTTGTGCGGCCAGGTTTCCAGCAGCGCGTCGACCAGCATCTCCTGCAAGCGTACAGGCATCAGCAGGCCGGTGTTGATCAGCTGGTCGAACTCGGTCCCGGTTGCCAGTTCGAGCAAGGCCCGGATCCCTTGAAACGCCGGGTTGCCCAGGTCGACCCGGGGCGCAAAGCGAATCGGCGCAGCCAAGGGTTTTTCGAGCAGGGTCGAAAGTCGCTCGGCGAACGCTGCACGGCGGATCGACATGCCACACTGGGCGTGCCCCTCGGTGATGCGCACCGAGCGGATGTCGAGCTTGTCCACCGCCAGGCCGACCTGGGCACCACCGATCGACTCACCACGGTGGTCGAAGATGATCTTGCCCGCAGTGGGCAGTACAAAGGTGATTTCGTCCTGCGGCGCCGGCAGGACGATGGTGAAGTCGCCCTGGTACTGCATGCGCCGCACGCTCATGCCCTCGAAGCGGCCGTAAACGCCACCGATGGCGATACCTTCGCCCAGCGGCGGGATGCCGGCATACAGGTTGCCGTAGAGCTGCGTGAACAAGGCAGCGAACTCGTCGCTGCGTATGTCGCTGGAGCGGAGCATGAACTGCTTGCGGATCGTGCCGGGATTCACCGAGTCGCACACCTTGTGCCACGAAAAGAGACCCGCATACTAGCAGCTACGCGTGACAGGCAAGTGACGCCCCTGCCGATCGCCCGCGTCAGCCAAGGTCCAGGGCGTTGCTCAGGTCACCCAGCAATACCTGCCCGCGCGCCGCCATGGCCTGGTCCCTCGCCTGCAGCCCTTCAAGCGGCTCCAGGTCGAACACCCGGGTGATCAGGCGCAGGATCGAGGTGGTGTCGTAGACCGTGTGATCCACCGTGCCCTTGCGGGCAAACGGCGAAACCACCAGCGCCGGGACCCGCGACCCCGGCCCGAAGCGGTCGCCCTTGGGCGGGGCGACGTGGTCCCACCAGCCGCCGTTCTCGTCGACGGTGATCACCACCACCATGTTCGTCCACTGCGGGCTTTCCATCAGGGTCTTGACGATGCGCTCGATGTGCCGGTCGCCCGAGGCCACATCGGCGTAGCCGGCATGCAGGTTGAGGTTGCCCTGGGGCTTGTAGAAGGTCACCGCCGGCAAGCGCCCGGCGGCCGCGTCGGCGAGGAAGCGGTTGGTACTCGGGTCTTCGCCGAGCCCGCCGTCGCGCAGGCGCTTGCGACGTTCCTCGGGGTGCTCCGGGCCCTGCTGCGCAAAGTAGTTGAACGGCTGGTGGTGGTACTGAAAGTTGGGGATCTTGGGGATGCTGCCAGAATCCTTGTACTCATCCAGCGTGGCCTGCCAGCCGCCGGCGTACCAGGCCCAGTCGACATTGCGCCTGGCCAGCTTGTCGCCGATGTGTTCGTGGGTCTGCGGCACCAGCACGTTGGGCAGGTCGGGCTTGGCATAGTCCGGGCGTGCCGGGTCACGTATCCAGGTCGGCCAGTACGGCGGGGCCAGGGTGTTGACCGCATGGCCATCCGGGGTAATGGCACTGGGGCCGAACTGCGGCGGGCCGTCGTGGGCCTTGTTCGGCGAGCCGGCCAGGGGCTTGAGGCGGATGTCCAGCGGGTCGTCGCTCTGGAGCTGGGCGATCTGGCTGTGTGCAGGCGAGCTGGCGGCATTCGGGTAGAACGGCGCGCGCCCGGCGACCAGGTACTGATGGTTGAGGAACGAGCCACCAAAAGCGGCCTGGAAGAAGTTGTCGCACAGCACGAACTGCCGGGCCAGGTCCCACAAGCGCAGGTTGTAGCGGGTCTGCGGGTAGTAGCCCATGGTCAGCCCGCCGGCATCGGACCAGGCGGCAAAGCCATCATTCTTGCCGCCATTGATCTGCATCTGATTCTGGTAGAACACATGCCACAGGTCGCGGGTCACCAGGCCCAGCGGCAGGTCTTCGCCCTTGGGGCCCTTGAGGGCGAACGGCGCGTTGGGCAGCTCGGCCTGGAATGCGAGGTCTTTTTCGTAGGTGACGCCGTCGACGGTCTGGGGGCCGACCTGCAACGTGCCGCCGAAGGTCGGTGGCAGGGTATCGAACAGAACACCGTCACGATCACGCTGGGCGTAGGCGTCCTTGCTCAGCTGGGCAAGCGGGCTCTGCAGCCCGGGGAAATCGGCGAACAGGTTGTTGAAGCTGCGGTTCTCGGCGTAGATCACCACAACGGTCTTGACCTTGTCGCGCAGTGCTCGGTCCAGCGCGGCGCCGGTAGGCTGCGGCCGGACAGTGGCGGCCGGACTGCCGTCGGCAGGGCTGCAACCCGCCAGGCTGGCACCGGCGCCCAACAGCGCCAGGCCACCCAGGAAGCCGCGGCGCGTAGGGCCGCTGGAGGGTTGTTCGTCGTGCTCCGCTACCGTGTCCTGACCGGGTGTCTCGTGCATCGCCTGCTCCGCAACTTGTGACAATTTGTGTCAAAGCAGGCTAGCGAGGGGTCGTGACAGTCTTGTGTCATTTCATCCTACCGACTTCAGCTGCGGCCGCCCTTCCAGGCGCTCAAGCATGGTCTCGCAGTACCAGTCATCGAATTGGCAAACACCATTCTCGGCATGCTCGGAGAATGGGCCAGGCTCGTAGCTCGGCGAGGAAACGCCAGCATGGGTGCCTTCGACCAGGCGACGATCCTGATCGTTGGTGGCCAGCCAGACCTTGGTCAGGCGATCAAGATCGTAATCGACGCCTTCCACCGCAGATTCCGGCACCAGCCATTTGGTGGTCACCAGCGTCTCGCCCGGCCCGATCGGCAGCACACGGAAACTCAATGCGTGGTCGCCCAAGAAGTGATTCCAGGTCGAGGGGTAGTTGAAGTACAGCAATGCACCGATGTCTGGCTCACCGCTCTTGTCCAGCCGGCCGGCAACGGCCGGCTTGCCATCCATGGTGTAGCTGACCGCACCGGCAGACAGCGGAATGCGTGTCATGCGGAAGCGCCCCAGCGGGTCCATGTTCAGCCGGCTGGGCATGCCAGCGGCTTCACAGCGGTCCCAGTGCGCCACCAGCTCTGGGTCGTCATCGCCGCCCACGCCGGCAACCGACAGGTTCTCGACAAAGGAATTGAGCAACTCTGGGTGGGTACCGTCGCAGTGGTAGCACTCACGGTTGTTCTCGAAGACCAGTTTCCAGTTGCCCTTCTCGATCAGGTTCGACTCGAAGGCGACCTTGCAGTTTTCCAGGAAGTGCGGCGCGATGAAGGGGCTGACGGCGGCGCGGAAGCTGGAGAAATCCGGGGCCTTTTCCGCGACGCAAACATAGATGTAGGTGTGCACGACCTCGATATGCACGGGCTTCAGGCCGTAGTTCGATTTATCGAAGTCGGCGCCCATGTTGCCGGCATAGATCAGGTTGCCATCGAGCTCGAACGTCCATTTGTGGTACGGGCACACCAGCTTGGCGACCTTGCCACTGGCGTGCTCGCACACCTTGGCGCCGCGATGGCGGCAGGCGTTGTGGAACGCGCGCACCTCGCCATCCTTGCCGCGCACGATGGCCACTGGGTAATCGCCGATCTGCAGGGTGAAATACTGCCCAGCCTTTGGAATCTCGAAGGTATGCCCGGCGAACACCCAATCCTTGTGCCAGATCTGCGCGAGATCCTGCCGATAGACCTCAGGATCGAGATAGAGCTCACGCGGCAACACATGGCGAGGCTTGCGCTGCTTGATCAGGCCAATCACGGATTCATTGCTGTTCATTATTATCCTCCGGACACTGCAAAGAACTGTAACTTCAATCACTGCTTCGCATATTACGCCGCACTGAAAAAAGTACACCGGCACTAAAATTACCTTACGCATAACTTAAATTCATGCGAGAAAACAAGCTGTTTGACGCTGGACAATCGACCACCCACGACATTATGTTACGCAGCCATAACAAGGGGTTATCAAGAAAAGCCTGGAAAAGTCGTTAGACCAGCGCCGCGAACCACCCCTATATTAATGCGCACATTGATGGCAACTTCCGCCCTCTATAAGCATCGACATTAAATGAGTTGCCCAAGCATTGAGCCTGGGTTACTGGGTGCCGCCATGAAAACAATTACAAGAGCATTCAGCCGTACCTTCGTCGACCGTAACCTGGGCTTCATCTCCCACGAGCGGATCGAGCGAAAGACCTCCAGGGTAGGTTTTCTCCTGCTCGAGAATTTCTCGTTACCCTGCTTCACCCAGGCACTGGATGTACTGGTCACCGCCAATCTGCTGGCGCCGGGTGCAGTGCGCGTGCACACGTTCAGCCATGACCACCGCGAAGTCATGAGCGACCTGGGCATCCCGATCAGGCCCGACACGCCGTTGACCGACATTCGCCTGTCCGACCTCGACCTGTTGGTCATCTGTGGCGGCTTGCGTGCCGCCAGAACCGCACCGAACTGGTTGTCGACCTTGCTGAAGAAGATCGCCAGAATGCCAATCGCCCTCGGCGGGCTGTGGAACGGTGCCTGGTACCTGGGCACCGCAGGCCTGCTGGATGGCTACCGTTGCGCGATCCACGCCGAACAGCGCACGGCCCTGGCCGAACGGGCCCCGCATGCCAACGTGACCCATGAACCCCTGGTGTTCGACCGCAATCGCATGACGTGCGCCACGCCCAATGGCGCCTTCGAGATGATGATGCGCTGGCTCGCATGCGGTTCCGGCCCCCAGCTTGCCGATGCCGTACTGGATACGCTGGATGCCGACCAGAGCAAATACCGCAGCGTCCAGAAGCCGCAACAGCCCAAGGTGAGCCAGGTACTGCGGGAGGTCATCGCGCTGATGGAGGCGAACATCGAAGAGCCACTGAGCCCGTATCAACTTGCCCAGGTCGTCGGCCTGTCGATACGGCAGATCCAGCGGCTGTTCAAGGATCAGCTGAACACCACGCCGCAGAAATACTACTTCCAGCTCAGAATCACCGAAGCACGCCGCCTGATACAAAACTCCAAGGCCTCGATCTTCGATGTTTCGCTGGCGTGCGGTTTCGTTTCGTGCACGCATTTCAGCCGATCCTACAGCGCTTTTTTCGGGCACCCGCCGTCGAAAGAAATCAGGTATGAAACCTGACCAGGTCAAGGACAGGCCTCGTTGCACAACAACCCTAACAACAACTATCGCCCTCTGAATTTATTGAGCGAGTTCCGCCGCGAAGTTAATGGTTCGCGGCATTGCGCTGCCCAACTTCAAAAGCCTTGCATCAGGATATAAAAATGACACGTCCTAATCTTTCAGTAGAAGATGTACCGCTCAACAACTTCCACCGGCTACTCACCCTGCGCTCGGGCGGCGGTTCGTTTGTCGACGGTTATGTGCTCAGTATCATCGGCGTGGCCCTGGCACACCTCAGCGCTTCACTGTCCCTGAGCACCTTCTGGGAAGGCCTGATTGCGGCCTCGGCCTTGATCGGGATCTTCTTCGGCGGCTTCCTCGGCGGCTGGCTGACCGATCGCCTGGGCCGCAAGCGCTTGTTCTTTGTCGGCCCTGCCCTGTTCATGCTCGCCTCCCTCGCTCAGTTCTGGGCTGATTCTGCTGAAGCGATCTTTGCTCTGCGCCTGATCATCGGCATTGCCGTGGGTATCGAGTACCCGGTCGCCACTTCGCTGCTGGTGGAGTTCATGCCCAGGAAATATCGCGGCCCGCGCCTGGCGATGCTGACGATCCTCTGGTTCGCCGGCGCAGCCGCGGCCTATATCGTCGGTGAACTGGTGCTGCGCAGCGGCGGCGATGACGCCTGGCGCTGGGTGCTGGCCAGCTCGGCCAGCATCGGCCTGGCCCTGTTCCTGGTGCGCATCGGCACCCCGGAATCGCCACGCTGGCTGCTGGGCAAAGGCCGCGATGCCGAGGCAGAGCAGGTCATCAAGCGCGTCTACGGCGATGATTTTTCCCTGAACAACCTTCCGGAAGAGAGCCCGAACTACAAGGTCAACGTATGGAGCCTGATCTATTCGGGCTATGCCAAGCGCATGCTGTTCGTCATCGTCTTCTGGACCTGCTGCATCATCCCGCTGTTCGCCGTATACGCCTTCGCGCCCAAGGTGCTTGGAGCGATGAACGTGAAAGGCGACAGCGCCGCCATCGGCTCGGTGCTGATCACTTTGTTCTTCGTGCTCGGCTGCATCATCGCCACCCGCCTGATCAACACCCTCGGGCGGCGCAACCTGCTGCTGTACAGCTTCAGCGTGTCCGGCCTGGCGCTGCTCTGCCTGGGAGCATTCAACAATGGCGCGGGCATCTGGGTGCTGGTGTTCTTCGCCCTCTATGCCCTGTTCATCGGTGGCGCCCAGGTGCTGACGCTGGTCTATCCGAACGAAATCTTCCCGACCGAGATCCGTGCATTCGCGGTGGGCGTGGGCACTTCGGTCTCGCGCATTGGCGCCGCGGTGGGCACCTACCTGGTGCCGATTTCGCTGGACACACTCGGCATCGCCCAGACGATGTATGTGGCCGCCGCCATCACCTTCTTCGGCTTGCTGCTGTCGTGGCTGCTGGCGCCGGAGACACGTTCACTGAACCTTCAACAGGCTGCGGCGCTGGGCTGAATGGAATCGATGCACGCCTAGGCTCCGTACGAAAAGAGAAGTCGCAACCACCCCATGGAACGGCCGCGCTGGCAACGCAATTCAGGCACGGACATGAGATTCTGGCGATTGACCAGTACTTTCAGTTATCCTGCGCGGCCAAATTAATTCAAATTGTAAGGGATTACGATGAAACACCTGCGCCAGCTGTTGGCGGCAGTGTTGCTCTGCGCAACCACTTTGCCCGCCATTGCCGCCAGCACTCCCGCGTCCGCGCCAACCGCCAGCGAACAACCACAACTGACCGCCGAACAGTGGCTGGCCACGCTCAAGCCACAGCACGGCAACATTACCCTGCCCAGCGGCATCGCCAGCCTGCAACTCAACAACGAGTTCTACTACCTGTCACCGGACGACACCGAGCGCCTGCTGACCGAAGGCTGGGGCAACCCACCGGGCTTCAAGACCCTCGGCATGATCATCCCGACCGCCGTCAATCCACTGGCGGACAACGGCTGGGGCGTGATCATCAGCTACAAGAACGACGGCCATATTTCCGACGATGACGCAGCCAAGATCGACTACGCCGACCTGCTCGAGCAGATGAAGGCCGATGACGAGGAAGACAACAAGCAGCGTCGCCAGGAAGGCTATGCCGGCCTGACCCTGTTGGGCTGGGCCGAGCCACCGAGCTACGACCAGGCGACCCACAAGATGTACTGGGCGCGAGAGTTGAAGGCCGAAGACGCCGACCAGACCACGCTGAACTACAGCATCCGCGTGCTGGGCCGCGAAGGCGTGCTGGAGCTCAACGCCGTGGCGGCGATGGCCGACCTGCAGACCATCAAGCAGGAAACGCCGAAGATCCTCGCCTTCACCAACTTCACCGACGGCAACCGCTACGCCGACTACGACGCCAAGACCGACAAGCTGGCGCCGTATGGACTGGCCGCCCTGGTCGCCGGTGGCATTGCCGCCAAGGCGGGCCTGTTCGCCAAGATCGGTGTTGCCTTGCTGGCGTTCAAGAAGTTCATCGTCCTGGGCCTGGTGGCCATCGCCGGCTTCTTCGGCAAGCTGTTCAAGCGCAAGCGAGCCTGATTCTATCGGGTTCGCCTGAGCTTTTCTGCCTTCAAGCGCCGGTAGAGGGCCATCACCGGCCGCAGCATGGCCAGCCGATCAAATATCGACAGGGCATGCAGGTCGGTGCGCGAAGGCCTTTGGTAACCCAGGTTCCAGGTGAAGTAGTAGGCCTGGATGTTCTTGTCGGTGTGGATCAGGGTGTTGAGGGCCGCGTCATAGTGCATCGGCCCACCGTCGGGATGCCCTGGCGGGCGCTGCAGAATCTGCGCAAGAAAGTCCCGCAACTTGCCCACGCTCTTGCCGTTCACCGCATAGAAGTGCGACAGGTGGATGGGGCGATCAACCGGCGCCCAGCCGGGGGTATCGGAATTGCCCTCGCAGGAATGGCCAAGGTAGGCAATGTCCCAGTCCATGCCTTGCAGGGACTCGATGGCCTTCTTGCCAAACGGGCCAATGCGCCGGGAAAACTGGATGTCGTCTTCCATGATGAGGATGTTGTCCACATTCAGGCGCACGGCTTCTTCCAGTATCTGCATATGGCTCATGAAGCAGCCCCGGGCGCCAATGCTCGGGAAGCCCTGCTGGTCGGTGGGTGTCACGGCAGGGAAAAAGCCGATCTTTTCGTCATCGATGTGGAAGCCGTTGCGGGCGAACTCGGCTTCGGTTTCTTCGCGGCGGTCCGTTCTGGACGGGATATTGATGATTCGGGTCCGATCAAAAAAGTCGATCACATTCATCGCTCAGGTCCTTGGTACAGCCGATCAGAAGGCGAACAGGTGGCTGATGAGCTGGCCACACAGGGCACCGAACACCATCACGGGCAGCACCACCAGCTCGCGCTTGATACTCAGCATCCCCAGTTGGTGGCTGACCTTGAAGATCAGGAACAGCGTGAAGAAGGTATGCAGGGCCACTCCCCACAGCGCGTAGGTCACCCCGCCAATGGCCAGCAGCAACGGCATCAGGGTGAACAGCGCCACCACCCGGATGATGTTGTCCATGGCCATGTACTTGGTCAGCCCAAGGGCCATCCAGATCTGTTGCGTCAGGCCGTAGCGCAAGGTGAACAGCGACAACGACAGAATCGCCATCATCTGCCCGGCGTCCTGATACCGGGCGTCATACAGCCAATGGATGATCAGCGGGCTGGCGGTGAACAGGAAGCCGCAGGTGAACAGGGTCAGCACATCGAAGATCAGCCTGAAGCGAAAATACAGGTGGCGCAGGCGATCCATGTCACCGGTCCTGGCCGCCTCGCTGAAGGCCGGCAAGGCCACTGCCCCGGCCAGCCGCTGCAGGCTGAGCTGGAAGGCAGCCAGAATGCCCACGGCAATCGAATACACGCCCAGCTGCGCCACGGTCATGCTGCCGCCGAACCAGATCCGGTCACCTTGCATGGCCAGCACGCCAACGGCGGAAGACAGGAACACCCAACGGCCGTAGTTGACGATTTCGCGCAAGGCTGCCGGATCCCACTGCGGGCGGTCTTTATGCCCGGGGAAGATCAGGTGGCTGAGCACCGTGGTGACCAGGGTGGAGACCAGGCCTGCCGCCACCAGCGCCCAGATGGAACGGAAGACGTAACCGATCGCCAGCATCACCACCAGGCCGGCGATTTGCGAAACCAGCTCGACCAGCACCACTTTCTTCTGCTGGAAGGTGCGGATGGCCACATCGATCTTGGTCGACTGGAAGGCGAAGATGATCGCGAAAAAGCCGGTGACAGCCAGTATCCCGGGCAACTGAGGGTCCGCGTAGGTGGAATGCATCGGCCACATTTCGAAGTGCTGGGAAATCCACGACGCCAGCGCCACCAGCTGCATCACCACAAACAGCCCCAGGCCGCGAATGATCTGCAGCGACCAGATGGTATTGAGGAACAGCGGCTCGTCGCCGCGCGGGCTTTGAATGATGTTCTGCCGCAGCCCTACATCGGACAGCAACAGCAGCAACACCGAAACCGTGGTGGCAATGGCCATGAGGCCGAACATTTCCGGCAGCAGCAAACGGGTGATGATCAGGTTGCCACCCAATCGGATGACCTGGGAGGCGACGATGGAGCCGATATTCAGCGCCCCAGCCAACAACACGCGTTTGCGAAGACTTTGCGAGGACGACAGATCGATCGTAGACATGGCACCCACTGACCCGTTTTTTTAGACGTTACTATAGTCTCAATCTGCCATGCTGCTATTGCGTCGGTGCCGATACCGACAATATTGCGCTGGGCCAAGTCACGGCAAAACCGGTTGCGCAGCACAGTGGCCACGCAACCGGCAATCGCTTGATCAGGCGAGCGCTTCTGCCACCACCGCCTGGCGATGGCGCCTGACCCTGCGCTGCAACAGGCTGGACACCACCACGCCCACCACCGCCAGCACGCTCATCAGGCTGAACACGTAGGTGTAGCCCTGCTCGCCAGGGTAGTGATCGAGCAGCGCGCCGTAAATGACATAGGCGAACATGCCCGGCGCATAACCGATCAGGCAGCCAATGCCGAACGCCGAGCCGGTGATGCGCGAGGGAATGCCCACTTCACTCATCGGCGCCCAGAACACCCCGCGCATGGTGAACACCACCAGGGCGAAGGACAGCGTCGCCGCCAGGCCCGCGTAGATGTAGCTCTCGCCTCGGGGAATGCTGAGAATGATCAGCATCAGCGGCAGCAAGGCAACGAACGCCCACTTGAGGTAGCGGCTCGAACTCTTCAGCTGTTTGTCGGCGATGAAGCCGCCTGCCGGGCCACCCAGCACCTTGAGGAAGTACTGGTTGATGATGCCGTAGGCGCCCACCAGTGCCACTGGCAGGTGATACATGTCCTTCAGGAAGGGGATGAAGTAGGTCAGGCCGCAATACACGATGTAGACCATGAACACGTTCAGGCTCACCAGCCAGATCCCTGGCATACGCACCGCCTCCAGCAACCCCGACAGGCCGATGGGTTCGCGGGGAGCATTGGCCTGGCGGGTGTCCTTGAGCAGGAACAGCGCCAGTACGCCAACGCCGATGTCGATCAGCGCATAGAACGCGATGGCCGCCTTGAGCCCGGCAGCACCGGAGCCCAGGGCAACGAACACGCCGAGCGCGGAAAACGCCACCAAGGTGTCCACCGCACCCCGCCCGCCTTCGAGCAGGCCGAACATGCGGCTTTGCTCCTGGTCGTTGCCCAGGTTGCGGATGGCCTTGAGCAAGGCCGGCCAGAAGATGCAGTCGGCGCACACCGCCAGCAGGCCAAAGATGATGAGCAACTGGTTATAGCCCGGGAAGCTCGCCAGATACAGGCCCAGCCCCCCGATGCTCACCAGCCCCAGAGGGATGAGCTTGCGCGTCTCGAAGCGGTCGGCCAGAAAGCCGCCCAGCACGAACAACGCGGTGGCGACGATGGCGTTGACGCTCAGCAACGTGCCGATCTGGGTATGGCTCAGCCCCATGTGCTCCTGCATCGGGATATAGAAGGCGTCCTTGAGGCTGGACAGTTTGTAGATGGTCCCGCCGCCCAGGACGAGGATCAGAAAGCGCAGCCACTTGGCTTTGACCGATGCTGTCATTGTTGTTCTCCACGGTTTCCGGGTTAAGGGTCAGGCCAGGGTCAGTTCCGCCAGCAGGCGGATCTCGGCCAGCAACTCACGCACGTAACGCACCTGGTCATTGGCCCAGCGGTGCTCGTCAGCCAGCATCTGCTCCAGGCTGTAGCCCGGTGGCAACGGGGTTTCGCTCATCTCGCGGTAGGCGATGAAGGGGTCGGCGCCCTCGCCCACCTGGCGGAACGCCGGGGCGATGTAGTGGTTTTCCTGCTCGAGGATGAATGCCACCACCTGCGGCGCGGGCTCACCCAGCAGCAACAGCTCCAGCAACATGCGCGGGCCGGGCAACTGGTCCTCGGCCCTGCCCTGCAGCACGCCGTAGTGGCCAAAGCCGTTGGCCTCGGGCACCACGCGCACGCCCTTGAGGTGCACCTGGCGGATGAACGGCGCCAGGTTGGCCAGTGCCGGCAAGGGCTGCTCGCAGGCATTGATCATGTTGCCGAAGTCGAACAGTGCGTTGAGCCGCGGGTGCCCTACCCGGCGCAGCAAGCTGGCGATCTCTTCGCTCTTGAGTTCTTCGTGTTGCTCGAAGTCGAAGTTGAGGTCGTGCTCATCGGCCAGGCGCGCCAGTCGATGCAGGTCGTCTTCGATGATGCCCATCACCCGCGACAGATGGCCCTCGTAACGCGAGTAGACGCGGATGTTGCGGCTGCCGATGGCGTGCGCAATGGCGACGGCCTGGTCGACGTCTTCGGGCAGCGTGCTGCTGATTTCCAGGTGCACGTCCAGCCCGAGGGCCCTAGCTTTGTCGGCGAATGCCGCCAGGCGCTCGGCGGGCATGCGCGACAGGCTGTTGTGCTCGCCGTCGAGCAGGTGCAGCGAAAGGCCGTCGAGGGCATGCCGGTAGGCAAAGTCGAGCATGTCTTCGGGGCAGATTCGTCCGTGGGTGAGGTTGGTCAGCAGCGGGTAACCGTGGGCGAACAAGCGCAGGCTGTCCAGGCGTGGCAGCAAGCGGCGGGCAAGGTCGGGCGTGAGCAGCACGGGCGCGCAGTCGGCCTGCGCGTTGTGGCCCATGAGGCCGGCAAAACGGGATTGGATAGGCGTCATTATTGTCATTGTCCTCAGAGCGAGGCCGGGGTAGCCCGGCGCTGCTGTTATCGCTCTGAAATGGCCTTATCCATAGAGCCATTATCTTTTTGTTCGTATAGCCATTTTGGCAGCGCAGTTCAGACCCGCATGCCCAACGCCCCCAGTGCCTGCGCCAGCTCGCGCACCCGCTGGGCAGCCTGCTCGACCGGCGTGGCGGCAAAGCCCAGCAGCAGCCCGGGCGGCAGGTAGCGCTGGAGGCAGTAGTCACTCAGCGCATAGGTGTAGACCTGATGGTTGCCGAGGTTGCGCGCCAGGGCGTCGTCGTCCACCGCCTCGGACAGCCAGCCGATCAGGTGCAGCCCCGCCTCCACCGGTGCCACTGAGAGAAAGCCCGCCAACTCACGGTGCAACGCCTCCACCAGGCTGGCCTGGCGCTCCTGGTAGAGCGCGCGCATGTGGCGGATGTGGCCGAGGAAATGGCCATTGAGCATGAAGTCGGCAGTGGTCGCCTGGTGCAACGTGGACGGGCTGCGGTCCATCACCGCGCGGATCGCGCAGAACGGCTCCAGCAAGGCCTCCGGCAAGATCACATAGCCCAGGCGCAACGACGGGTAGAGCACCTTGCTGAAGGTGCCGACGTAGATCACCCGCTGCCCCGGAGCCATCGCGTACAGCGCCGGCAGTGGCCGCCCCACGTAGCGGAACTCGCTGTCGCAGTCGTCCTCGATGATCCAGCCCTGGCTGCGCGCGGCCCAGTCGATCAGCTCCTGGCGCCGTGAATAGCTCATGGTGATGCCCAGTGGATGCTGGCGCGAAGGCGTGGTGAAGGCCAGGCGTGCGTCCGGGCACTCGCGCACCCCCTGCCGCACGTCCAGCCCTTGCGCGTCGATGCGCAGCGGCACCAGCTGGCAACCCAGTGCCTGGAAGGCAATGCGTGCGGAGATGTGCCCGGGGTCTTCCATCCATACCCGGTCACCGGGGTTGAGCAACAGCATGCCGAGCAGGTTGAAGGCCTGCTGGGCGCCGGAGGTGATCACCACCTGCTCCGGGCTGCACTCGATGCCGCGGGCATCGAACACGTACTCGGCAATCGCCTCGCGCAAACGCTGCAGGCCTTTGAGCTCACCGTAGCCCAGTTGTGCCTTGTCCGGTTTGCGCAGGTGGCGGTTCATCAGGCGCTTCCACACCGGCATCGGGAAGGCATCGTAGGCCGGGTGGCTGGGCAGCAGGGACACCGGGCGCTGGGCATCCCAGCCGCTGTAGGAGATACCGCTGAAATGCTCGCTGCGCAACGAATGCACGGCCTGGCTCAGGCTCGACAGGCGTGGCGGCTTGCTTGGGGCATCGGTTTGCGCGACCCGGCCCTGCCACTCGTTGCCCACATAGGTACCGGCCCCGGTGCGCGAAGCCAGGAAGCCCTCGGCGGTGAGCAGGTCGAAGGCGTTGAGCAAGGTAATCCGGGACAGCCCCAGTTCCTTGCACAAGGTACGGGTGGACGGCAGGCGAGTGCCACCGGCCAAGCGGCCAGCGAGGATCTGCTTGCGCAGTTGCAGGTAGAGCTGACGGTAGAGCGGGACCTGGCTGTCGCGGTCAAGTTCGACGCCGCTGAGCAGCATGCCACCGGGGGTTTTCATGGAGGTACAGGTCCTGAGAGTCGGGGGAATCGAGGTCGATGCAGAGCATGTAGGCAATTCAGCCTGATGTCATGCCCAACTCCGCATCATCCATCAACGCCTTGGCCATCGCGCTCAGGTAGTGCGAAGCCCAGATCAGCATCGGTTTCTCGTCCATCAGCCCGAGGATGGTCAGTTCCCGCACGTAGCCCATGAGTTCCGAGGCCTGTTCACGGGCATCCTGGCAAGGAATGCCGGGTTCGATGCGGAACAGTGGGTGGGTCTGGTTTTCACCTTGGAAGAAGGTGGTCTTGCCGACGGTGCATCGGAGGTTGACTGTGGTCATTGTGTAAATCTCCCTGAAATCTCTATTGCCTGGTCTGGCCTCTTCGCGGGCACGCCCGCTCCCACATGGATGCGCGATCCCCTGTGGG
>NZ_JAGIBG010000020.1 GCF_017744435.1 Pseudomonas sp.
GGTCCATGCGGGTTCCTGGGCATCTGGGGTGCGGGGATTATCGGCTATTTGCGTTGCCTGTGCGGGCCTCTTCGCGGCTAAAGCCGCTCCCACTGGGATATCACAGGTTTTGAAAACTGTGCGGTCCCTGTGGGAGCGGCTTTAGCCGCGAAGAGGCCCGCACAGGCAACGCAAATAGCCGATAATCCCCGCACCCCAGATGCCCAGGAACCCGCATGGACCAGATCCACCTGATGAAGGTATTCGTCGCTGTCGGCGAGCTGGAAAGCTTCGCCGCTGCTGCCCGTCGCCTGGACATCTCACCCGCCGCCGTCACCCGTGCCGTCAGCGCCCTCGAAGAACAGATCGGCGTCAAGCTGCTGCTGCGCACCACCCGCAGCGTGCGCCTGACCGAGGCGGGCAGCCGCTACCTGGAAGACACCCGGCATATCCTCGCCAGCATCCATGAAGCCAACGAAGCCGCGGCCGGTATCAACGCCACGCCCAAAGGTGAGCTGGCGATCACCGCGCCGATCCTGTTCGGCAAGAAGTTCGTCATGCCTTGCATCGTGCGTTACCTGCAGCAATACCCCGAGGTCGATGTGTCGGCGTACTTCCTCGACCGCGTGGTGAACATGGTCGAGGAGGGCATGGATGTGGCCGTGCGCATCGGGCCGCTGCCTGACTCCGGCCTCAAGGCACTGCGCGTAGGCCGGGTGCGGCGGATGCTGTGCGCATCACCCGACTACCTCGCACGCATGGGCGAGCCGCAGCATCCGTCGGACTTGCCGGACCATGCAGTGATCGCCACCACCAACCTCTCGCCGCGCGCCGGCTGGCGCTTCGGCCTGGCCGACGAACCGACCCTGGTGCGCATGAAGCCGCGGCTGACGGTCACCAGCAACGATGGTGCTATCGCTGCGGCAGTGGGCGGGTTGGGCATCGCCCGGCTGCTGTCGTATCAGGTGGTCGATGAACTGGCCAGCGGCCAGTTGCAGGTCATTCTCGCCGAGTATGAAGAGGCGCCATGGCCGATCCATGTCTTGCACCGCGAGAGCAAGTACGGCTCGGCCAAGGTGCGTGCGTTCATCGACATGCTGGCGCAGGACCTGCGGACTCGGCAGCTGGATTGATCATTGAGGTCGTACAACGTGGCTGGATTCCCCTGAGGATAAATGCGAGGTTTCCCTTTTGGGCGATCAGGAATAATTGTTGTTGTACGACGACCTATGACGTGGCAATCTTCGCCTGAAACAATTTGTCTCATTTCGCCCTGCCGGCGCATGGGGCAGATCACCCGTCACTCTAAAAACAAGATTCAGGTGAACAATGAAGATCAAAGGCATCCGCTGGTGGATGGTCAGCCTTGTCACGGCCGGGCTCGTCGTCAACTACCTCGCCCGCAACACCCTCTCGGTGGCAGCCCCCACGCTGATGACCGACCTCTCCATCACCACCGAGCAATACGCCAAGATCGTCGCGACCTGGCAGATGTGCTATGCGCTCATGCAGCCGATCGCCGGCTGGCTCATCGATTTCATCGGTACCAAACTGGGCTTTGCCGTGTTCGCCCTGGCCTGGTCGCTGGCCTGTGCGGGGGCCGCCCTGGCCAGCGGTTGGCAGAGTATGGCGTTCCTGCGTGGGTTGCTGGGCATGACCGAGGCCGCCGGCTTGCCGGCCGGGGTCAAGGCCACCACTGAATGGTTCCCGGCCAAGGAACGCTCGGTCGCCATCGGCTGGTTCAACATCGGTTCATCGCTGGGTGCACTGCTGGCGCCACCGCTGGTGGTCTGGGCGATCCTGCACAGTGGCTGGCAGCTGGCGTTCGTCATCGTCGGTGTGTCCGGAGTGCTTTGGACCTTGCTGTGGATGCTGCTGTACAAGCATCCGCGCGATCAGAAGCGCCTGAGCGACGATGAGCGTGACTACATCCTGTCCGGCCAGGAAGCCCACTTCAAAGCCGAGCAGCGTGAGAAGGGGGCCTGGAAGCGCATTTTCAAGACCCGCAACTTCTACGCCATCGCCTCGGCACGCATCCTCTCCGAGCCTGCCTGGCAGACCTTCAACGCCTGGATTCCGCTGTACCTGATGACCGAGCGGCACATGAACATCAAGGAAGTGGCGATGTTCGCCTGGTTGCCGTTCCTTGCTGCCGATATCGGCTGTGTGCTCGGGGGGTACTTGAGCCCGATGTTCCATCGTTACTTCAAGGTGTCGCTGTTCACCTCGCGCAAGATGGTGCTGGTGTTCGGCGCCAGCTGCATGATCGGCCCGGCCTGCATCGGCCTGGTGGAAAGCCCGTACACGGCGATCCTGCTGCTGTGCATTGGCGGCTTTGCCCACCAGACCTTGTCGGGTGCGCTGTACTCGATTACCTCGGATTCCTTCAGCAAGGACCAGGTGGCGACTGCGACCGGCATGGGCGGGATGTGTGGTTACCTGGGGGCGGCGCTGTTTACCCTGGTGTTTGGCATCCTGGTCACGCAGATTGGCTACAGTCCGCTGTTCGTAGTGCTGGCGGCGTTCGATATCGTGGCGGCGGTGCTGGTGTGGAAGGTCGCACGCGAGGTGAATGGGGCTGCTTCGCAACGGCCATTGGCAGCGTCGACTGAGGCATTGGCGTAAGGCATGAAATCCTGGGGCTGCATAGCAGCCCCTGTCTCAGGCAGCGCAGTCACAACGCCTGATACTGCATCCTGAGTCCCAGGCTGGTTGCTTCGCCTCTCTGCAACAGTCTCAGCCCCGGTCGTCCCGGCAGATGATGCGCATTGATCGGGTGGCTCACCGGCTCGAAACAGAAGAACGGCTGCCCATGCGGGCAGAACAACAGAAAGTGCTCAGCCCCGCTGGCGCTGCACACCAGCCGATACCCCGCGCTCGGTTGCTCGATCACACAGTTGCCGGGCCATTCGCTGAAGGCATGGTCGACCACCGTTGTCGGCAGTGTCCGTGAGGTGGTGAAACTCCAGTGATCAGGTATCTCTGCTTGCCGTGACGGCAGCGCGCCATTCTCCGCCAACCACACGCTGCGCGCCTCAGCCTGTAGCCTTGTATCGGCATGGCGCGGAAAGTAGGGATGCAGCCCCAGGCCATACCAGGTAGCCGCCGAATCCAGATGCGTCACCTGCAGGTCGAGGCTCAGGCAGCCCTCGTGCAGGTGCACATCAAGCGTTGCCCGGTAGGCGAACGGCATTGTGCTGTCGAGGCTCAGGCGTGCGTGGTGCTCGCTGTGCTGCTCCACCTGCCAGGGTTGCTGCCAGCCACTGCCGTGGATCGGGTAGGGGTCATGCCCGGTGTTCGGTGCCAGGGCCAGCCAGCCATCAGGGCGCTGGAAGCCGCCCTCGGCGATGCGGTTGGACCACGGCGCCAGCGGGTAGCAGCCCAGGCGCCGCGGGCTGCCGCTGGCCAGGGCGGCTTCGTCGGCAGGGCGCAGCAGCGCCTGGCCGGTGGCGCTGGCCTGCCAGTTGACCAAGCTGGCACCCAGCTCGGGGGCGATGCTCAGGCGGGTAAGGCGGTCTTGCAGGTGCAGCAGGGGGACGCTCATCAAGGCCTCCGGTAAGTCAACAGGACGATGCCGCACACCACCACGGCACCGCCAAGCAATTGCATGCCACTGAGTTGCTGGCCGAGCAACGCCCAGCCCAGCAGCAGCGTGGCAATAGGTTCGACGTTCATTACCGGTGCGTTCTGCGCCATGTTCAGCTTGGGCACGCAGACGAACAGCAAAGTGAAGGCCACGCCATACAACACCACCAGGCTGGCCAGCGCCATCCAGCCGCTGGCGCTGCCCGGCAACGACAAGCCGGCCGGCATCACGCCGCTGATGCCGGCGACCAGCATGCTGGTGAACACGATCAGCAAGGTCAGCAGGCTGCGCACCGGGCCGCGTACGGCGGCCAGCTTGTGGTCGGTGATCCACAGGGCACAGGCGAACACACAAGCGGCGCAGAACGCCAGGCCCACACCCAAGGCCCAGTGCGGGTTGGCGTCGCCACCGTTGGCCAGGCGTGCCGGTACATCCAGCGCCAGCACAAGGCCACACAGGATCAGCCCCATGAACAACAGCGTGCGCCCGCTCGGGCGGGTACCGCCCAGTGCCCAGGTCAGCAGCGCCAGGAGCATGGGGAAGGTGTTGCCCACCAGTAGCGCCAGGGCCACCGGAATGCGTGCCACTGCCGAATACAGGCACAGGCTCTGGGTCGCGATCAGCAGGCCCAGCAGCAGCTGCCAGCGCCGTGTGCCGGAAGGCAGGCCCAGCGGCTGGCGCTGCCACAGCACCAGGCTGGCCAGCACCAGGAAGGTGATGCCCGAGCGGCAGAGAATGGCCAGCAGCACGCCGGTGTCGTCGTCGAAGGCGATGCGTGCGGCGATGTGGTTGCCGGCGAACGAGCAGGCCAGCAGGGCCAGGAGGGCGATGGCCAGTTTGCGCGGGAAGAGGGTTGCAGCAGAAGAGGAGACAGCCATGTGCAGGATCCGTTTGCATGGGAAATCCAGGGGCTGCTTTGCAGCCCATTCGCGGGCACGCAAAGCGGCCCCCATTGCGATTACAGGACGACGCTCGGCAGCCACAGCGAGATGGCCGGAATATAGGTCACCGCCATCAGCACCAGGAACAGCGCCACGTAGAACGGCAGCAGCGCCTTCACCGTGGCCTCGATGCTGACCTTGCCAATCGCCGACCCGACGAACAGCACCGCTCCTACCGGCGGAGTAATCAGCCCGATCCCCAGGTTGACCAGCATGATCATGCCGAAGTGCACCGGGTCCACGCCGATACCGGTAATCACCGGCAACAGGATCGGCGTGAGGATCAGGATCAGCGGCGCCATGTCCATCACCGTGCCCAGCAGCAGGAGCATGAAATTGATGCACATCAGGATCACGTAGCGGTTGTCCGACAGGGTCAGGAACGCCGTGGTGATCTTCGACGGGATCTGCATCAGGGTCATCACGTAGCCGAAGCTGGCGGCGAAGGCGATCAGGATCATCACGATCGAGATGGTCCGCACCGTGCGGTGCATCAGCTTGGGCAGGTCGCGCCACTTGTAGTCGCGGTAGATGAACATGGTCACGAAGAACGACCACACCACGGCCACGGCAGCTGACTCGGTCGCGGTGAACACGCCCGACAGAATGCCGCCGAGGATGATCACCATGGCCATCAGGCCCCACAGCGCTTCACCGGCAATCTTCAGCGCCTCGCGCAGCGGGATCACCTCGCCCTTGGGGTAGTTGCGCTTCTTGGCGAAGATCAGGCACAGGCCCATCATCACCGCGCTCAGCAGCAGCCCGGGCATCACCCCGGCCATGAACAGCGAAGCGATCGACACCGTGCCGCCAGCCGCCAGCGAGTACAGCACCGAGTTGTGGCTGGGCGGGGTCAGCAGCGCCTGCACCGAGCCGCTGACGGTCACGGCGGTGGAGAACTCGCGCGGGTAGCCCTTGCGTTCCATTTCCGGGATCAGCACCGAGCCCACCGACGCGGTGTCGGCCACCGACGAGCCGGAGATGGCGCCGAAGAAGGTCGACGCGGTGATGTTCACCAGCGACAGCCCGCCACGCACGAAGCCCACCAGCACCCCGGCGAACGCCACCAGGCGCCGCGACATGCCGCCCTCGGCCATGATCGCGCCGGCCAGTACGAAGAACGGAATGGCCAGTAGCGAGAACTTGTTAACCCCACTGGCCACCTGGATCATCATCGCCTGCAGCGGGATGTCGATGTACCACGCACCGATCAGCGCCGACAGGCCCAGGGCATAGGCCACCGGCATGCCCAGCAGGATCAGCGCAATGAAACTGCCCAACAGAATGAACGCATCCATTTACGCCGCCCCCTCGTTTTCGTCCACCAGGTCGAACCGCACCACCTTGCGCTGGCTCTGGTCGCCCAGCAGGAGTTTTTCCAGCACGAAGATCAGCGTCAGCACACCACCAACCGGGATCGGCGCGTAGCTCATGCCCACCCGCACACTGGGCAGCGAGGCCATGTACTGGTTCCAGGTGGTGACGCACAGCTTGAAGCCGTACCAGGTCATGAACACACAGACGCCGACCATCAACAGCTGGGTGAACACCGCCACCAGCCGGCGCAGCGGTTCCGGCAGGCGGTCGGTGACCATCGCCACGGCCATGTGCGCGCCAGCGCGGTAGCTGGCGGCCGCGCCGATGAAGGTGAACAGCACCATCAGCAGGATCGACACTGGCTCCGGCCAGCTGGAGCCGGTGCCGAGCACGTAGCGGGCAAAGATGCCCCAGGGAATGATCAGCGACATGGTCAGGATCGACAGCCCGGCGACCCAGATGCAGGCGCGGTAAAGGGTGTCGTTGACGCTCAGGAAAAGCATTTTCATAGGCATCACCAAAGCGGCAGGGCGACGGGCGTCGCACTGCCGAGGTCATCTTGGGAGGAGGGCCGGGATTACTGGACCGCGTCGATACGCTTCATCAGGTCGGCGTACTGCGCACCGTACTTCTCGCGCACCGGGGCGGTGGCGTCGTAGAACGGCTTGGTGTCGACGCTGATGAACTCGACGCCGGCGGCCTTGAGCTTCTCTTCGCTGGCGGCGGACTTGGCGTCCCACAGCGCGCGTTCTTCCATCTGCGCTTCGCGGGCGAGTTTCTTCACCAGCGCCTGCTGCTCGGACGTGAGCTTGTTCCAGGTGGTCTTGGACATCACCACCGGCTCCGGCAGGATCAGGTGGTTGGTCAGGGTGAAGTACTTGGCGCTCTGGTAGTGGTTGTGTTCGAGCAGGGTCGGCGGGTTGTTCTCGGCGCCGTCGATCACCCCGGTCTGCAAAGCGCTGAAGATCTCGCCGGTGTCCATGGCGATGCCGTTGCCGCCCATGGCGTTCATCATGTCGATGAACAGCGGGTTGCCCTGTACACGAATCTTCATGCCTTTGAGGTCTTCAAGGCTGCGCACCGGTTTCTTGGTGTAGAGGCTGCGCGAGCCGCCGTCCATCCACGCCAGCGCCACCAGGTTGAATTCGGAGTTGGTGATCTTGTCGAGGATCTCCTGGCCGATGTCGCCGTCGATGACCTTGCGCATGTGTTCATGGTCACGGAACACGAACGGCATGTTGAACACGTTCACGTCCGGTACTACCGGGCCGACGATGCCGAGGCTGACGCGGGTCATCTGCACGGCACCGATCTGCGCCTGCTCGATCACTTCCTTCTCCGAGCCGAGCACGCCGCCGGCGAACATCTTGAAGGTGATTTCGCCATTGCTGGCCTGTTCGAGCTTCTTGCCCATGTTCTGTTCGGCGACCACGGTCGGATAACCGGCCGGGTGGATCTCGGCGAACTTGATGTCGAGTGCCGAGGCCGGCAACGACAGGCTGAAAGCGAACGGGAGTACGGCAAGAAGCAGCTTGCGTTTGAAGGTCATGGTGAAACTCCGTGTTTTTTATTATCTGGTTTCGCGCGTGAGTGTTGGGTGCTGCAGGGTTGTGCAGGTCGCGTTCAGCCGTGCCAGGCAGGTTCCTCCAGGCCTTGGACGCCGGGGCGCAGGGCGAACACGCCACCAGCCAGGGGCTGGTCGCTGAGATCGCTGCCTGCAGGGCGGATCGAGGTGACGAACAAGGTGTCGAGGTTGGCGCCGCCGAAGGCGCACATCGCCGGTTTCTTCACCGGCACGCTGAGCGAACGGTCGAGGCGACCATCTGGGGTGAAACGGTGGATCTGCCCGGCGTCGTTGCCGCAGATCCAGTAGCAGCCGTCTGTGTCGATGGCGGCGCCGTCGGGGCGGCCGGGGAAGGCGCGCATGTCGACGAACAGCCGCTGGTTGTGCGGCGTGCCACTGTCGATGTCGTAATCGAAAGTCCAGATCTTCTGCACGTTGGGGTGCGAATCGGACAGGTACATGCGCGTGCCGTCCGGGCTGAAGGCCAGGCCGTTGGGCACGATCATGTCCTTGAGCTGCTGGTGCAGCTGGCCTTCGCCGTCGACCCGGTACAGCGCGCCGACGTGGGCGCCTTGCTGCATGTCCATGGACATGCTGCCGGCCCAGAAACGGCCCTGGCGGTCGCAGCGGCCATCGTTGAAGCGCATGCCGTGTTGCGGGTGTTCGACTGCGGCGAACAGGCGGCTGTCGAGGCTGCCGTCGGGCTGGGGCTGCAGCTGGAAGATGCCGCTTTCCATGCCGGCGACCCAACCCTGCTCGGTGCGGGCGATGCAGGCGAGCATCTCGTCGCCCTGCCAGACCTGATGGGCGCCGTCCTGCCAGCGGTGCAGCTGGCGGGCCGGGATGTCGACCCAGTACAGGGCCTGTTCGCTGGGGTGCCACACCGGGCTTTCACCGGTGCCGTTGCGGGCGTCGACGATCAGTTCGCAGTGCATGCTGGAGCCTCCTGGCAGGGCGGTGTCAGCTGAATGGGCCGGCAGCGACGAAGGCGCCACCCTGGTAGACCATGCTTGGGTCGTCGGCAGCAGGCGCGGGTTTGGCCTCTACTGCGGCGCGGAACACTTCCGAGGTGTCCTTGGGCTGGTAGCCCAGGTGCGCGGCATGGCGGTTGTCCCACCACACGGTACGGTTGTCGGAGGCGCCATAGACCACGGTGTGGCCGACATCGGCGGTGAACAGGCCGCGCTCGATCAGCTGGGTGAGGTCGTCGTAGCTCAGCCAGGTGCTGAGCATGCGTGGGTTCTGTGGTTCGTCGAACGACGAGCCGATGCGGATGCTGACGGTCTCGATGCCGTAGCGGTCGAAGTAGAAGCTGGCGACATCCTCGCCATAGCACTTGGACAAGCCGTAGTAGCTGTCGGGCCGGCGCAGGGCATGGGCGTCGATTGGCTGGTCCTGGCGGTAGAAGCCGATCACGTGGTTGGAGCTGGCGAAGATGATGCGCCTGACCCCGTGCTTGCGTGCGGCTTCGTAGATGTGGAACACACCGCAGATGTTGGGGCCGAGGATGTCTTCGAAAGCATGCTCGGTGGACACGCCACCGAAGTGGACGATGGCGTCGACGCCTTCGACCAGGGCATGGACCGCAGCCTTGTCGGCCAGGTCACAGGGGATCACTTCTTCATGGGGGCCGGCGGCGGGGGCCATCGGCGCGATGTCGGAAAGGCGCAGGACTTCGGCGCAGCCATTGAGGCGTTGGCGAAGCACCTTGCCCAGGCCGCCTGCGGCTCCGGTGAGCAGCAGGCGCTTGAAGGGGGTGGTGGTCATGGCGGCTCTACTTGTGATTGTTGTAAGTTGTCGTATGACTGTGCTGATTATCGGCAGCGATTTCCGGGGTTGTCAATGCTGCTTGTGTGACTCTCTCGGGCCTCTTCGCGGCTAAAGCCGCTCCCACAGGGATCGCGCCGTGCCTCAGGACATCGCTGTACCTGTGGGAGCGGCTTTAGCCGCGAACACGGGCGAAGCCCGTGCCATGCGATCACAGCAACGACAGGGGATAGTTGACGATCAACCGGTTCTCATCGAACTCGTTGTTGCTGTAGTCGCGGCGAATGGTCGAGTTGCGCCACTTCACGCTCAGGTCCTTGAACGGCCCGCTCTGGATCACATAGGCCAGTTCCGACTCGCGCACCCACTCCTTGCCATCGGTCACCGCCCCGGTGTGCACATCGCGGCCACTGATATAGCGGTTCATCAAGGTCAGCCCCGGCACCCCGAGCGTCACGAAGTTGAAGTCATGGCGCACCTGCCACGAGCGCTCTTCGGCATTGTCGAAACTGGAGTTGTAGCTGTCGTTGGCCAGGGTTCCGCCGCTGGTGCCGTTGACCCGCATCCAGGTATCGCCATCGACTTTCTGCAGCCCGACCCAGAAGGTGTTGCCGCCGTACTTGGCCGAGAACATGCCCGAGTAGGTCTTGTTGTCCAGCTTGCCGGCGCGTTCCGAGCCGTCCTCGCCACCGTGGAAGTAGCCCAGGTTGGCGCCGAGGGTCCAGGCGCCCAGCGGCTGGCTGTGGCTCAGCTGCAGGTACTGCTGCTCGTAGACATCCTTGAGCACCGCGTTCCACAGCCCGACCAGGGTGCGGTCCTGGTTGAACTTGTACTCGCCGCCAACAAAATTGAAGCGGTCCGACACGCCGCCGCCGTAACTCATGTCTTCCATGCTCGCGTCGTTGCGCGGGCTGTTGCCGCGGAACTGGCCGCCATACAGGGTCAGCCCGGCAATTTCGTTGGAGGTCACCTGGCCGCCGCGAAAGGTCTGCGGCAGCGAGCGGCCATCGTCCGAGCGCAGGATAGGCAGCACCGGCATCCATTCGCCGATCTTCAGCTCGGTCTTGGAGATACGCGCCTTGCCTGCCACCGCCAGTCGGCCGTAGTCATCTGCAGGCTTGCCATCGTCATGGCGCGGCAGCAGCGCCGTGCCATAAGTGCCGCCACCGCCATCGAGCTTCAGCGACCACAGCCCCAGCACGTCCGCGCCGAACCCCACTGGCCCCTCGGTGAAGCCGGAGCGGGCATCGAGAATGAAGCTCTGGGTCCACTCTTCGGCCTTGCTCTGAGGGTTGCTGGGGTTGGTGAAGTTGCGGTTGATGTAGAAGTTGCGCAGGCCCAGCACGGCCTTGCTGTCTTCGACGAAGCCCTGGGCGAGGCTGGTGCCCGGCATGCCGCCGAGCAGGCTGGCGCCAACCAGCGCAAAGGGGAGGGTTGTCTGGCAGATTTTCGACATGGGATGGGTCCGCTGCTGTTGTTTTTGTTATGTGTTGTCGTACAACTGCGGCGTTTTTTATCAAGCTGAAAATCAACTGTCAACGCTAGCGGACTCAATAAATTCACGCCGTCAAGTGAAGAATCACCGGCGAAGGCTCTAGTTCAAGGACTTGGATGAATTTAAAGTCATACTATGACGGCGAGCACATTGATGGGGTTGCGACAGCGTCAGTCGCAGCATCTTTGCGGTATTCGACTGGGGCCGGATTCCGATAACTGCTGAACAAATTGCAACAAGGCATGTCTCATGGCCAGCAGAGACATGACGTTTAATTCCACAAGCAAGGAGGCTCTACCATGCAACCCACCCCAGCCACGTCCAGCGGCAAGCTGCTCGGCAGCTATGGCTACGGCAAGGCACTGATCTTCTGCATGTTCATTCTGGGCAGTATTTTCCTCGGCCTGGCCGCTTTCATCGGCTACCTGAGTGTTGCCAGTATTCAGAATTTCAACGGCCCCAAGAACCTTTTCTACGGCACCTTCGCCTTACTGGTGGTGCTTGGCGGGGTGATGTTCGCCTTGGCCCTGTGGCAGAAGAAGCTTCGCGTCGCACGCTATGAGGTGTACGAGAAAGGTATCTGCCAGATCATTGGCAGCGAGCGCGACTACGTGCCTTTCAGCGAGATGAACGACCTGTACCTGTTCGCCTCGGGCCAGACGGCAGTCGCCGGCCTGATCAACAACCTGGCGTACCGTCGCAACGACAGTGAAGCATTCCGCCGCGTCAATGCCCATCTCAAGGACTTGTACGGTTTCATCGACCTGGTGCGTGAGCTGCACCTGAACGAACGGCTGCCGCAGGCCATGGCTACGCTGGAGCAGGGCGGTGCCGTGCAGTTCAATTACATCGGCACGGGCCAGGTATGGAGCAAGCGCGTCAGCGGCAACTTCCTCAACGTCACCACCCAACCTATCCTGGTCACCCGCGATGCCCTTGAGGTCGAAGGCAGCAAGGTGCCCATGGCCAGCCTGCGCAGCATAGACCTCAGCGCCTGGACCGAACTGGTGGTGATCAGGGACGAGAGCGGCAAGACCGTGCTGTCCACTGCCGCAAACGGCATCATGAGCTTCGACCTGTTCCTCAATACCCTGCACAACCTGCTCGAAGCAGAGCCGGCCCGGGTCACCGCCTGAAGCCCTGGCACGATCCACTGTGGGAGCGGCCTTGCGCCGCGAAAGGGGGCGCGGCGCGCCCCCAGCCATCTTTCAGGTTTCGAGGCCGTTGCCTCGCCCTAGCAACCTTGTTTCACGGCCAGCTGCCGAGCGGTCTGCGCCAGTACCTCCAGCCCCTGTATCACTTCGGGCGTGATCACCCGCCCAAGGCACAGTCGCAGCCCGTTGCCGCACTGCCCATCGGCATGGAACATCCCGCTCCCGGCAACATGGCACCCACGTTCGCCGGCAAGCCGCTGCAACGCAGCCATGTCTGTCCCGGCGGGCAACTCGAGCCAGTGGATGAAGCCGCCCTGCGGTGGGATGTAGCGCGTCCCTGCAGGAAACTGCGAGAGAACCCGAGCTGCCATCGTCGCTGTCTGCGCGGCCAGACGTTCCCTGAGCTTCGCGCAGTGGGTTTCCATGTAGCCGCGCCCGATGAACGCGTCCAGTACCCGTTGCGCCAGGCTCGACACCGCGAGATTGCGTGAAAACATCTGGGCCAGTATTGCATCCCGATAGCGCCCCGCCACGCACCAGCCAAGCCGATAACCAGGTGCAACAGTCTTGGAGAACGATGAGCAGTAGAGGGTCTGCCCTGTCTTGTCATAGTGCTTGATGGCCTGCGGGCGCAGGTGTTCGGGTACCAGGTCGAAAAACAGGTCGTCTTCGATGATCGGCACCTGCGCCGCCTGAGCCAGTTGCGAAAGCCGCGCCCGCGCCGCGTTGGGCATGATGAAGACGCGCGGGTTCTGTAGCGTCGGGTTGAGGAAGATCACATCGACCTTCTTCTGCGCCAGCGCGTGTTCCAGGTGATCGAGGTCCATGCCGCTGTCGGCATGGGTGCGGATGGGCAGGGCACGCATCCCCAGGCGCTCGATGGTTTGCAGAATGCCGTAGTAGGTGGGAGTCTCGATGGCCACGATTGCCCCGCTGTCGGCGACAGCCGCCAGGGCCAGTTCCAGGGCCACGGTGTCGCCCGAGGTCACCAGGATATCGTCCGGGCCGCACGCCACGCCGCGGGTCAGCATCAGGCCGGCAATACGCCTGCGCAGTGAAGCGAGGCCGGGCGGGGCGATCAGGCCCGCCAGCGATGCATCGGGCTTGCTGGCCAGCGTCGCCAGGCATTTGTTCAATAGCACCTCGGGCGTCAGCTCGTCGTGCAGAACGGCAGAGCTCAACGACAGGCTGGTGTGTGTGGCCGCTTGAGCGAGCATGGCAACCACGGCGTGATTGACGTTGACGCTGACACTGGCGAGATCGAACTGCCGAGCCCCCGTGGCGCCCTTGGCGACAAAGTAGCCGACCCTGGGCGTGGCCTGCACGTAGGCATTGCTCTCCAGCTCCGCCAGTGCGCGTTGCACGGTGGCGATACTGCTGCCGAACATGCGTGCCAGTTCACGCACCGAGGGTAGTTGCGTACCGGCCGGCCAGTCGCCGCTTTCGATCTGGCGCAATAGCCAGTCCTTGAGGGTGTGCCAGCGTTTGTCGGGCCTGGGGTTCCGTTCCATGGGGGCTCGCGTCGGGTCAGGTGAAGGCTCCCGAAAGGTAGAGCAAAAGCCCACCGGATGCAGCAACCACCACGATATTCAGCAGCACCAGGGCGAAGGCGAAGCGAATCAGCCCGTGTTCCTCTTCACGGCTGGCGCCCGCCAGCCCGGTGATCAGCGAGAGGATCGACAACGACCCCAGGGCCCCGTGCCCGGCGGCACTGTTGACCATGGCCGCCAGCCATGGCCCGTGAGCGCTGGCCAAGGCTGCGATGGACGGCATCACCAGTGTGTTGCCGCCAACGTTCGACCCGGTGACATACCCAGCCAGCCCCGCCAGGAGTGAGACCGTGGAGACCTGCCATACGCCCGACAGCGCCTGCAGGGCACGCTGTGCCTCGATCAGGAAACCTGCCTTGACCATCACTTGGGAGAGCAGCAGGAACAGGAAGATGGTCGCCACTGGAAAGCGTGCCCGGGTGAACAGAACATTCCAAGTGAATGCCGACCGCTGCCGAGCGACCATCATCACGGTCACCAACAGTAGCGCAAGTCCCGGCGATGCCAGCGGCTTCCAGGACACCGACGCACCCTGGACCACCCACAACCCATCCCAGCCCGTGACCAGGAACAGCCCGCGCGATGTGATGATCACCCCGAGCAGTGCCAAGTATGGCCAAGCCGCCTGTGGCCAGCGCGCCAGCCCCCCGCGACGCGCATACGAAATGCCCAGCCCCACGCAGGCCACCGTCAGGCCGGCCAGCACCCCCGACACCTCTGGCCCGACCCAGCGGTTGCTTGCATACAACACCGCACTGAACAGCATTGCAATCACCGTCAGCCCTACCCAGGCCCGTGCGCTGCGAACGCCGGCCAGCCCCAGGGCCACGGCTGCCAGGCAGAGGAATACCGGCGCACTGACCAGTGCCGAATGGTTGCCCAGTTCCGCTGCAGGCACGTGCGCCAGCAGTGCCCCGATCACCGTGGCCAGCCCCAATGTGCCCCATGGCATGATCACCATGCCCGCCAACGCCATCTTCATGCCGATCTGCCGTGAAAACAGGCCCATCAGCAGCGGTACGGTGGCGATCAGCGAGACCCCGAAGCCGGTCATCGCCTCCAGCAGCGGTGCCAGCCCCAGCAGGATGAAGATCACCTGTGCCGGCGGTGTCCAGCCAAGCTCGCGCACCCAGGCCCCGATCGCCTGCGGCGCGCCCGCACGCTCGACCAGGATGACGAATGCCAGGCCAGGGATGATGACGCAGGCGGTGCTGAAGAACAGGATCAGGGTGTCTTGCAGGATGCTCGCCGACACGGCTGTCGATAACGGCTGCGCGGCGCCCAGCCCCCACAGCAGCAACACCCCGGCAACCCCGGCCAGCGCCGCCTGCACCGGCGGGCGGCGCAGCAGCAGGATCAGGGTGATTACCAGCCCTATGGGGGTCATCTGCAACAGTAGAGCAGCCATGATGCGGGTTCCTTCAGCCAGCCGGGGGAGTCAGCGATGGTGAAGGGCGGCGGGGGGCGGCAACAGATACAGGCCTGGGGGCTTTTTCAATACAGCCCTGGTGTCTTCAGGCGCTGGTGCCAAATGCGCGGCAACAAAAAAGGCTGCCATTCGGCAGCCTTCTCGATACTCAGCCCGGACAATCAGTCCCAGCTCAACGCACCGCCAGTCTGATACTCGATCACACGCGTCTCGAAGAAGTTCTTCTCTTTCTTCAAGTCCATGATCTCGCTCATCCACGGGAACGGGTTGGTAGTCCCTGGGTACTCTTCCTTCAGGCCAATCTGGGTCAGGCGACGGTTGGCGATGAACTTGAGGTAGTCCTCCATCATCGCTGCGTTCATGCCCAGTACGCCGCGTGGCATGGTGTCACGGGCGTATTCGATTTCCAGCTGGGTCCCTTGCAGGATCATCTGGGTCGCTTCTTCCTTCATTGCCGCATCCCACAGGTGCGGGTTCTCGATCTTGATCTGGTTGATCACGTCGATACCGAAGTTCAGGTGCATCGACTCGTCACGCAGGATGTACTGGAACTGCTCGGCGACGCCGGTCATCTTGTTGCGGCGGCCCATCGACAGGATCTGGGTGAAGCCGCAGTAGAAGAAGATGCCTTCCAGGACGCAGTAGTAGGCGATGAGGTTGCGCAGCAGCTCTTTGTCGGTCTCGACGGTACCGGTGTTGAATTCCGGGTCGGAGATGGCGCGGGTGTACTTCAGGCCCCAGGCGGCTTTCTTCGCGACCGACGGGATCTCGTGGTACATGTTGAAGATCTCGCCTTCATCCATGCCCAGCGACTCGATGCAGTACTGGTAGGCGTGGGTGTGGATCGCCTCTTCGAAGGCCTGGCGCAGGATGTACTGGCGGCACTCCGGGTTGGTGATCAGGCGGTACACGGCCAGGGCCAGGTTGTTGGCAACCAGGGAGTCGGCGGTGGAGAAGAAGCCGAGGTTGCGCATGACGATGCGGCGCTCGTCTTCGGTCAGGCCGTCCATGCTCTTCCACAGGGCGATGTCGGCGGTCATGTTGACCTCTTGCGGCATCCAGTGGTTGGCGCAGCCGTCGAGGTACTTCTGCCAGGCCCAGTCGTACTTGAACGGTACCAGCTGGTTGAGGTCGGCGCGGCAGTTGATCATGCGCTTTTCGTCAACGGCAACGCGGGCCGAGGAGCCTTCCAGCTCGGCCAGGCCTTCGGCGATGTCGAGGGCGTCGAGGGCGGCCTTGGCGCGCTTCACCGCGTCGGAGTCGGCGGCGGTGGCGGCACGGGCTTCCAGGGCGGCGGCACCGCCGGCGCTGTCGAGCTTGTCGAGGGTGGCGGCGGCAGTGGCCTGCGCAGGGGTGTTGCCTTTGGCGGCTACTTCGCCGTCTTCCTTGTCGAATTCGTCCCAGCTCAGCATGGTGATTGGCTCCTGCTTGAGGGCTGCCCTGGGGCAACCGGTTGGATTTTAAGAATGTGATGCCTGACGCAAGGCCGTTACGGCGAATGGACAGCTCGAGAGGCTGACTCTCGTTACATCTGGTTCGTGCCTGGCCAGGCCTCGGGGAGGGGCCAGGGACTTGAATGGGTGCCCTTTTCAGAGGGGGCGGAGTATACCGGAATTCGCTTTTGATCGGGGCGCATGTCTTGCGGGCGAGGGTAAATTTTCGACCGGTTCTGTGCGCGTCCGTTCAAGGAATCTCGTGTCGTCTTCTACGGGGAAGGAGTTTAGCGGCAAATAGTGAGAAGCACTACATGTTGTGGCTATTTATTATTGCGGCACAAGATGATGGGCTTGAGTCACCCTTGTAGGAGCGGCCTTGTGTCGCGAAAGGGCCGCCTAGCGGCCCCGGCAATCTCGCGGTTGAGCAGAGTTTGCTGGGGCTGCTGCGCAGCCCTTTCGCGACACAAGGCCGCTCCTACAAGGGCAGCGTTTCAGCGAGCCATTTTGCGGATACAAAAATGCCGCGAGGGGCACCCATTGGGCACCCCGCGCGGCATCAGGCCTTACTGGCAGGCTTCGCAGTCAGGCTCGTCGATCGCGCAGGCCTTCGGCACTGGCGCTGGGCCGGCTGCCTGGATCGGGGCGCTGTCGCCGCCGCTGGAAACGGCGTTGAGCTTGCCGGTGTTGATGGTCGACTTCTCGGTGCTGGTCGCGGCCAGGGCACGGAGGTAGTAGGTGGTCTTCAGACCACGGTACCAAGCCATGCGGTAGGTCACGTCCAGCTTCTTGCCCGAGGCGCCGGCGATGTACAGGTTCAGCGACTGAGCCTGATCGATCCACTTCTGGCGACGGGAGGCGGCGTCGACGATCCACTTGGTCTCGACTTCGAACGCAGTGGCGTACAGGTCTTTCAGCTCTTGCGGGATACGCTCGATCTGCTGCACCGAACCGTCGTAGTACTTCAGGTCGTTGATCATCACCGAGTCCCACAGGCCGCGGGCCTTCAGGTCGCGCACCAGGTACGGGTTGATCACGGTGAATTCGCCCGACAGGTTCGATTTCACGTACAGGTTCTGGTAGGTCGGCTCGATCGACTGCGACACGCCAGTGATGTTGGCGATGGTCGCGGTTGGCGCGATGGCCATGATGTTCGAGTTACGAATGCCTTTCTGCACGCGGGCACGGACCGGCGCCCAGTCCAGCGACTCTTCCAGGTTGACGTCGATGTACTTCTGGCCACGGGCTTCGATCAGGATCTGTTGCGAATCCAGCGGCAGGATGCCCTTGGACCACAGCGAACCCTGGAAGGTCTCGTAGGCGCCACGCTCGTCGGCCAGGTCGCAGGAAGCCTGGATCGCGTAGTAGCTGACCGCTTCCATCGACTTGTCGGCGAACTCGACGGCAGCGTCGGAGCCGTACGGGATGTGCTGCAGGTACAGCGCGTCCTGGAAGCCCATGATGCCCAGGCCGACCGGGCGGTGCTTGAAGTTCGAGTTACGCGCTTGCGGCACCGAGTAGTAGTTGATGTCGATCACGTTGTCGAGCATGCGCACGGCGGTGTTCACGGTGCGTTGCAGCTTGGCGGTGTCCAGCTTGCCGTCGACGATGTGGTTCGGCAGGTTGATCGAGCCCAGGTTGCAGACCGCGATCTCGTCCTTGTTGGTGTTCAGGGTGATCTCGGTGCACAGGTTCGAGCTGTGGACCACGCCCACGTGCTGCTGCGGCGAACGCAGGTTGCACGGGTCCTTGAAGGTCAGCCACGGGTGGCCGGTCTCGAACAGCATCGACAGCATCTTGCGCCACAGGTCTTTGGCCTGGATGGTCTTGAACACCTTGATCTTGTTGTACTCGGTCAGGGCTTCGTAGTACTCGTAGCGCTCTTCGAAGGCCTTGCCGGTCAGGTCGTGCAGATCCGGCACTTCCGATGGCGAGAACAGGGTCCACTTGCCGTCATCGAAGACGCGCTTCATGAACAGGTCAGGGATCCAGTTGGCGGTGTTCATATCGTGGGTACGACGACGGTCATCACCAGTGTTCTTGCGCAGCTCGATGAATTCTTCGATGTCCAGGTGCCAGGTTTCCAGGTAGGCACACACGGCGCCTTTGCGCTTGCCACCCTGGTTCACGGCGACGGCGGTGTCGTTGACCACTTTCAGGAACGGCACGACGCCCTGGGATTTGCCGTTGGTGCCCTTGATGTAGGAACCCAGTGCACGCACAGGGGTCCAGTCGTTGCCCAGGCCACCGGCGAATTTCGACAGCATGGCGTTGTCGTGGATCGCGTGGTAGATGCCCGACAGGTCGTCCGGCACGGTGGTCAGGTAGCAGCTCGACAGCTGTGGACGCAGGGTACCGGCGTTGAACAGGGTCGGGGTCGAAGCCATGTAGTCGAACGACGAGAGCAGGTTGTAGAACTCGATCGCACGGGCTTCTTTGTCTTTCTCTTCCAGCGCCAGGCCCATGGCCACACGCATGAAGAACACCTGCGGCAGCTCGAAGCGCACGCCATCCTTGTGGATGAAGTAGCGGTCGTACAGGGTCTGCAGGCCCAGGTAGGTGAACTGCTGGTCGCGCTCGTGGTTGATCGCCTTGCCCAGTTTTTCCAGGTCGAAGTCGGCCAGTGCCGGGTTCAGCAGCTCGAACTCGATACCTTTGGCGACGTAGGCCGGCAGGGCCTTGGCGTACAGGTCGGCCATCTCGTGGTGGGTGGCGCTGTCGGCGACGTTGAGGAAGCCCAGGCCTTCGGCGCGCAGGGTGTCCATCAGCAGGCGGGCGGTGACGAACGAGTAGTTCGGCTCACGCTCGACCAGGGTACGGGCGGTCATCACCAGGGCGGTGTTGACGTCCTTGATGGCCACGCCGTCGTACAGGTTCTTCAGGGTTTCGCGCTGGATCAGGTCGCCATCGACTTCGGCCAGGCCTTCGCAGGCTTCGCTGATGATGGTGTTCAGGCGCGCCATGTCCAGCGGCGCCAGGCTGCCGTCGGCCAGGGTGATGCGGATGCTTGGGTGCGGCTCGACCACGGCGTCGGTGTGGGCGCGGGTGGCACGCTCCTTGGCGCGCTGGTCGCGGTAGATCACGTAGTCACGGGCGACCTTCTGCTCGCCGGCACGCATCAGGGCCAGTTCGACCTGGTCCTGGATTTCTTCGATATGGATGGTGCCACCCGATGGCATGCGACGCTTGAACGTGGCAGTGACCTGCTCGGTCAGGCGCGCGACGGTGTCGTGGATGCGCGACGAGGCAGCGGCGGTGCCGCCTTCAACTGCGAGGAACGCCTTGGTGATGGCCACGGTGATCTTGTCGTCGGTGTAAGGGACGACAGTGCCGTTGCGCTTGATCACGCGCAGTTGGCCCGGAGCGGTGGCGGCCAGATCCTGGTTGGAATCGGCGGCCTGCGGCGCCTTGGCCTGCGGGTTCTCGCGAGTTGTGTCGGTTTGCATGGGTGGGTGTCTCCACAGTTTCTATAGTGTTCAGGCGCCTTCTGGGCGCCCACCGTTCCGTCCACTTGCTCGATGGCCTTGGCGAGGATGCGTCATGCACGCGCATCCACCCGCTCGGGCGTACCGACTTCGGGACAGATCAGGAAATGGGGGCAAGAACCTTGCCGCTCCCTGGCCGAAGTCAAATGCCCTGGGGTAAGCCAGAGCAGGCTGTTCAGTATCCGCTAGGAGCGGTTGGATCGATGAAACCACGACGAGTTCTGCCAGAAAAATCGCTTGAATTTTTCTGCTGACTCATGCTTGGCGTTGGTGACTGAAACCCAACATCTAGTGGTTTGCTGTGCTGGGGATACAAGATAATGCGGTACAGGGGTCTTTGCAAGGCGACCGCCTGTGGATAACTTGTGCGTACTTTGTGAGTGAATAGTGGGTAATCGCTGTAGGCCTAGTGCCAAGTGGCGTGCACTATTTTTCTCTCGGTCGCTGCCCCCAGGCAGAATTTTTCGGGCGCAAACCCTAGCACAAAAAACGGTTCAGTCGAGGCTGCCGCCGGGCAGGTTGGCAGTGCCGGCGGGCGGCACGTAGTATCCGGGGCTGATGTTGCCTTTTGGTTAAAGGCCGGTACCGACAGAAAAACAACAATTCAAAGGCAGGGGCCATGGACCAACCCAGCAACCGAATCCTCATCGTCGAAGACGACCAGCGCCTGGCCGAGCTCACTGCCGAATACTTGCAGGCCAACGGCTACGAGGTCGCCGTGGAAGGCGATGGCGCCCGCGCCGCGCGCCGCATTGTCGACAGCCAGCCGGACCTGGTGATCCTCGACCTGATGCTCCCTGGCGAAGACGGCCTGAGCATCTGCCGCCGCGTGCGTGGCCAGTACACCGGCCCGATTCTGATGCTGACGGCCCGTAGCGACGAACTCGATCAGGTCCAGGGCCTGGACCTGGGGGCCGACGACTACGTGTGCAAGCCGGTGCGGCCGCGCTTGCTGCTGGCGCGGATCCAGGCCCTGCTGCGGCGCAGCGAAAGCCCTGAGACCAAGCGCCACGACCTGGCCTTCGGCCCGCTGCGCATCGACAATCGCCTGCGCGAAGCCTGGCTCGACGCGCAGCAGATCGACCTCACCGGCGCTGAATTCGACCTGCTCTGGCTGCTGGCCAGCAATGCCGGGCGGGTGCTGACGCGCGAACAGATCTTCACCGCCTTGCGCGGTGTCGGCTACGACGGCCAGGACCGCTCCATCGATGTGCGCATTTCCCGGATTCGCCCCAAGATCGGCGACGACCCGATCCACCCGCGACTGATCAAGACGCTGCGCAGCAAGGGTTACCTGTTCGTCGGCGATGCCCCATGAACCGCTCGATCTTCCTGCGCATCTACGGCGGCATGCTCGCCGTACTGGTGCTGGTGGCATTGCTCGGCGCGCTCAGCCTGCACCTGGTCAACGAAGTGCGCGCGGCGCAGCATCGCGAGCGACTGGCCCAGGGCACGTTCAGCCTGATGGCCGATAACCTGGCGCAGCAGAACGAAACCGAGCGCAAGCGCTCGTTGTTGATGTGGGGGCGTTTGCTGGGTGTGCCGCTCGAACTGCAGCCGATGTCGGCGCGCACGTTGGATGGCGGCCAGCGCGCCCGCCTGTACCGTGGCCTGGTGGTGGTGGAGAAGACCGGGCCGCACGCCGCCCAGGTGCTGCGCAAGATCGGCCAGGAAGACCTGTTGCTGGTGGCTCAGGTCAAGCAGGTCAGCGAGCAGCTGGCGCGTGCCACGCTCTATCTGCTGGCCGATGAGCTGGTGCGCTACCCGGTGACCGAGCAACAGCAACGCCTGGCAGAGATAACCCGGAGCAAGGGCTTCGGCTTCGGCGTCGCCTTGCAACGTATCGAGCGGGTCGGCCTGGACGATGATCAGCGGCGCCGGGTAGAGGAGGGGGACACGGTGATGGCGCTGGGCCGCGATGGCGATTCCATCCGCGTGTTCGCCGGCCTGCCGGGTTCTCCACTGGTGCTGGAGATCGGCCCGCTGTATCAGCTCAACCCTTATCCGCCGCAGTTGCTGATCCTCATAGCCTTCCTCGGCCTGTGCCTGATCGGCCTGGTGGTGTACCTGCTGGTGCGCCAGCTGGAACGGCGCGTGTCGGGCATGGAAATCGCCGCCACACGCATCGCCCAAGGCAGCCTGGACACCCGTGTGCCGGCCGGTGACGCCGATTCGGTTGGGCGCCTGGCCGCTGCGTTCAATGGCATGGCCGAGCACCTGCAGCGTTCGCTGAACATGCAGCGTGAGCTGGTGCGCGCGGTGTCCCACGAACTGCGCACGCCGGTGGCACGCCTGCGTTTTGGCCTGGAGATGATCGAAAGCGCAACCACCGAGCAGGCCCGCGCCAAGCACCTGGCCGGCATGGATGGCGATATCCAGGACCTCGACAAGCTGGTCGACGAGATGCTGACCTACGCACGCCTGGAACAGGGCGCGCCGGCGCTGAAATTCCAGCGTGTCGAACTGGATGCCTTGTTCGACCGGGTGATCGAAGAGCTGGCGCCGCTCAACAGCAAGGTCCGTTTGTTGCGTGGGGCGTGCCAGACCAGCGACGGCTGCTGGGTCGAGGCCGAGCCGCGTTACCTGCATCGTGCGCTGCAGAACCTGGTGAGCAATGCCCTGCGCCATGCTGGCAGTGAAGTACGCCTGAGCTACCAGCTGGGCCAGCAGCGTTGCCGCATCGATGTGGAAGACGATGGCCCGGGCATCCCCGAGGGTGTCTGGGATCGCATCTTCACCCCCTTCACCCGGCTCGACGACAGCCGCACCCGTGCTTCCGGCGGGCATGGCCTGGGCCTGTCGATCGTGCGGCGGATCATCTACTGGCATGCCGGCCGCGCCACGGTTGGGCGCAGCGAGGCGCTGGGCGGGGCCTGCTTCAGCCTCAACTGGCCGCGTGAGCAGGCGCCGCAGTAGGGCTCAGACGCTGATCAGGCTGAGCAGGTGGCCATCCTGCAGGCAGAACTGGCCTTCCACTTCGGCGCCGTGTCGCCACTCGGGTGACAGGTCGGTGAGCAGGCGCAGGCGCGCCAGGCCATCGCCGGACCATTCCAGCACCTCGGCGTGCTCGAAATAGAAGCGCTGCCGGGTCAGTGGGTAGAGCGCCTTGAACAGGCTTTCCTTGAGCGAGAAGGTCAGGGTGACCGTCAGGCCCAGCTGGCTACGGTCCAGGCGCTCGCGTTCGGCAGGCGTCAGGATCTCGCCCATCAGCCGCTCGGCGCGCTCATCCTCCAGCAGCGCTTCCTGGTCCAGGCCCAGGCTGCGGCAGGCGCCATCGGCAGCGACCACGGCGGCGGCCCAGCCTTTGCCATGGGTGATCGAGCCGTGGATACCTGCGGGCCAGATTGGCGAGCGGTCCTCATGGGTGCCGGGGATGTAGTCGCGGCCATCCAGGCGCTGCAGTGCGGCGCGGGCGCAGACACGGCCGGCCAGGTACTCGGCCTGGCGCTTGGCCACCGAGCGTTGCAGGCTGGCGCTGGGCACGATGCCAGCGCGCTGGAAGTCATCGGCGGCCAGAAGGGCAGGGTCGAAGGCGCAGCTGACCAGCACCGCGCCGGGCAGCGGGCGGGGCAGGGGCCAGTGATGCTGGAGCGGGGCGCAGCAGGCGGGGAGTGTGTTCATGGCGACTATTGTGCCAGCCATGAGTCCTGCTAAGCAGCCCCGGCGATCTTTTACTTGAACACCTGCTTGAAGAACGCCTGCATGTCTGCCCAGGAGCTCTTGTCTGCCGCCTCGTTGTAGCCAATGTCAGGCCCACCGTGATCGCCATGGCTCAGGCGATCCGCATCCGGGTTGGTGAACCCATGCTTGGCGCCCGGAATGCTGACGAACTGGTAGTTGACCTTGGCCGCATCCATCTCTTTCTTGAAGGCGTCCACCTGCTGCGGGGTGACCATGCTGTCGTCCGCACCGTGTTCGACCAGCAGGTAGGCCCGCACCACGCCAGGCTCGGTGACCGGTGTCTGGGTGGCCAGCGCGCCGTGGAAACTCACCACGCCATCCAGCCTCGCGCCCCGGCGCGCGGCATCCAGTACCACCTTGCCGCCAAAGCAATAACCCACTGCGCCGAGCTTGTGCTTGTCGGTGTAGGGTTGTTTCTTCAGCAGCTCGAGCCCGGCGTCGAAGCGCCTGGCAGCTGCTTTGGGGTCCTTCATCGCCTCGGCCATGAACGCCTGGGCGTCCTGCGGGTGCTCGGTGTGCTTGCCTTCGCCATACATGTCGATGGCCAGCGCGCTGTAGCCCAGCCCGGCAAGGTCGCGGGCCCGGCGTTTTGCATAATCGTTCAGCCCCCACCATTCGTGCACCACCAGCACACCCGGGCGCTCGCCCTTCACGGCGTCGTCGTAGGCGTAATAGCCGATCAGCGCGGTGCCGTCAGCATCTTGGTAACGGATCTCGCGGGTCTGCACCGCCGCTTGGGCGAGGGCGGCGCTGCACATCAGGGTCAGGGCCAGCAGGGCACGCATGTTCACTACTCCTTGTTTTGCCAACAGATCGTTCAGCCGCGGTTCAGCCAGGGTTCAGCCGTGGTTCAGGGCACCCTGCTTACTCTAGCTTCCAGACCGCAACACTGCCTTTATCTGGAGTACCGTGCCATGAAAACCTTCAACTCCCTGCTCGCCGCCATGGCTGTCTGTGCCGCTGGCATCACCAATGCCCAGGCTGCGGAAGAGAACTTCGCCAGCCTGACTTATGGTCAGACCAGCGACAAGGTGCGCAAGTCCGGCCTGCTGCAGAGCAATACCGACCACCTGAACGCCGATGGCATCATTGGTAAGGACGATACCTGGGGCGTGCGCCTGGGCAAGATCAATGATCAGGCCCGCTACTACCTGACTTACGACAACGTTTCCGGTGACCACAGCGGCTACAAGCTGCGCCAGGAAAACCTGCTCGGCAGCTACGACCTGCTCCTGCCGGTGGGGGACACCACCAAGCTGTTCGGCGGCGGCAGCCTGGGCATGACCAAGCTGACCCAGGATTCGCCGGGGGCCAGCCGTGATACCGACTACGGTTATGCAGTAGGGCTGCAGGCCGGGGTGATTCAGGAGATCACCGACAATGCTTCGATGGAGCTGGGGTACCGTTATCTGCGTACCAACGCAGAGACCGAAGTGGGCGCCAGTGGTGGGCCAAAGGAAGGCACCTTGCGCCTGACCAGCAGTGCACAGACCTATCTGGCGGCAACCTACAAGTTCTGACCAGCGAGCCGGGTTATCCTGTACTGGCCCTTTCGCGGGTGAACCCGCTCCCACAGGGACTGCACAAGTTTCGAAGATTGTGCGATCGCTGTGGGAGCGGGTTTATCGAGGCGTCGAACCGCCGCGAAGAGGCCAGCACAGGCAACACATTAAAGAGGAGTCTTGAATGAAATTGCTGGTGGTCGAGGACGAAGCCCTGCTGCGGCACCACCTCCTCACACGCCTGGGTGAAAGCGGCCATGTGGTCGAAGCCGTGGCCAATGCCGAAGAAGCGCTGTACCAGGTCGAACACTTCCATTTCGACCTGGCCATCGTCGACCTGGGCCTGCCTGGCATCAGCGGTCTCGAGCTGATCGGCCGCCTGCGCAGCCAGGGCAAGACCTTTCCCATCCTCATTCTCACCGCCCGTGGCAACTGGCAGGACAAGGTCGAAGGCCTGGCTGCCGGTGCCGACGACTATCTGGTCAAGCCGTTCCAGTTCGAGGAACTCGAAGCGCGCCTGAACGCCTTGCTGCGTCGCTCCAGCGGTTTCACCCAGTCGACCATCGCCGCCGGCCCCCTGGTGCTGGACCTCAATCGCAAACAGGCAACCCTGGATGAGCAGCCGCTGGCACTGACGGCCTACGAGTACCGCATCCTCGAGTACCTCATGCGTCATCACCAGCAAGTGGTGGCCAAGGACCGCCTGATGGAGCAGCTCTATCCCGGCGACGAGGAGCGTGACCCCAACGTCATCGAGGTGCTGGTCGGCCGCCTGCGCCGCAAGCTCGAGGGCGAGAGTGGTTTCAAGCCGATCGACACGGTGCGCGGCCTCGGCTACTTGTTCACCGAGCGCTGCCGATGATCCGCTCGCTGCGGGTGCGGCTGATGCTCGCGGCGGCAGTGCTGGCGCTGCTGTTCATGCTGGGGCTGCTGCCTGCCTTGCAGAAGGCTTTCAGCCTGGCCCTGAAGGAATCGATCGAGCAGCGCCTGGCTTCGGATGTGACCACGCTGATATCCGCCGCGCGCATCGAGCACGGCCAGTTGCAGATGCCCGAATTGCTGCCGGACGAGCGCTACAACCTGCCGTACACCGGCCTGCTGGGCTACATCTTCGACCGTGACGGCAACCTGGTCTGGCATTCGCGCGCCACCGCCGACCGGCACATCAATTACCGCCCGCGCTACGACGGGCGTGGCAATGAGTTCGCCCGTATCCATCAGAACGATGGCGAAGAGTTTTTCGTCTATGACGTCGAGATCAAGCTGCTCGGCGGCCAGAGCGCGGCCTACAGCATCGTGGCACTGCAGCCGGTGAGTGAATACAAGGCCACGCTCAATGGCCTGCGCGAAAAGCTCTACCTGGGCTTTGGCGCGGCCTTGCTGGCCCTGCTGGCGCTGCTCTGGGCCGGCCTGACCTGGGGGCTGCGTTCGCTGCGCCGGTTGAGCACTGAGCTGGATGAGGTGGAGTCTGGTGCACGTGATGGCCTCAGTGGTGAGCACCCGCGTGAACTGCTGCGCCTGACCCGCTCGTTGAACCGCTTGTTGAGTAGCGAGCGCGAACAACGCACCCGTTACCGCGATTCGTTGGGCGACCTGGCGCACAGCCTGAAGACCCCGCTGGCAGTATTGCAGGGCGTGGGCGAGAGCATGCAGCAGCGTGCCGGCGAGCGCGAGCAGGCGCGGGTGCTGCAGAGCCAGATCGAGCGCATGAGCCAGCAGATCGATTACCAGCTTCAGCGCGCCAGCCTGCGCAAGAGCGGCCTGGTGCGCCACAGCGTGCTGCTGCTGCCGGTGCTGGAGAGCTTGTGCAGCACCTTGACCAAGGTCTATCGCGACAAGCGGGTCGAGGTCGAGCTGGATGTGCCTGCGCAGGCGCATGTGCCGATGGAGCAGGGCGCGTTGCTGGAGCTGCTGGGCAATCTGCTGGAGAACGCCTACCGGCTGAGCCTGGGGCACGTGCGGGTGAGCCTGCGGGAGGCGCCCGGCACGCTGACACTGTGCATCGAGGACGACGGCCCCGGGGTACCGGCTGACCAGCGTGAGCGGATTCTCGAGCGCGGTGAACGGCTGGACCGGCAGCACCCGGGGCAGGGCATTGGCCTGGCGGTGGTCAAAGATATCGTCGACAGCTATGACGCCGAGCTGACCCTTGATGAATCCACGTTGGGCGGGGCCGTCTTCTGCATCACGTTGCACCTTGATTGATCGGTTGCAATGCCGGCCCTTTCGCGGCTAAAGCCGCTCCCACAGGGACCTCACCGTATTTGAGCCTGGTGCTATCCCTGTGTGGCCTTAGCCGCGAAAGGGCCGGCACAGGCATTAGCGACTCGGGCGGATTCCCGCCATTTCCTTTGTACATTTCCCGCCACCGGGCGGAAATCCGCCACCTTTCCTCAGAAAATTCGCCCCGTCGTTGGGCATTTACAGCCCGTAAACATTAGCGCTGCACCCAAGATGGGCATTTTGGCATCGCCCTTGCTATCTCACTGGCAGAGGCCTGCCCAGGCAGCTCGAACACAACGACAAATCCCTCCAGGTGCAGGAGGGTTAGCGATTCAGGTGCTTGCACACCCTGGGAAGGGTGAAGCCGGCACACTTGAGGAAAAATGAGCCATGACGACACGTCAGCCGCTGTACAAATCCCTGTATGTCCAGGTGTTGGTCGCCATCACCATCGGCATCCTGCTCGGCCACTTCTACCCCGAAACCGGCGTCGCCCTTAAGCCTTTGGGTGATGGTTTCGTCAAACTGATCAAGATGGTCATCGCGCCCATCATCTTCTGTACCGTGGTCAGCGGCATCGCCGGCATGCAGAGCATGAAGTCGGTCGGCAAGACTGGCGGCTACGCGCTGTTGTACTTTGAAATCGTCTCCACCATCGCCCTGATCATCGGCCTCGTTGTCGTCAACGTGGTCCAGCCGGGCGCGGGCATGCACATCGACGTCAGCACCCTGAACGCCAGCAGCGTGGCCGCCTACGCCGCCGCCGGCGCACAGCAGACCACCGTCGGCTTCCTGCTCAACATCATCCCCAACACCGTGGTGGGTGCCTTCGCCAACGGCGACATCCTGCAAGTGCTGATGTTCTCGGTGATCTTCGGTTTCGCCCTGCACCGCCTGGGCAGCTACGGCAAGCCGGTGCTGGACCTGATCGATCGCTTCGCCCATGTGATGTTCAACATCATCAACATGATCATGAAGCTGGCCCCGGTCGGTGCCTTCGGCGCCATGGCGTTCACCATCGGCCAGTACGGCGTGGGTTCGCTGGTGCAACTGGGCTACCTGATGGCCTGCTTCTATATCACCTGCCTGCTGTTCGTGCTGGTGGTGCTGGGCGGTATCTGCCGCGCTCACGGTTTCAGTGTGCTCAAGCTGATCCGCTACATCCGTGAAGAGCTGATGATCGTGCTGGGCACTTCCTCCTCGGAATCGGCCCTGCCGCGCATGCTGGCCAAGATGGAGCGCCTGGGTGCCAAGAAGTCGGTCGTCGGCCTGGTGATCCCGACCGGTTATTCGTTCAACCTCGACGGTACCTCGATCTACCTGACCATGGCCGCGGTGTTCATCGCCCAGGCCACCGACACCCACATGGACATCACCCACCAGATCACCCTGCTGCTGGTGCTGCTGGTGGCGTCCAAAGGTGCTGCCGGCGTGACCGGTTCGGGCTTCATCGTGCTGGCTGCCACCCTGTCGGCCGTCGGCCACCTGCCGGTTGCCGGCCTGGCGCTGATCCTCGGTATCGACCGCTTCATGTCCGAAGCCCGCGCACTGACCAACCTGGTCGGCAACGCCGTGGCCACCGTGGTCGTGGCCAAGTGGGTGAAGGAGATGGACGACGACAAGCTGGCCTCCGAGCTGGCTTCCGGTGGCGCGCCGCTGGAGTTGTCGGTACCTACCGATGACCTGGGCGTTGCAGAAACCCCGGTGCGTTGATCCTGACGCGGTAAAAAAGAAGGCGACCCTTGGGTCGCCTTTCTTGTGCCTGCCTATTCGACGCGGGTTTCGCCGCTGTACACCAATATCCCCCGGCAGCGCCGGCACAAGTAGCGCCGCCCCTGGCGCACCAGCTTGTGCCGCTGCGCGGTAAACGGGAAATCACCCTCCGGGCATGGGCAGCGGTAGATGTAGCGGGTCACCACCCGCCGCTGCACTGCATAGTTGTGGCAGCGATTCGGCGGCAGTTCATACACCCCGCGCATGATCAGCTGCCACTCCTCGCCATGGGCCTGGATGCGGTCACCAAACAGTTGGTGGGCCACCAGGTGCGCCACTTCATGGGCCACGGTCTGGCGTAGGAAGTCGTCCTGGTTCTCGCGATACAGCTGCAGGTTGAAGCGCAGCAGGTTCTCGTGCAAATGGGCGACGCCGGCCTTCTGGCCGCGCAGCTTGAAGCTGACTTCCGGGCGCGGGAAGGGGCGTTTGAAGAAGGCTTCGGCTTGCTGGTAACAGGTTTCGACGCGTTGTTTGAGCAGCTCGGGCATGGCGGGGTGGTTCTCCTGACCGGGCATTATGCCGGATGCCTGTCGCGGTTGCCGAGCCACCGGTCAGCAGGCAGGCATCGTGATAAAGACAAAGGCCGCCTTGCGGCGGCCCCTGGCTTGATGCCCTATGTTGGCTGGATCTGATCTAGTTGGTGTACACGGGCCCCACGCCCAAACCCCAGATGATCACGGTTGCAGCCATGATCGCCACCAGCACCACGAGGCCCACTGCCAGCACGGAGCTGGAGAACAGGAAGCCTTCATCTGACGGTATGTTCATGAACGTCGGCAAGCCGACATACAGCAGGTACACGGTGTAGCAAATGGCAGCGGTCCCCACCAGCATGCCCAGCCACAGGTGCGGATAGAGCGCCGCCAGGCCACCTAGGAACAGCGGGGTGGCGGTATAGGTGGCAAAGGCGATGCATTGCGCCATGGACGGGTTGGCATCGTAGGTACGGGCCATCCAGTGGATGAAGGCACCCATCACCGCCACCCCGGCGAGCATCGCCACGTAGGACATGATGCTCATCCAGATCGCGCTGTCCATGGTCAGCATCACCGCCGGTCTGCCGCCGATCACCCAGCCCACCTGGGTTGTGCCGATAAAGGCCGAAATGGCGGGAATCGCCGCCAAGATGAGTGTATGAGTCAGGTACATGTGGCTGATGCTTTCTTCTTCGCCACGAATCTCCCGCCATTCCTGGTCGGGATGGGTAAACAGCCCCACAACGTGATGAATCATGCCGGTCACTCCTCTCAATGTTGCCAATCGCCCCCCACATGGAGCGCAAGCGGCCCGAGGCCAGGACACCGAAGCAGAACGGTAATGTGGCCTTATGTCGCAGTATAGGAAGCCAATCCCTGCACAAACCGTGCTTTTTAGAGCAAATTGCGCTGTCAGGGCCGTTGTTGATTCCCTTGAAGTCTTTATCGGAATCCCTACAGGTGCGCGTGGTTTGTGCGTAAAATAGCCGGCTTTTGTCACACCTCGCGGATCCAAGCGCTATGGGCACCCTCTCGGTCAACCAGAACAAACTGCAAAAACGCCTGCGTCGTCTCGCTGGCGAAGCCATCACCGACTACAACATGATCGAAGAGGGCGACAAGGTCATGGTCTGCCTGTCTGGCGGCAAGGACAGCTACACCATGCTCGACGTTCTGTTGCACCTGCAGAAGGTGGCACCGATCAAGTTCGAGATCGTCGCGGTGAACATGGACCAGAAGCAGCCGGGCTTCCCCGAACATGTGCTGCCGGCCTACCTCAAGGAGCTGGGCGTCGAGTACCACATTGTCGAGAAGGACACCTACTCGGTGGTCAAGGAGCTGGTGCCCGAGGGCAAGACCACCTGCTCGCTGTGCTCGCGCCTGCGCCGTGGCACCCTTTACACCTTCGCCGATGAAATCGGTGCGACCAAGATGGCCCTGGGGCACCACCGCGACGACATCGTCGAAACCTTCTTCCTCAACATGTTCTTCAACGGCGCGCTCAAGGGCATGCCGCCGAAGCTGCGCGCCGACGACGGCCGCAACGTGGTGATCCGCCCGCTGGCCTACTGCAGCGAGAAGGACATCCAGGCCTACTCGGACATGAAGGAATTCCCGATCATCCCGTGCAACCTCTGCGGCTCGCAGGAGAACCTGCAGCGCCAGGTGGTCAAGGACATGCTGGTGGAATGGGAGCGCAAGCACCCGGGCCGCACCGAAAGCATCTTCCGCGCCATGCAGAACGTGGCGCCGTCGCAGCTGGCCGACCGCAACCTGTTCGATTTCACCAGCCTGAAGATCGACGAGAACGCCACACCGCGTTTCCTCGACGTGGTAAACATCTGAGGCCATGCGCGATTACCAGTGGCTGTACGCGTACTGCCTGAACCGCTTTGGCTCGGCCGAGGCGCTGGAAGCCTTCCTGCCGCAGCCGCGCACGCCAGCGCAGCTGCGCGACATCGCTGACGACCGCTACCTGTCGACCCTGGCCCTGCGCGTGTTCCGCGCCGGGCTCAAGCACAGCCTGGTGGATGCCAAGTGGCCAGCGTTCGAGCAAGTGTTCTTCGGCTTCGACCCGGAAAAGGTGGTGCTGATGGGCGCCGAGCACCTGGAGCGGTTGATGCACGACGAGCGCATCATCCGTCACCTGGGCAAGCTCAAGAGCGTGCCGCGCAATGCGCAGATGATCCTCGATGTGGCGAAGGAGAAGGGTAGCTTCGGCGCGTTCATTGCCGACTGGCCGGAGAGCGACATCGTCGGGCTGTGGAAGTACCTGGCCAAGCACGGTAACCAGCTGGGCGGGTTGTCGGCGCCGCGCTTCCTGCGCATGGTCGGCAAGGATACCTTCATCCCTACCGAAGACATGGCGGCGGCGTTGATTGCACAGAAGGTGATCGACAAGCAGCCGACCAGCCAGCGTGACCTGGCCCTGGTGCAGCAAGCGTTCAATCAATGGCACGCAGAGAGCGGGCGGCCGCTGTGCCAGTTGTCGGTGATGCTGGCGCATACCGTCAACCATTGAGATCAGTGTTGCCTTCTTCGCGGGCATGCCCGCTCCCACAAGTACAGCTCAGGCCTCAAGTGCACCGCAGTCCCTGTGGGAGCGGGCGTGCCCGCGAAGAAGTTAACTCCCTTCGCCCGCCATGCGCCGTTCGAACTGGAATTTCCAGCGCACATACAGCAGCCCGGCAATGAACAACCCCAGGCTCACCAGCACTTCCACCCAGCCAAACACTGCACGCGCCGGGTCGAACGCCGCCAGCACGCCCTTGATGAAATAGATATTCACCACGAAGCAGGTCCAGGCATGCGCCCGGGCACTGCCCATCAGCATGCCCGGCAGCAACAGCAGCAGAGGCACCAGTTCGATCGCCAGGATCACTTCGACCCGCGCCCCATGCAGGTTGGCGAACCACAGGTTGTTCACCACCAGCAGCGCGATCAGGCCAAAGAAACAGGCCAGGCTCAACGCCCGCGTCAGGCGCAGCCGCGGTGCCAGCCATTCGAGTGCTGGCAATACCTTGGGCTTTTTAGCCACGCGCGGCCTCCAGGGCCTTGGCGGTGGTCGCCAGGCGTTGACCAAGGGCGCGGCACAAAGCGATCTCGTGCTGGTCCAGCTCGCGCTTGCCATCGGCACCGGCATGGTGGCTGGCGCCGTAGGGAGTGCCGCCACCGCGGGTCTCCAGCAGTGCCGATTCACTGTAAGGCAGGCCCATCACCAGCATGCCGTGGTGCATCAGCGGCAGCATCATCGACAGCAGGGTGGTCTCCTGGCCGCCGTGCAGGCTGGCGGTGGAGGTGAACACGCCAGCCGGTTTGCCGACCAGTTCGCCACCCAGCCACAGGCTACTGGTGCCATCGAGGAAGTACTTCAGCGGTGCGGCCATGTTGCCGAAGCGGGTCGGGCTGCCCAGCACCAGGCCGGCGCAGTGACGCAGGTCGTCGAGGGTGGCGTACAGCGCGCCGCTGGCCGGGATGTCTGGGGCCACCGCTTCGCACTCGGTGGAAATCGCCGGCACTGTGCGCAAGCGCGCTTCCATGCCGGCCAGCTCGATGCCGCGGGCGATGTGCCGGGCCATTTCGCTGGTCGAGCCGTGACGGCTGTAATACAGCACCAGGATGTAAGGCGCACTCACGGCAGGATCTCCAGCACCTTCTCTGGCGGGCGGCCGATCACGGCCTTGTCACCGGCGATCAGGATGGGGCGTTCAATCAGCTTGGGGTGCTGGACCATGGCGTCGATCAGTTGCGCGTCGGTCAGCACCAGGTTGCCCAGGTCCAGGGCCTTGTATTCGTCTTCGCCGCTGCGCAGCAGCTGGCGCGGGGCGATACCCAGCTTGCCGAGCAGGGCCTTGAGGGTGGCTGCGTCTGGCGGGGTTTCCAGGTAGCGCACGATGGTCGGTGCCAGGCCACGTTGTTCAAGCAGTTCCAGCGCGCCGCGGGATTTCGAGCAGCGCGGGTTATGATAGAGCGTCAAGTCAGTCATGTCGGGTCGCATCCAGCTGGGTGTGGCGGCTATTCTAACCGCAGCGACTGACCTATTTGCTTGAAACTTCGAGAAGGATTGACCCATGGCAAGGCGTCTGGCAGCAGTACTGGCCATCACCGCGAGCCTGTTGCTCGGTGGTTGCGGTGCCGATTACGGCGTGGACCAAGATGGTAAGGCAGTAAAGGCGGAACAGATCGACGGGCACTGGGTAGTGCTCAATTACTGGGCCGAATGGTGTGGCCCATGCCGTACCGAGGTACCTGAACTGAACCAGGCCGCCAAGCAATGGGCGGCCGATGGCATCAAGGTGGTCGGGGTGAACTTCGATGGCCTGCAGGGCCCGGAACTGAAGCAGGCCGCGGAGGCCTTGGGCATCGGTTTCACCGTGCTGGCGCAGGACCCGGCCGAGCGTTATGACCTGCCACGCAGCGAGGCGCTGCCGGTGACCTACATCATCGATGACAAGGGCAAGGTGCGTGAGCAATTGCTGGGCGAGCAGACCCTGGAAGGGCTGCAGGCCAAGATCAAGGCGCTCAAAGGCGCCTGATGCATTTGGGGCCGCAATGCGGCCCCAAACATTTTCAGCCTTCTTCAGGCCAGAAGCGCAGTGGCTTGCCTTCGGCCGGCCAGAAGCGCATCTGCTCGACCGGCGACACATCCCAGCGCTGTACGGTCTCCAGCGCCTGCAAGAAGCGTTTTTCCTGCTCCATCAACGCCGGGGCACACAGTTTACGGGTCTTGCCGACCTTGCCGAAGCTCAGGTGCTCACCGTCCAGCGTATACGGCGCAAACCAGTGGTTGCAGCCGGCATTGCCGTAGGCGCGGCCATCGCTGGCCAGGGTCAGGGTCAGGTGGCTATAGTCGATCAGCGGACGCTCGCCGATCCACTCCAGTACGTAGCTGCGCTCCTGCTGCAGCTTCGAAGGTTCGGCAGCACAGCCGAGCAGGCCGGTGGCAATCAGCACACCGGTCAGCAGATTCTTCACTCGGCGCTCTCCTGGCAACGCGGGCACAGGTGCTTGTCGCTACGGCTGGCCCAGCCCAGTTCGGCGATACGGGCGCTGGCAGCCGGCTGACGGGCTGCCTTGCCAAGTTTGGCGTCGACGGCGAACTCGAAGTCCAGCACCGCGTCGCAGCTGTCGCACTCGACCTTCCAGGTGAGAATTTCCAGCTCGTTGAACACCGGGCCGCTGGCCACGGCAACCCACTGGCCGCGTGGGTTGATCAGGTGGCGCACGCTTTCCACGGTCAGGCGCATGGCCAGGTCCTTGCTGCCCTTGAGGGTCACGATCAGGACGTCGCCCTTGTGCATCGAGCCACCGTTGCCGGTCACCTGGTAACGGCCCGGAACCAGGGCGCGGCACTCGATCAAGGTGTGTTGCGGGTTGAAAAGGGTGTAGCGGAAATCGTGCTCGACCATGGGTCCTCCAGAAATGCCGCGTATCCTAGCATCAACCGGTGACCAGATTCTGCGGATTACCCGCCGCCCAGCGGATGATGTTGTCCAGGGTGGTGGCGGCGATGGCGTCCAGTGCTTCGCGGGTCAGGAATGCCTGGTGTGCGGTGATGATCACGTTGGGGAAGGTCAGCAACCGCGCCAGCACATCATCCTGCAGCGGCAGGTCGGAACGGTCCTCGAAAAACAGCTGGGCTTCCTCTTCATACACATCCAGGCCCAGATAGCCGAGCTGGCCGCTTTTCAGGGCATCGATCAGCGCCGGCGTGTCGACCAGCGCACCGCGGCCGGTGTTGATCAGCATGGCGCCTGGCTGCAACTGGTTCAGGCTTTGCGCATTGATCAGGTGCCGGGTGTGCTCGGTCAGCGGGCAGTGCAGGCTGATGATTCGCGCTTCGCGCAGCAGATCGGGCAGGTCCAGGTAGCGGGCCCCCAGGGCCAGCAGCTCTGGGTTGGGGTAGGGGTCATACGCCAGCAGCTGGCAGCCGAAGCCGGCCATGATACGGGCGAAGGCCGCGCCAATCTGGCCGGTGCCGACCACGCCGACGGTCTTGCCATGCAGGTCGAAGCCGGTCAGCCCGTGGAGGGTGAAGTCGCCTTCGCGGGTGCGGTTGTAGGCCCGGTGCAGGCGGCGATTGAGCGCCAGGATCAGGGCTACGGCGTGCTCGGCCACGGCATGCGGTGAATAGGCCGGCACGCGCACCACCGCCAGGCCAAGGCGCTGAGCGGCGGCCAGGTCGACATGGTTGTAGCCGGCCGAGCGCAGGGCGATCAGCCGCGTGCCGCCAGTGGCCAGGCGCTGCAGTACCTGGGCGTCGAGTTCGTCGTTGATGAAGGCGCAGACGACCTCGTGGCCCTGGGCCAGAGGGGCGGTGTCGAGGGTCAGGCGGGTGGGCTGGAAGTGCAGGTCAAGGGCGCTGCCTTGGGCGGCCTGGGTGAAGCTTTCCTGGTCGTAGTGCTGGCTGCTGAACAACAGAACGCGCATGGTGAGGCCTCGTATTTGCTGATTGATAATGCAGGCTTTGTGTAGGAGCGCCCCGGCAAGGCCGCTCCTACAAGGCCTGCGCAGCCAGGCGGTAGATGGCCGCATCCAGCTCATCCAGCGCCTGCTGTGCCTGCGGGCTGTCCTGCTTGAGCAGGGTCTCGCTGCGCTGACACGCCGCGCGCAGCTGGGGCACGCCGCAATAGCGCGAGGCGCCGTTGAGCCGGTGCACCTGCTCGATCAATGTCGACGGGTCATCCGCTTCACGCGCAGCGCGAATCGCCTGGCGGTCGCTTTCCAGCGACGCCAGCAGCATGGCCAGCATGTCGGCAGCCAGGTCTGGCTTGCCGGCGGCCAGGCGCAAGCCTTCGTCCGGGTCCAGCACCGGCAGCTCATGGTTGTCGCCATGCGGCTCGTTGGCATGCTCCAGTGGCGACGCGCCCAGGCTCAGCCCGGTCCATTTCATGACCACCTGGGCCAACTGTCGCTCGCTGATCGGCTTGGTCAGGTAATCGTCCATGCCGCTGTGCAACAAGGCACGTTTCTCGTTGGCCATGGCATGGGCCGTCAGGGCGACGATCGGCAGCGGGCTGCCGCTCTGGGTCTTTTCCCACAGGCGGATCTGCTCGGTGCAGGCCCGTCCGTCCATGCCGGGCATCTGCACGTCCATCAGCACCAGGTCGAAAGGCTCGGCCTGAACCGCCTGCACGGCGGCATGGCCGTTGTCGACTGCCAGCACTTCGGCGCCCAGGTCTTCGAGCAGCGTCTGCACCAGCAGCAGGTTGGCGGCATTGTCGTCGACGCACAGTATCTTCGCCAGGCGTTGGCCGCTGCTGGCCAGTGCCGGTTCGGCCAGCGGCCGGCGTGGTTGCACCAGCTCCTGCAGCAGGCGGCGCAATTTGCGCGTGCAGGTCGGTTTGGACAGCAACTGACCATGACCGTTAGGCAGGAAGGGGTGGTACAGCGCCTGCTCGGTGGTCGGGCACAGCACCACGCACTGGCAGTGCAAACGCTCCAGCTGCTGGTTGTACTGACCGAGCTGCTCCGGCGAAAGTGTGCCGAGGTTGGCGCCAAGTACCGCGAACTCGAAAGGCAAGCCGGCCTGGAAGCCCGCCTGCACACCCTGCAGCAACTGATCATAGGAGGCGAACAGGCTGACGCTCAGGCCACAGTCCTCGAGCTGGTGCTCCAGGGCCTGGCGGGCCAGCTCATGGCCGTCGACAATGGCCGCTCTGCGCCCCAGCAATGGTTGCAGCGGTTGCTCCTCGATGTCGTCGTGGGCCTTGGGCAGGCTCAAGCTGATCCAGAACTGCGAGCCTTCACCCGGTGTACTGTCGACGCCAATCTCGCCGCCCATCTGCTCGATCAGGCGCTTGGAAATCACCAACCCCAGGCCGGTACCGCCGGGCTGGCGGGCCAGCGAGTTGTCGGCCTGGCTGAACGCCTGGAACAGGGTGCGCACGTCTTGGGGCGACAGGCCTATGCCGGTGTCCTGCACGCTGATGCGCAGCTGGGCGCAGTCATCCTGTTCGTCCTCGAGCATGGCCCTGACGACGATGGTGCCTTCGCGGGTGAACTTGATCGCGTTGCTCACCAGGTTGGTGAGGATCTGTTTCAGCCGCAACGGGTCGCCGATCAGCGACGTTGGCGTGTCGCGGTAGATCAGGCTGAGCAGTTCGAGCTGTTTGGCGTGGGCGGCGGGGGCGAGGATGGTCAAGGTGTCCTGGACCAGGTCGCGCAAGTTGAACGGGATACTGTCGAGCACCAGTTTGCCGGCCTCGATCTTGGAGAAGTCGAGGATCTCGTTGATGATCCCCAGCAAGTTGTCGGCGGACTTCTCGATGGTGCTCAGGTAGTCCAGCTGCCGCGGGGTCATCTCGCTCTTCTGCAGCAGGTGGGTGAAGCCGAGGATGCCATTGAGCGGCGTGCGGATCTCGTGGCTCATGTTGGCCAGGAACTCCGACTTGATGCGGCTGGCCTCCAGGGCCTCCTTGCGCGCCATGTCCAATTCGATGTTCTGGATCTCGATGGTTTCCAGGTTCTGGCGCACGTCCTCGGTGGCCTGGTCGATGCTGTGCTGCAGCTCCTCGTGGGCGCCGTGCAGGGTTTCGGCCATGCGGTTGATGCCGCGGGCCAGTTCGTCCAGTTCATGGCTGCCCATGGCCGGCAGGCGTTCGTCGAGGTGGCCGTCCTTGAGCTGGTTGACCGCACGCTTGATGCGTGCGATCGGGTCATTGATGGTGCGGCTCATGCGCATCGCCAGCAGGCCACTGAGGGCCAGGCAGGCGAGGATCAGCAACACGCTGGTGAACAGGTTGCGGTAGCCGCGCAACAACGTGCCGTCGTGGGACAGCTCGATCTCGACCCAGCCCAGCAGGCGCTCGGCCTCGGCCGGTACGGCATCGGTGGCCAGGTCGCGGTGGTGGCCGAACACCGGCATCAGGTAACGGGTGGCGTCGTTGCCGGTGCGCTGCAGCAACTGGGTGCCGGTGCCGCCGCTGGGGGCCTGGTTGATCATGCTCGGCCCGGCATGGGCCAGGCGGCTGCGGTCGGGGGCGAGGAATGCCACGGCGCGCACGTCGGCCTGCTCCAGGGTCTGCGCGGCGATGCGCTCCAGCTGGGCGGGTGCCTGCCGTGCCAGGGCCGGTGCGGCCAGCGGTGCCAGCTGCTCGGCGAGCATCTTGCCGCGCTGCAGCAACTGGGTGCGCAACTGGTCCTGCTGCAGCCAGGTGAAATAGCTGCCCAGCACCAGTGCCATCAGGCTGGCCGGCAGCAGTGCCAGCAGCAGCACCCGGCTTCTGATTCCCAAACGATCGAGCACACTCGCCTCCTGTGATGTGCCTGGACGCCGTCGTCGCAGCGACGGAACAAAGCGGAAAGTTACTCCGCTGGCTGCGCTAATGCACCCATTGAATGTCATTTCGTTGCCTGGCCAAGGCATTGGTCGCAGGGCGGTTGCCTGGAAGGAGAGCATGCACAATAATTGCGCAACTGAGAATGGATGGCAGTTGCCAATGAATCCTGTAGCTAATTACACCTCCCGCATCCTGGCGATCGAGGACGATCTGGTCCTGGGTGCGTACCTGCACGAAGAGCTGCAGCGGGGCGGCTTCCAGGTCACCTGGTGCCGCAATGGCCTGGATGGCCTGGAGGCGGCCGGTCGGCAACGCTTTGACGTGGTACTGATGGATATCCTGCTGCCTGGCCTCAATGGCCTGGATGCCCTGGCCCGGCTGCGCCAGCATAGCGCCACGCCAGTGATCCTGATGTCGGCGTTGGGCGCCGAGGCCGACCGCATCAGCGGCTTCCAGCGTGGTGCCGACGATTATCTGCCCAAGCCCTTCAGCATGGCCGAGCTGCAAGTGCGGATCGAGGCGATACTGCGTCGGGTCGCCCTTGAGCGACGTCATCAGCCGCCGCTGGAGGTCGCCGGAGACGAGTTGTACTTCGACGAGGACCTGTGCGACGTCAGCCTGGGCGGTCAGCCGGCCGGCATGACGCCGAGCGAATTCCGCCTGTTCGACATCCTTTACCGTAATGTCGATGAAGTGCTGAGCAAGCCCTTCCTTTATCAGCAGGTGCTGCAGCGCGGCTACTCGCGGCATGACCGTAGCCTCGACATGCACATCAGCCAGATTCGCCGCAAGCTCAAGGGTATCGATTACCACGAGCGGCAGATCCGCACTGTGTGGGGCAAAGGCTACGTGCTCAGTGCTGGCGAAGCGGAGTAAGCCATGCTCGATCGCCACTCGCTGTTCTGGAAGCTGGCCATTCTGCTGGTGGGGTTCTGCCTGCTGATGATCGGCCTCAGCTACACCTGGGGCCGTCATATGGAGACCCAGAACGCCTTTCTTGACCCGTCGGCCCGCCAGGTACTGCGCGACTATGCCAGCGAGGCGGAAAAGGCCTGGCGCGGCGGCGGGCGTGAAGGGCTGGACCGCTGGGTGGCGGCGATGCACCAGCGTGAGCATGTCTGGATCGGTGTGCTCGACCTGAATCTGCGGCCAATGGACAGCGCCATTCTCGGCCCCGAGATCATGCAGCGGCTCACCCGTCTGCGGGGCGTCGACTGGCCGATGAGCCGGCGCAGCGTCGACCAGCCTTGGTTGCGCCTTCCGTTCCCCGGTGCGCCGGAGCAGGGCATGCTGGTGATCGAGCTGCCGCAACGGCTCAATCCTGGCCAATATCGGTTTGCCTGGCAGGTCGTCACCAATGGCATCATTCCCGGCCTGTTCACCTTGCTGCTGTGCGTCGGCCTGTACCGCATGCTGATCGTCCCGCTCAATCAACTGCGCGAGCAGGCCAATGCCTGGCGCGCCGACCAGCTTTCGGCACGCCTGGATTCCCGTACCACAGCCCGCCACGACGAGCTGGGCGAGCTGGCCCGAGCCTTCGATCAGATGGCCGAGCGACTTCAAGGCACTGTGGTGATGCAGCAGCAACTGCTGCGAGACCTGTCCCACGAAATGCGTACTCCGCTCAGCCGCCTGCGTGTGGCCTGCGACGGCGAGACCGACCTTGCGCGCCTGCGTGAGCGCCTGGGGCGTGAGGTGGACTGCATGCAACAGCTGGTCGAGAACACGCTGCAGCTGGCTTGGCAGGATGCCGAGCGTACGCCGATGAACCTTGAGCCGATCCAGGTTCAGGCGCTGTGGGACCTGCTGGCCGAGGACGCCAGCTATGAAAGCGGCTGGTCGGCCGAGCGGTTGCGCTGCGAGCTGCCGGGCAATTGCTGGGTGCAGGGCAACCTCAACCACCTGGCCCAGGCCGTGGAGAACATGCTGCGCAACGCCATCCGCCATTCGCCGGAAAACGGCCTGGTGCGGTTGGGTGGGCAGCGCGAGGGCGGGTATTGGCGTTTGTGGCTGGAGGATGAGGGCGGGGGTGTGGCCGATGAAGACCTGGAGCGGATCTTTGCACCGTTCTCCCGACTCGATGGCTCACGACCGGGGGATGGCGGATTTGGCCTGGGGCTGAGCATTGCCCGCAGTGCGATCCAGCGTCAGGGCGGGACCTTGTGGGCGGAGAATGGCAAGCGCGGGCTGCGGCTGTGCATGAGGCTGCCGCTTCATGTGCCGGCCCCTTCGCGGGACAAGCCCGCGCCAACAGAGACAGCGATAAGCTGCTCGTAGCTTACCGCTTATAGCTTGTAGCTATAGCGACCACAGATTGCGTGATATGGCCGGGAAGTGTTTGCCGGTATGATAGGCACCCCTGCCGTCCGGATTGTGAAATACGCCATGACCTTGCAGTACCCAACCATCGCCGATTGCGTCGGCAATACGCCCCTGGTTCGCCTGCAGCGCATCGCTGGCGAAACCAGCAATACCCTCCTGCTCAAGCTCGAAGGTAACAATCCCGCCGGCTCGGTGAAGGACCGTCCGGCACTGTCGATGATCACCCGCGCCGAACTGCGCGGCCAGATCAAGCCAGGCGACACCCTGATCGAAGCCACCTCCGGCAATACCGGCATCGCTCTGGCGATGGCGGCGGCGATCAAGGGTTACAAGATGATCCTGATCATGCCCGACAACTCCACCGCCGAACGCAAGGCAGCCATGACCGCCTACGGCGCCGAGCTGATTCTGGTAACCAAGGAAGAGGGCATGGAAGGTGCCCGCGACCTCGCCGAGAAGTTGCAGGCCGAGGGCCGCGGCCTGGTCCTCGACCAGTTCGCCAACGGCGACAACCCGATCGCCCACTACACCAGCACCGGCCCGGAAATCTGGCAGCAGACCCAGGGCACCATTACCCATTTCGTCAGTTCCATGGGGACCACCGGTACCATCATGGGCTGCTCGCAGTACCTCAAGGAACAGAACCCCAACGTGCAAATCGTTGGCCTGCAACCGATGGAGGGCTCGGCCATTCCGGGGATCCGTCGCTGGCCCGAGGAGTATCTGCCAAAGATTTTCGATGCCACCCGCGTCGACCGCGTGATGGACATGTCCCAGCAGGAGGCCGAGGACACCACTCGCCGCCTCGCGCGCGAAGAGGGCATTTTCTGTGGCGTGTCTTCCGGTGGTGCGGTGGCAGCCATGCTGCGCCTGTCCCGCGAAGTGGAAAACGCCGTGATGGTCGCGATCATCTGTGACCGCGGCGACCGTTATCTGTCCACCGGCCTGTTTGACCCGAGCTAAATGTCCAAGAAGAAAAGCAACAGCGGCCTGCGCTTCCAGCCGGCCGGCGGCAACCGTACGCCCCAGGTCCCCGTGGGCAAGAAGCAGCGCCTGGATATCGAGCGCCTGGCCGGTGACGGCCGCGGCATCGCCTTCCTGGAGGGGCGCACCTGGTTCGTCAGTGGCGCGTTGGCCGGTGAAGCGGTCGAGGCGCGGGTGCTCAATGCTCGCGGCAAGGTCGTCGAGGCGCGCCTGGAGCGTGTGCTGCAAGCCAGCCCCGAACGCCGTCAGGCACCGTGCCGGCACTACGAGCGGTGCGGCGGCTGCAACCTGCAGCACCTGCCGCACGACGCCCAGCTGGCGCTCAAGCAGCGCACCCTGGCCGAACAGCTGCAACGGGTAGCCGGCGTGCAGCCCGAAGAATGGGCCGCGCCCCTGAGCGGGCCGGAATTCGGCTACCGGCGCCGGGCGCGGGTGGCCGTGCGCTGGGACGTGAAGGCAAAGCACCTGGATGTCGGCTTCCGCGCCGAAGCCAGCCAGGAAATTGTCTCCATCGATGACTGCGCCGTGCTGGTACAGCCTTTGCAATCTATTCTTCGCCACTTGCCGACCGTGCTGCGCTCGCTGGGCAAACCGCAGGCGATCGGCCATGTGGAGCTGTTCAGTGGTACCGCCGAAGCCGTGCTCGTGCGCCATGTGGCGCCGCTGCCGGCGGACGACCTGGCGCGCTTGCAGGCATTCTGTGACGAGGCCAAGGCCCAGCTCTGGCTGCAGGGCGAAGGTGAGCCGGCCCCTGTGGATGCCGAGGCGAAACTGGGCTTTGCCCTGGCACCCTGGCAACTGGAACTGGCCTGGCGCCCGGGCGATTTCGTCCAGGTCAACGCCCAGGTCAACACGGCAATGATCGAGCAGGCCCTGGCCTGGCTCGCACCGCAAGCTGACGAGCGTGTGCTGGACCTGTTCTGCGGCCTGGGCAACTTCGCCCTGCCGCTGGCGCGTCAGGCACGTGAAGTGGTGGCGGTGGAAGGTGTACAGGCCATGGTCGATCGGGCCGCGGCCAATGCCCGGAACAACGATGTGCATAACGCCGCGTTTTTTCAGGCCGATTTATCGCAGCCTTTGGCAGGCGCCGGATGGGCCGCCGAGGGCTTTTCTGCGGTACTCTTGGATCCACCGCGCGACGGTGCATACGAGGTGGTGCAAGGTATCGCCCGCCTCAACGCCAAGCGCTTGGTGTATGTATCGTGCAACCCGGCCACGCTGGCGCGAGACGCCCAGGTGCTGGTCGGCCAGGGGTACCGGTTAAAAAGGGCCGGGATTCTCGACATGTTTCCTCAGACGGCGCATGTCGAAGCCATGGCGTTATTCGAAGCGGGCTAGCAGGCTGGCCCCTTGGTGCGGCTTCCACGGACGCGAAGCTGCACGGTGATAGCCAGCGCACCCGTGTGGTGCGCTGTATGGAAAGGTAAAACAAAGATGGTACAGGTGAGAGTGCACCAGCCGGTCAACACGGACGGCAGTATCAATCTCGAAGCATGGCTGGATCATGTGGTGAGCGTCGATTCGGCACTGGATCGCGTGGCGCTGAAAGAAGCCTGCGAGTTCACCCAGGAAATCGAAAAGAAGGGCAACCCTGCCAAGCATTCGTGGGCCGATGGAACGTCCAGTTATCAGGCCGGTCTGGAAATCGCTGAAATCCTCGCCGACCTCAAGCTCGACCAGGATTCGTTGGTCGCGGCGGTGATCTATCGCTCGGTCCGTGAAGGCAAGGTGACCCTGGCCGAAGTCGGTCAGCGCTTTGGCCCGGTGGTGTCCAAGCTGATCGACGGCGTGCTGCGCATGGCCGCCATCAGCGCCAGTCTCAGCCCGCGCCAGTCGCTGGTGCTGGGCTCGCAGGCGCAGGTCGAGAACCTGCGCAAGATGCTCGTGGCCATGGTCGACGACGTACGCGTGGCGCTGATCAAGCTGGCCGAGCGTACCTGTGCGATCCGGGCGGTGAAGTCCGCTGATGACGAAAAGCGCCTGCGCGTGGCGCGCGAGGTGTTCGACATCTATGCGCCGCTGGCCCACCGGCTGGGCATCGGCCACATCAAATGGGAGCTGGAAGACCTGTCCTTCCGCTACCTGGAGCCTGACCAGTACAAGCAGATCGCCAAGCTGTTGCACGAGCGCCGACTGGACCGTGAGCGCTTCATCAGCGACGTGATGAACCAGCTGCAGAACGAATTGCTGGCCACCGGGGTCAAGGCCGATATCAGCGGTCGGGCGAAACACATCTATTCGATCTGGCGCAAGATGCAGCGCAAAGGCCTGGAGTTCAGCCAGATCTACGACGTGCGTGCGGTGCGCGTGCTGGTGCCTGAGGTGCGTGACTGCTATACCGCGCTGGGTATCGTGCACACCCTGTGGCGGCACATCCCCAAGGAGTTCGACGACTACATCGCCAACCCCAAGGAAAACGGCTATCGCTCGCTGCACACTGCGGTGATCGGCCCCGAGGGCAAGGTGCTGGAAGTGCAGATCCGTACCCACGGCATGCACGAGGAAGCCGAACTCGGCGTCTGCGCCCACTGGCGTTACAAGGGTACCGACGTCAAGCCGAGCTCCAACCACTACGAAGAGAAGATCTCCTGGCTGCGCCAGGTGCTCGAATGGCATGAAGAGCTGGGCGACATCGGTGGCCTGGCCGAGCAGCTGCGGGTCGATATCGAACCCGACCGGGTCTACGTGTTCACACCGGATGGCCACGCCATCGACCTGCCCAAGGGTGCCACGCCGCTGGACTTCGCTTACCGCGTGCACACCGAGATCGGCCACAACTGCCGTGGCGCCAAGATCAACGGGCGCATCGTGCCGCTCAACTACAGCCTGCAGACCGGCGAGCAGGTGGAGATCATCACCAGCAAGCACGGCAACCCGAGCCGTGACTGGCTGAACTCCAACCTCGGCTACGTCACCACCTCGCGGGCCCGGGCCAAGATCGTCCATTGGTTCAAGCTGCAGGCGCGTGACCAGAACGTCGCTGCCGGCAAGACCTTGCTCGAACGCGAACTCAGCCGCCTGGGCCTGCCGCAGGTGGACTTCGAACGCCTGGCCGAGAAGACCAACGTCAAGACCGCCGAGGACATGTTTGCCTCGCTCGGTGCCGGTGACCTGCGCCTGGCGCACCTGGTCAACGCCGCCCAGCAACTGCTTGAGCCCGAGCGCATCGAGCAGATTGAGCTGGTGCCGCGCAAGCCTACCGGCCCGCGTACCGGCAAGCGTGGCGACATCCAGATCCAGGGCGTCGGCAACCTGCTCACGCAGATGGCCGGCTGCTGCCAGCCGCTGCCGGGCGATGCCATCGTCGGCTACATTACCCAGGGCCGCGGCGTCAGCATCCACCGCCAGGACTGCGCCTCGGCGCTGCAGCTGGCCGGGCGCGAGCCGGAGCGGATGATCCAGGTCAGTTGGGGGCCGATCCCGGTGCAGACCTACCCGGTCGACATCGTCATCCGCGCCTACGACCGCCCAGGGTTGCTGCGCGACGTGTCGCAGGTTCTGCTCAACGAGAAGATCAACGTGCTGGCGGTCAACACCCGCTCGAACAAGGAAGACAACACCGCGCTGATGTCGCTGACCATCGAGATTCCGGGCCTGGATGCGCTGGGGCGCCTCCTGGGCAGGATTTCGCAGTTGCCGAACATCATCGAAACGCGGCGTAATCGTACCCCTTGAAGCCGCGGCGCCTGCTTCGCGGGTAAACCCGCTCCCACAGGAACGGTGCAGATTTCGAAACCTGCATCCATCTTGTGGGAGCGGGCTTACCCGCGAAGAAGGCACCACCGAAGGACCTGCTTAACCATGACCTACACCCTCGAAGACCTGCTGCACCTCATGGCCCGTCTGCGCGACCCGCAGTACGGCTGCCCGTGGGACCTGAAGCAGAACTACGCGAGCATCGTGCAGCACACCATCGAAGAGGCCTACGAAGTCGCCGACACCATCGAGCGCGGCGATTTCGAACACCTGCAGGGCGAGCTCGGCGACCTGTTGTTCCAGGTGGTCTACTACAGCCAGCTGGCCCAGGAAGAAGGGCGTTTCGAGTTCGATGGCGTGGTCGACAGCATCACCCGCAAGCTGATCCGCCGTCACCCCCACGTATTCCCGACGGGCGAGCTGTACGCGCCGCTGGACACCCCCAGCCTGAACGAGGCCCAGGTCAAGTCACGCTGGGAGGAGATCAAGGCCGAGGAGCGTGCCGAGAAAAGCACCCCTGAACAACTGTCGCTGCTCGATGACGTACCGACGGCATTGCCGGCGCTGTCGCGGGCGGCCAAACTGCAGAAGCGCGCGGCCACCGTCGGTTTCGACTGGCCAGCGGCGCTGCCTGTGCTGGACAAGGTGCGCGAGGAACTCGACGAAGTGTTGCAGGCCATGGCCGACAACGACGCCGACGCCCTCGAGGATGAAGTCGGCGACCTGCTGTTTGCCGCCGTAAACCTGGCCCGCCACCTCAAGCAAGACCCGGAAAACGCCCTGCGCCGCGCCAACCGCAAGTTCGAGCGGCGTTTCCGCTTCATCGAACAGGCATTGCGCGACAGCGGCCGGCCGATTGAACATTGTAACCTTGACGAGCTGGACGCCCTTTGGGGTGAAGCCAAGCGTCAGGAAAAGAACCTGCCCAGCTGCGGCTGAGCTGTTGCATAAGTGAGTGAACATTCATGAGCCTTTCCCTTCGCGACCAATTGCTCAAAGCCGGTCTGGTCAACCAGAAACAGGTCTCGCAGACCAACAAAGCTGAAAAGAAACAGAAGCGCATGGAGCACAAAGGCCAGGTCGAGGTCGACGACAGCCAGCAGCGCATGGCCAAGGAAGCCATGGCCGAGAAGGCCAAACGTGACCAGGAGCTGAATCGCCAGCAGCAGGAAAAGGCCGAGCAGAAGGCCCGCGTGGCGCAGATCAAGCAGTTGATCGAAGCCACCCGCCTGCCCAAGCTGACCACCGAGGACTACTACAACTTCGTCGACGACAAGAAGGTCAAGCGCATTGCCGTCAACGCCCTGATGCGCACCCGCCTGAGCAACGGCGCGCTGGCCATCGTGTCGCATGCCGGCGGCTACGAAGTGATCCCGCGCGAGGCGGCGGTGAAGATCCAGGAACGCGACCCGAGCCGCATTCTGCTGCTCAATACCCATGTCGAGGAAGCGGACGAGGACGATCCGTACGCAGCCTACAAGATCCCAGACGATCTGATGTGGTAAGCACGAAAAACCCCGCCTTGGCGGGGTTTTTTACTGGAAGACTGTATCAAGGTTCGGGTTACTGCGTGGTGCGCTGGTTTTCCAGCTCTTCGAGCTCTGCCCGGTACTGGTGAGCTTCATGTTCCTGGTGGAACATCCCTACCAGTTGGCCTTGTTGGTGCACATCCCAGATCCGCACGCCAGCGGCCAGGCCTTCGTGGGACATTCTCGATTCGTCACGTTCGGTTACTTGGACTGTCATCGGTAAACTCCACTGCTTTGAGTTGACTGCGACACTGTGTCGCACAACCCCTTTATAGAGTTTGTTAGCAGGCTAAGTAAATAAAACAGGCATGAAACAAGTTTCATGAAAGCAGGGCAAAAAGAAGCCCCGCACAGGGCGGGGCTCCGGATACTGCGGGCTGCAGCGGATCAGTTACCCTTCACCGTTTTGCCGTCGACCGTGCCATTCTGCAGCACGATCACGTACTCTTTGCCATCGGTCTCGACCTGGCGCAACTGCACCAGCAGGTAGTCCCAGTCCTTGGCGAACCACAGCTCGGTGACACGCTTGTTCTGGGCTGGGGCACGCACGCGCTCGACCTTCACCGCCTCGACCTGGCCGGTCTTGGTGGTGATTTTCTCGGTGCCGAGCACGCGGAAGTCGTAGTTGTCGATCTCGTCGCCATCGACCACCTGGTAGGTCATGCTCTTCTTGCCGGCAGCCACATCGTGCTGCAGGGCCAGCTGGTAGGACGACTTGTCCAGCACGCCGCGGTTGAGCGGCAGGTTGATGGCATCCTTGCGGTCGGTACCGGTGATCTTCTTGGCGTTCCAGTCGAAGGTCAGGTCGACGGTCTTGGCCTTGCCCAGGCCGCCGCGCTCGAAGTGGTACTTCTGCGGCAGCAGGGTGTCGTTGTCCATGCGCAGGGTGCTTTGCTCGGTCAGGCTGGCGATCATCATGGAGGCCTTGAAATCAAGGTTCCAGCTGCCGTCCTTGTTCTTGACCAGGCTGCGCTCGGCGGTGCCGCTCATGGGCAGTTGCTTCCAGTCTGCGGTGTAGCTTGCCGAGAACGGCTTCAGGTCAGCTGCCTGGAGGGGCAGGGCGAGCACGGTGAGAGCCAATAGCAGGGCGCGACGCATAAGTTCTCCTAGGGTCGGATCAAGTGACCACTGGCCGGCAGCGGCAGGTCATCCAGTAACGCACCCTGTTCACCCAGGCGCAAACGCCCTTGGGCAAACCAGTGCACCGCCAGCGGGTAGATCTGGTGTTCCTGATGGTGGACCCTTTGGGCCAGGCTTTCCACCGTGTCATCAGACAGCACCGGTACCACAGCCTGTACGACCAGAGGCCCGCCATCGAGTTCCTCGGTGACGAAGTGTACGCTGCAGCCATGCTCGGCGTCGCCTGCCTCCAGTGCCCGACGGTGGGTATGCAGGCCCTTGTAGCGGGGCAGCAACGACGGGTGGATGTTGAGCAGGCTGCCCTGGTAGTGGCGCACGAAGTCGCCACTGAGGATGCGCATGAAGCCGGCCAGCACCACCAGGTCCGGGGTGAAGCCGTCGATGCGCGCCATCAGCGCGGCATCGAAGGCTTCGCGGCCGTCGAACTGGGTGTGGTCGAGCACCACGGTGTCGATACCGACCGCCTGGGCCCGTTGCAGGCCATAGGCATCGGCGCGGTTGGAGACCACCGCGGCGATGCGCACTTGGCTGTCCTGCGCACGGCAACTGTCGATCAAGGCTTGCAGGTTGCTGCCGGAACCCGACAGCAGTACCACTACATTGCAGGGCTTGCTCGGCATCAGTGTGCCTTGAGGTTCTGCAGTTCGACCTGGGCGGCGCCTTCGGCGGCTTCGGCGATGTGGCCGATGACCCAAGGCTGCTCACCGGCGGCGCGCAGTTCGTTCAGGGCCGCTTCGACCTGATCCTGGGCCACGCAGATGACCATGCCGACACCGCAGTTCAGCACACGGTGCATCTCGTGCTCGTCGACGTTGCCTTTTTCCTGCAGGAAGTCGAACACCGCCGGGCGCTGCCAGCTGGCCACGTCAACCACGGCCTGGGCATTCTTCGGCAGGACGCGCGGGATGTTGTCCAGCAGGCCGCCACCGGTGATGTGGGCCATGGCCTTGACTGCGCCAGTGTTCTTGATCAACTGCAGCAGTGGCTTGACGTAGATGCGGGTCGGTGCCATCAGCAGGTCGGTCAGCGGCTTGCCGTCGAGCTGGGTGTTCTCGATGTCGGTGCCGGACACTTCGAGGATCTTGCGGATCAGCGAGTAGCCGTTGGAGTGCGGGCCGGAGGACGGCAGGGCGATCAGCGCGTCACCGGTGGCAACCTTGGAGCCGTCGATGATCTCGGCCTTTTCCACGACGCCGACGCAGAAGCCGGCCAGGTCGTAGTCTTCGCCTTCGTACATGCCCGGCATTTCGGCAGTTTCGCCGCCGACCAGGGAGCAGCCAGCCAGTTCACAGCCAGCGCCGATGCCGGTGACCACGGTGGCAGCCACGTCGACATTCAGCTTGCCGGTGGCGTAGTAGTCGAGGAAGAACAGCGGCTCGGCGCCGCAGACCACCAGGTCGTTGACGCACATGGCGACCAGGTCCTGGCCGATGCTGTCGTGCTTGTTCAGGTTCAGTGCCAGGCGCAGCTTGGTGCCGACGCCGTCGGTGCCGGAGACCAGCACCGGCTGCTTGTAGCCGGCCGGGATCTCGCAGAGGGCGCCGAAGCCACCCAGGCCACCCATGACTTCAGGGCGTGCGGTGCGTTTTGCCACGCCCTTGATGCGTTCGACCAGTGCTTCGCCGGCGTCGATGTCTACACCGGCGTCCTTGTAGCTCAGGGAGGGTTGCTTGCTCATTGATCCAGGCCTTTAAGAGGGAGGGATTCGTAAAAACGACCATGACGGCCAAGTCCGGCTGTGAAGCGGCGGCTGCCTGAAACGTCAGTGGTCTGTGAAGGCGCGCGATTTTATCAGGGTTGCCGTGCAGCGGCCATCCTCAGGCCGACGGGCAGGGCGGTAAATTGCTGAAAAAGGTGTGTGGGTGGTTGATGGGCCTCCTTCTGTATAAGCTGCAAGCCACATGCTTCATGCGCAATCGGACAGGAATCTCCATGCGACTATTCAATTATCTGGCAGCTGGGTGCCTTGCACTGGCCTGCCTCACTGCGCAGGCCGAAACCGTCTCCGGGCTCTATCAAGTGCGCGAGCCGGTCGAAGGGCAGGGTGCCGAAGCCCGTTCCGCAGCCACTGCCAAGGCCTTCGATACCCTGGTGCTGCGCCTGACTGGCGACCCCAAGGCGGCGCAGAGCCCGGCGTTGGCCGACGTGCGCAAGGACCCGCAACAGATCATCAACCAGGTCGGCACCGAGGCCGGGCCGCCGGAATCGGTGCTGGTCGAGTTCGACCCTGGCAGCACCGAGCGTGCCTTGCGCAAGGCCGGCCTGGCGCTGTGGGGCAGTAACCGGCCCTCCATCCTCGGCTGGTGGCTCAATGACAGTGCCGAAGGCAGCAACCTGGTCGGTGACGGCCAGGCTAGCGCCCAGCCGCTGCGTCGAGCTGCCCAGCACCGTGGCCTGCCGCTACGCTTGCCGCTGGCCGACCTGCAAGAGCAATTGGTGGCCAATGCCAAGCAGCTTGAAGGCAATGACCCGGCGCCGCTGCGCGAAGCTGCGGAGCGCTACGGCGCCGACGCCATGCTGGCGGTGCATGCCCATGAAACCGATGGCAAATGGCAAGGCACATGGCAGCTGTGGCTGGGCGACCAGCGCGAGCAGGGCAAAGCCGAAGGCGCTGACCAGGCGGCCCTGGCGGACGCCGTCATGTTGGCGGTCAGCAGCCGACTGGCGCCGCGCTATGTGATCAAGGCAGGTGCCAGCAGCCAGTTGCAATTGCAGGTGCAAGGCATGAACCTGCAACGCTATGCCGAGCTGAGCCGCGTACTGGAGCCTTACGGCCCACGCCTGCAGCTGGCCGAAGGCGGCACCTTGACCTATGCGGTCACCGGTAATCGTGAGCAGCTACGTGCCCAGCTGGGCCTGGCCAAATTGCAGGAACTGCCCCCTGAGCAGGCTCTGGCCACTCCTGCTCCGGCCCCGGGTGCTGCTCCGGGCCAGCCTGGCGCACCCGCTCCTGTCGCCGCCAAGCCGTTCGACGGCCTGCGATTCCGTTGGTAAGGGGTGCCATCCATGACTGACATGCGTCGTTGGATCGGCTGGGGCGCTGCGCTGCTGATCGCCGTGCTGCTCTACAGCCTGCACAACATTCTCACACCCTTCCTGGTCGGCATCTTGCTGGCCTACCTGGCCGACCCGCTGGTCGACCGTCTGGAGCGCGTTGGCCTGTCGCGTACCTGGGGAGTGGTGGTGGTATTCGGCCTGTTCACCCTGGTGCTGATGGCCTTGCTGTTGGTATTGGTGCCGCTGCTGGCCAAACAGTTGCTGCGCCTGTATGAGCTGGCGCCGCAGATGCTCGACTGGCTCGAGCATGTGGCACTGCCCTGGGTGCAGGGCCGCCTGGGCCTGGCCGATGGCTTCTGGAAGTTCGACAAGATAAAGGCTGCCATTGGCGCACACATGGGCCAGACCACCGACATCGTCGGTATGCTGCTGTCCCATGCCACTGCCTCGAGCCTGGCGCTGATCGCCTGGCTGGCCAACATGGTGCTGATCCCGGTAGTGGGCTTCTATCTGCTGCGTGACTGGGACCTGATGATGGCCAAGCTGCGTGGCCTGCTGCCGCGTCAGCGCGAACCGCAGGTGGTGGGCCTGGCCGGTGAATGCCATGAGGTACTGGGGGCGTTCGTTCGCGGCCAACTGATGGTGATGCTCGCGCTGGGCGTCATCTATTCCGCCGGCCTGATGCTGGTCGGGCTCGAACTGGGCCTGCTGATCGGCATGCTCGCCGGGCTGGCGGCCATCGTGCCGTACATGGGTTTCATCATTGGCATCGGCGCGGCGCTGGTGGCCGGGTTGTTCCAGTTTGGTGGTGACCTGTACCCGATGCTTGGCATCGTTGCCGTGTTCATGGTCGGGCAGGCGCTGGAGGGCATGGTGCTGACCCCGCTGCTGGTGGGTGACCGTATCGGCCTGCATCCGGTGGCGGTGATCTTCGCCATCCTGGCCGGTGGCGAACTGTTCGGCTTTACCGGCGTGCTGCTGGCATTGCCGGTGGCGGCGGTGATCATGGTCCTGCTGCGACATGTGCATGATCTTTACAAGGAATCGGACATGTATGCCGGGGATGTCGACCCGGATTTGTGACCCGAGGGCCGAGTTGCGTCTCCTCCGATGTGGCGCAACTCGTTGATTTTGCTTGCGCTATCCGCCTGCATGATTGTGCGCCCTGCAATGCGGGTATAGACTTTGCACATTGTTCACCAAAGGCCCCCTGCGGTCCTGACGACCGCCCGCGAGCATGAAACCACCGATCCAGTTGCCCCTGGGTGTGCGCCTGCGCGATGACGCCACCTTCATCAACTACTATCCGGGCGCCAATGCCGCGGCGTTGGGCTATGTCGAGCGGTTATGCGAAGCCGACGCCGGCTGGACCGAGAGCCTCATCTACCTGTGGGGCAAGCAGGGCGTGGGGCGCAGTCACCTGCTGCAGGCGGCCACCCATCGTTTCCAGCAGCGCGGCGAACCCGCCGTGTACTTGCCACTGGCGCAATTGCTCGATCGCGGCGTGGAGCTGCTCGATTATCTGGCTCAATACGAACTGGTGTGCATCGACGACCTGCACGTGATCGCTGGCAAGGCAGACTGGGAAGAGGCGATGTTCCATCTGTTCAACCGCTTGCGCGACAGCGGCCGGCGTCTGTTGCTGGCGGCCTCCGCGTCACCTCGCGAACTGCCGATCAAGCTGCCCGATCTCAAGTCGCGCCTGACTTTGGCGCTGGTCTTCCAGATGCGCGGCCTGTCCGACGAAGACAAGCTGCGAGCCCTGCAACTGCGTGCTTCGCGCCGCGGCCTGCACCTGACTGACGAAGTCGGCCATTTCATCCTGACCCGTGGCACGCGCAGCATGAGCGCGCTGTTCGACCTGCTCGAGCGCCTCGACCAAGCCTCATTGCAGGCTCAGCGCAAGCTGACCATCCCCTTCCTGAAGGAAACCCTCGGCTGGTAAGGCCTGCAAACACTGGGCTCTGAGGTGCAAAACGAAAAAGTCACATCTTTTTCGATAAAATTTGCAAATGGCCATGATAGAGGGCATAGTTTCACCCTTCTAAAGGATTACAGACACGGTCGTGCCCATGCTGAAGCGCTTCGCACCCCTCGTGCCACTCGCACTCGTGACCCTGCTTTTTGGCTGCGCGGCCCACGGCCCGGATTCCCAGCCCCAGGATCACACTCCGATTGCCTCGCAATCGGCCAACAAGGTCAAGGCTTCGGCTTCGTCCGTTTTCGGCGAAGAAGAACAGGCCACTGAAGATGACCTGGAGGCCTTCTCCAGCAGCAAGCCTTATCAGCTCCCGGTGCTGGCTGACAGCATCCTCGAGCGTGGCATGTCGCTGATCGGCACCCGCTACCGCTTCGGTGGTACCTCGGAAGCCTCCGGTTTCGACTGCAGCGGTTTCATCGGCTACCTGTTCCGCGAAGAGGCTGGCATGAACCTGCCGCGCTCGACCCGCGAAATGATCAACGTCGATGCGCCCAAGGTGGCCCGCAACAAGCTCAAGCCAGGCGATTTGCTGTTCTTCAGCACCAATGGCCGTGGCCGTGTCAGCCATGCGGGCATCTACCTGGGTGACAATCAGTTCATCCACTCCAGCAGCCGCCGCAGCGGTGGTGTGCGCATCGACAGTCTCGGTGATCGCTACTGGAGCAAGACCTTCATCGAAGCCAAGCGTGCCTTGGCCATGGCGCCGACTACCAATATCGCGCGCAACTGATATCAAAATGATATATCCTGCCGCGGCGGCGTAGCTGAAAAGCTCGCCGCCGTGCGCATTTACAGAAAGCGTCTAATCTAAATTCTCAACTCTTTTCGGCTGCGGCCGTTCGGTCTCAGACAGGAAGTTCTGGCCATGGCGATGATGGCGCGCTTCGCATTCCTTTCTCTGGTGGCATTGCTTGCTGCCTGCTCCAGCCGTGCCCCGGCACCGGCCCCAGTGGTCCAACCCCGCATTACCTACAGCCAGCCCGAAGGCTCGCCGCTGGCTGACGACGTGCTGATGCGCGCGATCGGCCTGGTCGGCACACCGTATCGCTGGGGTGGCAATACACCGGATTCCGGGTTCGACTGCAGCGGCCTGATCGGCTACGTGTACCGCGATGCCGCGGGCATCAGCCTGCCGCGCTCGACGCGCGAGATGATCGTCATGCGCGCGCCGACCGTGAACATCGACTCACTGCAGTCGGGTGACCTGGTGTTCTTCGCCACTGGTGGCGGTTCACAGGTCAGCCATGCCGGCATCTACGTAGGGGAAGGGCGCTTCGTGCATGCGCCGCGCACGGGCGGTACGGTACGCCTGGATTACCTGTCCAACAGCTATTGGTCCAAAGCCTACCTGCAGGCCAAGCGGGTCATCCCGCAAGGGCATCTGGCGCAGAACCCCTGATTGCTCGCCCGCTGCGGCGACGACACACATATACCACTCCGCGTTGCTTGAGGGGCACCAGCATGTGCCTCCGATTGCAACGTTCTGGAGTGGGCCATGAATACCGTCAATGAACGAATGATCCGCAGCCTGAGCGCACTGGATGCCGCGCGTCCGCTGGTGGGGCTGATAGATCAGATTATCGCGAACTTCCCTGACCTGCATGATCTGGCCAGTCAGCAGGCTGCACGGATCCTGCGCAGGCACACCGGCAAACAGATGGACCCGCGGTTCGTCTGGTGGCACCAGTTCAACAGCTCAAGCTCAAATGCGCGCAGCTTCACGGGCTGGCAGCACAGCGGGCCGCCACAGAAATCGATGGTGATGAGCGAACTGGTGATTGAGCGGTTCGACCTGTATTACCAGGACGCCGCCGATGAACTCGATCAGCGAGGCGGCTTTTACCTGCAGGGCCCACATGCCGCGACCTACAATGAGCGTCATGAAGTGCGAATGCTCGGCAGCGAAGTGCAGAAGGATCTCTGGGCGCTGGACTTCGCAGTGCTCTACCGCGAGGCGATCGAGCGTTTCTGGTCAGCCAATGGCGAGCAGTTTCGTGTACTGGCTAAGGTCAACCTGCTTGGGCAAGTGACGGGCGCCTTGCTTAAAGGGCGGATCACGGCCGAGGACGCGCGGCATCTGCGCACCCTGGTGTCAGCTGAGCTGGCTGACATCAGCATGCCTTCCCTTGCCATGCTGCAGCGGCAAAGCGGTGATCATGCCTTGATCTTGAGCCGATACACATTCGGCGAGGGAGACCGGGGCTGCCTGTTCTCGATGCAGGCACCGGGCGGCCGGTTCATCGCCTATCTGCCATGGGCAGACGAAGCGTTGAGAGGGTTCGACTCTGAGCTGGCGATGGCCGCTTGGTTGCGCGCGCAGCTGCAGGTCGCGGGTACGTTGGACAATTTCGCCATGGTGGCGCACAGCAACCCTCGTGACCGGTCGGCCAACCAGTTGATCAGAGTGCATCTGCAAGGCATCGCCGACAGCCGTTCGGATGAGGCCGGGCTGGTCGCGCTGTCACTGTTCAAGCGTGCGCTCGGCAGCGAGCTGTTTGCCTGGCTGGCTGACCAGGCTGTCGCGGAGCTGCGGCGTAATGGCAGGCTTCTGCAGGACAACGCCAGGCTGCGCAGGGCCATGTACAGTGGCTATCTGTCGGCCTTCCTCAACCTCTTCGGCAGTTTTGCCCCCTTCGGTTGGCCAATGACGCTGATCTTGCTCGGGGCCACGCTCGCCAAGGTCGGGTTGGACGTGGACACTGCGGTGCATGCCACCGATGAGCAGGAACGCAAGAGCGCCTTGCGCTCGGCGATGCTGGAAAGTGTGTATGCGACCTTCAATATGGTGGATATCGGTTTCACCTCGATGTTCGCTTCACTGGCTTTTGAAGCCCCGCCTCATGAGGTGGGCGTCGACCTTGAAGAATGGCAGTCGGTAGAGTCGGCCAGCCTGGAGGTGGAAGACCGGGCAAGTAATGCCTTGCCTGCTGGCGAGGTGGCCCACAGCGGCCGTTTGCGTGGTATTCAGGTCAGTCCGGATGGTAGCTGCTGGATCACCCTCAATCGCCTGACCTATCGTGTGCGCTACAGTCACGAACTGGCGATCTGGCTGGTGGTGCCGGCGGACAACCCTTTTGCGTTTGTATCACTGCAGCCCGTGCGGCTGAATGCATCAGGTGAATGGGAGTTGTTGGCACCACCGCGACTATTGGGTGGTGCACCGCCGGAGGAGGGGGGGATACCCGTTGTACGCTCGGCGTTCTGGGATACCTACACGGTCAATAACGGCGTCCGCAGTGCACGGTTGTCCGTCAATTCGTTGAAAAGGCAAAAGGCCCTGTTGGCACGATGGCCGGTCGCTGAGCTGCCCCGCGGGCAGGCACCGGACATCGATGCGCGCGGGCTGGATTGCGTGATGGCCGGCGGCCGGCCTTATTATTCTTATCGTTACGGGCGTGAGTACTTCAATAGCATGATCGAGTACTACACCAGTGATGAGTCGCAGGTGAATGATGTGTTCCGTTCAGGCGTTTACAAATACGGTGATGAAGATGCCTACATTCACGATTTTGTCGACAGCCTGGCATTGCTGCCCAAGAGTAACGAGGTCAGCCTCTACAGAGGGGGAAACCGTACTCGCAGTACCAGTGGCGAAAACTACCGGGCAGGTCAGCTTGGCGTTGGCAATGTGCTGGTCAATACAGATCTGACCTCGTTTACGGAAAACCCCTACAAGGTTGCCGAGTTTGCCTCGCTGCCTGACGCGCAGGTGTCCGGCGCGGTTTCCGACCGCTTCGATGACAGTTCGGTGGTGTTCGAACTGCCTGCCGGGCATTACCACGATGCGACACCGATCAGTGCATTTTCCCTGTACTGGGATGAGGCCGAGAGCCTGTTCCTGCCAGGTCACTACTTCCGTATAGAAGGGCTGGAGGAGGTCAAGGGCGAGCATTACCGCTTCATCAAGGTAACGCTCAGACAAATCACCAAGCCGGCGCTGGGCCCTGTCTACGACTTGCGCACAGGGCTGCTGTTCGACGAGTCGGGCTACCGTAGCCGCTTCAAGAGCGCTGCCGTGGTCGAGCGATTCTTCCCGGTATGATGGCCGCCGGGTTCAGGCCTGCTTGAGCAGCAGTGCCACGCCCGGGAAGTACTGCCCCGTCTCGTTGTGCAGCTTGCGATAGGCGTACGGGAAGTACCAGGCAATGGCACAGGCCGTGTGCTTTTGCAGGTCGTCCACCAGATCCTGCAACTCTTCGGGACTGGCATGTTGGCCAACCTTCCAGGGGGTGATGAACAGGGCGCCTGCTTTCAGTTGGCTGGCATAGGCCTTGTGGCGGGCGAGGGCTGTCGCTTCCTGCAGCGCCGAGGCCATGTCCAGCCGCGCGACTTTCGGCCAGCGCTGGCTGACGCTCAGGTACAGTGTTTCATCGGCGCTGCAGATCGACAGGTCGCAACGCCCCTCTTGTTCGCCTTCGTCACGCTGTTTCTTGCTGGTGAACTGCTGCAGCGCCGCCAGTTCGGCCTGCCAGGCAGCCGCAGCCAGCATGCCGATGTTGGCTTGGGTGCCGTGCCAGTAGGGAGCCTCGGCATCGCCGTTGAACTGGTTGAAGCGGTCGATGCAGTCGACCCAGCGTTCCAGTACGGGGCGAAGGAATTCCAGGTTCGGGTTGTTGATGATCTGGCCTTGCATGCTGCGCACTCCTGTTATCGTTGTGATCGCGTTCAGCGCAAAATAATGGCTATGTGATATCACTGTGATCAGTGTGGCACAACCTGGCAGATCGGCCATTGACCCAGGCCAGTTCTGCCGAAGTAAAAGGCCCCGTTCGATTGACGCTCCCGGTGCAACCCTCTAACCTTCGCGGCGTGTTTCAGGTGCCCTGCCAGCCCCGACTGGGCAGGGTGAAACTGGGAAGCCGGTGGTCGCCAGCATGGCGCGATTCCGGCGCTGCCCCCGCAACGGTAGGTGAGAAGCAGCTGCGCAGGGCCACTGGGTAAAAGCACCCGGGAAGGCGCGCAGGCTTGGGCCGAATGGCCCGCTCACGAGCCCGGAGACCGGCCTGATACTGCCAACGGCATCACGGAGGGTGATGCGCGGTGCACCGTGGCTCCGCCCATGGCTCCTGCGCGTTCTCCGTCTGCCCGCCTATTACCTGTCGCCGCTGTTCACGTGGCGTCAGCCTGCGGAGAACCCTTCATGAGCGAATCCACCGAACGCGACGAACGCCACCTGGCGCGCATGCAGCGCAAGAAGGCGGTCATCGACGAGCGCATTGCCAACTCCCCTAACGAATGCGGCCTGCTGCTGGTGCTCACCGGCAACGGCAAGGGCAAGAGCAGCTCGGCTTTCGGCATGCTTGCCCGCGCCTTGGGCCATGGCATGCAGTGCGGCGTGGTGCAGTTCATCAAGGGCCGCAACAGCACCGGCGAAGAGCTGTTCTTCCGCCGCTTCCCCGAGCAGGTGCGCTATCACGTGATGGGCGAGGGCTTCACCTGGGAGACCCAGGACCGCCAACGCGACATCGCCGCCGCTGAAGCCGCCTGGGCGGTCTCGCGCCAGCTGCTGCAAGACCCGAGCGTGCAGTTCGTGGTGCTCGATGAGCTGAACATCGCCCTCAAGCACGGCTACCTCGACCTCGACCAGGTGCTGAGTGACATCCAGGCACGGCCGCCGATGCAGCACGTGATCGTCACCGGCCGCGCAGCCAAGCCGGAAATGATCGAGCTGGCCGACACCGTCACCGAGATGGGCATGCTCAAGCATGCGTTCCAGGCCGGTATCCGCGCGCAGAAGGGCGTCGAACTGTGAGTGAATCGCGCAGCTGCCCAGCGGTGCTGATCGCAGCACCTGCCTCCGGCCAGGGCAAGACCACCGTGACTGCGGCCCTGGCCCGCCTGCACCGCAACCTTGGGCGTAAAGTCCGGGTGTTCAAGTGCGGCCCTGATTTCCTCGACCCGATGATCCTGGAGCGGGCCAGTGGCGCGCCGGTGTACCAGCTCGATCTGTGGATGATCGGTGCCGAAGAAAGCCGTCGGCTGCTGTGGCAGGCCGCAGAAGAAGCCGACCTGATTCTGATCGAAGGGGTGATGGGACTGTTCGACGGCACCCCGTCGAGCGCCGATCTGGCCCGCCATTTCGGTGTGCCGGTACTGGCGGTGATTGACGGCACGGCAATGGCCCAGACCTTCGGCGCCCTGGCCCTGGGCCTGGCGCGATATCAGGCCGACCTGCCGTTCGCTGGCGTGCTGGCCAACCGGGTCGGCAGTCTGCGCCACGCGCAACTGCTTGAAGGCAGCCTGACCGAAGGCCTGCGCTGGTATGGCGGCCTGTCGCGCGAGCGCGGCATCGAGCTGCCCAGCCGCCACCTGGGGCTGGTCCAGGCCAGCGAACTGAACGACCTGGATGCCCGCCTGGATGCCGCTGCCGAAGCCCTCGGTGCCAGCTGCGACGCTGCCTTGCCGCCGCCAGTGGCGTTTGCCGCGCCTGAGCCGCAGCCGTGCGCTGCGTCGCTGAGCGGCGTGCGCATCGGTGTGGCGCGTGACGAAGCGTTCGCCTTCACCTACGGCGCGAACCTTGATTTATTGCGCGACCTGGGCGCGCAGCTGTCGTTTTTCTCCCCTCTGCACGATCATGAACTGCCGGCAGTGGACAGCCTTTATCTACCGGGTGGTTATCCGGAGCTGCATCATCACGCGCTGGCTGCCAATACACCGATGTGCGAGGCGATCCGTGCCCATCATGCCCAGGGCAAGCCGTTACTGGCCGAGTGCGGCGGTATGCTGTATCTGCTCGATGCACTGACCGATGTCGCTGGCGAGCGTGCCGAACTGCTCGGCCTGTTGCCCGGCGAGGCAACCATGCAGAAGCGCCTGGCGGCCCTGGCCCTGCAGGCCGTGGAACTGCCGGAAGGCACCCTGCGCGGGCACACCTACCACCACTCGCTGACGGCCACCGAACTGGAGCCGATCGCCCGGGGCCTGAGCCCCAATGGCGGGCGCGGCAACGAAGCGGTGTATCGACTGAGCCGGCTGACCGCCTCCTATGTGCACTTCTACTTCCCGTCCAACCCTGATGCGGCGGTGGCGCTGTTGCGGCCATGAGCGATCACGCCTACAGCGCTGCCGAGCGCGCCGCGATCTACCGAGCGATCGGTGAGCGCCGCGACATGCGCCACTTTGCCGGTGGTTCGGTGGCGCCCGAGCTGCTCGGGCGCCTGCTGGCTGCCGCGCACCAGGCGCCCAGTGTCGGCCTGATGCAGCCCTGGCGCTTTATCCGCATCACTCAACGCGAGCTGCGCGGGCGCATTCAGGGCCTGGTCGAAGAGGAACGGGTGCGTACCGCCGAAGCCCTGGGCGAGCGCTCTGATGACTTCATGAAGCTCAAGGTCGAGGGCATCAGCGACTGTGCCGAAGTGCTGGTAGCGGCGTTGATGGACAACCGCGAGCCGCACATCTTCGGCCGCCGCACCTTGCCGGAAATGGACCTGGCCTCCTTGGCCTGCGCCATCCAGAACCTGTGGCTGGCCGCCCGTGCCGAAGGCCTGGGGTTGGGCTGGGTCTCGCTGTTCGACCCGCAAGCCCTGGCCGCACTGCTGGGCATGCCCGCTGGCGCCAAGCCGGTGGCGGTGTTGTGCCTGGGGCCGGTCAGCGAGTTCTACGCTCAGCCGATGCTGGTGCAGGAAAACTGGGCGCAAGAACGCCCCTTGAGTGAAATGCTGTTCGAGAACCAATGGGGAGAACGCCCGTGAGCGTGGCCTTGCTGACTGTGGCCGGAGTGGCCCTCGATGCGCTGCTGGGCGAGCCGCAGCGCCGACACCCGCTGGTGGGCTTCGGCAACCTGGCGTCGAGCCTGGAGCGCCGCCTGAATGCCGGTGGGCGCGGCTGGCGCAGCCATGGCGTAAGTGCCTGGTTCCTGGCCGTGGTACCGCTGACCCTGGTGGCGCTGATCCTGTCCTGGCTGCCCTATGTCGGCTGGCTGGTGGACGTGCTGGCGCTGTATTGCGCCCTCGGCTTGCGCAGCCTCGGCGAGCATGTGCTGCCGGTGGCCAGCGCCTTGCGCCAAGGTGATCTGGAAGAGGCGCGGCGCCGTGTCGGTTATCTGGTCAGCCGGGAAACCCGCGAACTGGACGAGCCTGCCGTAGCGCGCGCAGCCACCGAATCGGTGCTGGAAAACGGCAGCGATGCGGTGTTCGCCGCGCTGTTCTGGTTCGCCGTGGCCGGTGCGCCGGGGGTGGTGCTGTACCGCCTGAGCAATACCCTGGATGCGATGTGGGGTTACCGCAACGCACGCTTCGAGCGCTTCGGCTGGTGTGCCGCACGCATCGACGATGGGCTGAACTATATTCCCGCCAGGCTCGTGGCGCTGACCTACGCGCTGCTGGGCAAGACGCGCCTGGCCCTGGCCTGCTGGCGCAAGCAGGCGCCGCTGTGGGACAGCCCCAACGCCGGGCCGGTAATGGCCTCGGGTGCCGGTGCGCTGGGTGTCGAACTGGGCGGCCCAGCGGTGTACCACGGCGAACTGCACGAGCGCCCGCGCCTGGGTGAAGGGCCGATGGCCGATGCCGATGCCATCGAGCGTGGCTGGAGCCTGGTGCAGCGAGGCGTCTGGTTGTGGGTACTGCTGATCTGCGTGGGAGCCTATCTGAATGCTTGAGCACGGTGGCCGCCTGCTGCGGGCAGTGCGGCAATACGCAATCGCCCGCGAAGACTGGCTGGACCTGTCCAGCGGCATTGCCCCCTGGCCTTACCCGATTCCCCCGATACCGCTGGACGCCTGGGCCCGCTTGCCGGAAGCCGACGACGGTCTGGAAGACGCTGCGCGACACTATTACGGCGTGCGGCAACTGTTGCCAGTGGCAGGCTCCCAGGCTGCCATCCAGGCTTTGCCCTTGTTGCGCCCGCTGGGGCGCGTGGGTGTGCTGACGCCTTGCTACGCCGAGCACCCGCATGCCTGGCAGCGGGCGGGGCATCAGCTGATCGAACTGGATGAAAGCCAGGTCGAGGCGCAACTCGATCAGCTCGACGTGCTGGTGTTGGTCAATCCGAACAACCCGACCGGGCGGCTGGTATCCCGTGAGCAGTTGCTGGCCTGGCATGCGCAGCTTGCGAAGCGCGGCGGCTGGCTGCTGGTGGACGAAGCGTTCATGGACAACTCTCCCGAACACAGCGTGGCTGACTGCGCCGAGCGCCCAGGCCTGATCGTGCTGCGTTCGTTTGGCAAGTTCTTTGGTCTGGCCGGTGTGCGCCTGGGCTGCGTAGTGGCCGAGCTGCCGCTGTTGCAGCGGCTTGCAGAGCTGCTCGGGCCTTGGACCGTCAGTGGCCCGACCCGGGTGCTGGCGCAAGCCTGCTTCGCCGACTACATGGCGCATAAGTCCCAGATCGAACGCTGCGCCCTGGCCAGCCAACGCCTGGCTACGCTGCTGCAAAGCTGCGGCCTGGCGCCCAGCGGCGGCTGCGACCTGTTCCAGTATGTGCGCAGCGAGCGTGCAGCCCACTTGCATGACTTTCTCGCCCGCCGTGGCATCCTCGTGCGCCTGTTCGAGCAGCCGGCCGCCGTGCGCCTTGGCCTGCCGGCAACTGCCGCAGACGAGCAGCGCCTGGCCCAGGCCTTGGCCGATTATCAGAAGGAAACGGCATGACCACTCTCATGGTGCAAGGCACCACCTCCGATGCCGGCAAGAGTACGCTGGTTACCGCCCTGTGCCGCTGGCTGTTGCGCCAGGGCGTCAGCGTGGTGCCGTTCAAGCCGCAGAACATGGCGCTCAACAGCGCAGTGACCGCTGACGGTGGCGAAATCGGCCGTGCCCAGGCAGTGCAGGCCCAGGCCTGCCGGCTGGCGCCGCACACCGACATGAACCCGGTGCTGCTCAAGCCCAACAGCGACACGGGGGCCCAGGTGATCATCCACGGTCGTGCGGTCACCAGCATGAACGCGGTGGCCTATCACGACTACAAGGCCATCGCCATGCAGGCGGTGCTGGCCTCGCACCAGCGCCTCAATGCGGCCTACCCGGTGGTGATGGTCGAAGGTGCGGGGTCGCCGGCCGAGATCAACCTGCGCGCCGGTGACATCGCCAACATGGGCTTTGCCGAGGCAGTCGATTGCCCGGTGATCCTGGTGGCCGACATCAACCGTGGCGGGGTGTTCGCCCACCTGGTCGGCACCCTCGAACTGCTGTCGCCGAGCGAGCAGGCGCGGGTCAAGGGCTTCGTCATCAACCGCTTCCGCGGCGACATCGCGCTGCTGCAGCCGGGCCTGGACTGGCTGGAGCAACGTACCGGCAAACCGGTGCTGGGCGTGCTTCCCTATGTCACCGACCTGCACCTGGAAGCCGAGGATGGCATCGACATCCGCCAGGGCGCCAAGCAGGATCGTGTGCTCAAGGTGATCGTCCCGGTGTTGCCGCGCATCAGCAACCACACCGATTTTGACCCGCTGCGCCTGCACCCGCAGGTCGACCTGCAGTTCATCGGCCCGGGCCAGCCGATTCCGGCCGCCGACCTGATCATCCTGCCCGGCTCGAAGAGCGTGCGTGGCGACCTGGCGCAACTGCGCGAGCGAGGTTGGGACAAGGCCATCGAGCGGCACCTGCGCTATGGCGGCAAGCTGATCGGGATCTGTGGCGGCCTGCAGATGCTTGGCCGCGAAGTCCACGACCCGCTTGGCCTCGAGGGTGCTGCGGGCTCCAGTCCCGGGCTTGGCCTGTTCGATTACGAGACGGTGCTCGAAGCCGACAAGCAGCTGCGCAACGTTGCCGGGACCCTGAACCTGGAAGCCGCACCCGTCGCCGGTTATGAGATTCATGCCGGTGTCACCGCAGGGCCTGCCTTGGAGCAGCCCGCCGTGCAGCTCGCCGATGGCCGTCGTGACGGCGCGGTCAGTGCCGATGGCCAGATCCTCGCCACCTACCTGCATGGCCTGTTCGAGGGCAGCCAGTCGTGTGCCGCGCTCCTGCGCTGGGCGGGGCTGGAGGATGTGCAGACCATCGATTACGAGGCCCTGCGCGAGCGTGACATCGAGCGCCTGGCCGATCTGGTGGAAAAGCACCTGGATACTGCGCACCTGCGCACGCTGTGTGGAGTCGCCTGACATGCGCAACCTGATCCTCGGCGGTGCCCGCTCGGGCAAAAGCCGCCTGGCCGAGCAACTGGCCAGCGACAGCGGCCTGCCAGTCACCTACATCGCCACCAGTGAGCCACTCGATGGCGAAATGAACGAGCGCGTGCGCGTGCACCGCCAGCGTCGGCCTGAACACTGGGGGCTGATCGAAGAGCCCTTGGCCTTGGCCGCCGTGCTGCGTGCACAAGCCGCCGAAGGCCGTTGCCTGCTGGTGGACTGCCTGACCTTGTGGCTGACCAACCTGCTGATGCTCGAAGACCCGCAGCGGCTGGCCGCAGAGCGCGATGCGCTGCTCGACTGCCTGGAGCACCTGCCTGGCACCCTCATTCTGGTCAGCAACGAAACCGGCCTGGGCGTGGTGCCCATGGGCGAGCTGACCCGCCGTTATGTCGACCTGGCCGGCTGGCTGCACCAGGCCGTTGCCGAACGCTGCCAGCGCGTGGTGCTGACCGTGGCTGGCCTACCTCTCATGCTCAAAGGACCCGCTCTATGAACCAAGCCTGGTGGCGTGATGCCTGCCAACCCCTCGACAACGCCGCCATGGACCAGGCCCGCGCCCGTCAGCAGCAGCTGACCAAACCTGCCGGCTCGCTCGGCCAGCTGGAAGGCCTGGCCGTGCAACTGGCTGGCCTGCAAGGCTGCGAGCGGCCAACCCTGGATCAGGTCGCCATCACCATTTTTGCGGGCGACCACGGCGTGGTCGAAGAGGGCATTTCGGCCTACCCGCAGGCGGTCACCGGGCAGATGTTGCGCAACTTCGTCGGCGGTGGCGCGGCGATCAGCGTGCTGGCGCGCCAGCTGCAGGCCAGTCTTGAAGTGGTCGACCTCGGCACCATCGACCCTGAGCTGGAACTGCCGGGGGTGCTGCACCTGCGCCTCGGCGCTGGTACCGCCAACTTCGCCCGCCAGCCGGCCATGACCGATGCCCAGCTGCAGGCTGCCTTGCAGGCGGGTCGTGACAGCGCCCTGCGTGCAGCAGCCAATGGCGCGCAGCTGTTCATCGGTGGCGAGATGGGCATCGGCAACACCTCTGCTGCCGCCGCCCTGGCCAGCACCTTGCTGGCTTGCCCGGCGCGTGAGTTGAGCGGGCCGGGTACTGGCCTGGACAGCGCCGGTGTTCGTCACAAGGCCGAAGTGATCGAGCGCGCCCTGGTGCTGCACGGCCTGCGCGCCGACCAGCCGCTGCAGGCGCTGGCCTGTGTCGGCGGCTTCGAGATCGCTGCGCTGACGGGGGCCTACCTGGCCTGTGCCCAGCAAGGCATTGCCGTGTTGGTGGATGGCTTCATCTGCAGCGTCGCGGCATTGCTGGCGGTGCGCCTCAATCCGCAGAGCCGTGACTGGCTGCTGTTCGCTCATCAGGGCGCCGAGCCTGGGCACAAGACCCTGCTTGCGGCGCTGGAAGCCCAGCCATTGCTGGCGTTGGGCCTGCGTCTGGGCGAGGGCAGTGGTGCCGCCCTGGCGGTGCCGCTGATGCGTCTGGCCTGCGCCCTGCACGGGCAGATGGCGACCTTCGCCGAAGCGGCGGTGGCGGACCGCCCGGCATGATCCTCGACCTGCTGCGCCACGGTGAAACGGAGCAGGGTGGTGGCCTGCGCGGCAGCCTGGACGATGCCTTGACCGACAAGGGCTGGGGCCAGATGCGTGCAGCGCTGGCAGGTGCAGGCCCCTGGGATGTACTGGTCAGTTCGCCGTTGCAGCGCTGTGCGCGTTTTGCCGAGCAACTGGGCATGCCGGTTCAGCTCGAAGCCGACCTGCAAGAACTGCATTTCGGTGAGTGGGAAGGGCACAGTGCCTTGCAGATCATGCAAACGCAGGCTGACGAGCTTGGGCGCTTCTGGGCCGATCCATACAGCTACACGCCGCCTGCCGGGGAGCCTGTCGCTGCCTTTGCCGAGCGTGTGCTCTGTGCCGTCGGGCGCCTGCGCCAGCAGCATGCCGGCAAGCGCGTGCTGCTGGTCACCCATGGCGGCGTCATGCGCCTGCTGCTGGCGCGCGCCCGTGGGCTGCCCAAAGAGCAGTTGCTGCAGGTCGAGGTCAGCCATGGCGCCCTGATGCGCCTGGCGGTGGATGAAGATGGCGCGATGCTCGAGGTGCTTTGACATGCTGCCGTTCTGGATTGCCCTGCAGTTTCTCAGCAGCTTGCCAGTGCGTTTGCCGGGGATGCCCGAGCCACGTGAAATGGGCCGGTCGTTGTTGTGCTACCCGCTGGTAGGGTTGCTGTTCGGCCTGTTGCTGTGGCTGGCCAGCCACCTGCTGCAAGGTGTTGCGGCGCCGTTGCACGCGGCCCTGCTGCTGGCGCTGTGGGTGTTGCTCAGTGGCGCGTTGCACCTGGATGGTCTTGCCGACAGTGCCGATGCCTGGCTGGGTGGCTTCGGCGACCGTGAACGCACGCTGGAGATCATGAAAGATCCGCGTAGCGGGCCGATAGCCGTGGTCACCCTGGTATTGGTACTGCTGCTGAAATTCTGTGCCCTGTGGGTGCTGGTGGAGCAGGGCGCGGGCATGGCCTTGCTGCTGGCGCCAGTGGTAGGGCGGGCGGCGATGCTCGGGTTGTTTCTCGGCACGCCTTACGTGCGTCGCGGGGGGCTAGGGCAGGCGCTGGCCGAGCACTTGCCGCGGCGTACGGCCGTGTGGGTTCTGCTGGCCAGCCTGCTGATGTGTTTGCTGGTAGATGGCACGCGCGCGATCTTGCCGATGCTGGCGGCGATCGCTGTGTTCATCGGGCTGCGCCGGTTGATGTGCAAGCGTCTGGGTGGGACCACGGGGGATACCGCAGGCGCCATGCTGGAGATTCTTGAACTGACTGTGCTGTTGGGCTTGGCGATTTAGGAACAGTCCTACAGTATTTGGCGAAAATCCTTTCGGGTAAAACTGGCTGCAGAATTGCAGAAAAATGCTGAAAAAATTCAAGAAATGACGCCTTTTCTGCAGTTATCTATGCTCGCGGTTTCTCTTGCTCCGCGAAGGCATGGACAATGCGACGACTCCTGCTGGCCTTGTTGTTGGTCACCGTCAGTGGCTCCGTTACTGCAGCCGACCTGATCGACTTCTGGAACACCCCGCGCCACGGCGGCAACAGTTTTAATCGCTTGCCGCCGGACCAACCCTACTTCGATGCATTGAGTGCTTATGGCGCGAGCTGGGTACGGCTGTCCTACGACAAGTGGAAACCGGCGCAGCGTGATTTCCTGTTGGGCGATGCGGACCGGTATGAGCAGTTGCCTGCCGCCGATCTCAAACAATTGCGCGATACGCTGGATCGCGCGCACAGGGCAGGGCTCAAGGTGGTCATTGCGCCGCTATCGCTACCCGGTATGCGTTGGTCGCAAAACAACCAAGGGCAGTTCGATGACCGTCTTTGGCAAGACACCGGTTACGCACGGCAAGCAGCCAGCTTCTGGCGCGATCTGGCCCGGGAGCTGAAAGATCATCCTGCCATCGCCGCCTACAACCTGGTCAACGAACCTGCCCCCGAGAAACATGGCGGCCTGGCCGAACATGCTTCGGCTGAACACATGCAGCAATGGTACGCACTGGAGCGGGGTGGGGCGCGTGACTTGCCAGCGCTGTACGCGCAATTGATCGCGGCAATACGCGAAGTGGATGCCAAGACCCCGATCATGGTCGACGCGGGCTGGTTCGCCAGCGCCGACGCCTTCGGATACTGGCAAGCGCCCTTGCAGGATGATCGAGTGCTCTACAGCGTGCACATGTATGAACCTTATGCGGCCACCAGTGCGCCGAATCTGACGCTCCAAGATCCCATCGATTACCCTGGCCCGGCTTCGTTCGGTGGTGAAATTCAGCAATGGGATGCCAAACGGGTTCGTCAGTATCTGAGCCTGCCATTGGCCTGGATGGAGCGCATGAAGCTGCCGTCTTCCCGGCTGGTCGTGGGGGAGTTCGGATGCATGCGCCGACTGCCCGGTTGCAGCGAATACCTGGAGGACGTCCTCTCGGTCACGGACCGGCATCGGTTGCACTGGGCGTTCTACAGCTTCCGTGAAGACAACTGGGATGGCATGGACTACGAACTGGGATCGGCCAAGGTGCCTTGGCGATATTGGCAAGCGATAGAGCAAGGGGCTCCAGACCCGTTGGTACGCAAGGCTACGGCGGAGTTCGAGGCCATTCGGCGGCGTCTGGCAGACTGAAACTTCTTGCAACAGCCTGGGTGCGGGTATATACACGTATCCATGTTGACCAGTGAATGCATCTGCACCCACCTGCGTCGCGCCGCCCGCGGGGTGAGCCGGCATTACGACGAGGCCCTTGCCGGCTTCGGCATCAATGTCGCCCAGTTTTCCCTGTTGCGCCACCTGCAACGGCTTGATCGCCCCAGTATCACCACGCTCGCCGAGGCCATGGGCCTGGAGCGCAGTACCTTGGGCCGTAACCTGCGTGTGCTGGAGGCCGAAGGCCTGGTAGCCCTGGCCGATGGCGATGACCAGCGCAACCGAGTGGTGTTGCTGACCGAGGCGGGTGCGGCACGCTTGCAAGAGGCTCACCCAGCCTGGGAGCAGGCGCAATTGATGCTGGTCGAGCAGTTGGGCGAAGGGCAGCGTGACGAGCTTGTGCGTTTGCTGGAGCGGCTTGCTTGAATCATTACGACTAGAAGCGGGTATATACCCGTACAACCTTGCGATGTGCTGGAGATAACGACAATGACTTCGGTGTGGCGAACCAGCGGGTGGGTACTTGTGGGGGCCGCGTTGATCCTGGCGCTGTCCCTGGGTGTGCGGCACGGTTTCGGCCTGTTCCTGGCGCCGATGAGCGCCGACTTTGGCTGGGGGCGTGAAGTGTTCGCCTTTGCCATCGCCCTGCAGAACCTGATCTGGGGCCTGGCACAGCCGTTTGCCGGTGCGCTGGCCGACCGCCTGGGTGCGGCGCGGGTGGTGATCATCGGTGGCATTCTCTATGCCGCTGGCTTGCTGTTGATGAGTACCGCCGATTCGGCCTGGTCGCTGTCGCTCAGTGCCGGCCTGTTGATCGGTATCGGCCTGTCTGGCACCTCATTTTCGGTCATCCTCGGCGTGGTCGGCCGCGCCGTGCCAGCAGAAAAACGCAGCATGGCCATGGGCATCGCCAGCGCTGCCGGGTCCTTCGGTCAGTTCGCCATGCTCCCCGGCACCCTTGGCCTGATCGAATGGCTGGGCTGGTCGTCGGCGCTGTTGGTGCTTGGCTTGCTGGTGGCGCTGATCGTGCCCTTTGTCGGCCTGCTGCGTGACCGCCCGCTGCCCAGTCATGGTGCGGAGCAGACGTTGGGCCAGGCCCTGCGCGAAGCGTGCTCGCACTCCGGCTTCTGGCTGCTTGCCCTGGGCTTCTTCGTCTGTGGCTTCCAGGTGGTCTTCATTGGCGTGCACCTGCCTGCCTACCTGGTTGACCAGCACCTGCCTGCGACCACCGGTACCACGGTGCTGGCGCTGGTCGGGTTGTTCAACATCGTGGGTACCTATACCGCCGGCTGGCTGGGTGGGCGCATGTCCAAGCCACGCCTGCTCACCGCGTTGTATTTGCTGCGTGCAGTGGTGATCGCGCTGTTCCTGTGGGCGCCGGTGACTCAGGTGAGTGCCTACCTGTTCGGTATTGCCATGGGGCTGCTGTGGCTTTCCACCGTGCCTTTGACCAATGGCACCGTGGCCACGGTGTTCGGCGTGCGCAACCTGTCGATGCTTGGCGGCATCGTCTTCCTGTTCCACCAACTGGGCGCCTTCCTGGGTGGCTGGCTGGGTGGCGTGGTGTACGACCAGACCGGCAACTACGACCTGGTCTGGCAGATTTCGATTCTGCTCAGCGTGCTGGCTGCCGCGCTCAACTGGCCGGTACGTGAACGGCCAGTCGCCCGCCTGCAGGTGCAAGCGGCATGAACCGCTACCTGGCCCGCGGGCTGCTGCTGGTGGCAATGGCATTGTTGCTGGTGTTGGCGTGGTGGGGCTGGCAGCGGGGCGGGTTGGCGTTGATGCAACTGGGCATGGGCGTTTGTTAAGCGCTACCCTGCAAGTTCGAGGAGTGTCTTGCCGGAGGAATGAATGATGCGTGCCCATTGGTTGACGATGCCGTTGCTGGTGCTGCTGGCTGCCAGTTCCAGCTGGGCGGCCGATTGCCCGGCGCTGTTGCAGGGCAGCTTGCCTGAATTGCGTGGCAAGGAGCAGGTCGACCTGTGCCAACGTTTCGGCGGCAAGCCGCTGGTGGTGGTCAACACGGCCAGCTATTGCGGTTTTGCACCGCAGTTCGAGGGGCTGGAGACGACGTACAAGGAGTATCACGAGCAAGGCCTGGAAATGCTGGGCGTGCCGTCCAACGACTTCAAGCAGGAAGACGCCGACAGCGAGAAGACTGCCAAGGTCTGCTACGCCAACTACGGTGTGACCTTCACAATGACCAAGACCCAGGCGGTTCGTGGCAAGGATGCGATACCGCTGTTTGTCGAGCTGGCGCACCAGAGCAGCGCGCCGAAGTGGAATTTCTACAAGTACGTGGTGGATCGCCGGGGCAAGGTGATCGGCAACTTCTCCAGCTTGACCAAGCCCGATGATCCCGCCTTCAGGGCCGCGATCGAGAAGGCGATAGCCTCGCATCCCTAAGTGATGCTTTGTAAGGGCGGAAGGTGTTCGCGTAGAGGCTGGCAGGGGTTCGCCGATAATCATGCAGCGCCTGTGAGACCGTCGGCGAGCACCTTTCAGCCCTCACGCAATCGCATTGCAGCTGCTTTTGTCAGTGTGGATGCACCGTAATCGCCACCAGCTTCAACACCACCGGCCTCACCATCAGCACGCACACAAATGCCACTGGCATCGCCAATTGGTAAGCCTTCAGCACATTACTCAGGTACTCCGGGTTCACTCCGGCATTCGCCGCAGTGATCACGAAGCACATCAGTAACGCCATGATCGACGACATGTAGAACGCGAACACGTACGGCGTAGCGCTCGGGCGTAGCTTGCGCCGGCTGCGCGTGTGGGACAGATTGCTCATGGGATCTCCTGAAGGTTGGCTGAGGGCGCAGGTTAGCAATGCCTCCGGTAGAGGCTGTAGACCCGCTGGATTGAGTTCTTTATAAAGAGATTCTTACGAATCGAAGAGCTTGCCATGGATCTGCTCAACGCCATCCGCAGCTTCATCAAGGTGGTCGAAGCCGGCAGCATCGCCGCCGGTGCCCGTAACCTCGGCCTCAGTCCGGCGGCGGTCAGCCAGAACCTGGCAAGGCTGGAAGGGCACCTGCACGTGCGTCTGCTCAGTCGCACCACCCGCAGCATGGCGCTGACCTCTGCCGGTAGCCAGTACTACGAGCGGGTCAGGCACATCGAGCGCGACCTGGCCCTCGCCGAACAAGCGGTCACCACACCCGACAGTGAACCCCAAGGACGGCTTTGCATCGCTTCGACCTCTGCTTTTGGTCGCCATGTGCTGTCACCGCTGATCCCGGCCTTCAGCGCGCGCTATCCACTGCTTTCGATAGAGTTGATAACGACTGATCGCAAGGTCAATCACGCCCGCGAAGATGTCGATGTCAGCCTGCGCATCGCCCCGCAACTGGAAGACCAACTGCTGGCGCGGCATATCGCCCGCATCCCGTTCATCTGCTGCGCGTCACCGGGTTACCTCGCCAATGCCGGTTTGCCGGCCGCCCCGGAGGTGTTGCGGGATCATCGCTGTCTGGTCTTCCGTTATCCGGTAGACGGCCGCTTCCTGCGCTGGGGCTTTGTGCGTGACGGCATGCGTTTCGAGGCGGAGTTCGGCACCGTATTGATCAGTGACGACATCGATGCCCTGACCCAGATGGCCCTCAACGATGGCGGCATCACCCGATTGGCCGAGTTTATCGTCAGGCCGCATCTGGCCTCGGGGGCACTGGTGCCGCTGTTCGAATACCGCGACAGTGGCCAGGCCTATGCTCAGACCGAACCAATGGATATCTACTTGTGCGTAGCCGATCGTTTCGCCATGACCGCAAAAGTGCGTGCGTTCATGGACTACCTGCGTGAGTCGTTGGGTGATAGCTGGAAAGTGCAGGCATGAAAAAACCGCCACGAGGGCGGTTTCTTGATGGGGCAGGTACGAATCAGAAGCGGTAGGTGAGCGAGGCACCCAGGCCGTGCGCGCTGTTCTCGTACTTGGCCTGGTAGCGACCCTTGGTTGGGCTTGCCAGGTTGACCTTGGTGTCTTCTTCCCACAGGTAGGAGTAGGCCACGTCGATGGTCATGTCGTCGGTTGGGCTGTAACCGGCACCGATGCTGATTGCCTTGCGATCACCCGTAGGGATGCGTGGCGAGCGGTCGGTGTTGTTGGTTGGCGACTGGTCGACGGAGAAACCGGTACGCAGGACCCACTCTTTGTTCACCTTGTAGGACGCGCCGATGGCGTGAGCCCAGGTGTCGTGCCAGTGCTGCTCTTCGCTGATCGTGCCGAACTGCGCGGCCAGTGGTGCCGGGACTTCGTTGTTGACGGTGATGTCCTTCAGGCGGCTCCAGCGGGTCCAGGTGCTGCCTGCATACAGGGTCCACTGGTCGTCCAGTTCGTGGGTGACCGAGAAGTCCACCGATTCAGGCGTCTTGATCTTCAGGGTAGCGTCGAACTTGCTGCCGCTGAACGGCCCGATCAGGGCGTTGTTGATCTTGGTGTCGCCTTCAAGCTTGTAGTCGACCATCGAGTGGTAGGTCAGGCCGAGGCGGGTGCGATCGGTGGCCTGAACCAGGATACCGATGTTGTAACCGACGGCAGTATCGTCACCCTTGATCTTCACTTCGCCATCGTTCACGCCTGGAGAGCGCGGGTTGATGGTGTTCGAGCTCAGCTCACCCCTGATGTGGTTGATGGTCGGACCAAAGCCGATCGACACCTTGTCGTTGAACGCGTAGCTGACGGTTGGCTGGAAGGTGACGACTTCGACCAGGCTCTTTTTACCCCAGTAGCGCGCGGCATCGCCGCTGCCGTAGTCGGTTACCAGGCCATAAGGGACGTAGACGCCGAAGCCGACGCTCCAGTGTTCGTCGATCGGTTTGACGTAGTAGCCCATCGGTACCCCTACCGTTGGCACCATGTCACCGTCGGTTTCCCCCGGCAGTGGGCTGCTGCCAGGGCCCGAGATATCGGACTTGGCAATTACGGCTGCGGCCCCCACGACCACTTCCTGGCGTTTCAGGCGGGACATGCCGGCCGGGTTGCCATACACGGTGCTGGCATCGTCGGCAGATGAAGAACGACCAGCAAAACCGGTACCCATGCCGCTGATGCTTTGTTCGTTAAGGGCGAAGCCCGAAGCGAACAGTTGGCTGGAAGCAAGAGCAACGGCTACGCCGAGGGAGGTTTTGAGCATTGCTTTTTTCATTATTAGAAACTCCTTGTGATCTCCGGGGCGAAAAGCTACCAACAAATCACGCGCCGCGCCATAGCCTGAATCACAGGAGATAGGGCGCTTTTGTAGGACAATCCGACCAAAATTCCCTTTTTTCCGGTAATGGTGTAGGACGCGTCTTAAGATGCCTGTGGCAATTTCTGTTCAATGCACAATTGCCAGGCCTGGGTGAAGTCGCGCAGCCGACCTTGAGGGTGGAAAATCTGCCGCCAGATACGGGCCAGGCCGAGCAGGTCGTCTGCCGCTGGCAGCGGTGTGGACTGCTCTTCAATGAGCATCCAGGCGATGGCGGTGGAGTAGCGCAGGTTTACCGTCAGCTCCAGGTGTGGCCCGCCGAGGAAAGCGTGTTGGCTGGCCAGGCCGCGTACCAGGCTGGCCAGCTCCGGATCACGGGCAAGAAAGTGGTCCCAGACGGCCTGGTGCCGGCTTTCGCCTATGCGGTAGAGGCCGTGGCCACGACGGTCGTGCAAGGCTGAACCGAGTGCCGATTGGCAGGCCGCGATACCGAGCAGAAGGGCCTCGGCACTGGCGCAATGACGATTCAGATAGACCAGGGTTGGTCGGATCACATACTGACACAATTCATTCGCCGCGATACCCATGATGCCCTCGAGCAGTAAAGGGCCGACGGGCGCTGGAGCTTGGCAGCTGGAAATTGGTCAGGCCCGCCGGAAGCGGTAAGGACCGCTCGAGTTGAAGTGTAGTGTGATAATCGTGGTGTAAAGGGCTGTTTTTAAATCGATTGCTGCCTGCTGTCCGGCGCTATATGCCTTGCAGCACTTAGGCCAAGAACGATCAGGCAGCGTGTGGCAGGTGCCATTCAGCCTCTGAATACCCCGATATTCGCCACTCACGCGGTGAGCGATTGACGGGTGCGGGCGATAACTGCCTGCAGGGGTTCCGAGCGGCTGTACTGTTCAGGGTACAGGCGTTCGGTGTGGCAGGCGACGCCGTGCTCGTCCACCAGGGTGAAGCTGAAGTTGCCCTTGCGTGGGGCGGTGATCAGGCACTTCAACGGCGAGAAGGCCTGGGAAAGGGTGCCAATGGCAGCCTGAATTTGATGATGAGTTTGCATATTGTTGGAGGTTCCTGCTTTAAACACGGGGGTTATGATCCGTGCATGATAGAAACGTTCCAGTGACGCCTTTATTAAGGGACGAACGAACCTGACTGGAACAGGGCAGCCAGAGAGAGCGCAATCAAAGTGTGGGCGCTTGGGCTGACTGGTAGGTACTTCAGAAGGCAGGCAGCACGCCGGGGCCAAGGTTCTAGGCCGTCGGGGTGGAATCCTGATCAATCTTCCGGTTGATTCGTGCTTGAACAGCGCTTGGCTGGCGAGTGAATCATCGAGTGGGCCGGTCCTGGTTTCAGCAGCGATCGTTCGGGAGAGCGATGGGCTGCAAGGACGCTTCTGGCCAGAATTGACTTTCAGCTTGGGTACTAACGGAGCGCACCTTACCGAAACTGTTCGAGCTTTGCAAGCTTTGCACGTTTCTTCAGGCGAGCCGCGCAGTATGGCGTGTCTTTCGCCTTATGGGAAGAGGGGGCAACTGGCCTCCAACCGGCCCGATGTGCCAATTTCGTGCATCCAAATGCAGGCTTTCGGTGCACTTGTTCACATTCGAGGCGTGACTTGTAACAGCTCGGCAACAGCCCAGATCAGGCTCGCCAATGACTTGACTGGCACCTTAAGTCAATGAAAAAAAACACTAATTTTTGCTGGTGAAAAAATCGTCAGTTTGACTGTAGGCCCCATTTCATGGGGGTTTGCGGGCTCATTGGAGGGGTTGTCCACCGAGTTATCCACAGGAACTGTGGATTGTCCCGAGCGCTTGCTCTAGGACGGGCGTGCCAGCAAATTAGAGAACTGTCCGACAATCGACAGGCATCAGCCGACCAGCCAGTCATCCACTCGGAAACGTCAAGAAAAAATCATCGAAAAAAAATTTCAATCCTCCGGAAATCGACACGTCATGCACGAAAAAAAGGAGTAGAGTGGCCCGCCTTTCGAATTGCCATCCCTGTCGGTCATGAAGTTTCGCGGTAAACCCCTCGCCAGCCCCGTTATTGCCTCAGCAGCCCCCTCGCCCAAACGCTTTTCCCTGAAAGTGGCCCTCTGGCTGCTCGACAGCCCGCGCCTGGGTGAAAAGCAGCAGGTCAAGCACATCGCCGGGCGCCTGCTCAAGCAGCCCGCGCGTGAAGGCGTGGTGGTGGCGCAGAGCCGGTTGGGGCAGATGCTCTGCCGCGATTGCGGCAATGCCCGCGACCGTCGCATCGGCCATGAGCTGTTGCGCCAGGCGGCGCGGGCCGGGGACCAGCGGGCGCAGCTGGAGTATGCGCGGCTGTTCCAGGCCGATGCGCCGGAACAGGCGCCTGACCCAGCAGACTGATAAGCTGCACTCAACTCGCAACAGTGTGATCGGGGTAAGCATGGCAGTGGATCTGACCAGCATTCTGCTGGGCTTGGTGGCAGGGGCCTTGCCTTGCCTGGGTTGGGTCATGCAGGTGCAGCGCCGTCAGGGCGCGCGCCAGGGCGAGCAGGCCCTGCTCGAGGAGCGCCTGAGCAGTGCGCAGCTGGCTCAGGCCGGTCTGCAGGCGCAACTGGAGGCCAGCCGCGACGAGGTCAGCGACCTCAGCGAAGCCAACACCGTCAAGCAGACCCAACTGGCCGCCCAGGGCCGTGAACTGGAGCTGCTGCAGATCGACCGCGACAACGCCCGCGATGCCGCCCACGCCTGGCACCTCGAACGCGCCACGCGCGAGGCCGAACTGCGTCGCCTGGAGGCCCAGACCGCACGCCTGGAGGCAGAGCTGCGCGAACAGCAGGACAGCCACCAGCAGCGCCTGGAAGACCTCCAGGAGGCCCGTGACACCTTGCGCGCCCAGTTCGCCGACCTGGCCACGAAAATCTTCGACGAGCGCGAGCAGCGCTTCGCCCAGACCAGCCAGCAGCACCTGGGCCAGTTGCTCGACCCGCTCAAGGAGCGCATCCAGGCGTTCGAAAAACGCGTCGAGGAAAGCTATCAGCAGGAAGCCCGCGAGCGCTTCTCGCTGGGCAAGGAGCTGGAACGCCTGCAGCAACTCAACCTGCGCCTGTCCGACGAAGCCACCAACCTCACCCAGGCACTCAAGGGTCAGAAAACCCAGGGCAACTGGGGCGAGCTGATCCTTGAGCGGGTGCTGGAACATGCCGGCCTGGAAAAAGGCCGCGAATACCAGACCCAGGTCAGCCTGAAGAGCGCTGATGGCGAGCGCTTCCAGCCTGACGTGCTGATCATGCTGCCCGGTGACAAACAAGTGGTGGTCGATGCCAAGGTCAGCCTCACCGCCTACCAGCAATTTGTCGGCAGCAACGACGAAGCCGCGCTCAAGCAGCACGTGCAGTCGCTGCGCAATCACGTCAAAGGCCTGTCGAGCAAGGACTACAACCGCCTCGAAGGCTTGCACAGCCTGGATTTCGTGCTGCTGTTCGTGCCGATCGAGGCGGCCTTCTCGGCAGCCCTGCAGGCCGAGCCCAACCTGTTCCAGGAGGCGTTCGACCGGCAGATCGTGATCGTCAGCCCGACCACCTTGCTGGCCACCCTGCGGGTCATCGACAGCCTGTGGAAGCAGGAGCGCCAGGGCCAGAACGCCCGTGAGATCGCCGAGCGCGCCGGTTGGCTGTACGACAAGTTCGTGTTGTTCATCCAGGACCTGGACGAACTGGGCAACCGCTTGCAGCAGGTCGACAAGGCCTATGCGGCTGCACGCAACAAACTGTGCGAAGGGCGCGGCAACCTGGTCAGCCGCAGCGAGCAGCTCAAGCTGCTTGGGGCCCGTGCCAGCAAGAGCCTGCCGGCCGAGCTGCTGGAACGGGCACTGTCAGACGAAGCGCTGGCCGACGAGGCGGTTACTGAACCAGGCTCAGATGGCGATTGAGCAGGGCGCGCAAGGCCGCCGGCTTCACCGGTTTGGCCAGGTAGTCCAGGCCTGCGGCATGCACGGTGGCCAAGGTTTCCTTGCTGCCGTCGGCGCTGATCACCACGCCGGGCACCGGCTCGCCCAGGCGCGCTCGTAACCAGCCCATCAGCCCGGTACCGGTTTCGCCGTCATCCAGGTGGAAGTCCACCAGCGCCAGGTGCGGGCGCATGCCCTTGGCCAGCAGCGCTTCGCATTCGGCGCGGTTGCGTGCGGTCCACACCTGGCAGCCCCAACGGCTGAGCAGGCTGTTCATGCCGATCAGGATGCTGTCTTCGTTGTCCACGCACAGTACCTGCAAGCCGGCCAGCGGCTGGCTCGCGGCCTCCACCGGGGCGCTCGGCGCTGCTGCGGCCTGTCGAGCTATCGGCACATTGACGCGGAACACCGTGCCCTTGCCAGGCCAGGAGCGCACCTCCAGCTTGTGGCCAAGCACCCGGCACAGACCGTCGGCGATCGCCAGGCCCAGGCCCAGGCCTTTTTCGGCGCGGGTCTGGTGGCTGTCCAGGCGCTTGAACTCCTGGAAAATCACCTGCAGCTTGTCGTCGGCAATGCCCGGGCCACGGTCCCAGACCTCCAGCCACAGCTGCTCGCCCTGGCGGCGCACCCCCAGCAGGATCGGGCTCTTGCCGTAGCGCAGGGCATTGGTAAGGAAGTTCTGCAGCACCCGGCGCAGCAGTTTCATGTCGCTGTCGACCCGCAGGCGGCTGCCGCGCAGGCGGAACTCCAGGCCCTTTTCGGCCGCCAGCACTTTGAATTCGGCGCCCAGAGTGTCGAACAGTTCGTTGAGGGCGAAGGGTTTGGCATCGGGAGTGATCTTGCCGTTTTCCAGGCGCGAGATATCCAGCAGGTCGCTGATCAGCTCTTCGGCCGAGCGCAGCGAACTGTCCATGTGCTGCACCAGCTGCTGGGCCTCTTCGTTCATGCCTTCGGCCTGCTGCGACAGGGCGGCGGAGAACAGCCGCGCAGCGTTCAGCGGCTGCATCAGGTCGTGGCTGACTGCAGCCAGGAAGCGGGTCTTGGACTTGCTCACCGCTTCGGCCTGGCTCTTGGCTTCCGACAGCGCCTGGTTGAGTTGCGACAGCTCGTGGGTCCGTTCGGCCACGCGCTGCTCCAGGCCTTCGTTGGAGTCGCGCAGCGCCTGTTCGGCCTCGCGGAACGGGGTGATGTCGGTGAAGCTCATGACAAAGCCGCCACCGGGCATCGGGTTGCCGATCAGCTCGATCACCCGGCCGTTGGGGAACAGCCGCTCGGATGAGTGGGCACGACCCTGACGCATCCAGTGCAGGCGCCGCGCCACGTGGACTTGCGCCTCGCCAGGGCCGCACAGGCCGCGCTCGGCGTTGTAGCGGATGATGTCGGCGATCGGCCGGCCGACGCTGATCAGCCCGTCGGGGTAGTTGAACAGTTCCAGGTAACGGCGGTTCCAGGCCACCAGGTGCAGGTTCTGGTCGACCACGCTGATGCCCTGGTTGATGTTCTCGATGGCACCCTGCAGCAAGGCGCGGTTGAACTGCAGCACCTCGCTGGCTTCGTCGGCGATGCGCACCACGTCCTCGAGCTGCATGTCGCGGCCCTCGATGGCGGCCTTGACCACGGCACGGGTCGAGGAGCTGCCAAGCACACCGGCGAGCAGGCGTTCGGTGTGCTCGATCCAGTCACCGTCGGCATTCTGGTTGGGGTTGAAGCCCTTGCCTTGGCGGTAGGCAAAACGGATGAAGCTTTGGCGCGCGCGTTCCTCGCCGACAAAACGCGAGGCCAGGTTGAGCAGGTCATCGATCTGCACCGCCAGAAGCGGTTTGCTGCTGGGCCGGGCGCTGGTCTGCTGGCCGATGAAGCGCCCCGCCTGCCAGTGTTCCGACACGCGGGTGCGCGACAGCATCGACACCCACACGAACAGGGTGAAGTTGCCCGCCAGCGACAGCACCACGCCCTGGGTCAAGGGGCTGATCGGCAGGTCGAGCGGGTTGCCATGCAGCCAGGCCAAGCCCGGGAACAGCCCCAGCGACAGGCCCAGGCTGTGGGCGATGATCGGCAGCACCAGGGTGTAGAACCACAGGAAGATGCCCGCCGCCAGGCCGGCGAACACGCCACGGCGGTTGGCCTGCTTCCAGTACAGCGCGCCGAGCATGGCCGGGGTCAGCTGGGTGACGGCGGCGAAGGCAATCTGGCCGATGGTGGCCAGGCTCGCGGTGGAGCCGAGCAGGCGGTAGCTGACGTAGGCCAGCAGCAGGATCACCACGATGGTCACCCGGCGCACCGACAGCATCCAGTGGCGGAACGCCTCGAACGGTCGCTCGGCGTTGTTGCGGCGCAACAGCCAAGGCAGCAGCATGTCGTTGGAGACCATGGTCGACAGCGCCACGGCCTCGACGATGACCATGCCGGTGGCGGCCGAAGCACCGCCAATGAAGGCCAGCAGGGCCAGGCTCGGGTGCGCTTCGGCCAGTGGCAGGCTGATGACGAAGGAGTCGGAGATCACCGTGCCCGGCAGCAGCATCTGCCCAGCCAGGGCGATCGGCACCACGAACAGCGCGGCCAGGGCCAGGTACAGCGGGAACACCCAGCGCGCCAGGCGCATGTCCTGGGGTTCGATGTTCTCCACCACGGTGACATGGAACTGCCGCGGCAGGCAGATGATCGCCATCATCGCCACGGCGGTCTGCACCACCATCGACGGCCAGTTGATGGTTTCCTGCCAGTAGCTGTCCAGCTGCACCGACTGGCGCGCCTGGGTCAGCAGGTCGTCGAAGCCGTCGTACAGGTTGAACACCACGAACACGCCCACGGCGAGGAATGCCAGCAGCTTGATCAGCGACTCGAAGGCAATCGCCAGGACCATGCCGCGGTGGTGCTCGGTGACGTCCAGGCTGCGTGTGCCGAAGACGATGGCGAACAGCGCCAGCACCAGCGACACCACCAGCGCGGTGTCCTGCACGCGGGTGCCGGTGGCGTCGGCGTTGGCGCCGATCAGCAGGTTGACGCCGAGCACGATGCCCTTGAGCTGCAGGGCAATGTAAGGCAGCACGCCGACCAGGCAGATCAGCGCAACCACCACCGCCAGGGACTGCGACTTGCCATAGCGGGCGGCGATGAAGTCGGCGATCGAGGTGATGTTCTGCTGCTTGCTGATCAGTACCATCTTCTGCAGCACCCACGGCGCGAAGATCAGCAGCAGGATCGGGCCAAGGTAGATCGGCAGGAATGCCCAGAGCTGTTCGGCAGCCTGGCCGACCGCGCCGAAGAACGTCCAGCTGGTGCAGTACACCGCCAGCGACAGGCTGTACACCCAGGCACGCAGGCGCGGCGGCAACGGTGTGCTGCGGCGGTCGCCGTAGAAGGCGATGGCGAACATGATGGCCATATAGGCCAGGGCGACCACGGCGATCAGCCCGCTGGACAACGACATGAAAACTCCGGAGCAAAAAAGATAACGCGGTCCCGATCAATCAGTCTGGCACGCGGGCGGCGGTTCGTCAGCGCAGACGATGGTCGCAGCGGCGAGTCGTCGCAGGTTCATCCTCTGCCTGTACCGGCCTCTTCGCGCCGAACCGCCGCGAAGAGGCCGGCACAGGCGCCATCAATTCCGACGGGTACCCAGCCAGTAGAACACCCCTGCCAGTATCACCGACATCACCAGCAGGTAGAAGATCACCCCCGGCCACCACCGCCCCAGGGCGAACCCCACCAGCACCGGCCCCAGCGCTGCCCCGAGGTTGGACAGGTTCTGCGCCCCGTAATACACCCCGCGCAGGTGCTCCGGTGCAATCAGGTCGATGAACATGTACTCGGCAGGGATGACGATGATCTCGCCCAGGGTGAACACCAGCATTGCCACACACCAGGCCACGACCGACCCGGCCATGGCAAAACCCAGCAGCCCGACGATGAACAGCGCCATGCCGGCCAGCAGCCAGGGCATCAGCTGCTGGCGGCCGATGCGCCGGCCGATCAGGTACTGCAGGGCAATCACCGTGACCGCGTTGGTGGTCACCAGGTAGCCGACCAGCCGCGCCGCCTCGCTGGCGCTGCTGGTCACCACCAGGTATTGCGACAGATAAGCGGTAAACTGGCCGAACACCACCGCGCTCAGCACGCCGCCCAAGGTGAAGCACACCAGCCGGCGGTCACGCGCCAGCCCCAGCGCCACCTGGCCGAACCCGACGCCCGGCTGCTCTTGGACGCTGGCCTGTAGCCCACGGTCGCCGAGCCGCCAGTAGGCCAGGCACATGCCCAGGCCGGTCAGCGCCGAGGCAATGAAAGGCAGGTGATCGTCCAGCTCCAGCATGGCCACGCCGAGCAGCGGGCCGACGGCATAACCGACGTTGCTCAGGGTGTACTTGATGGCGAACACCTCGGCCCGTTGCTCCACCGGCAGCAGCGCGCAGAACCCGGCCTTGGCGGCGATGTCGACCACAGCCAGGGCCAGGTTGATCAGCACCAGGCAGGTGAAGAACAGACACACCGAACGGCTGGCGATGGCCGCCACGAAGGCGAGGGCGAAGACCAGTGTGCTGGCGCTGACCAGGGTGTGGTTGCGTACGGTGTCGACCAGGTGCCCGCCGTACAGGCTCAGCAGCGAGGCAACGATCAATGCGCCACCGATCAGCAGGCCGATCTGGCCGACCGTGAGCTGGAAGTTGTCAGCCAGGTAGACCACCAGGTAGGGCAGGGTGAGGGCGCGGGCCACAGTCAGGGTAAAAGTGGTGGCCAGCAACAGGCGGATGCTGGCGGGGTAGCGCTTGAGGGCGGCGAGCATTGCCACGTCCTTGTGCATTCATGGGCTCGTGCAAGCATATGCCACGAACCCGTTGGTGCGCCTGCTCAGTGTGCGGCGGTCGCAGGTCTTTCGAGGTGGTTGTCGTGCTGGCAGGCAAGCGTGTGCAGCTCGTCCAGCAGCCACTCCAGGTCTTCCAGGCATACCCCGGCTTCGATGTGGGCGTAGAACTGTTCAGGCGTGCTCAGGTCGCAGGGCAGTTCGACACTCAGCAGGTTGTCATCATCAAAGCTGATGCACAGCTCGCCACCTTCCTCGGAGAACTCCAGGTTCATCTCGTTCAGGCACTCCTCCAGTTCCACCAGGTACTCGAGGGTCTCGGGCTTGGCGAAACGGGCGCAGAGTTTGCGCGAAAGGCCGGTCAGGTAGAAGGTATCCTCGAACTGGCTCGACTGCGTTTCATAGAGGTAGTCGAAGTCGACATCTTCCTGGTCGTCAGTGCGAACCGCAATGCCGCGCACCCAGGGGAATTCGACCACTAGGCTGAAGCGGTTGAAATGGTCGTGGACGGTCCTGGTTTCATAGTTGCCCCCGCCAGTGCCATGCCGCTCCTGCCGTTGATTGACATACGCCAGGTTGAAGTAGCTGAAATGGAAGGCATGCCGTTCCCCTTCATGGCGGCCCTCGAAGGCGCCGACGATCTCACAGCCGTGATCGCCCCTCAGGTAATCGGCGAAGTGGTCGGACAGGCGCGAAAGGATATCCTCGGGGGGCGTGGTGATGGGGCGTATTCCTGCCTCGATCATGCCCGCCCGCTGGGCGATGTCATATGAAAGCTCCGACAGCCATTCATCGCTGGTGTCGCTTTTGAACGTGTACATCCACCAGCTGACGACTGTCCATCCGAAAACCCCGGCGATGATGCTAAAACTTACTACGCCGGGCATCTTTCGACCCAGCCCCAACCCAAACCAGCCGAGGGTCCAGGACACCAACAGGAGCGCTGCGCTGATCGCCAGCGCGCCATACATCAAAGCCTTGCGTCGATCCACATTGTCGAAGCGCAGCCCTCCCGGAAAATCGCGCAAGGACGCCACTGCTCGCAACAGCTCATCTTTGCTGGTAGCGGCCTCGGTCATTTCCCTGGCGGCGTTGATGGCCGTTTCCAGGCGCTCGTTATGGCTTTTCGACACGATTGAACTGCTCCTTCAGTGCACAAGCTGAAGGCATTCTGCCATCCCCGGCCTTTTTGTCTACGCATCAGGGTGACCAGCGGAGGATTGACAGCCCGTATCCCGCGGGGAATACTCTCGGAAAATTCATATATATGTTTACATAACAAGACGAGAGCCGACCCATGCACCCACTGTCCGGTGATGCTCGACTGCCCCGCTATCAACAACTGCGCGATCACCTGATCGAGCAGATCGCCAACAACCGCTGGCGCCCGGGCGAGGCCATTCCCACCGAGGCCGCCCTGGCCACCGAGTTCGACATGTCCGTCGGTACCGTGCGCAAGGCCGTCGACGTGCTGGTCGCCGAAGGCGTACTGGAGCGTCAGCAGGGCCGCGGCACGTTCATTCGCCGCCCGCAGTTCCAGTCTTCGCTGTTCCGCTTTTTCCGCTTCGAAAGCGCCACCGGCGAGCGGCTGATGCCGGAAAGCCGCATCCTCTCGATCGAGCCGGTACTGGCACCGTCGGCCGTTGCCCAGGCCCTGGGCCTGGCCGCCGAGGCCGAGGTCATTCGCATCGTCCGTACCCGTCTGCTCGGTGCCCAGCCGGTGCTCGCCGAGGAAATCTGGCTACCACGCCAGACCTTCCAGCCGCTGCTCGATGTCGAGTTGGATAGCAAAGGCCCGCTGCTCTACCCGATCTACGAGGAGCTGTGCGGCCAGGTGGTCGCCTACGCCGAAGAGACCCTGACCGCCGAAGCGGTCGACGCGGCCCATGGCCGCCTGTTGCAACTGCCGGCAGACAGCCCGGTGGTGGTGATCGAGCGCCTGGCCCGCGATTACGCCGGCAAACCGCTGGAATGGCGCCGCTCGCGCGGCCACGCGCAGCACTTCCGCTACCGCGTCGACATTCGCTGAGCCGTTAAGCCGGCCGCTTCGCCCGTTACCCGTCTGCGCCGTTCTGCCACGGCGCAGTGGCTTCGCCTGCCCGTAACACACACAACTAGAAGGATAACAATCATGTTCAGCTGGTATCGCCAGATCACTTCACGGGAACGCAAGACGTTCTGGGCCTGTTTCGGTGGCTGGTCGCTCGATGCGCTGGAAGTGCAGATGTTCGGCCTGGCCATCCCCGCGCTGATCGCCGCGTTCTCCCTGACCAAGGGCGATGCCGGCCTGATCAGCGGCCTGACCCTGGTCACCTCGGCGATCGGTGGCTGGCTCGGCGGCACCCTGTCGGACCGCTATGGCCGGGTGCGGACCCTGCAGTGGATGATCCTCTGGTTCTCCTTCTTCACCTTTCTCTCGGCGTTCGTCACCGGCTTCTATCCGCTGCTGTTCGTCAAGGCCATGCAGGGCTTCGGTATCGGTGGCGAGTGGGCGGCCGGCGCGGTGCTGATGGCCGAGACCATCAACCCGAAATACCGCGGCAAGGTCATGGGCACCGTGCAGAGCGCCTGGGCCGTGGGCTGGGGCCTGGCGGTGGGCCTGTTCACCCTGATCTATTCGCTGGTACCGGCCGAGTACGCCTGGCGGGTGATGTTCTTCGTCGGCCTGCTGCCGTCGCTGCTGATCATCTGGGTGCGCCGCAACGTGCCGGAGCCGGACAGCTTCCAGCGCCTGCAAAAGGACAAGGCCATTCCCGGCAGCTTCTTCAAGTCCATGGCCGGCATCTTCCGCCCGGAGCTGCTGCGCGTGACCCTGCTCGGCGGCCTGTTGGGCCTGGGGGCCCATGGTGGTTACCACGCGGTGATGACCTGGCTGCCAACCTTCCTCAAGACCGAACGCAACCTGTCGGTCCTAAACTCCGGTGGCTACCTGGCGGTGATCATCTTCGCCTTCTGGTGTGGTTGCGTGGCCAGCGGCCTGCTGATCGACCGCATCGGCCGGCGCAAGAACATCCTGCTGTTCGCGCTGTGCTGCGTGCTCACCGTGCAGGCCTATGTGTTCTTCCCGCTGACCAATACCCAGATGCTGTTCCTCGGCTTCCCGCTGGGCTTCTTCGCCGCCGGCATCCCGGCCAGCCTGGGGGCGTTCTTCAACGAGCTGTACCCGGCCGACGTGCGCGGTGCCGGGGTCGGCTTCTGCTACAACTTCGGCCGCGTGCTGTCGGCGGTGTTCCCGTTTCTGGTCGGCCACATGAGCGAATCCATGTCGCTGGGTAGCGCGATCGGTATCGATGCCGGCATTGCCTACGGCGTGGCCATGCTCGCCGCGCTGTGCCTGCCGGAAACCCGTGGCCGCAACCTCGAGGCCACACCTGCGCCGGCAATGGCTGGCGCTGTCGCCAAGTAACCTGACTGTCCTGTGATGACCATGCCCGACGTTCCTGTTTCACACCTGACCGCCATCGACAGCCATGCCCACGTGTTCAGCCGTGGGCTGAACCTGGCCAGCGAGCGGCGTTACGCGCCCAGCTACGATGCGCCGCTGGGTGACTACCTCGGCCAGCTGCTGGCCCACGGTTTCAGCCATGGCGTGTTGGTGCAGCCCAGTTTCCTGGGCACCGACAACCGCTACCTGCTCAGCGCCCTGCAAACCGTGCCGGGGCAACTGCGCGGGGTGGTGATGCTTGACCGGGACGTCGAGCGCGAGACGCTGCAGGAGATGGCTCGGCTTGGGGTCAGGGGCGTGCGCCTGAACCTCATGGGCCAGGGCCTTCCAGACTTGACGGGGGCCGAATGGCGGCCCCTGCTGGAGCGCATCGGTGATCAGGGCTGGCACCTGGAGCTGCACCGCCATGTCGCGGACATTCCTGCACTGGTGCGGGCGCTTGAGCCTTATGGGCTGGATATCGTCGTCGATCACTTTGGCCGCCCCGATGCCCGCCTGGGTCTGGGGCAGCCGGGCTTTGCCGAGCTGTTGACGCTGGGCGGCAAGGGCAAGGTGTGGGTCAAGGTGTCGGGTATCTACCGGCTGGAAGGCACGCCGGAGCAGAACCTGGCATTCGCACGGCAGGCCCTGTGTGCGCTTGAGGCCCACTATGGGGCAGAGCGATTGATGTGGGGCAGTGACTGGCCGCATACCCAGCATGAATCATCGGTGAGCTTTTCCACGGCGGTCGAGCAGTTCGAGGCTCTGGGGTGCTCGGCTGAGTTGCGCCGGGCGCTGTTGGTGGATACCGCGCAGGCGTTTTTCGGGTTCGAGTGATGTAGCGCCTGTGCCGGCCTCTTCGCGGGCGCGCCCGCTCCCACAGGATCACCACAGGCTTGAAGACTGCACGGTACTTGTGGGAGCGGGCATGCCCGCGAAGAGGGCAGTACAGGCGAAGTCACTCTCAAAGATGTCCCACCGCCTTCTCAGGCAATGGGACGTTTTTTGCTGATCAGAAGCGGAACCGGCTGATCATCTGCTGCAACTGCCCGCCCAACCGCGCCAGCTCCACACTGGACGCCGAAGTCTGTTGACTGGCCTCGGCGGTCTGTTCGGAAATATCCCGCACCGTCACCACGCTGCGGCTGATCTCTTCAGCCACCGCGCTCTGCTGCTCCGAAGCCGCCGCAATCTGCTGGTTCATCAGCTGAATCGCCGACACGCGCTGGGTAATCCCCTCCAGCGCCACCCCAGCCTCACGCACCAGCGCCACGCTGCTTTCGGTCAGGCTCTGGCTCTGCTCCATCAACTCGCTCACCGAACGGGTGCCGTCCTCAAGGCTGCCAATCGCCGACTCGATCTCCAAGGTCGACGCCTGGGTACGCTGTGCCAGGCTGCGCACTTCATCGGCCACCACCGCAAAACCACGGCCCGCTTCACCAGCCCGCGCCGCTTCGATGGCGGCATTGAGCGCCAGCAGGTTGGTTTGCTCGGCCACGGCCTTGATCACGTCCATGACCTTGCCGATACGCTGGCTCTCGGTGCGTAGCGCGCCCATGGCTTCGCCAGTGGCGTCCACCTGGCTGGCGAGTCGGCTGATCTGGGCCACAGCGCGGTTGACCACGCTGTCACCTTCACGGGCTTCCTCGTCGGTGGCGCTGGCAGCCTCGGAAGCGTCGCCAGCATTGCGCGCCACTTCGTGCACGGTGGCAGCCATTTCCTGCATGGCCGTGGCCACCTGGTCGGTTTCCACCTTCTGGTTGTTGGCGCCAGCGCTGGTCTGCTCGGTGATCGCCGAAAGCTCCTCGGTGGCGCTGGCTATCTGCGAAATGCCATCGCGCACCTGGGCGATCAGCTCGCGCAGGTTACGGGTCATGCCTTGCAAGGCGTTCTGCAACTGGCCGACTTCGTCGCGGCGGCGGCTGGTCGGTTGTTCGCTGAGGTCACCGGCAGCCACCTGTTCCATGGCCTTGAGTGCCTGGCGCAGCGGCTGGCTGATCTGCCGGGCAATGACCACGGCAGCCAGGGCGCCGATCAGCAAGGCGAGCAGGGTGGTGGCGATCTGCAGGGTGCGGGCGAAGTGGCTGTCCTTGGCGACCAGCACAGCCTGGTCGTCCAGCAATTGGCCAATGACACCGTTGAGGGTCTCGATGTCGTTGGCCATGGCGGCGCGGTAGCCCACCAGGTGGCTGACCTCGCCACGGAACGCCTCGACGGCCTTGGCGTAGGCCTGTACCTGTTGCTCCAGTTGCTGGAACTGCTGCGGGAAACTGCCGTTGAAGCGGGCGACCAGCCCGGGCAGGTCATTCACCGTGGTGGCAATCTGGGCGTTCATCAGTTTCTCGGTCTCGGCGTTGGTGTTACCGGTATAACCGCGAACGTGGTAGCGCAGCAGGATCAGGTTTTCGCGAATCTGGTTGATCGCCTCGATGCGCACGAACCGCTGCTCGGCATCGGGCAAGGCACGCACCTGATTGCGAATCTGCTCGATGCTGGCGAACGACTGGGTGGCCAGCACGCCCATTTCCTTTTGTGCGGCGCGCATCTTTTCATAGGCGCGGAAACTGGCGGCCTGGTTGCCGCTGTAGCCCTGCAGTGCCTGGTCGGCGGTGTTGAGCAGCGCATGGGTCTGCGCCTTGATCATCACCTCGCGCAGCTTTTCCAGCGTCGGCTTGAAGGCCTCCAGCGCAACTTGCAGCTGCTTGCTCTCGGCGGTTGCGCCGTTGGCCATGGCGTGGCGCAAGCGCGCTTCGCGCAGGTCGCCGAGGGCGTCGTTGAGGCGCGAAACATCGCTGACCACCTCGCTGCGCCGTACCAGGCTGCCCAGGCCGTCCCAGCTGATCAGCGACTGCACGAGGGTCAGGCACAGCACCAGGCCGAAACCGAGGAAGAGTTTATGGGCGATCCTGAGGTCGCCTAACCAGGTAAACATTACTGCCGAGCTCCTTTTCTTGTGCGTTGGAGGAGACCTGAGGTCTGTTCCTTCTGTTAGATATAGTCATCTATATGAATTATCGGCGTGAGTGACAGAATCTGAACAGTGATTGAGCGGAAATTAATGTCACCGTGATATCAAAGTGTGAGCGGGTTCCTGAATTGCCTCGTGTTCCTTGCCAGGCGCAAGCATTCCCATGCAGATTTGTGGCTTGCAGCGCTCCGCGTGCCTCCAATGACAAAAGACACTCAGGAACAAGGACGATGAGTCACCCCTCCCAATTCACCTTGCTCGGCAAGCGGCGTTTTCTGCCGTTCTTCGTCACCCAACTGCTGGGTGCCTTCAACGACAACCTGTTCAAGCAGTCGCTGATCCTGGCGATCCTGTTCAAGCTCAGCCTGGGCGACGGTGACCGTTCGATCTGGGTCAACCTCTGCGCGCTGCTGTTCATCCTGCCGTTCTTCCTGTTCTCGGCACTGGGTGGGCAGTTTGGCGAGAAGTTCGCCAAGGACGCGCTGATCCGCGCGATCAAGCTGGCCGAAATCGGCATCATGGCGGTCGGCGCCATCGGCTTCGTCACCAACCACCTCACGCTGATGCTGGTGGCGCTGTTCGGCATGGGCACCCACTCGGCGCTGTTCGGCCCGGTGAAGTACTCGATCCTGCCCCAGGCCTTGCGTGAAGAAGAACTGGTCGGCGGCAACGGCCTGGTGGAGATGGGCACCTTCCTCGCCATCCTGGTCGGCACCATCGGCGCCGGGGTGATGATGGCCAACGACAGCTACGCCACGGTGGTGGCGGGAGGCGTAGTCGGCACCGCCGTGCTGGGCTACCTGGCCAGCCGCTGGATTCCACGTGCTGCGGCCGCGTCGCCGCAGATGGCACTGGACTGGAACATCTTCAAGCAGTCGTGGGTGATCCTGCGCATGGGCCTGGGGCAGACCCCGGCGGTGTCGCGCTCGATCGTCGGCAACTCGTGGTTCTGGTTCGTCGGCGCCATCTACCTGACCCAGATCCCGACCTACGCCCAAGAGTGGCTGCACGGCGACGAGACCGCCGTGACCCTGGTGCTGACCCTGTTCTCGGTGGGCATCGCGCTCGGTTCGCTGCTGTGCGAACGCCTCAGCGGGCGCAAGGTGGAAATCGGCCTGGTGCCGTTCGGCTCGTTCGGCCTGACCCTGTTCGGCCTGCTCTGGTGGTGGCACTCGGGTGACGTGCCGGCTGGCGCCCAGCCGCACGACTGGCTGGCGCTGCTGGGCATGCACCAGGCCTGGTGGATACTGGTGTCGATCGTCGGCCTCGGCGTGTTCGGCGGCTTCTACATCGTGCCGCTGTACGCCCTGATCCAGGCACGCACCGCTGAAGACCAGCGGGCCCGGGTGATCGCCTCCAACAACATTCTCAATGCCCTGTTCATGGTGGTCTCGGCGATCTTCACCATCGTGCTGCTGAGCGTGCTCAAGCTGAGCATTCCGCAGCTGTTCCTGGTGGTGTCGCTGCTGAACGTGCTGGTCAATGCCTACATCTTCAGGATCGTGCCCGAATTCACCATGCGCTTCCTGATCTGGCTGCTCAGCCACTCGATGTACCGCGTGCAGCACCGCGACCTTGAACGCATCCCTGACGAAGGCGCGGCGCTGCTGGTGTGCAACCACGTGTCCTTCGTCGATGCGCTGCTGCTGGGCGGGGCGATCCGCCGGCCGATCCGCTTCGTCATGTACTACAAGATCTACAACCTGCCGGTGCTCAACTTCGTGTTCCGCACGGCAGGCGCCATTCCGATTGCCGGGCGCAGCGAAGACCAGGCCACCTACGAGCGAGCCTTCGCCCGTATCGCCGAATACCTGGCGGACGGTGAACTGGTGTGCATTTTCCCGGAGGGCAAGCTGACCGGCGACGGCGAGATCGATGTGTTCAAGGGGGGCGTCAGCCGCATCCTCGAAGAAACCCCGGTGCCGGTGATTCCGCTGGCGCTGCAGGGCCTGTGGGGGAGCTTCTTCAGCCGCGACCCGGCCAAGGGCTTCTTCAAGCGCCTGTGGTCGCGGGTGACCATCGTGGCCGGCGCCGCCATCCCGGTGGAGGCGGCGCAGCCAGAAGCCCTGCGTGAGCAGGTCAGCCGCTTGCGCGGCGGCCTGCGTTAAGGAAGGGGATCAGCTGGCGCTGACTTTCAGGCCGATCAGGCCGGTGACGATCAGCGCCACGCTGGCCAGCCGCACCAGGGCCATCGACTCGCCGAACAGGATGATCCCGGCGATCACCGTGCCAACGGCACCGACACCGGTCCAGATGGCATAGGCGGTGCCCAGCGGCAGTTCCTTCATGGCCAGGCCCAGCAGGCCCAGGCTGATGGCCATGGCGGCGACGGTCAGTACGGTAGGCAGGGGTTTGCTGAAGCCGTCGGTATATTTCAGGCCGACGGCCCAGCCGACCTCGAACAGGCCGGCGAAGAACAGGATGATCCAGGACATGATGCGTCTCCATCGTTGCAAATGATGGGGCCGTCCCCGGGATGGTCACGCAGTGCGTCGTGAGGTCGTCCTCACAGTGGCCATCAGGGTACACATCAATGCCTGGCCGGCTCAACCTCTTCAGCCTCGCTCGAAGGCTCTTCCATCCGCCGGAAGCAGGTCGACAGCAGCGCTCCGGAGATGTTGTGCCAGACGCTGAACAACGCGCTCGGCACCGCCGCCAGCGGCGAGAAATGCGCCGCCGCCAGCGCCGCCCCCAGCCCCGAGTTCTGCATGCCCACCTCCAGCGCCAGCGACTTGCGCTGGGCCAGCGGCAGCTTGCAGAGCCGGCCGGTGAGGTAACCCAGCAGATAACCAAAGGTGTTGTGCAGCACCACCACCGCCATGATCAGCAAGCCGGATTCGGCGATCTTGGCCTGGCTGGCCGCCACCACCGCACAGACGATCATCACGATGCTCACCACCGACACCAGTGGCAGCACCTGCACTGCCATCTGCACCCGCGCACCCAGCAAGCGCTGGGCCAGCACGCCGAGGACGATCGGCAGCATCACCAGCTGCAGGATCGACCAGAACATGTCCATGAAGGACACCGGCAGCCAGGCCGAGGCCAGGAACCAGATCAGTGCCGGGGTCAGCAACGGAGCGAGGAGAGTGGTTACCGCAGCGATCGCCACTGCCAGCGCCAGGTCGCCCTTGGACAGCCAGACCATCACGTTCGATGCCGTGCCGCTCGGGCAGCAGCCGACCAGGATCACGCCGACGGCGATTTCCGCCGGCAGGTGGAACAGCTGGCACAGCAGCCAGGCCATGCCCGGCATGATCACGAAGTGTGCCACCACACCCAGGGCCACTCGCCAGGGCTGGCGGGCGAGGGCGGCGAAGTCGTCGAGCTTGAGGGTCAGGCCCATGCCGAACATCACCAGGCCCAGCAGTGGCACGATGGCGACCTTGAGGGCGATGAACCACTGGGGCATCAGGAAGGCCAGCACGGCGAACACCAGCACCCACAGGGCGAAGGTGTTGCCGACGAAGCGGCTGAGGGCGGCGAGGGCGCGCATGGGGCAATTCCTTTTTTATTTATAGCTTTATGAATTTCACTGGCCCTTTCGCGGGTGAACCCGCTCCCACAACGATCACCACAATATTCGAGCCTGTGGCGATCCCTGTGGGAGCGGGTTCACCCGCGAAAGGGCCAGTGAAATTCATAAAGCTATAAATAAAAAAGGAA
>NZ_JAGIBG010000021.1 GCF_017744435.1 Pseudomonas sp.
CCTCCAACACCACCTTAACTACCTAACTCATTGAATCTCAAGGAGTTTGTCGTTCCGATGTCGCTGGAAGTGGGGCGCATTATAAGGGGATTCGAAACCCCGTCAACCCTTAATTTCAAGAAACTTTAATATCGCTGAAAGCAAAGCGGGGAGGCCTATCGGCCTCCCCGCTTCTATATAGCTACACCACCAGGCGCTCACTACGCCTTGAGGGTAACCCGGCCAAACGATTTCTTACCCGCCTGGCACACATGGGTCGCACCGAGGGCAAACATGAAATCCTTATCGACCACCACACCATCGACCTTTACCGCACCACCACTGAGCAGGTCACGCGCCTGCGCCGAGTTCTTCACCAGGCCCGCACGGTTCAGCACCGCAGCGATTGGCAAGTCTTCAGCCGCGGCCACTTCAATCTCTGGCAGATCTTCCGGCAACTCACCTTCCTTCATGCGGTTACCCGCCGCACGGTGAGCATTGGCTGCAGCTTCTTCACCATGGAAGCGCGCAACGATCTCTTCGGCCAGCTTGATCTTGATGTCACGCGGGTTCGCACCATTGGCAACGTCGGCGCGGAACTGATCGATCTCTTCCATCGAGCGGAAGCTCAGCAGCTCGAAGTAACGCCACATCAGGGTGTCCGGGATCGACACCAGCTTGCTGTACATCACACCCGGCGCTTCCTGGATGCCGACATAGTTACCCAGCGACTTGGACATCTTCTTCACGCCATCAAGCCCTTCGAGCAATGGCATGGTCACGATGTTCTGCGCTTCCTGGCCGTAGGAACGCTGCAACTCGCGCCCCATCAGCAGGTTGAACTTCTGGTCGGTCCCACCCAACTCCACATCAGCCTTCAACGCCACGGAATCGTAGCCTTGCACCAGCGGGTAGAGGAACTCATGGATAGCGATCGGCTGGTTGGTGGTGTAGCGCTTGTCGAAATCGTCACGCTCGAGCATGCGCGCAACGGTGTATTGCGATGCCAGGCGAATGAAGTCGGCCGGCGTCAACTGGTCCATCCAGGTGGAGTTGAACGCAACCTCGGTCTTGGCCGGATCAAGAATCTTGAACACTTGCTGCTTGTAGGTCTCGGCGTTGTCCAGCACCTGCTCGCGGGTCAGCGGCGGACGCGTGGCGCTCTTGCCGCTCGGGTCACCGATCATGCCGGTGAAGTCACCGATCAGGAAGATGACCTGATGCCCCAGCTCCTGGAACTGGCGCAGCTTGTTGATCAGCACCGTGTGCCCCAGGTGCAGGTCAGGCGCAGTCGGGTCAAAGCCTGCCTTGATACGCAGAGGCTGGCCGCGCTTGAGCTTCTCGACCAGTTCCGACTCGACCAACACCTCTTCCGCACCGCGCTTGATAAGCGCCAGCTGCTCTTCAACCGACTTCATAGACAGACCCGCAAGGCTCAGATTCAAAGGGAGCCAACCATACAAGATCGGCCATCAATTACAAGTTTCGAAATGAAATGTGACCCGACCGACGCGTCACGGCGTCTACGCGCCCTTGCGCGAAAGTAGATTTGGTTATATTTTATACAGTTATTTCATCTTCATCATGTCATTCATCTTTTCCACATTCATTTTTCTTCAAAGTCACCTTAACTATGACCAACGAAACGCCTAAAGCGCCCCCGCTTTATCCGAAAAGCCATCTGTTGGCCGCCAGCGGCATCGCCGCCCTGCTCAGCCTGGCACTGCTGGTATTTCCCTCAAGCGAAGTCGAAGCCAAGAAGACCACCCTCAGCTTGGAGCTGGAAAGCCCGGCCGATCAGCTGAAGGATGAGTCCATCGCCACCCCGCTGGTACACACCCAAGCCGACCAGGGCTCTCCCTTCGTCCAGATCGACGGCGCTGAAGCCAACACCGAGCAAGCAGCACAAGAAGCACCTGCTACCGAGAAAAAGCCTGAAGTCAAGGAACCAGGTCACCGCGAAGTGACCGTTTCCCGTGGCGATACCCTGTCTACCCTGTTCGCCAAGGTCGGCCTGCCGGCCAATGCCGTGCATGACCTGCTGGCCAGCAACAAGCAAGCAAAGCAGTTCAGCCAGCTGAAGCATGGCCAGGTGCTGCAGTTCGAACTCGACAAAGATGGCCAGCTGACCAGCCTGCACAGCAAGGTCAGCAACCTCGAAACCATCCGCCTGACCAAGACCGCCAAGGGGTACACCTTTGATCGCGAGATCAGCAAGCCTGTGGTCCGCACCGCTTACGCCCATGGCGTGATCAAGAGTTCGTTGTCGGCCTCGGCCCAGCGCGCCGGCCTGTCCCACAGCATGACCATGGATATGGCCAAGGTCCTGGGCTATGACATCGATTTCGCCCAGGATATCCGCCCGGGCGACGAGTTCGACGTGGTCTACGAGCAGAAGGTCATGGACGGCAAGGTGGTCGGCACCGGCAACATCCTGTCCGCACGCTTCACCAACCGCGGCAAGACCTATACCGCCGTGCGCTACACCAACAAGCAGGGCAACACCAGCTATTACACCGCCGACGGCAACAGCCTGCGCAAGGCATTCATCCGTACCCCGGTCGACTTCGCCCGCATCAGCTCGCGCTTCTCCGCCGGTCGCAAGCACCCCATCCTGAACAAGATCCGCGCGCACAAGGGCGTGGACTACGCCGCCCCGCGTGGTACGCCTATCAAGGCAGCCGGTGATGGTCGCATCGAACTGGCCGGCCGCCGCGGTGGTTACGGCAACACCGTGATCATCGCCCATGGCAACAGCTACAAGACCCTTTACGGTCATATGCAGGGCTTCGCCAAGGGCATCAAGACCGGCAGCAACGTGAAGCAGGGCCAGATCATCGGTTACATCGGTACCACTGGCCTGTCGACCGGCCCGCACCTGCACTACGAGTTCCAGGTCAACGGCGTGCACGTCGACCCGCTGAGCCAGAAGGTGCCGATGGCTGACCCGATCGCCAAGAACGAACGCCAGCGCTTCCTGCAGCAGAGCCAACCACTGATCGCCCGCATGGACCAGGAAAAGGCCACCATGCTCGCAGCGAACAAGCGCTGATCCATGGCGCTCTATCTGGGGGTGATGTCCGGCACCAGCCTCGATGGCCTGGACATCGCCTTGATCAATCAAGGCGAGCAGCTTCAGTTGCTCGCCACTCACTACCTCCCCATGCCGACCGACCTGCGCCAGCAACTGCTCAGCCTCTGCAGCAGCGGCCCTGACGAGATTGCCCGCGCCGCCCTGGCGGAAAACCGCTGGGCCAGCCTGGCAGCTGAAGGCGTACGGCAATTGCTGGCCAAGCAAGGGCTGCACGCCGACGCCATCCGCGCCATTGGCAGCCACGGCCAGACCATCCGCCATGAGCCGGCTCGCGGCTTCACCGTGCAGATCGGCAACCCCGCACTGCTCGCCGAGCTTACCGGCATCAGCGTGGTCGCCGACTTCCGCCGTCGCGATGTGGCGGCAGGCGGCCAGGGCGCACCGCTGGTACCGGCCTTCCATGAAACCCTGTTCAGCCACCTCGGCCAACACCTGGCAGTGCTCAATGTGGGTGGCTTCAGTAACCTGAGCCTGATCGAGCGCGACAAGCCGGTGCATGGCTTCGACTGCGGGCCAGGCAACGTATTGCTGGACGCCTGGATCGAGCGCAAGCGTGGCCAGGCCTATGATGCCGATGGCGCCTGGGCTGCCAGTGGCAAGGTGCAAGCCGATTTGCTCAGCAGCCTGCTGAGTGACCCGTTCTTCGCCGGCAGCGGCCCGAAAAGCACCGGCCGCGAGGTGTTCAACCTGCCCTGGCTGGATGGCCACCTGGCGGATCTGCCGGCCTACCGTGACGAAGATGTCCAGGCCACCCTGCTGGAGCTGACCGCACGCAGCATCATCGAATCGCTACAGAACGCCCAGCAAGGCACCGAGGCACTGCTGGTCTGCGGCGGCGGCGCTCGCAATGGCGCCCTGATGGCTCGCCTTGCCGAACTGCTGCCGAAGGCCAGGGTCACCAGCACTGGTGCACAGGGCGTGGATCCGGACTGGGTCGAGGCCATGGCCTTTGCCTGGCTCGCCCACTGCTGCCTTGAGGGCATTGCCGCCAATCGCCCAAGCGTGACGGCGGCCAAGGGGCTACGCGTACTCGGCGCGATCTACCCGGCCTGACCCCAAGTCAGAATGCAAAACGCCGCGCAATAGCGCGGCGTTTTCGTAGAGCCTGGCTTCAGATCGAGAACGAGGAGCCACAACCGCAAGTAGTCGCGGCATTCGGGTTCTTGATCACGAAACGCGAACCTTCCAGGCCTTCCTGGTAGTCCACTTCGGCACCGGCCAGGTATTGGAAGCTCATCGGGTCGACCACCAGCGAAACACCTTCACGCTCGACAATGGTGTCATCTTCGGCCACGTCTTCATCGAAGGTGAAACCGTACTGGAAGCCCGAGCAGCCGCCACCGGTGACGAACACGCGCAGCTTCAGGCGGTCATTGCCTTCTTCGGAAACCAGGTTCTTCACCTTTTGCGCGGCGCCGTGGGTGAATTCCAAAGCCGTAGGGGTGAAGGTTTCGACGCTCATGTTGATTCTCCCGGCGCAGTAGCCGCCATAAAACTCGATGACGCGCATTATCCGCTTCTCCGAGAAAATCGGTCAAGAATTGTGCGGCTTTAGTCGCGACAAACAAAAAGGCCCGCACACGGCGGGCCTTTTCCATCAGCAAGCGCTTACGGCAGCAGGCCGGCGTGGGACAAGCCCATGCGCTCGTCCAGGCCGAACAGGATGTTGAGGTTCTGCACTGCCTGGCCCGATGCGCCCTTGACCAGGTTGTCGATCACCGACAGCACCACCACCAGGTCACCACCCTGCGGGCGATGAACGGCGATACGGCAGACGTTGGCACCACGCACGCTGCGGGTTTCCGGGTGGCTGCCGGCCGGCATCACGTCGACGAACGGCTCATCGGCGTAACGCTTCTCGAACAGCGCCTGCAGGTCGACCGACTTGTCGGCGACGGTCGCATACAAGGTGGCGTGGATACCACGGATCATCGGCGTCAGGTGCGGCACGAAGGTCAGGCCGACGTCCTTGCCAGCAGCCAGGCGCAGGCCCTGGCTGATCTCAGGCAGGTGACGGTGGCCCTTGACCGCGTAGGCTTTCATGCTTTCGCCAGCCTCACAGAACAGCGAGCCGACCGCTGCACCACGGCCAGCGCCGCTGACGCCCGACTTGCAGTCGGCAATCAGGCGCGAAGGGTCGGCCAGGCCGGCTTCGAGCAGCGGCAGGAAGCCCAGCTGGGTGGCGGTCGGGTAGCAACCCGGCACCGCAATCAGGCGCGCCTGGCGGATCTTTTCACGGTTGACTTCAGGCAGGCCGTACACGGCGTCCTTGAGCAGCTCTGGAGCGCCATGGGGCTGGCCGTACCATTTGCCCCATTCGGTCGCGTCCTGCAGGCGGAAGTCTGCAGACAGGTCGATGACCTTGGTCCCGGCCGCCAGCAGCTCGCCAGCCAGGGCATGGGCGACACCGTGCGGGGTGGCGAAGAACACCACGTCGCAGGCGGACAGGGTCTTGCTGTCCGGCACGCTGAAAGCCAGGCCGTCGTAGTGACCGCGCAGGTTCGGATACATGTCGGCGACCGCCACGCCCGCTTCGGAGCGCGAAGTGATGACCGCCACTTCGGCCTGTGGATGCTGTGCCAGCAGACGCAACAGTTCGACGCCGGTGTAACCCGTGCCGCCGACGATACCGACCTTGATCATAACGCTTGCCCCTTATCAACGAGCCGTCTGGAAAGCGCACGATAATAGGGGCGCAAAGCGCCTGTAACAACTCTTGGGGTGCCCCTTCGGGCGCTTGGGCTCTACTATCTGACGACCGTGATTACCTGAAGGAACTCCCTCCATGCTTTACCTATGGATCAAAGCGCTGCATATCGTCAGCGTGGTCTGCTGGTTCGCCGGCCTGTTCTACCTGCCCAGGCTGTTCGTCTACCACGCCCAGAGCCAGGACAGCATCAGCCAGGAACGCTTCGTCACCATGGAGCGCAAGCTGTACCGCGGCATCATGAACCCGGCAATGATCGCCACCTACGTGTTCGGCGCCTGGATGCTCTACCTCACCCCAGGCTGGCTGAGCCAAGGTTGGCTGCATGCCAAGCTCACCCTGGTGATTCTGCTGACCGGCTACCATCACATCTGTGGTGCACAGCGCAAACGCTTCGCCGCTGGCAACAATACCCGCAGTCACGTCTACTACCGCTGGTTCAACGAGGTGCCGGTGCTGTTCCTGCTGGGCATCGTGATTCTCGTGGTGGTCAAACCGTTCTGACATAACCCGATGGAGCCTCACCCATGTCCCTGCCCGCTTCGCTCGAACAACGCCTGCGCTTGCCTGTGGTGGCGGCACCGATGTTCCTGATTTCCAACCCCCAGCTGGTGCTGGCCTGCTGTGGCAGCGGCGTGGTCGGCAGCTTCCCGGCGCTGAACCAGCGTGACAGTGCCGGCTTCAAGGCCTGGCTGGAAGAAATTGAGGCAGGCCTGGCACAGTTGCAGGCGCCTGCACCCTATGCGGTAAACCTGATCGTCCACCCGACCAACCCACGGTTGCAGGCCGACCTCGCACTGTGCGTCGAGCACCGCGTACCCATTGTCATCACCAGCCTCGGTGCCGTGAAGGAAGTGGTGGATGCGGTGCACGGCTATGGCGGCCTGGTGTTTCATGATGTCACCACCCGGCGTCACGCGGAGAAAGCCGCCGAAGCTGGCGTCGATGGGCTGATCGCGGTGGCCGCGGGCGCCGGCGGCCATGCCGGTACCTGGAGCCCGTTCGCCCTGGCAGCCGAAATCCGCCAGTTCTTCGACAAGACCCTGTTGCTGGCCGGCTGTATCAACCATGGTCACGAGATTCTCGCCGCGCAGCTGCTCGGTGCCGACCTGGCCTACATGGGCACACGTTTCATCGCCACCCACGAAAGCCATGCCCAGGCGGCCTACAAGCAGATGCTGCTCGAAGCCCAAGCCGCGGACATCGTCCACACCCCCGCCGTGTCCGGCATCCCGGCCAGTTTCCTGCGCCCCAGCCTGGAACAGGCCGGCTATGACATGGCTGCACTGAAGTCCGGGCACGAGCAAGGCAAGCTCAAGCCGATCGACGATGAAGCCAAGGCCTGGAAAACCGTCTGGTCGGCCGGCCAGGGCGTCGGCGACATCCATGACCTGCCCGCTGCCGCCACACTGATCGAACGCCTGCACGGCGAGTACCGCGCGGCCCTTGAGCGTTCCCTGGCGTTGCGCGTCAAGGCCCTGTAGCAAAAGGCAACAACTCGCCCGGCCAGGCTGTACACTAGGCGCCCTCTTCAGTCCCCAGGAGCCTTGCATGACCCGTTACGCCATGATTACCGGCGCTTCCAGCGGCCTGGGCCTGGCCCTGGCGGAAGCCCTGGCACGGCGCGGGCGCAACCTGATCCTGGTGGCACGCCATCGAGAAACGTTGGAGCCGGTAGCGCTCGAACTGGCCCAACGCTTCGGCGTCGAAGTGCTGCTGCGCGCCTGCGACCTCAGCCAGCCCCTGCGGCTGTCCGGTTTCGTACTGGAACTGGAAGAAGGCGAGCGACGCATCGACCTGTTGGTCAACTGCGCCGGCCAGCGGACCTATGGCCCGTTCCTGGCCCACGAATGGGCCGACGAGCAGGACCTGCTGGAGGTCAATATCCTCGCCCTGAGCCGCCTGTGCCACGCCATTGGCAACCTGATGGCGGTGCAAGGTGGCGGGCAGATCCTCAACGTCGCCGGCCTGGCCGCCGTCGCGCCGGGGCCGGGCATGGCCACCTATGCCGCCAGCAAGGCCTATGTGATGAATTTCAGCGAAGCGCTGCGTGAAGAGCTCAAGCCCGCCGGCATCAAGGTATCGGTACTTTGCCCCGGCCCGGTACGCTCGTCGCGCCGACGCATCCCCAGGCTTGAAAGTAACAGCCGTTGCCTGAGCCCTGAAGAAGTGGCGCTGCACACAGTGCGCGCATTGGCCAAGAACCGCGCAGTGATCATGCCGGTACGCCGCAATCGCTGGCTCGCCTTCGCGCCGCGCCTGCTGCCACGCTGGCTGACGCGCAAGCTGGCCGGCTTCATCCACCGCCGCTACTGCCCGGTCGGCATGGAATAGCCTCTGGGCGAGTGGCGCCCGGCTGAGTACACTCGGCCGACACTCACCATGGAGCAAGTGCTGTGGAAGATTTATTCATCAAGATCATCAACCGGGAGATCCCGGCGAAGATCATCTACGAGGACGACCAGGTTCTGGCGTTCCACGACATCATGCCGCAGGCGCCAGTGCATTTTCTGGTCATCCCGAAAAAGCACATTCGCACCCTCAATGACCTGACAGAAGAAGACAAGGGCCTGGCCGGTCACATCCTGTTCACCGCCCAGCGCCTGGCCAAGGAACTGGGTTGTGAGGATGGCTTCCGCGTGGTCATGAACTGCAACGAGCAAGGTGGCCAGACCGTCTACCATATCCACATGCACGTGCTTGGCCAGCGCCAGATGCACTGGCCACCGGGCTGACCCAAGGCAAGCTCCTCCCGAGCGATTGAGGTAAACTGTCGGGCATCACTTCAGCGGAGGTGCCCGATGGCCACCGAACGTCACTATTCGCCGCTCGACCGCTTGTTGCTGCAGGCCGATACCGCCATGCGCACCTTGCTGCCCTTCAGCGGCCAACCCTCCCGCCCATCGCCGGCGATCATCCAACCGGATGCGGAACTGGATGACAGCCAGACCCGCCACATTGCCGGGCTCATGCGCATCAACCATACCGGCGAAGTCTGCGCCCAGGCGCTATATCAGGGCCAGGCCCTGACCGCCAAGCTGCCGCAAGTGCGCAAGGCCATGGAGCATGCAGCCGAGGAAGAAGTCGACCACCTGGCCTGGTGCGAACAGCGCATCCGCCAGCTGGGCAGCCACCCGAGCGTGCTCAACCCGCTGTTCTACGGCATGTCGTTCGGCATCGGCGCCCTCGCTGGCCTGGTCAGCGACAAAGTCAGCCTTGGTTTCGTCGCCGCCACCGAACATCAGGTGTGCAAGCACCTGGACGAACACCTGGAGCAGCTGCCGCAGGAAGACGAAAAATCCCGCGCCATCCTCGAACAGATGCGCGTGGATGAAGAGCAGCACGCCGAGTCCGCACTCGAAGCTGGCGGCTATCGCTTCCCGATGCCGGTGCGTTTCGGCATGAGCCTGCTGGCCAAGGTCATGACCAAGAGCACTTACCGCATCTGACAAGGGCGCACATATGACGGACCGTATCGACGCCAAGGACCTGGCGCGCGCCGTGCAAGCCGGCATTCTCCAGCCAGGCCAGGATCAGGCCTTGCTGGCGTTTCTGCGCCAGCACGCACCCGCCCGTGGCAGTTTCCAGCTTGCCCATGTCGCCTTCTACTTCGGCGCTCTGCTGATCATGGGGGCGATGGGCTGGCTGCTCACCGAAGCCTGGATGAGTATTGGCGATGGCGCCTTGCTGGCAGTCGCCACGCTTTATATCGTTCTCCTCACGGCGTTCGCCCTCAACCTGCAGGGGCGCAGGCAACCGGTTGCCGCCGGTGTACTGGCCGCCGTCGCGGTCAGCATCGTACCGTTGGTCGTGTTCGCCATCGAACGCCTGGCGGGCTGGTGGCCACTGGATGATGCGCAAGCGGACTATCACCAGTACTACACCTACGTGCAGGGCGGCTGGCTGCTGATGGAGGCCGCCACCGTGGTTGCCGGGCTGCTGATGCTGCGCCTGATCCCCTACCCCTTCGTGGTGATGCCGATTGCGGTGGCCCTGTGGTTCATGTCCATGGACCTGAGCGAATGGGCCTATGGCTCGCCCTTCTCCTGGGAACAACGGCGTACGGTGTCACTGTGGTTCGGGCTCGGCTTGCTGCTGGTGTTCCTGGTTATCGACGGGCGTACCCGCGAGGACTATGCCCATTGGGGCTACCTGGCCGGCCTGGCGGCATTCTGGGGCGGGCTGACGATGATGGACAGCGACAGTGAACTGGGCAAGGCGCTATACTGCCTGATCAACCTGGGGCTGATGGGCATGGCGGTGCTGTTGCGCCGGCCGGTGTTCATGGTGTTCGGGGCGTTGGGGGTAGCGGCGTATCTGGGGTATCTGTCTTACGAGGTATTTGCCGAATCGCTGCTGTTCCCGGTGGTGCTGACCTTGATCGGGCTGGGGGTGATCGGCCTGGGACTGATGTATCAGAAGCGGCGTGAGCAGTTGAGTCAGGCGGTCAGAAGCAGCTTGCCGGAATGGTTGTTGACCGCCCTTCCGGCCCTGCGCGACTGACTGGCGATCGCCGGGGCTGCTGTGCAGCCCTGCAATCCCGCGGTCAGCCCAGCTCTACGATTTCGTAGCCATGGGTGATTTCAACACCGGCACGTTCGAGCATGATCGACGCCGAGCAGTACTTCTCTGCCGACAGCTCCACCGCACGCTTGACCTGAGCTTCTTTCAGCCCACGCCCTTTGACCACGAAGTTCATGTGGATCTTGGTGAACACCTTCGGGTCTTCACTGGCGCGCTCGGCTTCCAGGAACGCTTCGCAGCTTTCCACTGCCTGGCGCGACTTCTTCAGGATGCTCACCACGTCGAAGCTGCTGCAGCCACCGAGGCCAAGCAGCAGCATTTCCATCGGGCGCACGCCCAGGTTGCGGCCACCAGCCTCGGGCGGGCCGTCCATCACCACCACGTGGCCGCTCCCCGATTCACCGAGGAACATCGCTTCACCGGCCCACTGGATGCGTGCCTTCATCTGTCCGTACTCCTGGATTTCGCAAAAGGGTGTCAGCTTAAGCCTTGTATGCCTGTCGGAAAAGCTCAATGCGAGTCGCTTTAGTGTCAAAACTTCCAGCGCTGTCTGATAAGCTGGCGCCAATTGACTGGCGCGTCGCGCCAGACAAGGTCTAACAAGAGCCTATGCCTCGCATCGAACAGGATTTCGTGATGGTTGCCTCAGCCCTACCCGCCAAGATCAAGAACATCGACAAGCTGCTGGTTCACTGCCAGCGCCGCCGCTACACCGCCAAAAGCAACATCATCTGCGCCGGTGACCGTGCCGAAACGCTGTCGTTCATCATCAAGGGCTCGGTCACCATCCTGATCGAAGACGACGAAGGCCACGAGATGATCATCGCCTACCTCAACAATGGCGACTTCTTCGGCGAGCTGGGGCTGTTCGAACCGGCAGGCAGCGAGCAACATCGCAGCGCCTGGGTACGCGCCAAGACCGAGTGCGAAGTGGCAGAGATCAGCTACGACAAGTTCCGCGAACTGGCCCGCCAGGACCCGGAGATTCTCTACGCCCTGGGCAGCCAGATGGCCCAACGCCTGCGCAACACCACGCGCAAGGTCGGTGACCTGGCCTTCTTCGATGTCACCGGCCGCGTGGCCCGCTGCCTGCTCGACCTGTGCAAGCAACCGGATGCCATGACCCACCCGGACGGCATGCAGATCAAGATCACCCGTCAGGAAATCGGCCGAATCGTCGGTTGCTCACGGGAAATGGTCGGCCGCGTCCTCAAGGACCTCGAAGAACGCAGCCTGGTACAGGTCAAGGGCAAGACCATGGTGGTCTACGGCACCCGTTAATCCTTGGGCAGCGCCGCCAGCACGTCGCGGTAGGCCAGGGACAGGCGCTCGAACCAGGGCGCCTCGGGCGCCACTTCGTGCAGCGCGATATGGCTGTCGGCGCGACAGCGCTGCTCCAGCTCACAACATTCATTGAAGCGGTTGACCGCCGCGACCATCGATTCGCGCTCGTTGTCCAGCAGCAGCGCGCCATGCACCAGCACCACCGGGCGTTTGCCACCCAGGCCCTGGCGCCAGCGCTGGGCCGTGCCGACCAGTTTGCGGCCATTGAGGTTGACGTTGTAACGGCCATCGCAGAAGGCACCGTCGATTTCACCCACCGAGGCAACGCCGCCCCACTCGCGCAACACATCGCACAATGGCAGGCACAGGCGCTCGTAGGCACTTTCGATACGGCCATGGTCGCCTTCGCTGCGCGGGGCCACGTAGACCAGTGCAACGTTCACCGTCGCGTGCGACTGCGGCACCGGCTCGCCCCCCGTTTCACGCAGCAGCACCGGCCAACCGGCAATCGCAAGCTCCGAACAGGCGGCTTCGAAGTTGTCCAGGCGGCTCATGCGGCGTGGCATGACCAGGGCGTGATCGGTTGGGCGCCAGAACAGCACGCCGCAATCATGATCGCCGCGGCAGACGGCAGCCAGCAGCTCCTGCTCGGCATGCAGGCCCTGCTCAACGGTGAGGGCCAGGGGTTGATCGGTCATTGATCCACCTATGATGTTGGGTTTACCGGCCTCTTCGCGGGCATGCCCGCTCCCACAGGTACAGCGCAGCCCTGAAGATTGTGGGTTCCCTGTGGGAGCGGGCGTGCCCGCGAAGAGGCCAGAACATACATACAAAAAAGCCGGCAATAAGCCGGCTTCGTTTTTCGATCAGTCCAGAGGCTGAACAGTCTTCTTCACCTGATCCGGGAAGAACAACCGCTGCAGTTCCAGCCCCGGCTGCGGGGCGCGCATGAACGCTTCACCGACCAGGAACGAGTAGACCTCGTTGATCTCCATCAGCTCGACATCGGCACGGTTGAGAATACCGCTCTCGGTAATCGCCAGGCGGTCGCGTGGAATGCGTGGCAGCAGGTCGAGGGTGGTTTCCAGGCTGACTTCGAAGGTGTGCAGGTTACGGTTGTTCACCCCCACCAGCGGCGTATCGAGGGTCTTCAGCGCACGCTCCAGCTCATCGCCGTCATGCACTTCGACCAGCACGTCGAGGCCGACATCCTTGGCCACCGAAGCCAGCTCCGCCATCTTCACATCATCCAGCGCCGACACGATCAGCAGTACGCAGTCAGCCCCCAAGGCACGGGCCTCGACGATCTGGTACGGGTCGACCATGAAATCCTTGCGGATCACCGGCAGCGAAACAGCCGCACGGGCCTGCTGCAGGTACTCGTCTGCGCCCTGGAAGTAATCCACATCGGTCAGCACCGACAGGCAGGTCGCCCCACCCTTCTCGTAGCTGACGGCGATGTCCGCCGGCACGAAGTGCTCGCGGATCACGCCTTTGCTTGGCGAAGCCTTCTTGATTTCGGCGATCACTGCCGGCTGCTTGCGCTTGGCCTGCTCGATCAGCGCATTGGCAAAGCCACGCGGGGCATCGGCTGCCTTGGCCAGGCGCTCCAGTTCGGCAAGGCTGACGCGCGCGCTGCGCTCGGCCACTTCCTGGAACTTGCGGGCGATGATCCTTTCCAGCACCGTCGGCACACTCATGCTTCGTTCTCCACCTTGAATACTGCAGTAAAGGCGCCCAGTTCCTGCAGTTTCTCCCAGGCCAGCCCGGTGTGCAGTACGTCGTGGGCCAGTTCCACGCCAGCCTTCAGGCTCATGGCATGGTCAGCGGCATACAGCGCCGCGCCAGCATTGAGCACGATCATTTCGGCGGCCTTCTGGCCGTTTTCGGTCTTGCGCCGGCCCAGGGCATCGCGGATCAGCTCCAGCGAAGCCTGTGGGTTTTCAACCGCCAAGCCATGCAGGCTCTGGCTCTTCATGCCGAGGTCTTCGGGTTCGACCCAATATTCAGTGATCTCGTCGTTCTTCAGCTCGGCGACAAAGGTTGGCGCCGCCAGGCTGAACTCGTCCAGGCCATCTTTCGAATGCACGACCAGCACATGCTTGCTGCCCAGGCGCTGCAGCACCTCGGCCAGTGGACGGCACAGCGCCTGGGTGAACACGCCGACTACCTGGTGCTTCACACCGGCCGGATTCGTAAGCGGGCCGAGCATGTTGAACAGGGTACGCAGCCCCAGATCGCGACGCGGGCCAGCAGCATATTTCATGGCGCTGTGATGGCTCTGGGCGAACATGAAGCCAATCCCCAGGCTGTCGATGCAGCGGGCGACCTGGGTCGGCGTCAGGTTCAGGTAGATGCCAGCGGCTTCCAGCAGGTCGGCGCTGCCGCTCTTGCCCGATACCGCGCGGTTCCCATGCTTGGCCACGGTGCAGCCGGCGGCAGCGAGGACGAACGACGACGCGGTGGAAACGTTGAAGATGTTGGCGCCATCACCACCCGTACCGACGATGTCGACCACGCCATCAAGGTTTTTCAGTTCGACCTTGTCGGCCAGCTCGCGCATCACCGAGACCGCACCGACGATCTCGTCGATGCTCTCGCTCTTCATGCGCATGCCCATCAGGAAGGCGCCGATCTGCGCTTCACTGCACTGGCCGGTCATGATCTGGCGCATCACGTCGCGCATTTCATCGGTGCTGAGGTCCAGGTGGCCGACGATCCGGCTCAATGCATTCTTGATATCCATGATCGATCCTTAGCGGTGGCCGCCGGTCTGCTTGAGGAAGTTGGCGAACAGCTCGTGGCCCTGCTCGGTGAGGATGGACTCGGGGTGGAACTGTACCCCTTCGATGTTCAAGGTCTTGTGCCGCAGGCCCATGATCTCGTCGACCGAACCGTCTTCATGGGCAGTCCAGGCGGTGACTTCCAGGCAATCCGGCAGGGTTTCGCGCTTGACCACCAGCGAGTGGTAGCGGGTCACCGTGAGCGGGTTGTTGAGCTCGGCGAACACGCCAAGGTCGCGGTGGTGCACTGGGCTGGTCTTGCCGTGCATGACCTGACGGGCACGCACCACATCACCGCCAAAGGCCTGGCCGATGGACTGGTGGCCCAGGCATACGCCGAGGATCGGCAGCTTGCCGGCAAAATGCAGGATGGCTTCGATGGACACGCCTGCTTCGCTCGGCGTGCACGGGCCTGGGGAAACGACGATTCGCTCGGGGTTGAGGGCTTCGATCTCGGCGATGGTCATTTCGTCATTGCGAATGACCTTGACCTCGGCACCCAGCTCGCCAAGGTACTGAACGACGTTGTAAGTGAATGAGTCGTAATTGTCGATCATCAGTAACATCGGGCTAAACCTCTTGAATCTACTGACTTCAAAAAACGAACCTTCCTACACCGACCATGGGCACGGCTTTGCCACGAAGGGCGGTCGCTAAACGGACAGGAAGGCAAACGGGGACGGGCCGGACGGGCCGGCAGGAGATAAAGTCAGGCGCGCCAACGCCAACGGGCGTGGGCCTTGATAACGCGCATCAAGAGTTTGCTGACGATCAACACAGGATAGGTCTCGCTCATACTTGCACGCACAGTAGCCTACCGGGGCGGCGGGCGCAATATGCCCGTAAACACGGGGAAACGAATGGACTTGGGGGGGATGCACAGCGATTTGCTAAGGTCGGGCGGGTAGTGCTCATAAAAACAATGAAAAGGATATTCAACGATGCGAAAAGCACCCTTGATGCGCTTTACCTTTGCCTCATTGGCCTTGGCCTGCAGCCAGGCTTTCGCAGCCCCTTCGCCCTACTCCACAATGATCGTGTTTGGCGACAGCCTCAGTGATGCCGGGCAGTTTGGTGGCGCACGCTTCACCAACCGCGATGCCAATGGCAACTATGCCCCGGTGTCACCGATGATCCTGGGCGGGCGGTTGGGTGTGAACCCGACAGCGCTGGGCCCTTCCACCTCCCCCGTCAACCAGGCACTGGGGCTTGCCGATGGCAACAACTGGGCGGTCGGCGGCTACACCACACAGCAGATCCTGGACTCGATCACCAGCACGTCGCAGACGATCATCCCACCAGGACGCCCTGGCGCCGGGCAGGTACTGCGTGACAAGCCAGGCTATCTGGCCAACGGCCTGCGCGCCGACCCCAACGCGCTGTACTACCTGACCGGCGGTGGCAACGACTTTCTCCAGGGTCTGGTCAACAGCCCGACCGACGCCGCAGCCGCAGGAGCCCGCCTCGCCGCCAGCGCCCAAGCCCTGCAGCAAGGCGGCGCGCGCTACATCATGGTCTGGCTGTTGCCGGACCTTGGGCAGACCCCCAACTTCACCGGTACGCCACAGCAAAACGCACTGACGCAGCTCTCCAGTGTGTTCAACCAGTCACTGATCGGCCAGCTCGGGCAGATCGACGCCGAAATCATCCCCTTGAACATCCCGGTATTGCTTAGCGAGGCCTTGGCCAGTCCGACCCAGTTCGGCCTGGCCGCCGGGCAGAACCTGGTCGGCACCTGCTACAGCGGCGACAACTGCGTGGAAAACCCGGTCTACGGGATCAACGGCAGCAACCCCGACCCGAGCAAACTGCTGTTCAATGACTCAGTGCACCCGACCATCGCCGGGCAGCAACTGATCGCGGATTACGCCTACTCGATCATTTCCGCCCCCTGGGAGCTGACCTTGCTGCCGGAAATGGCCCACGCCAGCCTGCGCGCGCACCAGGACGAGCTGCGCAACCAGTGGCAGACCCCCTGGCAGGCAGTCGGCCAATGGCAGGCCTTCGTCAGCACTGGCGGCCAGGATCTGGACTTCGATGACCAGCACAGTGCTGCCAGCGCTGACGGCCATGGTTACAACCTGACCCTGGGCGGCAGTTACCGGCTCAATGATGCCTGGCGCCTGGGCCTTGCCGGCGGCGTGTACCGGCAGAAGCTGGAAGCTGGTGAACAGGACTCGGACTACAAGCTCGACAGTTACCTGGCCAGCGCCTTCGCCCAGTTCCGTCAGGACCGCTGGTGGGCCGATGCCGCGCTGAGCGCCGGCCATCTGGATTACCGCGACCTCAAGCGCACCTTTGCGCTTGGCGTCAACGACCGCAGCGAGAAGGGCGACACCGATGGCGAGGCCTGGGCGGTGACTGCCCGGCTGGGCTACAACCTGGCGGCCGACAGCAGCCGCTGGCAACTGGCACCGTTCATCAGTGCCGATTATGCGCGGGTGAAGGTCGATGGCTACGACGAGAAGAGCGGGCGCTCGACAGCACTGGGCTTCGATGACCAGGAGCGAACTTCACGGCGCCTGGGCGTTGGGCTGCTTGGCAGCGTGCAGGTATTGCCGAGCACCCGGCTGTTCGCCGAGGTGGCGCAGGAGCATGAGTTCGAGGATGACCAGCAGGATGTGACCCTGCACCTGACCACATTGCCGGCGAATGACTTCACGTTGACCGGGTATACACCGCACAGTGATCTGACTCGGGCGAGCCTGGGGGTGAGCCATGAGCTGGTGACGGGGGTGCACCTGCGCGGGAACTACAACTGGCGCAAGAGTGATGAATTGACTCAGCAAGGTGTCAGCCTTGGAATCAGCGTGGACTTCTAAATCATTGGGGCCGCTTTGCGGCCCATTCGCGGCTAAAGCCGCTCCCACAGGTATTGCATAGGTTTCGAAGCCTGTGCGGTCCCTGTGGGAGCGGCTTTAGCCGCGAGTGGGCTGCAAGGCAGCCCCAATCGATTTACTTGGCGGTAGTCTGCTCAGCCAGCGCCACGGCACGGAACATCGCCCGGCGCTTGTTGATGGTCTCCTCCCACTCCAGCGCCGGCACCGAGTCGGCAACGATGCCGCCACCGGCCTGCACGTGCAGCTCGCCGTCCTTGATCACTGCAGTACGGATGGCAATCGCGGTATCCATGTTGCCGTTCCAGGCGAAGTAACCGACCGCACCACCGTAGACGCCACGCTTGACCGGCTCGAGCTCATCAATGATCTCCATTGCGCGGATCTTCGGTGCACCCGACAAGGTGCCCGCCGGCAGGATTGCCCGCAGCGCATCCATCGCGGTCAGGCCTTCACGCAGTTGGCCGGTCACGTTGGACACGATGTGCATCACGTTCGAGTAGCGCTCGATCACCATTTTCTCGGTCAGGCGCACGCTACCGGTGGACGAGACCCGGCCCACGTCGTTGCGGCCCAGGTCGATCAGCATCAGGTGCTCGGCGATCTCTTTCTCGTCCGACAGCAGGTCGTCTTCCAGCGCACGGTCCGCTTCTTCGGTAGCCCCACGCGGGCGGGTACCGGCGATCGGGCGCACGGTGACCAGGTTATCCTCTACTCGCACCAGCACTTCCGGCGAACTGCCGACCACATGGAAGTCGCCGAAGTTGAAGAAGTACATGTATGGCGTCGGGTTGAAGCAGCGCAGCGCGCGGTACAGGTCGATGGGTGCAGCCTTGAAGTCGATCGACATGCGCTGCGACGGCACGACCTGCATGCAGTCGCCGGCCAGGATGTACTCCTTGATACGGCCGACCGCATTCTCGTAGTCGTCACGGGTGTAGCTGGAGCGGAATTCCGGTTCGGCAGCCATCGGCCCGCTCAGGTCCAGGCCACGGCGAGGGGTGATGGGCTGGCGCAGTTTCTCCAGCAGGCCTTGCAGGCGTGCCTGGCCTTGCTCGAAGGCCTGCTCTTCTGCCGGGTCGACCAGCACGATGGCGTGCATCTTGCCCGCCAGGTTGTCGAACACCACCACCGCGTCGGAAACCATCAGCAGGATGTCCGGCACGCCCAGCGGGTCCGGGTTCGGGCTGGCACCCAGGCGCTTCTCCACGTACCGCACGCAGTCATAGCCGAAGTAGCCGACCAGGCCACCATTGAAACGCGGCAGGCCAGGGATGTCGGCAACCTTGTAGCGGTCCTTGAAGCTTTCGACGAAGGCCAGCGGGTCCTCGACGTCGTGGCTTTCCACTTCCACGCCATCCTGCAGGATGCTCACGTGGTAGCCATGCACGCGCATCACAGTGCGCGACGGCAGGCCGATCATCGAGTAACGGCCCCACTTCTCACCGCCCTGCACGGACTCGAGCAGGTAGGAGTTGGCTTGGTCGGCCAGTTTCAGGTAGATCGACAGCGGCGTGTCGAAGTCGGCCAGGGTTTCACAGGCCAAAGGGATACGGTTGTAGCCGGTAGCGGCCAGGCGCAGGAATTCTTCGCGGGTCATGGGTAGCCTCGTGGCAAGCAGCAATGGGGTCGGGCAAGCGGACGGGCCGGCAGGCGCCGGCGGGCATAAGTCAGGCGCGCCAGCGCCAACGGGCCAGGGCCTTGATGACTTTCATCCAGAATTTGCCAGTGACCGCCACGGTGGACTCTCTGTCTTGGGAGGCTTGAAGGTCCGCCAACGTTATCCCAGTGGCCGGGTCTGCGCAACCGGGCAGCAGTGCGCGCAGGTCGTCCACCACCAGGCTGGGGAATTCCTCGGTAATCGGCCGGCCATGGTTGTAGCCGTAGGTGAGGCCCACGCATTGCACGCCGGCCGCCTTGGCCGCCAGCACATCGCTGCGCGAGTCGCCGACGAACAGCGACTGCTGCGGGCTGACACCGGCCATCTGCATGACGAACAGCAACGCTGCCGGGTCGGGCTTTTTCTGCGGCAAGGTATCGCCACCGATGATCCAGCGGAAATAGCGGCCGATCTTCATCTGGTCCAGCAATGGCGCAACGAAGCGCTCCGGCTTGTTGGTGATCAGCGCCATTTCCACGCCCTGCTTCTGTAGCCAGCGCAGGGTGTCCTTCACTCCGGGGTAGAGCACGGTGAGCGCGTGGCTTTCGGCATAGGCATCCATGAACAGCGCCAGACCTTTTTCGGCCAGCACATCGTCCACGGCATCATGTTCGATGCCACCGGCCAGGGCCCGGCGCACCAGCACCTGGGCGCCGTTGCCAACCCAGTGGCGCACCGCCTCAAGGCCGGCGGGCGGGCGCCCCAGTTCGAGCAGCATGCGGTCCACGGCGGCAGCCAGGTCGGGTACCGAGTCGATCAGGGTACCGTCCAGATCGAACATCACCAGCCTGGGCAGCGTCCCCGGGAACAGCTGCTCGAAGCCACTCATGGGCGGGCCTGGGCCAGTTCGGCGCGCATCTTGGCGATGACTTCCTGGTAGTCCGGGGCGTTGAAGATCGCCGAACCGGCCACGAAGGTGTCAGCGCCAGCGGCGGCGATTTCGCGGATGTTGTTGACGTTGACGCCGCCGTCGATCTCCAGGCGGATATCGCGGCCGCTGGCGTCGATCAGCGCGCGGGCTTCACGCAGCTTGTCGAGGGTACCAGGGATGAACTTCTGCCCGCCGAAGCCTGGGTTGACGCTCATCAGCAGGACCATGTCGACCTTGTCCATCACGTACTTCAGGGCGTCCAGGCTGGTGGCCGGGTTGAACACCAGGCCGGCCTTGCAGCCGCCGTCCTTGATCAGTTGCAGCGAGCGGTCGATGTGCTGCGAGGCTTCCGGGTGGAAGGTGATGTAGGTGGCGCCGGCCTCGATGAAGTCGCCGATGATGCGGTCGACCGGGCTGACCATCAGGTGCACGTCGATCGGTGCGGTCACGCCGTACTTGCGCAGCGCGGTGCAGACCATCGGGCCGATGGTCAGGTTGGGTACGTAGTGGTTGTCCATGACATCGAAGTGGACGATGTCGGCACCCGCGGCCAGAACCTTGTCGACGTCTTCGCCCAGACGGGCGAAATCGGCAGAGAGAATGGAGGGGGCAATAGCGTAGGGCTGCATGGCGCACCTGTTGGCAGAATCACGGTGGCGCGCATTGTAACTCAGGGAAGCGAATGAGGGCTGATTAGCGTCAACCTGTACTGGCCTCTTCGCGGCTAAAGCCGCTCCCACAGGAGGTATGCGAACCCTGTGGGAGCGGCTTTAGCCGCGAAGAGGCCGGTACAGACAACGCATCATCAGGCAGGTTGTTGAGTCCTGAGTTTCTCGCTACGCCCGCGCAGCCACTCCAGGGTCAGCAACAGCACCACCGAGAAGGCAATCAGCAGGGTTGCCGCCGCCGCAATGGTCGGGCTGAGGTTCTCGCGAATGCCGCTGAACATCTGCCGCGGCAGGGTTGCCTGCTCCGGTCCGGCGAGGAACAGCGTCACTACCACTTCGTCGAACGACGTGGCAAAGGCGAACAGCGCCCCCGAGATCACCCCGGGGGCAATCAGCGGCAAGGTCACCCGACGGAAGGTCAGCAACGGCGAGGCGCCGAGGCTGGCCGCCGCACGTACCAGGTTGTAGTTGAAGCCCTGCAAGGTCGCCGACACGGTGATGATGACGAACGGCACACCCAGCACCGCGTGCACCAGGATCAGCGAGATGAAGCTGTTGCCCAGGCCCAGCGGGGCGAAGAACAAGTAGCTGGCCACGCCGATGATCACCACCGGCACCACCATCGGCGAAATCACCAGCGCCATCACCAGCGACTTGCCCGGAAAATCACCACGGGTCAGGCCGATCGACGCCAGGGTGCCAAACACCATGGCCAGTACCGTGGCCGCTGGCGCGACGATGATGCTGTTCTTCAGCGCCCGCATCCACTCGGCCGAGGCAAAGAAGTCGTGGTACCACTGCAGCGAAAAGCCCTGCAGCGGGTACACCAGGAAGCTGCCGCTGTTGAACGACAGGGGCACGATCACCAGCACCGGCAGCACCAGGAACAACAGGATCAGGCCGCAGAGGATGCGCAGGGTGTAGAACCACACCCGCTCGACGGGCGACATGTAGGGGCTCAGCATCTCAAGGCTCCTCAGCTCAGGCGCAGGCGGCTGGCGCCGACCAGCCAGCTATAGATCAGGTACAGCAGCACGGTCGCCAGCAGCAACAGCCCGCCCAGCGCGGTGGCCATGCCCCAGTTGATGCTGGTGTTGGTGTAGAAGGCGACGAAGTAGCTGACCATCTGGTCGTTCGGGCTGCCGAGCAGTGCCGGGGTGATGTAGTAGCCGATGGCCAGGATGAACACCAGCAGGCAACCGGCACCCACGCCGGCATAAGTCTGCGGGAAGTACACCCGCCAGAAGCTGGCGAACGGGTGGCAGCCCAGCGAAATCGCCGCACGCATGTAGCTCGGCGAAATGCCTTTCATCACGCTGTACAGCGGCAGGATCATGAACGGCAGCAGGATATGCACCATCGAGATGTACACGCCGGTGCGGTTGAACACCAGTTCCAGCGGCTGGTCGATGATGCCCATCGCCATCAGCGCGCTGTTGATCAAACCGCCGGACTGCAGCAGCACGATCCATGCGGCCACCCGCACCAGGATCGAAGTCCAGAACGGCAGCAGCACCAGAATCATCAGCAGGTTGCTCTGCCGGGTCGGCAGGTTGGCCAGCAGGTAGGCCAGCGGATAGGCCAGTACCAGGCAGATGGCGGTGATCACCACACCCATCCACAGGGTGCGGGCAAAGATATCCAGGTAGATGGCCTGGTCGGGGGTGGCCTTGGCCAGCTCGCCAAGGTCATCGATACGGTGGTCGAGCGAAGCCAGCAGGTAGAACGAGGTCACCGAACTGGTATTGCGGCGGATCGCCTGCCAGTAGGCCGGGTCGCCCCAACGTTCGTCGAGCGCCTGCAAGGCATCTTTATACGAGGCAGGTTCGGCCTTGAACGGCAGCGCCCGTGCAGTCTTGGCCAGCAGGCTGCGGTAGCCGGCCAGTTCCATGTTCAAGCGTTTGGAGAGGTCGCCCAGGGTCTGGTTCTTGCGCGACTCGGCCAGGTCCTGGCTCAACGCCTTGTAGACGTCTTCGCCGGGCAGGCTCTTGCCGTCCCACTGGCTGATCACCCCGACCGTGCGCGGCAGGCCGCCGACCACTTCCGGGTTGCCGACGCTCTTGTACAGCAGCGCCGCGATCGGCACCAGGAACACCAGCAGGAGAAACAGCGCCAGCGGCGCGATCAACGCCTGCGCCTTCCAGCGGTTGACCCGCTCGGCATGCTTGAGGCGCTGCTTGAGACTTGGACCTGCGCCTTCGTTGAGGGGCACTGCAATGGCCATGGCGAACTCCGCGATACAGGCTGAAATTGGGGCTGCTACGCAGCCTATCGCCGGCAAGCCCGGCTCCCACAGGTATTGCACTGGCTCCGGGGATTGTGCGATCCCTGTGGGAGCCGGCTTGCCGGCGATGGGCCGCAGAGCGGCCCCCGCTTCCCGGGTTGTTACTTCTTCGCCGCCCAGGCGTTGAAGCGTTGCTCCAGCTGCTCGCTGTTGTCGGCCCAGAAGGCCACGTCGATCTGCACCTGGTTGGCGATGTTCTCAGGCGTGGTCGGCATGTCTTTCTTCACCGCGTCGGCCAGCAGCGGTACGGCCTTGGAGTTGGCCGGGCCGTAGGCGATGTTCTCGGAGTAGGTCTTCTGCTGCTCTGGCTGCACGGTGTAGGCAATGAACTTCTTCGCCTCTTCCACATCCTTGGCGCCCTTCGGGATCGCCCAGGCGTCGAAGTCGTAGATGCCGCCGTTCCATACCACCTTGAGGTTGCTCTCTTTCTGCACTGCAGCGATGCGGCCGTTGTAGGCCGAGCTCATGACCACGTCCCCCGAGGCCAGGTACTGGGGTGGCTGGGCGCCGGCTTCCCACCACTGGATGCTCGGCTTGAGCTCGTCGAGCTTCTTGAAGGCGCGATCCACGCCCTCCTTGGTGCCCAGCACCTGATACACATCCTTCGGCGCAACGCCGTCGGCCATCAGGGCGAACTCGAGGGTGTACTTGGCGCCTTTGCGCAGGCCACGCTTGCCCGGGAATTTCTTGGTGTCCCAGAAGTCGGCCCAGCTGGTGGGTGCGGTCTTCAGCTTGTCAGCGTTGTAGGCCAGCACCGTGGACCAGACGAAGAAGCCCACGCCGCAAGGCTGGATGGCGCCCTTCACATAATCGGATTCATTGCCGAACAGGGCCGGGTCGAGTTCTTCGAACATGCCTTCGTCGCAACCTCGAGCCAATTCTGGCGACTCCACCTCCACCAGGTTCCACGACACGCTATTGGTGTCGACCATGGCTTTGACCTTGGCCATTTCACCGTTGTACTCGCCTGCGACGATCTTGCCCTTGCCGGCCTTCTCCCATGGCTCGTAGAACGCCTTGACCTGGGCCGCCTTGTTGGCACCGCCGAAGGAGACCACGGTCAGGTCCGCCGCCATGCTCTGGCCAGCGGCGCACAGGCCGAGGGCCAGGGCGGTCAGTTTCAACTGCTTGCGCATTATTATTCTCTCCACAGTACAGGGTTGGTGAAGCAATCCATCAGTGGGCTTCGGCAATCGGATCGAGCGCGCGGGCGTGCTCCACCTCCCAGCCCAGCGGTACCACATCGCCCACGGCCAGCGCCGGGTCGAGCTCGGCGATCGGCTGCTTCACGAAGAAGTCGGCCTTGCCGCAGACTTCCAGGCGCACCCGTACGTGGTCGCCCAGGTAGATGAACTCGGCCACGCGGCCAGAGAAGCGGTTGACGCAGCTTTCGCTGTGGCCGTTGAGGCGCACGCGCTCGGGGCGTACCGACAGGGTCACCGGCTCGCCAGCCTGGCCGACGTTCACCGCCAGCGCCTCGACCCGCTCGCCACGCGCCAGCTGCACCTGGCAACGCTTGCCATCGCTGGCCAGCAGGGTGCCGTTGATGCGGTTGTTCTCGCCGATGAAGTTGGCAACGAAGGTGTTGCAGGGTTCTTCATAGAGGGTGCGCGGGTCGGCGATCTGCTGGATCTCGCCCTGGTGGAACACCGCCACGCGGTCGGACATGGTCAGCGCCTCACCCTGGTCGTGGGTCACGTAGACCACGGTCACGCCCAGGCGCTGGTGGATGTGCTTGATCTCCATCTGCATGTGTTCACGCAGCTGCTTGTCGAGGGCGCCCAGCGGCTCGTCCATCAGCACCAGCTGAGGTTCGAACACCAGCGCCCGGGCCAGTGCCACACGCTGCTGCTGACCGCCAGAAAGCTGGCCGGGGTAGCGCTTGGCGAAGGCATCGAGCTGGACCATGTTCAGCACCCGCTTGACCCGCTCGCTGATGTCGGTCTTGCTCAGGCCACGCACGGTCAGCGGGAAAGCCAGGTTCTCGGCCACGGTCATGTGCGGGAACAGTGCGTAGTTCTGGAACACCATGCCGATATCGCGCTTGTGCGGCGGCACGTTGTTGATCGAACGCCCGGCCAGCTGGATCTCACCGGCGGTAGGGGTTTCGAAACCGGCCAGCATCATCAGGCTGGTGGTCTTGCCCGAGCCGGAGGGGCCGAGCAGGGTGAGGAATTCACCCTTGCGAATGTCCAGGTTGAGGTCTTTGACGATCAGCGACTCGCCGTCGTAGCTCTTCTGCACACCACGGAAGCTGACCAGCGTCTCGCCGGTGGCAGCGTTCGAATTCGCCTCGCTCATGCCTGCACCTTCTTGTTGGAATGACTGCGTAGGCGAAAGAGTAGAAGAGCCGCAAGCGCCCGGAAATCGGCGGTACTGAGAGAATGCCATCATCCGGTTGGAAGGTTGACTGTAGGGATTGCCCTACAAGAGCGGCGCTTTCAGCACAGACATTAATCTCTGTGGGAGCGGGTTCACCCGCGAAGAGGCCAGTCCAGGCACCGTGCAAATGGCAGGCCAGACCCTTTCGCGGGTAAACCCGCTCCCACAGGGTTCGGCGCCGTACAGGAAATGGCAGCTGTCGCAATCAGAACAGTCAGACCAGCTTGTGCTCCATGGCGTACTTCACCAGTTCCGCCAGCGAATTGACCTTGAGCTTCTGCATCAGCCTGGCCTTGTGGGTGCTGATGGTCTTGCTCGACAGCGCCAGCTGCTGGGCGATGTCGTTGACGTTGGCGCCCTGGGCCAGGCGCTCGAACACCGAGAACTCGCGTTCCGACAACAGCGTGTGCAGTGGCCGGGTTTCGGTCAGGCCTACCTCGAAGACCATGCGGTCGGCCAGTGCCGGGTCGATATAGCGCCCGCCGCCTGCCACCCGGCGAATCGCCGTGAGCAACAGGGCCGGGTCGCTGTCCTTGGTCGCATAGCCCGCAGCGCCCGCCTTAAGCGCACGGGCCGCCATCTGCGCCTCATCGTGCATCGACAGCATCAGGATCGCCGGGGCATCGTTCAGCGCGCGGATACGCGGGATCGCCTCCAGGCCGTTCACCCCCGGCATGGAGATATCCAGCAACACCACCTCGCAAGGTGTGTGGCGCAAGGTCTCGAGCAATTGCTCGCCATTCCCGGCCTCCCCCGCCACCTGCATGTCCTTGGCCAGGCCGATCAACTGCTTGATGCCTTCCCGGACAATGGTGTGGTCTTCGGCCACCAGCACTCGAATCACGCTCGCTCTCCTACTTCAAGGGAATGGCCACGCTCAGGCTGGTGCCCTCGCCTGGTTCACTGTCCAGCGCCATGCTGCCACCGAGCATCAGCACCCGCTCACGCACGCCCACCAGGCCGAACGACGTCGGCCTGGGCTGATCCCGGCAGAAGCCGGTGCCATCGTCACTGACCGTCATGCGCAGTTGCCCGTCTTCACGCACCAGCTCGATCTCAACGCTGTGTGCCTGCGCATGGCGCATCACGTTGGTCAACGCCTCCTGCAGGATGCGGAACAGGCCGATGGCCTTGGCATCGCTCAATGCTGGCAGATTATCCGGTACCTGTACCAGACACGGTATCTGCGTGCGCGCTTCGAAGCGCCGCGCCTGCCATTCGATGGCCGAGGCGATGCCCGCGTCGAGGATCGGTGGACGTAGCGCGGTGGCGACGTCGCGCACCAGCTGGAACAACTGGGCGATCAGGCGCTTCATGCTGCCCAGGCGCTCGTGCAGGCCAGGGTCCAGTTCGGCAAAAGCCAGCTCGCACATCGACACTTCCAGCTTGAGCACGGTCAGCATCTGCCCCAGCTCATCGTGCACTTCACGGGCGATACGGGCCTTTTCTTCTTCGCGCACGCTCTCCAGGTGCGCCGACAACTCGCGCAGCTGCTCCTGCGACTGGGCCAACGCCAGCTCGGCGCGCTTGCCTTGGGTGATGTCCCAGACGACACCGTCCCAGGCCACCCGGCCATTGGGCAAACGCCGGGCACTGGCCTTGATGTCGGCCCAGCGCTGCTCGCCCTGGCGGGTGAGGATGCGCCCTTGCCACGACCAGTCCTGATCGCTGGCAATGGCCAGGTCCTGCACCTGGTGATAGTCGGCCCGATCGTCTGGATGAACGAGATTGCGCAAACCCATCAGTGGGTGCTGGATCTGCGCGGGCGTGTAGCCGACCAGTGCCTCGCTGCCCTCGCTGATGTAAGGAAATTCCGGCTCACCTTCGGCAGGTGCCGGCTCAAGGCGGAACACCAGGCCCGGAACGTTGCCGGCGATGCCCTTGAGCCGCGCCTCGCTTTCGCGCAAGGCCGCCAGGGCGCGATGGCGCTCGGTGACATCGGCGAGGTACACCACCAGGTATTCGGCATCGCGAAAACGCAGGAAACTGAGCGACAGTTCCACCGGCAGCAAGCTGCCGTCGGCGCGCCGGCACTGGGTTTCGAATTGCCGGGCACCGCCATCGCCGGCACGGGCGCCCTTCCACAGTTCGAGCCAGCGGTCCATGGTCAGGTTCGGCTCGAAGTCGATCAGCGGGCGCTCCAGCAGCTCGGCCTCGGCATAGCCGAGCATGTGCTCCACCGCATGGTTGGCGTAGCGTACATGGCTGTCCCAGTTGACCCAGAGAATGCCCACCGTGCTCTGATCGATGGCGAACTGGCTCAGGCGCAGCGCCTCTTCGCGCCCCTGCCGTTCGGTCAGGCTTTCCCGCGTGGCCAGCAAGCTGCGCTCCAGCTGGCGTTGCTGCCGACGCTGCCACACCAGCGTGGCCAGGGCGCACAGCAGCAACATGCCGAACAGCAAGGCCAGGTTCTGCCAGAAGCCAGGCGACTCGCTCAAGCGCGGGTATTTAGGCTGCAACCAACGCTGGTGAAGTTGTTCCAGCTCCTTGGCCGGCATGGCCTGCAGCCCGCGTTCGAGCACATCGGCAAGCACCGGCCAGTCGCGTCGCGAACCCACCCGCAGCAATTGCGGCAAGCCGATATCACCCACCACCACCAGCTCGGCGAACTCACTTTCCCGCGACAGCCGACTCAGCTGTGCCTCATCGAGCACGGCGTAACTGGCCTGGCCACCGACCACCAGTTGCAAGGCCTCGCGCTCGCTGGGCACGCCCTGAAGATTGAGGCCGCTGTAATTGCCGCGCAGATAGTCGGCAAGGGCGCCGGGCATGCGCACTGCGACGCGGGTTTCAGCATCGAGCTTTTCCAGCTCCACGGCCATCGCCCCGGTACGCGGCCCCACCACCAGCTGCGGTACCCGCATGTAAGGGTCGCTGAACAGCCACAGGCGCAGGCTGGCCGGTGTTTGCGTCAGTCCCGGGGCGAAATCGATTTCCCCCGCCTGCAAGGCATGCTCAAGGCCGGCCTGGTCGGTGAAGTTGCGCCAGGTCAGGTCCAGGCCCAGCGCTTGCCCCAGCCAGTTCACCAACTCGACGTTGGCGCCGTAAAGCTGCTGCAGGCGGCGGTCGAACTGTGCGTAGGGCGCCTGCAGCACCAGGCCGACACGCAGGCTGCGATGACTGTCGAGCCATTGCTGCTGGGCAGGCTCCAGCGTCACCGCTGGCGGCACTTCCGGCCGTGCCAAGGCGATCAAGGGCAGGCACAACCAGCCGATAACCAACAGGCGACGCAATCGCTTCATCTACACGCTCGTCTTGGCAAGGGCGCCCATGCAGCATGGCCGCCGCGGGCAAATACTATTAGGCTGCCGGTATCATTCTGGCCTTGGGTTGATTCATGTCCACACTTTATCGCACGACGCTGGCAATGTGCTGTCTGGCCTCGCTCCTACCACTCGGCGCTTTGGCCGCTGACGCCGCCAAGCCGGAGGCTGCAGCCGAGGCGCCTGCCGCCCCGGTGCCACGGCCGCCCCTGCTGGAGCGCAGCCAGGAGGACGCGCAAGCCCTGGAGCGCCTGGCGCCAAAAGCCGAACAACAGACCCTGCAGGCCGGAGCGGACAGCTTCCTGGCCCTGTGGAAGCCGGCCAACGACAGCGATCCGCAGGGTGCCGTGATCATCGTCCCTGGCGCTGGCGAAAATGCCGACTGGCCCAACGCAGTCGGCCCGTTGCGGCGCAAGTTCCCGGATATCGGCTGGCACAGCTTGAGCGTGAGCCTGCCCGATCTGCTCGCCGACGCCCCGCAGGCGCGGGTAGAGGCCAAGCCGACGCCAGCCCCTGAGAAGAAAGCAGGCGAAAGCGCACCGGCCAAGGACACCCCCGCCGACGCCAACGCCAACATCGCTCAGGCCACCGCCACCGACACCGATACCGCGGAAAGCACCGACGCCGAGCAAGCCAGCGAACAGAACGACGTGGCCGACGCCGAACGCATCTTCGCTCGCCTGGATGCTGCCGTGGCCTATGCCCAGCAGCACAACTCACGCAGCATCGTGCTGATCGGCCACGGCAGCGGCGCCTATTGGGCAGCACGCTACCTGAGCGAAAAGCAACCGCCACAGGTGCAGAAGCTGGTGATGATTGCCGCACAGACGCCGGCCCGGGTCGAGCACGACCTGGAAAGCCTGACGCCGACCCTCAAGGTACCGACGGCCGACCTCTACTACGCCACCCGTACCGGTGATCGCAATGCGGCGGCGCAGCGCTTGCAGGCCAGCAAGCGGCAGAAGGACAGCCAATACAAGCAGCTGTCATTGATTGCCATGCCGGCCAACAAGGACGGCGAACAGGAGCAGTTGTTCCGCAGGGTTCGGGGCTGGATGAGCCCGCAACAGTAATTCCAGGTTGCCAGGGGCGCTGTGCGCCCCTTCTAGAACCCGCCCCGCTTGCGCACGATGGCGTAGGCCTGGTGCAGTTCGCGGGTCCGCTCGGTCGCTTCGCGCACTTGCGCTTCGCTTGCCCCGCTGCCCGCCAGTTTGTCCGGATGATGCTTGCTGACCAGGCGCCGGTAAGCCTGCTTGACCTGGTCCCCTTCGGTATCGGCCTCGACCCCCAGCAAGCGCAGCGCTGCCGCGTAGTTCATCACCCCGCCTGACACCGGTGCCTTGCGTGGCTCGTACTCCAGTGACATCGCCTGCACCTGACGCCGGCTCAGCCCCAGCTTGTGCCCCCACTCCAGCAGCAGTTCACGCTCGTGCCGCCCAGCCTTGCCGTCGGCCCAGGCCATGCGCCAGCAGGCACGCAAGGTACCCTCGGCGGCATGCGGCTGCAGGCGGATGCGGCGCAAGTGACCAGACAACCTGTCTTTGCCAGTCTTGCCCCGGTTGAACGCGGCTATCGCCCGCAAACGTGCGGCCTCAGCCATGTCCAGGCGGACCATTTCCTGTCGCGCCTGCTGGATGTGCTGCTCGGCCACGCGGCCATCGCTCTTGGCCAACCGCCCGAGCAAGACGAACAGCAATTCATCGTCTTGCAGGACCGGGCGACCGCCCAGGCGCTCGCACATGTCGTCCCAGCCCTGCAAGCGAATGCGTCGGTCCATCGCCTGGCCCAGCAAGGCGCCGAGCAACGCACCGGGGATGCTGGCGACCGCAAAGCCTGCGCCCAGCCCGATTACCGTGCCTGGCCACCACATGTCAGGCGCGCTCGCCGATCAAGCGCTCGGCTTCGGCCAGGCGCTCCAGGGTACCGACATCTACCCAGTGGCCGCGGAAGTGCTCACCGCTCACCTGGCCTGACGCCATCGCCTCGCGCAGCAACGGCGCCAGCTTGAAGGCACCCGCCTGGCAGCCTTCGAACAAGGCCGGGTGCAGCACCGAGAGGCCGCTGAAGGTCAGCGTGCCGGGGGCCTCGTCACCATCGACCACCCGATCCTCGCTCAGACGGAAGTCGCCACGCCCGTGATGGCCGGGGTTGTCGACCAGCACCAGATGCGCCAGACCGCGCAGCGGTGAGCGCAGGCGGGCCAGGTCATAGTCGGACCAGACATCGCCGTTGATCAGCGCAAAGGGCTCATCCCCCAGCAATGGCAAGGCCTTGAAGATGCCGCCGCCGGTTTCCAGCGGCTCACCTTCGGCCGAGTAGCGAATGCTCAAGCCAAACCGGCTGCCATCGCCAAGATGGCCTTCGATCTGCTGGCCAAGCCAGGCGTGATTGATCACCACCTCGGTAAACCCGGCCGCCGCCAGCGCGCGCAGGTGATACTCGATCAGTGGCTGACCCGCGACTGGCACCAGCGGTTTGGGGGTATGCAGGGTCAGCGGGCGCATACGCTCGCCTTTGCCTGCTGCAAGAATCATCGCCTTCATGCACGCGCTCCGGCTTGCAACTCGGCGATCAGCTGGCCCAGTTCGGCAAGCTCCGGGCGACGGCTGACCACTTCTTCTATATAGGCGAAGAATCGCGGGACGTCGGCCAGATAACGCGGTTTTCCGTCACGATGGCAGATTCGCGCGAAGATACCGATCACCTTGAGGTGGCGCTGCACGCCCATCAGGTCGCTGGCGCGCTGGAAATCGTCGAATGCCGGCTGCACCGGAATGCCCGCAGCCTGCGCCTGGTCCCAGTAGCGGCGCAGCCAGCCTTCGACCTGCGCTTGCGGCCAGCTGAGGAACGCATCCTTGAACAGGCAGGTGATGTCGTAGGTGACCGGGCCGTAGACCGCGTCCTGGAAGTCCAGCACGCCTGGGTTCGGGGTGCTTTGCATCAGGTTCCGCGGCATGTAGTCACGGTGCACCAGCACCTTGGGCTGGGCCAGGGCGCTGTCGATCAGCAACTGGCTGATACGCTGCCAGCTGGTTTTCTGCGCGTCAGTGAAGGCCAGGCCGAGCTCGCGGCCGACGTACCACTCCGGGAACAGCTCGACTTCACGGCGCAGCAGGACGTCGTCGTAGCTGGACAACGGCGCGTCCATCGGCAGGCGCTGGAAGGCCAGCAGGGCGTCGATGGCATCGGCGAACAATGCATCGGCGTTGTCGGCATTAATGATGTCCAGGTATGTCTGGTGACCCAGATCCCCCAGCAACAGGAAGCCGCGCTCCAGGTCCTGCGCATGAATCTGCGGCACATGCACGCCAGCGCCGGCCAGCAGATGGTCAATGGCGACGAATGGTCGGCAGTTTTCCTGTGGCGGTGGCGCGTCCATGATCACGAAGCTGTGGCCTGCGCCCTGCCAGCGGAAGTAACGGCGGAAGCTGGCATCACTGCTCGCGGCGGTCAGGCTGCCCTCGGGCACCTCACCCCAGGCGTTGTCGCGGAAAAGTTGATCGAGCTGCTCATGGAGCCAGACAGTCAGTTGTTGCAAGCGTACATCGTGTTCAGGCATTACAAGGGTCTCCGACGGCCCTAGCCGTCAAGCGGGTCATGCTTTATTATCCAGCATCTTTTTCAGACCATCGAGAGGCGTGCGGCCCCACACGCGGGCAGATGGCACGCAGGAAGCCCGGACTAATAAGATGGCATTGAAATCCCCCGCGTTTCGTAGAAAGTTTCCGTTGCTGGTGACCGGCGGTCTGCTGGCCATGCAACCTCTGGCCACCCCCTATGTGGTGGCTGCCGAGCAGTTCGACTGCCAAGTGTCCGCCTCCGGTGGTTGGGACTGCAAGCCCAAGACCCCAGCCAACAACCTGCCTCCACGCCCGGTGCATGAAGGCGCCGCGCTGACTTCGGGCACCGAAGCCGAGCCGACCGAGTCCGCTGACAAGCCCATGCTGGTCACCGAGGCCAAGGGCCGTGGCCTGAAGTCGCGTAGCGAAGACTACAGCCACCTCGACTGGGTTCCACGCGAGAAGCTCACTGCAGCCCAGCTGGCCGAAACCGGCCCGTACTGCGGTGGCGCGTACATCGAGCCCACTCGCCCGGGCATGGCCGACTCCACGCCGAAGGACGAGTCGCCTACCTACATCAACGCCAAGGTGTCCAAGTACCAGCAGGAGCAGCAGATCGCTACCCTCGCCGGTGACGTGGTCATGCGCCAGGGCAGCATGCAGGCCGAAGCCGACGAGGCCAACCTGTACCAGGCCGAGAACCGTGGTGAGCTCAAGGGCAACGTCAAGATCCGCGACAACGGCTCGCTGGTGGTCGGTGACCAGGCAGAGATCCAGCTCGACACCGGCGAAGCCCAGGTCGACAACGCCGAATACGTGATGCACAAGTCGCACATTCGCGGCAACGCCCTGTACGCCAAGCGTGGCGAAAACGCCATCATCCGTCTGAAGGACGGTACGTACACCACTTGCGAACCGGGCAGCAACGCCTGGCAGCTGAAGGGCAACAACATCACCCTGAACCCGGCGACCGGTTTCGGTACCGCGACCAACGTCACCCTGCGGGTCAAAGATTTCCCGGTGCTCTACACACCGTACATCTACTTCCCGATCGACGACCGTCGCCAGTCCGGCTTCCTGCCGCCGTCCTTCAGCAGCACCAGCGATACCGGCTTCATGCTGGTCACGCCGTACTACTTCAACCTGGCGCCGAACTATGACGCCACGTTGTACCCGCGCTACATGACCAAGCGCGGCATGCTGATGGAAGGCGAATTCCGCTACCTGACCAAGTCCAGTGAAGGCCAGTTCGGCGGCGCGTACCTCAACGACGAGGACGACGATCGCAAGCTGCAGACGGACTACAAGAAACAACGCTGGATGATCAACTGGCAGCACAAGGGCGGCTTGAACGAGCGCCTGATGACTGAAGTTGACTACACCGACATCAGCGACCCGTTCTACTTCCAGGACCTCGAATCTGATCAGATTGGTGTGAAGAGCCAGGACGTGGTCAAGCAACAGGGTGCCCTGACCTGGCGTGGCGACAACTACACTGCCCGCCTGAATGCGCAAGCTTACGAAATGGCGACCCTGTCGCAGATCACTCCGTACAATAAGCTGCCGCAGCTGACCTTGAATGGAGCACTGCCGTTCCATCCGGGCGGCCTGCGCCTGGGCTACGAGACCGAAGCCGTACGTTTCGACCGCGACCTGAAGAATGACACTGTGTTCGACAAGGACGGCAACCTGGACACCACCGCCGGTGCCGATGGCCGTCGCCTGGACCAGAACATCAGTGGCATCGCACGGGCCAACGGCACACGCCTGAACGTCGCGCCGTCGATCAGCCTGCCGATGCAGGCCAGCTATGGCTACTTCACGCCCAAGCTGAAGTATGCCTACACGCACTATGACCTTGACCTGGACAGCCAGGGCCAGGCGCAAGCGATCACCCAATCGGCCAACCCGGCATACGGCAGTTACAACAGCACGCTGAACCGCGACATTCCGATCGCCTCGATCGACAGCGGCCTGTACTTCGACCGCAACACCTCGCTGTTCGGTACCAACTACCGCCAGACCCTCGAACCGCGCCTGTACTACCTCTACGTCCCGTACAAGGACCAGAAGGACATCCCGCTGTTCGACTCGGGTGAAGCGCTGTTCAGCTACGACTCGCTGTTCCGTGACAACCGCTTCTCCGGCACCGACCGTATCGGTGACGAGAACAAGCTGTCGCTGGGTGTGACCACCCGCTGGATCGAAGATAACGGCTTCGAGCGTCAGAACTTCAGTATCGGCCAGGCGTACTACTTCAAGGACCGCAAGGTCCAGCTGCCAGGCATCGACTACCGTACCCGCCAGGACTCGCTGTCGGATGTATCGCCGTACGCGTTGCTGTACAACTACTACTTCAACCGCGACTGGCGCTTCAACTCGGACTTCAACTGGGACCCGGACAGCCGCAGCACCCGCTCGGGCAGCGCGATGTTCCACTACCAGCCTGAAGACAATCCGAACAAGATCGTCAACTTCGGTTATCGCTACCGCAACGACACCATCGCCTACGACTCCACCACCGGTACGTGGAAAGTGGGCGGCGGCGACTATGGCACACCTGGCACCGACACTTTCATCAAGGATTACTACAAGATCCAGCAGCACGACTTCTCGGTCATCTGGCCGGTCGTACCGCAATGGAACGTGATTGCCCGCTGGCAGCATGACTACAACCGCAACCGCACCCTGGAAGCCATGGGCGGTTTCGAATACGACAACTGCTGCTGGAAGCTGCGCCTGATCAACCGTTACTGGGTCGACTACGACGACTTCAGCCAGGCCACGCCAGCCAACGAAAAAGGCGACCACGGCATCTTCCTGCAAATCGTCCTGAAAGGCCTCGGCGGCGTAGTGGGCAACAAGGTGGAATCGTTCCTCGACCAAGGCATTCAAGGTTACCGTACACGTGAAGACCAAGCTTATTGATCGACTGCGCCCGGTGTTGCTGGGCGCTGCATTGCTGAGTGGCGCGGTGCATGCCGCGGTACAACCTCTGGACCGCGTGGTAGCCATCGTCGACAACGATGTGGTCATGCAGAGCCAACTGGACCAGCGTGTCCACGAGGTGCAGCAGACCATCGCCAAGCGCGGCGGCGGCGTGCCGCCGTCCGGCGCACTGGAGCAGCAGGTACTGGAACGCCTGATCGTCGAGAACCTGCAACTGCAGATCGGCGAACGTTCGGGCATCCGCATCACCGACGAAGAGCTGAACCAGGCCATCGGCACCATCGCCCAGCGCAATGGCATGTCCCTGGAGCAGTTCCGCGCCGCCCTCGCCCATGACGGCCTGTCGTTCGACGACGCCCGTGAGCAGGTCAAGCGCGAGATGATCATCAGCCGTGTGCGTCAGCGCCGCGTTGCCGAGCGCATCCAGGTTTCCGAACAGGAAGTGAAGAACTTCCTCGCCTCGGACATGGGCAAGATGCAGATGTCGGAAGAGTACCGCCTGGCCAACATCCTCATCCCGACCCCGGAAGCCGCCAACTCGGACGACATCCAGAAAGCTGCGCGTAAGGTCGGCGAGCTGTACCAGCAACTGCGCCAGGGCGCCGACTTCGGCCAGGTGGCGATCGCCAACTCGGCCAGTGAAAACGCCCTTGAGGGTGGTGAAATGGGCTGGCGTAAAGCGGCTCAACTGCCACCGGACTTTGCCAAGATGCTCAGCAGCATGGCGGTCGGCGACATCACCCAGCCAATCCGCATCCCCAACGGTTTCATCCTCCTCAAGCTCGAGGAGAAGCGTGGTGGTGGCGAGAACGTGCTGCGTGACGAAGTGCATGTCCGCCACATCCTGATCAAGCCGAGCGAAATCCGCAGCGAAGCGGCCACCAAACAACTGGCCGAGCGCCTGTACGACCGGATCCAGAACGGCGAGGACTTCGGCGAGCTGGCGAAGAGCTTCTCGGAAGACCCAGGTTCTGCACTCAACGGCGGCGACCTCAACTGGGTCGACCCGAACAGCCTGGTACCGGAGTTCCGCGAGCAGATGGCCAACGCCCAGCAAGGTGTTGTGACCAAACCGTTCAAGACCCAGTACGGCTGGCACGTCCTTGAAGTGCTGGGCCGCCGTGCCACCGACAGCACCGAGCAGGCGCGTGAGCAACAGGCCATGAACGTGCTGCGCAACCGCAAGTACGACGAAGAGCTGCAGACCTGGCTGCGCCAGATCCGCGACGAAGCCTACGTTGAAATCAAGCTGCCTGGCGCTGACCAGGCCGCACAGTGAAGCCCCTGCGCTTCGCCGTCACCCCCGGCGAACCAGCCGGCATAGGCCCCGACCTGTGCCTGCTGCTCGCCGCCGACGCCCAGCCCCATCCCCTGATTGCCATCACCAGCCGTGACCTGCTCGCCGAGCGGGCCACGCAGCTGGGGCTGGCTGTCAGCCTGCTGCCGGTCATGCCAGGCCAATGGCCCGACCAGCCTGCGCCTGCTGGCAGCCTGTACGTGTGGGATACCCCCTTGGCCGCGCCAGTGGTGCCAGGCCAGCTGGACAAGGCCAATGCGGCGTTCGTGCTGGAAACCCTGACCCGTGCCGGCCAAGGTTGCCTTGACGGGCAATTCGCCGGGATGATCACCGCGCCGGTGCACAAGGGCGTGATCAACGAAAGCGGTATCGCCTTCTCCGGCCATACCGAATTCCTTGCCGACCTGACCAGCACCGCCCAAGTGGTAATGATGCTGGCCACCCGTGGCTTGCGTGTCGCCTTGGTGACCACGCACCTGCCGCTGCGGGACATTGCCGACGCCATTACCGCCGAGCGCGTGGAGCGGGTCACCCGTATCCTGCACGCCGACATGCGCGACAAGTTCGGCATTGCCAACCCGCGCATCCTGGTCTGCGGCCTCAACCCGCATGCCGGAGAAGGCGGCCATCTTGGCCGCGAAGAAATCGACATCATCGAGCCGACGCTGGCCCGCCTGCGCACCGAAGGCATGGACCTGCGCGGCCCGTTGCCGGCCGATACCCTGTTTACCCCCAAATATCTGGAGCACTGCGACGCGGTGCTGGCGATGTACCACGACCAGGGCCTGCCCGTACTCAAGTACAAAGGTTTTGGCGCTGCCGTCAACGTGACCCTGGGCCTGCCGATCATCCGCACATCGGTGGACCACGGCACTGCCCTGGACCTGGCCGGCAGCGGCAAGGTCGACACCGGCAGCCTGCGTGTCGCCCTGGAAACCGCCTACCAGATGGCCGAGAACCGACCATGAACGAGCAATACCAACACCGGGCGCGCAAGCGTTTCGGCCAGAACTTCCTGCACGACGCAGGCATCATCGACCGCATCCTGCGCGCCATCAACGCCAAGGCCGGCGAACACCTGCTGGAAATCGGCCCGGGCCAGGGTGCCCTGACCGAAGGCCTGCTGGGCAGTGGCGCCCAGCTGGACGTGGTGGAACTGGACAAGGACCTGGTGCCGATCCTGCAGCACAAGTTTGCCGGCCGCAGCAATTTCCGCCTGCACCAGGGCGACGCCCTGAAGTTCGACTTCAACCAGCTCGGCGTACCACCACGCAGCCTCAAGGTGGTTGGCAACCTGCCGTACAACATCTCTACCCCACTGATCTTCCACCTGCTCAGCCACGCCGGGCTGATCCGCGACATGCACTTCATGCTGCAGAAGGAAGTGGTCGAGCGCATGGCGGCCGGCCCAGGCGGTGGTGATTGGGGTCGCCTGTCGATCATGGTGCAGTACCACTGCCGTGTGGAACACCTGTTCAACGTGGGCCCAGGCGCGTTCAACCCGCCGCCGAAGGTCGACTCGGCGATCGTGCGCCTGGTGCCGCACGAAGTACTGCCACATCCGGCCAAGGATGCGCGGTTGCTGGAGCAGGTGGTGCGTGAAGCGTTCAACCAGCGTCGCAAGACCCTGCGCAACACCCTGAAAGGCCTGCTCGACAGCGCCGCCATCGAGGCCGCCGGCGTGGATGGCAGCCTGCGCCCTGAACAGCTCGACCTGGCAGCCTTCGTGCGCCTGGCGGATCAGTTGGCCGACCAGCAAGCCTGATTCAGCCTGCACCGGCCTCTTCGCGGCGGTTCGCCGCGAAGAGGCCGGCACTGACGACACACATTCCCCGAGGCTGCGCACCGCTGGCCCTCCCCCCTCTCAATGGCCTAGACTGCGTTATTGCGTCAGTTCGCCCAAGGCCCTTGCATGTCCGACCCTCGCTATCAGATCGACGTCAGCGTCGTGACCCGTTACCTGAAAGACCAATCCGACCCCGAAAGCAGTCGCTTCGCCTTCGCCTACACCATTACCGTGCAAAACAACGGCTCGATCAAAGCCAAGCTGTTGTCGCGTCACTGGCTGATTACCAACGGTGATGGCGAAGTCGAGGAAGTGCGCGGTGCCGGCGTAGTCGGCCAGCAGCCGACCATCGAACCCGGCCAGAGCCATACCTACAGCAGTGGCGCGGTCATCAGCACGCGCGTCGGCACCATGCAGGGCAGCTACGAAATGTTCGCCGAAGACGGCAAGCGCTTCGAAGCCGACATCGCTCCCTTCCGCCTCGCGGTCCCTGGGGCGCTGCACTGATGGCCACCTACGCCGTCGGAGACCTGCAAGGCTGCCTGGGGCCGCTCAAGTGCCTGCTCGCACGGGTCAACTTCAACCCGGCGGTCGACCGCCTGTGGCTGGTCGGTGACCTGGTCAACCGCGGCCCCGAATCGCTGGAAACCCTGCGTTACCTCTATTCGATCCGCCAGTCGCTGGTGTGCGTGCTGGGCAACCATGACCTGCACCTGCTGGCCGCCTGGCACAATGTCGAGCGCCTGAAGAAAAGCGACACCCTGCGCGAGATCATCGAAGCGCCGGACGCTGACCAATTGTTCGACTGGCTGCGTCAGCAGAAGCTGCTGCATTACGACGAGCCCCGCGGCATCGCTCTGGTCCATGCCGGTATCCCGCCGCAATGGACCCTAGGCCAGGCACTGCAACTGGCCGAAGAAGTCGAGCAAGTGCTGCGCGACGACAACCGCCTGCAACTCTACCTGGACGGCATGTATGGCAACGAGCCGAACAAGTGGAGCAAGAACCTCAGCGGTGTCGAACGCCTGCGGGTGATCACCAACTACCTCACGCGCATGCGCTTCTGCACTGCGGCAGGCAAGCTCGACCTCAAGAGCAAGGAAGGCCTGGATACTGCGCCCAAAGGCTACAAGCCCTGGTATGCACACAAGGACCGCCGCTCGCGCCACGTGAAGATCATCTTCGGCCACTGGGCCGCACTCCAGGGCCAGGTCAACGAACCCGACATCATCGCCCTCGACACCGGCTGCGTGTGGGGCGGTGCCATGACCCTGTACAACGTCGACAGCGGCGAATACCACCGCTGCGACTGCACCGACGACGGCCATGTCCGCCCGCCAGCACAAGCCACTACACTGAACGATCAACCCTGAAGAGAACCGTACCCATGAGCGAATTCAAGCGCATCCCTCCCGAGCAGGCCCTGGCCCTGCGCGCGCAAGGTGCGGTAGTCGTCGACATTCGCGACTCGCAAGCCTTTGCCGCCGGCCACATCACCGGCGCCAAGCATCTGGATAACCACTCGGTCGCCGAGTTCATCCGCAATGCCGACCTGGATGCCCCGACCCTGGTGGTCTGCTACCACGGCAATTCCAGCCAGAGCGCAGCCGCCTACCTGGTCGGCCAGGGCTTCTCCGACGTGTACAGCGTCGATGGCGGTTTCGAACTGTGGCGCGCCACCTACCCGGCCGAGACCGTCCAGGGCGCTGCCGAATAATTTTTTCATTTTTACTGCAGCCCGCGCCCCACGCGGGCTCGCAGCCAACCTGACGAACGGTCGTTCGCAACTTCTCCGCCGCCCGCCCTTGATCTTGCGGATAACCAACTATTCTTAAGCGCAGGCCATCCAGAAAAAGGGGAGAGCCGGTACACCGGCGTGCGGGTCATCGGTAGCGTTACAGGGTGTTCTGGGGGGTATACAGCAATCGGCAACCCCGGTTGCATGCCAGCATCAGCTGACTGATCCGGCGTCGTCTCCACGTATCGAGCGAGGTGACGTCATGAGTATTTTTAGCCACTTCCAACAACGCTTCGAGTCCACGCGTCAGGAAGAACTCTCGCTGCAGGAGTACCTCGAGCTGTGCAAAGAGGATCGCAGTGCTTACGCATCCGCGGCTGAACGGCTGTTGCTGGCCATCGGCGAGCCGGAACTGATCGACACCTCCAGCAACTCCAGGCTGTCGCGAATCTTCTCCAACAAGGTTATTCGCCGGTATCCGGCCTTTGCCGACTTCCATGGCATGGAAGAGTGCATCGACCAGATCGTTTCGTACTTCCGCCACGCCGCCCAAGGCCTGGAAGAGAAGAAACAGATCCTCTATCTGCTGGGCCCGGTAGGCGGCGGTAAATCGTCGCTGGCCGAGAAACTCAAGCAGCTGATGGAAAAAGTACCGTTCTACGCCATCAAGGGCTCGCCGGTATTCGAGTCCCCGCTGGGACTGTTCAATGCCACCGAAGACGGGGCCATTCTCGAGGAAGAGTACGGCATCTCGCGGCGCTACCTGAATACCATCATGTCGCCCTGGGCCACCAAGCGACTGCAGGAATTTGGCGGCGATATCAGCAAGTTCAGGGTGGTGAAGCTGTACCCCTCGATCCTCAATCAGATCGCCATCGCCAAGACCGAACCGGGTGACGAGAACAACCAGGACATCTCTGCCCTGGTCGGTAAAGTGGATATCCGCAAACTCGAAGAATTCCCACAGAACGACGCCGATGCCTACAGCTACTCGGGCGCACTGTGCCGGGCCAACCAGGGCCTGATGGAGTTCGTCGAAATGTTCAAGGCGCCGATCAAGGTCCTGCACCCCTTGCTCACCGCCACCCAGGAAGGCAACTACAACAGCACCGAAGGCCTTGGGGCCATCCCCTACACCGGTATCCTGCTGGCCCACTCCAACGAATCGGAGTGGCACACCTTCCGCAACAACAAGAACAACGAAGCGTTCATCGACCGGATCTACATCGTCAAGGTGCCGTACTGCCTGCGCGTCAGCGACGAGATCAAGATCTACGACAAGTTGCTGGTCAACAGCTCGCTGGCCAAGGCCCATTGCGCACCAGACACGCTGAAGATGCTCGCCCAGTTCACCGTGCTCTCACGCCTCAAGGAGCCGGAAAACTCCAACATCTACTCGAAGATGCGCGTCTACGACGGCGAAAACCTCAAGGACACCGACCCAAAAGCCAAGTCGATCCAGGAGTACCGCGATGCGGCGGGCGTCGACGAAGGCATGAACGGTCTGTCGACCCGCTTCGCCTTCAAGATTCTCTCCAAGGTGTTCAACTTCGATCCGCATGAAGTGGCAGCCAACCCGGTGCACCTGCTGTATGTGCTGGAACAGCAGATCGAGCAGGAACAGTTCCCGGCCGAAGTGCGCGAGCGCTACCTGCGCTACCTGAAGGAGTACCTGGCACCTCGCTACATCGAATTCATCGGCAAGGAAATCCAGACTGCCTACCTCGAGTCCTACAGTGAATACGGCCAGAACATCTTCGACCGCTATGTGCTTTACGCCGACTTCTGGATCCAGGACCAGGAATACCGCGACCCGGAGACCGGCGAGATCCTCAACCGCATCGCCCTCAACGAAGAGCTGGAAAAGATCGAGAAGCCGGCAGGCATCAGCAATCCGAAGGATTTCCGCAACGAGATCGTCAACTTCGTGCTGCGCGCCCGTGCCAACAACAATGGCAAGAACCCGAGCTGGCTCAGCTACGAGAAGCTGCGGGTGGTGATCGAGAAGAAAATGTTCTCCAACACCGAGGACCTGCTGCCGGTCATCAGCTTCAACGCCAAGGCCAGCAAGGAGGACCAACAGAAGCACAACGACTTCGTCACGCGGATGGTGGAGCGTGGCTACACCGACAAACAGGTGCGCCTGCTGTCGGAATGGTACCTGCGGGTCAGGAAATCGCAATAAAGCGGCAAGCTACAAGCCGCACGCTTCAAGCTGCCCAGCGCCGAGCGCAAGCCCGGCGCCGTAGCTTGCAGCAGCGGTGGCTGCTCTTTCCTGCAGTCTGAAGCTTGTGGCTTGCAGCTGCTCCCAGCTACCGGAGGGACCATGAGCTACGTTATCGACCGACGCCTGAACGGCAAGAACAAGAGCACGGTCAACCGCCAGCGCTTCCTGCGGCGTTACCGTGAACACATCAAGAAGGCCGTTGAAGAGGCCGTGAGCCGCCGTTCCATCATGGATATGGAACACGGTGAACAGATCAGCATTCCGGGACGGGACATCGATGAACCGGTGCTGCACCATGGTCGTGGCGGCAAACAGACCATCGTGCACCCAGGCAACAAGGAATTCACCGCCGGCGAGCACATCCCCCGGCCCCAGGGCGGCGGGGGCGGCAGCGGCCGCGGCAAGGCCGGCAACTCCGGCGAGGGCATGGACGATTTCGTCTTCCAGATTACCCAGGAAGAGTTCCTCGAATTCATGTTCGAAGACCTCGAATTGCCCAACCTGGTCAAACGCCACCTGACCGGCGCCGACACCTTCAAGACCGTGCGAGCCGGTATCGCCAACGAAGGTAACCCGTCCCGCATCAACATCGTCCGCACCCTGCGCTCGGCCCACGCCCGGCGCATTGCCCTGACCGGCAGCAGCCGTGCACTGCTGCGCGAAGCACAGAAGGAACTGGACCGGCTGAAAGTCGAGGAACCCGACAACTTCACCGACATCCAGGAAGTCGAACAGGAAATCGAGCGGCTCAAGGCACGCATCAACCGCCTGCCCTTCCTCGACACCTTCGACCTCAAGTACAACCTGCTGGTCAAGCAACCCAATCCCAGTTCCAAGGCAGTGATGTTCTGCCTGATGGACGTGTCCGGCTCGATGACCCAGGCCACCAAGGACATCGCCAAACGCTTCTTCATCCTGCTGTACCTGTTCCTCAAGCGTAACTACGACCGCATCGAGGTGGTGTTCATCCGCCACCACACCAGCGCCCGCGAAGTCGACGAGGAAGAGTTCTTCTACTCCCGGGAAACCGGCGGCACCATCGTTTCCAGTGCGCTGAAGATGATGCAGGAAATCATGGCTGAACGTTACCCGGCCGCCGACTGGAACATCTATGCCGCCCAGGCCTCCGACGGCGACAACTGGAACGACGACTCGCCGATCTGCCGCGAGATCCTGTCCAAGCAGATCATGCCGCATGTGCAGTACTACACTTACGTTGAGATCACCCCGCGTGAACACCAGGCGTTGTGGTACGAGTACGAGCGAATCGGCGAGGCCTTCCCCGACACGTTCGCCCAGCAGCAGTTGGTATCGGCCGGCGATATCTACCCGGTCTTCCGTGAACTCTTCCAGCGCAGGTTAGCCACATGACCGCCAGAGCACAGAGACGCCAACCCATTTCCACCGGGTCCGAGTGGACGTTCGAGCTGATCCAGACCTACGACCGGGAAATCAGCCGGCTGGCCGAGCGTTACGCACTGGATACCTACCCCAACCAGATCGAGGTGATCACCGCCGAGCAGATGATGGACGCCTACGCTTCCGTCGGTATGCCGCTGGGTTATCACCACTGGTCCTACGGCAAGCAGTTCCTCAGTACCGAGAAGTCCTACAGCCGGGGCCAGATGGGCCTGGCCTACGAGATCGTGATCAATTCCGATCCGTGCATCGCCTACCTGATGGAAGAAAACACCATGTGCATGCAGGCACTGGTGATCGCCCATGCTTGCTATGGCCACAACAGTTTCTTCAAGGGCAACTACCTGTTCCGCACCTGGACCGACGCCACGTCGATCATCGACTACCTGGTGTTCGCCAAGCAGTACATCGCTCAATGCGAAGAACGCCACGGCATCGATGCCGTGGAAGACCTGATCGACTCCTGCCACGCGCTGATGAACTACGGCGTGGATCGTTACAAGCGCCCCTATCCGATCTCCGCCGAAGAAGAACGCCGGCGCCAGAAAGACCGTGAAGAACACCTGCAGCGGCAGATCAATGACCTGTGGCGCACCATTCCAAAGAGTGCCGAAAAAGGCGGCGAGCGCGACGATGCGCGGTTCCCCTCCGAACCGCAGGAAAACATCCTCTACTTCATCGAGAAGAACGCCCCGCTGCTCGAACCCTGGCAGCGCGAAGTGGTGCGCATCGTGCGCAAGATCGCCCAGTACTTCTACCCACAGCGCCAGACCCAGGTGATGAACGAAGGTTGGGCGACGTTCTGGCACTACACCCTGATGAACGACCTGTACGACGAGGGCCTGATCACCGAAGGCTTCATGATGGAGTTCCTGCAGTCGCACACCAGCGTGGTGTTCCAGCCCGGGTTCGACAGCCCGTATTACAGCGGCATAAACCCCTATGCGCTGGGCTTTGCCATGTACACCGACATCCGCCGCATGTGCGAAAACCCGACCGAGGAAGATCGCCGCTGGTTCCCCGACATTGCCGGCAGTGACTGGCTCTCTACCATCAAGTTTGCCATGAGCAGCTTCAAGGACGAGAGCTTCATCCTGCAGTATCTGTCACCCAAGGTGATGCGTGACCTGAAGCTGTTCAGTATCCTCGATGACGACCAGCGCGACGACCTGCTGGTACCGGCCATCCATGACGAGGCCGGCTACCGAATCATTCGCGAGCAACTGGCAGCCCAGTACAACCTCGGCAACCGCGAGCCCAACGTGCAGATCTGGAGCATCGACCGCCGTGGCGATCGCTCGCTGACCTTGCGCCACCAGCAGCACAACCGCAAACCGCTGGGCGATTCCACCGAGGAAGTGCTCAAGCATCTGCACCGCCTGTGGGGCTTCGATATCCACCTGGAGACCGTACAGGGCGACCAGGTGGTCAAGACCCATCACATGCCACCCCGTGGGGAGCATGCCGAGAGCGGCGACTACGGGCGCATGGACCTCGCCGTCATCCACCACCTCTGATGCACCGCCATTGCTGCCGACAGGGTATCCTGTGGGTAGTAATGGAGGCTGCACATGCACATCTACAAAGTCGGCGGCGCAGTACGCGACCGCCTGCTCGGGAGCCCGGTCAGCGATATCGACTGGCTGGTGGTCGGCGCCACGGTCGAAGAAATGCACGCCCAGGGTTTTCGCCCGGTCGGCGCTGATTTCCCGGTTTTCCTGCATCCAAAGACCGGCGAGGAATATGCCCTGGCGCGCACCGAGCGCAAGAGCGGGCGTGGTTACGGCGGGTTCACTTTTCACGCAAGCCCCGACGTGACGCTGGAAGAAGACCTGATCCGCCGGGACCTGACCATCAATGCGATGGCCGAAGATGAACAGGGCACTGTGTACGATCCCTACCACGGTCAGGCCGACCTTGAACAACGCATTCTGCGCCATGTTTCCCCCGCGTTCGCCGAAGATCCCCTGCGTGTACTGCGCGTTGCCCGCTTTGCAGCGCGCTATGCCCCCCTGGGTTTTCAGGTCGCCGATGAAACATTGGCATTGATGCGCCAGATCGCCGAATCAGGCGAACTGCAGGCGCTGACCGCCGAACGCAGCTGGAAGGAGATCGAGCGAGCGCTGATGGAAAGCCAGCCGCAGGTGTTCATCCAGGTGCTGCGCGCCTGTGGCGCCCTGAAAGAATTGATGCCCGAACTGGAGCATGGCGGGGATACCCTGGCGGCACTGCAGCGGGCGGCTGAGCACCAGCAGCCATTGGCGGTGCGCTGGGCGTGCTTGCTTCGCGGGCTGGAGCCAGCAGCGATCAAAGCGCTCAACCAGCGTTTCAAGGCGCCGCGTGAATGCCAGGAACTGGCCGTGCTGGTGGGTGAGTTTGCCGGGCGGGCTGACGACGCGTTGCAGTTAACGCCTGCAAACTTGCTGGAAATGCTGCAGAAGTTCGACGTTTATCGACGACCGCAGCGTATTGAAGATTTCATTGCCGCGTGTGAAATGGCCGTACCTGAAGGTTATCCACAGGCCCAGTATCTGCGCGAGGCAGCAGCAGCGGCACGGGCGGTGGATGTGAAGCCACTGGTGGAAGCCGGATTGACCGGCCAAGGCCTGGGCGAGGCCCTCAAAAGTGAGCGGCTGAAAGCGCTCGAGGCTTACAAGTCGGGCTGACCACACTGGCCCTTTCGCGGCTAAAGCCGCTCCCACAGGGACTGCATGATGCCAAGGCTTATGCGGTCCCTGTGGGAGCGGCTTTAGCCGCGAAAGGGCCGGTACAGGCTCACGCCTGGGTCAGCTGCACTCCCCGCCATTCGAAAGCAACAGGCGCCAACACCTGGTCGATCCGCGCCTCCTGCCACAACTGCGCCATGCTTTTCCCGGCCCCGGGATGCACAAGCTCCGGCGCCAGCAGCGACAACGGCCACAGCACGAAGGCATTCTTCAGGATCTCCGCCCGAGGCAGCACCAGCCCATCGAACGTGCCATGCAGGTCGTCATACATGAGTACATCGATATCCAGCGGCAGGCCCTTGCGATCCGGTGCATAGCGACCGTTGTCCGCCTCGATGAACTTGAGCCGGCGATCCAGCTCCATCAGTGGCAGATCGGTCTTGCCGGTGACCACGAAGTTGATGAACGGTCCGCTCTTGATCCCCACCGCCTGGCTCTCGAACGCCGGGGAACATTGCATGTCGCTGAGAATGGCCGCCAACGCATCGAGCCCCGCACACAGGTGCTGGTGGCGATCGATATTGCTGCCAAGGCCCAGATAAACCGTGCTCAGAGACATCCGCGCTCGATCTCCACGCCAACACCGCCACGGGCGGCGGGAACGGCACCCGGCTTGGTCAGCTTCAACCGAACCCAGGGAATGTGGAACTCTTCCATCAGCGTCGCCACCAGGCGCTCGGCAAAGGTTTCCACCAGTTCAAAGCGCGCCTGTTCGGCAAATGCCTGGACCCTTGCCGAAACACTGGCGTAGTCGAGCGCCAGGTTCAGGTCATCACCGGCCGCTGCCGGGCGGTTGTCCCAGGCAAAACTCAGGTCCAGGCGCAGGCACTGGCGAATATCCCGTTCCCAGTCATAGGCACCGATGACGGTATCGACTTCCAGGCCTTCGATGAACACTCTGTCCAAGCACTTTTCTCCACAGCACGACAAGGGCGACTGGCGCCGTTAGAATCAGGGCGTCCTCGCCCGGAATAGTTAGCATGTTTTGGTTATTGGCGCTGCTCGCCTACCTGCTCGGCTCGCTGTCCTTCGCCATCGTCCTCAGCCGCCTTTCGGGCAGCCCGGACCCGCGTTCCAGCGGTTCGGGCAATGCCGGCGCCACCAACATGCTGCGCCTGGCAGGCCGTAAACTGGCGATCCTGACCCTGCTTGGCGACCTGTGCAAGGGCCTGTTGCCGGTTTTGCTCGCCCGCGCTGCCGGCCTTGGCCTGCAGGAGCAGGCCTGGGTCGGTGTCTGCGCAGTGCTCGGCCACCTGTTTCCGCTGTACTTCCGCTTTCGCGGCGGCAAAGGCGTCGCCACCGCCGCCGGCATGCTCATGGGCCTGTATTTCCCGGCCGCACTGCTGGCCATCGGCGCCTGGCTGCTGACCTTCTACCTCACGCGTACCAGCTCGCTGGCAGCGCTTGTCGCGACCCCGCTGACCTTGCCACTGCTGGCCTGGCGCGAGCCGGAGGCGCTGCTGCCGATCGCCGTGCTCACGGTGATGATCGTCTGGCGCCACCGCAACAATCTGCGCGATTTGTTTGCCGGGCGCGAAAGGCATTTCTGACGCGCCCGCAAGCCTTCACACCGGCGGCAGCTGCTCCATCGGCCAGCGCGCCTGCACGCTGATCGCCAGGTCCTGCTGCTGCCCGGACAACAGGCGCTGGCAACCGGCATAGGCGATCATTGCGCCGTTATCGGTGCAGAACTGCGGACGCGCGTAGTACACGTTGCCCTTGAGACCGGCCAGCATGTCTTCCAGCGAGGCGCGCAACGCCTTGTTGGCACTCACGCCACCGGCGATGACCAGGCGCTTGAGGCCAGTCTGCTTGAGGGCGCGCTTGCACTTGATGGTCAGAGTCTCCACCACCGCCTGCTGGAATGCCAGGGACACGTCGCAACGGGTTTGCTCGTTGTCGTCGCCAGCATTCTTGCACTGCTGCCAGGTGTTCAAGGCGAAGGTCTTGAGGCCGCTGAAGCTGAACTCAAGGCCCGGCCGATCGGTCATCGGCCGCGGGAACACGAAGCGCCCAGGCACACCCTGTTCAGCCAGGCGCGCGATTTCCGGGCCCCCTGGGTAATTGAGGCCGATCAGCTTGGCGGTCTTGTCGAACGCTTCGCCAGCCGCATCGTCGAGGCTCTCGCCCAGCAGCTCGTATTGACCGATGCCATCCACCCGCACCAGCTGGGTGTGGCCGCCGGAAACCAACAAAGCGACGAACGGAAACTCGGGCGGGTTTTCCTCCAGCATCGGTGCCAGCAGGTGGCCTTCCATATGGTGTACGCCGATTGCCGGGATATCCCAGGCGAAGGCCAGGGCCTGGGCGCACGAGGCGCCGACCAGCAGCGCACCGACCAGGCCAGGACCCGCGGTGTAGGCGATGGCGTCGATCTCGGTGGCAACGCAGCCCGCCTCCTCCAGCACCTGGCGGATGAGCGGCAGCATGCGCTTGACGTGGTCGCGCGAGGCGAGCTCGGGTACCACGCCGCCGAACACGCGGTGCAGGTCGATCTGACTGAACAGCGCGTCGGCTAACAAACCGCGCTCACTGTCGTATAATGCGACGCCGGTTTCGTCGCAGGATGTTTCCAATCCCAGTACTAGCATGGGCTCGTCCCTTGTGGGGGCTGAATTCGAAGCCGCGCATGATAGTCCCCGTGCCGGGTGCCGACCAGCGGTTTTCGATCAGAGGCTTTGCATTCCGGCGTACTAAGGGTTAACATCCGCAACCCTTGAAAACCGACGTTCTCCAGCACACCTTTTGTTTTGCCAGGAGCACGTCTACCCCGGTAATGAATTAAGGTAGCCCTGGATGCCAGCCGTCAAAGTTAAAGAGAACGAACCCTTCGACGTAGCTCTGCGTCGTTTCAAGCGCTCCTGCGAAAAAGCCGGTGTACTGGCTGAAGTTCGTAGCCGCGAGTTTTACGAGAAGCCGACCGCCGAGCGTAAGCGCAAAGCAGCTGCTGCTGTTAAGCGTCACGCCAAGAAAGTTCAGCGCGAACAGCGCCGCGCCGTTCGTCTGTACTAATACAGACGTTCTACGCTAGAGCTTCTGCCCTGCCCGGCTCACCGCCGGGCCGATGGCAGCGGCTTGCTTCAAACCTTGAGCAGCTAGCCCAAGGCGCCCGTCGCAACCTGCAGTGGGCAAATGCATCAAAGCGTCAGATCTGGTTTCGGCCAGGCGTGCACGTCCTGACTGACGGGCCCTTGCGGCTACCGACGAGCACACATTCCCTCGCATTTCCCCCTACTAAGCATTCGCCCCTCTGCGGCGCGTTAGCGATTAGACTTGCCAGTTGCCAGATGACGAGACTGCCATGGCCGGGCTGATTCCCCAAAGCTTCATCGACGACCTGATCAACCGCCTCGACATTGTCGACGTGGTGAGTTCGCGCGTTCAGCTGAAAAAGACCGGCAAGAACTACTCCGCCTGCTGCCCGTTCCACAAGGAAAAGACACCTTCCTTCACGGTCAGCCCCGACAAGCAGTTCTACTACTGCTTCGGCTGCGGCGCCGGCGGCAATGCCCTCGGCTTCGTCATGGACCACGACAACCTGGACTTCCCCCAGGCCGTCGAGGAACTGGCCCGCGCGGCCGGCATGGAAGTGCCCAGGGAACAAGGCCGTCGCGACAACAAGCCGCGCCAGCCAACTGATTCGCCGCTGTACCCCTTGCTGGATGCCGCCTCGGAGTTCTACCGCCAGGCCCTGCGCAGCCATCCGACCCGCAAGGCGGCGGTGGACTACCTCAAGGGTCGCGGCCTGTCGGGCGAAATCGCCCGCGACTTCGGCCTGGGCTTCGCGCCGCCCGGCTGGGACAACCTGCTCAAGCACCTGGGCGCCGACACCCTGCAACAGAAGGTGATGATCGACGCCGGCCTGCTGATCGAGAACGCCGAAAGCGGCAAGCGCTATGACCGCTTCCGCGACCGAGTAATGTTCCCGATCCGCGACAGCCGCGGGCGCATCATCGCCTTTGGCGGCCGGGTACTGGGCGACGACAAGCCCAAGTACCTCAACTCCCCGGAAACCCCGGTGTTCCACAAGGGCCAGGAACTCTACGGGCTGTACGAGGCACGCAAGCACAACCGCAACCTCGACGAGATCATTGTCGTCGAGGGCTACATGGACGTGATCGCCCTGGCCCAGCAAGGCCTGCGCAATGCCGTGGCCACCCTCGGCACCGCGACCAGCGAAGAGCACCTCAAGCGCCTGTTCCGCGTGGTGCCCAGCGTGCTGTTCTGCTTCGATGGCGACCAGGCCGGGCGCAAGGCCGCCTGGCGCGCACTGGAATCGACCCTCTCGGCACTGCAGGATGGCCGCCGTGCGCGCTTCCTGTTCCTGCCCGAAGGCGAAGACCCGGACAGCCTGGTACGTGCCGAAGGCACCGACGCCTTCAGGGCGCGGATCAACCAGCACGCGCAGCCACTGGCCGACTATTTCTTCGAGCAGCTGAGCAACGAAGCCGACCCGCGCTCGCTGGAAGGCAAGGCACATATGGCGACCCTGGCCGCACCGTTGATCGAAAAGATCCCCGGCGCCAACCTGCGTCAGCTGATGCGCAACCGCCTGAAGGAAATCACCGGCCTGGACCCACAGCAGGTCGAGCAACTGGCGCAACAGGCGCCGGCGGCCAGCAGTGTGCCGGACTACGACCCTGGCTATGACTACGATGCCATGGCCAGCTTCACCCCCGACTACGGCGACATGCCACAGCACGACTACGCTCCCGCTCATCAGGAACCGGAGTGGAAACCGAACAAAGGCGGGGGCAAAAAACAGTGGAGCGACAAGCCCTGGGACAAGAACCGCAAGGGCGGCAAACCATGGCAGCAGCGCGACGAAGCACCGCCGCGGGTGCCGGCACCGGTCGAACCACCGACCCTGGCCGCCCTGCGCACCTTGCTGCACCACCCGCTGCTGGCCGGCAAGGTCGAGGATGCCAGCCACTTCGCCGACGAAGAGCACCTGTACAGCCAGTTGCTGGTGGCCTTGATCGAAGCTGCGCAGAAGAATCCTGGGCTAAGCTCAATGCAGCTGATCGCACGTTGGCACGGCACTGAACAAGGCCGCCTGCTGCGGGCCCTGGCAGAAAAGGAATGGCTGATCGTGGCCGACAACCTTGAACAACAGTTTTTCGACACTATAACTAGCTTGTCCGCCCGCCAACGCGAGCGCAGCCTGGAACAACTGCTCAGGAAATCACGTCAAAGCGAATTGACCAGCGAGGAAAAATCACAGCTCCTCGCCCTGCTGAGCCGGAATGTTCCCGCACAAACGCCGACCTCATCTGGCGCGTGAGGCCCATGCTCGGGTATAATCCTCGGCTTGTTTTTTGCCCGCCAAGACCTTCAGTGGATAGGGTGTTATGTCCGGAAAAGCGCAACAGCAGTCTCGTATCAAAGAGTTGATCACCCGCGGTCGTGAGCAGGGCTACCTGACTTACGCGGAGGTCAACGACCACCTGCCTGAGGATATTTCAGATCCGGAACAGGTGGAAGACATCATCCGCATGATCAACGACATGGGGATCAACGTATTCGAGAGTGCTCCGGATGCGGATGCCCTTCTGTTGGCGGAAGCCGACACCGACGAAGCCGCGGCCGAAGAAGCCGCTGCTGCGTTGGCGGCAGTTGAAACCGATATCGGCCGCACGACCGACCCGGTGCGCATGTACATGCGCGAAATGGGTACCGTCGAGCTGCTGACCCGCGAAGGCGAGATCGAAATCGCCAAGCGGATCGAGGAAGGCATCCGTGAAGTCATGGGCGCCATCGCTCACTTCCCGGGCACTGTCGACTACATCCTCGGCGAATACGACCGCGTCACCGCCGAAGGCGGCCGCCTGTCCGACGTTCTCAGCGGTTACATCGACCCTGACGACAACATCGCCGCACCGACCGAAGAAGTGCCAGTACCTGGCGCCAAGGCCCCTGCGGCCAAGGAAGAGTCGGACGACGAAGACGAAGAAAGTGAAGGCAGTGACGACGAGGAAGAGGCCGAAAGCGGTCCTGATCCGGTCGTTGCAGCCCAGCGCTTCGGCGCCGTTGCCGACCAGCTCCAGGCCACCAACAAGGTCCTGAAGAAAGGCGGCCGCAACGTCAAGGAAAGCATCGAGGCCCTGCAGGCCCTGGCTGACCTGTTCATGCCGATCAAGCTGGTGCCGAAGCAGTTCGACGTCCTCGTCGAGCGCGTGCGCGATGCCCTGAACCGCCTGCGTCAGCAAGAGCGCGCGATCATGCAGCTGTGCGTGCGTGACGCCCGCATGCCGCGTGCCGACTTCCTGCGCCTGTTCCCGAGCAACGAAACCGACCAGACCTGGTCCGGTGACCTGGCCAAGCGCAGCACCAAGTGGGCTGCTGCCCTGGGTGAAAAGGACGCCGCCATCGTCGCCTGCCAGCAGAAGTTGATCGACCTCGAGACCGAGACCGGCCTGACCGTTGCCGAGATCAAGGAAATCAACCGTCGCATGTCCATCGGTGAGGCGAAAGCCCGCCGCGCCAAGAAAGAAATGGTCGAGGCGAACCTGCGTCTGGTGATCTCCATCGCCAAGAAGTACACCAACCGTGGCCTGCAGTTCCTCGACCTGATCCAGGAAGGCAACATCGGCCTGATGAAGGCGGTGGACAAGTTCGAATACCGTCGTGGCTACAAGTTCTCGACCTACGCCACCTGGTGGATCCGCCAGGCGATCACCCGCTCGATCGCCGACCAGGCGCGCACCATCCGTATTCCGGTGCACATGATCGAGACGATCAACAAGCTCAACCGTATTTCCCGCCAGATGCTGCAGGAAATGGGCCGTGAACCGACCCCGGAAGAGCTCGGCGAGCGCATGGAAATGCCTGAGGACAAGATCCGCAAGGTATTGAAGATCGCCAAAGAGCCGATCTCCATGGAAACCCCGATCGGTGACGACGAAGATTCGCACCTGGGCGACTTCATCGAGGACTCGACCATGCAGTCCCCGATCGACGTGGCCACGGTCGAAAGCCTCAAGGAAGCGACCCGTGACGTGCTCTCGGGCCTGACCGCACGCGAAGCCAAGGTGCTGCGCATGCGCTTCGGTATCGACATGAACACCGACCACACCCTCGAAGAGGTGGGCAAGCAGTTCGACGTGACCCGTGAGCGGATCCGTCAGATCGAAGCGAAGGCGTTGCGCAAATTGCGCCACCCGACTCGCAGCGAGCACCTGCGCTCCTTCCTCGACGAGTGATGACAAACCCCGGCCCAGGCCGGGGTTTTTCTTATCCGACAAATAGTTGTGATCGGCCGCTCGGCTGGCTGAATGCCCGTCTACACTCGACTTCAGACCAACTGAATGCGAGGCCGCTATGCTGCCGATGCCGGCCATTCTGTTGTTGCTCCTGATGCTGTGGAACACAACGGCCGGCGCCCTGACCCTGACAGACGAGGAAAAAACCTGGCTCGCTGCCCACCCGCAGTTGAGACTGGGCGTCGACGCTTCCTGGCCACCATTCGAGTTTCGTGACCAGGAAGGCCGGTACCAGGGATTGGCCGCCGATTACATCGCCTTGCTCCAGGATCGCCTGGGAGTATCACTGAAGCCGGTCGAGCCCAGCAGCTGGACCGAAGTGCTGCAGCAGGCGCGCGAAGGCCGTATCGACCTGCTGCCCGGCATCATGTCGACGCCGGAACGTCAGGGCTACCTGGCATTCACCCGCCCCTACCTCGATTTCCCCATCGTCATCCTGGCCCATGAAGGCGGCCCGCAACCGCGCACGCTCAAGGACTTGTACGGGCTGAAGGTCGCCGTGGTGGAAAACTACGCGCCCCATGAACTGCTACGCACCCACCACCCGGACCTCAACCTGGTGGCGATGCCCAATGTCAGCTCGACCCTGCAGGCACTGGCCACCGACGCGGTGGACGCCGTGGTCGGCGACCTCGCCTCGAGCATCTGGAGCTTGCGCCAGCTCAAGCTCGAAGGGCTGTACGTGAGCGGCGAAACGCCCTATCGCTATCAATTGGCAATGGCCGCGCCCCGTGACCAGCATGTACTGATCGGCATCCTCGACAAGGTGATGGCCGACATGTCCAGCGATGAAGTCAGCCATATCCAGCAGCGCTGGGTTGGCAACGTGGTCGACCAGCGCAGCTTCTGGCGTGACACCCTGCTCTATGGCCTGCCCGCCGTCCTGCTGCTGATCGCCATTCTCGCCGTGGTCATCCGCATCAACCGCCGGCTCAGTTCGGAAATCTCCCGGCGCATCGCCCTGGAACAGGAGCTGCGCAGCAGCGAATACCACTACCGCGGCCTGATCGAGAGCCTGTCGGCAATTGCCTGGGAGGCCGACGCCAACGACTTCACCTACAGCTATGTCTCGCCGCATGCCGAAGACTTGCTGGGCTATCCCCTGCACGACTGGCTCAAGCCCGGTTTCTGGCGCAGCATCCTGCACCCCGACGATGCGCTCTGGGCCCAGGCCTTCTGCGAAAGCGAAACCGCTGCAGGGCGTGATCACAGCCTCGACTACCGCGTGATGCGCGCCGACGGCCAGCCGCTCTGGGTACGCAACATCGTCAGCATGATCGAACACGGCCATCGACCCGTGATGCGCGGCTTGATGATTGACATCAGCGAGACCAAGCGCACCGAAGACGCGCTGCGTCTGTCGGAGCAGAAGTTCGCCTCGGTGTTCGAGCAGTGCCCGGACATTCTGCTGATCGCACGGCACAGCGATGGCGTGCTGCTCGAGGTCAATGAAGCCTTCGAAGAGCAGATCGGCCTTTCACCGGGAGAAGTGATCGGCCGTACCGCCACCGAGCTCAATTTGTGGGGCATCGAAGGCATGGGCCCGAGGCTGCTCGAACGCCTGCACCAAGGCGGCATCCGCAACATCGAAATGACCTTCCGCCGCAGCAACGGCCAGTTGTTCACCGGCCTGACCTCCGCCGAGACTTTCGAGCTTGACGGCACCCTGGCGCTGGTCGTGGCCGTTCGCGACATCAACCAGCTCAAGGAAACCCAGCAACAGTTGCAGACCTCCGAGGAAAAGTTCGCCAAGGCCTTCCACGCCTCACCTGACGGCCTGCTGCTGTCGCGCCAGAGCGATGGCCTTCTGCTGGAGGTCAACGAGGGCTTCTGCCGCCTGACCGGTTACGAGTTCAACCAACCTATCGATCAGACCTCGTTCGACCTGGGGATCTGGGTCGATCTCAACGAACGCAAGCGCCTGATTGACCAGCTTGGCCGTGATGGCTTCGTGCGTGACTTCAGTTGCCACCTGCGCCGCAGCGACGGGCAGATTCGTCTCTGCGAGCTGTCGGCTCGGCCACTGCCGATCGGTGGCGTCGACTGCATGCTGACCATTGCCCGCGACATCACCGAACGCCACCTGATGCAGGAAAAGCTGCAACTGGCTGCCACCGTGTTCGAAAATACCGCTGAAGGCGTGCTGATCACCGACACCGACCAACGCATCAGCGCAGTCAACCGTGCCTTCAGCGAGATCACCGGCTACAGCGAGATCGAAGCACTCGGCCAAACCCCGCGCCTGCTCGCCTCCGGTCAGCATGACAGCGCTTTCTACGCCGCCATGTGGCACCAGCTCACCGCTGAAGGTCACTGGCAGGGCGAGATCTACAACAAGCGCAAGAATGGCGAGCTGTATCCCGGCTGGCTGACCATCAGCGCCGTACGCAACAACGAGCGCGAAATCACCCACTTCGTCGCCGTGTTCGCCGACATTTCCAGCCTCAAGCACGCCCAGGCCAAACTCGATTACCAGGCCCACCACGACCCGCTGACCGGCCTGCCCAACCGCGCCCTCTTCGAAAACCGGCTGCAGGCCGTACTGACCTGCTCGCAGGTCTCCAACCGCCAGGGTGCGGTGCTGTTCCTCGACCTGGACCGTTTCAAACACATCAACGACAGCCTCGGCCACCCGGTTGGCGACCTGTTGCTCAAAGGCATCGCCCAGCGTCTCAAGGAGCAGGTGCGCGACGTCGACACCGTGGCCCGCCTGGGTGGTGACGAGTTCATCATCCTGCTGCCCGGCCTGCACAAGCCCAGCGATGCCCATGCCATCGCCAACAAGCTGCTGGCCTGCTTCGTCGCCCCGTTCCAGGCCGGCGAGCACGAGTTCTTCACCAGCGCCAGCATCGGCACCAGCCTCTACCCACAGGATGGCACCGACGTCGCCACGCTGATCCGCAACGCCGACGCTGCCATGTATCGCTCCAAGGCCAAAGGCCGCAACCGCGTGGAAGCCTACACCCGTGACCTGACCGTGCAGGCCAGCGAACGCATCGCCATGGAACACGAATTGCGCCGCGCCATCGAGCGGAACGAGATGAGCCTGAGCTTCCAGCCCAAGTTGAGCCTCAAGACCCAGACCCTGGTCGGGGCCGAAGCACTGATTCGCTGGAGCCACCCGACGTTCGGCGAGGTGCCGCCCGAGCATTTCATTCACCTGGCCGAAGAGAACGGCACCATTCTCCAGCTGGGCGACTGGGTGCTGGAACAGGCTTGCCAGCAGATGCACCGCTGGAAGAAGGCTTATCAAGCCTTTGGGCCACTGTCGATCAACCTGGCGGGCGCGCAGCTGCGCCACCCCAACCTCGCCAAACGCATCGAGCATCTGTTGAAGGTCTACCAGCTGAAAGCAGGTGACCTGCAGCTGGAAATCACCGAGAACTTCATCATGAGCCAGGCCGAAGAGGCCTTGGCCGTATTGCATCAGCTCAAGCAGCTGGGCGTACAGCTGGCGATCGACGACTTCGGCACCGGCTACTCATCGCTGAGCTACCTCAAGCGCCTGCCGCTGGATATCCTCAAGATCGACAAGTCATTCATCCGCGGCCTGCCGGACGACCCGCACGATGCCGCCATCGCCCGCGCCATCATCGCACTGGGGCGCAGCATGCAATTGACGATCATCGCCGAGGGCGTGGAGAACCAGGCACAGCAACGCTTCCTTGCAGCCGAGGGCTGCGAGCAGATCCAGGGCTACATCGTCAGCCTGCCATTGCCGCCGGACGAGTTCGCAGCGACGTTTCTTCGTATAGCACTGTCTGATCTTTCGGATGGCACGCTTTCAAAACCCTCGTTATAATCCGGGCACTTACTGAGGGCCTATAGCTCAGTCGGTTAGAGCAGAGGACTCATAATCCTTTGGTCCACGGTTCGAGTCCGTGTGGGCCCACCAGCCATGACGAAAGCCGCGCCGATGCGCGGTTTTTTTGTGCTCGAAAGATGACAGTTTCAGGGCTTGCCCTGCTTGTCTACGGCTGGCTAGGCTAGCGGACCCTCCGTAGAGACTCGCCATGTCGGATTCCCGCCCCATCACCCTCGACGAAATCGACCGCCAGCTGATCGCCCTGCTGCAGATCAACGCCCGCGAAAGCGTCGCCACCCTCGCCCGCCAGCTCGGCATCGCCCGCACCACGGTCAACTCGCGCCTGGAGCGGCTGGAAAAGAACAAGGTCATCACCGGCTATGGCGTGCGCCTTGGCCAGCGCCTGATTGGCGGTGGGCTGCAGGCCTATGTCGGGATCAAGGTGCAGCCACGCTCCGGCAAGGAAGTGGTACGTCGCCTGAGTGCCATGGGGCAGGTGCAGCAGCTGTGCGCGGTGAGTGGCGAGTTCGATTACGTGGCCTGGTTGCGCAGCGATTCGCCGGAGCAACTCGACCAGCTGCTGGACCAGATTGGCAGCGTCGAGGGGGTGGAGAAGACCACCACGTCGATCATCCTCAGCAGCAAGGTTGATCGCGGGCAGCCTGCCTGATCCGTCAGACTGCCAAAGTCTTACAGGGTAATCCCGACACTTCCTACAGGCGTTACAAGCTGCAATTCAATGACGCTCCCTCAGCGCGCCGACGCGTATAGGCTGGAAAGAAAGCCCATTGACGGGCTTCTCTTACCCATCCAAACTATACGCAGATTACGTACATGCCATGGACGCGTTTTTTGTTGAGTTGCCACCTTTTGAACGCCACCGGTCCGAGTACCTCAGCGAAGAGCAGTTCCGCTGCCTACAGCAGATCTTGTTGAGCTGCCCAGATGCAGGCGATGTCATCAGAGGAACCGGAGGGCTTAGAAAAATCCGGTTTTCTGATCCCCTCAGGCACAAGGGAAAACGAGGGGGCATCCGCGCCATTTACTACTACTGGCTATCGGGCATGCAGTTCTGGTTGTTCACCCTTTACGGGAAAGACATGCAGGATGACCTGACAGATCAACAGCGCAAGACGCTGAAAACCATGCTCGAACGTGAATACCTGATGAGGACACACCATGCCCCGCAACCTCTTCACTGAACTCAGCGAAGGCTTCGAAGCCCTGGCCGAGGAGCGTGCAGGGAAAATGACCCTGCGCTCACACAAGGTAAATTACGAGGAACTCGCGCCACTGGCTCCCAACGAGCTGCTTGAGCTGCGCCAGCAACTGAACATGTCCAGAGCGCTCTTCGCAAACTATCTGCGGACCAATGCCCGAACGCTGGAGAACTGGGAGCAAGGTCGCTCCAAGCCGAATGCCCAAGCCATTGCCTTGATCCGCCTGGTACAAAAATTCCCGGAAACGGTGGAGCACCTTGCAGCAATCAGCTGATCGTTAAAACTGATGTAGTTATGGTCATAGCGACGAAAAAAACTACATTACGCCATCATTCTGCATCTTAATTACGAACACCCCGCTTCATAAAATGACCCCCAGCCATCTCCTATACTCAGGCTCCGCCCCTCGCGCAGCCGCTCTGGCAAGGTCACTTCATGAACAAGAAAAACCGCCACCCCGCCGACGGCAAACAGCCCATCACTATCTTCGGCCCAGACTTCCCCTTCGCCTTCGACGACTGGCTGGAACACCCGGCCGGCCTGGGTAGCATTCCAGCCAAGCGCCATGGTGAGGAAGTCGCCATCGTCGGCGCCGGCATCGCCGGCCTGGTCGCGGCCTACGAATTGATGAAGCTGGGCCTCAAGCCCGTGGTATACGAGGCCTCGAAGCTCGGCGGGCGGCTGCGTTCGCAGGCCTTCAACGGCACCGACGGCATCATCGCCGAACTCGGCGGCATGCGCTTTCCGGTGTCCTCCACCGCCTTCTACCACTATGTCGACAAGCTGGGCCTGGAAACCAGGCCCTTCCCCAACCCGCTGACGTCCGCATCGGGCAGCACGGTGATCGACCTCGAAGGCCAGACCTACTACGCCGAAAAGGCCAGTGACCTGCCGAAACTGTTCCATGAAGTGGCCGACGCCTGGGCGGATGCGCTGGAAAGCGGTGCCCGGTTCGCCGATATCCAGCAGGCGATCCGTGACCGTGACGTACCTCGGCTCAAAGAATTGTGGAACAAGCTGGTGCCCCTGTGGGACGACCGAACCTTCTACGACTTCGTCGCTACCTCGCGCTCGTTCGCCCAGCTGAGCTTCCAGCACCGCGAAGTGTTCGGCCAGGTCGGATTCGGCACCGGCGGCTGGGACTCGGACTTCCCCAACTCGATGCTGGAAATCTTCCGCGTGGTCATGACCAACTGCGACGACCACCAGCACCTGATCGTCGGAGGCGTGGAGCAAGTCCCTCAAGGCATCTGGCGCCATGTGCCAGAGCGCTGCGCCCATTGGCCGGCTGGCACCAGCCTGAGTTCGCTGCATGGCGGCGCACCGCGCACCGGGGTCAAGCGCATCGCCCGCGCGGCCGATGGGCGCCTGGCAGTCACTGACAACTGGGGCGATACCCGCCACTACAGCGCGGTGCTCGCCACCTGCCAGAGCTGGCTGCTGACCACCCAGATCGACTGCGAAGAGTCGCTGTTCTCGCAGAAGATGTGGATGGCCCTGGACCGCACCCGCTACATGCAGTCGTCGAAGACCTTCGTCATGGTCGACCGGCCGTTCTGGAAGGACAAGGACCCGCAGACTGGCCGCGACCTGATGAGCATGACCCTCACCGATCGCCTCACCCGCGGTACCTATCTGTTCGACAACGGTGACGACAAACCGGGGGTGATCTGCCTGTCCTACGCCTGGATGAGCGATGCCCTGAAGATGCTGCCTCATCCGGTGGAAAAGCGCGTGCAACTGGCCCTGGACGCGCTGAAGAAGATCTACCCCAAGACCGACATCGCCGGGCACATCATCGGCGACCCGATCACCATTTCCTGGGAGGCCGACCCGCACTTCCTCGGTGCCTTCAAGGGCGCGCTGCCGGGCCACTACCGCTACAACCAGCGCATGTATGCGCACTTCATGCAGCGGGACATGCCCGCCGAGCAGCGCGGCATGTTCATTGCCGGTGACGACGTGTCGTGGACCCCGGCCTGGGTTGAAGGTGCGGTGCAGACGTCGTTGAATGCGGTGTGGGGTATCATGAACCACTTCGGTGGCCACACCCACCCGGACAACCCAGGCCCGGGTGATGTGTTCGACGAGATCGGGCCCATCGCCCTGGCTGACTGAAACCAAGGAGGCAGCATGCGCATCGCTCTGTTCCAGGGCGCACCCAACCCGCTGGACGTGCCCGGCAACCTGCAACGGCTGCGTCACCAGGCGCAGCTGGCGGCCGAGCGTGGCGCGCAATTGCTGGTGTGCCCGGAGATGTTCCTGAGCGGCTACAACATCGGCCTGGCACAGGTTGAACGGCTGGCCGAGGCCGACGATGGGCCCTCGGCCATGGAGGTGGTGGAGATCGCCCAGGCGCACCGTATCGCCATCGTCTACGGCTACCCGGAGCGCGCCGATGACGGGGCGATCTACAACAGCGTGCAGTTGATCGATGCCCATGGCCGCAGCCTGTGCAATTACCGCAAGACGCATCTGTTCGGCGAGCTGGACCGGGCGATGTTCAGCCCTGGCGCCGACCATTTCCCGGTGGTCGAGCTGGAAGGCTGGAAGGTCGGCATGCTGATCTGCTACGACATCGAATTCCCGGAGAACGCCCGGCGCCTGGCGCTGGCAGGTGCCGAACTGATCCTGGTGCCGACGGCGAACATGACGCCGTACGACTTCGTCTGCCAGGTGACCGTGCGCTCGCGGGCGCAGGAGAACCAGTGCTACCTGGTGTATGCCAACTACTGCGGGGCCGAAGACGAGATCCACTACTGTGGGCAGAGCAGCATCATCGGGCCCGATGGCAGCCTGCTGGCCATGGCCGGGCGCGATGAGTGCCAGTTGCTGGCTGAGCTGGAGCATGAGCGGGTGGTGCGGGGGCGTGAGGCATTTCCTTACCTGACCGATCTGCGTCAGGAGTTGCACCTGCGTCAGGGCTGACAAGGGCCGCTTTGCGGCCCATTCGCGGGCACGCCCGCTCCCACAGGGACCGCGTGATCGTGTGGTCAACGCTATTCCTGTGGGAGCGGGCGTGTCGGGACGCCGCACCGCCGCGAATGGGCCAGGCCTGCCTTGCAAATGGGTTAGCATGAACACCTGCCCCGGAGTTCCCATGCCTGACACCACCCGCCACCTCACCCTCGCCAACGGCTTGCAGCTGACCCTGCGCCATGCCCCGCGCCTGAAGCGCTCGGCGGCCGCCTTGAGGGTGCATGCGGGCAGCCACGACGCTCCAGCCGCATGGCCGGGCCTGGCCCACTTCCTCGAACACCTGTTCTTCCTCGGCACCGCACACTTCCCTCTGGAAGACGGCCTGATGCGCTACGTCCAGTCCCTGGGCGGTCAGGTCAATGCCAGCACCCGCGAGCGCACCACCGATTTCTTCTTCGAAGTACCGCCTGCTGCGTTGGCCGGTGGCCTGGAACGCCTGTGCCAGATGCTTGCCGAACCGGACCTGGGCATCGAACGGCAAAGCCGCGAGCGTGAAGTCATCCACGCCGAATTCATCGCCTGGTCACGCAACCCGCAGGCACAGCAGCAATTTGCCTTGCTGCAATCTGTGGCTGGCAATCATCCGCTGATCGGCTTTCATGCGGGCAATCGCTATTCCCTCGCGTTGCGCAATATTGCCTTCCAGCAAGCGCTCACGGGCTTTCATCAACGTTTCTACCAGGGCGGCCAGATCACCCTGAGTCTCTGTGGCCCACAGCCACTGGATGAACTGGAGCAACTCGGCAGGCTATACGCCGGGGTCTTCGAAACAGGCGCCCCTGTGCCGCAAACCTTGCCACCTGCCTTGACCGCCAACAAGCCGCTACTGTTCGCCCACGAGGGCCTGCCCGAAGGTGCGGAACAGGCGCTGGAGCTGCTGATCGCCAACCTCGGTGACAACCGCCCCGGCAGTTGGCTGGAGGCTCTGGAGCGACGTGACTGGCTTAAAGGGTGCAAGGTCGAGAAGTTATATGCCTTCGCCGGGCAACTGCTCTGGCACATCGACCTGAAGCTCGCCCCGGATGCCGACACTGATGAGGCGCTGAAGCTGCTGCACGGCTGGTTCGACTTCTTCCGCCAGGCAGAACCCGCCCAACTCAACGGCGCGTTTGGCCGTTTGCAACAACGTCGCGAACGCAGCGCCAGCGCACTGGAGCTGGCCCGCCGCGATAGCGCCGGGCAGCCGTTTGCGGCACTGGATACACAAGCGCTGGTCGCGCTCGAAGCGCTGCTTGAACAGCTGCCTCGTCACGCATACGGGCAATGGCAACTGCCAACGGCAGAGCCGTTGTTGTTCGATGAACTACCCACTGTTAAAACTGCAGAACTTCCCCCTGCGCTGGCCATGAGCGACCTGCTTCCCCCCACCAGGCAATACGCAGCACTTTATCTGCGCTGGTACATGCCATCGGCATTACGCCAACGTCTGCAGGGCATACTTGAACACGCCTTGCACCCCATGCAGGTACGTTGCGAGCAGGCCTGCGTGCAACTGCAGTTCAACGCGTCTGGCGAATACTGGCAGCTACGTTGCGCTGGCCATCCAGCAGCCGTGGTACGCGCCATGGGCCAAGCGTTGGCGCTGATGCAGGCGCCCTCCAACTGGCAACCATCGCCACCTCAGGCGCCCGCCCTGATACCGATCAGGGCGTTGATCAATCAGTTACCTGATGCCGTGCTCGGCACCCGCCCCGCCGCAATACCGTCCAGCACCCCCGACCAAGCGCTGCTCGACGGCGCCTGGCAGCATAGCCGCTGGCAGGGCCTGGCCGTGGGCTTCGACACCAGCGCCGAGCAGGCATTGGGCGCAGTGCTGCAGGGCTGCCCAGGGCGAGGTGCGGTGCCCACGCCTGCCGCCCTCTGGACCGGCCATCGCTGGCACCATGCCGAGGTGCCAGGCAGTGAAAATGCCCTGCTGCTGTTCTGCCCACTCTCAGCCGGGCAGCAAGCCTGTGGTCGTCTTCTGGCCCAGCTGCTGCAAGGCCCGGTGTATCAACGACTGCGGGTCGAACTGCAACTTGGCTATGCCGTTTTCAGTACCTTTCGTCAGGTCGAAGGTATCGGTGGCCTGCTGTTCGGTGTGCAGTCGCCACATGCCAGCCAGGCCGAAATCCTCGATCACCTGCGCGAACTTCTGGGCCAGGGCATCACACTCGATAGCCATGCTCGTCAGGCACTGGCCGAGCAGTTCGATGAGCCTGCCATGGCCAACGCCGAGGTCGCCGAATGGGCATGGCAGACACACCTGGCCACACAGCCCGCCGACCTGCTTGCGCTGCAGCGGTCTATTCTGTTGACGCAACAAGCGGATCTGGACGACCTGCTACGTGACCTGCTCGGCCCCGATTGCGCCTGGCTTTGCCTGGCCAACAGCGCCGCGCCCGATGCGTCCTGGCACTGATCTCGCGGGGATTGTTACGTTTACTGCAAGGGCGCTTATCAAAGAATTAACCTTTCAGTACAAATTTTTCTTGTAAGATAACGCTATCTCAGCCAAGGGAACCTCCTGCCCGAGGCGGTACCCAACCCGTAGCTGAAGCACCCCAACCCCATCCGGAAGGAGAACGCCCATGTGGACCAAACCTGCATACACTGACCTGCGTATCGGCTTCGAAGTGACCATGTACTTCGCCAACCGCTAAGCCTTGCTTTGCGGCTCGACGCCTCGGCCCGCCGGGGCGTCGTCGTTTTTCCGATACGGCTTTTCGCAGAAGGAGTGGCCATGTACATCCAGATTCTCGGTTCCGCCGCCGGTGGTGGTTTCCCGCAGTGGAACTGCAACTGCGTCAACTGCAAGGGCTATCGCGACGGCAGCCTGCGTGCCACCGCGCGCACCCAGTCGTCCATCGCCCTGTCCGACGACGGTGAGCACTGGATCCTGTGCAATGCCTCGCCCGACATCCGCGCCCAGCTCCAGGCCTTCGCGCCGATGCAGCCGGCGCGTGCCCTGCGCGACACCGGCATCAACGCCATCGTCCTGCTCGACAGCCAGATCGACCACACCACCGGCCTGCTCAGCCTGCGCGAAGGCTGCCCGCACCAGGTCTGGTGCACCGACATGGTCCACCAGGACCTGACCACCGGCTTCCCGCTGTTCAACATGCTCAGCCACTGGAACGGTGGCCTGCAGTGGAACCGCATCGAGCTTGAAGGCAGTTTCGTCATCGACGCCTGCCCCAACCTCAGGTTCACCCCGTTTCCTCTGCGTAGCGCAGCACCGCCCTACTCGCCGCACCGCTTCGACCCGCACCCGGGCGACAACCTCGGCCTGCTGGTCGAGGACACGCGCACCGGCGGCAAGCTGTTCTACGCCCCCGGCCTCGGCCAGGTCGATGCCAAGCTGCTGCAGATGATGCACGGCGCCGACTGCCTGCTGGTCGACGGCACGCTGTGGGAGGATGATGAAATGCAGCGCCGCGGTGTCGGCACCCGTACCGGCCGCGAGATGGGCCACCTGGCGCAGAACGGCCCCGGTGGCATGCTCGAAGTGCTCGACGGCTTCCCGCGCCAGCGCAAGGTGCTTGTCCACATCAACAACACCAACCCGATCCTCGATGAAGATTCCCCCGAGCGCGCCGAAGTCCAGCGCCGCGGCGTCGAAGTCGCCTTCGATGGCATGAGCATCGAGCTGTAAGGAGGCCCCATGAGCGACGCACTGCCAATGTCACCTGCCGATTTCGAGCAGGCCCTGCGCGCCAAGGGCGCCTACTACCACATCCACCATCCATACCATGTGGCGATGTACCAAGGTCGCGCCACTCGCGAACAGATCCAGGGCTGGGTGGCCAACCGTTTCTACTACCAGGTCAACATCCCGATGAAGGATGCCGCGATCCTGGCCAACTGCCCGGACCGCGAAATCCGCCGCGAGTGGATCCAGCGCCTGCTCGACCATGACGGCGCGCCCGGCGAGGACGGCGGTATCGAAGCCTGGCTGCGCTTGGGTCAGGCGGTCGGCCTCGACCCCGACCAGTTGCGCTCCCAGGAACTGGTGCTGCCCGGCGTGCGCTTCGCCGTCGATGCCTACGTCAACTTCGCCCGCCGTGCCAGTTGGCAGGAAGCGGCCAGCAGCTCGCTGACCGAGCTGTTCGCTCCGCAGATCCACCAGTCGCGCCTGGACAGCTGGCCACAGCACTACCCGTGGATCGACCCGGCCGGCTACGAGTACTTCCGCACCCGCCTGGGCCAGGCCCGGCGCGACGTCGAGCACGGCCTGGCGATCACCTTGCAGCACTACACCACCCGCGCGGGCCAGGAGCGTATGCTGGAAATCCTGCAGTTCAAGCTGGATATCCTCTGGAGCATGCTCGACGCCATGAGCATGGCCTACGAGCTGAACCGCCCGCCTTACCACACCGTCACCCAACAACGGGTCTGGCACAAGGGGATCGCCCTATGAGTTTCGACCGCAAGCAAACGCCGAACTGGCGCCCCGGCTACCGCTTCCAGTACGAGCCGGCACAAAAAGGCCATGTGCTGCTGTACCCCGAGGGCATGATCAAGCTCAACGACAGCGCTGGCCTTATCGGCGGGCTGATCGACGGCAAGCGTGACGTGGCGGCGATCATCGCCGACCTCGAACGACAATTCCCTGGTGTGCCCGAAGTCGCCGACGACATTGAGCAATTCATGGAGGTGGCCCGTGCCGAACACTGGATCACCCTCGCCTGAGGTGCCGGTCGGCCTGCCGCTGTGGCTGCTGGCCGAACTGACCTACCGCTGCCCGCTGCAGTGCCCGTACTGCTCCAACCCGCTGGACTTCGCCGCCCAGGGCCAGGAGCTGAGCACCGAGCAGTGGTTCAAGGTAATGGCCGAGGCCCGCGAAATGGGTGCCGCGCAGATCGGCTTCTCCGGTGGCGAACCGCTGGTGCGCCAGGACCTCACCGAGCTGATCGGCGAGGCCCGCCGGCTGGGCTACTACACCAACCTGATCACCTCCGGCATCGGCCTGACCGAAGCGCGCATCGCTGCCTTCAAGCAGGCCGGGCTGGACCATATCCAGATCAGCTTCCAGGCCAGTGACGAGCAGGTCAACAACCTGCTGGCCGGCTCGAAAAAGGCCTTTGCGCAGAAGCTGGAGATGGCCCGCGCGGTGAAGGCCCACGGCTACCCGATGGTGCTCAACTTCGTCACCCACCGGCACAACATCGACAAGATCGACCGTATCATCGAGCTGTGCATCGCCCTTGAAGCCGACTTCGTCGAGCTTGCCACCTGCCAGTTCTACGGCTGGGCGCACCTCAACCGCCTGGGCCTGCTGCCGACCCGCGCGCAGCTCGAACGTGCCGAACGCATCACCAACGAGTACCGGCAAAAGCTCAAGGCCGAAGGCAGCCCGTGCAAGCTGATCTTCGTCACCCCGGACTACTACGAGGAACGCCCCAAGGCCTGCATGAACGGCTGGGGCAGCCTGTTCCTGACCATCACCCCGGACGGCACTGCCCTGCCTTGCCACGGCGCCCGGCAATTGCCGGTGCAGTTCCCCAACGTGCGCGACCATGACCTGCACCACATCTGGTACGACTCGTACGGCTTCAACCGCTTCCGCGGTTACGACTGGATGCCCGAGCCGTGCCGTTCGTGCGACGAGAAGGAAAAGGACTTCGGCGGCTGCCGTTGCCAGGCCTTCATGCTGACCGGCGATGCCAGCAAGGCCGACCCGGTGTGCGCCAAGTCACCCGATCACGGCATCATCCTCAAGGCCCGCGAGGAAGCGGAGACCGCCCAACTCGCCATCGAAGAGATGACCTTCCGCAATGAGCGCAACTCCCGTGTCATCGTCCGCGGCTGACTTCAGCGCCGCCCAGGCCGTTGCCGCCGGCACCGACTTTGCCGAACTCAAGGTCAGTGCCGAGGGGCTGTTCTGGAACGAGTTCCGCCCGGCCGATGGGGCCTGCCGTATCTGGCAGTGGCGTGACCAGCAGGCGCGCTGCCTCACGCCCGATGGTTTCAGCGTACGCAGCCGGGTCTACGAATACGGTGGTGGCAGCTTCTGCCTGGGCGGCGATGGGCTGCTGTTCGTCAATGAGAAGGATCAGCAGGTCTATACCCAGCGCCTCGAAGGCGGTGCACCTCGCGCCCTGACCGATCAGTCCGATTGCCGCTATGGCGACGTGCAGTGGCACGACGGCAAGGTGCTGGCAGTCGAAGAGCGCCATGGCGAAAGCGTCGAACATCGCCTGGTGGCACTGGACGATAGCAGCAGGGAGGTACTCGCCGAGGGTGCCGACTTCTATGCCTCGCCAACGATCAGCGCTGATGGCCAGCGCCTGGCCTGGGTCGAATGGGACCGTCCGGCACAGCCCTGGACCGTTACCCGGCTGATGTGCCGAGAACGCGGCCCCAGCGGAAACTGGGGAGCGGTACGCTGCATGGCGGCCGATGACGAATCACTGCAACAACCACGCTTCGATGCTCAAGGCCGGTTGTATTGCCTGTCCGACCGCAATGGGTTCTGGCAGCCGTGGGGCGAAATCGACGGCCGCTGGCAAGCGCTGCCTGCGGAAGATGCGGACCACGCCGCCGCGCCCTGGCAACTGGGCACCAGCACCTGGCTGCCCCTGGGGCCGCAGAGCTACCTGGCCAGCTGGTTCGAAGGTGGCTTCGGGCAACTTGGCCTGCGCTCCGACGATGGCCGGGTGGAGCGTTTCGCCAGCGCCTATACCCGCTTCCGCAGTCTGGCTATGGATACCGAATACCTCTACGCCATCGCCGCTTCTCCGGTCAGTCCACCGGCGGTGATTGCCATTGCCCGCATCGGCCACGAAGTCAGCGTGCTGGCCGGTGGCGCCGAAGTGCTGCCTGCCGCGCAAATCAGCCTGCCGCAGTCGATTCATTACGAGAGCGGCGGTGCGCTGGCCCATGGTTTCTTCTATCCGGCAGCCGCCAACATGGGCCCGGCACCCTTGGTGGTGTTCATCCACGGCGGCCCGACCTCGGCCTGCTACCCGGTACTCGACCCACGCATCCAGTACTGGACCCATCGCGGTTTCGCCGTGGCCGACCTGAACTACCGGGGCAGCACCGGCTATGGCCGGGCATACCGCCAGGCGCTGCACCTGCGTTGGGGCGAAAGCGATGTGCAGGATGCCTGTGCCGCCGTCGAGTATCTGGCCGGGCGAGGGCTGATCGACCCCGGCAAGGCCTTCATTCGCGGCGGCAGTGCCGGTGGCTACACCACACTGTGCGCCTTGGCTTTCCACGGTGTATTCCGTGCGGGTGCCAGCCTTTACGGGGTCAGTGATCCAATTGCCCTGGGCCAGGCCACGCACAAGTTCGAAGGTGATTACCTGGACTGGCTGATCGGTGACCCGCAGCAAGATGCCGAACGTTATCGCCAGCGCACGCCCCTGCTGCATGCTTCGCAAATCAAGGTGCCGGTGATCTTCTTCCAGGGCGAGCTGGATGCCGTGGTGGTGCCGGAGCAGACGCGCTCGATGCTGGCCGCGTTGCAAGCCAATGGCATCGCGGCTCAAGGGCATTTCTATGCAGGGGAGCGGCACGGGTTCCGCAAGGCCGAAAACCTGGCGCATGCGCTGGAGGAAGAGTGGAAGTTCTATTGCAGGGTGTTGGAGGGCTGACAGCCTGGGGCCGCTCTGCGGCCCCGGCATCCTCAGCGCTTGGCGATGATATACACCGCATGCACGATCCCCGGGATGTAGCCCAGCAGGGTCAGTAGTATGTTCACCCAGAACGCCCCGCCAAACCCCACCTGCAGAAACACACCCAGCGGCGGCAAGATGATGGCGATGATGATGCGAATGAAGTCCATGCGGGTCTCTCCTGAAGGGCTTACATCAGAGACTCGCCGCGCATCGCAGAGGTTCCACAGGCAAAAAAAAACGCCCCGGGCCAAATGAAACAGGCACGGGGCGATGCGCAGAAACGCCAGACGGTTCGTAAAATTCTTGATCAGGCCGGCATTTCGCGGCGGGCCTGTTGTTGCGCATGCAAACGGGCAAAGGCCCGTGCCAGGCGCAGGAGCATTTCGTCGATATTGCCCTTGCTCACGGTCAGCGCCGGCGAGAAACGCACAACATCGGCCTGCGGCGCGTTCAGCAGCAAACCTTCGTGCAAGGCAGCCCCGACCAGTTCCTTGGCCAGGTTTTCCTGCAACTGCAGCGCCCACAAAAGCCCCTGGCCGCGCACTTCGCCCTGGCCATAGCGGCCGGCCAGGCGGCTCAGGCCATCACGCAGATGGCGACCACTGTCCTGCACCTGCCCGAAGAAACCCGGCTCCAGCACGGTTTCCAGCACAGCCAGACCCGCAGCGCTCATCAGTGCATTGCCGTGATGGCTGCCCTCCAGTTCGCCAGGTTCCGCACAGCAGGCTGTCCCGCGAGCGAGCAAGGCCGCCAGTGGCACGCCGCCCCCCAAGCCCTTGCCCAGCGTGATGATGTCGGCACGCACGCCGTAGGTCTCTTCTGCCAGCAATGCCCCGCAGCGGCCAATACCCGTCTGCACTTCGTCGAGAATCAGCAGGATGCCCAGTTCCCGGCAGAGCTTTTCCACGCCCTGCAGGTACTCACGTGTCGCCGGGATCACCCCCGCCTCACCCTGGATCGGCTCGAGCATGATCGCCACGGTGCGCGAATCGACCTCGGCATGCAGCGCCGCCAGGTCGTTGAACGGCACCTTGCTGAACCCCGGCAGGCCCGGCTCGCAGCGGTTGCACGGCAGCGGGTCGGAAGCGGACAGCGCGCCCAGGCTGCGGCCATGGCAGGCCTGGCTGGCAGTAATGATGTGGTAGGCGCCGTTGCGGTGCAGCTGGCCCCACTTGCGCGCCAGCTTGATCGCCCCTTCACAGGCCTCGGCACCGCTGTTGAGCAAGTACGCCTGGTCGCTACCGGTGCTCTGGCACAGGCGGTTGACCAGCGCCAGCAGACCACGGCTGTGGTAGCCCGCACCCGGATTGATCAGCGCCTGGGCCTGGTTGCCCAGCGCCTTGACCAGCGCCGTCGGGCTGTGGCCGAGGCTGTTGACCGCGCCGCCCTGGGTGAAGTCCAGATAGGCATGCCCTTCGTTATCCCACAACCAGGAGCCCTGGCCACGCACGAACACCTGCGCCGCACGCTCGGTGCTCGGCATCAGGCGCTCGCGCGACAACTGCGGCGCATCCGCCACGATCACCGGCGCACGCTTGGGCTCGGCAACCGCGGCAGGGGCCGAACGGCGCAGGTTGAACAGGTTCATCGGGGCTCCAACCAATCACGGTAAAGGGCGGCCAGGGGTCCGGTCTTGCTGCCGGCGCTGGATAATTTTGCCTTGCCTATCAAAAGTGTTTTTCAAACGCGGTAACAATGAGCGGATTGATCGCTGTAACCCGTTGGAATACGGCGATAGACTAGGCTTCGGCAGCGTTTGCGGCCATTTCGTTTTCCCAGCTTTTTCGATAAGTGTTACTTATGGATTTTCGCCAACTGCGTTATTTCGTCGCGGTGTATGAAGAAGGCCATGTCGGCCGCGCCGCCGAACGCCTGTCGCTGTCGCAACCGGCACTGTCACAACAGATTCGCCAGCTTGAGCACAGCCTCGACCTCAGCCTGTTCGAGCGCAGCAACAAGCGCCTGCTGCCGACCCTGGCTGCACACACCCTGTACAACCATGCCCTGCCGCTGCTGGATGGCCTGCAACGTGCCCATGAGGCCATGCGCAACTTCAAGGGCCAGTCACTGCGCACCTTGGCCATCGGGGTGCTGCAGACCGTGCGGCCAAGCCTGGTGCCACAGTTGCTGGAACGTGTGCGCAAGGCCCAGCCGCATCTCGTGGTGCAGATCTACGAACTGTCGGGGCTGGAGATCGAACGGCGGCTGCTCAATGGCAACCTGGACATCGGCATCAGCTACCTGCCACCGCGCCAGCCAGGGCTGCACGGTTCGCTGCTGTACGAAGACGAGTTGCAGGTTGTCATCCCGGCTACCCACCCTCTGAAAGACTTCAAGAAGGTCTCCATCAAACAGGCCGCCGAATTACCCATGCTGATGCTCGGCGAGGAATTCCAGATCCGCCAGATCTGGAAGGAGCAGTTGGCCGCACAAGGCCGCAGGCCGCAGGTGCAAGCCGAGATGAACAACATGGCGGGGATTCTCGACAGCCTGGCGCACACCGCGCTGGCGACCATTCTGCCGGGGCGGGCCAAGGATGCCGCCGAGGACGACCAGGGTTTGCTGTGGAAACCGTTGAGTGAGCCGCGCGTGCCGCTCAAGGTCGGCCTGGTGTTCCGTGATGCTCAGCGCCAACAGGCGTCGGTGGAACTGCTGCGCACGTTGCTGGAGGAAGAGACCGACGCCCGGCAACTGGGTGCCACGCCGCTGGATGTGCTTGGCTGAAAAAACGCAGACGAAGAAAACCCCGCCGAAGCGGGGTTCTCTAGACTGTTTCCCTGTGACATCCCTATCGCCCCGCCATCCTGGCAGGAAATCCTTCGTTGTCCCTGTTCTGTCCTTTGCGCTTCCTGCGCAACGTCCATGTAGAAAGATTAACTGTGGATCCAATCTGGCGCCAGTGGCGAAAAGTCACCACGTCATGTAGGAAAAGGCTTACAAGAAGTAATCTTTCGCAATCACTTCAAAACTGTTCGGCATCCAGCAGGTACAGCGACTCACTGCCCGCCTTCACCGAGGCCACCAACGAATTCACCCGCGGCAGCAAGCGCGCAAAGTAAAAGCGCGCCGTGCCCAGCTTGGCCGCATAGAACGCCTCGTCGCCCTCACCGGCCTTGGCCGCACGCGCCATCAGTGCCCACATGTAGGCATAGGCCACATAGCCAAAGGCCTGCAGGTACTCGACCGACGCGGCACCGATCTCATTCGGATTGCCCTTGGCCTGCTCCAGTACCCATTCGGTCAGCCCGTCGAGCTGATCCAGGTAGGCGCCCAGCGGCTTGGCAAACTCGTCCAGCTGGCCATCAGCGCTGGCAATGAACTGGCGAATCTCGTCAGAGAACAGCTTGTAGTACGCACCACCGCTGGCCACCACCTTGCGCCCCATGAGGTCCAGCGCCTGGATACCGTTGGTACCTTCGTAGATCTGGGTGATACGCACATCGCGCACCAGTTGCTCCTGGCCCCACTCGCGAATGTAGCCGTGGCCACCGAATACCTGCTGGCCGTGCACCGTGCACTCAAGGCCGAGGTCGGTGAGGAAGGCCTTGGCCACCGGAGTCAGCAGCGCCACCAGCTCTTCGCTGCGTTTGCGCGTGACCGGGTCTTCGCTGTACTTGGCGCTGTCGAGCTGCATCGCCACATAGGTGGAGAAGGCACGACCGCCCTCGATCAGCGCCTTCATGGTGAGCAGCATGCGCCGCACGTCAGGGTGGACGATGATCGGGTCGGCGGCCTTGTCCTTGGCCTGCGGCCCGGTCGGGGCGCGGCTCTGCAGGCGATCACGGGCGTATTCCACAGCGTTCTGGTAGGAGCGTTCGGCCGACGCCAGGCCCTGGATGCCCACGCCCAGGCGCTCGTAGTTCATCATGGTGAACATGGCCGCCAGGCCCTTGTTCGGCTCGCCGACGATGTAACCGACGGCCTCGTCGAAGTTCATCACGCAGGTCGCCGAAGCCTGGATGCCCATCTTGTGCTCGATCGAGCCACAGGTGGCCGGATTGCGCGCGCCGAGGCTGCCGTCCTGGTTGACCAGGAACTTCGGCACCAGGAACAGCGAGATGCCTTTGGGCCCCGCCGGTGCGTCCGGCAGCTTGGCCAGCACCAGGTGGATGATGTTCTCGGTCAGGTCATGCTCGCCGCCGGTAATGAAGATCTTGGTGCCGCTGACCTTGTAGCTGCCATCGGCCTGGGGCTCGGCTTTGGTGCGGATGATGCCCAGGTCGGTGCCGGCATGCGGTTCGGTCAGGCACATGGAGCCGGCCCAGACGCCGGCGTACATGTTCGGCAGGTACTGTTCCTTCAGCGCTTCACTGGCATGGGCGTTGATCGACAGGCAGGCACCGGCGGTCAGCATCGGGTACAGGCCGAAGGCCAGGCTCGAGGCGTTGACCATTTCCTCGACCTGGGCCGAGATCGCCTTGGGCATGCCCATGCCACCGAATTGCGGGTCACCGCCCACGCCCACCCAACCGCCCTCGGCGTAGGTGTTGTAGGCCTCGATGAAGCCGGCTGGCGTACGCACGGCACCGTTGTCCCAGTGGCAGCCTTCCTCGTCAGCGGCGCGGCTGAGGGGGGCAATGGTCTTGCTGGTGACCTTGCCGGCTTCTTCCAGCACTGCCATGGCGGTATCCGCATCGACCGCCTCGGCCAGTTCGGGCAGCTGCGCCCACAACTCGGCCACGTTGAAGACTTCATTCAGTACGAAGCGCATGTCGCGCAGGGGCGCTTTATAGTCAGCCATGACAACCTCTCGCTGGTCGGGTCGGGGCGGCCACAGGGACCGCGGCACGGGGTTCGTAAAAAGAAGCAACCCGGGGTTGAATCCAGTGTAACCGAACAACTTTTGCGAGACATAGGGTCATCACGCGACCATATAGTCTATTTTGGTCACGCCATCCGCACGGCCCCGCGCTGGGATTGTTGACCATGGACCATGACACAGTTACGCCCCGCACCCTTGGCACTGTAAAGCGCCTGGTCGGCGGACTTGAGCACTTCTTCCGGGTTGCGATGGTCGACCAACCGCTCGGCGACGCCAATGCTGATGGTCACCGAGACCGTGCCGCCAGCGCTGCCGCTGCGGCGCTGACGCCCGGCTGAATCGTCCTGCGGGCGGCTGTTCTGGTCACGCAGGTGCATGGTGTAGTTGGCAATCATCTCGCGCACCGCTTCCACGTGCGGCACGCACTCTTCGGCGGTCTTGCCGGCGAACACCAGGGCAAATTCCTCGCCACCGTAGCGATAGGCGCGGCCACCGCCGGTGACCTTGGACAACCGGCTGGCGACCAGCCGCAGCACCTGGTCACCGACATCATGGCCGTGGGTGTCGTTGAATTTCTTGAAGTGGTCGACGTCGGTCATCGCGATCACGTAGTTGCGACCCAGGCGTTGCATGCGCTCGTTCAATGCACGGCGCCCAGGCAAACCGGTCAGTTCGTCACGGAAGGCCATTTGGTAGGCCTCGTGCGAGACCGCCGCAGCAATCATCAGCATCACCTGGCTGCACATGATGTTCAGGGTGAATGGCAGGATGAAGGTCTTGGGCAGCATCCAGAAGATGCCGACCAGGCCAATCAGCTGCGCCGCATGCAAGGGCCGGGGCTCGCGCAGGTATTGCACGACCAGCAGGACGAACACCACGACGAACACCGGGTAGACCATCTGGATCAGGCTCATCCACTGGCCATGCAGCGACGGCCAGCGGATCTCCGCCAGCCAGGCCAGCAGCGCCTGCGGGAAGCTCTGCTCCAGGGCCACGGCCACGCTGCCGACGGCGAACAGCACGGCGAAGCGGGCCAGCAGGTCCTGGGCCAGGTGAGTACGTTCCTGCCAGGCGCCGAACAGGCCGTACAAGGCAGGCAGCAACAGGCACACCAGGTGGAAGATCACCGCCGCGTCCTCGCGCACGCGGCCGTTGTCACGATAGAAGTCGGTCTGGGTATCAAGCAGGAAATAGGCGATGTACACCGTGACCATCAGGAACAGCTCACGCTGGCGGCGATACACGGCGCAGTAGGCGCCGCCCAGCAGCAGGACCAGGGTGGGGAGGACGTTGAACAGTGATGTGAAGAAGACGCTGAGGTCTCTTACATAAGCCGCCGCAAGCCCAGCCAGCAGCAAAAACAGCGAAGGCAGGAAATGGCTCGCGCGAACAGCGTTTAGACGAAACAAGGGCAATCTCCGACCCGGCAGATCAATAATAGCATTGTGCCTTTACTTCATCGGCAGCACACGTGAATAGATGAGTACACCGGTGGGGTTAACGGCAGCGGGGGTGGAGGGCTTGAGCTTTTCTTGTAACTGAAAGCCACCGCGATCGATGTGTAGGAGCGGCCTGGTGTCGCGAAAGGGCTGCAAAGCAGCCCCAGCAATTTCAGCAGGGTTGCTGAAATTCCGGGGGCGCTTCGCACCCCTTTCGCGACACCAGGCCGCTCCTACAATGCACCGCACCAGCTAGGCGCTAGAGGTCGTTGTTGAATGGCAGCAGTGGCCCCTGCGCAGTGGAGCGCCCTGAGGCACCCACGGCATTGAGCTGAAAATCGGCGTCTTGCGCTTGCCGAGAGGTGATCTGTGCGCTGGCCGGTTTTTGCCCGACCGAGTTTTCATCGCCCTTCTCACCCTGTGGCAGCACCAGTGACGGGTGATCGAACGGTGCCCGCTCCCAGGCGACGCGCGGATCGGTCAAGCCGATTTCCATGAACTTGACCAGTGCATCGACTTCATCGGGGGTCAGGTTCAGCGCGGTCATGTCCGGATCAAGGTTGGAGCCGTTGTGCTGATTGACTGCCGGGTGCTCGAAGCCGCTGGTGTTGCTGGCGTCCTCGCCACGCCGGTCGCCGCCGCGGTTGTAGAACTCCATCACCTGCTGCAGCGTTGCCCGGCTGCCGTTGTGGAAGTACGGCCCGGTCAAGGCGATGTTGCGCAGGGTCGGGGTCTTGAAGGCGCCATCGACCGAGTCGCGGAAACCGACACTGGGCTTGAGGGTCGGGTCGCAGGGCACCGCTGCGCTCAGCGGCGCCTCGAAGGTGCACACATCGACCTCCAGTGGGTCAGGAATATTCCCGCCTTGCAGCTGGGTGTTGTACTGACGGGTGAAAGACAGCGGATTGCCCCAGGCGTCCGAGCCACCCAGCGCCAGGTCCTCGGAAGTCGGGCGCACACCGGTGTTGTAGAAGCCGTTGTCGTAGAGCGTGGTCAGGCCGTCGGCCATGATCATGCGCTCGATGCGCTCATGCGGCTGAAACAGCAACCGGCTGCCCGCGTTGGTCAGCTCCGCGCCACCATGGCAGCTGACACACTTGCCTTTGCCCAGGAACAGGTTCATGCCTTGCACCTGCTGGGCGTTCATGGCGGTGTGATCGCCTTGCAGATAGGCATCCAGTGGCGCCTGGTCGGAGATCAGCGTGGACTCGTACATCTGGATCGCCAACCCGAAGAACAGCGGGAAGTTCGCTTCCATCTGGGTATAGGGCTCGCTGCCCAGCAAGACCTGTTGCGTGGCATTCCACAGGCGGGGCTGGAAGGCGCTCTTGATCAGTTCGCGATAGGTCGGCCGACGGGCACTGGAGACCGGCCCGAGTACCGAGTCGGTCGGCGAGATCTTCTGCCCCTTGAGCATCATGGTGTCGAGCATGCGCCGGCCAATGTCGGCGAAGGTGCGCCCGCCGCAGGACATTTCCACCGCGCTACCGGGAGGCCCGACGGCTTGCGAGGCGGCCGAGGCATCCTTGAGGGCCAGGCGCACCTTGACCGCCACGCCACTGGCATCCTTGGTCACGAAGATCCCAGCGTCAGGGTCGCGGTTACCAAATGGCGAGAGGCCGTTGAACACGTTGTTGGCCCGACCATCCCAGAAGTTGCGCACGTTGAACGCCGCGTTGATCACCGACGGTGCATTGCGCCCGGTGGCGCGGCGCACATTGATGCCGCCCACCTGGAAAATGCCGTCCGGTTGCTGGGTGCACTTGTCGAAGCGCGACTGCCGGGGTTTGACGAAGTTGGCGTCGAACACACCTTGCGAGCCGATGACGTCATCACTCGAATAGACGATCGCCGAGTTGCGATCCAGAGGATTGGCCAGCACGTGGGTCGGGAAGTCGCCTTTTTTCAATGTGTAGTTCGGGCCACCCTTGCCGCCGGAACGCGTGGCGTAGCTCGGCACGTCGCCGGGAATGTCAGCGGCCGTGAACGGCTTGTTGAAGATCGACGCGACGTTGGCATTGGTGTTGGCCTGGCCGGGGTTGATCTGGTTGGTGACTCGGTGATCGACACCCGCGTGGTAGTGGCAGGACGCGCAGGCGGTGGCGCCATCACTGCCGATCGCCATGTCCCAGAACAGGGCCTTGCCCAACAGCACCACTGCCCCGCGATTGATCACATAATCGGACATCAGGTCGACCTTGCGGCCACCTTCGGTGCCCGAGGGGTCCGGCGGCGTCATGCCACGCAGTGACTGCAGGCTGGGTACATCCGGCACGGCCGGTACGGTCCCGGCCGGGTCCGCTGCCCGAACGCTGGTCAAAGGAAGGCCGGCGGCGAGCGTCATCGCTATCGCACAGGCCACGCGGGGGATTCGTAAGTTACTCAGATAGTCGACCATGATGGACTTCCCGACGGCTCAGGTTTTTCAGGCTGATCGTTCACGCAACTAAGTGCGCTTAATGCCACCATAGCTGTAACAAAGTATTTCGGCGCGTAACACCCAATGATTTTTTATACCGGTTTATTTAGGTGATCATACCAATAAATACTGATCACCCAACTTACTCAGTTCCGGTGTAAATTCGCCCCCATTAGTGGGTGGCATTCCCCATGCTGCCTTCACGAAGTGTTCACAGACGCCCCGAAACGCCAAGCTCACAGGCATCCCGTGCTTCGGTAAAACCTGGCAACGTATTTGCTATTTCGTACTCAACGGCTGACCAATAGTTGGAGAAGTGCGGAACAAGGCCAAACTGAAACTTGAAGAAGATGAGAGCAGCACGCGCACGTATGTTGCGCTGCGCCAGCCATGCTTATTTAAAAGTATTGAAAAATGCAATTAGGCCCGAACAGGCCTAATTAAAATTTAAAGCCAAAAAAAACGCCGCTCACTAGGAGCGGCGTTTTCTTCAGTAGCTCACCAGGGCTTAGTAACCCAGCGAGAAGTCTTCTTCTTTCATGTCCATCAGGTTGTTGGCGCCCGACAGCATGGTGGCCACGTGAGCACGGGTACGCGGCAGGATGCGCTGGAAGTAGAAGCGCGCGGTCTGCAGCTTGGCGGTGTAGAAGCCTTCTTCGCTGGTGCCGGCTGCCAGCTTTTCAGCCGCCAGGCGGGCGATGTCAGCCCAGAAGTAGGCCAGGCACGCGTAACCGGAATACATCAGGTAATCCACCGACGCAGCACCGACTTCCTCGCGGTCCTTCATCGCGGCCATGCCCACTTTCATGGTCAGCTCGCCCCACTCCTTGTTCAGCGCTGCCAATGGCTCGACGAACTCCTTGACCGCGTCATTGCCTTCCTGCGCCTGGCAGAACTTGTGCACGATCTTGGTGAAGCCCTTGAGCGCTTCGCCCTGGGTCATCAGCACCTTGCGGCCCAGCAGGTCGAGGGCCTGGATGCCGGTGGTGCCTTCGTACAGCATGGAGATACGGCTGTCGCGCACGTTCTGCTCCATACCCCACTCGGCGATGAAGCCGTGACCACCGTAGATCTGCACGCCATGGTTGGCGGCCTCGAAGCCGACTTCGGTCATGAATGCCTTGGCGATCGGGGTCAGGAACGCCAGCAGGGCGTCGGCCTTCTTGCGCTCTTCTTCGTCCTGGCTGTACTTGACGATGTCCACCTGCTTGGCAGTGAAGTACACCATCGCGCGGTTGCCTTCAGCGAAGGCCTTCATGGTCAGCAGCATGCGACGCACGTCCGGGTGGACGATGATCGGGTCAGCGGCTTTGTCCGGTGCTTTCGGGCCGGTCAGGGAACGCATCTGCAGGCGTTCACGGGCGTATTTCAGGCCGCCCTGGAAGGCCACTTCGGCGTGGGCCAGGCCTTGCAGCGCGGTACCCAGGCGTGCGGTGTTCATGAAGGTGAACATGCAGTTCAGGCCTTTGTTGGCCGGGCCGATCAGGTAGCCGGTGGCCGCGTCGAAGTTCATCACGCAGGTGGCGTTGCCGTGGATGCCCATCTTGTGCTCGATCGAGCCACAGCTCACGCCGTTGCGCTCACCCACCCCGCCTTCGGCGTTGGGCAGGAACTTCGGCACGATGAACAGCGAGATACCTTTGGTACCCGCCGGAGCATCCGGCAGACGCGCCAGCACGATGTGGACGATGTTGTCGGCCATGTCGTGTTCGCCAGCCGAGATGAAGATCTTGGTGCCGGACACTTTGTAGCTGCCGTCGGCCTGTGGCTCGGCCTTGGTGCGCAGCATGCCCAGGTCGGTACCGCAGTGCGGCTCGGTCAGGCACATGGTGCCGGTCCACTCGCCGGATACCAGCTTGGTCAGGTAGGTGTGCTGCTGCTCGGCGGTGCCGTGGGCGGAGATGGTGTTCATCGCGCCGTGGGACAGGCCTGGGTACATGCCCCACGACCAGTTCGAACCACCGACCATTTCGCTCAAGGCCAGGCCCAGCGATTCTGGCAGGCCCTGGCCGCCGTGCTCGACGTCATGCGCCAGGCTCGGCCAGCCACCTTCCACAAACTGCTCGTAGGCTGCCTTGAAACCGGTCGGGGTCTTTACGCCCGACTCGCTCCAGGTGCAGCCTTCCTGGTCACCGACACGGTTCAGCGGAGACAGCACCTGCTCACAGAACTTCGCGCCTTCTTCCAGGATCGCGTCGACCATGTCCGGTGTGGCGTCCTGGCAACCCGGCAGGCTCTGATAGTGCGCCTCGTAGCCGAGCAGCTCGTCGCGGACGAAACGAATATCACGCAAGGGGGCTTTGTAATCAGGCATTGCGATGAACCTCTGTGATGAGTTCGGTAGGGGACCGCTGATACCGACCAGCTCTTGTCGGCTTTCGGTCAAACAGTTGTTTGAAACTTACGTTTAGGACCGCCCGATGTCAAGGAGGGACTATGGTTCCATTTACGCCGCGAAAGATGGCGTTTATGCCAACCCCAGAAAAAACAATGCCCCTGTGGGAGCGGGCTTGCCCGCGAAAGGGCCAGGGCAGGCAACAGAGCTGCCTGATCTGACGCATTCGCGGGCACGCCCGCTCCCACAGGGGCTGTGTATAACTCGGAGAAATTGGCCGATCAGGCGTAGGTGTCGATGAACCGTCCGAGCATTTCGTCGGAAGCCTTTGCCACCTTTGCGCCGAGTTCGACCTCGGTCTTGCCCAGGGCCAATTGCACGGTGCTGGTGGCCAGGTCCATCTGCTGGCTGCGGTCGACCCCACGCAGGCGCTCGGCCTGGAAGTCGCTGGACTGGCTGGTGGCGGCGCGCTCGACCGAGGCATTGGCGATCTGGCCGGCCGCCTGATCGACGCGGTTCTGGCCGTTGTAGATGGCGTTGAGGCCCGCGTAGTACGCGGTGCTGCCGGTGATTTCCATGTCAGGACTCCAATGACGCTGGATGTGAACAGGGCCAATTAAAGCAGGCCAGGCGCGAAAAGGCCCGTTTAAATCCCTAATGGCCCAGTGCTACTTGATAGGCCATAGGCATACCTGCCAATCCCTCAATCCAGCAAGTCGAGTTGCAAATGCTCCGCCACGACATCTGCCGTGGCCTGCTTGAGCTTCGGCACCCGCCCCAGGCACGGCGCTGGCAAGCGCTCCGCCAGGCTGGCCAGGTTTTCCTCCAGCCGCGAAGTCCGTGGTTCGATGATATTCGCCACCCAGCCCGCCAGCTGCAGCCCGTCCCGGGCAATCGCCTCGGCACTGAGCAAAGCATGGTTGATGCAGCCCAGGCGCACCCCGACCACCAGAATCACCGGCAGCTTGAGGGCAATCGCCAGGTCCGACAGGTTGGCGTGGTTGGACAATGGCACGCGCCAACCGCCCGCACCTTCGACCAGGGTAAAGTCTGCCCCCTGGTCCAGCACATGGCGCATGGCCCTGGACAGCACGGGTACTTCCAGCGCAACACCCGCCTCCCGGGCAGCCACGTGCGGTGCAATGGCCGGCTCGAAGGCAAACGGGTTGACCTCTTCGTAGGCGAGCTTGACCGAGCTTTCGTCGATCAACGCCTGGGCATCACTGTTGCGCAGGCCTTTGGGCGTCATCGTGCAACCCGAAGCCACCGGCTTCGCGCCCAAGGTACTCAGCCCCTGCAACCGTGCCGCATGCAACAGCCCGGCGGCGATGGTGGTCTTGCCGACATCGGTGTCGGTCCCGGCGATGAAATAGGCCTGGCTCATGTCGCTCCTCTCATGCCTGTGGCTTGCGCAACACACCATAGACCACCTGATAGGTGGCGGGCAGCCCCTGGGGCTGGCGAAACGCTTCATAGGCCTGCAACAGGCCTTGCATGCGCGCACGACCGGTCAGGCCAGAAGGCCGCCCGGGGTTGAGATTGTGAGCGCCGAGCGCCTTGAGTTCGTGAGTCAGGCTGCGCACATCGGGGTAGTGCAGCACATGGGCCTGACGCTGCAGGCTGACCTGTGCGAGACCACTGGCCGCACACAGGCGCTGATAGTCTTCAAACCTGCGGAAGCGATTGACATGCACCATGCCATCCACCGCCTGCCAGCTGGCACGCAGTTCATCGAGGGTACCGACGCACAGGCTGCTGAACGCCAGCACGCCGCCTGGGCGCAGCACACGGCGGGCTTCTTCCAGCACGCTGGCGAACTGGCCGCACCACTGCACCGCCAGGCTAGTGAACACCAGGTCGACACAAGCATCCCCCAGCGGCAACCGTTCGGCATCACCGGCCACATGATAATGCGCCCCGCCGCGCTCATCGCGGGCATGTCGCAGCATGCCTTCGGCAATATCCACCGCAACACCGGTGGCCTGGGCGAAACGCTCGCCCAGCACTCGGCTGAAATGCCCCGTGCCACTGCCAAGGTCCAGCCAGCGCGTCGGTGCCACGCCATCCGGCAACTGGTCCAGCAGGCTCACGCCCACCGCACGCTGCAGGGCGGCAACGCTGTCATAGCTGGCGGCCGCACGGGAGAACGAGGCGGCCACCTGGCGCTTGTCCGGCAGCGCGCCGGGCAGGGTTGGACGGGAAAGGTCAGTCATCGCCACTCTCATGCAGGAAACTCTTGATGCCCGCCGCCAGCTCCTGTGGATACTCCAGCAGGAAAGCGTGGGAACTGTCTTCGACCAGGCCGACTTCCACGTCGGGCAGCAGCTCGCTCAGCGCTTTGGCCGCCTCGGCCGGCACCAGGGCATCGCTGCCGGCGAACAGGTGCAATTGCGGGCCGCCAAAGGCTTGCAGGGCCTCACGGGTATCGAGCCTGGCCAGCACTTCAAGGCCGGTGGCCAGGTACAGCGGGTCGGTGTCCGGCACGCCGACACCCAGTTGGCGCAGCAGCGTGCGAGGTTGCAGAGCACCATCGCTGCACAGGGTACGAAAGCGCTTGAGGGTCACCGAGGTGTGGCTGCGGCAACCGTCGAGAAACGTGCCGAAGGTGTCCTCGGCCATGCCGTGCGGCCAGTCGGCGCGGGCCACGAAACTGGGGTTGCTGCCCAACGTCAGCAGGCCGCAGCAGTGGTCGCCACGCTTGCGCGCCAGTTCGCTGGCGAGCATGCCGCCGAGCGACCAGCCACCCAGCCAGGTATCGCTGGGCAATTTGCGGTCAAGGTAGTCCACCCATGCCTGCACATCGCCATCGGCCAGTTCCGGCAGGGGCATCAGTTCGACCTGCAGACGTGCGTCCTGGGCCCGCAGGCTGGCGGCGAGCGGCTCGAGGGCGGCGGTGCCCAGCCCCCAGCCGGGAAGAAGGATCAAACGGTTACGCATCGGCGGCCTCCAGCTGTGGATAACACTCGGCCAATGCATTCAACAATAGCTGCACCTGCGCCTCGCTGTGCGCGGCGCTCAGGGTGACCCTCAGGCGGGCACTGCCGGCAGGCACGGTTGGCGGGCGGATGGCGGTCACCAGCAGGCCACGGTCACGCAGCATGCGCGACAACTTGAGGGCCTGGGCACTGTCGCCGATCAGGATCGGCTGGATCGGTGTCGGGCTGTCCATCAGCTGCAGGCCGATTTGCGAGGCGCCCTGACGGAACTGGCGAATCAGCGCAGCCAGGTGCTCGCGACGCCAGGTTTCGCGGCGCAGCAGCTCCAGGCTCTTGAGCGTGGCGCAGGCCAGCGCTGGTGGCTGGCTGGTGGTGTAGATGTAGGGCCGGGCGAACTGCACCAAGGCTTCGATCAGCTCTTCGCTGCCAGCGACGAAAGCGCCAGCCGTGCCACAGGCCTTGCCCAGGGTACCGATCAGTACCGGTACATCGTCGATGCTCAGGCCGAAGTGCTCGACGACACCGCCACCCTGCTCACCCAAGGTACCCAGGCCATGGGCGTCGTCGACCATCAGCCAGGCGCCGCGGGCACGGGCCACGGCGGCCAAAGCCGGCAGGTCGGCAAGGTCACCGTCCATGCTGAACACGCCGTCGGTGACCACCAGGGTGTTGCCGGTGGCCTTGCCCAGGCGGCTGGCGAGGCTGACGGGGTCGTTGTGCAGGTAGCGGCTGAAACGGGCACCACTGAGCAGCCCGCCATCGAGCAGCGACGCGTGGTTCAGGCGATCCTGCAGCACAGTGTCGCCCTGCCCCACCAGCGCGGTGATGGCGCCAAGGTTGGCCATGTAGCCTGTGGAAAACAGCAGCGCGCGCGGGCGGCCGGTCAGTTCTGCCAGCGCCTCTTCGACGGCATGGTGCGGCGCGCTGTGGCCGATCACCAGGTGCGAGGCCCCGCCACCGACACCCCAGCGCGCGGCGCCAGCCTGCCAGGCGGCGATCACTTCAGGGTGGTTGGCCAAGCCCAGGTAGTCATTGCTGCAGAAGGCCAGCAGGCGCTGGCCATCGACCACAACTTCCGGCCCCTGCGGGCTTTCCAGCAATGGCCGCTGCCGATACAGGTCTGCGGCGCGCCGTTCGGCCAGGCGCGCCGCCAGGTCAAAGGCCATTTCAGGCCGAGGCTGCGTCGTAGAACAGCTCGCTGCTGCGTTGCTCGACCAGGGCCTGCTCGATGGCTGCCTGGTGCACTTCGTCGGCATGCTCTTCGCGCGCTTCGGGCTGGATGCCCAGGCGGGCGAACAACTGCATGTCCTTGTCGGCCTGCGGGTTGGCGGTGGTCAGCAGTTTCTCGCCGTAGAAGATCGAGTTGGCGCCAGCCATGAAGGCCAGGGCCTGCATCTGCTCGTTCATCTGCTCGCGGCCGGCGGACAGCCGCACGTGCGACTTGGGCATGAGAATACGGGCGACGGCCAGCATGCGGATGAAGTCGAACGGGTCGACGTCCTCTTCCTCGGCCAGCGGGGTGCCGGCGACCTTGACCAGCATGTTGATCGGCACCGACTCCGGGTGCTCGGGCAGGTTGGCCAGCTGGATCAGCAGGCCGGCGCGGTCGTCCAGCGACTCGCCCATGCCCAGAATGCCGCCGGAGCAGATCTTCATCCCAGCATCGCGCACGTAGGCCAGGGTCTGCAGGCGTTCGCCGTAGGTACGGGTGGTGATGATGCTGCCGTAGAACTCAGGCGAGGTGTCGAGGTTGTGGTTGTAGTAGTCCAGGCCAGCCTGGGCCAGGGCCACGGTCTGCTCCTGGTCGAGCTTGCCGAGGGTCATGCAGGTTTCCAGGCCCATGGCCTTCACGCCTTTGACCATCTCCAGCACGTAGGGCATGTCCTTGGCCGACGGGTGCTTCCAGGCCGCACCCATGCAGAAGCGGGTGGAGCCGATGGCTTTGGCGCGAGCCGCTTCCTCGAGCACCTTCTGCACTTCCATCAGCTTCTGCTTTTCCAGCCCGGTGTTGTAGTGGCCGGACTGCGGACAATATTTGCAATCTTCCGGGCAGGCGCCGGTCTTGATCGACAGCAGCGTCGACACCTGTACGCGGTTCGGGTCGAAATGCGCGCGGTGCACGGTCTGCGCCTGGAACAGCAAGTCATTGAATGGCTGCTGGAACAGTGCCTTGACCTCAGGCAGGGACCAGTCGTGACGTGTTGTTGCAGTTGTGCTGGCGCTCATCGGCGTTTCCTTGTTTAGGCTGTAGCTGGCGCCGAGGCACAAGTGCCCGCCAGCGCATCACGGTTAGCTCGCATAGTCATGGAAGGCCTATGAACTGTCAACCTTGGTTAAAAACACTGGTTTACAAGTGTATAAATATTGAGCATTCCTGCTTGCTGTGCAGTGAACTTGCCGAACAGCACTACCCGCTGTGCGTCGCCTGCGAGCACGAACTGCCATGGCTCGATGAACATTGCCTGCGCTGCGCCCTGCCCTTGCCGATGGCCGGCCTGATCTGCGCCCAGTGCAGCCGTCGCCCGCCGGCTTTCGATCAGGTCATAGCGCCTTGGCACTATGGCTTCCCACTGGACACGCTGATCAGCCGTTTCAAGCACAACGGCCAATGGCCGCTAGGCCGGCTGATGGCCGAGATGCTCGGTCTCCAATTGCACCATCGCTATCTGGATGACCTGGCCAGGCCAGACCTGCTGTTGCCTGTTCCGCTGGCCCGGCGTCGACTGCGCGAGCGCGGTTTCAACCAGGCCGGCATGCTCGGGCGCTGGCTGTCGAAGGCACTGGCTATCGAATGTGATGAACAGTTGTTGCTGCGCACGCGTGAAACACCGGCACAACAGAGCCTGAACGCCCAGGCACGCCAGCGCAATCTGCGCCGGGCGTTCGCACTGGCCAGCGCGGCATCGCTCAAGGGCAGCCACGTTGCCGTGGTCGACGATGTGCTGACCACCGGGGCCACCGCGCAGGCTGTCGCGCAACTGCTGCGTGAGGCCGGCGCACGCAGGGTCGATGTGTATTGCCTGGCACGCACGGCAAAACCGGGGCAAGCTTGACAGGTCAGTTCCAGAAAGGCGCCACCATGTCCCTGCCCGCTCTCCTCACCCAGCACATCGCCCGCCGCCCACAGCGCATCGCCCTGCTCCAGCACATCGCCGAACAAGGCTCGATCACCCGCGCGGCCAAGGCTGCCGGCATCAGCTACAAGGCTGCCTGGGATGCGATCGATGAACTCAACAACCTGGCCAGCCAGCCCTTGGTCGAGCGCAGCACGGGCGGACGGGGCGGTGGTGGCGCAAGGCTCTCGGTAGAAGGCGAACGGGTGCTACGCCTGTACCAGAAAGTGCAGGCACTGCAGGCACAGATTCTCGAAGCGGCGGAAGAGTCCAGCGACCTCGACTTGCTGGGCCGCCTGATGCTGCGCACCAGTGCACGCAATCAGCTGCAGGGGCAGGTCAGCGGGTTGCGCAGGGAGGGCCGGCATGATCGGGTCAGCCTGGCGCTGGGCGGCGGGCTGGAGATCGACGCATTGATTACCCATGACAGCACGGCGCGGCTGGAACTGACACTGGGGGCCACGGTGATGGCGCTGCTCAAGGCCGGCTGGGTGCAGTTGCTGGGAGCGGAGGATGAAGCCGAGGCCGGCAGCAATGTGCTGAACGCCACCGTCGAAGAGGTATTGGCGGATGCACAGGGCGACAGCGAAGTGCGGCTGGCACTGGGCAATGGCCAGACGTTGTGTGCATTTGCCGAGGCCGGTTGGTTGGTCGAGCAGTCGATCAAAGCAGGAAGCAAAGTGAAGGTGCAGTTCCATCCTTCCTATGTATTGCTCGGGGTACCGGTTTAACCTGTGCCGGCCTCTTCGCGGGTTTATCGAGGCGTCGAACCGCCGCGAAAGGGCCAGCTCAGGCAACATCTGGGCAGGCCATGGAATGAGTTACCATGCCGACATGTCGCCCACCCCCGGAGCCCCCATGTCCCACCCCTTCGACACCCTCACCCCCGACCTGGTCCTGGACGCCGTGGAAAGCCTGGGTTTTCTCAGCGATGCCCGGGTCCTGGCGCTGAACAGCTACGAGAACCGTGTCTATCAGGTGGGCATCGAAGATTCGCAACCGTTGATCGCCAAGTTCTACCGCCCGGGCCGCTGGAGCGATGCGGCGATTCTCGAAGAACACCAGTTCACCGCCGAACTCGCCGACTGCGAAGTGCCTGTGGTCGCACCGCTGCAACACGGCGGCCAGACCCTGTTCGAGCACAAGGGCTTCCGCTTCACCCTATTCCCGCGCCGAGGCGGCCACGCCCCGGAGCCCGGCAACCTCGACCAGCTCTACCGCCTCGGCCAGTTGCTCGGCCGTCTGCACGCGGTTGCCGCAACCCGCCCGTTCGAACACCGCGAAACATTGGCAGTGGACAACTTCGGTCACGCTTCGCTGCAAACACTGCTGGAGGGCGATTTCGTCCCACGTGAGTTGCTGCCTGCGTTCGAGTCCGTAGCCCGCGAACTGCTCAAGCGGGTCGAGGATATCTACGCACGTACCCCGCATCATGTGATGCGCCTGCACGGCGATCTGCACCCTGGCAACCTGATGCATCGCGACGACGTCTATCACGTCGTAGACCTGGACGACTGCCGCATGGGCCCGGCCGTGCAGGACCTGTGGATGATGCTGGCTGGCAGCCGCGAAGAGCGCCTTGGCCAATTGGCCGAACTGATCGACGGCTACAACGAGTTCCACGACTTCGACCCACGCGAACTGCCACTGATCGAGCCCCTGCGCGCCCTGCGCCAGCTGCACCACAGCGCCTGGCTGGCACGGCGTTGGGATGATCCGGCGTTCCCGCGCAGCTTCCCCTGGTTTGGCCAACCGCGTTACTGGGGTGACCAGATCCTCGCCCTGCGCGAGCAGACGGCGGCACTGGACGAACAACCGTTGAAATTGTTCTAGATAGCCGCAAGGGTCTGTCTACAATAGGCGTCGCTGTATTTAGCTACCTAAGCAAGGATTCTGCATGCACGCCGCAAACCCGCGTCGCGGGTACATTCTTGGCCTGTCGGCCTACATCATCTGGGGTTTGTTCCCCCTGTATTTCAAAGCCATCCAGAGCGTTCCGGCGGTGGAGATCATCGTCCACCGGGTGCTCTGGTCCGCGTTGTTCGGCTCCCTGCTGCTACTGGTGTGGAAACACCCAGGCTGGTGGCGCGAGCTGCGCGACAACCCCCGCCGCCTGGCGATTCTGGCCCTGAGCGGTACGCTGATCGCTGCCAACTGGCTGACCTACGTGTGGTCGGTGAACAGCGGTCGCATGCTCGAAGCCAGCCTCGGCTACTACATCAACCCACTGGTCAATGTGCTGCTGGGCATGCTCCTGCTCGGAGAACGCCTGCGCCGCCTGCAATGGCTGGCCGTGGGCATGGCTGCAGTGGGCGTGGCGCAACAGGTGTGGCAGGTGGGTAGCCTGCCGTGGGTATCGCTGATGCTGGCATTGACCTTCGGCTTCTATGGGTTGATCCGCAAAAAGGCCCCAGTGGCAGCGCTCCCGGGGCTGGTGGTGGAAACCTGGATGCTGGTGCCCCTGGCGCTAGGCTGGTTGCTGCTGAACCCTACGGCGGTCAGTGCCCAGGGTGCGTTCTATACCAGCAGCGAAGCACTGTGGCTGATGGCAGCAGGCCCGGTGACGCTAGTGCCGTTGGTCTGCTTCAACGCCGCCGCCCGACACCTGCCTTATACCACCCTGGGCTTTCTGCAATACCTGGCGCCGACGCTGGTGCTGCTGCAGGCAGTGCTGCTTTTCGATGAGCATTTGTCTTCGAGCAGCCTGGTGGCCTTCATTTGTATCTGGGCGGGCCTGGCGCTCTACAGTGTCGATGCCTGGCTGAATCTGCGCAAGCGCGCCTGATCAAAAAACGATCAAAACTCTACAGGCCACGCCGTTCGTGGCCTGTAGCAACCTCTCCAAAGGTTATCCACACCCTCGTCCCCGTGCTTTGTGCACAAGCGACTGATTTCTGTACGTTTTTTGCTCAAACCTCGGGAAGGCCTGCCGTTCCTGGGCTAGCGAGGTGCGCCCCCAGGTTATCCACAGGGCCTTCCCCGTGAAATCGGGATAACCCGATCATTCCTCCGGCCGCAACTTCAACTCCACCATCAAGTCATCCGCCAGGCTTTCCAGCTTCTGTTGCAGGTCATCCAGCGACAAGGTCAACGGCAGCGCCAGCAGCGCGTCGGCATGGAACAGCGGCTCACTGCTCATCGGTGCCGGCCGCACTTCGGTGGTAAAGCGCTCCAGGTTCACCCCCTGATCCGCCAGCAGGCGGGTGATATCACGCACGATACCCGGGCGGTCATTGCCCACCAGCTCCATGGCAATGGGCTTCCAGGTACACGACGGCTCGATGCCGCTCTCGGCGATGAGCACGCGAATATCGTATTGCCCCAGCGCCTGCAGCGACTTCACCAGCTCGTCGTAGTTTTCCGCCGGCACCGCCACCCGCAGGATCCCGGCAAACTGCCCGGCCATCCGCGACATGCGGCTCTCCAGCCAGTTGCCGTTATGATCGGCGATGCACTGGGCAATGCGCTCGACCTGGCCGGCCTTGTCCGGGGCAATCACGGTCAGTACAAGATGATCCACAGGCCCTTCCTCTGCGTCGGGCCGCCCAAGGCGGCGAAAATACGGGGGATCGACTCAGTATAGGCAAGGCGCGGCAACCTGCCGCAGGGCAATCCGCACAAGCAATCGTGTACTGTTTCAAGATTTATCTGGAACAATCCACCGGTTTTTTGCGAACATACGTTCTCCCAGCGTGACCATACGCGACCAACCGGTCGCATAACGGCGCTTTTAGTCTGATTTTGCCTCGCCTACTGCTTCATGTAGTATCCCGTGGCGCGGACTACAAAACGTCGTTTGGATGTCTGCCAAGGCGCCTGTGAAAATACGCACACTGTCTGCCAGCCTGTCTGGCCGGCTGCACCCAGCCGCCCTCGGGTCTAGTCCGATGGCAAGCACTGGTACGTGTTTAGAGAAGCGCTACAGGCTTAATACAGAAGAGCGAAATAGCTGAGCAGAGGTGAGGCAAGCAATGACTGGATACGTTCAAGTCGGTGGCCTTCAGGTCGCCAAGGCCCTGTACGACTTCGTCAACAACGAAGCGATTCCTGGAACCGGCATCGAAGCCGAGAAGTTCTGGGCAGGGGCGGCAGAGATCATTAAAGACCTCGCTCCAAAGAACAAAGCCCTGCTCGCCAAGCGCGACGAGCTGCAAGCCAAGATCGACGCCTGGCACCAGGCACGCAAAGGCCAGGCACACGACGCCGTAGCCTACAAAGCATTCCTCCAGGAAATCGGCTACCTGCTGCCACAAGCCGACGATTTCCAGGCCACCACCCAGAACGTGGACGAAGAAATCGCCCACATGGCCGGCCCACAGCTGGTCGTCCCGGTGATGAACGCCCGTTTCGCCCTGAACGCCGCCAACGCCCGTTGGGGTTCGCTGTACGACGCCCTGTACGGCACCGACGTCATCAGCGATGAAGGTGGCGCCGAGAAAGGCCAGGGTTACAACAAGCTGCGTGGCAACAAGGTCATTGCCTTCGCCCGCGCCTTCCTCGACGAAGCCGCACCACTGGCGGCCGGCTCGCACGTCGACTCCACCGGCTATCGCATCGAAGGCGGCAAGCTGGTCGTCGCCCTGAAAGGCGGCAGCAACAGCGGCCTGCGTGATGACGCCCAACTGATCGGTTTCCATGGCGACGCCAAGGCGCCGACCGCCGTGCTGCTCAAGCACAACGGCCTGCACTTCGAGATTCAAGTGGACGCCAGCACGCCTGTCGGCAGCACCGATGCCGCCGGCGTCAAAGACATCCTGATGGAGTCGGCGCTGACCACCATCATGGACTGCGAAGACTCGGTCGCCGCCGTCGATGCCGATGACAAGGTCATCGTCTACCGCAACTGGCTGGGCCTGATGAAAGGCGACCTGGCCGAAAGCGTGAGCAAGGGTGGCAAGACCTTCACCCGCACCATGAACCCGGACCGCGAATACGCCGCGCCCAATGGCGGCAGCGTAACCCTGCACGGCCGTTCGCTGCTGTTCGTGCGCAACGTGGGTCACCTGATGACCAACCCGGCGATTCTCGATGCCCAGGGCAACGAAATCCCCGAAGGTATCCAGGATGGCCTGTTCACCAACCTGATCGCCCTGCACAACCTCAACGGCAACACCAGCCGCAAGAACACCCGCAGCGGCAGCGTGTACATCGTCAAGCCGAAGATGCACGGCCCGGAAGAAGTCGCCTTCGCCGCCGAGATCTTCAGCCGTGTCGAAGACCTGCTGGGCATGAAGCGCAACACCGTGAAGGTCGGCATCATGGACGAGGAGCGCCGTACCACGGTCAACCTGAAGTCCTGCATCAAGGCGGCCGCCGAGCGCGTGGTGTTCATCAACACCGGCTTCCTCGACCGCACCGGTGACGAAATCCACACCTCGATGGAAGCCGGCGCCGTGGTGCGCAAGGGCGCCATGAAGAACGAGAAGTGGATCGGCGCCTACGAGAACAACAACGTCGACGTAGGCCTGGCCACCGGCCTGCAAGGCCGTGCGCAGATCGGCAAGGGCATGTGGGCTATGCCTGACCTGATGGCCGCCATGCTCGAGCAGAAGATCGCTCACCCGCTGGCCGGCGCCAACACCGCCTGGGTACCGTCGCCGACCGCCGCCACCCTGCACGCCCTGCACTACCACAAGGTCGACGTACAAGCGCGTCAGCGCGAGCTGGCGTCGCGCACCCCAGCCTCGGTCGATGACATCCTGACCATCCCGCTGGCGGCCGATACCAACTGGTCGGCAGAAGAGATCCGCAACGAGCTGGACAACAACGCCCAGGGCATCCTCGGCTATGTCGTGCGCTGGATCGACCAGGGTGTGGGTTGCTCGAAGGTACCGGACATCAACGATGTCGGCCTGATGGAAGACCGCGCCACCCTGCGCATCTCGGCCCAGCTGCTGGCCAACTGGCTGCGCCATGGCGTGGTCAGCCAGGAGCAGGTGCTGGAAAGCCTCAAGCGCATGGCGGCAGTGGTCGACAAGCAGAACGCGGGTGACGCCCAGTACCGCCCGATGGCGCCGAACTTCGACGACAACGTCGCGTTCCAGGCGGCGATCGAGCTGGTTGTCGAAGGTGCCAAGCAGCCGAACGGCTACACCGAGCCAGTGCTGCACCGCCGCCGTCGCGAGTTCAAGGCGCGTAACGGGCTGTAATTGCACGGGGCCGCTTTGCGGCCCTTTCGCGACACAAGGCCGCTCCTACAGGGAAATGCGATCCCCTGTAGGAGCGGCCTTGTGTCGCGAAAGGGCCGCAAAGCGGCCCCGTGCAATTACAGCCCGTTACGCGCCTTGAACTCGCGACGGC
>NZ_JAGIBG010000022.1 GCF_017744435.1 Pseudomonas sp.
GCCTCCAACACCACCTTAACTACCTAACTCATTGAATCTCAAGGAGTTTGTCGTTCCGATGTCGCTGGAAGTGGGGCGCATTATAAGGGGATTCGAAAGCGCGTCAACCCTTAATTTCAAGAAACTTTAAAATCGCTGAAAAACAAAGCGGGGAGGCCTGTCGGCCTCCCCGCTTCATTTCACCCCTTACAAGCTAGGGAACGCAAACTGCGACGCCTCATGGCTGGCGCGCTGCGGCCAACGCTGGGTGATTGCCTTGCGACGGGTATAGAAGCGCACACCGTCCGGGCCATAGGCATGCAGGTCACCGAACAGCGAACGCTTCCAGCCACCGAAGCTGTGGTAGGCAACCGGCACCGGCAACGGAACGTTGACACCGACCATGCCCACTTCGATCTCGTCGCAGAACAGGCGCGCCGCTTCACCGTCACGGGTGAAGATGCAGGTACCGTTGCCATATTCGTGATCGTTGATCAGTTGCATGGCCTGCTCCAGGCTGTTCACGCGCACCACGCACAGCACCGGGCCGAAGATCTCTTCTTTATAGATGCGCATCTCCGGGGTCACGTTGTCGAACAGCGTGCCGCCAACGAAGTAGCCATCTTCATTACCTGCCACACGGAAGCCACGGCCATCGACCACCAGCTTGGCGCCAACGGCAACGCCATCGTCGATGTAACCGACAACTTTGTCACGGGCTGCAGCAGTCACCAGCGGACCCATATCCAGGCCACACGACGTGCCGGCGCCAATCTTCAGTGCCTTGATCTGCGGCTGCAGCTTGGCGATCAGAGCATCGGCAACCTGGTCACCCACGCACACCGCCACCGAGATAGCCATGCAACGCTCGCCGCACGAACCGTAGGCGGCGCCCATCAGCGCGCTGACCGCGTTGTCCAGGTCGGCATCGGGCATCAGCACCGCGTGGTTCTTCGCACCGCCCAGGGCCTGCACGCGCTTGCCGCGTTTGGTGCCTTCGGCATAGATGTACTCGGCAATCGGGGTCGAACCGACGAAGCTCAGTGCTTTCACTTCCGGTGCTTCGATCAGTGCATCGACCGCTTCCTTGTCACCATGCACCACGTTGAGGATGCCCTTCGGCAGGCCTGCCTCCAGCAGCAGCTGGGCGATGAACAGGGTCGAGCTCGGATCACGCTCGGAGGGCTTGAGAATGAAGGCGTTACCGCAGGCGATGGCTAGCGGGTACATCCACAGCGGCACCATGGCCGGGAAGTTGAACGGGGTGATGCCGGCGACCACACCCAGCGGCTGGAAGTCGGACCAGGCGTCGATGTTCGGGCCGACGTTGCGGCTGTACTCGCCTTTCAGCACTTCCGGCGCCGCGCAGGCAAACTCGACGTTCTCGATGCCACGCTTCAGTTCACCGGCCGCATCTTCCAGGGTCTTGCCGTGCTCTTCGCTGATCATCTGCGAGATACGGGCTTCGTTCTGCTCCAGCAGTTGCTTGAAGCGGAACATCACCTGGGCGCGCTTGGCGGGTGGAGTATTGCGCCAGGCCGGGAAGGCAGCCTTGGCCGAATCGATGGCTTCCTGCACGGTCGCGCGGCTGGCCAGTTCGACCTTGCGTACCGCCTGGCCGGTGGAGGGGTTGAAGACATCGGCGGTGCGCTCACCTTTGGTAACCAGTTCGCCGTGGATCAGGTGCTGAACAATGCTCATGCAAGACTCCGAATAAAGAAGGTTGAGGCAGGCGCGTGATGGGTTCACGCGCCCTACGTCAAAAGCGGAAAGATCAGTCGATCTGGTTCAGGGCTTCGCCGACCGCGTCGAACAGGCGGTCCAGTTCCTGCGGCTGGGTATTGAAGGTTGGGCCGAACTGCAGGGTGTCGCCACCGAAGCGCACATAGAAGCCGGCTTGCCACAGTTTCATGGCCGCCTCGTAAGGACGGACGATGGCATCACCATCGCGGGCAGCGATCTGGATCGCGCCAGCCAGGCCGTAGTTACGGATGTCGACGATGTTCTTGGTGCCCTTCACGCCATGCAGCAGCTTCTCGAAGTGCGGCGCCAGTTCAGCAGCCGACTGCACCAGGCTTTCCTTCTGCAGCAGGTCGAGCGCGGCGAGACCGGCGGCGCAGGCTACCGGGTGAGCCGAGTAGGTGTAGCCGTGGGGGAATTCCACCGCGTATTCCGGAGTCGGCTGGTTCATGAAGGTCTGGTAGATCTCGCGGGTGGCGATGACCGCACCCATCGGAATGGCACCGTTGGTGACCTGCTTGGCGATGCACATCAGGTCAGGGGTGACGCCAAAGGCCTCGGAGCCGGTCATGGCACCCATGCGGCCGAAGCCGGTGATCACTTCGTCGAAGATCAGCAGGATGTTGTGCTGGGTGCAGATCTCACGCAGGCGCTTCAGGTAACCCTTCGGCGGCGGCAGCACACCGGCGGAACCTGCCAGAGGCTCGACGATCACCGCTGCGATGTTCGAGGCATCGTGCAGCTCGATCAGCTTGAGCATTTCATCTGCCAGGGCGATACCGCCCTCTTCCGGCATGCCCTTGGAGAAGGCGTTCGCCGGCAGCACGGTGTGAGGCAGGTGGTCGACGTCCAGCAGCTGGCCGAACATCTTGCGGTTGCCATTGACGCCACCCAGGCTGGTACCGGCAATGTTCACCCCGTGGTAACCACGGGCACGGCCAATGATCTTGGTCTTGGTGGCCTGGCCTTTCAGGCGCCAGTAGGCACGCACCATCTTCAGCGCGGTGTCGCAGCACTCGGAGCCGGAGTTGGTATAGAAGACGTGATTCAGGTCGCCCGGGGTCAGCTCGGCGATCTTCTCGGCCAGCTGGAACGACAGCGGGTGGCCGAACTGGAACGCCGGGGAGTAATCGAGGGTACCGACCTGGCGCGCGACCGCTTCGGTGATTTCCTTGCGAGTATGCCCGGCGCCACAGGTCCACAGGCCAGAGAGGGCGTCGAAGATCTTGCGCCCCTTGTCATCGACCAGGTAGTTGCCTTCGGCCGCCACGATCAGGCGCGGGTCGCGCTGGAAGTTACGGTTGGCGGTGTAGGGCATCCAGTGGGCGTCCAGCTTCAGCTGGCTGGCGATACCGGTGTTTGCGGTTTCGGGCATGTTCATCGGCGGTTCCTCGGAAGACGATTAGGCAACGATGGATGTTGTTGCAGCTAAATTCGCACGGGGATAAAGTCTGAAAAAGCCTACATTTCTAATCTTCAAGTAGCGCAAGACTAAACTTATGAGCCGACGCCCCGACCCCCTCGCGCAAGTCAGCGATTTCGACATCCGCCTGCTGAAAATCTACCGAAGCGTGGTTGAATGCGGCGGCTTCTCGGCTGCGGAGAACGTGCTGGGGATCGGCCGCTCGGCGATCAGCCAGCAGATGAACGACCTCGAACAGCGCCTGGGCTTGCGTCTGTGCCAGCGCGGCCGTGCCGGTTTCTCGCTGACCGAGGAAGGCCGCGAGGTCTATCACTCGGCACTGCAGTTGCTCAGTGCGCTGGAAACCTTCCGTACCGAGGTCAACGGGCTGCACCAGCATTTGCGCGGCGAGCTCAACATCGGCCTGACCGACAACCTGGTCACCCTGCCGCACATGCGCATCACCCATGCCCTGGCAGAGCTGAAGGACCGCGGCCCGGATGTGCGCATCCAGATCCGCATGATCGCCCCGAGCCAGGTCGAGCAAGGGGTACTGGACGGCAGCCTGCACGTCGGCGTGGTACCGCAGACCAGCCCGCTGTCCGGCCTGGAATACCAACCGCTGTACAGCGAACGGTCACAACTCTACTGCGCGGTTGGCCATCCGCTGTTCTACGCCGACAACCAGCAGATCGACGATGATCGCCTCAACAGCCAGGAAGCGATCGCGCCGACCTTCCGCCTGCCTGCGGAAATCCAGGCGCACTACCAGGCACTCAACTGCACCGCCAGTGCCTCGGACCGTGAAGGCATGGCGTTCCTGATCCTCACCGGCCGCTACATCGGCTACCTCCCCGACCACTACGCCACCTTCTGGGTCCAGCAAGGTCGCCTGCGTGCACTCAAGCCTGCACAACGCTTCTATGACCTGAGCCTGAGCTGGGTCACGCGCAAAGGGCGGCGACCGAACCTGGTGCTGGAAAGCTTCCTGGAAAGCCTGGCTGCGACACGTTGATGCCAGCTTCTGACGCTAAGGCTTGTCACGCCAGCACAGGCAGGTAATCTTGTCCGACATTCGTTGCCACAGACCTGTCCGGAATCGTCCATGACCTTAGAAGTCCCTGCGCATCGCCTCGCCGCCTCGGGCAAGCCCGCCGGCCGCATCCGCCAGAAGAACGAACAGGCCATCATCCAGGCCGCCGAAGACGAATTCGCCCGCCATGGGTTCAAAGGCACCAGCATGAATACCATCGCGCTGAAAGCCGGCTTGCCCAAGGCCAACCTGCATTACTACTTCACCAACAAGCTCGGCTTGTACATCGCCGTGCTGAGCAACATCATCGAGCTGTGGGACAGCACCTTCAACGCCCTGAGCGTCGAGGACGACCCAGGCGAAGCGCTGAGCCAGTACATCCGCACCAAGATGGAGTTCTCCCGGCGCAACCCGCAGGCTTCGCGCATCTTCGCGATGGAAGTGATCAGCGGTGGCACCTGCCTGACCGAATACTTCAGCGCCGACTACCGCGAATGGTTCCGCGGCCGGGCCGCGGTGTTCCAGGCCTGGATGGAAGCCGGCAAGATGGACCAGGTCGACCCCGTGCACCTGATCTTCCTGCTCTGGGGCAGCACCCAACACTATGCCGACTTCGCCACCCAGATCTGTCAGGTCACCGGCCGCAGCCGCCTGACCAAGCAAGACATGGAAGATGCCAGCAACAACCTTATCCACATCATTCTCAAGGGGTGCGGCATAACGCCGAGTGCCTGACGTTCATCTATGCCTTCTACCCTGCTCGACCTCTGCGAATTTCGCGAGGAAATCCGCAAGAGCCGCTTCATCACCCTCGCCGGCCCGATCAACAGTGCCGCCGAGGCGATGAGCTTCATCGAACGCCACAGCGACCTGGCCGCCACCCACAATTGCTGGGCGTGGAAGATCGGCGGGCAATACCGCAGCAATGACGATGGCGAGCCGGGCGGTACCGCCGGGCGGCCGATCCTTGCGGCCATCGAAGCTCAGGACTGCGACCAGGTGGTGGTGCTGGTGATCCGCTGGTACGGCGGTATCCAGCTGGGCACCGGCGGGCTGGCCCGCGCTTACGGCGGCGGCGCCAACAAGTGCCTGCAGCAAGCCCCCAAGCGGCTGCTGGTGCAGCGCAGCGAGTATGCCTGCAGTTGCACCTTCAGTGAGCTGGCCTTGGTAAAACTGCGCCTGGCAGACGTGGATGGCCTGGTACTGGACGAACAGTTCACCGCCAATGGCGTCGACCTGCAGATTGCCGTGGGCGAAGCTCACCTGCCCGCATTGCAGCAGCAACTGGCAGACTTGAGTCGCGGCCGGATCATCCTCGAAGCACGCTGAGGTTTGCCCACAGCAACTGTGGGCTGGCCTGTGGATAAGCTTGGGGCACTCCGTTACAACCCAAGCGCAGCAAGGCCTGCAGAGCATTGAGCATATTTTGATCACTGTTTGATGACAGCCGTAAGCAACTGAACCTTCGAGACTTATCCCCAGTGTGCCAGGCGTATTGCACAGCCCCTGGTGTTGCGCTTGCTCACATTTACTGTGGACCATGCTGTGGATAACCCGTTAGCCAACGGGCCAAGCGCCCGCTCGCCCAAGGCCCCAAGCCACTGATCATTTTTTGTTCAGATGCAGAAACAGCAGATGCAGGCGGTCTGCATTATGCTCAAAGCCTTTCACTTCAACCGAACAAGGAGCGCTCACATGGCTACCTCTAGAACCGCCCTCATCATCGGTGCCTCCCGCGGTCTCGGCCTGGGCTTGGTACAACGCCTGCACGAGGACGGCTGGAACATCACAGCAACCGTACGCAACCCACAACAACCAGGCGCCCTTGCCGATGTACCCGGCGTGCGCGTCGAACAACTGGAAATGAACGACACCGCCCAGCTCGACGGCCTCAAGCAACGCCTGCAAGGCCAGGTGTTCGACCTGGTCTTCGTCAACGCCGGGGTCATGGGGCCCCTGCCGCAAGACCTGGAAACCGTACAGCCCCAGGCCATCGGCGACCTGTTCATGACCAATGCCGTGGCCCCGATTCGCGTCGCCCGCCGCCTGGCCGGCCAAGTGCGAGAAGGCAGCGGCGTGCTTGCGTTCATGAGTTCGATCCTCGGCAGCGTGACCATCCCCGACGGTGGCGAGATCTGCCTGTACAAGGCCAGCAAGGCCGCGCTCAATTCGATGATCAACAGTTTCGTGGTTGAACTGCAGCGCCCCGACCTGTGCGTGCTGGCCATGCACCCGGGCTGGGTGAAGACCGACATGGGCGGCGAAAACGCCGAAATCGACGTGCTCACCAGCACCCGCGGCATGCTCGAACAGATCAAGGCGCAAAGCGGCCACGGCGGCCTGCGCTTCATCAACTACAAAGGCGAGCCGCTCACCTGGTGAGGTGAATACCGACCGGCCGGGCGCAATGCCCGGCCAGGCCCTGTAGAATGGCGGCAACCGTACCTGATTCGAGACATCCCCCTATGTATGACTGGCTGAATGCCCTACCCAAGGCCGAGCTGCACCTGCACCTTGAAGGTTCGCTGGAGCCCGAGCTGCTGTTCGCCCTGGCCGAGCGCAACAAGATTGCCCTGCCGTGGAACGACGTGGAAACCCTGCGCAGCGCCTATGCCTTCAACAACCTGCAGGAATTCCTCGACCTGTATTACCAGGGTGCGGACGTGCTGCGCACCGAGCAGGACTTCTACGACCTGACCTGGGCCTACCTGCAGCGCTGCAAGGCGCAAAATGTCATCCACACCGAACCGTTCTTCGACCCGCAGACCCACACCGACCGCGGTATCCCGTTCGAAGTCGTGCTCAATGGCATCAACCAGGCACTGAAGGACGGTCGCGAGCAATTGGGCATCAGCAGCGGCCTGATCCTGAGCTTCCTGCGCCACCTCAGCGAAGACGAAGCGCAAAAGACCCTCGACCAGGCCCTGCCCTTCCGCGACGCGTTCATCGCCGTCGGCCTGGACAGCTCGGAAATGGGTCACCCGCCAAGCAAGTTCCAGCGCGTATTCGACCGCGCCCGCAGCGAAGGCTTCGTGGCCGTGGCCCACGCCGGTGAGGAAGGCCCACCCGAGTACATCTGGGAAGCCCTCGATCTGCTGCAGATCAAGCGCATCGACCACGGCGTGCGCGCCATCGAAGACGAACGCCTGATGCAGCGCATCATCGACGAGCAGATCCCGCTCACCGTCTGCCCGTTGTCGAACACCAAACTTTGTGTGTTCGACCACATGAGCCAGCACAACATCCTCGACATGCTCGAACGTGGCGTGAAAGTGACCGTGAACTCGGACGACCCGGCCTACTTCGGCGGCTACGTCACCGAGAACTTCCACGCCTTGCACACCCACCTGGGCATGACCGAGGACCAGGCCCGCCGCCTCGCACAGAACAGCCTGGATGCTCGCCTGGTCTGAGTCCGTCAGCCGACCTGCAGTGTCGTCACGCGAGCGATGCGGTTGATCTGCTGCACGCCCTCGGCGGAGATCTGCAGCACCCGCGTGCCTTCGGGCTCGCGTATCCAGCCAGACTGCAGAAACAGTTTGAGCAATGCCTGGCCAAGGCTGCCGCCCAAATGCGGCCCTTGGTCGCTCCACTCGTTGCAATGGCAGATCACACAGCCACGCTGCCGCCGCGATGCCAGCGCGTCGATATAGACGCCAATGGCCGCCAGCTGCGTGCGCCCCTCTTCGCTGACCATCAGCTCTCGTTCGCTGCCCTCCAGCCAGCCCGCCACCACCAGCCGGTGATACAACTCGCCCGCCAGCTCGCCCCCCAGGTGTTCGCCACAGCGGCGCGCCCTGCGCATCGACATCGGCAATTGCAGTGCCTCTGTGCGCGGCCCTTTTTCCGACGCCAACTGGACGCTGGCCAACGCTTCGACGGCGACGCCCACTTGTGGTGTCGCTAGCCTGAAGTAGCGTTTGCGTCCGCGCGCCTCAAGCCTGAGCAGGCCGGCCGAAGACAGCAACGACAGGTGGGCACAGGCCGAAGACGAGGTCAGCCCGGCCATCATCGCCAGCTCATCGGTCGGCCGCGGTGTGCCATCGATCAGCGCCCACAACATCGCGCTACGCTTGGGGTCGGCCATCAGGCCGGCAATCTGACTGATACTGCTGACTGCATTCATGTCCCTGTATCTCCCCGCATGATCACGTCTGGTTTCCAGAGGCCAGCCTTGGCTACGCTGATCGCCCCCTAGCAAACTGCCCAGGCGCCAGTATAAGCCGCAGTCGCGCCCATACCGGCAGCCACGCGCATGCCTCGACAGGCGCATGCGGCTCTGGGTAGGGCAACCCTCAGGCGAGACAACAATCTGTTGCAAGTCATCACGATGTGACGCAGGAAGGAAAATACAGGGCATGAGGAACAATGGCCCGGGGAGGGTTGCGACTCTGCTGACAGCGCGCTTCCTCAAATAGCGCAAATCAAAGCGAAGCTTCTACAACCACCCAGGCATTACCCCCAGAATCGTCGGACTAGCCATTGGCAACCGTGCCCTGACCGCCAGTCAGGGCACTGACGCAAGTCATGGCACGGGGGGGGAGCAGCGCTACACTTCACCCGCTCTCCCACCCATTCGGAGGTATGCCGCGATGAAGATTGTCGTCAGTGCGTCGAACCGCAACCCCAACTGCCCGTGGCAGGTAAGGCTCGACCAGCATGTGGTGAGTTTCCGCAGCGAGGCAGAAGCACGTGCCTTCGTAGCCACCCTGGAAACTCGCCTGCAGGCCCCTCACCCACTCATGCTGGACGCGTGGCCTGCAAACGCCGGGTCAACAGCGCGACACTAACCACCAGCGTCCCGCACAGGCTGATCACCAAGGTCATGGGCACTGCACTGCCGTCATGCAGCACGCCGACCAGCGACGCCGCGCCAGCCGCGACGCTGAACTGCAGGCAACCCATCAATGCAGACGCGCTGCCTGCCCGCGCACCCTGGCCGCTCATGGCGCAGGCCGAAGCGTTGGGGATGATGCAACCCAGACTGGCGATGCAGACGAACAGCGGCACCAGCAATGGCCATAACTGCGCCGGGCGCAAGGCTGCCACGCCCAGCAGTACCAAGCCCGCAGCCAGGTAGAGCCAGACTGCCCGTACCAGCAGAAATGCCGGGCCTCGCTTGGCCAGCAGGCGCGCGTTGACCTGGGCTACCAGAATGAAACCGGCCGCGTTGGTACCAAACAGCCAGCCATAGTGTTCCGCAGGTACGCCATAGAGCTTGATGAATACGAAAGGCGAACCGGCGATGTAGGCAAACATCCCGGCAATGGCGATACCGCCAGTCAAGGCGTGGCCAATGAACACACGATCAGCCAGCAACCGCAGGTACTGGCGCAAAGCACCTGACAACGGCTGCCGTGGCATATGCGCCGGCAGGCTCTCCGGCAGGCCCAGGCTGACCGCCAGCAGGCTGGCAGCACTGAACAGGCTCAGCGCCAGGAAGATCGACTGCCAACCCGCCACGTTCACCAGGACTCCACCCAGCATCGGCGCCAGGATCGGTGCCAGGCCCATCACCAGCATCAACTGCGAGAACACCTTGGCCGATGCCACCGGGTCGCACTTGTCACTGACAATGGCCCGCGACAGCACCATGCCGGCGCAACCGCCCAGAGCCTGGACAAAGCGCGCCACGATCAAGGTGTCGAGATTAGGGGCGTAGGCACAAGCCAGCGAGGCCAAGGTGAACAGCGCCACACCGAACAGCAGCGGCTTGCGTCGGCCGAAGCGGTCAGCCACCGGCCCGTAGGCCAGCTGGCCGATCGACAGGCCGAGGAAATAGGCCGCCAGGGTGGCCTGTACATGTTTTTCATCGGTGGCGAACGCCTGCGCCATCGCCGGGAAGGCGGGCAGGTAGAAATCGATCGCCAAGGGCCCGAACGCACTCAGTGCGCCCAGAATCAGCACCATTCGCAGGTTCATCAGGAATCCATAGCAGGCTAAGCAAGCCGCTAAGTCTACCTGCAGTGGCCACCCTCAGCATGAAAACATTTGCAACAAAACAGGGCCGCATTGCGGCCCCTTCGGCTCAGGCCACTTCAGCCTGGTAGCCTTCCTCACGAATAGCCGCCAACACCTGCTCAGCAGCCAGCGAGCTTTGCACACGCACTTTCTGGCCAGGCAGATCGACTTCCACCGTGGCCTGCGCATCCTGCTCCTGTACCGCGCGAGTCACTGCTTTCACACAATGGCCACAGGTCATGCCTTGAACATTGAACACTTGCATGGGTACTGCCTCCTTCAGGGTTTCATGCAGTTTCAAGCTTGCCATCGGGGCAAGGTCAAGTTCTGGGTGAAACGGCCGGGCTGGAAATCTGCGCGGACCTCGGCCAAGCTGCGCCTTTGACGATTTTTGCAAGCAGGAGATTCTTCATGTTCAGGACAGCAGTGGGCGTTGTCGGGCTGTTGGCCGCACTGGCCGCAGTGCCACCGGCCAGCGCCGAGGGCAATTCGGACTACAGCGTGCTGATCATTTCCCGGGAGCGCCTGGAAGTGGCCACCAGCTGCGAAATCGGCGTGTACCTCAACGATCAGCTCTCCGGCCGCGTCTTCCAGGAACAGTCCACGTCCTTCAACCTGCCACCCGGCCCGATCGACGTACGCCTGCGCCTGCTGCCTGGGCAGATGCCTGGCTGTGCTCCCGGTATCGAAGACCAACGCAGCACGCGCCTCAACCTGCAGGCGGGCCAGATCACCAAGTACCGCATCGCCATGGGCCACAATGGCCTTGAATTGAAGCGAGCCGGCCTGGGCTATTGACCTTCCCCGCGTGGCAAGGTTGATGCTGATGCTGAAGCCCTGCCAAGGAGGAGCGTCATGCCCGCATCTACCACTTTCGACCTGCCGATTTCCGGCATGACCTGCGCCAGCTGCGCAGGCCGTGTCGAGCGCGCCCTGCTTAAAGTCAGCGGCGCTGATCAGGTCAGTGTCAACCTCGCCACCGAACAGGCCAGGGTCCAGGCCCCGGCCGACAGCCTGCCAGCCCTGGTCGAAGCCGTGCGCGGCGCCGGTTATGGCGTGCCGACTCGGACCGTGGAGCTGCAAATCGGCGGCATGACCTGCGCCAGCTGCATCGGCCGCGTCGAACGCGCCCTCGGCAAACTGCCGGGGGTTGAACAGGTCAGCGTCAACCTGGCCAGTGAGCGTGCCCACCTTGAAGTGCTGCAAGCGCTCGATGATTCGCTGCTGATTGCCGCTGTCGAAAAAGCCGGTTACAGCGCCAGCCTGCCGCAAGCGGCCAAGGATGAGCAGCAGGATGCCCAACGACGCCTGCGCAATGAACGCCTGGCTGTCGCTGCCGCGCTGTTGCTGGCCCTGCCACTGGTGCTACCCATGTTGGTGCAGCCATTCGGCCTGCACTGGATGCTGCCCGCCTGGGCGCAGTTCGCGCTGGCCACCCCGGTGCAGTTCATTCTCGGTGCACGCTTCTACAAAGCTGCCTACAAAGCCGTACGTGCCGGTGCCGGCAACATGGACCTGCTGGTTGCCCTGGGCACCAGTGCGGGTTATGGCCTGAGCCTGTACCAATGGGCCAACGCCCCAGCCGGCATGGCCCCGCACCTTTACTTCGAAGCTTCGGCGGTGGTCATTGCCCTGGTGCTGCTGGGCAAATACCTCGAAAGCCGCGCCAAGCGCCAGACTGCCAGCGCCATCCGTGCCCTCGAAGCCCTGCGCCCGGAGCGTGCCGTGCGCGTCATCGACGGCCGCGAAGAGGACGTGGCGATTGCCCAGCTGCGCCTGGGCGATCTGGTACTGGTCAAGCCCGGCGAACGCTTCCCGGTCGACGGCGCGGTGGAAGAAGGCAGCAGCCACGCCGATGAAGCCCTGATCAGCGGCGAGAGCCTGCCGGTACCGAAACAGCCCGGCGACAGCGTCACCGGCGGTGCCATCAATGGCGAAGGCCGGCTGCTGATACGGACCCAGGCGCTGGGCACGGAAACCGTGCTGGCCCGGATCATCCGCCTGGTCGAAGACGCACAAGCCGCCAAGGCGCCGATCCAGAAGCTGGTCGACCGGGTCAGCCAGGTGTTCGTGCCTGCCGTGCTGGTGCTGGCACTGCTCACCTTGATTGGCTGGTGGCTGGCCGGTGCACCGCTGGAGACCGCGCTGATCAATGCGGTCGCCGTACTGGTAATCGCCTGCCCCTGCGCCCTGGGCCTGGCCACACCGGCAGCGATCATGGCCGGCACCGGTGTCGCCGCCCGCCATGGCATCCTGATCAAGGACGCCGAAGCACTGGAGCGTGCCCATGCGGTCAATCGCGTGGTGTTCGACAAGACCGGCACCCTCACCTCCGGCAGCCCGCGCGTAGTCCACAGCCAGGCGCTGGTCGGTGACGGCGCCGACCTGCATCGCCTCGCCGGTGCCCTGCAGCGCGGTAGCGAGCACCCACTGGCCAAGGCCGTGCTGGATGCCTGCGCCGAGCAAGGCCTGGAGGTACCCGCCGTGACTGACAGCCAGTCACTCACCGGCCGCGGCATCGCTGGCCGCGTGGAAGGCCGCGAACTGGCGCTGGGCAACCGTCGCCTGCTCGACGAAAGCAACCTGCAACCCGGCGAGCTGGCCGCCAAGGCTCAAGCCTGGGAAGCCGAAGGCCGCACCCTGTCGTGGCTTATCGAGCGGGGTGCAGCACCTCGCGTGCTCGGCCTGTTCGCCTTTGGCGACAGCCTCAAGCCCGGCGCCGAGCAAGCCATCGCCGCCCTGCACGCCCGCCACATCAGCAGCCACCTGCTGACCGGCGACAACCGCGGCAGCGCCAAGGTGGTGGCCGATGCCCTCGGCATCGACGACGTGCATGCCGAAGTGCTGCCAGCCGACAAGGCCGCCACCGTGGCCACCCTCAAAAAGGACGGCGTGGTGGCGATGGTTGGCGACGGCATCAACGACGCCCCGGCCCTGGCCGCTGCCGATATCGGCATCGCCATGGGCGGTGGCACCGACGTGGCCATGCAGGCTGCCGGTATCACCCTGATGCGCGGTGACCCTCGGCTGGTGCCCGCCGCGCTGGAAATCAGCCGCAAGACCTATGCAAAAATCCGTCAGAACCTGTTCTGGGCCTTCATCTACAACCTGATCGGCATTCCCCTGGCTGCACTGGGCTATCTCAACCCGGTACTGGCCGGCGCCGCCATGGCGCTGTCCAGCGTCAGCGTGGTCAGCAATGCCCTGTGGTTGAAGACCTGGAAACCCACCAACACCTCGCAGGAGGCCCGATGAACATTGGCCAGGCCGCCCGCCGCAGCGGGCTCAGCACCAAGATGATCCGCTATTACGAATCCATCGGCCTGCTCAAGCCGGCCACCCGCAGCGACAGCGGCTACCGCTTGTACCAGGCCGAAGACTTGCACAGCCTGGCCTTCATCAAGCGCTCCCGTGACCTCGGGTTTTCCCTGGAAGAAGTAGGCAAGCTGCTGACCCTGTGGCAAGACCGCGGACGTGCCAGCGCCGACGTGAAGGCCCTGGCCATGCAGCATATCGATGAGCTGAACCGGCGTATCGAAGAACTGGTGAGCCTGCGTGACACCCTGGGTGACCTGGTTGCCCACTGCCAGGGGGATGACCGCCCGGATTGCCCGATCCTGAAAGACCTGGCCAATGGCGCAGGGTGCTGCCATTGAGGGCTTGTGGCGTGCTGTCATCAGCACGCCTCAGCACTTTGGTATGCCATATTAGCCAAAAGCCGACCGAATAGTCGCCAAATGCGACTTCACCCAATAAATACGGGCACTTTCGCTAAAAAATCCCCGGACGCTGCCGATGCAGTTGCTACCTGCCTCGCGTGCAAAAAAATAAACTCCGGGAGCGTCGATGAACATCAAACAGAAACTGACCTGGGCGTTCGCGATCATCGCGGGCTTGCCCATCGTCCTCGTGGCCACCTTGGTGGTGATCAACCTGCGCGGTGAAGCCCGCGACGGCTTCCTCGACAGCAGCAGCCGGGAAATCCGCCAGGTCAGCAACGCGATGAACATCTTCTTCCAGGGCATCGACCAGAACGTCGCCTACCTGGCTTCGCAACCGATGGTGGCGGCCACCGGTAACAACCTGAACAAGTTCATGAGCGCCACCCCGTCCTACGAGTTGGGCGATCAGGACAAGCAACTGCTGGAATTCTTCACCCGCCTGGCAGAATCCCACCCAGGCTATGCCTACGTTTCCTACGGCGTGAGTGATGGCGGCTACGTTGGCTGGCCGGCCGGGCAGAAGTTCGTCAACTATGACCCGCGCCCACGCCCGTGGTACCAGCTGGCCATGGCCAACCCTGGCAAGACCGTGCGCACCGGCGCCTATTACTGGGCCGCCGACGATGCCGTGCTGATCAGCACCGTGCGCGCCGTGGCCAACCAGCTCGGCAACCCCGGGGGCGTAGTCAACATCGACGTGTCGCTCAAGGGCCTGACCGAGATCGTCAAGCAGATCAAGCTGGGCGAAAGCGGCTACCTGATGCTGGTGGAAAACAACGGCAACGTGATGGTCGACCCACGCGACGCCAGCCACAACTTCAAGCAACTGGCCAGCTTCGGTGATGGCTATGCCGAACTGGCCAAGGCCGGCAAGGGCCTGGTCGAGGTCGAGATCAACGGCGAACGTTACATGGCCAACGTCTACCCCGACGAGAAGCTGGGCTGGACCTTCATCGGCCTGATCCAGCAAGGCGAAGTGATGCAGACCACCACCCGCCTGACCTGGCTGATCGGTGTGATCGCGCTGGTGCTGGCGGCCCTGTTTGCCGTGGTCGGTACCGCCTTCGCCAAACTCATCGTGCGCCCGATCAACAGCGTCACCAGCGGCCTGGAAGACATTGCCCAGGGCGAAGGCGACCTGACCCGCAACCTTGACGTGCGCGGGCGCGACGAAACCGCGCAACTGGCCAACTGGTTCAACCAGTTCCTGGGCGCCATCCGCAGCCTGATCCAACATATCGGTTCGGCTGCCAGCAAGATCCTCAGCACCTCCAGCAGCTCCACCCGGGTCTCCAGCGACATGGCCGAGGCTGCCGGGCGCCAGCGTGAAGCCGTGGACATGGTCTCCACCGCGTTCCACGAAATGGTCGCCACCGCCAACGAAGTCGCCCGTTCCTGCAGCCAGGCCGCGCAATCGGCGGACAGTGGCCAGCAGCAGGCCCGTGAAGGCCAGCAACAGATCGACGCGGCAGTCAGCAGCGTCGACCGCCTGAGCCAGGAGATCGAGCAGTCTGCCCAGTCGATCCAGCAGCTGGAGCGCGACAGCAACGCCATCCAGTCGATCCTCGGCACCATTCGCTCGATTGCCGAGCAGACCAACCTGCTGGCACTCAACGCAGCGATCGAAGCGGCCCGGGCCGGGGAGCAAGGCCGTGGCTTTGCCGTGGTGGCCGACGAGGTGCGGGCACTGGCCAAGCGCACGGCCGACTCCACGGCCGAAATCGATGGACTGCTGGGCAACCTGGCCAGCCGCACCGCCGAAGTGGCCGAGCAGATGCATGCCAGCCTGGAAGTGTCGCAGCAGTCGGTCAGCCGCATTGGCCTGGCCCGTGACAGTTTCGGGCAGATTCGCGAGTCGGTGGACATCATTCGCGACATGAACACACAGATCGCCACGGCGGCGGAAGAACAGCACCAGGTGGCCGAGGACATCAACCGCCATATCAGCCAGATTCACGGCGATGCACAGCTGGTGGCGGAACTGGCCCAGGCCGCGCGTCAGGACTCCGAGAGCCTGGCCGGGCTGTCCAATGAACTGGACTCGCTGGTGCGCCGCTTCCGCACCTGAGTCTTCCTGTACTGGCCTCTTCGCGGGCACGCCCGCTCCCACAGGGATATCACATAGCCTGAAGGCAGTGACACTCCTGTGGGAGCGGGCGTGCCCGCGAAGAGGCCAGTACAGGCAACATCAAAGCTTCAGTTCCCCGGGGGTCGCCCCGAACAACTGCTTGAAGGCCGCGATGTAAGCCGAAGTCGAATCATACCCACAGCCCAACGCCGCCTCGGTCACACTCTCCCCCGCCTCCAGCAACGCCAGCGACGACAGCAACCGCATCCGTTGGCGCCAGTTGCGAAAACTCAACCCGGTCTCGCGCTGGAACAGCCGCATCAGGGTCTTTTCCGAGCATCCCAGCTGCACCGCCCACTGCTGCAACGTCTGCACCTGGTCCGGCGCGGCAATCAGCCCATTGCACAACGCCAACAACCCTGGATGCCGCGGCAGCGGCAGCGAGAACCCCACCTCGGGCAAGGTACGCAGCTGATCGAGCAGAACAGCCACCAGCCGGCCTTCGACACTGTCACCCTCGGCGTATTCAGCCGGGAACAGGCAGAACTGCTTGATCAGCTCCCGCGCCAGCGCTGTCACCTCCAGTACCCGGCATTTTGCCGGCGCCCACGGGCAGGCATCACGGCGGATGTACAGGCTGCGCATTTCCGCTTGCCCCGAGGTGACCACTTCATGTTCGGCATCAGCCGGTATCCACACGCCCCACTGCGGTGGGGCGAAGTAGCTGCCATCGTCGGTATACACCCCCAATACGCCACTGATGGCGTAGGAAAACTGCACCCAGTCGTGGCTATGGCGAGTCGTCCAGGAGCCGGCGCCGAGACTTTCGGCGCGGGCATACAGGGGCCTGGGCAACTGGTCCAGGGCAGGAATGGCACGGGGATGTCCGATCGTCTGCATAGTGAATTCTTGTAGTTCTGAGCAGACAAGCCTAACAGAGATCCATACCCCTCTTCGTTCAGCGCTCGACGATCACCGTGACCCCTTGCCCACCCGCTGCGCAAATGGATATCAGGCCACGCCCTTTTCCGGCCTTGGCCAGCAATTTCGCCATATTGGCCAAGATCCGTCCGCCGGTAGCCGCGAACGGGTGGCCCGCCGCCAGCGAACTGCCCTTGACGTTGAGCTTGCTGCGGTCGATGGCCCCAAGCGGTGCATCCAGCCCCAGCCGCTCACGGCAATACTCGGCATCCTCCCAGGCCTTGAGGGTGCACAACACCTGCGCGGCAAAGGCTTCGTGGATTTCGTAGTAATCGAAGTCCTGCAAGGTCAGGCCATTGCGCGCCAACAGGCGTGGCACTGCGTACACGGGCGCCATCAGCAGCCCCTCGCGCCCGGTGACGAAATCCACCGCAGCGGTTTCGCCATCGACCAGGTAGGCCAGCACTGGCAGCCCCTGCTGCTGTGCCCATTGCTCGCTGCCGAGCAGCACCATGGAGGCGCCATCGGTGAGCGGCGTAGAGTTGCCCGGCGTCAGCGTGCCCAGGCCGCTGCGGTCGAATGACGGCTTGAGCCCGGCCAGTTGCTCCAGGGTCAGGTCCGTGCGCAGGTTGTTGTCACGGGTGAGGCCCAGGAAGGGCGTCAGCAGGTCGTTCTGCCAGCCCTCGCTGTACGAGGCCGCCAGTTGCTGATGGCTGTGCAGCGCCAGCGCGTCCTGCTCGGCGCGGCCAATCGCCCAGGTTTGCGCCATGCGCTCGCAATGCTCGCCCATCGACAGCCCGGTGCGGGGCTCGCCATTGCGCGGCAGTTCGGGTTTCAGGTGGCCTGGGCGCAACTGCAGGAACGGCTTGAGCCGCTCAGCCAAGCTCTTGCCGCGATGGGCCTGCAAGAGGATGCGTCGCAGCCCCTCGTTGACGCCGATGGGGGCATCGGACGTGGTGTCCACGCCACCGGCGATGCCACATTCGATCTGCCCGAGGGCAATCTTGTTGGCCACCAGAAGCGCCGCTTCCAGGCCCGTGCCGCAGGCTTGCTGGATGTCGTAGGCCGGCGTCTGCGGCGACAGGCGCGAGCCGAGCACGCATTCGCGGGTCAGGCTCATGTCCCGCGAGTGCTTGAGCACCGCCCCAGCCACCACTTCGCCCAGGCACAGCCCGTGCAGACGATAGCGCTCGATCAAGCCTTCCAGGGCTGCGGTCAGCATCGCCTGGTTGCTGGCGCTGGCGTAGGCACCGTTTGAGCGTGCGAAGGGAATTCGGTTGCCGCCCAGGATCGCGACCCGGCGAGTTGAACCCATGCGTTTGTTCCTCCTGAAACAATTTGATCCGTACAGCCTAGGTGTTTTTGCCGCATTCGAACGACCTTGCCACAAAGTTGGTCCACACTTGCAAGCTTGCCTTCAGGGAGACCCGCACATGAGCGATCGCTATCTCGGCTTTGCCAACTCCAACCTCGGGCGCCGCCTCGTCGATGCCGTGGGCCTGCCGCGCCCAGCGCCGCTGGAGCGCTGGCAGGCAGGCCGCCTGCGGCCGGTGGAGGGCGCGCTGGTGCTGGGTGGCGGGCCACTGGCGAACCAGGTCGAGGCCATCGCCCCGCGCCTGACCGAAGCGCTGTTCAGCTTCAATGGCGACGGCCTGCAGGCGCCCGCCTGGGTCGCCGGCCTGGGGCCGAAGCTCAAGGCCGTGGTGTTCGACGCCAGCCATCTGTCCGACAGCGACCAATTGAAGCAGCTGCGCGAGTTCTTCCAGCCCTTGCTGCGCAGCCTCGCCCCCTGTGCCCACGTGGTGATCCTGGGGCGTGCGCCGGAATCCCTCGACGACCCGCTGGCCAGCGTCGCCCAGCGCGCCCTGGAGGGTTTCAGCCGTTCGCTGGCCAAAGAGCTGCGCAACGGTGCCACCGCGCAGTTGTTGTATGTGGCAGCGGGCGCAGACGCTCAGCTCGAAGGCGCCTTGCGCTTCTTCCTGTCACCCAAGAGTGCCTTTGTTTCCGGCCAGGTCCTGCGCCTGCAGGCCTGCGCCACCCAGGTCGAAGACTGGACCCGCCCACTCGGTGGCCGTCGCGCCCTGGTCACAGGCGCCGCGCGCGGCATCGGCGCCGCCATCGCCGAAACGCTGGCGCGTGATGGCGCCGAAGTGATGCTGCTCGACGTGCCCCAGGCCCAGCAGGAGCTCGATGCCCTCGCCGCACGCCTCGGGGGCAAGGCCCTGGGCCTGGACATCTGCGCCAGCGATGCCGCCGCGAAACTGCTCGAAGCCCTGCCCGACGGCATCGACATCGTCGTGCACAACGCCGGCATCACCCGCGACAAGACCTTGGCCAACATGACCCCGGAATACTGGGATGCGGTACTGGCCGTCAACCTCAAGGCCCCGCAGGTGCTGACCCAGGCCCTGTATGAAGGCGGCGCTCTGGGCGACAACGCACGCATTACCCTGCTGGCGTCGGTCAGCGGCATTGCCGGCAACCGCGGCCAGGCCAACTATGCCGCGAGCAAGGCCGGCCTGATCGGCTTCGCCCAAGCCTGGGCGGCGAAGCTCGCCGAGCGCGGCGGCAGCATCAATGCCGTGGCGCCCGGTTTTATCGAAACGCACATGACCGCCGCCATGCCCATCGGTCTGCGCGAGGCCGGGCGGCGCCTGAGCTCGCTGGGCCAGGGCGGGCGCCCACAGGATGTCGCCGAAGCCATCGCCTGGCTCAGCCAGCCGGGCTCCGGGGCGGTCAACGGCCAGGTGCTGCGCGTCTGCGGCCAGGCCCTGATGGGGGCCTGACCATGAGCCGCCAATGGCAAGACCTGCACAGCCCGGACTCACGCGCCAGCCTGTACCTGCGCGCCGCCAGCAAACGCAAGATCAGCGGCGCCAGCCTGCCCAAAGCCGGTCTGCGCAGTTTCATCCGCGTGGAGCCCGGCAATCTCGCCGCTTACCGTCGACTCTGCCACTTCACCGACGATGGCCGCTTGCCCGGCACCTACCCACACGTAATGGCCTTCACCCTGCAGTTGCAACTGCTGACCGCCCACGACTTCCCCTTCCCGTTGCTCGGGCTGGTGCACCTGCACAACCGCATCGACGTGCTCCGCCCGCTGGGTGGCATCGACGGGCTGCGCTTTGCGGTCTACGCCGACAATCTGCAGGCGCATGCCAAGGGCGGCTCCTTCGACCTGGTCACCGAAGCCGAGGACGGCCTTGGCCTGCTCTGGCGTGAAACCAGCCGCATGCTGGTGCGAGGCCTGAAGCTGGAGGGTCCGTCGGAGGATGGCGAGGAGACCGGGCCAGGCCCCCTGCCAGAGGTCACCCGCTGGTACGCCGACGGCGATATCGGCCGGCGCTACGCCAAGGTCTGCGGCGACTACAATCCGATTCACCTGAGTGCCATCAGCGCACGTCTGTTCGGCTTCCCCAAGGCCATTGCCCATGGCATGTGGAGCAATGCCATGGCGTTGGCGGCCTTGCGTACGCACATGCCAAACAGTGGCTATCGCTTCGAGGTGGACTTCCGCAAGCCGGTGCGCTTGCCATCGGAGGTTGTCCTGAGTGCCAGCGAAGCAGGGCCGGCAGGTGAACTGCGGCTGGACGGGCATGCCGGGTTGCGGCACATGGTCGGGCGCTGGGCCGTGCTCTAGCGCCCTGATTGCTCTTGCTTTGCATCGGGCCTGCGCAGAAGCTATGCAGCATTAGGAGAGCCAGACCCCGATGAACCTGCAAGAACTCACCCAACGCCTGCACCAGATCCGCGACAACAACGATTGGCGCGGCTTCCACAGCCCGAAGAACCTGGCCATGGCCGCCAGCGTCGAAATGGCCGAGCTGGTGGAAATTTTCCAGTGGCTGAGCGAAGACCAATCGCGCCAGCTGCCCGCCGATCAGCTGGCCCACGCCGGCCAGGAAGTCGGCGACGTGGTCCTTTACCTGTTGCTGCTGTGCAGCGAGCTGGGCCTGGACATGGAACAGGTGGTACGAGCCAAGCTGGCCGACAGCGAGAGGCGTTTCGCGCCATGAACGACCGTCACTTCGATGAGCTGGCCACACGCTTTGCCGAGAAAATCTACGGCGGCGCCAAGGGCGCGATCCGCCTGGCGGTGCTCCAGGCCGACCTGGCCGATGCCCTGCCCGATCGACCGCTGCGGGTGCTCGACATCGGTGCCGGCCTGGGTCATATGGCCTTGTGGCTGGCCCAGCGCGGGCACAATGTAACGCTGGCCGAACCCGCCGCACCGATGCTCGAGGGTGCCCGGGCGCGCTTCGCAGAAGCAGGGCAATCGGCAACCTTCATCCAGGCGCCCTGGCAAGAGCTGCTTGGCCAACTCACCGAGCCCTATGACCTGGTGCTGTGCCACGCCGTGCTGGAATGGCTGGCCGAACCGCAGAGCATCCTGCCGGTTCTGCATCAGCTGGCGGCCCCGGGTGGCTGGCTGTCGCTGGCGTTCTACAACCGCGACGCGCTGGTCTACCGCAACTTGCTCAAAGGCCATTTCCGCAAGCTGCGCAGCAACCGCCTGGAAGGCGAAAAGCAGAGCCTGACCCCGCAAAAACCGCTTGATCCACGGGAACTCAAGGCGCAACTTGAAGTGATGTGGCAAGTCGAAAGCGAGAGTGGCGTGCGCGTCTTCCACGATTACATGCCCAAGGAATTCCAGGACAAGGCCGAGCTGCTCGACCTGCTGGAAATGGAACTGGCCCACCGCCGTCACCCAAGCTTCGCCGGGCTCGGCCGCTACCTGCACTGGATGTGCCGCCCCCGCTGACTGCGCCCCTCCGGGAGGGATACATGCCGTACCGTCTGTTGTGCCTGGCCCTGCTGCCGCTCACCCTGGCCGCCTGCCAGGCCAGCAACCCCTATGTGGCCAGCAGCCGCCCGCTGCCGCCAGCCCCCCCGCAAGCGGCCAGCACCTTCGACGCCAGCGCCTACCCGGCGGCGCCGCGCGACTACGGGCACTACCGCAGCTGGAGCTGGCGTGACGGCCAGCTGCCAAGCGGGAATGCCGACGCCGACCCTGCACAGATTGCCGACGCGGTCAGCGGCGCCCTCGACCAACACGGCCTGCGCCCTGCCCGGGGCAGCACCGGCGACCTGCTGGTGAGTGCCGACATGCGCCTGGAGCGGCGCCTGCGCCAGGTGCGTGACTATGACACTTACGACCCCTATTACGGCCCGTACCCCTACGGCGGTGTCGGCTTCGGCGGCTACCGCAACGGTTACGGCGCCTACGGCAGCGTGCCGATCGTACGCACCTACGAAGTGGAGGTGATGGTGGTGCGCATCGACCTGTTCGATGCCCGCAATGGCCAGCCGGTGTGGAGCGCCAGCGCTGAAAGCGGCAGCGACAAAGGCTCGCCGCGCGATCGCGAGACCGCCCTGCGTGAATCGGTTCACAAGGCGCTCAGCGGCTATCCTCCCAGTTAATGCCTAACGGAGATCCATCATGTTGCGCCGCCTCGTTCTACTGTCATTCGCGCTGCTGCTCGCCGCCTGCTCGAGCAACAACGTTCAGCAGGATTTCGACGCCAGCCGCGATTTTGCCGCCTATCGCAGCTGGGCATGGCAGGAACCGGGCCTGCAATACCGCCCGGATGATCCACGCATCAAGAGCGACCTGACCGAGCAACGCATCCGCGCGGCAGTTGCCGACCAGCTCGACCAACGCGGCCTGCGCCCCGTCCAGGGCAATGCCAGGCCTGACGTCACCGTCCGCGCCTACCTGATCGTCGAACAACGCCAGCAACAGATCACCACCAACTATGGCGGCGCCTGGGGCGGCTACTGGAACGGTTACTGGGGCGGGCCGATGTACAACGAAACCCGCAGCGTCGACTACAAGGTGGCAACCATCCAGATCGACATGTTCGATGGCCATGACGGCAAGCTGGTCTGGCGCGGCAGTGCCGAACAGATCATGAACAACTACCCGCCTAGCCCCGACGAGCGCAACAGCGCAATCCAGAAGACCGTTACCCAGGTGCTCGGCAACTACCCGCCGGGCCGGGTGAAATAGACCAATCGCAGGGGGCCGCTCTGCGGCCCATCGCCGGCAAGCGCGGCTCCCACAACGACCTTTTTGCCACCCTGCCATGCCCGTTCGTCAGATCGCGTCTACCCTGTTTAGGAAACCTGACTGACCGGGTAGCAGTGTTCAACGAATGGGAAAGGCGGCCTGCCGATGCAAAGCATTGTTCTCCTGATGTGGCTTGCCTTGTGCACTGAACAAGATATTCGCGAGCGCCAGATCGCCAACATGCTGACCCTGGGTTTCGCCGCTGGCGCCCTGGTCTGGCTGTTCGCCACTGGCCACACCTGGATCGGCGCCGATGCCAGTGACGCTGGCTGGGCCCTGGCCATCGTCATGCTGTTGACCCTGCCAGGCTACATGCTGGGCCGCTTCGGCGCCGACGACGTCAAGCTGATGGGCGCACTGGCCCTGGCGACCAGCCCGCAATACGTGCTCGGCACCTTCATCGGTGCGGGGGTCAGCGTGGTGCTGTGGCTGCTCAGCCGCAGGCGCCTGTGGACGCTGCTCAACCCCAAGGTGAAGAAGCGCCTGGCTACCCTGACAGAAGAAATGGGCGACAAACAAGCCTTCGTCCCCTACGTACTGGCGGGCTTTCTGCTCACGGCTGTATGGATCCAATGAACATCCCTGTGGTCCGATCAGTTGTACATAACTTGTACAGAATCGCGAGGAGCGTCTATTTTTAAGCTGCCAGAGCGTCTGGCCCGGGAGCAGGGCCGCTTACGAACAGGGAGTTGATCGTGAACAAGTCATTCAGTGACGTGAAGGTTCTGGTCGTAGATGACCAGCCACTGATCGTCGAACAATTGTGTGAATTCCTCGAAATCCAAGGCCACCACTGTGTGGCGGCTCACTCCACCGAAGAAGCCATCAAACGTTTCGTAGCCGACGAAGCCATCGGTCTGGTGCTGTGCGACTTGCACATGCCCGAAGGCGATGGCATCGAGCTGGTCCGGGCGCTGAAAGACATTGCCGGGCGCCAGCGCATGTTCGAAGCGATCATGCTCACCGGGCGTGCCGACAAGCAGGACGTGATCCGCGCCCTGCGCGAAGGTTTCGCCGATTATTACCAGAAGCCCATGGACCTCGACGAACTGCTCGAAGGTGTGCGCCGTCAGGAGCAGGTGTTGCTGGAGCGCAAGGCCAACCTTCAGGACCTGGGCAACCTCAATCAGCGCCTGCAAGACCTGGCCGGCTCCATCGATGAACTCTATCAGGACCTGGAGAAAGCCCGCGGCCAGGGCGTCCACCGCCGCGCCACCGATGTCGTTGAAGAAGTGGTTGAAGGTGAGCTGCCTGCGGCGTTCGAGAAACTGTCTCCGCGGCAACTGGAGGTCGCCCGGCTGGTGAGCAAGGGCAAGACCAACTACCAGATTGCCTGTGAACTGGGGATCACCGAGAACACAGTGAAACTGTATGTGTCGCAGGTATTGCGCCTGACCCACATGCACAACCGCACCCAGTTGGCGTTGGCGTTGACGCCGAGTTCTTCACCGGTGCATCAGCGGTTCACCACCCATTAAGTATCGCGCATTGGCCGCTCAGATCAGCAACGAGTAGTCACGCAGGGCGTTTGCCGTCATGGGTAAGCCCTGCCTGAGAATACATTCGACGAATTCGTCAGCAGTGAACCGTGATCGCTTGAGGCTACGTCGCATATCCGCGGCTGCCTCAAGGACGCCAGCCTGATCCTGACTCCAAAGCTCCATAATGAATTCGTCCGGATGCAGGGCTATTACTGAGTAACCCTGAAGTACCGATGCAGGGAAGTCTCTCAGGTTGAATGTGACGATGACCTGCGCACTGCACGCGATCGCGGCTGCAAGTACATGAACATCATCAGGGTCCGGCAGCACCAACGATGCTCCAAGATGTTCATAACCCGATATCAAAGCGTCCGGAATCGCGGCCTCCATCAGCCCAGAGAGTCGGTCCAGTTGATCACGCGTCAGGTCCTTGCGATTGGTGAGCAGGTTGCGTTTCCACTCCTCATCAATTTCGCGTGTCCACCGGGCACGGTAGATGCCCTTTCCTCCAAGCCTCAGCAACAAGTCGCGCAGCGGAGCCGGGTACAGCACGCAAGCATCACAGATGGCAGTGAATGCTGCTTCGCGCATCAGTAGCTCTGCCCCAACTCCTCCGAAAACGCGGAGAGTTCATCCAGCGCCTTGTGGCTGGCCGCATCACGCCGTTGCTTGTAATCCATCAAATCGGAAAACAGAACCCGGCGATGTCGCCCTGCCTTGTGAAAAGGCAGAGCCCCCTCCTCCAGTAACTTGACCAGGTGTGGTCGCGAAACATTGATGATGTCAGCTGCTTCCTGGGTCGTCAGCTCTGCATGTACCGGCACTACACGTACTGAGTTGCCCTGTGCCAGCTCACCCAGGATATCGACCAGCAGGCGCAATGCACTGGTTGGCAGTTCGACCGTATGCGCCTGGCTGGAGGCGTCATAGATCTGTATCCGCTGCATGTCTGCCTGGGTGCACAGATAAGCTGCCAGGTCTCTCTGCCCCTGCAGCGCCGCAGCGATCTCGCGGGCCTCTGGAAAGTCGGTTTTTGAAGATATGCTCATGATCACGCTCTCATGCGTCATGCGGGTCACCCTCGATGCTAATCGAAATAAACGAAAACTCAAGCATGTGCTTCACGCAAAGAGCTCTTTCACCTTTGCCAAAAAGATTAGGGTGGTAGCCGTTCCAGAGACAATCAGACGCCAACCGCTGTAGTTCGTAGGACTTTTCCCAAAACCTGCGCCGCACTCGCAAGAAGGGGTCTACAACCGAAAACTGAAGTTGATTACCAGGCGAGCTTCGCGGCTCATGCTATCCAACGCCACATCCGCCAATGGCTTGGCCACCTCCAGTGCCACATTGCCGTACTGACCATCCCCAAGCCGCACACCCAATGCCGCCGAACGCATCCTGGTATCTTCGAATGGCCCGCCGTTGTACCAGGCCTGCGCAGCATCCAGCAGCGCATACGGCTGCACCAGCCGCACCCAGCCAGCATCAGGCTGGAGGCTGTAGTTCAGCTCATAGGCTACGCCCCAGCCCTTGTCCCCCGCAGCCTGGTCCTGGGGGTAGCCATGGCCGAAGTTCTGCCCGCCAAACACGGCACGCTCGCTGTCGGGCAGCCGGTCATCGGTCCAGTACAAGGCGCCTGACACCACGCCCTGCCAGCGCTGAAACAGCGGGTCGCTCTGCAACCCCGCCACGCGAAAGCGCAGGAAGTCCATGTCGTAGTCGGCATCGCTGCGTGCGCCCAGGTAATCCAGTCCCTGATACACCCCGGCGCTGACCATGCGTAGGCGCCCGGCCTCGACCTTGCGCCAATCGCCCTCGAACGACAGCGCGCGCACATAGGTGTCGTTGCGCCCCAGGCCGCCGCTGAGAGCTTCGTCATGCTCACTGACCGAGTAGACATGCCCGGTCACCGCCAGCCATTCATCCGCCGTGACGATCACTGGCTGGCCAAGCCCGATTGCATAGCGCTCGCTTTCAATCCGCTGGGAAAACTGCAAACCATGTTCCAGCGGCACAGGTGTGCGCGGCTCGCTGCGGTAGCGAGCGGCCGAAAGCAGCAGCTGGCTACCCTGTGCATCCAGATGCTGGCTGTAATCGAGGCGCTGGTAATGGCTGTGGTCATCACCCGGTGGCAGCAGCACGCTGGCCGTCAACTGCTCGGCAAAACGGGTCTGGGCATTGCTGGTTACCTTGAACAGCCCCTGCGGGCCATCACGGCTGCCATCGCTGAAGGTCGCTGCCGCATCGAAGGGCTTGCGCAAGGCATGCACGGTAAGCTGCGCGGCGCCCTCGCTGTGCTCAGCCTGGGTCAAGGCAGCCTGCAGCGTCACTCCGGGGATGCGCTGGGCCAGGCCGATGAAGCGGTCGAGCGTCGCCTGGGTCAACGGGCGCTCCGCCCGCAAGCGCTCCAGCAGTTGGTCGAGGTAAGCGCCAGCGGGCCCGATATCCCCTTCACGCCGCACGTCGTGGACATACCCCTCGACCAACACGACATGCACGCGCCCCTCGGCAAAGTCCTGGTCAGGCAGGTAGGCCAGCGACAGCAGGTAGCCGTCGCGCTGGTAGCGCCGGGTCAGGCGTTCGGTGAACTGCTGCAGCTCGCCAACGCTGACTTCGCGACCAATCAAGGGCTGGTAATGCTCGCGCAATTCGCTCAACGGGTAGACCGTACCGCCTTCGAAGCGCACCTTGTGCAGCACGAAACGCGTCGTCACGGGCAACGTGTCGGACACCGAGCTGGGCGGCGCCAGCTGCAGGCTTGGGGCAAGTGGGCGGTAGGCCTCGATCGGCAGGTTCGCGCTGGGCAGGCGACGCTCGTATTCATGGCCATCGAGGAACACTGGCAAGGGCTCGGCGATCACCAGACTGGCCCAGGGCGAAAGCAACAGGGGCATCAGCACAAGACGCATAGGACGCTCCACAATCCCTTGGGTACCGGGGCGTCGGCCGGCCTCACCCGTCACTTGCAAGCGTAGGTGCTGCCCCGGTAAACGTCGAACGTCTACTCGTTGACCTGGAACGTTACCCGCGCTGTTTCTCCGCTTTCGTCCAGGGCACTGAGCTCGAACTGCCCGACCTGGTCAAAACGCACCAGCACGCTCTCCTGCCCTTCGCTTTCACCCAGCGGCTGGCCGTTGAGGAACCACCAGCGCCGCCCGCCGCCACCCAGGGCAGAAACGCGCAACTGCAAGGGTTCGCTACTGGTGGCCGGGCGCCGCAGGTTGTCGCCGGGGCGTACACCGACGATGGTCAGCGGCGGCGCGCTGGCCGGGACCTGTGGCGGGCAGCCTGGGTCCACCGCAGGGAGCCGCGCCGCACGCCGCTCGACGCGTGGCAACCAAGGTTCCAGCGGTGCCGGCCACAAGGCGATGTCGAGCGCCTTGGCGCCTGGGCAACTGCCGTCCACACGCAGGCCCTGGGCATTGACCCAGAGGCTCTCGCGCAGGCCCAGGCCAAGGGGCTGGTCGGCGGCCTGCAACGTGGGAGGTGTCGTGCCATCGAGGGTCCAGGCAAAACGCTGGCGCCGGCAGTTCGGGTCCTGTCGGTTCATGGGCTGGCCGAGCGGCCAGCAGATGGCCGCCACGCCAACACTTTCCGGCACACGCTCCACCGGTATCCGGATGCCCCGCTGGCTGTCGCGGTTGCTCAGCAAGTCGTGCACCTGCAGCATCAAGGGTGCCGCCGAGGCCAGGCCGAACTGCCCGGGCACCGGCGTGCCATCCGGGCGACCGATCCATACCCCGATCAGGTAGCGCGGCCCCACGCCGATCGACCAGGCATCGCGAAAGCCATAGCTGGTACCGGTCTTCCAGGCCAGTTGCGGGCGCTGTACCAGTTCGGCATGCGGGTCGCGGTCGGGCCGCGCCTGGCCACTGAGAATGCGCCGGATGATCCAGGCCGCGCCTGGCGACATCAGCCGGCGCTCCAGCAACGGATCCTGTGGTTGCAGGCGAACCTGCGCACTGTTGCCGCCCCGGGCCAGTGCCGCGTAGCCGCCGACCAGGTCCTCCAGGCGGCTACCGGCGCCGCCCAGAATCAATGCCAGGTTGGGCTCGGCCAGAGGTGGCAGCGCCAGCGGCATGCCGGCCATGCGCAACTGCGCGGCGAAGCGCTTGGGCCCATAGGCTTCGAGCAATTGCACGGCCGGAAGGTTGAGCGACAGCGCCAGTGCCGAGCTGGCCGATACCGGGCCGCTGAAGCCCATCGAGAAGTTACCGGGGCGATAGTCACCGTAGCGACGTGGTACATCCTGCAGCAGCGATTCGGAGTGGATCAGGCCATCATCCATGGCCAGACCGTAGAGAAACGGCTTGAGCGTCGAGCCCGGCGAGCGCAACGAGCGGACCATGTCGACATGGCCAAAACGGCGCTCGTCACTCAGGTCGATCGAGCCCAGGTAAGCGCGTACCGCCATGGTCTGCGCCTCGACCACCAGGATCGCCGCCGAGGTGCGCTCCGGCAGGCGTGCGCGCCAACCCAGCAGCAGGTCCTCGAGGCGCCGCTGCAGCGAGGCGTCGAGGGTGGTGCGAATCAACGTCGGGCTGTCAGGGGTATTCAGCCGCCGTGCCAGCAGGGGCGCCAGCGCGGGCTCCTGACGCGGGGCCAGCAGCAAGGGTTCCTCGGCAGCCTCCTTGATCTGTTGCGCCGGCCACACCTGATACTCGTCCAGGCGCTGCAGCACCTTGTCGCGGGCACGCTGGGCTCGGGCCGGATGGCGGTCCGGGCGCAAGCGGCTCGGTGCCTGCGGCAGCACCGCCAGCAGTGCTGCCTCGGCGGGCGTGAGATGTTGCGGTGACTTGCCCAGATAAGCCCAGCTGGCAGCAGCCACGCCCTGCAAGGTACCGCCGAACGGGGCACGGTTCAGGTAGATCTGCAGGATCTCGCGCTTGGACAGGTGCCACTCCAGCTGCGCGGTGCGCCACAGCTGCCGCAGCTTGCCGGCCAGGGTGCGATCATGCGGGTCGAGCAGGCGTGCAACCTGCATCGACAAGGTGCTGCCGCCAGACACCACCCGCCCACCCCGCAGGTTGAGCCAGGCCGCCCGTGCCAGGGCCAGCGGATTGACCCCCGGGTGGCGGTAGAACCAGCGGTCCTCGTAGGTCAGCAGGGCCTGCAGGTACAGCGGCGAAACGTCTTCCGGGCTGACCGGATAGCGCCACACACCATCGGCATCGGCAAAGCGCCACAACGGCGTGCCGTCTTCGGCCAGCACCACCCGCGCCAGGTCATTGCCCGGCATCGGCAGCGGCCAGATGCGGTCGGCCAGCCACAACAGGCCGAGCAGCATCAACAGGCTGATCACGGCAGCACGCACAAGCCTTCCCGCTCGGGTACGTGGCCGCGCTAAGCTTGGCATCGGGAACCGACCTGGCCAGGTGATGGCCAAAGGCTTGGGAACGGCAAACGGGCCGATTCGTTCATCAGGAAGCAACTATGCATGTAGAAGGTTTTTTCGAGTGGCTTGGCCAGGCACTGGGTTCGTTGATCCGCTTCATCGTCGACATCATGAGCGGCCTGTTCAACCTGCTGGCCAACGCCGGGGGCAATTTCATCGATGGCCTGGCACGCACGTTGGGCATGGACACCTCGCTGCTCAGCATCCTCGCCCTGATCATCGGCCTGATGCTGCTGTACTCGGCAATCCGCGCCTTCATGCGTGCCTCGATCATCCTCGGGATCATCTGGCTGGTGTTGGGGTTGTGGGTGATGAGCTGGGTCATTCACTGATTGTAGGAGCGGCCTTGTATCGCGAACGGGCTGCGCAGCAGCCCCTCGGTTCCAGCTGCGTCGCACCTAACGCCGGGGCCGCTTTGCGGCCCGCTCGCGACACAAGGCCGCTCCTACAGGGTCCGCGAAGCCTTAGCGCGCCTTTACCGTCATCTCTCCTTGCCCATCCCCCACCGCCTGCAGGTTCGGCCGGTACATCGATTCCACCTGCGGCGGCGGCACCCGGTAGGTGCCCGGGGTCACCGCACGCGCCAGGTACAACAGGTGCGTGGTGCCATAGCCGTCGAGCTTGAGGGCTGCAACGTAGCGGTCATCACGGTACTCCTGGTGCACCACGCTGGCGTTCTGCATCGACTCGCGCCACTGCTTCACCGCACTGCTGGCGTTGTCCAGGCTGGCAGCGCTCTGCGCCAGGTTCTGGTTCTCCAGTTCCAGGCCTGCTGGTAGCAAATCGACCACCAGGGCATCCGGCACGCGATCGCTGGCCTTGAGCGCCAGGTGCACCAGCACCAGGTCGCCGCTGCGCAGGTTATGCAGGTCCAGCGCCTGGCCATTCATGCCCAGGTACTCACGGCGGATCTCCATGCCGTTGCCACCCGCGACAGGCGCCTGGCGTGGATAGCCCGACAGGGTCAGTTGCTGATAGAGCGTTTCGCTGCCCTCGTTCTGCACGCTCAGTGGCGAGGCCAGCAATGGCCCTTCGAGCTTCATGCCCGCTTCGACGTTGTTGAACTCACGCACTTCACCGGCACTGTCCAGGCGTGCCTTCCACGGTGTTTCCGGCTTGCCCAGCAGGCCACGGCCGGCCAGGTACAAGGCGTTGCGCTCCTGGGTCGACAACCAACGGTTGGCCGCAAGTTCGTCCGACAGGGCGAACAGGCGCTGGTCGACCTGGTTGCTGGCCAGCTTGCTCTCCTGCAGCAGCGCCAGGATCAGTGCCTGGTCGCGCAGACTGCTGCCATAGTCGGCCATCCAGCCCTTGCTGCGGCTGATGCCCAGGCCCGCCTGCAGCGCCTGCTCGGCGCGCGGCTTGTCGCCCATGGCGTCCAGCGCTACCGCCAGCTGCACCAGCGGCAGGCCGGAGCGGGCATCGGCACGGCGCTCGAACAGGCTGCGCAAGGCGCCCAGCGGCGCCTGCTGGCTGCGCGACAGCACCAGCGCGGCGTAGGCTTGCACGGCAAAGCGGGTGTGCTCGGCGTTCTCGCTGTAGTCGACTTCGATCAGGTTGCGTTCCTGCAAGTAGCGCAGCAGGCGCTCGTTGGCCTTCTTCAAAGCCTCGGCCGGCACGCCGTAGCCCTGATCGCGGGCACGCAGCAGGAAGTCGGTGACATAGGCGGTCAGCCAGTATTCCTCTTCACTGTCCGAGCTCCACAGGCCGAAGCTGCCGTTGTAGCGCTGCATGCCCAGCAGGTGCTCGATGCCCATCTCGATCTTGCGTTTGCGCACCTCGGCCGGCTCACCCTTGATGCCCAGGCGCTTGAGGCTGGCGGCATCGGCGTACAGTGAGGGGTAGAGGCCGCTGGTGGTCTGCTCCAGGCAGCCGTATGGGTAGGCTTCGAGGGCGCGGATCTGCTCGGCCAGGTTCAGTGGCGGGCGGCTCGACAGCGCCAGGCTGGCTTCCAGGCCCGCTGGTTCGAAGGTGGCCAGGTCGCTTTCCGGCAGGGTCCATGGCTGGTCTTTGAGCGCCACGCGGTAATGCTTGAGCATCGCCGGGTAGGCCGGGCGCACGCCCAGGGTCCATTCGCGTTCGAAGGTGTTCGCCGGTTCGCCCGGCAGTTGCAGGCCATTGACCCGCACCTGCACCTTGCCCTGCCCCAAGCCGCCCATGGCCTGCACCGGGATCAGCAGCGTGCTGCGCTGGCCTTCGGCCAGGGCGATAGTCTGCTGGGCGCTGGCCGTCAGGCTCAGCTGGCCTTCAGTGTGGATCTCGACGCTCAACTGTTGCGCACGCCCCGACAGGTTGGCCAGGTCCAGCGCCAGGCTGGTGCGGTCACCACCGGCCAGGAAGCGTGGCGCCGACAGTTCGGCGATCAGCGGTGCAGCCACGATCGTCTTGCCTTCGGCCATGCCGAAGTGCTCCTCGGTCCAGGCCTGGGCCATCAGCCGCAACTCGCCATTGAAGTCGGGAATATCGACGGTCGCCTCGCCTTCACCCTGGTCGTTCAAGGTCACCGGCAGGCTTTGCTGGGCAACGATGGTCACCGTGGTATTGGGGCGCTTGCCGCCCTTGGCCATTGCCGCGTCACCGCCGAAGGCCAGGCTGGCCAGGCGGCCCTGGCCAGCTTCGATCAGCTGGCCGTAGATGTCCAGCTGGTCGGCGCCGTAGGCCTTGCGGCCGAACAGGCTGGCGAACGGGTCGGGGGTCTTGAAGTCAGTGATGTTGAGGATGCCCACATCGACTGCGGACAGCAGCACATGCACCTGCTTCGGCACGCTGCCGTCAGCATTGGCGGCCTTGATCTTCACCGTCAGCGGCTGCTTGGGCCGCATCTTCTCCGGCGCCTGCAGGCTGACCGCGAGCTTGCGCTCGGCACGCGCCAGCGGCAGGTGCAGCACGCCGACGGCGCGCTTGGGCGTGGCATTGGCCTTGCGCTCACCTGGGCGGATTACCAGCGCGCTGATATACAGGTCGTGGCGCGCCCACTGTTTGTCCAGTTGCACATCGAAGGTCTTGCCCTCGGCGGGCACCTCGATTTCCTGCCACCACAGCGGGCCATCGCTGGACTCGATCATCAGGTAGCCGCTGCCGGCCGCAGGCGGGGTCACGGTGACCTTGGCGGTGGCGCCATCGGCATAGGCCGGCTTGTCCAGCGCCAGCTTCACCTGGTCTGGTCGCACCGCGCCGCCTTCGGCGTTGTCCTGGGCACGGTAACCGGCCCAGAAGCGCTCGCTGGAAACCAGCCCGGTCTCGGGGTCTTCCACCTCGACGCGGTACGGGCCCCACTCCACCTGGAAGTTCAGCTTGGCGGTGGAGCCGGCCTTGACACTGATGGTCTCCTCGCTCTGGGTGAGGAATTTCTCGTTGTAGTTGTAGCTCCAGCCATCGCTCTGCGAGTAGTTCCAATAGTAGTCGCGGCGCTCGCGGATCAGCCGCACTTTCAAGTCGTTGGCGGCGAGCTTGTTGCCAGCGCGGTCGGCCACGAGGAATTCGAATTCCACCGGGCCGTCGCTGTCGGTTTCCTCACCGTCGAACAGGCCACGCAGGCCAGGCAGGCGCTCGGCAGGCCAGATTGGCTGTTCGAGGCGGCGGGTGATCGGCCGGCCGCCAGACTCCTGCAGGCTGGCCTGCACGGTCAACTGCAGCGGCGAGCGTGCTTCGGCCCAGTGGCTCTCGATATCGACCACGGCCTTGCCGGCCTGGTCGAGGGTCACTTCGTCCAGCTCCAGATCCTGGGTCAGTTCGGTTTCGGTAACCGAGCCGAACTGGTAACCCGGCAGTGCCGGCACGGCTTCGCGCAGTGGGCGCACATAGGCTTGGCCGCTCAAGCGATTGCCGGCAGCCGGCGCACCGTAGAGGTAGCGGCCAGTGACCTGGATGCGCGCATCTTCCTCGGGCGACAGCGGCGTATCGCTGCCCTTGAGCTCAAGTGCCAGGCGCTCGGGCAGGAAGTCTTCGACGAGGAACTCGTAAACCTGCTTGCGCCCGCCACCGAGGTCGAGCAGCAGTTGCCAGCGGCCGGTCGGGGCCTCCGTAGCCAGTTGCAGTTGGTACTGGTAGAGGCCATTGGCGTCGGCCTCCCAGACAAACTTGCGGCTGACCTGCTCATCCGGGCGACGCACCTCCACGCTGACCGGCTGGGCCTTGACCGGCTTGCCATCCTGGTCGCGCAGCAAGCCGTTGAGCAGCACCGTTTCACCCGGGCGATAGAGGTCTCGCGGGCCGAAGATGAAGAATTGCAGCGGGTTGGCCTGGGGGCCGGTAATGTCGAACTCGGCCAGGTCCAGGGCCGCGGTGTTCAGGCGCAGCAAGGTGGTGTGCACGCCCTGGGTAGCGATCAGGGTATCGGCCTTGGCCGTGATCGGCAGTTGCGCATGGCCGGCGCCATCGGTCTTGGCCTGGGCCAGCAGCTTGCCCTTGTCGTCATGCAGTTCGAGGTTGACGTCCTTGAGTGCCTTGCCGCCTTCCAGGGCCTGGGCGAACACGTCCAGGCGATCACGGTAGCGGTGGGCAGACACGCCAATGTCGCTGAGGGTGAACAGCGTCGCCGGCTGCGAATAATCATAGGTCCCCGAGGCGCGCATCACGGCCAGGTACACGCCTGGCTCCTGCAGCGGCTTGATCCCGGCAATCGGCAGCAGCACGGTCTCGCGGGTGTTGCGCGCAGGGTTCAGGTCGAAACGGCCGCTGTAGACCAGCTCGGCCATGTCCAGGGTTTCCTTGGACTGGTAGTAGTACAGGCTGCTGTTGCGGCCCCAGTTGGCCAGGAAGGTCGAGAGCATTTCTGGCTTGACCCGGAAGAACTCGACATCGACCTTGGGCACGTTCAGCGCGATCACCGGCAGGCCTTCGGCCAGGCGGGTGGGCAGCAACGAACCACGGCTGGCAAAGCCAACGGTAGGTTGCATGTCGCGGGTTTCCAGGCGGCTCACCGATTCGCTGTCGAGCTGCTTGCCGTTGACCGCCAGCAAGCCCTTGTCGACGGTCAGCACCAGCTTGCGCTGCGGCTCCAGATGGCGCAGGCGCAATTCCATCTGGTTGTCGGAAAGCTCCCAGGCACCGTCGACCTTGCCCTTGACCGTATCGACCAGGTGCACCTTGGCGGCGAAGTCCTGCTTGGCGTCCAGCGGTGCCGAGAAGCTGATCGACAGGGTACTGGCGCCATCGAGTTGCACTTCCGAGACATCCAGCACACTGAGCTCGCGCCCTTCGTAGCGCTTGGCGAGGACGGCGGGGTCCTCGCGCTTGGGCGCCGGGGCCTCGACGGTAGCGCTCGCGGCCGGTTTATCGGTGGCAGCGGGCTTGCCCGGCGTCGAGGAATCACAGGCACTGAGCAAGGCCAGCGCGCAGGCCAGCAACAATCCTTTGTTGAACATGGAGTGGGAACTCTTTGGCAGCGTGTACGTGAGGGCAGCAACTATAGCGCAACGGTGGGTCCAGGACTTTCACCGATGCGGCAAGTGAGACCCTGTTCGCGCGGATTGGTTGCCTGGCCGGTACACTGTGTCCAGCCGAATACGGGGGCCGCTTCGCGCCCCGCAGCCTCAGGAATCGCAATGTCGCAACTGTCCGCCGACTGGCAGCACCACCCCACCCATCGCAAGGTCTGGGCCCTGGCAGCGCCCATGATCCTCTCCAACATCTCGGTGCCGCTGGTGGCGCTGGTCGACAGCACCGTGATCGGCCACCTGCCCCACGCCCACCAGCTCGGCGCTGTGGCCGTAGGCGCGACGCTGTTCACCTTCATGGTTGGCCTGATGGGCTTCCTGCGCATGGGCTCCACCGGCTTCGCCGCCCAGGCAGCCGGACGTGCCGACGGTGCGGCCCTGCGCCAGGTGCTGGTGCAGGGCCTGCTGCTGGCCGTGGCCTTCGCCCTGCTCATTGGCCTGCTTGCCCTGCCCTTCAGCCAGTTGGCCCTGCACGCCATGCAACCGAGCGAGGCGTTGCAGCAGTCCACTGAAGACTTCTTCCATACCCGCCTGCTCGGCCTGCCAGCGGCGCTGGCCAGCTATGCGCTGGTCGGCTGGTTCCTCGGCACACAGAACGCGCGCGCGCCGTTGGCGATTCTGCTGACCACCAACCTGCTGAACATCGCCCTCAACCTGTGGTTCGTATTGGGCCTGAACTGGGGCGTGCTGGGTTCGGCAAGGGCCTCGGTGATCGCCGAATGGAGCGCCGCCCTGCTCGGCCTGGCCCTGACCCGCCCGGCCCTGCGCGCCTACCCCGGGCAGATCGTCTGGGCTGCGCTCAAGCGTTGGCAGGCCTGGCGGCCACTGCTGGCGGTAAACCGCGACATCTTCCTGCGCAGCCTGGCGCTGCAGTTGGTGTTCCTGCTGATCACCGTGCAGGGCGCACGGTTGGGTGAAGCCACGGTGGCGGCCAATGCCCTGCTGCTCAACGGGCTGCTGCTTACCGCCTACGCCCTCGATGGCCTGGCGCATGCCGTGGAGGCGTTGTGCGGGCATGCCATTGGTGCGCGGGACCGGGATACCTTGCGCCGGTCACTGGTGGTGGCCTGCGGTTGGTCGCTGATCACCAGCCTGGGGTTTGCCGGGGTGTTCCTGCTGGGCGGGCACCTGTTCATCGACCTGCAGACCAACATCGATAGCGTGCGGGCGGCGGCTTATCCGTTCCTGCCATATCTGGCGCTGCTGCCGTTGATTGCGGTGTGGAGTTACCTGCTCGACGGGTTGTTCATCGGCGCGACCCGGGCACGGGAAATGCGTAACGCGATGCTGTTGTCGGTCATGATCGCACTACCGCTCGGCTGGCTGTCGACTGAACTTGGCAACCACGGACTGTGGCTGGCATTTCTCGGTTTCATGGCTCTACGGGCACTGACGCTGGGGGCGACAGGCCTGCGTATGTACCGGCAAGGCAAATGGATCGAGTGATCCTCAGTCCCCCGTGAGCAGTCATGATGGTGAATGCCCCCATGATCAAAAGGGATTTTCCCTACAGGTTTAAACTCCGCATCTTACTTACAAAGAAGCACTGACCCATTTAGTTTCACAGCCTCTTCCATTAAGCAGGGAAAGGCCAATGCAACTCAGTGGAATCAGGCAATGGATCAGCGGAGCTGCAGCAGCTGCCATCGTGGCGATGTCATCCTGCGCATTTGCGGCGGACGACCCCATCCAGGAAGCGGCACTTCGTTTGGAGAACGCGCTGGATGCGCGGGTCGGCTATGCGATCCATGACACCGGCACAGGTCTGGGGTGGGAGCACCGGGCCGACGAGCGCTTCCCGATGGCGAGCACAGTGAAGCTGCTGGTGTGTTCGGCCTTGCTGCACCAGGGCCAGGTGAAGATGAAAAAGGCTTGGCAGGTTCAACAGGAAAGCATCCTGCCTCACTCCCCCGTGACACAGAACCTGGTCGGTAAGCAGGTAGCAGCCTCCGACCTGTGCGCTTTCACTTTGAAAACCAGTGACAATGCGGCTGTTAATGGTGTGCTGGAGGTATTGGGCGGCCCCGCAGCCGTGAACGCTTTCCTGCAGGAAATCGGTGATCAGACCACGCGATCGGACCGCAATGAGCCGAGCTTGAACGAGGGACAACCTGGCGACCTGCGTGACACGACTACACCGAAGGCGATGGCAGGCACAATGAGGTCGCTGCTACTGGGCTCTGCGCTTAAGGATGAGCCGAGAAAGCAGCTGACGGAGTGGCTGATGAGCAATGAGGTAGGCGGCCCGCTGCTGCGGGCCGGCATCCCTGGCGACTGGCGCATCGCCGACAGAACCGGAAGCGGGGGCTTTGGCACGCGAGGCGTCGTGGCGGTGATGTGGCCACCCCAACGGGCACCCATTGTCGCCGCCATTTATCTCACCGAAACCAGCGCTTCCATGGAGCAGCGCAACGCTGCTATCGCCGAAATCGGCCGGGCCATGGTCAAGGCTGTCGCACCATAGCCCGGCTACAGGTCACGAAGACAAGTACGAGGAGCGGGTCAGGCCAAGGCGCAGCGCATCGAGGAACTGAGTCCGCTCACGTGCGCTGATCTTGGCGCTGGCCACCTTGTCGCGGTAATGAGTCATCAACTCCTCCGGCGACAGGTGCACGTAACGCAGCATGTCTTCGATGGTGTCGTGGGTCTCGATACCGGCGTGGTACACGCTGCCATCGGCATTCTGGTAGATGTTCACCGAGTCGGTGTCACCGAACAGATTGTGCATGTCGCCGAGGATTTCCTGGTAGGCGCCGACCAGGAACACACCCAGCAGGTAGTCCTCGCCTTCGTTGACCGCATGCACCGGCATGCTGGTCTCGATGCTCTGCTCGTCGACGTACTGGTTGATCTTGCCGTCGGAGTCGCAGGTCAGGTCCTGCAGCACCGCACGACGCATCGGTTCTTCGTCCAGGCGGTGCAGCGGGATGATCGGCAGTACCTGGCCGATGGCCCAGGTGTCCGGCAGGCTCTGGAACACCGAGAAATTGCAGATGTACTTGTCGGCCAGCTTGTCGTTGAGCTCGTCCAGCACCTGGCGGTGCGAGCGCTGGCGGGCTTTCAGCGAGTTGTGCAGGCGGCGGCACACGGCGAAGTAGCACTGCTCGGCCAGGGCTTTCTCGGCCAGGCTGATCTTGCCATCGGCGTACTGCGCCGCCACGTCGCCCATGTAATGGGTGGCGCGCCAGTAGGTTTCGGTGACCATCTCGATGTCGGTCGGGCCCAGCAGGTCGACCAGCCATTGCACGGTTTCCGGCAGGGCTTCCTTGTTCTCGATGGTCGGCACGTCGTCATTGTGCTTCTCGACGTCGGTCACCTGGATCACCAGCATCGCGTGGTGCGCGGTCAGCGAACGGCCGCTCTCGGAGAAGATGTGCGGGTGCGGCAGGCCCTGCGCGTCGCAGAACTCCTTGAGCATGCCCACCACCACGCCAGCGTAGTCGTCCATGTCGTAGTTGATCGAGCTGGCGTTACGCGAGTGGGTACCGTCGTAGTCCACACCCAGGCCACCGCCGACGTCGATATGGTCGACCGGCAGGCCCAGCGCACGCAGCTCGCCGTAGTAGCGGATGGCTTCCTTGAAACCGTGCTGGTAGTCGGCCAGGTTGGCGATCTGCGAGCCCATGTGGAAGTGCAGCAGGCGGATGCCCTGGTCCAGGCCGGCATCGCGGAAGCGCTGCACCACCGAGATCAGCTGGGCGGCGGACAAACCGAACTTGGACTTCTCACCCCCGGTGTCGGCCCACTTGCTCGATGCCAGCGACGACAGGCGCACGCGCAGGCCGACCTGTGGCTTGACCTTGAGATCGGCGGCCTCGTCGATCACCAGGGCCACTTCCGACTCTTTCTCGATGACGATGAACACGTTGTGGCCGAGCTTCTGGCCCATCAAAGCCAGGCGGATGAACTCGCGATCCTTGTAGCCGTTGCAGACGATGGTGCCGCCTTTCGGCGCCAGCGCCAGCACGGCCAGCAGCTCGGGCTTGGAACCGGCTTCCAGGCCGATCGAGACGTTCTGCGTGGCGATGATGTTTTCCACCACCGCTTCCTGCTGGTTGACCTTGATCGGGTACAGCGCGGTGTACTGGCTCTGGTATTCCAGGCGCGCGATGTTGGCATCGAAAGCGCCGGTCAGCTGGCGTACGCGGTCCTGCAGGATGTCGGGGAAGCGCACCAGCAGCGGCAGCGACAGGCCACTCTGACGCAGCTCGTCGACCTGCTCGAACAGGTCGATCGGCGCGCTGCCGGGGCCGTTGGGGCGCACTTCGACGCGCCCGGCTTCATTGATGGCGAAATAACCAGCGCCCCAATGGCGGATGCCATAAACACTGCGGCTGTCAGCCACGGTCCACTGGCTACCATCGTCTTTGCGTGTGCGTCGTACGGACATTCAAGTCCCCTATAGATAAGTCGAAGTCACTGCCCCGCAAGGAGGCGGGCGCAGTGTAAAAGCCGAAAATGACGATTCGTCCGTGCCCTGGGATAGACCCTGGTCACGGGAACGAGTTTAGAAAGCGTTGGGCAAAAAATCGCGGGGGCGCATCAGCCGCCGGACTTTTTCGCCTTGAAGCCCTGTTTGATCAGCTCGGCGATCAGCAGTTCGACATGGTCGCCCTGGATCTCGATGACCCCATCCTTCAGCGCACCGCCGGTACCGCAACGGCGCTTGAGGGTGGTGGCCAGCTCCTTGAGCTGGTCGAGCGGCAGCGGCACGCCGGTGACGGTAGTCACGGTCTTGCCGCCACGGCCTTTGCTTTCACGACGCACACGGGCGATGCCGTCACCTTCGGGGATGACTTGCTGCTTGCAGGTGCAGGCGTCCACCGGCTGACCACAGTCGGGGCAATGCCGACCGGCATCGGTGGAGTAAACGAGACCGCCAAGGGCGGCGAAGGAAGAAGCTTTCTTGGCCACTTTTGTTCCTCTGTGCTGAGGACAAAAACTGGTCGACGGGAGCCGACCGCGAAGCCCCACTCTGGCAGGGGCGGCGCTACTGCCGCAAGATCCTGCGGCAGCCCGAAAAGGGCGCGCAGTGTAACGATAAATCAGGCGGTTGCTAAGTACTGGAATGCGCCATTTTGCGAATGATTTGCGACCTTGGGCTGCTACACCGATCAATGTGGGAGCGGCCTTGTGTCGCGAAAGGGCCGCAGAGCGGCCCCAACTCTATTACAGGCTGGCCTTGTAGCGCTGCAACGCGGCCAGCGAGTCGGGGCAATACGGCTTTTTCAGGCTTTCCTGCTCGGCCATCTCAAGGCTGATGAATTTCGCCTCGATCACCTCTTCCGGCTGCAACCGCAACGGTGCATCGGACACCGCCGAATACACCGCGCACCACAGGTGGTTGTCCGGCATATCGAAATAGAAGCGCTCATGAAAGCACAGCTCGACGCCTTCGATGCCCAGCTCCTCGGCCAGCTCGCGGGCAGCCGAGTCGTCATACGCCTCCCCTGCCGTCACCATGCCGCCGGCCGCCACGTCCCAATACCCCGGGTACAGCGCCTTGCTCAAAGCCCGCCGGTGCACGCACAGCTCGCCGGCACTGTTGAACAACAGGATGAACGTGCAGCGGCCGATCAGGCCGCGCTCGCGCAGCTCGGCCCTGGGCAATGCGCCGAGCACCTGGTCGGCGTCGTCCACCCAGGTGACCAGTTCACGGTCTGAAGCCGCCCGGTGGGCGGCCTCGTTGGCGCTGATGGCCATGCTCAACCCTGCGACAGCAACTGACGCAGGTCGATGACCGCGGCGTTGGCCCGGGAAATGTAGTTGGCCATGACCAGCGAGTGGTTGGCCCACATGCCGAAGCCGCTGCCATTGAGCACCATCGGGCTCCACAGTGGCTCCTGCGAGGCTTCCAGCTCACGAATGATCTGGCGCACGCTGACCGTGGCGTTCTTCTTCGCCAGCACGTCGGCAAAGTCGACCTCGATGGCGCGCAGCAGGTGCGACAGCGCCCAGGCCTGGCCACGGGCTTCGTAGAACACGTTGTCGATCTGCAGCCACGGGGTTTCAACCAGCTCTTCATCCACCTGCGGCGCCTGGCCGGCGATCACCGATTCGGTCTTCAGGGTAGTGTTGAGCTTGACCCGGCCCACACTGGCCGAGAGGCGCTGCGACAGCGAACCCAGGCGGGTGGCCACGTCACCCAGCCAGTTGTTCAGGTTGTCGGCGCGGGTATAGAAGGCGGCGCCCTTGTCGCCAGCGGCCAGGCGCGCCTGGTAGCGGCTCAGCGACTTGATGCCCTCTTCGAACTCCGACTCGCTCGATGGCAGGATCCAGCTCTTGTTGTCGAAGTTGAAGCGCGGCTCGGCCTTGGCCAGATCGGCATCCTCGGTGGACTGCGACTGCGAACGGGCGAAGTCCTTGCGCAGGGCCCGGGACAGGTCACGCACCTGTACCAGCACGCCGTATTCCCAGCTCGGCATGTTGTCCAGCCACAGCCCGGGCGGGAAACGGTCATTGGAAATATAGCCACCCGGCTTGTTCAGCAGGGTGCCGGCCACGGTCTTGAGGGTCTCGATGGTGGTGTAGCCCACCACCATCTGCTGGCCGTTGCGCTCGGCGGCTGCCTGGGCATTCTGCTGCACCGGGAACAGCGCCGGCTCTTCGCTCCAGTACCAGCCCAGGCCCAGGCACACCAGCAGGTACAGCCCGATCAGGGTCCCCAGGGCACGGCTCCAGAGCCCGCCAAAATAGCTGCGGGCAGCGGCGCGGCGGCCATCGACACGCTCGCGGGGCTCGGCTTTGGCCTCGCGGTTTTTCCAGTCCAGCATGGCTTTGTCCTTAATCAGTCACGACGGTTCAGGGCTTGGACCACAGGCCAGCGCCAGGGTGCCACGGCAAGCCCGCGTCGCAGCACTATAAAGCAGACACCGCCGTACGCATAAGCGACCAATGAGTCAGTAACTGAATATTCGTTCGCGAGCCTTTGTTGAGGCGGCACACATACGGGTGGAAAAAGTGGTGCTAGCATACAGCCATCATCGAACCTGCATAGCCCACTAACAAGTAGCCAGGACATGACCCAAGCCGCGGAGCCGAGCCAGGAGCGCCTCTCGCAGGAGCTCGAACAGCTGTTGCAGCGCCTGTCGCGTACGCGCCTGCGCCACGGCGACCAGCCCGACCAGCTGGAGCTGCCACCTGCGCGCAAGCCGGTCTACCTGCTGCTGCACGACCATGAGCGCGCCGAGCGCCTCGCCCAGCAGCTGGAGTTCTTCGGCCTGAGCGCGCAACCACAGCCCTGCGCCAGTGCGTTTCTGGCTTCGCTGGCCGAGCAACCTCCGGCCGCCATCGTCATGGATGTCGACTTCTCTGGCCCCGGTGCTGGCCTGCCGTTGGCGGCGCTGGCGCAACGGGGCCAGGCGCAGCCCATACCGCTGCTGTTCTTCAGCCTGCACGAAGCCGATACGCCGACACGCCTGGCCGCGGTGCGCGCCGGCGGCCAGGCGTTTCTGACCGGTACGCTGGAAGCCTCCAGCCTGCTGGAAAAGCTCGAAGCCATGACCAGCAACGCACAGCAGGAACCGCTACGCGTGCTGATCATCGACGACTCACGCGCCCAGGCCCTGCATACCGAACGCGTACTGGCCAGCGCCGGTATGCTGACCCGCAGCCTGAACGACCCGATCCGCGCCATGGCGGAGCTCGCCGACTTCCAGCCCGACCTGATCATCCTCGACCTGTACATGCCGACGTGCTCGGGCCCGGAACTGGCCAAGGTGATCCGCCACAATGACCGTTACGTCAGCGTGCCAATCATCTACCTGTCCGCCGAGGACGACCTGGACAAGCAGCTCGATGCCATGAGTGAAGGCGGCGACGACTTCCTGACCAAGCCGATCCGCTCGCGGCACCTGATCACCACCGTGCGCAACCGCGCCGCCCGCGCCCGCCACCTCAAGGCCCGCATGGTCCGTGACAGCCTGACCGGGCTGTACAACCACACCCACATCCTGCAACTGCTCGAAGACTGCAGCTACCGTGCCCGCCGCGCGCAGCAACCACTAAGCTTCGCCATGCTCGACATCGACCACTTCAAGAAGATCAACGACCGCCACGGCCACCCCATGGGCGACCGGGTGATCAAGAGCCTGGCGCTGTTTCTCAAGCAACGCCTGCGCAAGACCGACTTCATTGGCCGCTATGGTGGCGAGGAATTTGCCATCGTCATGCCCAACACCTCACTGGTAGCCGCGCACAAGGTCCTGGACGAGATTCGCCGGCGCTTTGCCGAGATTCTCTACCCGGCGCAGCCGGAGGATCTGCAATGCACCTTCAGTGCCGGGGTGGTGCAGCTGGACGATGAGCTGGATGCGCTGAGCATGGCCAGCACGGCGGACGAGGCGTTGTACCGGGCCAAGCATGCCGGGCGTAACTGCGTGGTCCGGGTCGAGCCGTAACGGCCGAGCGCAATAGCTCAACGCCACCATCGTCATCACCTGGTAACAAATTCGCCATAAATTCAGGCGCTTATCTCTCGACTCCCCCGCAGGAAGTTCGCGGCTATGCGCCTGAAGTGGCTGACCAATTTCAACACCCTGTTGCTGGTGACCGTGTGTATCGCCCTGGGAGCGACCCTGTGGTGGTCGCAACGCGCCCTGGAGCGGCCCTATCAGATGATGGAGCGCTACCTGGGCCTGTCGCAGCAGTTCCAGAACCAGACAGCGCGCAACATCCAGGCTTACCTGGGCAGTGGCGACGCCTTGCGCCACGCTGCTGCCGTCGACGCCAACAAGCAGCTCGAAGCCTCGCTCAGCGACTGGCCGCCAGAACTCGCCGGCAAACTGCGCCCGAGCCTGGACACCCTGCAGGCCTTCACCACCAACGAACTGCTCGCCGCCGGCAAGCTGGCCGGCGACCCGCAAGCCCTGCTGCTGCAGGCCGAACGTGAGCTGGGGGCCAACTTCGAGCAGCTGGCCGGCTATGCCCGCGACAGCGGCAGCAGCGAAGCCAACCGCTACCTGCTGCCATTGCTCGATGCCACCGTGCACCTGGGCCGGCTGTCGCTGGCCCGGGACAAGCTGGTCAGCAGCGGCCGCGCCGAGCTGGCCGACGAGGTCGAGCGCGAACTGCAAGTGATCCGCGCCCAGGCCCAGGTCATCGACGGCCTGCCGCTGCTGGGCGTGACCCGAGCGGCCGAATCCAACGCCGACGACTTCGCCGCCATGATGGGCCTGGAGTCCCAGGCCAGCGAGCAACAGGAAGACGTGGCGGTCGGCCTCAAGCGCGAGCTGCAAAGCCTGCTCAACCGCTACCCCGCCGAGCTGCAACGCACCCGCGAGCAGATCGAACGCCGTACTGCCCTGGCCGCCAGCACCAACCAGCGGCTGGAAGCCGTGCAACAGGCCATTGCCGGCCTGGAGCCGGAAGTGCGCGGCCAGCACGCGAAGATTGCCGGTGAAGTGCGCATCATCCAGGGGCTGATGATCGGCCTGATCCTGCTGATCGCCCTGCTCATCGACACCCTGCAACGGCGCCTGGCCCGCACCCTGACCAGCCTGGCACCGGCCCTGTCGCGCTGGGCCGAAGGTGACTTTGCCGCGCCTATCGCACTGGGCAAGACCAACCGCGAGCTGCACGACATCCAGGAGTCGCTCAACCGCCTGCGCCAGTACTTGGTGGAGCTGGTCGGCACCATCCGCCACAACGCCGAGCAGGTTGCCGGCAGCAGCCACGCCCTGGCCGGCATGAGCGCTGCCCTGCACGACGGCGCCGAGCGCCAGGCCGGCGACACCGGGCAGATTCGCGATGCGCTGGGCGAGCTGGAAGCGACCATCCAGCAAGTAGCAGGCGACGCCAGCTCTGCCGCCGATGCCAGCCGCGACGCCGGCCGCGCGGTGGAACAGGGCCAGGCGGTGATTGGCCAGAGCCTCTCGGGGCTGCGGGCACTGGTCGACGAGGTACAAGGCAACGCGCGCATGATCGAACAACTGGCCGAAGAGTCGGCCACCATCGGCGGGGTGCTGACGGTGATTCGCTCCATCGCCGAACAGACCAACCTGCTGGCATTGAATGCCGCCATCGAAGCCGCCCGCGCTGGCGAGATGGGCCGTGGCTTCGCCGTGGTGGCCGACGAGGTGCGCTCACTGGCGCAGCGCACCACCGGGGCTACCGGCGAGATCCAGGCGCTGATCGACCGCCTGCAGCAGGCGGCGCGAGAATCGGTGGCCGGGATGCGCACCCAGTTGGAACATGCCGAAGCCACCGCCAACCAGGCCCAGGCCGCCGATGGCGCGCTGGACGAGATTGTCAGCGCGATCCGCACGATTGCCGATACGGCAGTGCGCATTGCCGATGTCACCGCGCAGCAGAGTGGTGCGGTGAGTGAGATTCGCGATCACAGTGAGCGGATTCATGAGTTGGGTGAAGACAACCTGCAGCGGATCGGCGAAGGGCGCGAGCAAGGCGAACAGCTGCTGAGCCTGGGCGGGGAGCTGAGCAAGGCGGTGCGGGCCTTCAGGGTCTGAGCCCTCCTGTGCCGGCCTCTTCGCGGCTAAAGCCGCTCCCACAGGGATATCACAGGTTTTGAAAACTGTGCGACCTTGTGGGAGCGGCTTTAGCCGCGAAGGGGCCGGAACAGGCAATACATAACTGACGCCATGTGTCGCCGTCACTTTCAACCACCGCCAACTCCGCTATCATGCGGGCACGTTCCACCTCGCGAGTCCGCCATGCGCCGCCTGTTTTTCCTGCTGTTCCTGCTGCTGGCCAGCCCTGCTTTCGCCTCGGGCCTGCTCGACAACCGCCCCAGCGCCACCCTCGGCGCCGCTTCGCTGTCCAACAACGCCGACTTCCTGCCGGTGCACGAAGCCTTCAAGCTCAGCCTGGTGCAGGCCGACGCGCAGACCCTCAAGCTGCGCTTCGTCGCCACCGACGGCTACTACCTGTACCGCCACCGCTTCCACTTCCGCACGGAACCAGCGGACATCGCCCTGGGCCCGCCGAACATCCCCAAGGGCGAAGCCAAGCACGACGAGTTCTTCGGCGACGTCGAGGTGTACCACGGCGTGCTCGATATCGAGATCCCACGCACCGACGCTCGCGCCTTCACCCTGCTGGTGGGTTACCAGGGCTGCGCCGACAAGGGCCTGTGCTACCCGCCGGAAACCGAACGCCTGAGCATCGACGGCGAAGCGCCCGCCGCAGGCGCCGCCTTGCCTGCAGACAGCGAACAGGGCTGGAGCTGGAAGTCGCTGCTGCTGTTCTTCCTCGCTGGGGTCGGCCTGACCTTCACCCCTTGCGTGCTGCCGATGCTGCCGATCCTCTCTGGCGTGGTCCTGCGTGGCCAGGTCGGTGGCCTGCGTGGCCTGGCCCTGTCGCTGGCCTACGTGCTGCCGATGGCCGCCAGCTTTGCCGTGCTCGGCGCGCTGATGGGGCTGTTCGGCGCCGGCCTGAACCTGCAGGCGCGCCTGCAGTCGGCCTGGGTTCTGGTGCCTTTCGCGCTGTTCTTCGTGGTGTTCGCCCTGGCCATGTTCGGCCTGTTCGAGCTCAAGTTGCCGCAGGCCCTGAGCAACCGCCTGAACAACGTCGCCAACCACACCCGAGGCGGCTCGCTGCTCGGTGCGGCAGTGCTCGGCGTGCTCTCCAGCCTGCTGGTCTCGCCCTGCGTGTCAGCGCCGCTGGCGGGCGCCTTGCTGTACATCAGCGCCAGCGGCGATGCCGTGGGCGGCGCGCTCAAGCTGTTCGCCCTGGGCCTGGGCATGGGCGCCCCCTTGCTGCTGATGGCCACGGGTGGCGCCGCCTGGTTGCCGAAGAGCGGCCCTTGGCTGAACAGCGTGAAAAACGCCATCGGCGTATTGCTGCTGGGCCTGGCCATCGGCCTGCTCAGCCGCGTGCTGCCGGGGCCGGCGACCTTGCTGCTGGTCGGCTTCCTGGCGGCTGGCGTGGCGCTGTTCCTCGGCGCCCTGGAGTTTGTGATCAAGACGCCACGCCAGCGCCTGGCACAACTGTTGGGCCTGGCGCTGCTGGTGTATGCGCTGGCCTGCTGGTATGGCGCGCTCAACGGCCAAGGTGACCCGCTACGCCCGCTGCCGCCCCCCGCCGTGGCCACCGTCAGCGGTGCTGTGGCCAAGGCAGATGCCTGGCAAACCATCACCACCCCGGCCGCACTGGACGCCGCCCTGGCCGAGGCCAAGGCCGCCGGCCAACCGGTGCTGCTGGACTGGTACGCCGACTGGTGCATCAGCTGCAAGGTGATCGAACACGAAGTGCTCAATGCACCGCAGGTTCAAGGGCAGTTGAGCGCCTTCAAGCTGCTGCGCTTCGATATCACCCAGAGCAGCGCCGAACAGCGCACGCTGCTCGACCGCTACCAGCTGTTCGGGCCGCCGGCGCTGTTGTTCTTTGCGGCGAACGGCAGCGAAATGACCACCGATCGGGTGATTGGCGAGATAAACGCCGGGGAATTTGCGCAGATTCTGGCGCGCGTGCGCGGCAAACTCGGTCTATAACTTCCCGCGTGCCGGGAAATTTCTCCCAATGAGTGACCAGATTTAATTATTTGGTCACATACTTCGCGCGAACCTCGGGCAACGTGCTGGCTATTGCCGGGAACTGGACACTTGCCGTCGCTTTGCGGCACACTCGCCGCGCTGTGTTGAATTGCCCTACAAATCCAAGGAATCCGCAGATGGCAACCCTACTGGTGCTTCACGGCCCCAACCTGAACCTGCTCGGGACTCGCGAACCGGGCCACTACGGCGCCGTGACCCTGGCCCAGATCAACCAGGACCTGGAGCAGCGCGCCCGCGCCGCTGGCCACCATTTGCAGTACCTGCAGAGCAATGCCGAGTACGAACTCATCGATCGTATTCATGCCGCACGCAACGAGGGTGTGGACTTCATCCTGATCAATCCGGCTGCTTTCACCCACACAAGCGTCGCATTACGTGACGCATTGCTCGCGGTGAGCATCCCATTCATCGAAGTGCACCTGTCCAACGTGCACAAACGCGAACCGTTCCGTCACCACTCCTACTTTTCCGATGTTGCCGTAGGAGTGATCTGCGGCCTGGGCGCCAGCGGTTATCGCCTGGCCCTGGAGTCTGCACTGGAACAACTGGCTGCCAACGCACAGCCCTGATAACGAAAACCCTGGCCTCAGTGGGCCGGGGTTAGAGAGAAACGTTCAGATACGTTTTTAAATTTCGCCCCCTGACCGAACCTTTGGGAGTTGATGATTAATGGATATCCGTAAAGTCAAGAAACTGATCGAGCTGCTGGAAGAGTCTGGCATCGACGAGCTGGAGATCAAGGAAGGCGAAGAGTCGGTCCGTATCAGCCGCCACAGCAAGACCCCGGCTGCCCAGCAGTTCTACGCACCTGCGCCAATGGCTGCCGCGCCTGCCGCTGCTCCGGTTGCCGCTGCCGCTGCGCCAGCCGCCGAAGCCGCTGCCGCCGCTCCAGCCCTGAAAGGCACCGTGATCCGTTCGCCGATGGTCGGTACCTTCTACCGCAAGCCTTCGCCGACCTCGCCGAACTTCGCTGAAGTTGGCCAGAGCGTGAAGAAAGGCGACACCCTGTGCATCGTCGAAGCCATGAAGATGATGAACCACATCGAAGCCGATGTTGGCGGTGTCATCGACGCCATCCTGGTGGAAGACGGCCAGCCGGTTGAGTTCGACCAGCCGCTGTTCACCATCGTTTGAATCGCGGAGAGCCAACGATGTCTGGGAAGCTCGAAAAAGTCCTGATCGCCAACCGTGGGGAAATTGCCCTGCGGATCCTGCGTGCCTGCAAAGAGCTGGGCATCAAGACCGTCGCCGTGCACTCCACGGCCGACCGTGAACTGATGCACCTGGGCCTGGCAGACGAGTCGGTCTGCATCGGCCCTGCATCGTCCAAGGATTCCTACCTGCACATCCCGGCGATCATCGCTGCCGCCGAAGTCACTGGCGCCACCGCGATCCACCCGGGTTACGGCTTCCTCGCGGAAAACGCCGATTTCGCCGAGCAGGTGGAAAAGTCCGGTTTCGCCTTCATCGGCCCGAAAGCCGACACCATTCGCCTGATGGGCGACAAGGTTTCGGCCAAGGACGCGATGATCAAGTCGGGCGTACCTACCGTACCGGGCTCCGATGGCCCGCTGCCGGAAGACGAAGAGGTCGCCCTGGCGATCGCCCGTGACGTCGGCTACCCGGTGATCATCAAGGCCGCCGGTGGCGGTGGTGGTCGCGGCATGCGCGTGGTGCACAAGGAAGAGGACCTGATTTCCTCGGCCAAGCTCACCCGTACCGAAGCCGGTGCTGCCTTCGGCAACCCGATGGTCTACCTGGAGAAGTTCCTGACCAACCCACGTCACGTGGAAGTTCAGGTGCTGTCCGACGGCCAGGGCAACGCCATCCACCTGGGTGACCGCGACTGCTCGCTGCAGCGCCGTCACCAGAAGGTGCTGGAAGAAGCCCCGGCCCCGGGTATCGACGAGAAGGCGCGTCAGGAAGTCTACAAGCGTTGCGTCGATGCGTGCATCGAGATCGGCTACCGCGGTGCCGGTACCTTCGAGTTCCTGTACGAGAACGGCCGTTTCTACTTCATCGAGATGAACACCCGTGTGCAGGTTGAGCACCCGGTGTCGGAGATGGTCACCGGTATCGACATCGTCAAGGAGATGCTGAGCATCGCCGCTGGCAACAAGCTGTCGTTCCGTCAGGAAGACGTGGTCATCCGTGGCCACTCGCTGGAGTGCCGGATCAACGCCGAAGACCCGAAGAAGTTCATTCCGAGCCCAGGCAAGGTCAAGCACTTCCACGCCCCGGGCGGCAACGGCGTGCGCGTCGATTCGCACCTGTACAGCGGCTACTCGGTTCCGCCGAACTACGACTCGCTGATCGGCAAGCTGATCACCTACGGCAAGGACCGCGACGAAGCCATGGCGCGCATGCGCAATGCCCTGGACGAGATCGTCGTCGACGGCATCAAGACCAACATCCCGCTGCACCGCGACCTGGTGCGTGATGAAGGTTTCTGCAAAGGCGGCGTGAACATCCACTACCTCGAGCACAAACTGGCCAACCAGGAGTGATCGCGTTAGCGTGATGCACCGAAACCCCGGACGTGTTCCGGGGTTTTTTATTGCCTGACAGAAGGCTTGCGCGGTCGCTGTGGGAGCGGCCTTGTGTCGCGAAAGGGGCGCGCAGCGGCCCCAAGATCTTAGCTCCGCCGGCAGTATCGCCGGGGCCGCTTTGCGGCCCTTTCGCGACGCAAGGCCGCTCCCACAAAAAGCGCAGCTCCAGTCCCTACCCCTTCATCCGCGGCATCTCGATCCGGTGCTCATGCACCCGCCGATACAAGGTCGCCCGCGAAATGCCCAAGGCCCGCGCCGCCTCCGCCGGCTTCCAGCGATGACGGATCAGCGCATCGAGCAGCAACTGCCGAGCCGGGCTCGACACCCCGGAATCAGCCGTAGGCACGGCATCACCCCGCACCTCTTGGGGCAGATTCTCCAGGCACACCTGGCCACCTTCGCTGACCGCACAGGCATATCGCAGCACCTGCCGCAGCTGGCGCAAATTCCCCGGCCAGCGGTACACCAGCAGCGCCTGCAGCGCATCGTCGGCCAGCATCACCTCAACCCCGCAAGCCGCAGCCTCCTCAGCCAGCAACTGATGAATCAGGCTCAATCGGTCCTCCCGCTCCCTGAGCGGCGGCAACTCGAACCGGGCATTGGCCAGGCGGAAATACAGGTCCTCACGGAAACGCCCTTCACTCACCATCGCCGCCAGGTCGCGGTGAGTCGCGCAGATCACCTGGATGTCCACGCGCTCCCGTCGTGCAGCCCCCAGTGGCGCCACCTCGCCTTCAGCCAGCACTCGCAGCAGCCGGGTCTGCAGAGGCAGCGGCATGTCGCCAATCTCGTCGAGGAACAAGGTGCCGCCATCGGCCTGCTGCAGCAGACCCTGCATGCCTTTGCTCGACGCGCCGGTAAACGCCCCGGCGACATAGCCGAACAGTTCACTCTCGATCAGGCTCTCGGGAATGGCCGCACAGTTCAGCGTGACGAATGGCCCGTCATGGCGCTGGCTCTGCTGGTGCAGCTGGCGCGCGAAGACTTCCTTGCCGGCACCGGTCTCGCCCTGCACCAGCACGGCCAGGTTGCAATCCTTGACCCTTGTGGCCAGCCGCAGGTGTTGTTCGATGCGCGCATCCTGCGCTTGCTGCAAAGGTTGCGCCCGGCCCCTTCGCTGGGGCGCGCTGACCCGGCCATACAACCCGCCCCAACCCGGCAGGCGCTGGGCCGAGGCCTCGTTGGCGCGGCGCAGCTGGCCCATGTCGAACAGCTCGCCGATGTGTTCAGGCAAACGCCCGTGCCGCGCCAGCAAACGCTCGCGGGCCAGGCTGTTGATCGCCTGCAGGCGGCCGTCGGCATCCCAGGCCAGCAGGTAGTCGGGTTGGCTTTCCACATAACCCGGCGTGCCATGGGCGCGCATCACCCAGTGGCTCTGGGCGCTGTGCATGAAGAAGGCGTTCTCGATCTCCCGTGCGGTCTGTTCCACCAGTTGCAGGATCAGGTGCTGGCTGCGGCGGTCGTCCGGGGATTGCAGGGCCGACACATCCACCACGCCGAGCAGCTCGCCCTGCGGATCGAACACCGGCGCCGCCGTGCAGGTCAGGCCAATGAAGGCGGCGCGAAAGTGATCGCGCTTGTGCACCGTGACCGGCGCCTTGCTGGTCAGCACCGCCGCCACGCCACAGGTGCCCTCCTCGCCCTCGGACCAGCAGGTGCCCAGGTACAAGCCAGCCTTGCGGCAGTCGTTGCGGATGGCCGACTCGACCCGGTAATCGATGGTGCGCCCCAAGGCATCGGTCAGCAGCACGCAATAGTCGGCGCCGCGCACTCGCGTATGCAGGCGCGCCACCGCATCGCTGGCAATGCGCAGGAACAGTTCGGCGCGTTCGCGGCATTCGTTGAGCAGGCTTTGGGAAAGGATGCGCGGCCCCTGCTGGGACCCAGGGTCAAGACGGTACAGCTCCATGGAACGGCGCCAGGAGTCGAGGATCAGCGGCGGCACCGGCGCCTGAGGCAGGCGGTCGGCGTTCTTCAGCACCCGGCTGACGCAATCGACATGGGCTCGGGAGTTCGCGGCAAGCATGAGGCCTCCGGTTCCTGTTTGTTCTTGTCGTTGTGCGGCCATTAAGCGCCTGCCGGCATGTCCCGACAAGCGTTGCGTGATTACCGGTGGGCCTGAGACGCAGCGTCTCAGCCTCCCGGCAAGCGCCGGCCGATGCTGGCACGCAGCGTCTCAGGCAAGGACCGCAGTAGCCTGGCCCGATAGTGCTCGAACCCCTCTGCAACGGCCCTTGCAGGGCAGGTTAAGAAAGCTGGCACCCACCTTGCTCAAGCCTAGGCAAACAAGAATACGAGGTGTGCCATGCCGCAGCCCGGCCCGACCATCGGGATCATTGCCAACCCTGCCTCCGGCCGCGACCTGCGTCGCCTGACCAGCAACGCCGGGCTTTACTCCAGCACCGACAAGGCCTCGGTCATCCAGCGCCTGCTCGCCGCCTTTGGTGCCACGGGCGTGGCCGAGGTACTGCTGCCCACCGACATGACCGGTATCGCTGCCGCCGTGCTCAAGGCCAGCCTCGGCCCCGTGGCGCAGGACCAGCACTGGCCGCGCCTGGCGTTACTTGACCTGCCATTGACCCAGACCGTCAGCGATACCCGCCTGGCCACCCGGCAAATGGTTGAGCGAGGCGTGGCAATGATCGCCGTGCTGGGCGGCGACGGCACGCACAAGGCCGTGGCAACCGAGGCCGGGGATACGCCCCTGCTCACCCTGTCCACCGGCACCAACAACGCCTTCCCGGAACTGCGCGAAGCCACCAGCGCAGGCCTGGCCGGCGGTTTGCTCGCGGGCGGCCGGGTACCGGCCAGTATCGGTCTGCGCCGCAACAAGCGACTGCTGGTGAAGGTGCCGCAACAACAGCTGTGTGAGTGGGCGCTGGTCGAGGTGGCGGTGTCACCGCAACGCTTCATCGGTGCCCGCGCGCTGAGCCGCAGCGAAGACCTCAGCGAAATCTTCGCCTGCTTCGCCGAGCCCCATGCCATCGGCCTGTCCGCACTCTGCGGGCTGTGGCAACCGGTGGCCCGCCATGAACCCCACGGCGCCTGGGTGCGACTCAACCCCGGCGCCGAACAGGCCCTGCTCGCCCCACTGGCCCCCGGCCTGCTGCAAGGCTGCGGCATTACTGCCAGCGGCACACTCAGCCCGGGTGTGGCGCATCGCCTGAGCCTCACCGCCGGCACCCTGGCTCTGGATGGCGAGCGCGAGATCGAATTTGCCGAGCACGACACCCCGACCATCACCCTCGACCTGCAAGGCCCATTGACCGTCGACGTCGAGGCCGTGCTGGCACATGCCGCCCGTCATCACCTGCTGGCCGTCCCGCGCGGCCATCGGCTGCACCCTGCAACCCCGTGTTGAGACAACCCTGGAGAACAACAAGATGTCCACTCACCTCAGCTCAGAGCAATTGCTGCATGCCTATGAAGTGATGCGCACCATCCGTGCCTTCGAAGAACGCCTGCACGTGGAGTTCGCCACGGGCGAGATCCCCGGCTTCGTTCACCTGTATGCCGGTGAAGAGGCTTCCGCCGCCGGTGTCATGGCGCACCTGCGCGACAGCGACTGCATCGCTTCGACCCATCGCGGCCATGGTCACTGCATCGCCAAGGGCGTCGATGTGTACGGCATGATGGCCGAAATCTACGGCAAGAAGACCGGCGTGTGCGGCGGCAAGGGCGGCTCGATGCATATCGCCGACCTGGAAAAAGGCATGCTCGGTGCCAACGGCATCGTCGGCGCCGGTGCACCCCTGGTGGCCGGTGCCGCCCTGGCGGCCAAGATCAAGGGCAATGACAACGTGGCCGTGGCCTTCTTCGGCGACGGCGCCTCCAACGAAGGCGCGGTGTTCGAGGCGATGAACCTGGCCTCGATCATGAACCTGCCGTGCATCTTCGTCGCCGAGAACAACGGCTACGCCGAAGCCACCGCCTCGACCTGGTCGGTGGCCTGCGACCATATCGCCGACCGCGCCGCCGGCTTCGGCATGCCGGGGGTGACCATCGACGGTTTCGACTTCTTTGCCGTGCACGAGGCTGCCGGTGCCGCCATCGAACGCGCCCGCGCCGGGCAAGGTCCGTCGTTGATCGAGGTCAAGCTCAGCCGCTACTACGGCCACTTCGAAGGCGACGCACAGACCTACCGCGCCCCCGACGAGGTGAAGAACCTGCGTGAGTCCCGCGACTGCCTGCTGCAGTTCCGCAACAAGACCACCCGCGCCGGCCTGTTGCAGGCGGCGCAACTGGACGCCATCGACGCCCGTGTCGACGACCTGATCGAAGACGCCGTGCGCCGCGCCAAAGCCGACCCCAAGCCGCAGCCCGCCGACCTGCTCACCGACGTCTACGTCAGCTACCCCTGAGCCCGGACAACAAGAACAACAGGAGAACCACCATGGCTAGAAAAATCAGCTATCAGCAGGCCATCAACGAAGCCCTGGCCCAGGAAATGCGCCGCGACACCAGCGTGTTCATCATCGGCGAAGACGTTGCCGGTGGCGCCGGTGCCCCAGGTGAAGATGACGCCTGGGGTGGCGTGCTCGGCGTGACCAAGGGCCTGTACCACCAATTCCCCGGGCGCGTGCTCGATGCGCCGCTGTCGGAAATCGGCTACGTCGGTGCCGCCGTCGGTGCCGCCACCCAAGGCCTGCGCCCGGTATGCGAGCTGATGTTCGTCGACTTCGCCGGCTGCTGCCTGGACCAGATCCTCAACCAGGCCGCCAAGTTTCGCTACATGTTCGGCGGCAAGGCGGTCACCCCGCTGGTGATGCGCACCATGTACGGCGCCGGCCTGCGCGCCGCGGCCCAGCACTCACAGATGCTCACCTCGCTATGGACCCACATCCCCGGCCTGAAGGTGGTCTGCCCATCCTCGCCCTACGACGCCAAGGGCCTGCTGATCCAGGCGATCCGCGACAACGACCCGGTGATCTTCTGCGAGCACAAGCTGCTCTACAGCATGCAGGGCGAAGTACCGGAAGAGGTGTATAGCGTGCCGTTCGGCGAGGCCAACTTCCTGCGCGACGGCGACGACGTGACCCTGGTGACCTATGGGCGCATGGTCCACGTGGCCCTGGAAGCGGCCAACAACCTGGCCCGCCAGGGCATCGACTGCGAAGTGCTGGACCTGCGCACCACCAGCCCGCTGGACGAGGACAGCATTCTCGAAAGCGTGGAGAAGACCGGCCGCCTGGTGGTGATCGACGAAGCCAACCCGCGCTGCTCGATGGCCACCGACATCAGTGCACTGGTCGCACAAAAAGCCTTCGCCGCACTCAAGGGCCCGATCGAGATGGTCACCGCGCCGCACACCCCGGTGCCGTTCTCCGATGCCCTGGAAGACCTGTACATCCCTGACGCCGCGAAGGTCGAAGCGGCCGTGCGCAAGGTCATCGAAGCTGCAAGGAGTGCCGCATGAGCCAGATCCATACCCTGACCATGCCCAAGTGGGGCCTGTCGATGACCGAAGGCCGGGTCGACGCCTGGCTCAAGCAGGAGGGGGATGAAATCAGCAAGGGCGACGAAGTGCTGGACGTCGAGACCGACAAGATCAGCAGCAGCGTCGAGGCGCCGTTCAGCGGCGTGCTGCGCCGCCAGGTGGCCCGGCCCGACGAAACCCTGCCGGTCGGTGCGCTGCTGGCGGTGGTGGTGGAAGGTGAAGCCGAAGAATCGGAAATCGACGCCGTGGTGCAGCGCTTCCAGGCCGAGTTCATCGCCGAGGGCGGCGCCGACCAGGCCCAGGGACCGGCTCCACAGAAGGCCGAGGTGGCCGGGCGCCTGCTGCGCTGGTTCGAGCTGGGCGAAGGTGGCACGCCGCTGGTGCTGGTGCATGGCTTTGGCGGCGACCTCAACAACTGGCTGTTCAACCACCCGGCACTGGCGGCCGAGCGGTGGGTCATCGCCCTGGACCTGCCGGGGCATGGCGAGTCGGCCAAGGCCTTGGCAAAGGGTGATCTGGATGAATTGAGCGAGACCGTGCTGACCCTGCTCGATCATCTGGACATCGACAAGGCCCACCTGGCCGGGCACTCCATGGGCGGTGCGGTCAGCCTGAATGTGGCGCGCCTGGCACCGCAGCGGGTGGCGAGCCTGAGCCTGGTGGCCAGTGCCGGGCTGGGTGAAGCGATCAATGGCCAGTACCTGCAAGGGTTCGTCGCTGCCGCCAACCGCAATGCGCTGAAGCCGCAGATGGTGCAGCTGTTTGCCGACCCGGGGCTGGTGACCCGGCAGATGCTTGAGGACATGCTCAAGTTCAAGCGCCTGGAAGGTGTGGATCAAGCCTTGCGCCAGCTAGGGTCGGCGCTGGCCGACGGTGACCGACAGCGGCATGACCTGCGCGGGGTGCTGGGGCAGCACCCGGCGCTGGTGATCTGGGGGGCCGAAGACGCGATCATTCCGGCGGCGCATGCCGACGGGGTCGAGGCCGAGGTGCTGGTGGTACCTGGGGTCGGGCACATGGTGCAGATGGAGGCGGCGGAGCAGGTGAACCAGGGGCTGCTTGAATTCCTGCGCAAGCACTGACCATTCTCTACTGCCTGTTCCGGCCTCTTCGCGGGTGAACCCGCTCCCACAGGTACCGCACCGCTTTCGAATGCGGCGCCAATCCTGTGGGAGCGGGTTTACCCGCGAAGAAGCCAACGCGGTCTACCGGCCCTGCTCTACAAACCCCCCGCACTCGCGTAAACTGCCAGGCTTCTCGCAGCCTCGGGCTGCCCCTGTCGATTTACCAAAGGTGCCCGCCATGCCTTGGCTGCAAGTACGCCTGGCCATCAGCCCGGAACAAGCCGAAACCTACGAAGACGCCCTGCTCGAAGTCGGCGCCGTATCGGTCACGTTCATGGATGCCGAAGACCAGCCGATCTTCGAACCCGACCTCAACACCACCCCGCTGTGGTCGCACACCCACCTGCTGGCACTGTTCGAAGCCGACGCCGAGCCTGAAGCGGTATTCGCCCACCTGCAACTGCTGACCGGCGCCGAGTTGCCCGAGCACCAGGCCGAAGTGATCGAAGACCAGGACTGGGAACGCAGCTGGATGGACGGTTTCCAGCCGATGCGCTTTGGCCAGCGCCTGTGGATCGTGCCGAGCTGGCACGAGGCCCCGGAACAGGACGCGGTCAACCTGCTGCTCGACCCGGGCCTGGCGTTCGGCACCGGCACCCACCCGACCACCGCACTGTGCCTGGAATGGCTCGACGGCCAGCCACTGCAAGGCACCCAGGTGCTGGACTTCGGCTGCGGCTCGGGCATCCTCGCCATCGCTGCCCTGCTGCTGGGCGCGCGCGAGGCGGTCGGTACCGACATCGACGTGCAGGCCATCGAAGCCTCCCGTGACAACGCCCAGCGCAACGGCATCGCCGATGAAAAGCTGGCGCTGTACCTGCCCGAGCACATGCCGGCCATGCAGGCCGACGTGCTGGTCGCCAACATTCTCGCCGGCCCGCTGGTGTCGCTGGCACCGCAGCTGTCCGGCCTGGTCCGCCCAGGTGGGCTGCTGGCCCTGTCGGGCATCCTCGCCGAACAGGGCGAGGAAGTGGCTGCCGCCTACGCTGCCGACTTCGATCTGGACCCGATCGTCGTGCGCGACGGCTGGGTGCGCATCAGTGGTCGGCGCCGCTAAGCGGGCCTAGAATAGTTCTCTGCACAGCTCCCGGATTGCCGCATGACCGACAGTTTCGTCACCCAGTGCCCGCATTGCCAGACCAGCTTTCGCGTCACCCATCACCAGTTGAGCGTGGCTCGCGGCGTCGTGCGCTGCGGTCACTGCCTGCAGGTGTTCAATGCGGCCAAGCAGTTGCTGGAGCAGAACCGCGCCAAGGCCGATGTTGCCCCCGTAGCGCCACCACCTGTGGCGGTCGAACCGGTCGCCGCGCCTGAACCGGTTGCCAGCGAGCCGCCGCCGGTCGAGAAAGAGGACTGGGCCATCACCGCCCAGGCCTTGGATGAACTCGACCTGGACCAGGAACTCGCCCGCCTCGAACGCCGTGACGAACCTGCCGAGCCGGGCTCGGACGCCAAGGCCGGCGCCCTGCAAGCCCGTCGCGACGAGCCGGCTGCCGATGAGCAGGATGATGAACTGTTCGGCACCGCGACCGACGACCGCCATGAACCGCTCGCGGCCCATGACCCGGCGCCGGTGCTGCTGGACGAGCAGCCCCTGGAGCCGGAGCCGGGTGATCGCACCGAGCCGACCCTCGGTGGCAACCTGGACCTGGACCTCGACGACGAACCGCCTGCGCAACACGCTGCCGAGCCAGAGCCCACGCAACGGTTCGACGAACACGATGACGATGTCATTCACGAGAAGGGCCTGAGCGCCCGTGATGACGACGACACTGATCTCCATTTGTCAGCCCGCGATGACGATCCGCTCGAGCCGCTGCCCGGCGAACGCCTGGAACCCGGCTTCGCCGCCAAGCCTGAGCGCCTGTCACGCAAGGAGCCGCTGGTCGACGTGGTCGACGACCCGCTGCAGCTGGGTTGGGAGAAACCCCGGCCCAACTGGGGCAAGCGCCTGCTGTGGAGCTTCCTGACCCTGCTGGCCGCTGGCCTGCTGGCATTCCAGTACGTCTGGTTCCACTTCGACGAACTGGCCCGCCAGGACCAATACCGGCCGATCTTCCAGCAACTGTGCCCGATGCTCGGTTGCCAAGTGCCGAGCCGCGTCGATATCGGCCGGATCAAGAGCAGCAACCTGGTGGTGCGCAGCCATCCGGACTTCAAGGGCGCGCTGATCGTCGATGCGATCATCTACAACCGCGCACCGTTCGCCCAGCCATTCCCGCTGCTGGAGCTGCGTTTCGCCGACCTCAACGGCCAACTGATCGCCAGCCGTCGGTTCAAGCCCAGCGAGTACCTGTCGGGTGAATTGGCCGGGCGCGGCGAAATGCCCAGCCAGACGCCGATCCACATCGCCCTGGATATTCTCGACCCAGGCCCCAAGGCCGTGAACTACAGCCTCAGCTTCCGCTCCCCGGAGTGACGACCCAAGGCTGGCTGCCGGTTTATCGGCGCCAGCACGCAGTCGCAAACCCTCGGGCATAAGGCCGCAGTTGTTCAGAATTTATCCAAATCCATCTTTATCCGGTCACCGAGAGCGGGTATCATGCCAACCCTTTTTCGGACTCCCATGATTCGGCCCCACAACAGGGAACACCTATGTCGGCGGTACGCATCGGCCCATACACACTACGTAACAACCTGATCCTCGCGCCCATGGCCGGGGTCACGGACCAGCCTTTCCGTACACTTTGCAAGCGCCTGGGCGCCGGCATGGTGGTGTCGGAGATGGTCAGCAGCGACATGAGCCTGTGGAACAGCCGCAAGTCCAGCCTGCGCCGCATCCATGAAGGTGATCCCGAGCCACGCTCGGTACAGATCGCCGGTGGTGATGCGCAGATGATGGCGGCGGCGGCCCGGGCCAACGTCGAGGCAGGTGCCCAGATCATCGATATCAACATGGGCTGCCCGGCAAAAAAAGTCTGCAACAAAGCTGCAGGCTCTGCTTTATTGAGAGATGAAGCTCTGGTCACCGAAATCCTCCACGCCGTGGTCGGCGCGGTGGACGTACCGGTGACGCTGAAAATCCGCACCGGATGGGACCGGGCGAACAAGAACGGCCTGAACGTGGCGAAGATCGCCGAACAGGCCGGTATCCAGGCGCTGGCGGTGCATGGCCGTACACGCGCCGACCTGTACACCGGCGAAGCCGAATACGACACCATCGCTGCCATCAAGCAGGCGGTGTCGATCCCGGTTTTCGCCAATGGCGATATCACCTCGCCAGAAAAGGCCCGGGCGGTGCTGGATGCCACCGGGGTCGACGGCTTGCTGATTGGCCGGGCTGCCCAGGGGCGGCCATGGATCTTTCGCGAGATCGAACATTTTTTGGGGACTGGCCAGCATTTGCCGGCCCCGCAGTTGGACGAAGTGGAACGCATCCTGCTGGAACACCTGGCCGCGCTGCATGCCTTCTATGGCGATGTGATGGGCGTGCGTATCGCCCGCAAGCACGTGGGCTGGTATCTGGCAACACGACCCGGCGGCAAGGAGTTCCGCTCCCGGTTCAACGCTTTGGAAGACACACAAGCGCAGTGCGCCAACGTTCGCGCGTATTTCAGCGAACGTCGACAGAGCCTTGAGACAGAGGACGGACAAGGGGTGGCCGCATGACGATGATGACCGAGACATTAGTGAGTGGAACAACGCCCGTGAGCGACAACGCCAACCTCAAACAGCACCTCAACACGCCAAGCGAAGAGGGTCAGACCCTTCGTGACAGCGTCGAGAAGGCGCTGCACAACTACTTCGCACACCTGGAAGGCGCGACCGTCACCGACGTGTACAACCTGGTGCTCTCCGAAGTCGAGGCGCCCCTGCTCGAAAGCGTGATGAACTACGTGAAGGGCAACCAGACCAAGGCCAGCGAGATGCTCGGACTCAACCGTGGCACCCTGCGCAAGAAGCTCAAGCAGTACGACTTGCTGTAAGCCAGAATCCCAATCAGAAAAGGCGGCCTCTGCGAAGAGACGCCTTTTTTGCTGACTCCACCGCGTTATTGGAACCCGAAATGACCGACCAGACTACCCGCCTGCCAGTCCGCCGCGCCCTGATCAGCGTCTCCGACAAGACCGGTATCCTCGAATTCGCCCGTGAGCTGCAGCAGCTCGGTGTCGAGATCCTGTCCACCGGCGGCACCTACAAGCTGCTCAAGGACAACGGTGTGAACGCGGTGGAAGTGGCCGACTACACTGGCTTCGCCGAAATGATGGATGGCCGGGTCAAGACCCTGCACCCGAAGATCCACGGTGGCATCCTCGGCCGCCGCGGCACCGACGACGCCATCATGAACGAGCACGGCATCAAGCCGATCGACCTGGTTGCCGTCAACCTGTACCCGTTCGAAGCCACCATTTCCAAGCCTGGCTGTGACCTGCCGACTGCCATCGAGAACATCGATATCGGCGGCCCGACCATGGTCCGTTCGGCGGCCAAGAACCACAAGGATGTCGCCATCGTGGTCAACGCCAGCGACTACGCCGGCGTGCTGGAAGGCCTCAAGGCCGGCGGCCTGACCTACGCCCAGCGCTTCGACCTGATGCTCAAGGCGTTCGAGCACACTGCCGCCTACGACGGCATGATCGCCAACTACATGGGCACCATCGACCAGGCCAAAGAGACCCTGTCGACCTCCGCGCGCAGCGAGTTCCCGCGCACCTTCAACAGCCAGTTCGTCAAGGCCCAGGAAATGCGCTACGGCGAGAACCCGCACCAGAGCGCGGCGTTCTACGTCGAAGCCAAGAAAGGCGAAGCCAGCATCTCCACTGCCGTGCAGCTGCAGGGCAAGGAACTATCGTTCAACAACGTGGCCGACACCGACGCCGCGCTGGAGTGCGTGAAGAGCTTCGTCAAGCCGGCCTGCGTCATCGTCAAGCACGCCAACCCGTGCGGCGTGGCTGTTGTGCCTGAAGACGAAGGCGGCATCCGCAAGGCCTACGACCTTGCCTACGCCACCGACACCGAGTCGGCGTTCGGCGGCATCATCGCCTTCAACCGCGAACTGGACGGCGAAACCGCCCAGGCCATCGTCGACCGTCAGTTCGTCGAAGTGATCATCGCGCCGAAAATCTCCCAGGCTGCCCGCGACGTGGTGGCGGCCAAGCAGAACGTGCGCCTGCTGGAATGCGGCGAGTGGCCAGCCGAGCGCGCTGCCGGTTGGGACTTCAAGCGCGTCAACGGTGGCCTGCTGGTGCAGAGCCGCGATATCGGCATGATCACCGCCGATGACCTGAAGATCGTCACCAAGCGTGCACCGACCGAGCAAGAAATCCACGACCTGGTATTCGCCTGGAAAGTGGCCAAGTTCGTCAAGTCCAACGCCATCGTCTATGCCAAGCAGCGCCAGACCATCGGTGTCGGCGCCGGCCAGATGAGCCGCGTCAACTCCGCCCGCATCGCTGCCATCAAGGCCGAGCATGCCGGCCTGCAGGTGCAGGGTGCGGTCATGGCGTCGGACGCGTTCTTCCCGTTCCGTGATGGCATCGACAATGCGGCTAAAGTAGGTATCAGCGCCGTGATCCAGCCGGGTGGTTCGATGCGTGATGCCGAGGTGATTGCTGCCGCTGATGAAGCTGGCATCGCCATGGTGTTCACCGGTATGCGCCACTTCCGCCACTAATTACGCGGATCCCGAGGCGAGTCGAGATCCTGTGGGAGCGGGCTTGCCCCGCGAATACGATGGTGCATTCACCGCCGCATTCGCGGGTCAAGCCCGCTCCCACAAGGATCGGCGCCATCCCCGGGATCACCTGAATCGAGGTTTTGACATGAAAGTTTTGATCATCGGCAGCGGCGGCCGTGAGCACGCCCTGGCCTGGAAAGTCGCCCAGGACCCACGCGTCGAGAAAGTCTTCGTTGCCCCAGGCAACGCCGGCACCGCCATCGAGCCAAAATGCGAGAACGTCGCCATCGACGTGTGCGCGCTGGAGCAACTGGCCGACTTCGCCGAGCAGAACGTCAACCTGACCATCGTCGGCCCGGAAGCGCCGCTGGTGATCGGCGTGGTCGACCTGTTCCGCAGCCGTGGCCTGGACTGCTTTGGCCCGACCAAGGGCGCGGCCCAGCTGGAAGGCTCCAAGGCCTTCACCAAGGACTTCCTGGCCCGACACAAGATCCCGACCGCCGACTACCAGAACTTCACCGAGATCGAGCCGGCCCTGGCCTACCTGCAGGAAAAAGGCGCACCGATCGTGATCAAGGCCGACGGCCTGGCCGCGGGCAAGGGCGTGATCGTCGCCATGACCCTGGAAGAAGCCGAAGCTGCCGTGCGTGACATGCTGGCCGGCAACGCCTTCGGCGAGGCGGGTTCGCGTGTGGTCATCGAAGAGTTCCTCGACGGCGAGGAAGCCAGCTTCATCGTCATGGTCGACGGCCACAACGTGCTGCCGATGGCCACCAGCCAGGACCACAAGCGCGTCGGCGACCAGGACACCGGCCCGAACACCGGCGGCATGGGCGCCTACTCCCCTGCCCCGGTGGTTACCCCGGACGTGCACCAGCGCGTGATGGACCAGGTGATCTGGCCGACCGTGCGCGGCATGGCTGCGGAAGGCAACGTCTACACCGGCTTCCTGTACGCCGGCCTGATGATCGACAAGGCGGGCAACCCCAAGGTCATCGAGTTCAACTGCCGCTTCGGCGACCCTGAGACCCAGCCCGTCATGCTGCGCCTGGAGTCGAGCCTGGTGCTGCTGGTCGAAGCCGCCTTCGCCAAGGCCCTGGACAAGGTCGAAGCACAGTGGGACCCGCGCCCAAGTCTGGGCGTGGTGCTGGCGGCCGGCGGTTACCCGGGCGACTACGCCAAGGGCGACGTGATCAACGGCCTTGATGCCGCAGCCAAGATCGAAGGCAAGGTGTTCCATGCCGGTACTTCGCTGAAGGATGGCCAGGTCGTTACCAACGGCGGCCGTGTGCTCTGCGCCACCGCCATGGGTGCCAGCGTTGCCGACGCCCAGCAGCAGGCCTACCGCCTGGCCAAGGAAGTGAGCTGGAACGGCAGCTTCTACCGCACCGACATCGGCTACCGGGCCATCGCCCGCGAGCGCGGTGAACACCAGCAGTAAGTTGTACCGGGTTGCCGCAGCGCGCCACAGCAGGTTGCGCCTGCGGCATCCGGCTCGTCGACAGGGCCCCGAGGGGCCTTGCCTTCGACTTGGCGCGCCGCGCATAGTTAGTATCTGGCACATCGGCTAGGAAGGGATCTCGTAGTGCGTCGGCTTCGGATTGCCACAGCTCTGATCGTCAGCTTGCTGACCTTGTTCTGCCTGTTGCCGGCTTCGGCCGAACAGGGCGGAGGCTGGTCCGTTCTGCTCGATGAACAGGCCAACCTGCAATTGAGCGACGTGCGCTCCGATCGCTATCGCAGCCAGTTCAGCCCGATCACCCTTGGCGAGCTCGATGCCGCACCGGCCGAACAGGCCCTGTGGTTGCACTATCGCCTGGAACCGGGTGACCAGGAGCAACTGCTGCGCATCTTCGCCCCCGACCTGTCCCGCCTTGATCTGTACGCCCTCGATGGCGACAGGCTGCTGCGCCAACTGCATCATGGTCGCCAGGCCGGCAACGGCAACGGCAGCCCGACCCTGCGCGGCAGTGACCATGTATTACCCTTGCCCAACAGCCAGCACTCGCTGGACATCTACCTGCGCCTGGTCTCGGAACACCAACTGCGCCCGGCGATAAGCCTGGAGCCTGCAGCGGTAGCCGCCTCCGACCGTAGCCAGCCGCTGTTGTTCGGCATGCTGTTCGGCGGCCTGGTGATGCTCATCCTGCATAACCTGATCCGCTTCATCTATACCCGCTCCAGCACCACCCTCTATCTCGCCCTGTATCATGGGCTGATGCTGCTCAGCGGCCTGATCCTGCTCAACCTCAGCGGGCCGTGGTGGCATCTGTGGCACAGTGCACAAACCCCGGCCGCCTACCTGACCCTGGTACTGGCCGGGCTGTCGGGGCTGTATTTCACCCAGCACTTCTTCTCACCCTGCAACTCACCGCGGCTCAACCGCCTGCTGCAGGGCGAAATGCTGGTCGCTGCGGTCAGCGGGCTGATCCTGCTGTTCGTCGATACCTTGCCGCTCAACCTGATGACCTATGCCCTACTGGCCGTCGGCAGCGTGACCATGCTGCTGGCCAGCAGCTACCACTGGTACAAGGGCTATGCGCCGGCACGGCTGTTCAGCATCGCCATGCTGGTGTTCAACCTGGGCGGCCTGGTGCTGCTGCCTGCCCTGCTCGGCCTGACCCGCACCTCGACACCCTGGCTGCTGTGCATCCTCCTGGGCATGGCGGTGGCCAGCGGCCTGCTGCTCAACCTGGCCGTCAGCGAGCGCCTGCGGCGCATCAGCGAAGAACGCTTCAGCGCCAGCCGTGCACTGGCTGCCAGCGATGCCGAGATCAACGCCAAGGCCGAGTTCCTGGCCAAGATCAGCCACGAAATCCGCACCCCCATGAACGGTGTGCTGGGCATGACCGAGCTGCTGCTCGGCACGCCGCTGTCGGTCAAGCAGCGCGACTATGTGCAGACCATCCACAGCGCCGGCAACGAGCTGCTGACGCTGATCAACGAGATTCTCGACATTTCCAAGCTGGAGTCGCGGCAGATCGAACTGGATGACGTGCAGTTCGACCTGAACGCCCTGATCGAAGACTGCCTGAACATCTTCCGCGCCAAGGCCGAACAGCAGAACATCGAACTGATCAGCTTCACCCAGCCGCAGGTGCCGCGGGTCATCAGTGGTGACCCGACACGCCTGCGCCAGGCGCTGTCGAGCCTGCTGGAAAACGCCCTGAAGAACACCGCCCAGGGCGAGATCCTGCTGGTGGTGGCACTGGACCAGCGCGGCGAGATCCCGCGCCTGCGCATTGCCGTGCAGGACAGTGGCGAGCCGCTGCCTGCTGCCGAGCGCGAAGCCCTGCTGCAGGCCGAATTGCACAGCCACCACTTCCTCTCCAGCAACAAGCTCGGCGGCCACCTCGGGCTGGTCATCGCCAAGCAACTGATCGGCCTGATGCAAGGTGAGTTCGGCATCAAGAGCAGCACCAGCATGGGCAACACCCTGTGGCTGACCTTGCCGCTCGACCCGTCACGCCTGGAGCAGCCACCGGCAGACCTGGACGGGCCATTGCGCGACGCCCGGGTCCTGGTGGTGGACGACAACGACACCTGCCGCAAGGTGCTGGTGCAACAGTGCAGCGCCTGGGGCATGAATGTCAGCGCGGTGCCGTCCGGCAAGGAGGCGCTGGCCTTGCTGCGAACCAAGGCACACCTGCGCGACTACTTCGACGCCGTGTTGCTGGACCAGAACATGCCGGGCATGACCGGCATGCAGCTGGCGGCCAAGATCAAGGAAGACCCGAGCCTGAACCACGACATCCTGGTGGTGATGCTCACCGGCATCAGCAACGCGCCCAGCAAGGTCATCGCGCGCAATGCCGGGGTCAAGCGCATCCTCGCCAAGCCGGTTGCCGGCTATACGCTCAAGACCACCCTGGCCGAAGAGCTGGCCCAGCGCGGCCGCGAGCAGGCCGTGCCGGCTCCGCTGCCCGGCGCGCAAGGCACGCTTGAGCTGCCGAGCGATTTCCGTGTGCTGGTGGCCGAAGACAACAGCATCTCGACCAAGGTCATCCGCGGCATGCTCGGCAAGCTCAACCTGGAGCCCGATACCGCCAGCAACGGCGAGGAGGCCTTGCAGGCGATGAAGGCACAGCGTTACGACCTGGTGCTGATGGACTGCGAAATGCCGGTGCTGGATGGCTTCTCCGCGACCCAGCAGTTGCGCGCCTGGGAAACCACCAACCAGCGCCAGCGCACCCCGGTGGTGGCGCTGACCGCGCATATACTGGCAGAGCACAAGGAACGCGCGCGGCTGGCCGGCATGGACGGGCATATGGCCAAGCCGGTCGAGTTGTCGCAATTGCGCGAGTTGATCCAGTACTGGGCCAATCAGCGCGAAGCCAAGGCTGACCCTGCGCATACGTCCTGATCATCGAGGCCGGTGAGGACAAGCGCCATGCGGCTGATACACTTCTCCTCACCTTCCCTGCCAGGGGCTACCCCATGCTCCACGAGTTGTTCAGTGTCTACCTGAAGATGCTGGTGCTCTATAGCCCGTTCTTCGTGCTGTCGTGCTTCATCAGCCTGACCCGCGGCCACTCCAGCAAGGAGCGCAAGCAACTGGCGTGGAAGGTAGCCTTCGCCGCGCTGGTGGCCAGCGTGCTGCTGTACCTGTTCGGCCGGGTCATATTCGGCATTTTCGGCATCACCGCAGACGCCTTCCGCATCGGTGCCGGCAGCGTGCTGTTCATTTCGGCGTTAAGCATGGCCCAGGGCAAACCGGCCGTGCAGGCCGACAACGTGCAGCAGGACGTGACCATCGTGCCGCTGACCATTCCGCTCACTGTCGGCCCCGGCACCATTGGTGCGCTGCTGGTGATGGGTGTGGGCCAACCGCACTGGGACGACAAGCTGCTGGCCATCGTCAGTATCGCGCTGGCGAGCTTCACCGTAGGCCTGGTGCTGTACCTCTCGCACGGTATCGAAAAACTGCTCGGTGACCAGGGCCTGCAGATCGTCAGCCGCTTGATGGGGCTGTTCGTCTGCGCCCTGGCGGCGCAGATCATCTTCACCGGGATCAAGGGTTACCTGGTGCCCTAGAGCTCGATGTCGAGAATCTGCTGGTGCGCCAGCGAAGCAACCCGTGACTGCACCTTTTGCTTGTATTGATCGCGGAACAGTCGCAGGTTGAAGCGTATCAATTCGGCACTCTGCCCCATCAGCGTCATGGCCAGATCACCTTTGACGAACAGAAAGTTCTTGCTGGTTTCCAGTGCAAGCAGCTGCATCTGGTACAAGACCATTTCGTAGTAGTCCCCCGAGCGGCGCACACAAGGCATCAACTGAAACTGGATCGTGTTGCTTTCCCTCATTCGGGTTTCAACCCGTTTGATCAGTTCATGGTCCCGTTGCAGGCCCCGCACGAAGCGCTCGGTTTCTTTCAGGTGCTCGGGCGATCCCACTTGCCCGATCTGTTGCAATGCCATGTCGATGACCTGCCGGCGCAAGGCAACTGGCCGCTGGAACACGGGTGGCGGTGTGGCATCCCAGCCAAGAAAACTCAGTTTGCGGCGGTAATTGTTGAACCAGTGGGGGTTCAGGCCCTCGGCCTGTTCCTGAGTGGCCGCTGCGTGTGCGAAGCGGATAACCAGCAGAATGTCTTCACGGGCCTCGCCATCGACATTCCCGGCGAACGGCAGGAGGCTGGATTCGACAGCCTTGCCACAGGCCATCGCTGAGATCTGATCAGTCATGTGCAAGTTTCCTGGGAGCGCAATCTGGGTTTGGCGGCACCTGGCAGGCAGAGGCCTCCCAACCATCAGGATCAAAGGTCGATTTCGGCCAGAATCTGACGGGCTGCATGATTGAGCTTCTGGTCGATCAGATCACGCGCACCTTCGTATTGGCGCTGGCTGAAGCTCAATGCTGCGGCGCACGCATAGGTCACAGCGCCGCGGTGCTCCCATTTGCCCAGAAGGGTTTCACCTTTGCGGTTGGGCAGCTCATCGCTCTGCAGTGCGCACACGAGCATGACCACCTCACCACCGGCCGATTGCGCGCATTTGCAGACACTGATGCTCACCCGGTCATCTTCGCGGCTTCGGGTATCCAGCAACTTGATGGTCTCGGCATCTTTCAATGCCTCCACGATCGCTCCGCCAAGGTCCTTGAGGCTCTGCTTGATATCACCGGTAGACGCACCGTACGCCGCCTGCAGCCCCTGTCCCAGGAGGTTGCTCATTTCCACGTATGCGCCGGTTTCAATGACCTTGCTCACTTCATACTTGAGGGAGGTCCAGCCGGTAGCCCCCATGATTCTCAAGTATTCATCGAACCAGGATTCGGTCTGCCGGACTGGGTGATGCTTTTTGTTCGCGGCCTGGCTGGCCAGTGCATGGCAACTCCTGCCCGCCTCCCGTACGGCTTCGGGAGTCTCGTCAGTGAAAACGAACAGGTTCTGGTCGGCCAGTAGTTGAAGGGTCTGCTTTTCTGCGTTCTCGGTCATTGCCGCGTCTCCAGGAGGGTTTGCAATCGGAGCTTACGAACTCCGGCTGCAAACCTACCGGTCACGACGGGTGCTGCCTGCCGTGTAACGCTTCCTGCCGAGTCAGGGCTTGGCGCCGTACCAGCGCGGCGTGTACGCCCAGAGCCCGCCATCGGCGCGCGCGAAGGTGCAGGTCAGCGACGAGCCGACCAGCACCATGGTGCGCATGTCGACCATGTCGGGCTGCAGCTCTGCCAAGGTGACGACCTTGAGCGTCTGCCCTGGCCGACCGATGTCGCGCCCAAGGACTACCGGCGTGCTCCCTTCGCGATGCCTGCGTACCACCTCCAGCGCCACACCGAGCTGATGCGGCCTGGACTTGGAAATCGGGTTGTAGAAGGCCAGCACCAGATCCGCCTGGGCCGCCAGGTCCAGGCGCTTTTCGATGATCGACCAGGGCTTGAGGTTGTCCGACAGCGACATCACGCAGAAGTCATGCCCCAACGGCGCGCCGGCTTGCGCGGCGGTTGCCAGCGAAGCCGATACCCCCGGCAGGATCTCAAGGTCGACACGGTGCCAGGCAGGGTCGCTGGACTCATGCAGGGCTTCGAGCACCGCCGCCGCCATGGCGAATACACCTGGGTCCCCCGAAGACACCACCACCACCGAACGCCCCTGGGCCGCCAGCTCGAAGGCATGGCGAGCGCGCTGCATCTCTTCTCGGTTGTCGGTGCAGTGCTGCACCTGATCGTCACGGAACGGCCCGGCCATGCGCACGTAGGTCTCGTAGCCAAGGATGTCCTCGGCACGCGCGAGCTCGGCTTTCACCGCCGGCACCATCAGCTCGGCCGCACCCGGGCCAAGGCCGATCACCGCCAGGCGACCACGTTTGCGACCAACGCGTGCCGTGTCGACCGGCAGTGGGGCCAATGCGATCACCAGGCCCGACTGTTCGATCAGGCGAGCCTCGGGCAATGCTTCGGCTGCCATGCTGGCCAGCGTGCCGTTCATGGCTGCGAAGCGCAGCACGACACCCAGTTCTGTAGCGGCCTCGTGCAAGGAAGGCTCGGCCATCGCCTGCTCGGCGACCAGCAGGCAAGCCAGCGAGGGCTCGGCAATGCCGGCCTCACGCAAGGCGCCACGCACCTGCTCGGCCAGACCAGGCCCGCCTGCAGCGAGCGCCACCACCACCGAGCGTGGGTGGATCAGCAGCTCGTCACGGCTGGCCTCGCGCGCGTCACAACCGACATGGATGGTGCGCCGGGCCGTGTCACTGGCGGGCAATTGCGCCTGCACAAGCCAGGGTGCATCCCCCTCGACACGCACGCTTTCACCGGCCAGCAGGTCAGAGACAAAGCGCTTGCCCTGTTCGAGGTCTGCCAAGGCATAGCCCTCAGGCGGGTTGAGCAGGCAAGTGCCAAAGCGCAACTCACCACTGGTGGTGATCGCCGCCGCCACACCCAGCGCCTCGCCGAGTTCGCGGGCCATGACATTGACCCCGCTCAGGCCACCCAACAGCGGCACCACCGCGCTACCGTCCTCGGCCACGGCCAGTACCGGCGGCTCCGCACCTTTCTCATCGAGCAGGCTGGCCAGGCTGCGGATGACGATGCCGGCGGCGCACAGCGCGATGATCGGCGTGGCCTGCTGGTACAGCGCGCGCAGGGTGTCGCCAAACCCGTCGTAATACTGATCGGCGCCCTCGACCCGGCCACGCAGGCCGTGGATGGTTGCCTGTGGATAACGCTGCTGGATGCGCTGCGCCGTAGCCAGGCTGCCGCCGCCAAGAATGACGATGGCCGGCGCCTGTTGCCTGTTCAGCCCTGCCATTTTTCCCCCGGGACGATGATCAGCGAGAAGTATGGCGAGGACTGTGGGTCCACCTCATCCAGCGGCACGATCTTCTGGTTGGCCATGGTCGCCCGCTCGACATACAGCGCACGCCCGTCCAGGCCCAGTTCGCCCAGCACCTGACGCACCTTGGGGAAGTTGCGGCCAAGCTTCATGATCACCGCCGCATCGGCATCTGCCAGGCGGCGCTTGAGCTCTTCGGCGGGCAGCACGCCCGACAGTACCGACAGGCTCTGGTTGCGATACACCAGGGGCGCGCCCAGTACCGAGGCACCACCCAGCATCGAGCACACGCCCGGGACCACTTCGGCTTCATGCTGATGCGCGAGGCGGTCGTGCAGGTACATGTAGGAGCCGTAGAAGAACGGGTCACCTTCGCAGATCACGGCCACATCGCGACCGGCATCCAGGTGCTCGGCCACCTGCATGGCAGCTTCATCGTAGAAATCGCTGATCACCTGCTCGTAGGACAGCGGCGCGGGCAGTGCCTCGGTGGTCACCGGGTACACCAGCGGCAGCAGGGTCTGCTCGGCCTGCAGGTGCGCCTCGATGATGCCGAAGGCGTTGCCGCGCTTGCCCTTGGCCACGAAATACGCCACCACGGGCGCCTCGCGCAGCAGGCGCAGCGCCTTGACGGTGATCAGCTCAGGGTCGCCGGGGCCTACGCCCAGGCCCAGCAGTCGTCCGCGCGCCATCACTCCACCTCCGTGGCCAGGGCGTTGACCGCGGCAGCAGCCATCGCGCTGCCGCCCAGGCGGCCCTGCATGATCACGAACGGCACGCCACGGCTGTCGGCAGCGAGCATCGCCTTGGACTCGGCGGCGCCGACGAAGCCGACCGGGAAGCCGAGGATCAAAGCGGGCTTTGGCGCACCGGCATCGATCATCTCCAGCAGGTAGAACAGCGCAGTCGGGGCATTGCCGATCACCACCACGCTGCCTTCCAGGTGCGGGCGCCACAGCTCCAGGGCCACGGCGGAGCGGGTATTGCCGGCATCCTTGGCCAGGCCTGGCACGCTCGGGTCGCGCAGGGTGCAGATCACCGGGTTGTTGGCGGGCAGGCGCGCGCGGGTGATGCCTTCGGCAACCATGTGCGCGTCGCAGAGGATCGGCGCGCCATTGGCCAGGGCTTCGCGACCGGCGCGGCCGGCACCTTCGGAGAACTGCAGGCCGTCGATGGCGTCGACCATGCCGCAGGCATGGATCACGCGCACGGCGAGCTTTTCCAGGTCGGCGGGGATCCGCTCGAGCCGGGCTTCCTCGCGGATGATCCGGAAGGAATTGCGATAGATCTCCTGACCATCGCGGATGTAGTCAATCATCAAGGTGCTCCGTCGGCAGGGCGAGCATGGCGCCTGCTTCATTCAAGGTAAGGTCGGTGGCGCGCAGGGCACCCAGGCCCGGCAGGTGCGCGTCACGCAAATAGAGGTCATAGCGGCCCGGTGAACGGGCCAGCAAGGTGGCCGGGGCGACATGGGCCACGGCACAGGAACGGGGGCAGCCGGACAAATGCACGCTGCCGGGCACGCCACTGCCCAGCAGCGCCGCCAGCTCGACGGCATCGGCCTTGGTCTCGGCCAGGGCCTTGGCGCAGCCACTGCTGCCGGTGCAGGCGACCACACGCGCCAAGGGTTCATCGGCCTGGCAGAGCAGGCCCAGTGCCGCCAGCTCGACGCGAGCCTGTTCGAGGTCAGCAGCGGCGATATTGGTCAGCATCAGGCTTTGCCACGGGCTCAGGCGCAGGCTGCCGTCACCCCATTGGCGGGCCACCCGGGCTGCGCCACGCAACATGGCCGGTGAAAGGCGGCCCAGCGGCGGCGCGACGCCCAAGGCCATGCCCTGCTGTTGTGCCAAGGCACCCAGCCATGGGCATTGCGCGCCTTCGCGCCGCCACTCGAGCACGGCCGCATCGCGGCGCACTTGCAAGCCGAGACCGTCGATGAAGACATCGACCTGGCAACCTTGCAGCAGCTGGCGCATGCGCGACTGCTCCGGGCTGGCCAGATCGAGGAAGCGATCGAGCACCGCGCGCACCAGCGCCAGCCCCTGCTCCAGCGGCACCGCACCCAGTACCAGGCCATCGGCCGGGCAGCTGGCCAGGCCAAATGCCAGCCAGTCGCGCTGCTCCAGGCGCAGTGCCGAGAGCCACAGGTCGTGAGGGTGATCGAGCATCGCCACGCCTTCACCCCCATCGAGCTGCACGGCGAACTTGGCCGACAACTGATGGAAGCGCGGCGTACCTTGCAGCAGGTCGAGGATCTGCCCGGCCAGGGGACGTACATCCAGCAGCATCGACGGGTCATGGCCAGCCAGGGGGCTGAGCATCAGGTTGCGCACGTCATCGCTGGCGGCGTCACGCGGACCGAGGCCGGCGGCCAGCAAGCTTTCGACCAGCCCGGCATGATCGCTGCCGATACCACGGATCTGCAGATTGCCGCGGTTGGTGGCTTCGATCACCCCGCCCGCGAAACGCTCGGCTGCCGCCGCCACCGCCTCGGCCTGGTCGGCCAGCAGCAGGCCGCCGGGCAGCTTGATGCGGCAGATGCCACCGTCACGGGCGCTGACGATGCGCCACAACCCCGGGCAGGCCGAGGGACGGGGTGATGCTACGGGCGTGTTGGCTGGCGTCAAAGGGGCGTCCGGCAATCGCTGAAAATGCGCTTGAGTGTAGAAGGCGCGGTATTATGCCTGCTTTGTCCGGCGGCATGAAAAGCCGGTGGTCGAGCTTCAACAGCGATCGAGCAGAATTTCAGGACCGCGTAGCCCTTTTCGCGGGCAAGCCCGCTCCCACAGGTACTGCACAGCATTCGAGGGCTGTGCTGTACCTGTGGGAGCGGGCTTGCCCGCGAAGGGGCGCGAAGCGGCCCCAAAAAATGGCGGAACGAAACACATGACCCCCTGGCTGACAGTAGTAGGCATCGGCGAAGACGGCTTCAGCGGCCTGGGCAAACAGGCCCGGCGCGCACTGCTGGGCGCCTCGCGGATCATCGGCAGCCCGCGCCAGCTGGCCCTGCTGCCGCGTTGCATCGGCGCCGAGCGGCAAAGCTGGCCAACGCCGTTCTCCCTCGCCCCGGTACTGGCACTGCGCGGTGAGCCGACCTGCGTACTGGCCAGCGGTGACCCGATGTTCTATGGCGTCGGCGCCAGCCTGGCGCGCCAGGTGGCGGCCGAAGAAATGCAGGTGCTGTCGATGCCCTCCTCCTGTGCCCTGGCCGCCGCCCGCCTGGGCTGGCCACTGCAGGACGTGCAGGTGGTATCGGTCGTGGCACGCCCCTTGGCGGCGCTCAATGCACACCTGTACAGCGGCCAGCGCCTGCTGGTGCTGAGCAACGACGGCGATAGCCCTGCGGCCATTGCTGCACGGCTGCGCGAGCGCGGCTTCGGGCCCAGCCGCCTGCACGTGCTCGAGCACCTCGGAGGTGCGGCCGAACAGCACCTCTGCGGCACCGCCGATGACTGGCCGCACAGCGAAGTCGCCGCCCTCAACCTGGTCGCCATCGAGTGCCTGGCCAGCCCGGATGCCGTGCGCCTGTCGCGTGTACCCGGGCTGCCAGACAGCGCCTTCCGCCATGACGGCCAGCTGACCAAGCGCGACGTGCGCGCCATTACCCTGGCGCGCCTGGCGCCACAGCCCGGCGAGTTGCTGTGGGATGTCGGCGCCGGTTGCGGCTCGATCGGCATCGAATGGATGCGCGCTCACCCAGCCTGCCGCACCCTGGCCATCGAAGCCGACGAAGGTCGGCAGGGCTTGATCGAATACAACCGCGATGCCCTCGGGGTGCCGGGCCTTCAGCTGGTTCGCGGCAAGGCACCCGACGCCCTGGCCGAACTGGAACGCCCGGATGCCATTTTCATTGGTGGTGGTGTCACCCGCGAAGGCGTGCTGCCGCTGTGCTGGGAACGCTTGCGCCCCGGTGGGCGGTTGGTGGCCAATGCAGTGACCCTGCAAAGCGAACTGGCCCTGGCGTATTTCCGTGAACAGCACGGTGGCGAGCTGACCCGTATCCATATCGCCCAGGCCCAGCCGTTGGGTGCCTTCGACACTTGGCGCCAGGCGTTGCCGATCACCTTGCTCGACGTGGTGAAACCCCTCGATGCGTGAAGAAACCCGCGAGCAACCCGCGCCCCTGCGCAGCGGCCTGACCACCGGCAGCTGCGCCACCGCCACCAGCCTCGCGGCTGCCAGGCTGTTGCTGACCGGCCAGTGCGACGACGCGGTGAGCATCACTCTGCCCAAGGGCAAGGTGGTGCAGATGCGCCTGGAATTCTGCCGCCTGGTCGGCGAACGCGCCGAAGCGGGCACGCTCAAGGATGCCGGCGACGACCCTGACGTCACCCACGGCGCCCTGCTCTACAGCCAGATCCGCCTGCAGGCGCAACCTGGCATACGCTTCATCGCAGGCGCTGGCGTCGGTACCGTCACCCGCCCCGGCCTGGTGCTGGCAGTGGGTGAACCGGCGATCAATCCGGTACCACGGCGGATGATCAGCGAGCACTTGCAGCAGCTGGCCGACGACTGCGGCTACCCGGGCGGCTTCGAGGTCACGGTCAATGTGCAAGGCGGTGAGGCACTGGCGCTGAAGACCATGAACCCGCGCCTGGGCATCCTCGGCGGGCTGTCGATCCTCGGCACCAGCGGCATCGTCCGGCCCTTCTCCTGCTCGGCGTACATCGCCTCGATCCACCAGGGCATCGACGTCGCCCACACCAACGGCTACACCCATATCGCTGCCTGCACCGGCAACGCCAGCGAAGACACCATGCGCCGGGTCTACAACCTGCCCGAGATCGCCCTGATCGAAATGGGCGACTTTGTCGGCGCAGTGCTCAAGCACGTGCGCAAAGTGCCCGTGCCACGCCTGACCCTGTGCGGCGGCTTCGGCAAGATCAGCAAGCTGGCTGCCGGGCACATGGACCTGCACAGCCGCCACTCGAGCATCGACCTGCCACAGTTGGCCGGCTGGGCAGCGGACATTGGCGCCAACGCCGAGCTGCAAGCGGCCATCATTGCCGCCAACACCAGCCAGCAGGCCCTGGCCCTGGCACACGCCGCCGGCATCGCCCTGGGCGACGCGGTGTGCGCCCATGCCCTGACCTTCGCCCGCAGCGTGGTGCCGGCTCAGGTGCAGGTCGAAGTGTTTGCCATCGACCGCCAGGGCGGGATCGTCGGCAAGGCAGGTGTGCAATGAGCCAGCGTATCCTGCTGCTCGGCGGCGTCACCGAAGCCTTGGCCATCGCCCGCCAGCTCGGCCCCGAGCACGTCTACAGCCTGGCTGGTATCGGCCGCGTGCCGCAGGACCTGGCCTGCCAGGTTCGGGTCGGTGGCTATGGAGGCGCCGAAGGCTTGGCTGCTTACCTGCGTGAAGCCGGCATCACCCTGTTGATCGATGCCACCCACCCCTATGCCGCGCAGATCAGCCGTAACGCGGCCAGCGCCGCACAGGCCGCCGGCATCCCCTGCTGGGCCTTGCGCCGCCCGGCCTGGCAGGCGCAGCCTGGGGACGACTGGCGCGAAGTGGAAGACTGGGCTGGCCTGATCGAGGCCCTCAAGCCGTTCAAGCGACCACTGTTCACGCTCGGCCGTGAGCCACTGCAACATCTTGAGGAGATTCCGCCGGAGCAGTTCTGGACCTTGCGCGCGCTGGAGGCCTGCGCGGGCAATGAGCGCTGTGAGGTCATCGGCGCACGTGGGCCGTTTCAGATCGAAGACGAGCGGGCATTGTTCGAGCGGCGCCGCATCGACGTGCTGGTGAGCAAGAACAGCGGTAGCGTGGCGACCGAACCAAAGCTCGATGTGGCGCGGGAACGCGGGGTGCCGGTGCTGATACTGAAACGCCCTTTGCTACCTGTGGTGGATCGGGCGTTCACATCGTCAGCTCAATTGACTACAGCACTTTCAGACTTTTCCGTCCGCCCGTGAAGTGGCCTTGTGCCGCTCCACTGCCTTAGACTTCGGCCTCCCCTCCGGAAGGCGTTACTCATATGGAAATGCAATGGTGGATCTGGCTGGTCTTCGGTATCGGCCTGATCCTGCTCGAACTGGTCCTGCCCACGTTCTTCATCATCTGGTTCGGCATCGGTGCCGTGCTGGTCTCGCTCATCGCTCTGGCCGCCCCCGCCCTGCAACTGGATATGCAGGTGCTGCTGTGGGTGCTGTTTTCCTCAGTGACCACGTTCCTCTGGTTCAAGCTGTTCAAGCGCAAGCAGCCGGACGTGCGCTGGACCGCCGACAGCGTGATCGGTGAAGTCGGGCTGCTGACCAGCAGCGTCTCGCAATTCCAGAAAGGCCGCGTGCGCTTTCAGAAGCCGCTGCTCGGCAACGAGGAATGGACCTGCGTCGCCGATGGCGACATTCCGGCAGGCGAGCGTGTGCGCCTCGTCGCCATCGAAGGCAATACCGCCCGGGTAGTCCGGGCCTGAATCGGCATTTAAAAGGAAGTTTGCATCATGACCAGTCTCATCGTCGTCGGCGCCCTCGCCCTGTTCGTCCTGATCACCGTGTTCAAGGGGGTGCGCATCGTGCCCCAGGGCGAGGAATGGATCGTCGAGCGCCTGGGCCGCTACCACAACACCCTCAAGCCGGGCCTGAACATCGTCATCCCGTACATGGATGTGGTCGCCTATCGCCTGCCGACCAAGGACATCATCCTCGACGTGCAAGAGCAGGAAATCATCACCAAGGACAACGCGGTGATCGTGGCCAACGCCCTGTGCTTCGCCAAGGTGGTCGACCCACAGAAGGCCTCCTATGGCGTGCAGAACTTCTCGTTCGCCGTCACCAGTCTGACCATGACCTCGCTGCGCGCCATCGTCGGCGCGATGGACCTGGACGAGGCACTGTCGAGCCGCGAACAGATCAAGGCGCGCCTGCGTGAGGCGATGTCCGAGCAGACCGAAGACTGGGGCGTGACCGTGCGCTCGGTGGAGATCCAGGACATCAAGCCGTCGGAGAACATGCAGCTGGCCATGGAACGCCAGGCGGCCGCCGAACGTGAGCGTAAAGCCGACGTGACCCGCGCCGAGGGTGCCAAGCAGGCGGCGATCCTCGAAGCAGAAGCGCGCTTGCAGTCGGCCAAACTGGACGCCGAAGCGCAGATCAACCTCGCCGAGGCCTCGGCGCGGGCCATTTCGCTGGTCAAGGAAGCGGTGGGCAACGAAACCGTACCCGCCATGTACCTGCTGGGTGAGCGTTATGTGGGCGCCATGGAGAACCTGGCCAGCAGCAACAATGCCAAGGTCGTGGTGCTGCCGGCGGACCTGCAGGAAACCGTGCGCGGCCTGATGGGCCGCAACAAGGCCTGAGATTGATTTGACCCTCTTCGCGGGCAAGCCCGCGAATGGGCTGCAAAACAGCCCCAGACTGCGTCACTTCACCGCACCCCACCATTTTTACCTATACTCCGCCTTACAATACCGTCCACGATTCCTGACCGGATCTCTCCATGCCCCCACGTCGGCACATTGCCTGGATAGCCTGCCTTGCAGTGCTGTTCAACCTGCTGGCCATGCCGCTGTCTTCTGCCGCGCCCAAAGGCCCGGCTGAGCAGCTGCTGTGGGGGGCTTTCTGTTCCAGCGTGGCTGGCAAGGCCACGGTCGATGTCCAGGCCCTGGCCAAGATCGACCTCGGCAGCCAAAGCGATCAGCACTCCAACATGCAGCACTGCTGGTGCTGTTCGGGCGCTGCACCACTGCTGGCCCTGCCGGGTTATCCGCCGCAACTGCACAACCCGCCGACACTGTTGGCCGGGCGCGAGCCGCCACCCGCCAGTTACCAACCCACGCCGCGCCAGCTATGGCCCGCGCTCAATCCCCGTGCCTCTCCGCTGGCCTGAGTTCATCACGCTGTCTGCCTGAACCTGAACAGATCGGAGACTCACCATGCTCAAGCAAGCTCTTGTACTGGCTGCCCTGCTGCTGCCCGGCGCCTACGCCAATGCCCATGAATACACCGTGGGCGACCTGCACATCGCTCACCCGTGGTCGCTGCAACTACCGCCCAACGCCCCCAACGTCGCCGCCTATTTCGTCGTGCACAACAACGGCAAGGCCGATGACCGCCTGCTCAGCGTCGACAGCCCGATCAGCGATGACGCACAACTGCATGAGCACGCCATGAGCGCCAGCGGCGCGATGAAGATGCAGCAGGTGCAAAGCGTGGTGGTGCCTGCCGGCAAAGACCTGGTGTTCGCCCCCAGCGCTTACCACGTGATGCTGATGCAGCCCAAGGACCGCAGCCTGCTTACCGACGGCAAGCGCTTCCCGCTGACCCTGCACTTCGAGAAGGCCGGTGACATCACTGTCGACGTGGCCGTGCAGAAGCAGGCGCCGGCGGACCAGCCCCAGGCTCACGAACACGCGCACTGAAGCCCGCTGACAGGCGCTCGCCAACATGAGCCTGCCGCGCAACAGCCTCAGCCGTACCACCCGCCCTGAACGCAGGCGCGTCGGTGGCGGCTGGCTGAGCCTGTTCGCCATGTGGATGATCTTCATCGGCCCGCTGGTTTCCCAGTCGATGCCGATGGATCACCACGCCGGCATGAGCATGCCGATGGACATGTCGATGTCCATGCCGGCGGGCAGCGAGACCCATCAGGCCCATGGCAGTGATGCCCATCACGGCCACGGCAACGATGGCCAGCTGCATGTGATGTGGGAAAAGTGCGGCTACTGCAGCCTGCTGTTCAACTGCCCGGCCTTGCCGCAAACCCTCAGCCCACTCAGCGTCGCCAGCACAGCTCCCCCCACCCTCATCCCCGCTCCCACGCACCAGGGCCACGCCCGGCAGGCCGTGTTCCCCGGTGCGCGCAGCCGCGCACCGCCCCTTTCGATCAGCGTCTGACACCACTGTTATCGCACGGAGCCAGGAGGCTTCGCGCACACTCATGACTGATCGACTGGAATCACTATGTCCGGCTGCACCCCTGTTTTAGCTTCTTCCCTGCGAGGGACATTCGCCGCGCTGTGCGGCTCGCTGCTCGCGCCCATGGCCCTGGCTGCCGAACCTGGCCATGAAGGCCCTGAGGCCGAGCTGAGCCCGACGGTGATCACCGCGCTTGCGCCGAGTTCGCCGCTGACCGTGGTCACCAACCCCAAGGACCCGCGCCAACCCGTGCCCGCCAGCGATGGCGCCGACTACCTGAAGACCATCCCTGGCTTTTCCGCCATCCGCGCCGGCGGCACCAATGGCGACCCGGTGCTACGTGGCATGTTCGGTTCGCGCCTGAACATCCTCACCAACGGCGGCGTGATGCTCGGCGCCTGCCCCAACCGCATGGATGCCCCGACCTCCTACATCGCACCGGAAACCTACGACCGCCTGACCGTGATCAAAGGCCCGCAAAGCGTGATCTGGGGGCCAGGCGGCTCGGCGGGCACCATCCTCTTCGAGCGTGAGCCGGAAAAGTTCGGCACCCTCGGCAGCCGGGTCAACGCCAGTTTGCTGGCCGGTTCCAACGGCCGCTTCGACAAGGTGCTCGATGCGGCGGCCGGCAACAGCCAGGGCTATGCGCGCTTCGTCGGCAACCAGTCGCACTCGGACGATTACGAGGATGGCAACGGCGACACCGTGCCTTCACGCTGGGAAAAGTGGAATGGCGACGTGGCCCTGGGCTGGACCCCAGACCAGGACACACTGCTCGAACTCACCGCCGGCAAGGGTGACGGCGAGGCGCGCTACGCCGGCCGTGGCATGGACGGCTCGCAGTTCAAGCGCGAGAGCCTGGGCCTGCGCTTTGAAAAGTCCAACCTCGGCGAGGTGCTCGACAAGGTCGAGGCGCAGGTCTACTACAACTACGCCGACCACGTGATGGACAACTACAGCCTGCGCACGCCATCAGGCACTGGCATGATGGGCATGCCCATGGTCAGCAACGTCGACCGCCGCACGCTGGGCGCTCGCCTCAAGGCCACCTGGCGCTGGGCAGATGTGCAGCTGATTGGCGGCATCGACGCGCAGACCAACGAACACCGCCAGCGCGGCGGCATGGGCGTCGATGCGCACAAGGGCCAGCCCTGGACCAAGGACGCCGACTTCCACAACTATGGTGCTTTCGGCGAGCTCACCTGGTACGCCACCGGCGAAGACCGGCTGATCACCGGTGCCCGCCTGGACCGTGCCTCGGCCCGGGACTTCCGCCAGGGCAGCGCCACTCAAGGCGACACCCGCGCCGACACGCTGCCAAGCGGTTTCGTGCGATACGAGCATGACCTGGCGGCAATCCCCGCCACCACCTACATCGGCCTCGGCCACGCCCAGCGCTTCCCGGACTACTGGGAGCTGTTCTCGCCGAAGCTGGCGCCACCCGGAGCGGCCAACGCGTTCGACGGTATCAAGCCGGAGAAGACCACCCAGCTCGACTTCGGCATCCAGTACCGCGACGAGCGCCTGGAGGCTTGGGCCTCGGGCTACGTCGGGCAGATCCGTGACTACATCCTGTTCGACTACCGCACCGGGATGATGGGCATGAGCACCTCCCAGGCTCAGAACATCGATGCCCGCATCATGGGCGGCGAACTGGGCGCGGCCTACAGGCTCACCGAGCGCTGGAAGGCCGATGCCACCCTGGCCTACGCCTGGGGCAAGAACAGCAGCGACGGCAAGGCACTGCCACAGATGCCGCCGCTGGAGAGCCGCCTGGGCCTGACCTACAGCCGCGACAGCTGGAGCGCCGGTGCCCTGTGGCGCCTGGTGGCGGAGCAGAACCGCGTCGCCGAGAACCAGGGCAACGTGGTCGGCAAGGACTTCGAAAAGAGCGCCGGTTTCGGCGTGTTCTCGCTCAACGGCGCCTACAAGGTGAACCACAACCTCAAGCTCAGCGCAGGGGTCGACAACCTGTTCGACAAGGCCTACGCCGAGCACCTGAACCTGGCCGGGAATGCCGGGTTCGGCTACCCGGCCAATGATCCACAGCCGGTGAACGAGCCAGGCAGGACCTTCTGGACCAAGGTCGATTTCAGCTTCTGACAACAACAACGGGCGCGGCTTCGGTCGCGCCCATCAGCTGGTCAAACAGGAGGTTCCCATGAGAGGAACACGCATCAACTTCTACAACCTGGCCTGGCGTTGGCACTTCTATGCGGGGCTGTTCGTGGCCCCGTTCATGATCCTGCTGGCGCTCACCGGGATCATCTACCTGTTCAAGCCGCAGCTCGACCCGCTGCTGTACCGTGACCTGATCGTGGTCGAAGCCGGCCATCATCGACAGGGCGCCGACACGCTGCTGGCCGAAGTGCGCCAGGCCTACCCGAAAGGCCATGTCGGCCAGTACCTGCCGCCGATCAATGCCGAGCGCAGCGCACAGTTCGTGGTGCATGACGGTGGCCGCGAGCTGAACGTGTTTGTCGACCCGTACAGCGGCAAGATCCTTGGCGAGCAGGACGGCAAGCAGAACCTGCAGGCCATCGCCCGCGCCCTGCACGGCGAACTGATGGTCGGTACGGTCGGTGACCGCCTGGTTGAGCTGGCCGCCGGCTGGGGCATCGTGCTGGTGGTGTCTGGCCTGTATCTCTGGTGGCCACGCGGGCGTAACGGGGCCGGCGTGCTGTGGCCACGGTTCGCGGCGAAAGGTCGATTGTTCTGGCGCGACCTGCATGCGGTGACCGGATTCTGGGGTTCTGCCCTGCTGTTGCTGATGCTGGTCAGCGGCATGACCTGGACCGGCATGTGGGGCAAGCAGTACGCCGATCTGTGGAACCGCTTCCCGGCGGCCATGTGGAATGACGTGCCCAAGTCGGACCAGCAGGCCCGCGAATTGAACAGTGCGCACCGTCAGACCGTGCCGTGGGCGATGGAGAACACGCCGATGCCGCAATCCGGCGCGCACGCCGAACATGCCGGGCATCACATGATGGACAGTGCTCCGGCTGCGCCACAGGTGAGCCTGCAGCAGGTGGAAGACATCGCCACTTCGCGCCAGGTCGAACCGGGCTACAGCATCACTGCGCCGACCACTGCCGAGGGTGTGTACACCATCGCCGTGTTCGCCGACGACCCACGCAACGATGCGACCCTGCATGTCGACCAGTACACCGGCAAGGTGCTGGCGGATGTGCGCTGGCAGGATTACAGCCCGGTGGCTCGCGCAACCGAGCTGGGCGTGATGCTGCACGAAGGCAAGATGTTCGGCCCGTTGAACCAGGTCATCATCCTGCTGGTGTGCCTGATGATCCTGCTGGGTTCGGTAAGCGGCCTGGTGATGTGGTGGAAACGCCGGCCCGAGGGTGGGCTGGGGGTGCCGCCGCTGCGTCATGACCTGCCGCGCTGGAAGACGGCTGTGGGCGTAATGCTGGTGCTCGGCGTCATGTTCCCGCTGGTGGGGGTGTCGATGGTGGTGATGTGGGTGGTGGACAGCCTGGTGGTGAAGCGCCGTCGGGTGCTGGCCAACGCCTGATCACGCTTCAACCTGCACCGGCCTCTTCGCGGGCACGCCCGCTCCCACAGGGACAGCACAGGACTCGAAACCTGTGGTGTACCTGTGGGAGCGGGCGTGCCCGCGAAGAGGCCGGTGCAGGTTGAAGCGTGATCAGGC
>NZ_JAGIBG010000023.1 GCF_017744435.1 Pseudomonas sp.
ATGAAGATGATGGTGCGCTGCTGCTCGGCCTGCAGGCGCATCAGCTCGCCCTGCATCTCGCTGCGGATCAGCGGGTCGAGGGCGGAAAACGCCTCGTCCATCAGCAGGATCGTCGGGTCGTTGGCCAGCGCCCGGGCCAGGCCCACGCGCTGCTGCATGCCGCCGGAAAGCTGGTGCGGGTAGCTGTGCTCGTGGCCGGCCAGGCCCACCTGGCTCAGCGCTTCACGGGCACGGCTGTGGCGCTCGGCTTCGGGCACACCTGCGATTTCAAGGCCAAACGCGGTGTTTTCCAGCACGCTCATGTGCGGCATCAGGGCGAAGGACTGGAACACCATACCCATTTCCTTGCGGCGCACGTCGAGCAGGGCCTTGTCCGACAGCCCGGTGATTTCCTTGCCGTTGAGGTGGATGCTGCCGGAGGTGGGCTCGATCAGGCGGTTGAACAACCGCACCATGGTCGACTTGCCCGAACCGGACAAGCCCATGATGACGAAGATCTCGCCTCGCTTGACGGAAAAGCTGGCATCGAACACGCCGACGACGTGGCCGGTCTTGCTGAAGATTTCGTGCTTGTCGGCACCGTTGCGCAGCATCTCCATGGCCATGTCCGGATTATTGCCGAACACTTTGAAGATATGGTTTACCGAAAGTATTTCATCGCCTTGGTACATACGACCCTCATTATTATATTTATGACCAATAATTGGCAGGCGGCCCGCAATGGCGAGCGAGGCAAACTTCTTTTTTGGCAATGTAACGCGGCCCTCGGCAGGCGCATTGTATATCCGTGTCAATTTGTATTATAAAGCCCCGCCCCTGGCAGCCCGCTGTGCCACGGCATTCTATTTATTGTCATAACCGTAATATCCGCCGCCCTTGGCCCTGCTCATCATCTGGCTCAGGGGCGCCCTGCCCGTGCACTGCATACAACAACAAGATTCGGACGACCATGAACAACCCATCAGGCGCCCAGAAACACAAGGGCTACCGCCGGATCATCCCGTCGATGACCGCCTTGCTGCAGTTCGAGGCCGTGGCCCGGCTCAACAGCTTCACCCTGGCCGCCACCGAGCTGGGCGTGACCCAGGCGGCGGTCAGCAAGCAAGTCAAGGTGCTCGAAGAAAACCTCGGCGCGCTGCTGTTCCACCGCGCACACCGCAACATCAGCCTGACCGATGCCGGCGACATCCTGTTCGCCAGCATTTCCGAGTCGCTGCAACGGGTGGCCAGTGCCTTCGACCAGATCAACCAGGGCTGCAACCGCCAGGAAATCGTGCTGGGCTCGACCGCGCCATTTTCGCAGCTGCGCATCATGCCGCGCCTGAACCAGCTGGCCAGCACCCTGCCGCAGGTGCAGCTGCGCCTGGCCACGCAGATGTTCACCGGCGACCTGCGCACCCGCAACTGCGACCTCGACGTGCGTTTTGGCGATGGCCATTGGGACGATGGCGAGGCCACCTTGCTGTTCGACGAAGAAGTCTTCCCGGTGTGCTCGCCCGCCTGGCTGGCGCGCAACCCGATGCCCACCAGCCTGGAAGCACTGGCGGGCGCCGGGCTGCTGGATGCGGACTCCACCTCCGAGGGCTGGGTCGCCTGGCCGAGCTGGTTCCGCGAGAAAGGCGGCGCCCCTGGCGCACTGCACTACAACCTGCGCTGCAGCCTGTACACCGATGCCATCAATGCGGCACTGCAGGGATATGGCATCGCTCTGGGCTGGGGCCGGCTGGTCGAGCACCTGCTGGCCAGCGGCGCGCTGGTTCGCCTGCAACCCTTCTCGGTGCGCACGGAACAGTCCTACTACCTGGTAGCGCCCCATGGACGGCCGAAAAACCCGCACATGGCGGCACTGGTGCAATGGCTGCAAAGTGGCAGTTTTTGAATAACCTGAAGTAATGCAAAGCGGAAAATTAAGCGCATTGACGCTCTAGTGGGGCACTTCGATAATCGCCACCAGCAGTTTGGTCATTAAAGAATAAGAGTGCCCGAGGTCAACTATGAGCCGCCCGATAATCAAATCCCATCGCGAACTTGTTGAATCACGCCAACCCGGTTTTGGCATGAATGGCGAGTTGTACAGCCGCCAGGATATCTTCGAAACGGATATGGATATCTTCTTCAACAAGCACTGGATCCAGGTTGCCGTTACTGCAGATGTCGATGAGCCGGGCGATGTCTTCACCGTGGACATCGGCAAGGCCTCGGTGCTGATCCTGCGCGACGATGACGAGCAGATCCGCGCCTACCGCAACGTCTGCCGCCATCGCGGTGCTCGCCTGAAGGAACCGGGCAAGTCCACTGTCGGCATGCTGGTCTGCCCCTACCACCAGTGGACCTACGACCTGGACGGCAGCCTCAGGCACGCCAGCCACATGGGCAAGGCCTTCGACCCCAAGTGCCGCAGCCTGATCCCGGTGCACTGCAAGGTGATCGGCAGCCACGTGCTGATCTGCCTGGCCGACAACCCGCCAGACGACATCAGCGACCTCGAAGAGGTCATGGGCCCGCGCTTCGCCCCCTTCGACCTGACCAACACCCGCATTGCCTTTGAGCTCGACTACATCGAGAACGGCAACTGGAAGCTGGTGATGGAAAACAACCGTGAGTGCTACCACTGCGCCGGTACCCACCCGGAGCTGATCGTCTCGTACCAGTCCGAAGACCTCGGCGTCAGCCTCGAAGAAATGAGCGAGGAAGCCCGCGCCTCCTACGATGCCTACCAGATCCGCAAGGCCGGCATCGAGGCCGACTGGGCCAGCGACGGCCTGCTGTATGAAACCGTCGAGCACCTGCAGGACAGTTCGCCCACCCAGTTCCGCACCCAGCGCATGATCATCGCCGGCAGCGGCGAATCGCAGACCCTCGACACCAAGGTCGCCTGCAGCAAGCTGCTGGGCAACCTGACCCGTCGCGACCTTGGCGATACCCACCTGTGGGGCAACAACGCCTGGGCCCACGTGATGAGCGACCACGCCATGATCAGCTGGATCATCCCGCTGTCGCCGGACCGCACCCTGGTGCGCACCAAGTGGCTGGTGCATCGCGACGCCGTGGAAGGGGTGGACTACGACCTGCAGCGCCTGACCGAAGTCTGGGTTGCCACCACCCAGCAGGACGCCGCACTGGTCGCCATCACCCACAGCGGCACCCAGGACCCAGCCTTCGTTCCCGGCCCCTACTCCACCTTCACCGAGCCCTACGTCGACCAGTTCGCCCGCTGGTACACCTCGCGCCTCGCCGCGCACGGAGTGTGAGGCCATGAGCATGCTGCAGACCATTACCGCGAACATCGCCAGCCTGCGCGCCGACCAGCGCTTCGCCGACACCGACCACTGGGCCGCCCACGGCGCCCAGTGGGCCAGCGGCGACAGCCAGCGCATCGAGTGCCTGAACGTCGTCAACGAGACCCACGACGTCAAGACCTTCACCTTCCACAGCCCGAACCACCATGCCCTGGCCTACGAGCCCGGGCAGTTCCTCACCGTGTCGCCGGTGATCGACGGCAGCAGCGTGTCGCGCTGCTACACCTTGTCGTCGACGCCGACCCGGCCGTTCACCTTCTCTATCACGGTCAAGCGGGTGCCGGGTGGCGTGGTGTCGAACTGGCTGCACGACAACCTGCAGCCGGGCAGCGCCCTCGCGGCCTCCGGCCCGGCGGGCATCTTCACCCCGGTGGTCGGCCCGGCGCGCAAGCTGCTGTACTTGTCGGCCGGCTCCGGCATCACCCCGCTGATGGCCATGACCCGCGCTGCCGCCGACCTGCACGCGGACCTGGACATTGTCTTCGTGCACAGTGCGCGCACGCCGAAGGACATCATCTTCCGCGACGAGCTGGCACGCCTTGAGCGCAGCATGCCGCGCCTGCGCACGCTGTTCTTCTGCGAAAGCCTGGGTGACGAGCCGGACTGGGCCGGGCCGCTCGGGCGCCTGTCGCTGGAGGTGCTGCAGCAGCAGATCCCCGACTTCATGGAACGCGCGGTGTTCACCTGCGGGCCCAAGGGCTACATGGATGCGGCCAAGGGCCTGCTGGCCGGCGCAGGCTTCGACCTGGCGCGCTATCACCAGGAAAGCTTCGACATCAGCGCCGAGCTGCAGCCGGAGCCCGAACCCGCAGCCCCTGGCCAGGCCCTGGATACCTTCAGCGTGCGCCTGGCCCGTTCCGGCAAGACCTTCACCATGGGCGCCGACCAGACCGTCCTGGCCGCCGCCAAGAAGGCCGGTGCGGTGGTCCCTTCCTCCTGCAGCCAGGGTGTATGCGGCACCTGCAAGACCGCCGTGCTCGAAGGCAGCGTCGAAATGAACCACAACGGCGGCATCCGCCAGCGCGAGATCGACAAAGGCCTGCGCCTGCTGTGCTGCAGCCGCCCCACTTCAGACCTGGTGATCGACCTCTGAATCCATAGTCCCTTGCAACACCCGCGACGCAGCCAGGCGGGCCGCTCCAGCGCCCGCCTGCAACAATAAAAAGGATAGAGCCGATGCGTGCAAAACAAGGCCTCTTCAAAGGCCTCAACCCTACCGTGACGGTAGGGTCCCTCTCCATTGTCGTGGCCTTCGTGGTGCTCTGCGCCGCCCACGGCGACCAGGCCGCGGGTGTGTTCAAAAGCGCCTCCGACGCCATCCTCGACCACCTCAAATGGTTCTACCTGGCGCTGGTCAGCGGCATCCTCGGGGTGCTGGTGTACATCGCCTTCAGCCGCCACGGCACCTTGAAGCTCGGCCGCCCCGACGAAAAACCGGAATTCAGCTTTGCCGCCTGGATTGCCATGCTGTTCAGTGCCGGCATGGGCGTGGGGCTGATCTTCTGGTCGGTTGCCGAACCCGTCCTGCACTACGCCAGCAACCCGTTCACCCCGGGCCTGACCGACCAGGCCGCATCGATGGCGATGCGCATCACCCTGTTGCACTGGGGCCTGCACCCATGGGCGATCTTTACCGTGATCGGCCTGGGCCTGGCCTACTTCGCCTACCGCGAAGGCCTGCCGCTGGCGCTGCGCTCGATCCTCTACCCGATCATCGGCAACCGCATCTACGGGCCGATCGGCCATGCCGTCGATATCATCGGCGGCGCGGTGACGGCGTTCGGGGTTTCGCAGTCGCTGGGGCTGGGCGTCGAGCAGATCAACATGGGCATGCACCAGGTGTTCGGCACCCCGGTCAGCCTGTCGTTCAAGCTGAGCATCATCGCCGTGGTCACGGTGATTGCCTCGATCTCGCTGGTGGCCGGGGTGTCCAAGGGCATGAAGCGCCTGTCGACCCTGAACATGTGGATTTCCCTGGGCCTGATGCTGGTGGTGCTGGGCCTGGGCCCGACCAACTACATCATGAACCTGCTGTTCGAATCGGCCGGCGACTACGCGCAGAACATCATCGGCATGAGCTTCTGGACCGATGCCCAGGCCGACAGCGCCTGGCAGAAGAGCTGGACCGCCTTCTACTGGCCGTGGTGGATGACCTGGGGGCCGTTCGTGGGCCTGTTCATCGCCCGTATTTCCCGTGGCCGGACCATTCGCGAACTGGTGTTCGGCGCGCTACTGGTACCCACCGTGGTGACCATCCTGTGGATGGCGGTGTTCGGCGGCACTGCGTTGAAAGATGAACAACAGGTGCGCCACGCCTACGAAAAACTGCCGGTCGCCGAACAGACCGCTGCCGGTGCCTTCCAGGGCGGGCCGATTCTCGAAGCCACGCGCAAGGAAACTACCACGGCGATGTTCACCCTGCTCGACCGCCTCGACGGCCCGACTCTGGGCGCGGTGCTGAGCGTGATCATCTGCCTGTTGCTGGCGGTGCACTTCGTGACCGCAGCCGATGCCGGTACCCAGGTGCTGTGCATGCTCAACTCGCTGGGCAGCATCGACCCGCCCAACTGGATACGCGTGCTGTGGTGCGTGCTGGAAGGTGCGATTGCGGGCAGCCTGGTGATTGCCGGGGGCTTGCTGGCAATCCAGATGGCCAGCATCGTGGTCGGCCTGCCGATTGCTATCTACATGCTGCTGACCGGGTACAGCCTGATGCGCAGCTTGCGCAGCAATGAGCAGGTGTTTGCGCCAGCCATCGCGCCTGAGCCCTTGGCCAGCGAACTGACCACTTAAGCGAGCCGCATCTATGTGGGAGCCGCGCTTGCCGGCGATGGGCCGCGAAGCGGCCCCGGCAATTTATGAAACAACCTTGAAATCGTGGGGCCCCGTTGCGGCCCATCGCCGGCAAGCGCGGCTCCCACAGGGATCGCAATTGAGCAAGGCCGAAGGTATTTTTCACATTCGTCTCACTTACTGATAACAAAGCCTCTGGCAACCTTGCAATGCGCATCTCTTAATTAATGAAGGCTAAAACTTTCATTAACTTTTGTTTCATATGAAACCCGCATTTCGTTAATTGCAACTTCCCTCCCAACGCCCTGACAATCGCCTCGCTCCGAGCTGAACGCCAGTCCCTGCGCGCTCCAGGCATGAGCTCAAACCTCGATCCACGCCAATAAACTTTTCAGAGGAAGTTTATGAACGCGCCTGCCCCACATATCAACTTCGACCTACACGAACATATGCTGCTGACTGGCGCCACCGGTTTTCTCGGTGGTTCGGTAACGGCCCAACTGATTGCCAATGGCCGCAGCGCCAACCTGTGTTTTCTGGTGCGCGCCGACAGCCAGGAGCAAGGCCTCGAGCGCCTGCGCGACAACCTGCGCCAACACGGCGTTGAAGAGCAGGACTGCCTGGCCTTGCGCGCCGACCAGATCCTGTGCGGCGACTTCCTCGATACCGGTTGGTTGGCCGAGGCCACGCCGCGGCTGATGCAAATCGACCGGGTGATCAACTGTGCGGCGGTGGCCTCCTTCTCGAAGAACCCGAACATCTGGCCGGTCAATGTCGAAGGCACCTACGCCTTCGCCGAGGTGATGAGCCGCTCGACGCGCCTCAAGCGCTTCCTGCACGTGGGCACGGCGATGAGCTGCGGCCCGCAGCGCGAGTCGCCGATCAGCGAGTCGTGGGAGTTCCCGGCCGCCGAACAGCAGCTGGTCGACTACACCGCATCGAAAGCAGAAATCGAACGGCGCATGAGCGAGCAGCTGCCGCAACTGCCGCTGGTGGTGGCGCGCCCGTCCATCGTGGTGGGCCACCGCACCCTCGGTTGTCAGGCGTCGGCGAGCATCTTCTGGGTGTTCCGCATGGGCTTCGCGCTGGAGAGCTTCACCTGCGAGCTGGACGAGCAGATCGACGTGATCCCGGTCGACTACTGCGCCGAAGCGCTGATCGGCCTCACCCTCAAGCCACGCCTGGAGCACAACCTGTACCACATCTCGGCTGGCCACCAGGCCGCCTGCACCTTCGGTGAGATCGACCAGGCCTTCGCCCATGCCAACGGCGCGCAGCCGGTAGGCGAGCGCTACCGCAAGGTCGATGTCGATGACCTGAAAAGCCTGGCGCAGGACTTCGAAGCGCGCATCGGCCCGGCCAACCCGCGCCTGGTATTGCGTGCCCTGCGCCTGTACAGCGGCTTTGCCGACCTCAACTACCTGTTCGACAACAGCCGCCTGCTCGAAGAAGGCATCGCTGTGCCGCCGCGTTTTACCGATTACCTGGATGTGTGTGTGAAGTCGTCCAGCGGGGTGAGCATCGCGACCCAGATGCAGTGGGACTTCAAGTAACCCACTCTACTAAGCCCTTACCCGGCCCCTGTGGGAGCGGGCATGCCCGCGAAAAAGGCGACTCGGTGCATGGCACCGGCTGCGCCGGTGTTCGCGGGCACGCCCGCTCCCACAGGGGATTTGTGTTCATGCTGGGCTGTTGTGATTGACCAGATTCGGTGGACGTTGGCCTGCCAGGGCGCTAAGCAGATTGTCCACCGCACAACGCGCCATGGCCTCCCGCGTTTCATGGGTCGCCGAGCCGATATGCGGCGTCGCCACCACGTTATCGAGCTGCAATAGCGGCGAATCAGCTGCCAATGGCTCCTGCACGAACACATCCAGCCCTGCCCCGCGAATCCGTTTCTGCTGTAGCGCTTCAATCAACGCGGCCTCATCCACCACCCGCCCACGGGCAATGTTCACCAGTATCGCCTCGGGCTTCATCAGCGCCAGCTCGCGGGCGCCGATCAGCCCCTCGGTGCTGGCACTGAGCGGTACCGTCAGGCACACATAATCCGCCTCGGTCAGCAACGCCTCCAGGCTGCAATAGCGCGCCGCATAACGCGCCTCCACCTCAGGCTTGGCGCGCGAACTGTGGTACAGCACGCGCATGCCGAAGCCGGCCGCGCCGCGCCGCGCCAACGCTTCACCAATGCGCCCCATGCCGACGATGCCGAGGGTCTTGCCATGCACATCGGTACCGAAATGTGCCGGCCCCAGGCTCGCCTGCCAATGCCCTTCACGCACCCAGCCGGCCAGTTCCACCACCCGCCGCGCGGTGGCCAGGATCAGGGCGAAGCCGGTATCGGCAGTGGTTTCGGTGAGTACGTCAGGGGTGTTGGTCAGCATCACCCCGCGCCGTGTCAGGTCGGCGATGTCGTAGTTGTCGACCCCCACAGACACGCTGGAAATCACCTCCAGCTGCGGTGCCAGGTCGAGCAGCTCGCTGTCCAGGCGCAGGCTGGCGCCCAGCAGGCCATGGGCGCCTGGCAAAGCGTCGCGCAGACGCGCCAGGCCATCTGCGGCGGCGGTGTCCACCCAGGTCACCTCCACCTGTTCCTCCAGCCTGGCCAGCAAGGCGTCGGACAGGCGTTTGTACAAGACGATGCGTTTCTTCATGGCAGATTCCTATTGGCTCATGGCCAGGAGTGGGCCGCCGCGCTTGGCGCGGCCTGAGGTCTGTGAGGTTTTCAGTACGGCGGTCAGCGCCACTGCAGCCAGCAGCGCGCCCGACATGAACAGGTATGAGGCACCCGGGCCACCGGTGGCGCCGTTCAGGTAGCCCACCAGCCACGAACCCCCGAACGAACCCAGCGCGCCCATGCTGTTGATCAGCGCCATGGCGCCACCGGCCACGTTGCTCGGCAGGATCTCCGGGACGATGGCGAAGAACGGGCCATAAGGTGCGTACATGCACGCCCCGGCAATCACCAGCAGCGTGTAGGACAGCCAGAAATGCTCGGTACCGAGTGCGTAGGAGCCATAGAACGCCACGGCAGCGATCAGCAGTGGCGGCCAGACGAAGCGCTTGCGCTTCTGCAGCCGGTCCGACGCCCAGGACACCCCGATCATGCCCAGCACCGCCGCCATGTACGGCACCGACGCCAGCCAGCCGGCCTCGACAATGTCGACATTGGCCGCCTGCTTGAGGATCGACGGCAGCCACAGCACGAAGCCGTATACACCGATGCTCCAGCAGAAGTACTGCAGCGACAGTACGATCACCTGTGGCGAGCGGAACGCCTCGCGGTAGTTCTTCACCGGCTTGATGCCTTGCTGCTCCGCCGCCAGGGCCTGCTGCAGGCTGGCCTTTTCCTGCTCGCTGAGCCATTTCACCTGGGCTGGCCGGTCATCCACCAGGCGCCACCAGATAAAAGCCCAGAGCACCGCCGGCAGGCCTTCGATGATGAACATCCAGCGCCAGTCAAAGTGCTTGATCAGGTAACCCGACACCACCGACATCCACAGGATGGTCACCGGGTTGCCGAGCATCAGGAAGGTGTTGGCCCGCGAGCGTTCGGCGCGGGTGAACCAGTGGCACAGGTACACCAGCATGGCCGGCATCACCGCGGCTTCCACCACGCCGAGCAGGAAGCGGATGGCGATCAGCAGGTAGACGTTGCTGATCATCCCGGTCAGGGTCGCCAGGCCACCCCAGAGGATCAGGCTGACGAAGATCAGCTTCTTCACGCTGCGTTTTTCGGCGTAGATCGCGCCAGGCACCTGGAAGAAAAAGTAGCCGAGGAAGAACAGCGCCCCCAGCAGCGAGGACAGTACAGGCGTGATCTTGAGGTCGTCGGCCATGCCCGAGGCCGCGGCAAAGCCGTAGTTGGCGCGGTCCAGGTAGGCCAGGCTGTAAGTGATGAAGACGATCGGGATGATGTACCACCAGCGGCGTGGTGCGAGGCGAGTCGATTGCATGAAACGTTCTCCTGAGCTTGTTGTTCTTGTCGCAACAGGGCCGGCAAGCCGGCGTTCAGCGGTTCAGGCACTTCTGCGCAGTTCGTGCGCGTGGAGTTGGTGACGGTGTGGCAGGCCTTCCATGTCACCGCGGGATTGCACGGCGCGGCTGCCGCACCAGTTGCCGCGCGCCACCGCATCGGCCAGCGGGCGACCTTCGAGCAGCGCGCTGACCACGCCGACGGCAAAGGCATCGCCGGCGCCTACGGTGTCCACCACCTGGGCCACCGGCACCGGGGCGACCTGCCCCGCGCCATGGCAATTGCGGTAGTAGGCCCCCGCATCGCCCAGCTTGATCACCACGTGCTCCACCCCCTGGTCGAGGTAAAAGGCCGCGATGTCAGCGGGGGTGTGCTGGCCGGTGAGCAAACGGCCTTCTTCCAGGCCGGGCAGGACCCAGTGGGCCTTCACGGCCAGGGCGTTGATTTCACGGACCATGGTCGCCCGGTCGGGCCACAGTGACGGGCGCAGGTTCGGGTCGAAGGAAATACTCCGCCCGGCCTCGCGCATACCGTCGATCAGGGCATGGGACAATGCCCGGCAGCTGGCCGAAAGCGCCGGTGGAATGCCCGTGGCATGCAGGTGGCGGGCCTGCAGCAGCGCCGGGTCGAGCAGCGCGGTAGAAAGGCGGCTGGCGGCGGAGTCGCTACGAAAGTACTCCACCACCGGGTCGCTGCCATCATCGCAGCGGCTTTTCAGCTGAAAGCCGGTCGGGCGGCTGCCATCGACTTCGACCCGGCTGCAATCCAGGCCTTCCTGGCGCAGGGCGGCGAGTACGAAACGCCCCAGCGAGTCATCGCCGACCCGGCTCAGCCAGCGCACGCGAAAGCCCAGCCGGGCCAGGCCGATGGCCACGTTGCTGTCGGCGCCGGCGATGCGTTTGCCGAAGTTGCCGACGTTGGCCAGGTCACCGCTGTGCTCGGCGACGAACATGGCCATGGTTTCGCCGAAACACAGCACATCATGCTCACGCATGGCTCACCTCCTCACCCAGCCCCAGGCGCGCCAGGTTATGCACCTGCGCACGGGTCAGCGCCAACAGGTCATCGCTTACCAACGGGTATTCGACCGCACGCACCAGCCCAGGGCTGAATTCGTCGAACAGCGCTTCCCAGGCCAGCAGGTCGGCCGCTTTCGGCGGAACGGCGTGCAAACGGCCATCTGCGCCTTGCTGCACGGCCTTGCAGTGCACGTAGCGCACCCAGTGGCCGAGTTGGCGAGCGGCCTGCAACGCGGACTCGCCCTGCCATTGCCAGTTGCCGATGTCGAAGGTCATGCCCAGCGGCAGCGCCCAGCCCTGGGCATGCCGGAAGAACCGCAGCAGCGGCTCGATACGCCCGCCTTGTGGGGTCTGGTCATTCTCCACCAGCAACACAGGGTCATCTTCGCGCAGCAGTGCCTGCAAGGCACCGACATCGCATTGCTCATGGTAATGCCCGAGTGAAACCTTCAGCGCCACGGCGCCCAGGGCCTTGGCCAGCGCCAGCTTCGCCGGCAGTTGCGGGGCTGGCTGGCCTTGCGCCGTCCACAGTTCCAGCGGCGAGGAATAGAGGCATTCCAGGCCTGAGGCTGCGATCGCTGCCGAGAGCGCGACAGTGTCGGGCGCTTCGTCGAACAACTCTTCGCGCAGTTCGATGCGACTGACGCCAGCAGCCGCCAGCAGATCAATAAAGCTCATCTGGCCACGTTGCCGCACAAGGCTGGCGCCGTAGCTGGAGAGGCTGATGGAAACGGGGTTCGCGTGCATTGTTCTTATCCTTATGAAACCGGTTTCATTTTTGATTGCAGCCATGCAGGCAGCCCTGCTGCCTGCGGATTATTCGTGTGCTTGAGTGGACCCTCGGGTAATCAGCTGTGCCTTGAAATCGATGCGTCGCGGCGCGTCATGGCTGCCGCGCAGGCGTTCGAGCAGGCACTCGAACGCGGCCACGCCGATGCGCTCGGTGGGCTGGGCCAGTGCGGTGATGCCGCTGCCGACCAGGGGGTACCAGTCCAGTTCGTCGAGAGCGATCAGGCCCACTTCGCTGAACAGTTTGCAGCCCGAATCGTGCAACACGCGGGTGACTGCCAAGGTCGCCACGCCGTTGAAGGTGAAGATTGCCTGCGGGCCATGGCCCTTGCTGGCCAGGAAGGCGCCGAGCTTGGCCGGCAACCCCGCATCGACTTCCAGCAGCTGCTGGCGCATGCCATTGCGGTTGCTGATCGACGCGGTAAAGGCCTGCACTCGCTCCAGGCGCGAGCTGGTGCCATCCAGCGGTTCGGTGACCGCGAGAATGTCGCGGTAGCCTTGCGCCTGCAGGTGGTCCAGGGCCTGCTCGATGGCATCGGCGTTGTCCAGGCCGACCAGGTCGACCTTGAGCTCTGGCAACTGCCGGTCGACCAATACCATGGGGATGTCGCGCTGCAGGTTGAGCAGTTCGCCAGGGTGGCGGCCGAGGGTGTTCACGATCAGCCCTTCGACGTTGTAGGACTGCAGGGCCGTCAAGTGGTGGCGCTCCTGCTCGTCGTCGCGGTTGGTGTTGCACACCACCAGGCTGTAGCCATGCTGGCGGCAGGCGGTTTCCACGCCATGCATCACGGCCACTGAATAGGGGTTGAGAATGTCGGCCACGAGCATGCCGATCAGGCGTGTCTGGCCACGCTTGAGGCCGCGGGCCATCTGGTTGGGCCGGTAGCCCAGGCGCTCGATGACTTCTTCCAGGCGCTTGGCGGTGGCGTCGGCCAGCAGCTGGCGATCGCCGCCGATGTAGCGCGACACCGTAGCCTTGGACACGCCGGCCACGCGTGCCACTTCGCTGATGGTCACCCGCTCGCGGGGGTTGGAGGGTGAATCGGTCATTGCGGGTCCCTTGTGATTGTTGTCGGTGACGGCGAATGAAACCGGTTTCAATACAGCAAAACCTTGCGCGTTCGTCAACCTCCCTTTTGCCGGGGAATTACAGGGAGTATGAGGTAAGGCAGTAAGTATGCACCCTAACTTTATGATCTATAGAAGAATTTGTTTAGAAACCTGTGGGAGCGGGCTTGTCCCGCGAAGCAGGCGACGCGGTGTCTGGCACCGGCTTCGCCGGTGTTCGCGGGGCAAGCCCGCTCCCACAGAAGGAAGTGTCAGCCTTAGCGGAGGTGTTTCACCTCGGCAGCGCTGACTGGGCTGCCCTGGTTACCCCAGCTGGTGCGAATGAAATTGACCACATCCGCCACTTCCTGGTCACTCAGGCGCCAGCCGAACGCCGGCATGGTGAAGTTCGACGGCGCCGTGTGCGTCGCCGGCACCGTGCCGCCCGCCAGCACCACATGGATCAGCGAGGTGGCATCCGCCGTCTGCACCACCGGGTTGCCGGCCAGCGCCGGGAACACCCGGGTATAGCCATGGCCATCGGTGCGGTGGCAGGCCGCGCAGTTGTCGATGTACACCGACGCCCCCGGCTTGCTGTCGTCGCCCTGCCACAAGGCATCGGCCACCTGCTGGTCATACACGTGCGGCTGGTCGTTCGGATCGCTCGGCGGCAAGGTCTTCAGGTAGCGGGCGATGGCAGTCAGGTCGGCATCGCTCAGGTGCTGCATGCTGTGCTCGACCACATCGCTCATGCCACCAAACACCGCACTGCGGTCACTGCGCCCGGTCTTGAGGAACTGCACCAGCTGCTCTTCGCTCCAGCTGCCCAGGCCGTCCTTGTGGTCGCTGCGCAGGTTCTTGGCGATCCAGCCTTCGAGCGGCGCACTGCCGGCCAGGAATTGCTCGCCATCCGCCGGGCTCAAGGCCTTTTCCTGCATGGTCAGGGCGCGCGGGGTATGGCAGGCGCCACAGTGGCCTAGGCCTTCGACCAGGTAGGCGCCACGGCTGACCACCGGGTCTGCGCCGGCTGGCGCCTGCCAGGCCTGCACCTCGGGGGCGAACAGCCCGCGCCAGATCGACAGCGGCCAGCGCATGCTCAGGGGCCACGGGATATCGGTCGGCTTGTTGGGCTGGGCAACCGGCTCGACGCCTTGCATGAAGTACGCATACAGCGCCTGCATGTCGTCGTCGCTGACCCGCGCGTAGGACGGGTACGGCATGGCCGGGTACAAGGTGCTGCCGTTCTTGGCGATGCCTTTGCGCACCGCCTGGTCGAAGTCGGCGAAGCTGTACTGGCCGATGCCGCTGGCGTCCGGGGTGATGTTGGTGGAATACACCGTGCCGATCGGGGTTTCCATCGGCAGCCCGCCGGCAAAGGGCTTGCCGCCCTTGGCGGTATGGCAGGCCACGCAGTCACCTGCGCGGGCCAGGTATTCGCCCTTCTTCACCAGGGCATCATCGGCCTGGGCCGCCGCCGTGGCGCCCAGCAGCAAGGTTGCGATCAACAGGTTCTTCATGTTCATCGCTCCTCAAGCCTGGACCAGCGGGCCGGGGTTCTTCAGGTACTGCTCGCGGATCGCCCGGGCCGACCAGTAGGTGAGCGCCGCCACCAGGCCGGTGGGGTTGTAGCCCAGGCCCTGGGGGAATGCCGAAGCACCGGGGACGAACACGTTGTGCACGTCCCAGCTCTGCAGGTAGCGGTTCAGCGCGCTGGTGTTCGGGTCGCTGCCCATGATTGCGCCACCGTTGAGGTGGGTGGTCTGGTAGCTGGCGGTGTTGAAGTGTTCCTTGACCTTCTTGCCGAGAATGGCGATGGACTTGGGGTTCATCGCCTGGGCGATCTTGCTCAGCTTGTCGACCATGAACTGGTTCATCCTGATGTCGTTTTCCTGCCAGTCGAAGGTCATGCGCAGCAGTGGCTGGCCATAGGCATCGCGGTAGGTCGGGTCGAGGTCGAGGTAGTTGCCGCGGTACGACTGGTGCGCGCCGTGGGCGTCCATCGACACCTGGTGGGTGTAGTAGTCGGCGGTGGCCTTTTTCCAGGCGCTGCCCCAGGCCGGCGTGCCGGGCGGGTTGGCGACGCCGGCGATCGGCCGGCTGCCGGCCTGGTTGACCCACATCGGCGAGCCGCCGACGAAGCCGTGCGGGCCATGGTCGAAGTTGTCGGCGTTGAAGTCGTCGATGGCCACGCCGTTGCCGCCGGCACCGATGAAGTTGTTGATGTAGGTGTCCTTGTCGAAGAACGCCTTGACCGTGCCCATGTTCTGGTAGGCGAAGTTGCGCCCGACCACGCCTTCGTTCTTGACCGGGTCATACGGCTTGCCGATGCCAGACAGCAGCATCAGGCGCACGTTGTTGAACTGGAATGCGGCGAGGATGACGATGTCCGCCGGCTGCTCCACTTCGCGGCCCTGGGCGTCGATGTAGGTCACGCCGGTGGCCTTGCGCTTGCTGTCGTCGAGGTTCACCCGCAGCACATGGGCGTTGGCGCGCAGCTCGAAGTTCGGCACCTGGCGCAACGCCGGCAGGATGTTCACGTTCGGCGAGGCCTTGGAGTACATGTAGCAGACGTAGCCGCTGCAGAACCCGCAGAAGTTGCACGGCCCCATCTGCGCACCGTACGGGTTGGTGTACGGCCCGGAGGTGTTGGCCGACGGCAGGTTGTAGGGCTTGTAGCCGAGGCCGGCCGCGGCCTTTTCGAACAGCTTGGCCGAGACCACGTTCTTCTGCGCTTCGAGCGGGAACGGGTTGGAGCGGTCAGGCGCGTAGGGGTTGCCGCCCTTCCCTTCGCCAACCCGCTTGCCGTTGACCGTCCAGGCCTGGCCGGAGGTGCCGAAGACCTTTTCGGCAAAGTCGAAATGCGGTTCGAGTTCCTCGTAGCTGACGCCGAAGTCCTGGATGGTCATGTCTTCGGGGATGAAGCGCTTGCCGTAGCGTTCCTCGTAGTGGCTGCGCATGCGCAGCTCCATCGGGTCGACCCGAAAGTGCACGCCCGACCAGTGCAGGCCCGCACCGCCGACGCCCTTGCCCGGCAGGAAGGCGCCGAGCTGGCGGTTGGGCAGCGCGACATCGTTGACGCTGTGGCGGATGGTGACGGTCTCTTTCGACACATCGACGAACAGCTTCTTGCGCACGCTGTAGGTCAGTTCGTCGATCACCTGCGGGTAGCTGCCATCCGGGTAGGTGTCCTGCATCGGCCCGCGCTCCAGCGCCACCACCTGCAGTCCGGCTTCGGTGAGCTCCTTGGCCATGATCGCGCCGGCCCAGCCGAAACCGACGATCACCACGTCAGCCTTCTTCATTGCATTGGCCATGCCTTACGCCCTCTCGCCGCGAATCGAAACTGCCGGGAACGGATACGGCTCGTTGCGCTCGACCCAGTCCATGAAATCTGCCCGGGCACCCGGGAAGCCGATCTGCGTCCAGCCGACCATGCCCTTGTTGCCGCCGTGAATCGGGTCGCAGAAGAAGCCCTCGCGGGTGTTCTGCACCAGCAGGCTGAAGAACAGCTTGGCCGGCAACTGCTCGAAAACGATCTCACCGGCTTCGATCTTGCCGAGAATCTTGTCTCGGGTAGCGCTATCTTGCTCGGCAAAGGTTTTACCGCTGGCGTTCTTGATCCACGCCTCCGTGGCAGCGATGCCCAGGCGGTAGATCTGTTGCGGGCTGAGTTGCAGCTGGTAGCCGAGCTCCGGAGCGGCGTCGGCCTTGAACGGGCCTTGCATGTACCACTGGGCGCCAGTGGCGTAAGGGGTGTTCATCTGGCGGTCGATGAACTCGGCGGCGCCCGCTTCCAGCGCACCAGGGCCGAGTTCGTCGGCGGGGATGATGCGCGACACGGCCGCTTGCACGAAGGCCCATTCTTCGGCGGTGAAGAAGGTTGGCTGATAGTTGCCCGCAGGTGGGGTGGCCGGCACCTTGGGTTCGTGCACCGGTTCAGCGAGTAGCTGACTGGCGCCAAGGCCGGTGCTTGCCACGGTGACCACCGGGATCAGGGTCAAGGTCTTGCGCAGGAAGTCCCGACGCGGGTTGTCGGGGGCATGCTCAGGCATTTCGGGTCCTCATCAGCTATGGGGCGGCCTTGGGTTGCGCCATCTGGTGTCCGGTCGGGGCCGGCAAAGCCGCGTAATCTAGCTGGTTTGGAAATCTTTTGAAACCGGTTTCAGAGCATGCGACATCTTGAGCCTTGACACTTTCCCTCTGTGGGAGCGGCTTTAGCCGCGAAGAGCCCTCAGCATCAGTACATCACTGCGCTAGTACCCCGTCATCTCCAGATACCCCCGCCCTTGTGCGCTGCCACTCACCCGCACAGGCCCTTCCCAATAGGGGAACCGTGTGCCCATCCAGGCCTTGGCCTGCACCGCCTCGACTTGCACATCCAGCTCTACCGAGGGCACCCGCACCCGCCAGCGGGTCGGCACACGCTTGCCGTTGGCCTGGTCGGTCCAGGCCAGCGGCGTCAGCTCGACCTCAGCCCCTTGCAACGCGCGCACCTGCCGGTCAGGGCCAACCCAGGTGCCGGCGCGGTACGGCTGCCCCTGGTCTTCCCTGACCTGAAACAGCATCAGCTTGGCGCCACTGCCCAGGTGCAGCGAGAACCAGTCCCAGCCACTTTGCCCGGCCGCCAACGGCTGGCTGCTCCACTCCCGATCAAGCCAGGCCTGCCCGGTCACCGCGATGCGCTGCCCGTCCCGTACGACCTCGCCGCTGACCTGGTAGAACGGCTGGCTGTAATAGTACGAAGCCTGGCCCTTGCCGGACTTCTCGCTGTAACCATGATCGCCGTGCAGCACCAGCGGCTGGTCGCTGGCCAGGGTCAGGTCATAGCGAAATCCCTGGCCGCTGGCACCCATCTGCAGGCGGCGGATGCTGTCGTCGCCTTGCAGCGACCAGTCGTTGATCCACGCACGGAACGGCCCGGTTTCGACGCCGGCCTGGCCGATGCCGCCGCGTGCCAGCGTTTCGCTGACCTGGTGACCGCTCGGGTCGGTCAGGGCGGCGTGGCCCATCCACAGGTTGGGGCTGTTCCACCCTTTGGTGTCGGGACCGGGGCGCAGGGCCGAGCGGAACAGCGTCCATTGCACGCCCCAGTCACGGCCCTGGGCATCGCGCAGGTTGGCGGTGACGTACCACCACTCGATGCGATAGCCGTCGTGGGCACCGTGGTCGCGGGGGAACACCAGCGCGGTGTCGCGGGTAACCTGCTTGAACGCTGCCGCCTCGGCACCGAGGCCGGCATAGCTCCTGGCCGGCGGCGCAGGCGCGTCACACCCGGCCAGCAGCAGGCAAGCCAGCAACAGCCAGGTTTCAACCCTCATCGGCGAACCGCCGCAACAGCTCGCCCGGCTGGCGCCGCGCCAGTTGCCACAAGGGCCAGGCGCTGGCCAGCAGGCTGGTCAGCACGCCGAGCGCGGCCAGTTGCGCAAACTGGCTGGCAAACACATGCCAGGGCAACCGCCAGCCGAATGCCTGCACGTTCACCACCGCCACCAGGCACCAGGCCAGCAGCAGCCCGAGGGGGATCGCCAGCAGCACGGTGAAACCGCTGAGCATCAGCGTCTGCCCCAGGCTCAGCCAGGCCAGCCAGCGGCGTGGCACACCCAGCACCCACAACGGTGCCAGCTGCCCCAGGCGCTGCTGGCCCAGAGTAAGCTGACTGATGAACAGCGCCACGCCGGCGACGCCGAGGGTGAGGCTGTTCAGGGCTGCGGTGACGGCGAAGGTACGGCTGAATATCTGCGTCGACCAGGCTTTCAGGCTGGCCTGCTCGACCACTTGCGATTCGTCCAGGCCGAAACGCTGCAAGGTGTCCTTGACCGAGGCCATCTGCCCGGGCCGGATCAGCAGGCTCAGGCCACTCAGGCTGGCCGCCGGCGCATGCTGGCGCAGCCAGTCGGCATTGACCAGTACATGCCCTTTCGGGTTGCCATAGTCGGCGTGAATGCCCACCACCCGCATGCTTTGTGGCGGGTCGTCCGGCAGCTGCACCGCATCCCCGATCCCTACAGCAAGGCGCCGCGCCAATTGCTCGCTGAGCATGGCGCCCTGCCCTTTGGCCAACTGTTCCCAGGCGTCCGGAGCCTGCTCCAGCAGCGGCCAGTGGCTGCGGTAGAACGGATGATCGATCACCCCTTGCACTTGCACCGGCCACTGCAGCAGGCGCCATTCCACTCGCCAGCTTGGCAACACGGCGTTGACGTCAGGGTCATGCTGCAGCTGCTGAAAGATCTGCAGCGCCTGAGTGCTATCGCGGGGTGTGACATACAGCTCCGCAGCCAAGCGCTGATCGAGCCAGCCGACGAAGGTGCGGCGGAAACCTTCGGTCATGCCACCCACGCCGACGCTGGCGGCCAATGCCAGTAGCAATGCCATCAGCGCCAGGCTGAGCGCCGGCAATTGCTGGCGGCTGTCGGCAACGAACCACTGCGCCAGTGGCCGCCGGGTATGCCGCGCCAGGCCGGCGAGCAACAGGGCCAGCGCGCCCGGCAACAACAATGCGGCTGCAAGCAACAGCGCGGCAAGCAGGGTGAAGGCACTGGACAGGCTGTTGCCGAAGGCGCCGCAGCCCAGGGCAATCAGCGCCAACCCTGCCGCGGCCAGTGCCTGGCGCTTCAGCCAGGGCACCTGGGCCAGGCGCCAGGCCTGCGGTTGAGCCAATGCCAGCAAGGGCAACCGGGCTGCGCGCAACAGGCTGTCGATGCCCGCCAGCAAGGCGCCAAGCAGGCTCACGGCAATGCCCACCAGCCACCAGTACAGCGGCAGGTGCAGATGCCCGGAGACCTGAGCGCCATACAGGCCACGCAGGCTGGAAGCAAAATCAGGCAGCAACAGTGCTGCCAGCAGATAGCCCGCTGCCACACCTGCCAGGCCACCCACCACGGCGAACAACCCAAGCTCCAGGGCCAGTGCCGCCAGCAGCACCTTCAGGCTGACACCACACGCGCGCAACGTGCGCATCAAGCCCCGTCGTTGCTCCAGCGCCAGGCCGATGGCCGCATGGGCGATGAACAGCCCGACCACGAAAGCCAGCAGGCCGAGGGCCGTCAGGTTGAGATGAAAGCTCGCGGTCAGGTGTTGCAGGTCGGTGTCATCGTCCGCTGGCTGTACCTGCAAATGTTCGGCGAAGGCCGGCGGCAGCGGCTGGTCGGTGTCGCTGATCAGCCGTGAAAGCTGACCCGGCGCCTCCAGCAAGGCCTGGGCCACGCCGATATCGACCAGCATCACGCCGGGCGCCAACTGTTCGTTGAGGATCAGTGGCGGCAACGCCTGGCCATCGACCGTGCGCAACTTGCCCGCCAGTTGGCGCAAGGTATCCGGCCCGACCCAGGCTTGTCCGGGTGTGCCGATGAAGGCTTGCAAGTCGAAGCTCGCCGGGTCGGCACCGGCGACGGCCATGCCCGGCAGCAGGCTCAGCGGCTCGATGCCGATCAGCCTGACGGAGACGGCTGGCTCGCCGACCAGGCGCAAACGCCCCTCCAGCACTGGCGTCACCTGCCAGCCTTGCCTGCGCAGTTGCACATACAGCGCCTGGTCGAAGTGCTGCCCATCACGGGCAACGATCTGCCGGTGCGCCGCCCCACTCAGCACGGCGCTGGCCTGGGCATAGTCGCTGCGCGCCTGGGCGTTGAGGGCCTGCACACCGGTCCACAGGGCCGTGGCCAGCCACAGGCCGGTAAAGATGCTGAGGCACTGCAAGCGATGGCGCCACCAATGGCTGCCCAGCGCCTGCAGGGTGATCAGCAGGTGGTTCATGAGCCTTGCACCCGGCCCTGGTGCAGCACGCAGCAGTGCTGCAGGCAGGCGGCCAGGCGCGGGCTGTGGGTCACCATCAGCACGCTGCTGCCGGCCTCGCCGACCAGTTGCAGGAGCAAGGCCAGCACCTCGTCGCTGCTGGCTTCGTCGAGGCTGCCGGTGGGTTCGTCGGCGAGCAACAGCGCCGGCCGGCTGGCCAGTGCTCGGCCGATGGCGACCCGTTGCTGCTGGCCGCCCGACAACTGCTCTGGATAGCGGCCCAGCAACGTTACCAAGCCCAGGCGCTCGGCCAGGTAGGCCAGCCATTGCGGGTCGTGGCGCTTGGCCAGGCGCGCCTGGAAGGCCAGGTTGGCCGCCACGTCGAGACTGCTGATCAGGTTGTATTGTTGGAACACCAGGCCAATGCCCTCCCGACGCCAGCGGGCCAGAGCGGCTTCGCCGTGGCCGTGCAAGGGTTCGCCGTCGATGAGGATGCGCCCGCTGTCGGCGCGGTCGAGGCCGGCGACCAGGTGCAGCAAGGTGCTTTTGCCGCTGCCGGATTCACCCATCAGGGCCAGGCTGCTGCCGCGGGAGAGGGTCAGGTCGACGCCGCGCAGGACCTGGAGCGGGCCCTGGGCGGTGGGGAAGGATTTGTGCAGGTGCTCGATGACCAGCATGGGGGCTTTGGCCTTTTTCTAAGGTCAGACCTTAGGCATAGCTGCATTTAACGCTTGCTGGCAAATGGATGGGTTGCATTCGAGGGCCTCTTCGCGGGTGAACCCGCTCCCACAGGAATCACCTCGGACTTGAAGTCTGTGCAGTACCTGTGGGAGCGGGTTCACCCGCGAAGAGGCCCTTAAAAGCGACCTAGTTCACCAAGGCATGCTGCACCTCGCCCACCGTCGCCGCCAGGCTGTTCAGGTGCAGGCTCAACACCCGCTCCACCGGCGCCTGGTCCAGCGGCCAGTGCAAGGCAATGCTCCCGGCCAACTGCCCCTGCACCCGCACCGGCAAGGCGATCGCCCGGATCAGGAACGGCAAGCGCACTGGATACTCCCAATACCCCTCGGTGCGCTGCCCGAAGCCCTTGTGCGCATCCCCCTCCAGGTCACGCAGCAGCTCTTCACCGCCCACCCGCTCATGCCCAGCCAGGCGCCGCACCTCGTCCACCGCCAGCTCCTTCAGACACGCCCGGCCCATTGCCGAATGGAACAGGCTGGCATGCTGGCCGACGATCTGGCAGTTGTTCGGGTAACGCTTGCGCAACACCTGCGGAATCGCGCTTTCCATCACCTCCAGCCGCTCGCCGTCAAAGCACGACAGGTCCACCACCAGCCCGGTGCGCTCGCTCAGTTCCAGCAGCAGCGGCGCGGCGCTTTCCACCAGCTGGCGCTTGAAACGCTGCTGGCGGTCGCCGAACAGGCGGCGGGCGCACAGCCGGTAACGCCGGTCGCTCAGGCCGCGGTAGACCCAGCCCTGTTCCTGCAAGGTGGCAAGCATGCGCGAGGCCGTGGCCTTGGGCAGGCCGGTGAGGTAATGCAACTCTTCCAGGCCCAGGGCCTGATGCTCGCCAAGCAGTTCGACGATGGCCAGCGCGCGCTCCACCGAGCGCACGCCACCGCTGTCTGTCGCTGTGCCCATGTATCCGACCTCCCTGTCTGTGCGTGGATGGTCATCATGCCCAGCAAGATACGGGCCGGGCCAGCCTGTTCAGCGTGCCAGCAGGCTTGGCGGCGGGCGCCGTTCCACCCAACGGGTCAGCTGTTCATGGGCGTAGGCCAGCTGCAGCACGGCATGGTCGGCCTGGGCCGGGCCTATGATCTGCAGGCCCGTGGGCAACCCGGCGGCATTGAAACCGACCGGTACGCTCATGCTCGGCAGGCCAGCCAGGGTCGGCCCGATCACCACCTCCATCCAGCGGTGATAGGTGTCCATGGTCCGTTCCCCAACCTGATTCGGCCACGCCTCGGCTGCGTCGAAAGGGAACACCTGGGCCGAGGGCAACAGCAGGAAATCGTAACGCTCGAACAGCCTGTTCAACGCCTGGTACCACGCGCTGCGGTCCACTGATGCCTGATAGACAGCGGCGGCGCTGAGCTGCAAGCCGCCCTCCACTTCCCACTGCGCCTCGGGCTTGAGCAGCGCCCGCTTGCCCGGGTCGGCATAGGCTGCCGCCAGGTTGCCGTGCACCAGGAAGTGGCGGTGGGTGAGCCAGCATTGCCACAACCGGGCTTGGTCGAACGCAGGCTGGCAGGCCTCGACTTCACAGCCGAGCTCGGCGAAATCGGCCAGGGCCGCCTCGCACAGGCCCAGCACGCCGTCTTCCATCGGCAGGTAGCCGTCGTAGTCACCCAGCCAGCCGATCCGCGCCCCCTTGAAGTCACGTTGCAGCCCGGCCGCGAAATCCCGCCCGCCGTCATTGAGCGACAACGGCACCCGCGGATCATGCCCGGCCTGCACCGTCAGCAAGCGGGCGACATCGGTGACGCTGCGCCCCATCGGCCCCTCAGTGGCCAGTTGCTGGACGAACAGCTCCGGTGTCGGCCCATAAGGCACCCGCCCCAGCGATGGGCGCAGGCCGAACACGTTGTTGAACGCCGCCGGGTTACGCAGCGAGCCCATCATGTCGCTGCCATCGGCCACCGGCAGCAGACGCATGGCCAGCGCCGCCGCCGCGCCACCGCTGCTGCCACCGGCGACGCGGGTGAAGTCGTAGGCATTGGTAGTGGTGCCGAACAGCGTGTTGTAACTCTGCGAGCCCAGGCCGAACTCCGGCACGTTGCTCTTGCCGACGATGATCGCCCCGCTCGCCCGCACCCGCGCCACGCTGATGGCGTCGTGTGCCGGCACCTGCTCGGCGAACAGCGGCGAGCCCAGAGTGGTGCGCAGCCCGGCGGTGGCGGCCAGGTCCTTGATCGCCTGGGGCATGCCGTGCATCCAGCCGCGTGACTGGCCACGCGCCAGTTCGGCGTCGCACGCATCGGCCTCGGCCAGCAATTCATCGGCGCCGCGCAGCGACACCAGCGCATTGACCTGCGGGTTGCAGCGCTCGATATGGCCCAGGTAAGCCTGCATCACCTCGCGGCACGCCACCTGACGGGCATGAATGGCCCGGGACAGGGCTTCGGCGTCGAGGGCGACGATCGGGTCGATAGCTAACGCGTTCACGGTTTCACTCCAAGGTTGTAGGCGACGGACTTACCGGCGCGCGGTGCTTCTTTCAGGCAATAGGTGCCGAGCAGGGTCAACAGGCAGGCGAACAGCACGTAGAACGACGGCGCCACCGGGGTGCCGAGCACCTTGCTCAGCCAGGTGACGATCAGCGGCGCGAAGCCGCCGAACACCATCACCGCCACGTTGTAGGCCACCGACACCCCAGTGGAACGCACCTCGACCGGGAACTGCTCGGCGAGGGCGGTCGGCGCCGGGCCGAAGAAGCCGCCGATGGCGCTGCACAGCAGCAGCTGCATCACCAGCAGGCGCTCGATCGACGGCGCCGCAGCCACCCATACATACAGCGGGTAGACCATGACAAAGAACGCCAGGGTGAAGGCCATCAGCACCGGCCGCCGACCAAGCCGGTCCGACAACGCGCCGGCCAGGGGAATGACCACGGTCATCAGGCCCACCGCGAGCATCTGCACCAGCAACACCTGGTCCAGCGGCAGGCCAAGGTTCTTGTGGGCGAAGGTCGGCATGTTCACCAGCACCACGTAGAACGACACCGTCGCCCCGCAGGCCAGGCCCATCGACACCAACAGCGCGCGGCGGTGCTCACGCAGTACCTGGCCCAGGCTCGGCGCCTGGCCCTTGGCCTGCTTGCGTGCTTCCAGAAACTCCTCGGGCTCTTCCATGTGCTTGCGAATCCACAGCCCCACCGGGCCGATCAACAGGCCAAGCACGAACGGGATCCGCCAACCCCAGCTGTCCAACGCCTCAGGCGTGCACAGGTGGGTGACCAGCGCGACCATCGCCGCCCCGGAGAACACCGCCAGGCACTGCCCCACCAACTGCCACGAGCCGTACAGGCCCTTGCGGTTGGCCGGCGCGCTCTCCACCAGGAACGCCGTGGCACTGGCGTACTCACCGCCGGTGGCAAAACCCTGCAGCATGCGCGCGACCACGATCAGCAGTGGCGCGCCCATGCCGATGGCCAGGTAGTTGGGGGCGAAGGCGATCATGGCGATCGACACCGTCATCAGGCGGATGATCAGCTGCATCGCTGCCTTGCGCCCCTTGCGGTCGGAATACACACCCAGCAGCACTCCACCCACCGGGCGCATGAAAAAGCCCACGCCAAAGGTGGCCAGGGCCATCAGCAGCGAACTGTATTCATCGTCCGAGGGGAAGAACTGGCGAGCGATGATGCTCGCCAGAAAGCCGTACACGATAAAGTCATACCACTCCAGCGCATTGCCGATGACCGCCGCGACCACTTGCCGGGTACGCGACGCGCCTGTATTGGAAATCTGCATGCGGAACACTCCATCTTCTGTTCAAGTGATCACCCAGGCGCAGCCGCGCCCGGGTTCCAGCGGCAGTCGTCAATACAGGGGAAGTCAGGCCGGCTTGAGCCAGCTCTCGGCCATGGCGCCCCAGTAGGCGGCGCCGGTCAGCAGGATGTCGTCGTTGAAGTCGTAGGCCGGGTTGTGCACCATCGGCCGCTGCACCCCGTTGCCGATGAACAGGTAGGCGCCCGGGCAGCGCTGCAGCATCCAGGCGAAGTCCTCGCTGCCCATCAGTTTGCGGGTGTTGCCGTCGACCTTGGCTGCGCCTAGCAGCGCTTCGCCGACCTGCTGGGCGAAGGCGTTTTCCGCCGCATGGTTGACCAGCACCGGGTACGCCGGCCGATGCTCGATGCTGGCCCTGCAGCCAAAGCTTTCGGCCTGGCTGACGATGATCGCCCGCACCCGCTCCAGGGTCTGCGCCCGCACCTGGGCATCCAGCGCCCGCAGGCTCAGGCGCAGCAGCGCCTGCTGCGGAATCACGTTGGCCGCCTCGCCCGCCTGCAGCGCGCCGACCGTGACCACCGCCGCCTCCTGGGCATCGATATTGCGCGCTACCACAGTCTGCAGCGCCATCACCACACTGGCCGCCGCCACCAGCGGGTCGACTGTCAGGTGCGGCATCGAACCATGCCCGCCAACGCCCTCGAGGGTGACCGTCAACAGGTCCTGCGAAGCCATCATCGGCCCCTCACGGAAGCCCAGGTGCCCTGCCGGCAAACCCGGCATGTTGTGCATGCCGAACAGCGCATCACAGGGGAAGCGCTCCAGCAGCCCATCGGCGAGCATCGCCTCGGCCCCGCCCTGGCCCTCCTCGGCCGGCTGGAAAATCAGCGTCAACGTGCCATCGAACTGCCGCGTCGCCGCCAGGTAGCGCGCCGCACCCAGCAGCATGGTGGTATGGCCGTCGTGGCCGCATGCGTGCATGCAGCCCTGGTGGCGGCTGCTGTAGGCGGCGCCGGTGGCCTCGTGGATCGGTAACGCGTCCATATCGGCGCGCAGGCCCAGCTTGCGCGGGCTGCTGCCATTGCGCAGCACCCCGACCACACCGGTCTTGCCAATGCCGGTGTGCACCTCGTAGCCCCACTGTTGCAGCAGCGTGGCGACCAGGGCCGAGGTGCGGCTTTCTTCGAAACCGAGTTCAGGGTGAGCATGGATATCGTGGCGGATGGCGTGCAGGTCGCTGGCCACGTCGTTGAGCCAGGCCAGGATGTGCTGGTGTTGCTGCATGGGGAATCTCCTCGCGCGGGTGGGTCCCGTTCTTGTTGTTCGCTTTGAGATCACGACGGGGAAGGCAGGTCGTGCTTGGCGACAGATAAGCGCGAGTGGCGAGGGAGTACAAACGAATGTGGTTCCACCCAGTGGAACCACCTTAGAAAAAGTGATTGTAGAGCGCGTAGCCACCCGCCAGCACCCAGAAATTCAGGATGATCATGGAGAGGCTGCGCCCTTCATAGATATGACTCCAGGGCACCACATGGACCAGCTTCTCTGGCGGTACGCTTTTCAGGTAACGGTGGCGGATGATGAAGTAGAGCATGCTGATCACGGGGTAGACATAGACAGCTATCAATACGGCATTGAGGCCGGCAAAAAGCGCCAGGAACGCCGGCGTGAACAGGTAGGCGCACTTTACCCAGAAATCCATTTCTACGAGGTGCTCGTGCACATCACCACCGGGGTGCGGTGGCTTTTTCTTGCGTTTGGTCGTCCCTGCGGGCATTTGAAACTCCGTTTGAACTCAGGTCATTTCAAGGGCTGGCGCGATCCCTGTAGGAGCGGGCTTGCCCCGCGAACACGGGCGAAGCCTGTGCCATCCAACACATTTTTCACCGGCCACCCGGCGTTGCTGCAATGCACTCCGATCGTGTCACGTCACATGCTCAGTCCGTATTCAATCGTAAATACCTTGACCCAAGGCTTTCTGGATGAACATATCCTGCAAATCGCCCTGAATTTCCTCTCCATCAAGGCGCACAACGCACTCACCCTCAAAATCACCCGGGAAGTGGACACCATCCAGAGTCTCCAATAGCACAGAGGCGCTATCGGCAATCACCACCTTAAGGAATTCGACAACATCATGCCTTTGCCCGGCACTTAACAACGCAAGCGCATTGCGCGCGCGAGCATAGGCATCCTGCTCTCCATCAACGGGTCTGGTGAGTGCATCCTTGTAGTGGTGGAAATGCTCACTGAACAGTTCGGAAAAAACAGCATCTACAAATGCCTGGTTACTCATGGTCAACTTCCTGTCTACGCCTTAATTACCCTCGAACAGCCCAATATAGCGTAAGCCGTTGTAGTGCTCTTTCAATGGCGTCGAAATATTCAAGCTGCCGTCAGAATACCAGAACATTGCATTCATCTTCACAATGCCGAGCCTGGCGCACATGGCTTTGACCCTGCTCCACTCGCTTGCATCGATTGCGGACTCGCCCAGCATGGCGTCAATCTCCACCAATACTGGCTTGCGTGGAATGATGCCGATGAAATCCTCGTCATACCAGCGTTCGCCAACATCGGCACAAAACTGACAGACTGGGTATTGGGGGTCGTCAATTTCATAATCGCTTGAGTAGTCGATTTCAAAGTATTTCAGGTATTCTTTTTCGTCGGTGAAATTCACGCCTAGCCAGAGGTGAACCCTGTTAAAACGATCAACATCGTATTTATCTACGACCTCACCTTGTTCGCCAATCATCCTCTGAGCCTCAATTTTAATTCAACGAAATCCAGAATATCTATCGATCGATGCCACTGCCAATCACCACCCGCTTGAAATGAACCTGCCCGCCAGCGATAGCAAACATCAAGGCTTAGCAAGGAAAGATTCCTGCTTTATAGCTGGCAAGTAACTGATCGCAGTGAGAAGACACAAGACCTTTTACCAGAGCATCAGCAATCAAACCGATATCATCACAGACGTAAGCGGCAATGTCAGCGTCTTCGGTGAGGCGAAACATAGCCTTGAATGCAAACTCCCTCAACGAGGTAACATCAGCTTCGGCCATTGGGTTTTGATAGCTCATTTCACGCAGTGCTTCAAATGCACTTCCCCAGGCATTGTCAAAAGCAGGTCGCTCACGCTTATCGAGCAAGGCCTCCCAGTCTTCGACACCTGCTGCAATAGCCTCGAAGAAGCCTTTTCCATGGATCAGATGTGTGAACGTAGCCAAGTCTTTCAACCGCTTAAGCTCCTCTCATCCTTAGTCAAGAAAATCGTCATACTCGTGGCAATGTAGGACAGCGCCAATATATTCATAAATTATTCCTCAAAGCAACCCAGCAATTAATCGCAACAAAACCTCGCATGTAGCCTGGGCAAGAATGAAGTCCTACTCATATGCAATACATATCGCCACGATACCGCGATCCCCATGCCCCATCAACTAACCCCTGTAAACATAAATCTTCGAATCATCATTAAAAAAACACAGACCAACCAAATCATCGCCATATCGCTCTACAAATATTTCCGTACCAGGCATGCTGTTAGTGGCATATACAACCATTGAAGACACCTGCCGACCTTCATACTTATACTCATAACACCAGTACTCGCCATCATCTTCTAGGCGACACGAGATATATGGATCTCCATTTTCAAAGACAACACCAGAGACGCGAACCGCTTCTCCATCATCATTAAATCGAACTGACGACCTGATCCGACCCTCTTCCTGATATATTTCAGTTTCTATTACCGTCGAACTCACACCGTATATATCTGACCTATAAAATCCTCCGGCCTCAGAACAATAAAACTTAAAGCAATTTTTTTGCTATTTGGCTCATCATCTAAAATAGGAGACGGAGTCTCTCCGGCCAACTCTAGTCCAAAAGGTACTATTGAAAAACTAGGACCCTTCGACCATTTTACACCCTCACCTTTGACCTGCTGCGCACACGAAATTTCAGGAGGGTCCATTTCAAATTTAGACTGTAAATTTTCGAATAAAACCTTGAATTTTGCGGGAATCATAAGCACCTCCTAACAGCAAACTTTTTGCCGTTATTTAATTGTTCTGGCAGATGGCCTGGCCCTTGCCGCCGGTGTGGCTGTGCACCTGGCCATAGACGTTGTAGGTGAAGGATTCTTTGGTTCCGTCCGGATGGGTGATGCGCAGCACTTCCCCGTCCGGTTTGCGCTCCAGGCTGGTGGTCTGGTTCAGCGCATCGGTCACGGCCACCAAGTGCTGGCGCTCGTCATAGCGGTAATAGGTGCTCTTGCCGGAGCAATCCTGATAACGCTCGACCTGGGCCAGGGTGTTCCACCACAGGTACTTGGACTTGTAGGTCGCATCGATGATGGTGTGCGGCAGGCCATCGTCGCTGTTGAGGTACTCGGTCATCTGGCCGAGGACATCGAATTCGGCGAGCAGGTTGCCCTTGTCGTCGTAACGCGCTCGCCAGGTGCTGCCATCCGGGTAACTGACCTGGGTCACCAGCGTCGTCAGGTGGTGATACTCGTAGGCGGTCTTGCGGCACAGCGGATCGGTTTCTTCGAGCAGGCGGGCATATTCGTCGTACTTGAAGGTCAGGCGATTACCGTCCGGCAAGTCGAGGCCGACCATGTTGCCGTTCTCGTCCAGCGCGATGGCGTAGCGCTCACCACCGTAGTCACGGCTGGCGACCACGCGGTGGTCGGCGTTACTGGAATGACTGAGGCTAGCGCCTCAGCCCTCCAACGTTAAGTTATTAAAGATCCCAGCCACACTGAATCCACTTAAAATGTATGACACCGGAGGAAATATTAAAGCCAGAATTTACTGACAATCTCGCCAAAGCGCTAAAGCCAATAAATGCTTTCAGCCTTCAGGGCACCACCTCACACACTTACTGATCAACTTGATCCTCATAAATCAAGGACTCAATAAACTCATGAAATGACAACGAAAGAATCCTTTGGGCATTGATGTGATTTAGATGCATATCAATACCTGGCTGAAAAATGTCCACCGCAAAATAAATCACCTTGCCCTCATTTTTATCAAGGCAAATAAAATTACCCGCCTCATCTACGGCAAATGGCACCAAGTGTGTGGGCAAGACATTCCTGCTCACCATAAACCTGAAACAACCACCTATGCACTTAGTCTCATCATTGTCTACAGCCCCACCACTAGCAATACTCTTAAAATCCTCAACTCTAATCGGCTCATAATTTTCGTCTTCCGCCCAAAATGTCCGATTAGGCTCACCCCCATTGAAGGTCAGGTATAGCGCCCTAAATTCGGCAGGAAATCTCATACCGATTTCAGACTCAAGTGCATCAACATCAAGCCCAGAAATAGCGACATCAGAATTGAAGAGTTTAAAATCATCCACTACATAGCCCACAGCAAGTTGTAGGCGTTGACTTTTGTGGGCGACTCTTCAGCCCCCTTGCCCTGAGAGATAGCTACAGCTTACGGCATCCCGTAAGATCCAGAAGGCAAGCCGAAATGCTTCTCCAATTGTGCCGCCGACCCTATACATGGCAACAACGCCAAGCCATTAAAAATTCCGACCACACAATCCATATAGAAAGCATCATTCCTCAAAAATCCAAATCTGAGCTTTCCGATTACTTATACTAAAACCACAAAGACTTGCCAACCTGCTGGCATAACGTGCTACCACTCAAGATTCAACCACACCATCACAATTTAACGCCCTAAAGATTTGATAATAATACTTATCCCCGACCACGCCAAACATGTTAATAGCGATTACTCTCGAACAAATAATCGCCATGCCATGCACTTTACCCAAACTCATTAACCACATAATATTGGCGCAAAGCATAATACCCAAAACTACCACGAGGTTCTCCAGCAACAGTATCTACCGCAGCACATTGCGCGTCCTCATGCAAGGCTGATTCGTCCCGCTTACCGAAATGTGTCTAACGGGGATCACTCCGACCAGAAGGCCTCGCAATTATACAAATAGCATAGGCCGTTCCAGCATTACACTTTCTATATAGATTCCTCCACCTTACTGGGCAAAGTCCAAAACGATTTTTTGCAGCTTTTTCAAAAATCAACGTCCGATTCATGCTTTAGGCCAGAGACAAAAGCATCAAATGTCTCAGCAAGCCAGCGATAAGCATTTAATTGATTCTCAGTAATAGTCAAATCTGAGTCAAAAGAGTCGGTTGCATAAAAACAGACACCTCCATCGACCAAGTCAAGACAGAAAAAATTACCACCATCATCAATAGCAAACGGGAGCAAGGTTGCCGGTATAACTTTTCGCCCTGTCATTGCCATATAGCACCCGCCTAGATACTTTGTATCAGAAGCATCTTGAGCGTCAGACCGGGCGATGGCTTTAAACCTCTTTAATCGAATTGCTTCGTTTTCGTCATCACCATCCCACCAATCTCTATCAGGCACGCCGCCATTATGCTTCAAAAAGAACTGTTTGAATGAGTCAGGCAAATGAGTGGAAACCTGACTCTCAAGAACCTCGACATCACTTACTTCAATAGCCGACTCAGATCTTGACAACTTTATTGACATGACAAACCTCTCAAATCAGCATGTTCCGGTATTAGTTTTTGGAGCACGACCTTTAAGCCAGCCTTTATCTTGAGCAATAGCAATCGACTCTGGCTTGCCATAACGACCCGAGCGCAAACCAAAATGCTTTTCATATTGGGACACAGAACCGCCATGCGGGAAAGTCGCTTCATGCGCCGACGTTTTAACAAGCTGCATAGTCGTCTTACCCGTCTTGGGATCGAAGTCATCCACATGATGCCATGTATAATCATCGACGGCAGGATTAGAAGCCTTTATTCCAGCCTCTTTAAATGCTTGTGTAAAGTCCCGCGGCCTTGAACCCTGCATGGTTATCGTCACAATATTTTTCTGATTTCCGGTCACCGGGAACAGATCAGGGGAACCAGTAAAATCAACACCTTTATACGCCCACCCCCACGGATCGATCCATGTGCATGGATTTGGTGCATAACGATAGAGATTTGCGCCGCCCAACAACCCTACTGGATCCTGACTAATGAAACGGCCACTTTGCGGAGCATAGTATCTAAAAGTATTGTAATGCAGGTCCGTTTCGTCATCGAAGTACTGACCTTGGAATCGTAGATTCTGATCGACTTCACTAACGGCTAGCTGCTCCACAGCCCCCCACGAGCGATACGTCGCCTGCCAAACGATCTTGCCATCGCTATCCGTCAGCTCAAGTGGCGTACCAATCTGGTCAGTATGGAAGTAGTAGAGCTTCTGCTCTTCCCCTTCAATCTGATCGACCCGCGCCAACGGCGCATAGCTACTCGGCTCATACAGGTACAGGATGCTCTGCCCAGGCGTCTCTTCCCGCAGCATCCTCAAGCCTTGCCAGAGGAAGCGCTTGTGCTCGACTACGCCGTTGATCTCAGCCTGTTTGGCCACCCGCCGCCCAAGGCTGTCGTAGCGATACTGCCCGGTACTCTCCAGCTTGCCATTGACCACGGTTTCAGCCCGAACCAACCGGTTCTCGCAGTCATAGGCAAAGGTCTGCAGCTTGCTGTGCCCCGAGCGCTTCTCGATCAGGTTGCCCCAAGGGTCGTAGCGATACTCCTGATCCCGCCACTGCTTGATCCGGTTGTCCTTGACCTTGTCAAACTGCCGGGCATTGAAGTTCAGGCGGTTCGCCGCCGCGTCGTAGCGGAACTCTTCGCCGCCCACCAGCGAGCCGGTATCACGGCTGCGCAACTGGCCGTTGGCTTCATATTCGTACTTGATCTCGCCGCGTAGCTTGTCGAGGGTACGCACCAACTCACCGGCCGGGTCATACTGGTAACGACGGTGAATCGGGTTGTAGACGTGCTCCACCAGCAGCGAGGTATTGATGCCAGTGTTATGTACCTGCGAAAGCTTGTCTGCGGGCAAGGTCGAGGCAAACTGCCAGGCCTTGCGCCCCATCGCGTCATAGCCAAAGCAACTGGTGAGCTTGCCCTGGGTGCGATAGACCTCACGGTGCAGGTCGTCGCGCTCCATGTCGCTGATTACCTGACCGTCCAGATTCAGCTGGTGCAGGTGCCCGCTGCCGTAATACAGGTGGTTGACCTTGCGGCCATCTGGCAGGGTCAAGGTGGTCAGGTTGCTGAGCGGATCGTACTCGTAGCCCAGTGTCCCATCGGGCGTGATTTCCTGCGTCAACCGGCCCAGCAGGTCGTAGGCGTACTCCAGCTTTTCTTCGGTTACCCCAAGCTGCTTGCCGGTACCACTCGGGTGGCGCTCAATGCTCAGCAACCGGTCACCGTCGTCGTAGGTGAACTGCTGCTGCGCATCGCGATTGAGCTTGGCGATCAAGCGGCCAATGCTGTCGCGCTCGAACAGCGTATGCCGCTCCGGGCGCTCGGCATTATCGCCGTAGCCAATCTCATCCAGCCGGGTGAGATGACCACCGACGTTGTAGCTGAAGCGTCGGGTCAGGTTATCCACCCGCACCTCTTCGCTCAGCCGATCCGAGGCGTCGTAGGCAAAGCTGTACGTCGCATTGTTCTCGTTGACCAATGCAGTCAGGCGCACGGCTTTGTCGTACTCGTAACGTACACGCTGGCCCTTGGCATCCTCGCGGCTGCTCGGCAGCCCACGGGCGGTGCGCATCAGGCGGATGGTCTGGCCCTTGCCGTCGGTGTGGCTGAGCACCTGGCCGTAGACGTTGTAGGTGAAGGTTTCCTTGGTGCCGTCCGGATGGGTGATACGCAGCACTTCCCCGTCCGGTTTGCGCTCCAACGAAGTGGTCTGGTTCAGCGCATCGGTCACCGCCACCAGGTGCTGACGCTCGTCATAGCGGTAGTAGGTGCTCTTGCCGGAGCAGTCCTGGTAACGCTCAACCTGGGCCAGGGTGTTCCACCACAGGTACTTGGACTTGTAGGTCGCATCGATGATGGTGTGCGGCAGGCCGTCATCGCTGTTGAGGTATTCGGTCATCTGGCCGAGGGCATCGAACTCGGCGAGCAGGTTGCCCTTGTCGTCGTAACGCGCCGTCCAGGTGCTGCCGTCCGGGTAGCTGACCTGGGTCACCAGCGTGGTCAGGTGGTGGTATTCGTACTGGATCTTGCGGCCCAGCGGATCGGTTTCTTCGAGCAGGCGGGCGAACTCGTCGTACTTGAAGGTCAGGCGATTGCCTTCTGGCAAGCTCAAACCGACCATGTTGCCCTGCTCGTCCAGGTCGATGGCGTAACGCTCGCCACCGTAGTCGCGGCTGGCGACTACGCGATGATCCGCGTTGTACTGCACTTCCAGTTCGCGGCCGAGCACGTCGGTGGCCCAGCTGGTGCGGGCGTCGAGGTCGTAGCGGAAATGGTAGTGCTCGCCATCGCTGGTCCAGTGCTCGACCACCCGTGGTTTATCGCCCTGGGTTTCCCAGCGGTAGTGGCAGCCCAGGCCCAGGGCGTTGCTGTGGGTCACCATCAGGCCTTCGGCGTAGCTGAAGCTGCGCACGGTATCGCCGTTGCGGTTGATGACCGTGGTCAGCTGGCCGTGTTCGTCGTAGCGGTACTGGGTCAGCGTTTCGACGGCCTGGTTGTCGACCACGCGCTTGATGTCGGTCAGCCGGCCCAGCGGGTGGTCGTAGTGCAGGTGCACGCGGGTGCCGCCGGTGGCGCTGATGTCGGTCAGGGTGCCATCGGGGGTGCGGGTGAAGTGCAGGAAGTGGCCGAGGGCGTTTTCGATGCGTTGCAGCGGGACTTCGGTGTTGCTGTCTGGCACCTCGCCGAAGTAGAAGAACAGGTTGTCGAGGGTCTGCAGCAGGTAGTGGCCGCCCTCGGTGCACACCAGGTACACCTGTTCGTGCGGGTTGTAGATGCGCTCGCCCGGCTGCAGGGTCACGAACGGGACTTCGCGGCCCTGGTTGTCAGTCAGGTAGATGAACGAGCCCTGGCGGCGCAGGCTCTGCTCCCAGGGCAGCACCCAGCCGCGGCCGAGCACGCTGTCGACGGTAAGGTCGCTGGCGTAGAAGCGCGACCACTCGATCGGCATCAGGCCGGGCAGGCTGAAGTCGATTTCATCGGGGATCAGCTTGCGGCCGGTAGTGAGGTCGACCGGATTGCCGATCAGGCCACCGATGGCTTTGCGTGCCACGGGCTCGATCACGTAGCGACTGGCGACTTCACCGGCGATGAAGCCTGCGGTGAACTTGAGGGCGCAAGGCATGATGGCTTTCATGCCGGCCTGGGTACCGGCCTTGATCAACTGGGCGATACCGCCGGCGGCACCGGCGATGGCCATCAGTACATCCACGGTGGTACGCAGCCATTGCGGGATTTCGTCGTCGACCGGCAGGTAGCGATAGGTACCGCCACCGACGATGACGTTATCCGAACCACCGGAGATGGTCGCACCGCAGGTCAGTTTGTCGCCCTTGCGCGCAGCGGCGACGCTGTTGATGAAGACGTTGGTCGAGCCTTCGGCGATCTGCACCGGCCCGGGGTGCTTGTCGCAGGCACCGATGCTTTTTTCGACGCGGGCGGCCTTGCGGCTGTTGATGAAGACGTTGGGTGAGGCAGTGGTTATCGTCCCTGAGGGGGACGAGAACATACTGCCTATCGCCTCTCCGGCGGCGGTCAGCAAGCTGCCTCCGATACCGGCCGCGAGGCCGGCCAGCAAGGCCACGCCGAACCCGCAGGTGAAGGTGGCGATGGCCACCGTGGCCACTAGCGCGATGCCCAGGGCAGCTCCGATCAGGAAGCCGCCCAGCGCGCTGGTGTGCGAAATGTCGTCGCCAAACCTGGCCGCTTCGAACATGAAGGGTTACTCCTGTTCGCCGGGCTCGGCGCTGGCCGCGACCGGGTTGCGCGGGGTGAAACTGGCCAGCAGGTTGTCCCAGTCCTGGTTCTGCTGGGCACTGAAGTCAGCTTGTGCAGTCGTGGAGAAGATCAGCGCACGCCCGGGGCTGATGATGAAGGCGGCCTGGCGCTGGTACAGCGGGCGGCCCTGGTTCATGTAGTAGGCGTCAATCTGGATGCCGGCGACCGGCACGGTCGCCGAGAGCAAGACGGCTTTGTTGCCCATGCGGGTGTAGCCGCGCAGCTTCGAGGTGAGCATCTTGATCTGGCGGTCGACATAGGCCTGCAGTGCTTCGTCGGGCAGCAAGGTGTCACGCGAGATGGTGATGCTCAACGGTGCCGGGACACTGGCACCAAGGACGAACATGTTGACCGTGCGGTCCTCGAAACCTGTCGGCAGTGCGATGCTGCCTTCCTGCAACTCGTAGTCCATGCGATGAAAATTCCTGATAGCAAAAAGAATGGGGGTCAGCGCAGCGCGAAACCATCGAGCATGCGGTCGAACTCGGCCAGCCACTGGCTCAGGCCAGGGTTGGTCGGGTCGATCACGCAGGCGAGGTCCAGCCACTGCGGCATGTCGCTGCCTTCGACGGGAACCAGAGTACCGACCAGCCGACCGTGGCGCGGCTCATGGCCGGCATTGAAGTGGAAATCCAGCGCCTTGGCCGGGCTGCCCGCTACATGGCAATCGCGTTGGCGAATAACCCGCAGTTGCGGGTTCTGCTCACGCAAGGCCTGAATCGCGGCCTCGAACAATTGCGCCAGGGACTGCTGGGCACGCACGTCGCGACGGCGAATATTCAAGGAGACTGGCTCGCCTTCATGCTCGAGGGTGGTCTGGATGTCGCGAAAACGAAAACCGGCCGGGAACTGGAGGTTGAATCCGCCGAAGGTGAAGCCGCTGGCCACATCCTGCAGCGCCACAGGGACCGGTTCTGGCTCTGGTTCCGGCTCGGCCGCCTTGGCTGCTTCCACCAGCTTGGCCAGGCGTGCCTCCTCCTCCAGCGCTTCGCGCCGCGCGGAGATCCGGTCGTAGATCGAAGGTTTGTACATGGGCCTGGCCTCAGTCGTTGATCCGCACCGGGGCGCCCGTGATCTTGGTGATGTCGGTACTGGTGGTGGTGATGACCTTTCCCTTGATTTCGATGCCTTCCGGGGTCAGCGTGATGCTGCTGTCGCCGACCTGCAGGATGATGTGCTGCTTGGCCGCCACCTGAATGAACTGGTTGTCCACCTGGAGGGTGTAGGAGCCGTCGGTCACTTGCACCACGGTGTCTTTCTTGACCGTTTCGGTGTGGGTGCCACCCACCGTGATCGAACGGTTGTTGCCCACATCATGGGTCTCATCCAGCTCGATCTCGGTGTCCATGTTGCGCTCGGCATGCATGATGATCTGCTCGGCGCCGGCCTTGTCCTCGAAGCGGAAGAAGTTGGCGGTACCGCCGTCGCCCTTCATCGATCGGGTCAGGAAGCCACTCTGGGTCTTGTTCGCCGGCAGCGACCATGGCGGCGTGTTGCTGCTGTTGTACAGGCTGCCCATGATCAGCGGGCGGTCCGGGTTGCCGTCGAGGAACACCACCACCACTTCGTCGCCCACACGCGGGATCTGGATGCTGCCGAAGCCGCCGCTGGCACCGGATTGGGCAACGCGTACCCAGCAGGAGCTCTGGTCGTTGAACTGGCCTTGCCGATCCCAATGGAACTGCAATTTCACCCGACCCAGCTCATCCGTGTAAATTTCCTCACCAGGTGGGCCGACAACAATGGCGGTTTGTGGCCCATTGATTGAAGGTTTGCGGGTGCTCAACTGAGGCCGGTAAGGAATTTTTTTTCGGACGCATACAAATTTGTTGAAGTAACCGGCTTGGTCGCCGGTCATGTAATTATTGCTGCCGCGGTGCTCAACGCTGATCAACAAAAACTGCCGGTTCTCAGCGTCACCCAGATCGTGCTCGTAGTGCTGGGTCAACTCAAAGGTATAACCAGGCTTCATGGCGCGGCAATTGCTGTCGCCATAAAACGTCTTACCGAGTAGCTCAAGCGCCTCAACACGATTGCGCACCATGGACTCGCCATCTTCGTAGGTGCCATGCGTGTATTGCCCGGGGAAATCATAGATTTCAAAACGCTCTACATCACCTTGCTCGTTAAGGCTCTGCATGGTCACCGGAAGAAAGTTACGAGGCTGACGATAGTCAAAGGTCCGTACGGCGATTTTGCCGGACTGAAGCTGACGCGTGGCGCGCCACTGCATGATCGAATCTGCGGTCTCGGTCACCGAAGCGCTGTGGAAACGAATCTGCGGTTGTTCGGGCAACGGTAGCAACGTGCTGGAATCATCAGTGATGATCAGTGTGTGCGAGTCCGCCGTATGCTCGAAATAATAAAACAACCCTTCGTTTTCGAGTAACCGCTGGACGAAGTTGAAATCGCTCTCTCGATACTGCGTGATATAACTGTGCTGCTTGAGCGCCTTGCCAAGGCGAAACTCATACTTTGGCAATGTACCGAAACCCGCGAACACTTCACTGACGACATCCTCTACGGTTTTACTCTGAAAGATGCGTGAGTCGTACCGACAGGTCAACATCCACAACCAAGGGCTCAGTATCGCAGCATAGCGGACATAGCCTCCATCGCTGCCCTGGGAACTGAACCGGTTGATGTAGCCATTTACATGACGAACAGTGCCATCGGCAAGCTCGATTTCAAGCGTGGCAGGACGACCGATTAGCGACTTCAACTTGACATTGGCCGTATCGCTCAACAATGCAAGATCGAACTGATACAGCCGCGACAGCCCTTCATTACCTGAAAAATTTTCAAGCACAAAACTTTCCACGCCCGACGTGGCGTGAATGTTAAGTTTGAACAAGCGCCTGTTTTGTGGATTCAACAGGGATGAGATTGAGAAATTTTCCATTAGCATGATCGTCCTCCAAGCTTATGCGTGGCAAGCCTTATTGGCTGTGCTTAATCGCGAAGAGTCTACCGAGCAGAGAATCTGCGCGCTTTGCCCGTACACCCTCAATATCCATGAAGGTGTATTGGCACCCTTCGCTTGCTTCCTGCTGCCTGAGCGCCCGAAGCGAGGAAATACTATGGCGACAGTAAAACACCATATAGATTGATATTGACACCGCCAAAACAATTACCCCCATATACAGGGAGTCGTATTGGCGAAAAACCGAATAAACCAAGCCGCCTGCAGTTGCACTCACCCCTGCCATCCATGGGCTGTGTGAAGGCGCCTCTTCCAGTACCTCAACGCGCCCTCCTACCACCTTGAGGAGTTGCCGCTCGACGGGTCGCTGGCGCAGCACGACATAGGCGATTGCAACAATGGCAAATGGCACACAACTCAGCGCAACAGCAGCAACCGGGTCCAGCTTTGCACGCTTGTAACTCACGACCAGTATCAGCACAAATGCCAACATCGGCGTCACAAACAAATTAGTGAACAATCGAAAACTAGCGTACGTGGTGAACCGCTCGGTGCGATAGGCACAGAGTACAGACCAATAGATACAGACCAGCAGGGTAATGATCGCCGGCACGAAAAACACCTGTGGCATGATGCCAGCGGCAAAAGCCGCAAACATAGAGTAAAAGAACCCTGCCGCCAGGATTTTTGCAAAAAACCTCTCAAGCTCAATTGCCAACATACGCTAGTCTTTTCCAGTCAAGAAATTGCCAATGGCCCTGCCCGCCCCTGTTTCTTCATCGCTCATGACCAGCTGCACCACGACACCGGCAATCCAGCCCACGGCAAGCACGACGATGGCGGGCCCACCCACGAAAGTACCAATGACCCAACCGGCCGCAAATGCCGCCGCGTTCGTCGGCTGACTGTAAGCAGATCGTTTGAAGAAGTCTTCGACACTGGTTGCATCATGAGCATCCATGAAAAGCTGTGGGCCAAACGCCAGCGCGGGCCCTGCTTTGTTCAGTACTTTTCCGACGCCGCGTTGCCCATAACCATTATTATCGACATGAGCCAACCGGCTGAGTTCTTTTGAAGTCCCATATGCAGGAAGGTGAATCACATCGCCAACGACCTTTCCGGCCACACGATAAACATTGGCTTTTGCTGTAGCAGGAATTTCAAAAAAAAGATTACCACCTTTGCTGACGAGCTTTATGCGCCCACGAAATGCACGGCGTGGAGAAACGCTTCCCGGCTTTCCACGTGAAGAGGCCCATCGTTTCAATTGTTTTTTAGTGGCGTCGGTCAAGTCCAGCAAGTTCTCCACCTTGGTGGCCTGGGCGCCCGAGTGAACAATGCCCCCTACGCTGGCAAGCGTGCCAGGCAGGTTCGTGGTGGAGAATAACAAGGGGCCCACGACCGGGATCAACTCGGCCTTCTGTTTCAGGGCCAATAATTGTTCCGCACCCGCCGCACCGGAAGATTTGGCTTCGCTGAGCAAAGAGCAGAGCAGCGCAAGATATTCTTCGCTCTCCGTTTCGCTCAGGTCACTTTCCGGATTACTGAGCTCGGCAATTAAAAACTCCATGCCGCTGATAGAGTCAATCGCATACGAACCGCCGATATCCACCGTGGATGGAAACGCGCGAGCTGCAACGTCGCTGGGCCAAGGCAAGGCACCGTCACCTAATAACCCGTCCTGAGGGCCGACGCCCATTGGATCAGCTGCGGTACAGGGGTAAATGCTGTTCACACTGTCCCCCGCACAACTGGCAATGGTGTGTTTGGGGCAAGGTCAATGAAGGCAGCGTGGTTACCTGGCAACATACATAGCTCCATGCTCACTAAATTCCTGTCTCAGCCCGCTCAGGCGGGCGCGGTGATATCACGCAATAGGCGGTGCGACCAAAGCAGTGCAGCGAAGTTCCCGGTAAAAAATGAAAAATGCCAACTGCATCACAGTTCGTAATCAGCCTGACTAGAGCCGGAGAGAAAACACCGGAACGCGCTGGCTTGTCAACCTTACATGATGCCGAGCAATATCATATTGATATCAATGACCACCCGAATACCCTGGATTGTAGGGGTGACATCATTACGCTGCCCATTCCGAGAATGGTCAATGATTAAAAACAACCCCAAAATATATCGATACAACTAATACCCAGATATCTTCGTGCTTCAGAAGCAAATCCCGATCTTGAATTTTCAGGTCGATCATGCTCATTCGTTGCTGTGGGTTGCGCTCATCCATGCGAACATCCTGCTGAACCTGCTACTCACAGGCAACGACCCATGCAGGCGGCAGTAAAGACCAGACCGATGCAGCAAGGAACGCTGAGGCTATCGTGAAGAATCATGCCGAACTCCATGTAAGATCCCCAGTCCTTTTCAAACTGGCGGGCATTGGCCTGGCCCTCTGCCTGCTGGCTGTGGGTGCACTTGGCGTCTACGTGCTCTGGACAGAAATCGTCCCGCTTTACGGTCGCATCTACCGGCATGCACCGGTCGTGGAAACGCCCCTGATGTCATTCTTCGTGATCTCGGCATTGCCGTTCACGCCGATGATGGCCGTGGGGTGCTTGATCGCCGCCTGGACCGGCCAGAAATTCGACCCACCGAAGAAGTCCTGGCTCTACACGTGGCAATTGCGCTCGATTCAACTGACGGTCGCACTCATGGTCCTGGCACCTGTCGTGATCGCGCTGACCGCTGCCACACTCTCCGCCAAGGGCTACTGGTCTTGCCCCAAGCTGCGTATTTCGGGCTCCGGATGGCAGATGTTCTGGGTAAACGACGAGCGCATGTGCTTCACACCAGATAGCTACATCAACGATAACTGGCCATGCAAAAACGTGGACACCAAGAACATCTGCATCCAGGTGGATGGCCGCTAGCAGTCCGCCTCCAAGGTGCTTCCCAACATGAGATTCAATGACACCTACACCAGCCGAGCGCACCGTTTTTCGCTAGGGATAGAACTGGCTAGCCAGCAGTGCTACCTGTCCATCCCGGTCAGCAATGCCATGGTCGATTACGAAGAGTATTACCGCATCGACAAGGCGCGATACGAGGCCTGGTTGCAGGAATCATCAGCAGCGCTGCCCATGGTCGTTCGATGCCGCCGCCGCGAACTGGACCATGCGCTGCTGATGCAACCTGGCGCCCAACGTGGCACAGCTGACCCGTGCACTTGGGATCTGACGGAAGTCTGCGCAGTGCTGACGCGAGTAGCCACATTGCTGCTGCGCGATGGCGGCCACTCAAGCTGGGCCGACACGCTCACGGGCTACTGCTCGCGGCTGCACAGCGATCCCGAACAAGTGCGCCTGAGCGTTTTTGCAATGCCTCGCGGCATGGGCACACTCAGCGATGCCGTGCTGTATGAAGATGGCGCGCTGTCAGTCGAAGCCACCGATGAATTGCATGCCTTGCTCGGGTGGTTGTGGGAGTGGGCAATCGAGGGTCGCATGGTGGGCGCAAAGCCGCTGTAAGAGCCCGCACGAAACCGCTTCGTGCACGCCATATTCCGTCGCATTGCCATCATTGAAACTCGCCGCGATGGAAGTCGAATGCCGACGGCATGACGTAAGAAAAATGAGACCCGCTTCACTTTTTAAAAAAAACTTTTAACGCCAATTTTTACCGTTCTCTTAGCACTTCAGCCCCCTGACTTTAGGGGCCAAAGCCCCATTTCCCGCGCTCGAAACCGACCGCCAATGGCATGGCGCCATCATTGCGTCACATCACAAAACAGGGAAAAAATCGCGCCCCTCGCCGGAACTTCTTCCGCAGCGGGGTGCCCTACTCGGCATTGCTGGCAACACGATATTCATGTGCCAGCACTCAAATTGCCGCAGCCGAGAGGCGCGATTTTCAGGTCCACGCCATTGGCGTTTCAGGACGATCAAGCAGGCTCATGGACGATGTACCGATGACACAGACATTCGATGTCGAAGCACTGATCAAGCTGCGTAGCCAGACGCGGGCGATCTCCGATGCGCTGAAGGCGCAGGCGGCGGATTACCTTGCCACCGTGGCACCGCTGATCCGTCCGCAAACCCTGTTTGGCGAATACCTGCAAGGCGCCCAGCGCAGCAGCGGGCGCGAAACCCAGGGCCATTTCCAGTCGTTGATCGAACTCTACGAGCGCATCGGCTCGGCCGCGCCGTTCCAGCTGGTCAGCGAGCTGGAAGTGCCGCTGAACCTGATCAGCACCACCCCCGAACTGTTCCCGCTGGAATACGACAAGGTCCTCGAGCAGAGCGGCCAGGTCATTCGCATCACCAGCCCGACACGCTGGGTGGTGGGCTTCCACGCCTTCGACCTGGCGCAGTTTCGCAACGTCATCAAAGACCCCAACCGCAGCAGCGCCGAGCTGTACCGCTTCGTGGTGCACTACCTGGTGCTGTTCTACTGCCTGAGCAAGTCGCCGGGCCTGGGCCGGCTGTTCGAAGGCCTGCGCTACGGGCTGAGCTTCGAGCGCCTGAAGGGCTTTGGCGACCTGCCGTTCTGCGTCATCAGCTCGCCGGTACGCTCGGAACTTCCGGACGATTCGGTCATCCGTAGCAGCACGCAGATTGCCGGCAACACCAGCTTCGAAGAGCTGGTTGGGCGCGACAACATCCTGGAAATGAACGACGACATCCGTCAGCGCCTGCTGCTGACGATCGAAGGACTGTAACGCGCAGGGCCCGCTGGCGGGCCGCGCAATGATTCGCAGCGAATTGCTCGCACTGGAGAACACGATGGCGAAGAAGGAAAGCACCCAGCACAAACTCGACCGCGTTCGCGCGCCTCGGGTCCATATCACCTACGACGTGGACATCGGTGATGCCATCGAGAAAAAGGAGCTGCCCTTTGTCGTTGGCGTGCTGGGCGACTTCTCTGGCAACCCGCTGGAGCCGCTGCCCAAGCTCAAGGACCGCAAGTTCGTGTTCATCGACCGCGACAACTTCAACGGTGTGCTCAAGGGCATCAAGCCGCGCCTGACCTACCGCGTCGACAACACCCTGGCCAAGAACGGCACCCAGCTCGGCGTCGAGCTGAACTTCAACAGCCTCGAAGACTTCGAGCCACAAAACGTGGTCAAGCAGGTCGAGCCGCTGCGCAAGCTGCTGGAAGTGCGCAACAAGCTGGCCGACCTGCGCAACAAGATGGGCGGCAACGACAAGCTCGAAGAGCTGCTGATGGACGTGCTGCAGAACACCGAGAAGCTCAAGACCCTGGGCAAGGAATTCGGCCGTGAAGCCGAAGTGAAAGACCCGTCCAGCGACGATCGCGCCTGAGCAGGAGCCCGAACATGACTGACAAGCAAACCGCACCGCAACAGGCCGGCGACCTGGTCGAAGTGGAAAACTTCGCCCCGCAGCCATCGCTGCTCGACAGCATCATCTCGCAAAGCCGCGTGGCCCGCTCCGACACCGAGCGCAACCGCACCCGCGACCTGATCGGCGAGTTGGTGAACCAGGTGCTCGAGGGCGAGATGACCCCGAGCAAGGACCTGATCGCCGTGCTCGACTCGCGCATCGCCGAAATCGATTCGATGCTCTCCGAGCAGATGAACGAGATCATGCACGCTCGTGAATTCCAGCAGCTGGAAGCCTCCTGGCGCGGCCTGAAGTACCAGGTCGACCAGACCGAGACCAGCACCACGCTGAAGATCCACCTGCTCAACGCCTCGAAAAAAGACCTGGTGCGCGACCTCAAGGCTGCCAGCGAATTCGACCAGAGCGCGCTGTTCAAGAAGGTCTACGAAGAAGAATACGGCACCTTCGGTGGCGCCCCGTTCGGCATGCTGATCGGCGACTACGAGTTCAAGCGCAGCCCCGAAGACATGTACCTGCTCGAAGAGATCTCGCACGTCGCCGCCGCGGCCCACGCACCGTTCATTTCGGCGGCCTCGCCCGAGCTGTTCGGCTGGGACTCGTTCACCGAGATGTCCGGCCCGCGTGACCTGGCGAAGATCTTCGACACCGTCGAATACGCCAAGTGGAAGTCGTTCCGCGCCTCGGAAGACTCTCGCTATGTCGGCCTCACCCTGCCCCACGTACTCGGCCGCCTGCCATACGGCCCGGATACCACGCCGGTGGAGGAATTCAACTTCGTCGAAAGCGTCGACGGCCGCGACCACAACAAGTACCTGTGGATGAACGCCGCCTACGCCCTTGGCACCCGCGTCACCGATGCCTTCTCCCGCTACGGCTGGTGCGTGGCGATCCGCGGCGTTGAAGGTGGCGGCCTGGTCGAAGGCCTGCCGACCCACACCTTCAAGACCGACGACGGCGAAATCGCCCTCAAGTGCCCGACCGAAATCGCCATCACCGACCGTCGCGAAAAAGAGCTGTCGGACCTCGGCTTCATCCCCCTGGTGCACTGCAAGGGCACTGACTACGCGGCCTTCTTCGGCACCCAGTCGGCGCAGAAGCAGAAGCAGTACAACACCGACATCGCCAACGCCAACGCACGCCTGTCGGCGCAGCTGCAGTACATCTTCGCCACCTCGCGTATCGCCCACTACATGAAGGCGATCATGCGCGACAAGATCGGCAGCTTCGCTTCGCGCATGGATGTGGAACGTTTCCTCAACCAGTGGCTGGCCAGCTACGTGCTGCTCGACGACACCGCCAGCCAGGAGGCCAAGGCCAAGTTCCCGCTGCGCGAAGCTCGTGCAGAAGTGTTCGAAGTGCCCGGCAAGCCAGGTGTGTACAAGGCCGTGACCTACCTGCGTCCGCACTACCAGCTCGACGAACTGACCGCCTCGCTGCGCCTGGTCGCCGAACTGCCGCAAGGCGCCCGCGGCTGACCGGCCGCTGTGTACAGGGATGACACATGAGTAACCAGGCCCGCCTGCTGCCCTCGCTGCTCGACCGACTGCTGGACGACCGTCCTTACCAGTCGGCCGAAGCGGCCGCCCAGCGCACCTGTTCGCTGGCCGAGTACAAGGCCAGCATCGTCCGCGACCTCGAGGTGCTGGTGAACACTCGCCAGTCCCTGGTTGCGGAGGAGCTCGGGGGTTTCAGCCAGCTCGGTGGCTCCATCCTTGAATACGGCATGCCCGACTTCATCAGCCGCAGCGTGCTCGACCCCCATGATCGCCGGCTCATCCAGCAACAGCTGGAGCGGGCGATCAGCACCGGCGACCGGCGTTTTCGCCGGGTGCGGGTGCAACTGCTGGCCCAGGAAAACGGCCACCGCATGTTGACCTTCCGCGTGGACGCCGTGCTGCGTCTGCAGGACATCAGCCGCCAGGTGTCGTTCGACGCCGTGCTGCAGGTCAACACCCAGGAATACAAAGTGCAGAACCTCAACTGATGCTCGACGAACTGCTGCCCTACTACGAAAAGGAACTGTCGCACCTGCGCTTCCTCGGCCAGGAGTTTGCCGCGCAGTACCCGAAGATTGCTTCGCGACTGCTGATCGAGGGCGACAACTGCGAAGACCCGCACACCGAGCGCCTGATCGAGGCGTTCTCGTTCCTGTCTGCGCGGGTGCACAAGAAGCTCGATGACGAGTTTCCGGAAATCGTCGAATCCTTCCTTGAGGTGCTGTACCCGCATTACCTGCGCCCTACGCCGTCGATGTCGATCGTCGAGCTGAGCCTGGGCAAGCATGAAAAAGTCACCGAAGCCTACCGCGTGGCGCGCCACACCGAGATGCAGGCCAATGCCGTGGACGGCGTGGTGTGCAAGTTCCGCAGCTGCTACCCGGTGGAGCTGTGGCCGATCAGCGTGCAACAGGCCTCGTTCGCAGAGATGGAACGTTCGGCATTCAACGGCCACAGCGCCGACCTGGTGGCCCATCTGCGCATCCGCCTGCAAGCCTCCGGTGATGCACTGTTCGGCCAGATGGAAGTCGACCGCCTGCGGTTCTTCCTCGACGGTGAAGCGACGCTGATGCTGCAGCTGTACGAGCTGCTGTTCAACAACCTGGCCAAAGCCACGCTGAGCTTCCAGGACGAGGGCCGCAGCCGCGAGGTCGCCCTGCCGGCCGATGCCCTGAAGGCGGTCGGCTATGCCCGCGACGAAGGCCTGGTGGACTACTCCGAGCGCTCGTTCCTGGGCTATCGCCTGCTGCACGAGTACTTCACCTTCCCAGACAAATTCATGTTCTTCGACCTCAGTGGCTTTGCCCGCATCCTCCAAGGCAAGGCGGTCGAGCAGGTCGAGATCAACTTCTATTTTTCCGACTACGACCTCAGCGAGCGCCTGGCGCGGCTGACCCAGAACATCGGGCGCAACAACTTCAAGCTCAACTGCACGCCGATCATCAATCTGTTCCGCCAGCAGGCCGAGCCGATCAAGCTGACCCACACCCAGCACGAATACCCGGTCACCCCCGACACCCGTCTGCACAATGCCGCCGAAGTGGTGTCGATCGACCGTGTGCGACGGGTGCGCAAGCTCGGTGGCATCGACCAGGTCGCCACCTGCCAGCCGTTCTTCGAGCCACGTGGCGAGCAAGACCCGCGCACCAGCTTCTGGATCGCCCGCCGGCGTAACCAAGGCGATGCCACGGCCATGAGCATCCGCGTGGTCGACCGCGACCTGGAACTGATCGACGGCAGCAGCGACACCCTGAGCATCGGCCTGACCTGCAGCAACCGTGATGTACCGCTGATGCTGCCGTTCGGTGGCGAGCACGGCGAGTTCAACATCCCGGCCAACTCGGTGATCAAGAACATCCGCTGCCTGCGCAAGCCCACCGCCACCGTGCGCGTGCCGCTGGGCAAGGGCCTGATCTGGCGGCTGATCGCGCACCTGTCGCTGAACCACCTGTCACTGGTCAGCCAGGGCCGCGAAGTGCTGCTCGAACTGCTGTCGCTGTACAACTACCGCAACGTCTCGGCCATTCGCAAACAGATCAACGGCATCAAGGCGATCAGCAGCGAGCCGGTGGTCGCACGTATCGGCCACCCGCGACCGAATTTCGTCCGTGGCGTGGGCATCACCCTGACCCTCGACGAAAGCCAGTTCACCGGCAGCGGCGTGTTCCTGTTCGGCATGGTGCTGGACCACTTCTTCGGCCAGTACTGCTCGATGAACAGCTTCACCCGACTGAGCCTGCGCTCCCAACAACGAGAAAAGAGAATCGTCCAATGGCCAGCACGCACTGGCGATCAGCCCCTGGTCTGATCGATCAGGCCCGAGCCGAGCCGCACCGATTCGAATTCTTTCAATTGGTGCGCCTGCTCCGCCTGCACTACAGCCGTACCGGGCGCATGGACCTGGCGACCCGGCCGCACGAAGACCCGCTGCGTTTTCGCACCCAGCTGTCGCTGGCGTTCCCAGCCAGCGAGGTCAGCGACCTGCACTTCGAGCGCGAGGGCAAGGTCTCCACGGCCGGCCTGCCGCTGTCGGAGGTGCAAGTCACCTTCATGGGCCTGGTCGGGCCGTCGGGCGTGCTGCCGCGCCCGTACACCGAGCTGCTGCTCGAACGCCACGTGCAATACCGCGACGATGCCGCCCATGCGTTTCTCGACATCTTCTCGCACCGCATGACCACGCTGTTCTACGAGGCATGGCAGAAGTACAAATTCCATATCGAGCACGAGCGCAATGGCACTTCGGGCTTCGATGGCTACCTGCTCAACCTGGTCGGCCTGGGCCCGCGTGCGCAAAAGCTCAGGTTCGAAGAGCACCCGTCGGCGCTGCGCCGCGAGCTGTTCAGCTACTTCGCCGGGCTGCTCAGCCAGAAGCCGCGCAACGCGCTCAACCTCGAAGTGATGCTCGGCTTCTATTTCTCGCTGCCAATCAAGGTCAAGCAGTTCGCCGGGCGCTGGCTCAACCTGGAGCCCGAGCAATGTACCCAGCTGGGGCGCAAGAACGCGCAACTGGGCCACAGTGCCGTCGCCGGCAACCGGGTCTGGGACTACCAGTCGTGCATCCGCATCGAACTGGGCCCGCTGAGCCTGGCCGATTACCAGCGCTTCCAGCCGGGCACCACGTGCTACCGCAAGCTGGTCGAACTGGTGCGCTTCTATATAGGTGCCGAGCTGGATTTCGAAATTGCCCCGCGCCTCAAGCGCGAGGCGGTACCACGCGCCCAGCTGGGCCGCAGCGGCAATGTCGCGCTGGGCTGGCTGGGTTGGCTCAAACGCCCTGGTCGCGACGCGGAGCCTTCGCGTTGCGCCGTCTTCCACATTCCTTACGATGGGGTCGCCTTGTGAACCTGAAGTCTCTGTTCGCCAAGCTCAACGAAACCAGCCGCACGGCCACTGAAAGCGCGGCGGCCCTGTGCCTGTCGGAGCACCACTATGACGTCGAGGTGGAGCACCTGCTGTTGCAGTTGCTCGACAACAGCGACAGCGACCTCGCGCCGATCCTGCGCCACTACGACGTAGTCGCCGAGCGCCTGCAGGCGCAGCTGGTCACCGCCCTGGGCACCTTCAAGAAAGGCAACACCCGCACCCCGGCACTGTCGCCGCACATCACCCGCATGATCGAACAGGCCTGGCTGCTGGCCTCGATCGAGTACGGCGTTGGCCAGGTGCGCAGCGGCCACCTGCTGCAAGCCCTGCTCGATGACGCCGAACTGCGCCGCGTGGTGATCGCTTCGGCACCAGAGCTGGAAAAGATCAACGCCGACGACCTGCGCCTGAACCTCGCCGCCCTGATCGAAGGCAGCGCCGAATCGAAACAGGCCAGCGCCCTGGCCAGCCCGGCAGCACCGGTCGCCGGCAATGCCAAGGCCGGCGGCAAGACCCCGGCGCTGGACCAGTACACCGTCAACCTCACCCAGAGCGCCCGCGAAGGCCGCATCGACCCGGTGCTGGGCCGCGAGTTCGAGGTGCGGCAGATGGTCGACATCCTCACCCGCCGCCGCCAGAACAACCCGATCCTCACCGGTGAAGCCGGTGTCGGCAAAACTGCCGTGGTCGAAGGCCTGGCCCTGCGCATCGCCCAGGGCGATGTGCCGGCAGTGCTCAAGGACGTCGCCCTGCACACCCTCGACCTGGGCCTGCTGCAGGCCGGTGCCGGGGTCAAGGGCGAATTCGAGAACCGCCTCAAGGCCGTGATCGAAGAGGTCAAGCGCAGCCTGCACCCGATCATCCTGTTCATCGACGAAGCCCACACCCTGATCGGCTCCGGCGGCCAGGCCGGGCAGAACGATGCCGCCAACCTGCTCAAGCCAGCCCTGGCCCGTGGCGAGCTGCGCACCATCGCCGCCACCACCTGGGCCGAGTACAAGAAGTACTTCGAGAAGGACGCCGCCCTCGCCCGCCGCTTCCAGGTGGTCAAGGTCGAAGAGCCTGACGAAGACAAGGCCATCCACATGCTCCGTGGCCTGCTCGGCAAGATGCGCGAGCACCACAAGGTGGCGGTGATGGACGAAGCGCTGGTGCAGGCGGTGCGCCTGTCCAACCGCTACATCACCGGCCGCCAGCTGCCTGACAAGGCCGTCAGCGTGCTCGACACCGCCTGCGCGCGCATCGCCCTGGCGCAATCGTCGCAGCCCGGCGCCCTGGAAGACTGCCGCCGGCAGATCGACAACCTGCAGGCCGAAATCGCCGTGCTTGGCCACGAAGCTGGCAAGGGCCACGACCACGTCCGCCGCCTCGGCGAGCTGCAGGCGGCCCTGCAGGCCGAGCAACAACAGGAACAGCAACTGAACGAGCAGTGGCAGCAAGAGCTGGCGCTGGTCGAACAACTCAAGGCGCTGGACGCCGCCAACGACGCCGATACCGCCCAGCTCAACGCCCTGCGCGCCGAGCTGGCCCGCGTGCAAGGTGACCAGCCACTGGTGCACGCGCTGGTCGACAGCGGCGCCATCGCCCAGGTCATCAGCGGCTGGACCGGCATCCCGCTGGGCAAGATGCTGCGTGACGAGATCGACACCGTGCAGCGCCTGCCAGCCCTGCTCGGCGAGCGCGTGCTGGGCCAGGACCACGCCCTGCACGAGATCGGCAAGCGCATCAAGATTTCCCGCGCCCGCATGGAAGACCCGAACAAGCCGATCGGCGTGTTCCTGCTGCTCGGCCCGAGCGGTGTCGGCAAGACCGAAACCGCGCTGGCCCTGGCCGACACCCTGTACGGCGGCGAGCGCAACCTGATCACCATCAACATGTCCGAGTACCAGGAGGCGCACACCGTGTCGAGCCTCAAGGGCTCGCCTCCCGGCTACGTCGGTTACGGCGAAGGCGGTGTGCTGACCGAAGCCGTGCGTCGCAAACCATACAGCGTGGTGCTGCTCGACGAGGTGGAAAAGGCCCACCCCGACGTCCTCGAACTGTTCTTCCAGGTGTTCGACAAGGGCGTGCTGGACGACGGCGAAGGCCGTGAGATCAACTTCCGCAACACGGTGATCATCCTCACTTCCAACACCGGCACCGAACGCATCATGCAGACCTGCCTGAACGCCAGCGAGCTGCCAACGCCGGACGCCATCGTCGAAGGCCTGCGCGACGAGCTCAACCAGGTGTTCAAGCCGGCCTTCCTCGGCCGCCTGAGCATCGTGCCGTTCTACCCGGTGCAGGACCAGATCCTCGAGCGCATCGTCGCCCTCAAGCTGCAACGCATCGCCAAGCGCTTTGCCCGCAACCACCAGGCCGAACTGAGCTACGACGAAGCGCTGATCAAGGCCATCGCCGCGCGCTGCACCGAGGTCGACAGCGGTGCGCGCAACATCGACAACATCCTGTCCCAGACCCTGATGCCCGAACTCGCCCAGCGCGTGCTCGAGCGCATGGCCCAGGACGCGCCGATCGAGCGCCTGGCGATCGAGCTGGGCAGCGATGGCGATTTCGCCTATCGCCTGGCCTGACCCGTACAAGGAGGTTTAGCCGTCATGCAACACAAGCACACCGCCCTCAAGCGCCTGACCACCGCCGCCCTGCTGCTGGCGCTGGCCGGCTGCGGGGTCACCGACCGTATCGGCAAGCGCATGGATGACAGTTGGGCGGCCGACATGCTGGCCGACAGCGAGAAGGTCATCCTGACTTCCGACGGCGGCAACCAGCTCAACCCCGATGTCGAGGGCAAGCCGCTGTCGGTGGTGATGCGCGTGTACCAGCTGACCGACCTCGAGCGCTTCGCCGCGACCGATGCCGAGACTCTTTGGGACTCCCCGGAAAAGGCTCTCGGCAACACCTTGGTGGAAGCCCGCGAGATCACCCTGTTGCCGGGCATCGGCCAGATCGACCAGTGGCCGCTGGCCAAGAGCGCGCGCTACGTGGGTGTGGCGGCGTTCTTCCGCGATGAAAAGGACGCGCGCTGGAAGGTCGCCTTCGACGCCGAGTCGCTGCGCAAGGATGGCATCTGGTTCTCCTCCGACGGCTTGCGGGTGCTGGTGGACAAGACCGAAATCAGCGCCATGCGCGGTGTCGACGTACTCAACAAACCGCCGACCGCCGACCAGCTGGCGGCCGCGCAGAAGGCCGAGCAGGCCACGCCGTCCCTGGCCGACACGGTGCAGGACGCCGTGCTCGACAAGGCCACCGATGTGGCCGGCCAGTCGGCACAGAACGCCGCGGACAAAACCCTCAACTCTTTAGTGGATAGCGTCAAATGAGCAAGCAGAGCCGGGTGATGTGGTCTGAAGGCATGTTCCTGCTGCCCCAGCACTTCCAGTACCAGGATGAGTTCCACCAGCACCAGCTGGCCGAAGCGACCCTGCGCGGCACCCCGTTCCATTGGGGTGTGCAGACGCTGCAGGTGGACGAGGATGCCTTGGCCAACGGTTCGCTGCAGCTCAAGCGCCTGAAGCTGGTGTTCCCCGACGGCAGCCTGTACGACGCACCGCAGCACGACCCGCTGCCGGCCGCACGCGACCTCAAGGACCTGCTCAAGGCCAACGAGCTGAAGGTATATGCCGCGCTCAAGCTGCCCGAGCCGTTCGGCCTCAACTACGTCGAGGACGGCCAGGCGCACAAGGCCGCCCGGCGTTTCCGCAAGCAGTTCGACACCCTGCCCGACCTCAACGAAGGCGAGCTGGAAAACGAAATCACCAGCCTGCGCCTGAACGTGGTGCTGCTGGTCGACGGCGACAGCCTCGACGGCTACAGCCACTGCCCGCTGGCCAAGCTGACACGCAACAGCATGGGCGGCTTCAACCTCGACCCGCATTTCGTCCACCCGACCCTGCACCTGGGCAACCACGAGACCCTGGCCGGCATCGGCAAGCGCTTGCTCGGCGCCCTGCAGGCCAAGAGCAAGGCGCTGTCCGGCCGGCGCCGCGAGCGTGCCGACCAGATCGCCGAGTTCGGTTCCAGCGACGTCACCCTGTTCTGGCTGCTGAACACGGTCAACCGCGCTCACCCGCAGCTGGCCCACCTGCTGGCCCACCCGCGCCTGCACCCAGAGCGCCTGTACCTGTTCCTCGCCGACCTGGCCGGCGGGCTGCTGACCTTCACCCTCGACAGCCAGCTCAGCGACGTCCCGGAGTACGACCACCGCGACCCGGCGGCCTCGCTGGTCAAGCTCGACGAAATGATCCGGGTGATGCTCGACAACGTGGTGCCCAACCAGTGCATCGTCATCAACCTCACCCAGACCAAGCCATCGTACTGGCAGGGCCAGCTGCGCGACCCGCGCCTGGCCGAGGCCGACTTCTATGTCTCGGTGCAGGCCGACATGCCCGGTGCCAGCCTGCTGGAACTGGTGCCTCGGGCATTCAAGGTCGGTTCGCCGGAAGACATCGAAGTGGTGGTCAACAGCGCCATGCCCGGCGTCACCCTCAACCACGCCGCACGGCTGCCCAACGCGATCCCGGTGCGCCTGGACAACCAGTACTTCGCCATCGAGCCGCACGGCCATGTGTATGAGCGAATGATGAACGCCCAGACCGTCTGCTTCTACGCGCCCAGCGCCTTTACCAACCTCAAGCTTGAACTGATGGCGGTGCTCAAATGACCGAAGCCGTACTGCAACAGGGCGCCGTCGCGGCCGCCAGCGACAAACCGACGCTCAAGGACCTGGTCCAGGACTTCATCAGCATGGCGCTGATCGTGCGCCGTGGCCGCCAACCCACTTCGGTGCAGGCCTTCGAAGCCAGCGTCGAGCGCTTCTTCGGCAACCTGGAACGCGATGCCCGCGCCGCCAACTACAGCGTCGAGCAAGTCAAGGATACCCAGTACGCGCTGTGTGCGTTCCTCGACGAAAGCGTGCTGCGCTCGGGTGACAACGAACTGCGCCGGCACTTCGAGCTGCAGCCGCTGCAGTTCCGCTACTTCGGCGTGCACCTGGCCGGTGAAGGCTTCTACGAGAAGGTCGACGCGCTGCGTGCCGACCTCAAGCAGAACATCGACGTGCTCGAGGTGTATCACCTGTGCCTGGCCCTGGGCTTCGAAGGCAAGTTCGGCCTTGGCCAGAAGGACCAGCTGCGCTACCTGGCCAACACCCTGGGCCAGGACATCGCCCGCTACCGCAAGGCGCCCAAGGCCCTGTCGCCGGATTGGGCGCTGCCCGACCAGGTGTCGCAGATGCTGCGCCACGAGGTGCCGCTGTGGGTGTACCTGGCGCTGATCGCGCTGGTCTGCGTCGCCGTGTACCTGACGCTCGACTGGTTGCTGGACAAGGACGTCCTCGCCCTTTCCGAACAAATCCGCCAGCTGTTCAGTGCCTGAGCACACCTCAGGTAGCCGAGTCAGGAAGACATGAAAACATTACTGCGTCTGTTGAAAAGTTTCTGGATTCTCCTGCCGCTGCTGTGGCTGGCGAGCCTGTTGATCTGCTGGCTGGCCGCGCCGTTGGTGCCGTGGCTGCGTCATCACGTACCCGAAGCGCTGGCGATCATCAGCGCCTGCTTCCTGCTGGTGATCGTGCTGCGCCAGTACCAGCGCATTCGCGCCGAACACAACCTCGAGAACATGCTGCAGATCGAGGTCGACCGCTCGTGGAATGCCACCGGCGAATTCCGTGACCAGCAAGTACTGCGCGAGCGCCTCAAGCACGCCATCGCCATGCTGCGCACCGACCGCTCGGCCGGCGGTGGCGGCAAGGCGGCGCTGTCCGACCTGCCGTGGTACCTGGTGCTTGGCATGTCGGCTGCCGGCAAGACCTCGCTGCTGACCCATTCGGGCCTTTCGGCCAGCATCGCCACGGCCAACGACAGTGAAAGCGGCACTCAGCACTGCGACTGGTACTTCAGCCCTGAAGCGGTGATGATCGACACCGCCGGCCGCTACCTGGGCAACGACCAGTCGGCCAGCGAGTTTTCCGCCTTCCTGCGCATGCTGCGCAAGCAGCGTGGCAAGGCGGCGATCAACGGCCTGGTGCTGGTGGTCAGCCTGCCGGAGTTGCTGGCCGCCAACAGTGACGATCGCAACGCCCTGGCCGCCCAATTGGTGGCGCGGGTGGAAGAGTACGCGGATTGCCTGGACGCCAACCCGCCGATCTATCTGATGCTGAGCAAGACCGACCAGCTTCCGGGCTTCAACCAGGCCTTCGACGGCCTTGATCTGCACGAACGCCAGCAGCCATTGGGCATGACCTTCGGCCTTTCGGAAATCCGCAGCAATGGCCTGCATGCCGTACTGCAAACGCGCCTGAAGAGCCTCCAGGGCCATGTCCGCCAGCACGTCGATGCGCAGATGATCGCCCTCGGCTCGGAGGCCGACAGCACCCTGGTGAACTTCCCGCAGTACTTCGCTGCCCTCAGCGGTGTACTCGAACAGTTCCTCGAACACTTCACCCGTGGCCACCGCGGCGGCGCCCCGCTGCTGCTGCGCGGTCTGTACTTCACCAGCGCGCTGCAGACCGACCAGCACCTGGGGCAGGTCTACGAAGACGCCATCGCCGACGAGTTCGCCCTGAAGGCCGCCTACGATGACGGTACTGCAAGCGCCAGCAAGGCCGCGGGCAACCGCAGCTACTTCATCACCGATACCTTCCGCCGGGTGATCTTCCCCGACCGTGACCTGACCCTGTTCCAGTCGCGCATGGGCCGCCAGGCCGGCTTCAGCCCACTGTTGCTGGCCCTGGCGGCTGCCACTGGCGTGCTGTTCATTGGCTGGCAAGCGCTGTCGTTCGCCAACAACCGCCAGTGGCTGGAAAGCCTGCGCGGGCAACTGGCGCAGATCGAGCAGGCAGAAGACCGCGAGCAGCTGCTGGCCGCGGGCAAGGGCCTGGAAGTGCTGCGCGAGCAGATGGCCGCCGTCGAGGCCCATCGCCTGCAGGGCGTACCCCTGCAACTGAGTGCCGGCCTGTACCACGGTGAGGCGATCCACCAGGTGACCCGCACCGCTTACCTGGCGCAACTGCGTAGCCAGGCGCTGGAGCCGATCGCCCGCAGCCTGCAAGTGCAGATGCGCGCGTTCAACACCTTCGCCAGCGGTATCAATCAGGAACTGGAATTTACCCCGGCACCGCAGAAAAAGCGCAATGGCAAGCCATTGGCTCCGGCTGTTGCCGCCAAGGCCCAGGCCGCGTTGAGTAATACCCGCATGGGTGGCTATGCCGCCAAAGTCAACCTGGCCACCGCCAGCGATGCCGCCGACCTGTCGGCCACCACCGGCGGCCTGTCGTTGTCCGAGGAAATGCTCGGGCGCCTCGACGAGCAACAAGTGGCGTCGATCATCGATGCCTACAACACCCTCAAGCTGTACCTGCTGCTGACCGAACCCCAGGCCCATCCGGACGCCGCCTTCGTTGCCGCCAACCTGCCCCAGGCCTGGGCCAGCGCCGCCGGTGAAGGCACCTTGGCCGATGCCGGCGTGATCGACGAGAACGCCCCGCTCTACGTGCAGCTGCTGGAACAGGGCCAGGCACCGTCATTGCCACGCAACGAGCAACTGATCAACGAAACCCGGGAGAACCTCAAGTCGTTCATGATCTCCAGCTCCCTGGTCGATCGCGAATACCTGCGCCTGCAGCTCGAATCGAGCCGCCAGTTCCCGGCGCTGAGCCTCAACGACCTGGTGCCGCAACCGGGCCGCGCATTGCTGTACGGCTCCGCCGGCGTACCGGCGATCTACACCCGCCAGGGCTGGGAGACCTTCGTCAAGCCCGAGCTGATCAAGCTGGTGTCGGGCAACCTGCGCAACGAGTCGGACTGGGTACTGGACGGCGAAGGCGGCGATGCCATCGTACAGAAGGCCAACTTCGTCCGCGAGTTCATGACCCGCTACAAGCGCGACTACACCCAGGCCTGGTACAAGATGGTCAGCAGCGTCGGCGTGCGTCACTTCGCCGACCTGGCCTCCGCCACCCAGCAACTGGGCCTGCTCAGCGACGTGCAGAACTCGCCGGTGAAGAACCTGCTGGCGGCGGTCAACGACAACACCCAGTGGGACCTGCCGGTCAAGCATGCCATCCCGGCCTCGGGTGCCGCCCGCGAGGACGGCTTCTGGAGCAAGGTCAGCGGCCTGCTCGACAGCAAAGACGCCCTCCCCGTTGACGTCGCTCCGGCCCTGCCAGCGGTCGATGACGGCAGCCTGGCCAAGCGCTTCGAACCTGTAGCGCGGGTGTTCGCCGAGAACAACGCCGAAGGCGCCGACAGCACCATCATGGACCGTTACCTGGCCGCGCTGCGCAAGCTCAAGGTACGCATGAACAACATCCAGCGCTCGCAGGATGTGGGCAAGAGCAGCAAGCAGCTGATCAGCGAAACCCTGGAAGGCCAGCCGAGCGAAGTCACCACCGTGCGCAACTACGTGGAAAGCAGCGTCGACACCAGCCAGGACGGCCTGTCGCGCTCGCTGCAGGGGCTGTTCAGCCTGCCGATCCAGTACGCCTGGGCGACCCTGCGCGACCCGGCCGGGCAGCAGATCGCCAAGGCCTGGGCGCAGCAGATCGCCAAGCCGTGGGAGCAGGTCATGGCGCACCGTTACCCGATTGCCGGTGGCAGCCGCAACGAGGCCTCGGTGAAAGACCTGCAGCGTTTCGTCGACCCTGACAGCGGCCTGCTGCCGGCCTTCAAACGCAATGAAATCGGCAACCTGGCCGGCGGTGAAGGCCTGGGGGCTGGCGACGGCAAGGGGCCGGCGCTGGTCAACCCGGGCATGCTCAACAGCATCGACAAGGCCAGCTCCGTGGGCCAGGTGATCGCCAGCCTGTCGGACCGCGACAACGGCTTCGAGATCATGCTGGAGCCCTCGGCCAATTTCACCGACATCGTGTTCACCCTCGATGGCCAGGAGCAGCACTACCGCAACGGCCGCAGCAGCTGGAACCGCTTTGCCTGGCCAGGCACCAGCAACGCCCCGGGCGCCCGCCTGGACGTGGTCACCCTGAGCGGCGCGCGGGTCACCGTGTTCGACTTCCCGGGGCGCTGGGGCCTGCTGCGCATGAACGAAAGCGCCCGGGTCGAAGACCTCGACGGTATCCAGCAGCGCTTCAGCTGGAACACCGCCAACGGCCGCGTAAGCCTGGTGGTGCGCAACTTCGGTGGGGTCAAGCTGACCGACCTGGGTGACGTCAAGGCCCTCAGCGCCCTCAACGACAGGGGCGCGCAATGATCGGTTGCTTCGGCAAGTTGCCGTCGAGCGCGGACTTCGTCAGCCTGCATGGCGCGGCGGAGGAAGTCTGCGAGTTCGACGCCTGGCTGCAGTCCTCGCTGGCGGCCATGCGCCACCGCGAAGACTGGCAGGCGTTGTTCGACGCACTGCCGATGTGCTTCTTCAACTACCGTGCGCGCAATGGCAACTGGCTGCTTGGTGGCCTGCTCAGCTCGCGTGACGCCAGCCAGCGGCGCTACCCGTTCTTCATCTTCCAGCTGCTCAAGGGCGAGGAAGGCGCCGCGCTGGTCAACCCGTTCACCCTCGGTGAGCTGTTCAGCACGCAGATCAAACCGTTGCTGCACCAAGCGGTACAAGGCGCCGACCGCGCCAGCCTGTTCGAACGGATCAAGGCCTTGCGCCCATTGCAGCCCCAGGACCTGGACCTGTTCCGTCGGGTACACGCCAAGTTCCTCCACGACTTCAGCTTTACCGATGTCGCGCGCGCCCTGCACGGCTCCTGGCCAAGCTTCGACAGTGCCACCGCGCTGGCGCGGCTGCAGGCCAGCCGGGCCACGTTGCACGGCGACTTCGACGGCGGCATCGAACTGCCGCTGCCGGCCGAGCGCGGCCTGAAAAACCCCACGGCCGACCTCTGGCTGACCTGGCTGACGCGCCTGAGCGGGCACCCGAGCGTGCCGGCGGTGAGCCTGCTGGCCGACGACTTCATGCACCCGCGGCTGTACTGCTTCCCGTCGCGCCACGCCAGCAGCGCCTATCGCCTGCTCAGCGGCTGCGCCGAAGCGCATCAGCACCTGGCGCTGCTCGGCCCGCTGGCAGCGGCACCACGCCAACACGACTACGACCGACCTCTTGAACACGTCATCGACCAGTTCGTCGATGCGCTGGATGCGACGCCTGTATGAACAAGATCAAGTACTACTGCCTGCGTTACCAACCCTACCTGCTGGGGGTGGCGTTCTTCCTGGCGATCTTCCTGGTCTGGGCGATCGGCCGTGCCCTGGGCTTCGCTTCGCTGCACAGCCTGCTGGCCGGCATCGGCGTGTTCCTGCTGCTGTCGGCGGGCTATGTCCTGCTGCTGTACCGGGGTGCCGGCCAGCACCACAACCTCGAAGGCCTGCTGCGTGACGACGCCGACCAGGCCGTGCTCAACGCCACCCCGGCCGACCGTGAGGAGGTCAGCCTGCTGCGCGAGCGCCTGCTGCAGAGCATCGAGCGCCTGCACAGCAACAAGCCGCGCGGCACCGCCGCCAAGGATGCGCTGTACGCCCTGCCCTGGTACCTGGTGATCGGCCAGCCGGCTGCAGGCAAAAGCACCATGATCCTGCAGTCGGGCCTGAACTTCCCCTATGCCGAACGCGAGGGCGCACGGGTGTCCGGGCTGGGCGGCACACGCAACTGCGACTGGTTCTTCAGCTCCGAAGCGGTACTGCTGGACACTGCCGGGCGCTACATGAACAGCCCCGAAGAAGCCGGCAAATGGCGCGGCTTCCTGCAACTGCTGCGTCAACATCGCCAACGCCGCCCGCTCAACGGCCTGATCGTCAGCGTCAGCATCGCCGACATCCTGCATGGCACGGCCGAAGACCAGGAGCGCGTGGCCAAGCGCCTGCGCGAGCGCATCCAGGAAAGCTGCGCGCTGCTGGAAGTGCGCCTGCCGATCTACCTGGTGTTCACCAAATGCGACCTGATCCCAGGCTTCACCCCGTTCTACCGCCAGCTGGACGATGCCGCGCGCGGCGAGGTGATGGGCAAGACTTTCTCGCACAAGGGCTATGAGCAGGCCGACTGGGGCCAGCGCTTCGGCAAGGCGATGGACGAGCTGACCGGTTACTGGCAGCAAGTGGCGAGCCAGCAACTGGTGCAGCAGGACATCCAGGTGACCCGGCAGAACAACGCTGCCTACCGCTTCCCGCTGGAGCTGGCGGCGCTCAAGCCGCGCCTGCAGCAGTTCGTCGACAGCCTGCTGCGCGCCAACCCCTACCAGAATGCCGAAATGCTCCGTGGCTTCTATTTCACCGCCGCGCTGGAGGCTGACGAGGCCCAATGGGGCAGCCACGGCCAGCATGTGGCCGAGCGCTTCGCCCTGGAACATGACGCAGACGCCGCCGCTGCTGGCAGCCACCCGGCGCCCCTGTTCATCAACAGCCTGTTCCGCAAGGTGATCATCCCCGACCAGCACCTGGTGGCGCTGTACACCAGCAACCGTCGCGAACGCCGGCGCAAGGGCGCCTGGGTGGCCGCCGCCAGCCTGGCCGGCCTGGTGCTGTGCAGCCTGTGGGGCTGGTCGTACCTGAACAACCGCGCCACCCTGGCCAGCATTGCCGGCGAGCTGGCCCAGGCCAAGGCCGAAGACAAGGCCGCCACCGGCCAGTACGCCGCCTGGCGCAGCCTCGACCGCCTGCGCTTCTGGACTGCGCACTACTATCAGCAGCACCACGAGCAGGGCGTGCCGCTGGGCATGCGCCTGGGCCTGTACCAGGGCCATGAGGTGGAGCCGATCGTGCGCAATCGCTACTTCGCCACCCTGCAGAACGTGATGCTCAAGCCCACGGCTGACAACCTGACCCGCACCCTGTACCTGCTGACCACGCTCAAGGTCTACCAGCGCAACGCCCGTGAGCTGCAGCCAGTCAGCGGCGTCGACAGCGTGCAGGCCGAAGCCTTGCCCCATGACAACCGCGCCCAGTCGATCGCCGACTTCGGCAAGGCGACCCTGGATACCTACGTGATGCTGTCGCCGGCCCAGCGCGAAAAGGCCGACCCGGCCTTCCTCAAGGCGCGCCTGCCGGATTACTGGTACCCGGCCATCGCCCGCCAGACCGGCAAGAGCATGGCGGCGGCCGGTAGCGAAGGCGGCAACCAGGACTACCTTTACGCCAGCCGCCAGATCACCTTCTACAGCGACCAGATCCGTGAGCCGGACGTGCCACGCATCCTCGACAACGCCTTCCTGATGTCCAGTTCTCGCAACTACATCGACAGCCTGCGGGCCCAGTCGCTGCGCTCGATCGAGACCATCACGCTGGAATCCGACACGCTGTTCGCCTTCGGCCGCGCCGACTTCCAGAGCCTGAAGAACGAAGGCCAGAACCAGCTGAGCGCGATCGCCAGCAAACTGCTGAACACACCCAACATCGGCAAGATCGTCATCTCCGGCCACGCCGACCAGCTCGGCGACAGCCAGGGCAACCTGCAGGTGTCGAAGCAACGGGCGCAGACCATCCGCACCTACCTGGTCGGCAAGGGCGTGCCCGCCGAACTGGTGGTCGCCCAGGGCGAAGGCAGCCGCAAGCCGCTGGTCAACTGCGACATGCAGCAGCCACGGGCGCAGCTGATCAAGTGCCTGGAGCCCAACCGCCGGGTGGAAATCGAAGTGCGCGGGCTGAACTGAGGCCGCGCCGCAAGAACCGGCCACCCGGGCCTCACAGGAGGAGGCCAGGGGGGCGGCAAGCTACCTCTGCCGACGCGTTCGGCGAGGTCAAAACCAAGGGGTGCATGAGCAACCCTTCAAATGATGTTAATGGAGAGTTTCACAATGGCTTTTGACGCGTATATCCAAATCGACGGCATCCCAGGCGAAGTACTGGACGACAAGCACAAGGACTGGATCGAAGTGCTGGGCTACGAGTACGGCGCCACCCAGGCCACCTCGGCTACCGCCAGCTCCTCGGGCGGTGCGTCCTCCGAGCGTGTCGCCCTGAGCGACTTCAAGATCCGCAAGGCAGTCGACAAGGCTTCGGCCAAGCTGTTCGAACACTGCTGCACCGGCAAGCACATCTCCAAGCTGAAGCTGAACGTCAACCGTGCCGGTGGCGACAAGGTCACCTACCTGACCATCGACATGGAAGAAGTCGTGGTGTCGTCGGTGAAATTCGTCGCCGGTGGCAACCAGGGCGGTGAAGACAAGGCCGTGAGCGACCTGCCGATCGAAGAAATCAGCTTCAACTTCGCTCGCATCAAGACCACCTACACCCAGCAGAACCGTACCGACGGCCAGGCTGGCGGCAACATCGTCGGTGGCTGGGACCGCACCGCGAACAAAGTGTTCGCCTAAGCACTGGCTTGCCCATGGGCCGCGCAGGCGGCCCATGTTTCGCAGCGTGCCGGCTTGCCCGGCACGCCGCTCCCCTCCCCTGATCAGAGTGTTATATGCCTGAAATCCTCAACGACCTTTCGCTGGCCGAGCTGGCCGCACCGATCGATGGTGGCAGTGGCGAAGACTTGAGCTTCTCTGCCTTGTTCGACCAGATCAAGGAGGCGCGCCGGGCAGACCCTGACTACCTGACCCAGGGCGACTGGCAGACCGACCTGAAAACCGCCGACTGGGAACAGGTCATCGAACTTTCGGCCCAGGGACTGGCGCAACAGAGCAAGGACCTGATGCTGGTCGCCTGGCTCAGCGAAGGCCTGGCCCAGCGCGAGCATTTCGAAGGTATCAGCTTCGGCCTGACGTTGACCGAACGTATCCTCGACACGTTCTGGGACAGCGCCTACCCGTCGCTCGAAGACGGCCTGGACGAGCGCGCCGCGCGCCTTGCCTGGCTCAAGACCACGCTCACCGACATTGCCGGTGGCTTGCCCGTCACTCAAGGGCAAAATTTCGGCGTGCTGCGCTATGACGAATCACGCCATGTAGAGAACCTCGCCTTGCAGAACCCCAAGGCGATGCAGACCGCGCTGAACGAAGGCAAGATCAACGCCGAGATCTTCCAGCGTTCGGTCGCCCTCAGCGACACCGAGCACCTGCGCGCCAAGGCCATGCAGATTGCTGCCAGCCTGCAGGCCTGCAACCGCCTGCAGGCCAGTGCCGACCGCTTGTTCGGCTCTGAGGCCCCGAGCTTCGCCAGCCTCGCCGACATGCTGTCGCGCGCTAGCCAGCTGGCGGAGAAACTGCTCAAGGACCGCGGCGTCGAACTGCACCCGGTCGTCGTGCCAGTGGCAGAACCCGTCGCCACCGTTGCCCCCTCCAGCGAAGCAGGTGAACCGATGAACACGCCAGTCCAGGCCCCCGCGCCTGCGCCCATGCGCACCACGCCACTGACCCGCGACGAAGCCTTCACCATGCTCGCCGGCATCGCCCAGTTCTTCAAGCAGAGTGAACCGCAGAGCCCGGTGCCCTACCTGATCGAACGCGCCATCAAGTGGGGCAACATGCCGCTGGAAGGCTGGCTGAGCGACGTGATCAAGGACAGCAATGTGGTGGACAACATCCGCGATGTGCTGGGCACCCGCGAACCCAGGTCCTGATCCTGTGCAAGGCTCTCGGGCCTCTTCGCGGGCACGCCCGCTCCCACAGGTACCGCACAATGCTCAGGCTTTAGGTGATCCTGTGGGAGCGGGCGTGTCGGGGCGCCGAACCGCCGCGAAGAGGCCGGCACAGCCTGCACAAATACTGCTACCTTGAGCGCTCATCACTGCCAAGGACCGCCCCATGCCGCACACCCCCACCGGCTTCATCCGTGTCCGTGGCGCCCGTGAGCACAACCTCAAGAACATCGACGTCGATATCCCCCGCGACGCCCTGGTGGTGTTCACCGGCGTGTCCGGCTCGGGCAAGTCCTCGCTGGCCTTCTCCACCCTCTACGCCGAAGCCCAGCGCCGCTACTTCGAATCGGTCGCGCCCTATGCCCGGCGCCTGATCGACCAGGTCGGCGTGCCGGACGTCGATGCCATCGAAGGCCTGCCACCGGCGGTGGCCCTGCAGCAGCAGCGCGGCACGCCCAGCGCGCGCTCGTCGGTGGGCAGCGTCACCACCCTGTCCAGCTCGATCCGCATGCTCTACTCCCGCGCCGGCAGCTACCCGGCCGGGCAGCCAATGCTGTATGCCGAGGAATTCTCGCCCAACACCCCGCAAGGCGCCTGCCCGGAGTGCCATGGGCTGGGGCGGGTCTATGAAGTGACCGAAGCGACCATGGTCCCCGACCCGTCGCTGACCATCCGCGAACGCGCCGTGGCGGCCTGGCCGATGGCCTGGCAAGGGCAGAACCAACGCGACATCCTGGTGACCCTGGGCTATGACGTCGACATCCCCTGGCGCGACCTGCCACAGGAACAACGCGACTGGATTCTCTACACCGAAGAAACCCCCACCGTGCCGGTGTACGCCGGCCTGACACCGGCGCAGACCCGCGCCGCGCTCAAGCGCAAGCTCGAACCGAGCTACCAGGGCACCTTCAGCGGCGCCCGGCGCTACGTGCTGCATACTTTCATGCACTCGCAGAGCGCACAGATGCGCAAGCGCGTGTCGCAGTACATGCGCCCCAGCCCGTGCCCGGTGTGCCAGGGCAAACGGCTCAAGCGTGCAGCGCTGGACGTGACCTTCGCCGGTCGCGACATCGGCGAGCTGTCGCGGCTGCCGTTGCAGGCGCTCGCCGAGGTGTTCCGCCAGGTGGCTGCGCCGGGCTACCTGGAGCAGCATGACGACAACCTGACCCTGGAAAAGCGCCTGGCCGCACAGCGCATCGCCAATGAGTTGCTGGAGCGCATCGACACCCTGATCGATCTGGGCCTGGGCTACCTGGCGCTGGAACGCAGCACGCCGACACTGTCGTTCGGCGAACTGCAACGCCTGCGCCTGGCCACCCAGCTCAATTCGCAGCTGTTCGGCGTGATCTACGTGCTCGACGAACCCTCCGCCGGCCTGCACCCGGCTGACAGCGAAGCGCTGTTCGATGCCTTGCAGCGGCTCAAGCAGGCGGGCAACTCGGTGTATGTGGTGGAGCACGACCTGGACACCATGCGCCGCGCCGACTGGCTGGTGGATGTCGGCCCTGCGGCCGGCGAGCATGGCGGGCAGGTGCTCTACAGCGGCCCGCCAACCGGCCTGGCACAGGTCGAGGGCTCGCGCACTGCCGCCTACCTGTTCGCCGAACAGCAGCGCAACCTGCGTACACCACGCCAGCCGCACGACTGGCTGGCGCTGGAAGGCATCACCCGCAACAACCTCGACAACCTCAGCGCCCGCTTTCCGCTGGGTTGCTTCACGTCGGTCACCGGCATTTCCGGTTCGGGCAAGTCGAGCCTGGTCAGCCAGGCCTTGCTGGAGCTGGTGGGTGCCCATCTCGGTCAGGTCGAACAGAAGGCCGAGCCTGAAGAGCAAAGCCTGGAAGATGAGCCCGAGCCGTTCAGCGCTGGGCGTGTCACTGCCGGGCTCGATAGCATCAAGCGGTTGGTGCAGGTGGATCAGAAGCCGATCGGCCGCACGCCGCGCTCCAACCTGGCCACGTACACCGGCTTGTTCGACCATGTGCGCAAACTGTTTGCCGCCACCGAGCAGGCCAAGGCCTGCGGTTTCGATGCGGGGCGTTTCTCGTTCAACGTCGCCAAGGGTCGTTGCGACAACTGCGAGGGCGAAGGCTTCGTCAGCGTCGAACTGCTGTTCATGCCCAGCGTCTATGCGCCCTGCCCGACCTGCCACGGTGCACGCTACAACCCCGAAACCCTGGCGGTGAGCTGGCAGGGCATGAACATCGCCCAGGTGCTGCAGCTGACGGTCGAGCAAGCGCTTGCGGTGTTCGCCGAGCAGCCGGCGGCGCGGCGTTGCCTGCAGGTGCTGCAGGACATCGGCCTGGGCTACCTGCGCCTGGGCCAGCCGGCTACCGAGCTGTCCGGTGGCGAGGCACAACGGATCAAGCTGGCCACCGAGCTGCAGCGCGTGGCCCGTGGCGCGACCTTGTATGTGCTGGACGAACCTACCAACGGGCTGCATCCGCAGGATATCGACCGCTTGCTGGTGCAGCTCAACCGGTTGGTCGAGGCCGGGCACAGTGTGGTGGTGGTCGAGCATGACATGCGTGTGGTGGCGCAGAGTGACTGGGTGATCGACATCGGGCCGGGGGCCGGGGATGCGGGCGGTCAGGTGGTGGTCAGTGGTACGCCGCGGGTGGTGGCTGGGTGTGCCGATAGCCGTACTGCCGAGTTTCTGGCCCGGGCCTTGTAGCGCCTGATCTGGCCTCTTCGCGGCTAAAGCCGCTCCCACAGGGGAAGTGTTACAGTCAGCACCATGGACAAATACACCCCGCGCCAGTGGCTACCCCACGAGAAGCCCAGCCTCCCCGGCTCACCTTCCACGCCCCTGCACACGCCGGCCAAGCGCCTGGCGTATGGCGTGGTCGGCCTGCTGGTGGCGATCACCGGCGGCCTGGGTAACGCACTGGTCACCGCCAACCTGGTGTTCCTGCAGGGCGCGCTGGGCGCGACCAGCGCCGAGATGGCCTGGCTGCCGGCGGCCTATGTGATGACCAACGTGTCGATCAACCTGCTGCTGGTCAAGTTTCGCCAGCAGTTCGGCCTGCGTGCCTTCACCGAGGTGTTCCTGGTGCTGTACGCCCTGGTCACCTTCGCCCACCTGCTGGTCAACGATCTCAACTCGGCCATCGCCGTGCGCGCCGCCCATGGCATGGTCGGCGCGGCACTCAGTTCGCTGGGCCTGTACTACATGATCCAGGCCTTCCCCGAACGCTGGAGGCTCAAAGCGATGGTGCTGGGGCTTGGCGCCTCGCAACTGGCCCTGCCACTGGCGCGGATCTTCTCCGAAGACTTGCTGCAGATCGCCGAGTGGCGTGGCCTGTACCTGTTCGAACTGGGCCTGGCACTGGCTGCCCTGGGCTGCGTGCTGCTGCTCAAGCTGCCCCCCGGTGACCGCTTCAAGACCTTCGAGCCGCTGGACTTCCTCACCTTCACCCTGATGGCCAGCGGCGTCGCCCTGCTCTGCGCCGCGCTGTCGCTGGGGCGCATCGATTGGTGGCTGGAAGCACCGTGGATCGGCATCGCCCTGGCCTCGTCGATTGCCTTGATCTTCACGGGCCTTGCCATCGAGCATAACCGCCAGAACCCGTTGTTGATGACGCGCTGGCTGGGCAGTGGCGCGATCATCCGCCTGGGCCTGTGCGTCATCCTCATTCGCATGGTCACCTCGGAGCAGTCCACCGGCGCGGTGGGCTTTCTGCAGGTGCTGAACATGGGCAGCGAACAGATGCGCTCGCTGTACTGGATCATGCTGCTCGGCGCCGTGGCGGGCCTGGCCACCAGCGCAATGACCATCGACCCCAAGCATCTGGTGATCCCGCTATTCGTCTCGCTGCTGGCGATGGCCGCCGGGGCGTTCATGGACAGCAGTTCGAGCAACCTCACGCGCCCGGCACAGATGTACTTCAGCCAGTTCCTGCTGGCCTTCGGCAGCACCTTCTTCCTTGGCCCATCGATGGCCCTGGGCATCAGCCACGTCCGCGCCAACCCGCGCAACCTGGTGAGCTTCTCAGTGCTGTTCGGCATCTGCAACAACCTCGGTGGCCTGATTGGCGCAGCGCTGCTGGGCACCTTCCAGACCTGGCGCGAGAAGTTCCATTCCAGCCACCTGATGGACCGCCTCAGCTACCTCGAACCGCTGGTCAATGCCCGCGTACAGAGCGGCGGCGGCGGTTATGCCGGGATCCTCGCCGACCCGGCGCTGCGCAGCGAGGCCGGCATGCGCGTGCTGGCCAGCGCCGCCACCCGCGAGGCCAACATAATGGCCTACAACGACGTGTTCGTACTGATCGGCAGCATCGCCGTGCTGACCATGATCTGGATTACCCTTCGCGGCTCCTGGCTGTGGTATGTCGCCCGCCAGGCTGCTTCATCCGACTCCACCAGCGGTACTGCCAGCCGATGACCGAAGAAACCCGCACCACGACCACCACCGCCCTCGCCGAAACCCCGGAAGGCAGCACGCCGCCCAGCGAACCGACCAGCCCGGTGCGCACGCGGCGGGTACGCATCCTGTCTACGATCAGCTTCGCCAGCGTGGCCCTGGTCGGCATCCTGGTAGTGCTCTACGCCTGGAACCTGCCGCCGTTCAGCAGCACCATCGAAAGCACCGAGAACGCCCTGGTGCGCGGCCAGGTGACAATCATCGGCCCGCAGCTGAGCGGCTATATCGTCGACGTGCCGGTGCATGACTTCCAGTTCGTCAAGGCTGGCGACCTGCTGGTGCAGCTCGACGACCGTATCTACAAGCAGCGCCTGGCCCAGGCCATCGCCCAGCTGCAACAGCAGCAGGCGGCGCTGGCCAACAACCTGCAGCAACGCAACAGCGCCGAAGCCACCATCGCCCAACGCCAGGCCGCCATCGGCGACGCTTCGGCCCAGGCGACCAAGGCCAAGGCCGACCTCAGTCGCAACCAGGCGCTGGTCAGCGATGGCTCGGTGTCGCGCAGTTCGCTGGACCTGGCCCGCGCCAGCGAGGCCGCCGCCGTCGCCAGCCTGGCCCAGGCCAAGGCCGCGCTGGAAATCGCCCGTCAGGACCGCGAGACGGTGATCGTCAACCGCGCCTCGCTGGAGGCTTCGGTGGAGAACGCCAAGGCGGCCGTCGAACTGGCCCGTATCGACCTCGACAACACCCGCGTCACCGCCCCGCGCGACGGCCAGTTGGGGCAGATCGGCACCCGCCTGGGCGCCTACGTCAACTCTGGCGCACAACTGATGGCACTGGTGCCCGACACCCTGTGGGTGATCGCCAACATGAAGGAAACCCAGATGGCCGACGTGCGCATCGGCCAGCCGGTGACCTTCACCGTGGACGCCCTGAACCACCTCAAGCTCTACGGCCATGTGCAGCAGATCTCGCCGGCCACCGGTTCCGAGTTCGCCCTGTTGCAGGCCGACAACGCCACCGGCAACTTCGTGAAGATTGCCCAGCGCATCCCGGTGCGCATCACTGTCGACCCCGACCAGCCAGACGCCGCACGCCTGCGCCCGGGCATGTCGGTGGTGGTGGGCATCGATACCCGGGAGCCGCAAGGGCACCATTGACCGCGGCTTTGTGAACCCTGTCCAGATGCCGTACTGCCACGATTGCGCCGCTCTAGACCGTGGGTTCTAATGCCCGCCCACCGGTTTATCTTCGCCATCCAAGGACGTTTCAACATGCACAGGAAGATCGTACCGCTGGCGCTGCTGGCCACCCTGGCCGGCTGCTCGGACACCCAGGACGCCAGCGAGGCCAATTTCCACAAGGCGGCCCAGGCTTACCTCGACACGCAGTATCCCCATTGCTTCGTGGTCACCGACTTCCCCACCAAGACCCAGGACTTCGACGTTACTGGCACCAACAAGGCGCTGCATGCCCTGGCCGGGGTGGGCATCGTCAGCGAGCAGGAAGTCTCCCGCGTCGAAGTGCCGGAGCGCCTGTGGCAGCCCGCCCGTACCGACATCTACTACGCCTATGACCTGACCGACGAGGGCCGCAAGTACTACAGGGCCGATGCCCAGAAGATGCTCAACGGCCAGACCCGCGGCGGGCTTTGCTTCGGCAAGGCCGAGGTGACGGCGATCGAGCAGTTCAGCGAGCCGGGGCAGATGATGGGTCACACCGTTTCCGATGTGACCTATGCCTACAAGATCACCGGGTTGCCGGACTGGGCGGCCAATGATGAGGTCAAGGCCAATATCCGTGATCTGGGCAATGCGGTGGCGACCAATCAAACACCGGCCCGGGAAAAGCGCGTGATGGTACTGACCAACAATGGCTGGGTGCACGAGCGACTGTTCGACAAATAAGGCGTTGCTGCACCCTGGGGCTGCTGCGCAGCCCTTTCGCGACACAAGGCCGCTCCTACAGAATGATGCGCTCCCCTGTAGGAGCGGCCTTGTGTCGCGAAAGGGTCGCACAGCGACCCTGGCGATGTCGGATTGGGGCACAAAGCTGTCGCATCCCGCCCTGCGTCTTCTGGTCGCAGCCTTTAGCCTCTTGGGCAAATCGGTCACAACCCGTAGAATCGCGCTTCCTTTTCGCCCGTCGCCTTGAACGGTGGCAACCGGCAGCAATGACAGAGTCCAGGCCTGAACACATGACGCCCATGTGAAATAGGCTCAACCGACCCCGCCCGGCCCAGCTCTTCCAGGGTCCAGCGGTTGAGTCTTGCCCAGGTCGCATCCAGCCCAGGCACATCCGTGCACTTGTTTCGGCCCTCGATGGGTCCGTTTGGCGTGCGCGTTCGAAGAGGCGCTCCCTGAATCGCCACACCAACTTGAGGTACGTATGTCTCCGCGTTTGCTGGCCATGGCGCTGGCGCCCCTGCTCGGGCTGTTCATCATTGCCCTGGGCAACGGCTTCATGTCTTCCCTTACCACCCTGCGCCTGGACGCTGCCGGCGAATCGGCAACGACCATCGGTATCGTCTCGTCGACCTACTTCATCGGCCTGACCCTCGGCGCCATCTTCAACGACCGGCTGATCCTGCGCATCGGCCATATCCGCGCCTACACCAGCTTCGCCTCGCTGATCGCCGCGACCATCCTGCTGCAAGGGCTGTTCTACGACGCCACCTGGTGGTCGGTGCTGCGCCTGATCAACGGCTGGGCGGCGGTCGGCGTATTCCTGGTGATCGAAAGCTGGCTGCTGCTGGCCGGTGACGCGAAGATCCGCGGGCGTCTGTTGGCGCTGTACATGATCGCCTTCTACGGCGCGGGTGTGATTGCCCAGGCCGGCCTTGGCGTGATCACCCACCTGGGTGACAGCGCACCGTTCATGCTGGCTGGCATGCTGGCCGCGCTGTCGGTGCTGCCGATCGTGATCCTGCCGCGGGTATCGCCGCTGCTGGACCAGGTCGAGCCGCTCAAGCCACGGCAACTGCTGGGGGTGGCGCCGTCAGGGCTGGTCGGCTGCTTCGGCTCCGGCGTGGTCATTGCCGGTATCTACGCCCTGCTGCCGCTGTACCTGCAGCGCATCGGCCTGGATATCGGTGAGGTCGGCAACATGATGGCCTGGGTGATCCTCGGCGCCATGCTGCTGCAGTACCCCGTAGGCCGCTGGTCCGACCGCAAGGACCGCCAGGATGTGCTGATCGCCCTGGCGGCGCTGTGCATGGTGCTGTCGCTGATCACGGTGTTCCTGCCGTCGGATTCGGCCCTGCTGCCAGCCACGCTGTTCCTGCTCGGTGGCGGCGTGTTCGCGCTGTACCCGGTGGCGGTCAGCCATGCTGCCGACCGCGCACCGTCCGACGCCCTGGTACCGATGATCCAGGGCCTGCTGCTGATCAACTCGCTGGGCTCGGCCATGGCACCGCTGGCGATTTCGCCGGCCATGACCGAATTCGGCGAAGTGGGGCTGTTCTGGGCCTTTGCCGTGGTCAACCTGGGGATGGTGTGCTTCTTCCTCTGGCGTCGCGGCAAGCGCCCGGCAGCGGAGCACCCGGCACCGTTCACGGCGTCGACCACGTTCTCGCCGACCGGCGCAGAGCTGCGGGTGACCGAGGACCTGATGCATGCAGCGCAGGAGCATCCACCGCTGGAACCGGTGGAAGCGACTGCGACGCCAGCACAACCGGAAACCAAGTGAATAAGGGGCCGCCATCGCGGCCCTTTTTTTCGACCGCCCGTCGCCCATGGGGCACCCCAGCACCCCCTGCCAGCCAAACGAATGACTGATCATCCTGCCAGGAGACTTGCCATGATCCGCATTCACTCGTTGTTGCTAGCCCTCGCCTTGGGTATCGCCGCCACGACCAGCTACGCCGCGACGGACGCGACCGATACCGACAGCCATCCGAAAACCGACCAGCGTGGCGGCAAGACCGCCGGGGAAGGCAGCAGCGTCAACAGCCCGGGCAGCGGCCAGGACAATGACAGCAGCGACACCGGCAGCAACTCGGATGCCGCCGATGGTGCGGCTGGTGGTTCCAACAGCACCGGTGAAGCCACAGGCTCCGGCGCCGGGCACAGCGGCGGCACCGCCGAAGACCAGGACAGCCGCTGATCGGCAGCTGGTCTACACTGCGGCGCAAAGCCCTGCCGAGAAATCGCCATGAACCTCAAACCCTGGCTGCTCGCCGCCCTGCTGCCCTGCACCGCCGTGGCTGCCGGTGGCGACTCCGCCGCACTGTCGATCAGTTCGTCGTCGTTCACCGATGGCGGTGTCATCGGCCTGCAGCAGGTCGGGCCGGATCCGGCCTGTGGTGCCGGTGAGGGGCGCACGCCGCAATTGAGCTGGAAGAACCTGCCCTACGGCACGTTGTCGCTGGCCCTGGTGATGTTCGACCCGGACGGCGGCAAGGGCCTGGGCGTGGTGCACTGGCTCGCCTACGACATCGACCCGGCGCTCGACGGGCTGGAGGAAGGCGCAGGCTGGCAGACCAGCCAGGCGCTGATCGTCGGGCGCAATTCCCACGGGACCATGACCTATCGCGGGCCTTGCCCGCCGGCCGGGGACAAGCCGCACCACTATGCATTGACCCTGATTGCCACCGACCTGCCGCTGGGTACCTTGCCTGAAGAGCTGGATCGCGGCGGCTTGATGGAGTTGCTCAAAGACCATGCGCTGGGCGCGCAGAGCCTGGTTGGGCGTTACGGACACTGACGACCGAAGCTCGCGATATTTGTGGGAGCGGCCTTGCGTCGCGAAAGGGTCGCAAAGCGACCCCAGCAACCTTTGCATCGGTGCTGAAATCCTGGGGCTGCTCCGCAGCCCTTTCGCGACACAAGGCCGCTCCCACAAAGGTCGCGTCTTTAACGCCAGTATCGTGCGTCATCGACGATTTTGGCATGCCCTTCGAACAGCGCCGGCAGCTGCTCCTTGAGGTAGTCGATCCAGGTCCGCACCTTGGCATCCAGGTAATGCCGCGACGGGTAGATCGCATACAGCGCACTTTCACGTAGCCGATACGGCGCCAGCAAGCGCCGCAGACGCCCCTGCTCGATGGCCTGGCTGGCGGTGTAGAACGGCAGCAGGCCAATCCCCATCCCCAGTTCGCTGGCCACCAGCATGGCATCGGCGACGTTGGTCATGAAGCTGTCGCGCGGGGCGATCACGCAATGGTCCAGGCCTTGGGGGAACACCCAGTCACCTTCGTACATCGGGTAGGCCATGCGCAGGCAGCGGTGCTCGTGCAAGTCTTCCGGCCGCTCGGGGATGCCGTTCAGCTCCAGGTAGCTGGGTGCGGCGCAGGGGATGCTGAAGATGTTGCCCAGCGGCACGGCGATCAGCTGCGAATCGGGCAGCGCCTCGTCGACGGTGATCACCACGTCGTGCCCTTCGGCCAGCGGATCGGGGTTGCGCTGGGACAGGATCAGCTCGATCACCACTTCCGGGCAGATCGCGTTGTAGCCAGCCACCAGCGGCATCAGCAACATGCCCAGGCCATGCGGGCAATGCAGGCGCAGGCGGCCACGCGGGGTCAGGTGCGCGCCGCGGGCTTCGTCCATGGCCTCGTCGGTCAGCGCCATGATCTGCCGCGCCCGCTCCAGAAAACGCTCGCCCGCCTCGCTCATGCGCAAACGGCGGGTGGTGCGGTGCAACAGGCGGGTCTGCAGCTGGTTTTCCAGCTCGGCGACGATCCGCGACACCTGCGCCGCAGAAATGTCGAGGGCATTGGCGGCGGCGGCGAAACTGCCGCACTCCACCACCCGGGCAAAGGTACGCATGGCGTGCAGCATGTCCATGGGGGCTGGGCTCCTTGATCGATCTTATTCGTACGTTCCAGGCAGGAATCTATCACGACTTAGCCCATTTATTGAGGATCACCAACGAATACATCATTGGTAAAACATTGAAAAAGGAGCCTGCCATGAAACGTTCGATCGCTGTTGTCGCCCTGTCTGCCGCCCTCGCCTCGTTCGGCGCCTTCGCCGATGCCTCGTCCAGCCAACCCGCGGCCAGCAACTATGAATACGGCATGCCGCTGGATGTGGCCAAGGTCATCTCGATCACCCCGTCCAGCAACGCCGCCGACTGCCAGGTCGGTACCGCGCACATGGTGTATGTCGACCACCAGGGCCAGAAACGCGAAGTTGACTACCGCGAAATGGGCAACTGCTCGCAGCAGTGAATCAGGCCAGTACCGCGTTGATCCAGCCAATCTGCCGGGCGAAGTCACGCAACTTTTCTTGCGGGATGGCATCGCGGGCACGCTCGAAGTTGGTCAGGCTCTGCTGCTTCTGGCGCAGCATGCGCTGCCACTTGGTCACGAATGCCGGGCTTTTCTCGCGCATCAGCACAGGGCCGAAATACAGCTCTTCGGCACTGTAGGCCACCACCTCGCAAGGTTCGGCGACGATGATCTCGTAGTCGAAACGGTTTTCCCGCAGCAGCTCTTCACTGACGATCCGGTAGCTGTTGTCCATCAGCCAGCCGCGCAATTCGCGCTCATCGCCATTGGGCTGCAGGATCAGGCGCTCACTGCCGTTCAGGCGCGCCTTGCCACGCTCAAGAATCTCACACATGGTCTTGCCACCCATGCCGCACAGGCTGATGGCCGTGATGCGGTCGTCGGGCTCGATGGCCTCCAGGCCATCGGCCAGGCGTACGGTGACGGTTTCCGTCAGGCCATTGCGGCGCACGTTGCGCTGGGCCGAGGCATAGGGCGTCTGCGCCACCTCGCCAGCCACCCCGGCTTCGATCACACCGCGCAGCGCCAGTGCCACCGGCAGGTAGCCGTGGTCCGAGCCGATATCGGCCAGGCGTGCGCCCTGCGGCACATGCGCCGCCACACGCTCCAGGCGCATCGATAATGTCTGTTCGTTCAACTTCAGCACCTTGCTCAACAATCGGCGGCGATTCTGACCGCCGGGGCGCGGCTTTTCAATGCATAAGCGCCCACCGGCTCGACCCTTGCGACAGGCTCGCGTAGGCTTGCCGCTTTCCTTCCGTTGCAAGGCGAATACCCATGGCAGATCTTATCTACACACCGGATTCCGACGCCGAGTCCATTTCCTCCGACGTCGCTGAGTACAACGGCATCCTGGTGACCACGCAGATTCCGGCCGACCTCGATGCCGACATCACCCAGCAGAGCGAGAGCACCCTGCAGGCCCTGAAAGACGCCCTGGAAAAGGCCGGCAGCGGCATGGACCGGGTCATGCACCTGACCATCTACCTGACCGACATGGCCGACCGTGCTGCCTTCAACGAGGTGTACCAGCGCTTCTTCAGCAAGCCGTGGCCGGTGCGTGCCGCCGTTGGCGTGGCTGCACTTGCCTACCCGGAAATGCGCGTCGAAGTGACCGCCATGGCCGCCAAACGCTGATTACCGTTTTACCGGCTCCGCCTGCGGGCGGAGCTTTCTTTTCGAAAGCAGGACGCTGCATGCAATTCCCCCCGTTTCGCCGCAAGGCCCTGATCGCCTTGCTTCCCGGTCTGTGCCCAGTGGTCCAGGCCGAACCCGCCACCCCCTTCAATCTGCTCGAACCGGTGGTCGTTACCGGCACCTACGCCCCCAACCCGAGCTTCGACCTGCCCTACTCCATCGACACCGTCGAGCGCCAGCAGATCGCCGATGGCCAGCTGGGCGTCAACCTGTCGGAAGCGCTCAACCGCGTTCCTGGCCTGGTGGTGCAGAACCGCCAGAACTACGCCCAGGACCTGCAGATATCCTCGCGTGGCTATGGCGCCCGCTCGGCCTTCGGCATACGTGGCATCAAGCTGCTAAGCGACGGCATCCCGGCCAGTACCCCGGATGGCCAGGGCCAGGCGGCCTCGTTGAACCTGGACGTGGCGGACCGTATCGAAGTGCTGCGCGGCCCGGCCTCTGCCCTTTACGGCAGCAATGCCGGGGGCGTGATCCAGATGTTCTCCCGCGACGGTTCGGGGCCGCCCAAGGTGGGCGCCGAAACTACCTTCGGCAGCGATGGCTTCAACAAGAACCACGTCTACAGCGAGGGCGGCAGCGAGCAGGCCGGCTTCCTGGTCGATGCCTCGCGCATGGACACCGACGGCTACCGCGACCACAGCGCCGCCCGCCGCGACCAGACCTTCGCCAAGGTGCACGTCAAGCCGGATGAAGACAGCCGTCTGGCGCTGATCTTCAGCACCCTGGAACAGAACGGTACCGAAGACCCGCTGGGCCAGACCTGGGATGCCTACAAGCACGACCCACGCTCGGTGGCGGCGCGCGCCGAGGAGTACGACACGCGCAAGAGCATCCACCACCAGCAGGTGGGCATGAACTACGAGCGTTACGTCGGCGAGGCGACCCTGCAGTTCAACCTGTATGCGGGCAAGCGCAGCGTCATCCAGTACCTGTCGATCCCCAAGGGCACCCCGGCGAACAACCGCGGTGGCGGCGTGGTCGACTTCGACCGCGAGTTCCACGGTGGCACCCTGCGCTGGATCCAGCCGGTCAACGCCGCCCCCGGCAACCTGACCCTGACCTTCGGTGCCGACTACGACCGTAGCCGCGACGACCGCCGTGGTTTCCAGAACTTCAGCGGCGACACCCTGGGTGTGAAAGGCGACCTGCGCCGGGATGAAAAAGACACCGCCACCAGCCTCGATCCGTATGTGCAGGCCCACTGGGAACTGGAGCGCTGGACCGTGGATGCCGGCCTGCGCCACAGCAGCATGGAGATGGAGGTGGACGACCACTTCCTGGCCAACGGCGATGCCAGCGGTTCGAAGAAATACCAGCGCACCACGCCGACCCTGTCGGTGATGTACGCCTTTACCCCCGACCTGCATGGCTACATCAGCGCCGGCCAGGGCTTCGAAACCCCGACCCAGGCCGAGATGGCCTATGCGCCCGGAGCCCTGGAAGGCTTCAACTTCGGCCTGGAACCGGCCACCAGCACCCAGTACGAACTGGGCCTGAAGATGCGCCCTGATGAGCGCACGCGAATCAATGCGGCGATCTTCGAGATCCGCACCAAAGACGAGATCGTGGTCGCGGCTTCGACCGATGGCCGCACCAGCTACCGCAACGCCGGCAAGACCCTGCGCCGTGGCTTCGAGCTGAGCGTGCAGCGTGAACTGAGCCCGCAGTGGCAGGCCAACCTGGCCTATACCCTGCTTGATGCCACCTACGACGAGGCCTTCACCCAGGGCACCACGACCATCGACAAGGGCAACCAGCTGCCCGGCGTGCCGCGCAGCAGCCTGTTCGGTGAGCTGGTGTGGAAGCCGCGTGACGGCATCAGCATGGGGCTTGAAGGGCAGTACCGGAGCAAGGTGTATGTCGAGGACACCAATGACCAGCATGCGGCGCCGGGTTATGCGGTGTTTAACTGGCGTACGCAGTTCCAGCAGCAGGTCGGGCCGTGGACGTTCCACCAGTTGGTGCGCCTGGACAACTTGCTGGACCGCCAGTATGTGGGCTCAGTGATTGTCGGCGATGGTAATGGCCGGTACTACGAGGCGGCGCCGGGCAGGTCCTGGTATGCCGGGGCCGGGCTGGCATACCAGTTCTGAGCCTTTGAGGCTGCTTTGCAGCCCTTCGCGGCGGTTCGGCGGCCCGACTTGCCCGCTCCCACAGGTACTGCACTGGTTCTGGGCCTGTGGAAATCCTGTGGGAGCGGGTTTACCCGCGAAAGGGCCGGACCTGGCCGCACACCTCTCGGCACTCAAAGATGCCACCCGCCCCATTCCCCGCTACAATGCCGCCCTAAACCGTGACAGCCCGAACCTATAACGACATGTCCCTTCCAAAGAATCACCTGGAACTGCTCAGCCCTGCCCGTGACGTGGCCATCGCCCGCGAGGCGATCCTGCACGGCGCTGATGCCATCTACATCGGCGGCCCGAGCTTCGGCGCGCGCCACAACGCCTGCAACGAAGTCAGCGATATCGCCGAACTGGTCGAGTTCGCCCATCGCTACCATGCACGCGTGTTCACCACCATCAACACCATCCTCCACGACAACGAGCTGGAACCGGCGCGCAAGCTGATTCACCAGCTCTACGACGCCGGCGTCGACGCGCTGATCGTGCAGGACCTGGGGGTGATGGAGCTGGATATCCCGCCCATCGAGCTGCATGCCAGCACCCAGACCGACATCCGCACCCTGGAGCGGGCCAAGTTCCTCGACCAGGCAGGGTTCTCCCAACTGGTACTGGCCCGCGAGCTGAACCTGCAGCAGATCCGCGCCATCGCCAGCGAAACCGACGCGGCCATCGAGTTCTTCATCCACGGTGCGCTGTGCGTGGCCTTCTCCGGCCAGTGCAACATCTCCCACGCCCAGACCGGGCGCAGCGCCAACCGCGGTGACTGCTCCCAGGCCTGCCGCCTGCCTTACACCCTGAAGGACGACCAGGGCCGCGTGGTGGCGTTCGAGAAGCACCTGCTGTCGATGAAGGACAACAACCAGACCGCCAACCTGGCCGACCTGGTCGATGCCGGCGTGCGCTCGTTCAAGATCGAGGGCCGCTACAAGGACATGGGCTATGTGAAGAACATCACTGCCCACTACCGCAAGGAACTCGACGCCATCCTCGAAGGCCGCCCGGAACTGGCCCGCGCCTCCAGCGGCCGTACCGAGCACTTCTTCCTGCCCGACCCGGACAAGACCTTCCACCGCGGCAGCACCGACTACTTCGTCACCGACCGCAAGGTCGACATCGGTGCCTTCGACTCGCCAACCTTCACCGGCCTGGCCGTGGGTGTGGTGGAAAAGGTCGGCAAGCGCGACATGCAGGTCGTCACCGAGGTGCCGCTGACCAACGGCGACGGCCTCAACGTGCTGGTCAAGCGTGAGGTGGTGGGCTTCCGCGCCAACATCGCCGAGCCCCGTGGCGAGTTCGAGGAAGACGGCCAGAAGCGCTACCGCTACCGCGTCGAGCCCAACGACATGCCGGAAGGCCTGCACAAGCTGCGGCCGAACCACCCGCTGTCGCGCAACCTCGACCACAACTGGCAGCAGGCCCTGCAGCGCACATCGTCGGAGCGCCGCGTGGGCGTGGAATGGCACGCGGTGCTGCGCGAGCAGCGCCTGATGCTGACCCTCGGCAGTGAGGAAGGCGTCAGCGTGCAGGTGGCCCTGGACGGCCCGTTTGGCGCTGCCAACAAGCCGCAGCAGGCACTGGACCAGCTGCACGACCTGCTCGGCCAGCTGGGCACCACGATGTACCACGCCAACCGCATCGAGCTGGATGCGCCGCAGGCGTTCTTCATCCCCAACTCGCAGCTCAAGGCCCTGCGCCGTGAAGCCATCGAGGCGCTGACCGAAGCACGCGTGCAGGCGCACCCACGTAGCGGGCGCAAAGCCGAGACCACGCCGCCACCGGTGTATCCGGAGTCGCACCTGTCGTTCCTGGCCAACGTCTACAACCAGAAGGCCCGCGACTTCTACCACCGCCATGGCGTGCAGCTGATCGACGCGGCGTACGAAGCCCATGAGGAACACGGCGAAGTGCCGGTGATGATCACCAAGCACTGCCTGCGCTTCTCGTTCAACCTGTGCCCCAAGCAGGCCAAGGGCGTGACCGGCGTGCGCACCAAGGTGGCACCGATGCAGCTGATCCAGGGCGATGAAGTGCTGACCCTGAAGTTCGACTGCAAGCCCTGCGAAATGCATGTGATCGGCAAGATGAAGAACCACATCATCGACCTGCCGACACCGGGTAGCGCGGTGGCTCAGGTGGTGGGGCACATCAGCCCGGAAGACCTGCTCAAGACCATTCCGCGCGGGCCGCATTGATCTGTAGCCTGTAAGGGCCTCTTCGCGGCTAAAGCCGCTCCCACAGGGTTTGCGCCAGTTTCAGATACGGCGCGGTCCCTGTGGGAGCGGCTTTAGCCGCGAAAGGGCTGGCAAAGACACAAAAATGTCTCACATGAGACACAAGGGCTTGATCCCCCTCCTGTTTCCTGCACAATGCCAAGCATGCCACCCATGCGAGGCCCTTCGATGCAACCCACGCCCCACGACGAACGCCTGCTCAAGGCCCTGGCCCACGCCATCGTGGTCCACCCCCGCGCGACCCTCAAGGAACTGGCCGAGACCGCTGGCGTCAGCAAGGCCACCCTGCACCGCTTCTGCGGCACCCGCGACAACCTGGTGGCCATGCTCGAGAACCATGGCGAACACGTGCTCAATCAGGTCATCAGCAATGCCGCACTGACCACGGCCGAACCGCTGGACGCCGTGCGCCACCTGATTGCCGAACACCTCAAGCACCGTGAAATGCTGGTGTTCCTGATGTTCCAGTACCGGCCCGATACCCTGCTCGGTGACAGTGAAGACCGCCGTTGGCTGGCGTACACCCAGGCAATGGACGGCTTCTTCCTGCGGGCACAGCAACTGGGCGTGCTGCGTATCGACATCAGTGCGGCGGTGTTTACCGAGATGTTCATCACCCAGATCTACGGCATGGTCGATGCCGAGCGGCGTGGGCGTGCGGCCAGTGCCAATTCGGCGCTGGCGCTGGAACAGTTGTTCCTGCATGGGGCCCTGGCCCCGACTTGAATTCGGCGCTGGATTCTTCGCGGCTAAAGCCGCTCCCACAGGGACCGCGCATACCCTGAGGGAGCGGCTTTAGCCGCGAAAGGGCCAGTAGCCCTGACACAAAAAAAGGCCCCTGGGCACAAGTCCCAAGGGCCAGAGCGGTTGGATCATCCAACCAAAGGAGCCTGTGCTCAGCCGCGTGCCGGCCACCCGCCGCCCAGGGCGCGGAACAGGTCGACCAACGCCAGCTGGCGCTGGGTACTGGCCTCGATGTAAGCCGCCTCATTCACGAAATCGCTGCGCTGCGCATCCAGGTAGCGCAGGTGGCTGTCGATCCCGCCTTCATAGCGTGCCTTGGCCAGTGCCAAGGTCGCCCGGCTGGTATCGGCCAGCGCCCGCCGCGCCACTTCCTCTCGCCGCAACGTATCGGTTGCCGCCAAGGCATCGGCCACCTCGCGGAACGCCGACTGGATCGCTCCCTCATACGCTGCCACCGCCGAATCCTTGCGCGCTTCGGCCAGGCTCAGCCCGGCCTGGTTGCGCCCGGCATCGAACAGCGGCAACGACAGCTGCGGCATGAAGCTCCAGCTGCGCGAACCGCCGTCGAACAGGCCGGACATCTGCGCACTCGATGTGCCGAAACTGCCGGTCAGGCTGATGCGCGGGAAGAACGCGGCGCGTGCTGCACCGATGTCGGCATTGCGTGCCCGCAGCTGATGCTCGGCGGCGAGGATGTCTGGACGTCGCTCCAGAAGCGCCGATGGCGCGCCGGGGGCGATATCCTGCAGCACGCTCGGCGCAGCCTGGCGTTCGGCCGGGATGGCCTTGCCCGCATCCGCGCTGCCGACCAGCAACACCAGGGCGTTGTACGCCTGGCGTTGCTGCCGCAGGTTGCTCTCCAGCTCGGCGCGGGCCTGCTCGACCAGGCCCAGCGCTTCCTGGTGGTCCAGTGCGGTGGCGGCGCCTGCCGCTCGGCGTTGACCGATCAACGCCAGCGAGTCTTCGCGGCTGGCCAGGGTCTGGCGGGTCAGCGCCAGGCGCCGCTCGGCACCGTCCAGGCTCAAGTAGGCCTGGCTGACCTCGGCGATCAGGGCGATGCGTGCGGCGCGACCGGCTGCCTCGGTGGCCAGATATTGCTCCAGCGCGGCATCGCTGAGGCTCTTCACCCGGCCGAATAGATCAACTTCGTATTCCGGCAGCGACACGCCCACTTGATACGTGCTTGTCACGCCCTCCCGTCCATCATTGGACAGACTGCCCGGCACATGCTGTCGATTGCCCGACGCGCCGGCATTCAGGCCTGGCACGCGATCGGCCCGCTGGATCCGGTATTGCGCCCGGGCCTGTTCGATATCGAGCAGGGTCTGGCGCAATGAGCGGTTGTTGTCCAGCGCTGTGCCCACCAGCTGGCGCAACGCCGGGTCGACGATGAACGCCTGCCAGTCCAGTTGGTCTACCTGCTGGCCCGCGTGCCCTGCCCCGTCTTGCCACTGCTTGGCCACTGGCGCCTCGGGGCGTTCATAGGTCGGTGCCAGGGAGCAGCCGCTGGCCAGCACGGCCAGGGCGAACGGCACCACAAGATTACGCATGACCATCAGTCACGTCGGCAGCTTGAGCGTGTGGCGCCGGCTTGCGCTTGAGCAGCGACAGCACCCAGACAAAACAGATCGGCACGAACACCACCCCCAGCAAGGTGGCGCTGAGCATGCCGCCGATCACTCCGGTGCCAATGGCCCGCTGGCTGGCGGCGCCGGCGCCACTGGCAATGGCCAGGGGCACTACGCCGAGGATGAACGCCATGGACGTCATCACGATCGGCCGGAAGCGCAGGCGCGCAGCCTCGATGGCGGCGTCGCGCAGGCTGTAACCCTTCTCCCAGAGTTCCTTGGCGAACTCGACGATGAGGATCGCGTTTTTCGCTGCCAGGCCAATGATGGTGATCAGGCCGACCTTGAAGTACACATCGTTGGGCAGGCCGGTGACCATCACCGCCAGCACCGCGCCCAAGGCACCAATGGGCACGATCAGCATCACCGTCAGTGGGATCGCCCAGCTTTCGTACAGCGCCACCAGCAGCAGGAACACCACCAGGATGGCCAGGGCGAACAGGCTGGTGGCCTGGCCGCTGGAGACCTTTTCCTGGTACGACAGGCCGGTCCAGGCATAGCCGATGCCCGGTGGCAGCTCGCTGACCAGGCGCTCCATCTCGGCCATGGCCTGGCCGGTGCTATGGCCCGGCGCGGCGTCGCCGGCGATGCGGATCGACGGGTAGCCGTTGTAGCGCACGATCTGCACTGGCCCTTCTTCCCAGCGGGTGGTGACGAAACTGCTGAACGGCACCTGCTGGCCTTCGGCGTTCGGTGCGTACAGGCGCAGCACGCTTTCCGGGGTCATCCGCTCGCCCTGTTCGGCCTGCACCACCACGCGCTGCTGGCGGCCGGCGTTGGTGAAGTCGTTGATCACCGCCGAACCGAAGGCGGTGGCCAGGGTGTTGTTGATGGTCTCGAAGCTCACGCCCAGGGCGCGGGCCTTCTCGCGGTCGATGGCGACCCGCAGCTGCGGCGCCTCGGCCAGGCCTTCCATCATTGCGTAGAGGATCACCGGGTTGCCGTTGGCCTGGCCCAGCAACTGGTCACGCGCCGCCAGCAGTGCTTCACGGCCCAGGCCCCCGCGGTCGAGCAGGCGCAAGGCAAAGCCGCCGGAGTTGCCCAGGCCATCGATGGGCGGAGGGTTGACCGCCATGATCGCGCCATCGCCATAGCCCGCGAACTGGGTGTTGATGGCGACGGTTTCGGCGTCCACTGACTGCTCCTTGCCACGCACCGACCAGTCCTTGTAGGTGGGGAACGCCAGTGCGGCGTTCTCGCCCATACCCGAGAAGCTGAAGCCGCTGACCACGAACGCCGAGGCCAGCGCCTCGCGCGACATCAGGAACTGCTCCAGCGCCTGGCCGGTGGCATCGGTGCGCACGCGGCTGGCACCGGGCGGCAGCTGCACGTCGACGATGGCATACCCCTGGTCTTCCACCGGCACGAACGACTCCGGCAGGCGCAGGTAGAAGTAGCCGAGCATCGCCAGGATGCCGGCGTACACCAGCATGTAGCGCCCTGCGCGTTTGACCAGGGCGCTGTTCATGCCCGAGTAGCGCTCGGTCAGGCGGGCAAAGCCGCGGTTGAAGGCGCCGAAGAAGCCGCGTTTCTCGTGGTGCCCAGGGGCCACCGGCTTGAGCAGCGTGGCGCACAGGGCCGGGGTGAAGGTCAGCGCCAGGAAGCCGGAGAACAGGATGGACACGGCCAGCGACAGCGAGAACTGCTGGTAGATCACCCCCACGGAGCCTGCCATGAACGCCAGCGGCAGGAACACCGCCGAGAGCACCAGGGTGATGCCGATGATGGCCCCCGACACCTGGCCCATGGCCTTGATTGTCGCCTGGCCCGGCGACAGCCCCTCCTCGGCCATGATCCGCTCGACGTTCTCCACCACCACGATGGCGTCATCGACCAGGATGCCGATGGCCAGCACCATGCCGAACATGGTCATCATGTTCACCGAGAAGCCCAGCAGCTTCATCACCATCAGCGTGCCGAGCAAACACACCGGCACCACGATCGACGGGATCAGGGTGTAGCGAATGTTCTGCAGGAACAGGAACATCACCAGAAACACCAGGACCATGGCTTCGATCAAGGTATGGATGACCTTTTCGATGGCCACGTCGACAAAGCGCGAGGTGTCGTATGGCACCGAATACTCGACGCCTTCGGGGAAGAATTCGCTCAGTTCGGCCAGGCGTTCCTTGACCAGCTCGGCGGTTTTCAGCGCGTTGGCACCGGGCGCCAGCTGCACCGCGCCGGCCACCGCCGGCTTGCCGTCCAGGCGCGAGGAGAAGTTGTAGCTCTCCAGGCCAATTTCCAGGCGCGCGACATCGGCCAGGCGCACCAGCGAACCATCGGGGTTGGCGCGCAGCACCACGCGGCCAAAGGCCTCTGGGTCGTCCAGGGTGCCTTGCACCGCCAAGGTGGCGGTCAGCTCCTGCTCGCTGCTGCCCGGCGCGCTGCCAAAGCTGCCGGCCGGTACCTGCACGTTCTGCCCGCGGATGGCGTTGCTCACGTCATCGATCGACAGGCCAAAGCCGACCAGCTTCTGTGGGTCGACCCACACCCGCATGGCCGCTTCCGAGGAAAAGAACTGCAGCTTGCCGACACCGGGCACCCGGCGCAGCTCGTTGTTGATGTTGCGCGCGGCATAGTCGCCCAGGGCCGTGGTGTCGGCCTTGCTGGCGCCATCCTTGTAGTTCAGGGCGTAGATCAGCAAGAAACCCGCGCTGGTCTGCTCGACCTGGATGCCTTGGGTGGTCACCGCCTGGGGCATGCGTGCCTCGGCCTTTTTCAGGCGGTTCTGCACGTCCACCTGGGCCAGTTCCGGATCGGTGCCCGGCTCGAAGGTGACCACCACCTCGGCCATGCCGTTGGAGTTGTTGGTGGACTCGAAATACAGCAGGTTCTTGGCGCCGTTGAGCGACTCCTCGATGATGCTGGTCACCGACTCCACCAGCACCTTGGCCGAGGCACCCGGGTAGGTGGCGGTGATGGTGATCTGCGGGGGGGCCACGTTGGGGTACTGGGCGACCGGCAACAGCGGCATCACCAATAGCCCGCCCAGAGAAATGAACAGCGCCATGACCCAGGCAAAGTTCGGCCGCTTGATGAAGAACTTGGACATCTCGCTACCCTCGCCTTACCGCGCCGCGGCCTGTTGTGCCGGGGACGGGGCCACCGGCATGCCGGCCGTCAGGCCTGCCGGGCTGCCGACGATCACCTGGTCGCCCGGCTGCAGGCCTTCGGTGACCTGCCAGCGGGCGCCCTGCATGGCACCGGTACGCACGCTGCGGGCCTCGGCGATGCCGCCCTGGCCGACCAGCATCACCCGTGCCTCGCCGTCGCTGCCGCGCTGGATGGCGCGTTGCGGCACCAGGATCGCCTGGTTGTCGGTGCCCTGGGGCGTCAGCACGCGCACGTACATGCCCGGCAGCAGGATGCCGTCGGCGTTGTCGAAGCGCCCGCGCAGGGTCACCTGGCCGGTACCGCGGTCAACCGCAACGTCAGTGAACATCAGCGTGCCCTGACGTTGGTAATCGGTGCCTTCCACGCGAGCGGTCAAGGCCGGGTTTTCACCCACCGCCAGCGCGCCGTCCTTGAGTGCCTGGCGCAGACGCAGGGCGTCGGCAGCAGACTGGGTGAAGTCGACGTAGATCGGGTCAAGTTGCTGGATGCGCGCCATCAGCGTGGCGTCGCCCTGCCCGACCAAAGCGCCTTCGGTGATCAGTGCGCGGCCGATGCGGCCGGAGATCGGTGCCTTGACCGTGGCGTATCCGAGGTTCAACTGCGCCGTCTCGACATCGGCCTGGGCCGAGCGCACGGCCGCCTGGCCGCTGCGCAGGTCGGCGCTGGCGCTGTCGAAGTCTTGCTGGCTGACCGCTTCGATCTTCACCAGCGGCTGGTAACGGCGCACTCGGGCCTGGGCCTCGAGCATCACCGACTGGGCCCGCGCCAGTTCTGCTTCGGCGCGCGACAGCGCGGCCTTGAATGGCGCCGGATCGATCTGGAACAGCACGTCACCGGCCTTGACGTCGGCGCCCTCTTCGAAGCGTTTGTGCAGGACGATGCCGGCCACCCGGGCGCGGACTTCCGCCACGCGCATGGGCTCGACCCGGCCAGGCAGGGTCGAGGCCAGGGCCAGGGGTTCGGCGGCGACCGTGACGGTCTGGACGGGAACGGTGGTGTTGGCGGCGGACGGTGGCGCTTCCTGCTCGCCGCAGCCGGCTAAAGCGACGGCAGCGGCCAGGCAGCTGGCCATTCCTAATGCACGCAAGTGGCTCATGATTCACCCGAGCTATAGATAAAAACGGCCCGAATGATATTTCTGTAGGCTTAATGAGTCAATTTTGTCTCATTTGAAACTTTGTGAAGATTTGTGAAGCCTGGGGGCTGCTGCGCAGCCCTTTCGCGGGACAAGCCCGCTCCCACAGGTCCCTCACCACCCCTGAAGGTTGTGGTGGTCCTGTGGGAGCGGGCTTGTCCCGCGAATGGGCCGCACAGCGGCCCCCGCTTTTGAACTTACAGAATGCCCAACCCGCGCGCGGTGCGATCCACCGCAATCCGGGTCTTCTCCACCAGCTCATCCAGCTCGCTGTGGTTGGCCACCAGCGCTGGTGCCATGATCATCCGCCCCAGGGTCGAACGAATGATCACCCCTTCTTCAAAGCCATATGTACGGCACTGCCAAGCCAGGTCATTCTCATTGGCATAGCGCTTGCGGCTGCCCTTGTCCTCGGCGAACTGCAGCGCCGCCACCAGGCCGGCGCCTTGCACCTGGCCAATCAGTGGGTGATTGGCGAACACCTCGCGCAGGATGCGCTGCAGGTACGGCCCGGTGTCTTCCTTCACCTGGCGCACGATGCCTTCATCGCGCAGCGCCTTGAGGTTGGCAATGGCCACTGCCGCCGCCACCGGGTGCCCGGAATAGGTCAGACCGTGCGCAAACACCCCGCCACGCTCGACCAGTGCCTCGGCAATGCGCTTGCTCAGCACCAGGCCACCCATCGGCACGTAACCCGAGGTCAGGCCCTTGGCGATCGACAGCGTGTCCGGCTCGAAGCCGAAGTATTCGTGGGCGAACCACTCGCCGGTGCGGCCAAAGCCACCGATCACTTCATCGGCGCACAGCAGCACGTCGTACTGGCGGCAGATGCGCTGGATTTCCGGCCAGTAGCTTTCTGGCGGGAAGATCATCCCGCCCGCGCCCTGGAACGGCTCGGCGATGAAGCCGGCGACGTTCTCGGCACCCAGTTCGAGGATCTTCTCTTCCAGTTGCAAGGCGCAGCGGCGGCCGAACTCGGCCGGGGTCAGGTCACCACCAGCGGCGTACCAGTACGGCTCGTCGATGTGCGCCACATCCGGGATCATCCCGCCCATTTCGTGCATGAACTTCATGCCGCCCAGCGCGGTGGCCGCCAGGGTCGAGCCGTGGTAACCGTTCCAGCGGCCGATCATGATCTTCTTGTTCGGCTGGCCGACCACTTGCCAGTAGCGGCGCACGGTGCGAATCAGCACCTCGTTGGCCTCGGAACCGGAGTTGGTGTAGATGGCGTGGCTGTAGTGGCCCGGCAGCAGGCTGAACAGCAGCTCGGACAGCTCGATCACCGCCGGGTGGGTGGTGTGGAAGAACATGTTGTAGTAGGCCAGCTGGTCCATCTGCGCGGCGGCGGCGGCGGTCAGGTCCTTGCGGCCGTAGCCGAGCTGGGTACACCACAGGCCCGACATGCCGTCCAGGTAGCGCTTGCCGTCACTGTCCCACAGGTGCAGGCGCTCGCCACCGACCATCACCCGCGGGCCTTCGGCGTTCAGCGCCTTCTGGTCGAGGAAGGCGTGGATGTGGTGGGCGGCGTCGCCGGCCTGGTAGTCACGGGTGTCGCGCTGGGCTTGCAGCTTGGCTTGGAACGGTGCGTTCATTGTTGTTCTCCAGGGTAAAACGCGGCGTGCAGTTGGCCCTGCCAGACCGCTGACAGTAGAAATCGGGTGGGGTGAAACGGCGCGATCAGCGCCTTCGCAGGTAGCTTTCCAGCGGGTCCTTGCTCAGGCCTTCCTGGGCCTGGGCGAGCGAGTCGATGAACAGCGAAAACAGCTCGGACTGCTTGGCGATGTCGAGCTTGGTGTAGAGGTTCTTGCGATGGGTCTTGACCGTGTCCTCGCTGATGCCCAGGCGCTCGGCCAGGGAACGGGTCGAGTGGCCGCGCAGCAGGTACTGGGCGATGCGGCACTCGCGCTCGGTGAGCAAGGAGGAGCCGAAGTTGTTCAGCGCGGCGTTGATCTGCCGGCCCAGGGCACTCTCGAAACGCCCGCCAAGGGCATCGACATCCAGGTGGCTCCATTGCCGCCGCACCGTAGCCACCACCCAAGGCGCCACGCACTTGAGGTCATTGACCTGCTGGCGGTCCAGGCGGCGAGTGCTGGCCAGGGCCACGGCGATGGTCAGGTGCTCGTCGAGCGGCACGATGAAGTTGAGTTCGTCTTCCAGGTGGGCGTGCTGATAGAACGCCAGGTAGTACTCGCTGCGCTTGAAGTGGTCGGGGGCGACGTCACTGAGGCGGTAGCAACCCGGGGCGATGCCGTCCATGCAGGCCCGGTAGAACGGGCACAGCAGGTAGTAGCCTTCGAGGTACTTCTGGATGTTGCCTTCCGGCAGCCACGGGCCTTCCTCGTCCTTTTCGAACAGCGCCGACGGCAACCCCTTGCGCGGGTAGAGGAACACGGTGATGGCCTGGCACGGAGCAATCAGCTTGAGTGCGGCAAACAGCGCCTCGACGAAACCCGGCGAACCCTGGGCGTCGACGACACGGGCCATCTGCGCGTACCAGTCGGGCGATTTCAGCCGGTCTTTGCTCATTGTCGTGGTCCCATGCCGGGGTTGTTGTGGCTGGGATTCTTGCACGCGGCTTGAGTGCAGACCATCACCCTTCGGGGTGAGCCCCCGGCCCGGTTCGGGGTAAGGCTGCTCCCAAGGATGGGCTCAGCTGATGGCCTCGAGAAACACCCAGGACGCCAGTGCAGTCAGGACCAGCACAGCAGCCACAACGAAGATCATGTAGTGGTAATCGTTCTGAGTCATCACATTGCCCCCAAATCCCCAGTTTTTCAGGGAGGGAGCAATTACCATTCCACACTGTGCTTCTTGATGGATTCGTCTGAGCGGCAATCGGATATTGCTTGCTGCTCGAGTTGGCATACGCAGCGCAGCCTACCTCATGCTGGGCTGCTTGTGAGCCTCCAGCCGCCGGACGTCTCGGGCGAACCATACCCCTACCGCAATCACCATCAGGCAAATGAACACAACGTCCCATGCCCTGTGCTCAATGGCGGCCAGGATCGCAAAAAACTGCAGGGCGCCAGCCCACCATAGAAACGGTCTGATTTTCGAGTAGCGCATAACTCACCTCACCGCCCCCAACTCTCAGAAGTCTAGTTGAGTATCTGCCCGGTAGCAGACGGCCTGGGCGGGCATCCGATGTGGATGCAGAGCCCGTAACCCAGTATCCTCCGCCGGATAATAGCGTTGTGCCTTTACGCAAATAGCCAAGATCCCTGCTTACCTGACACGCAGCTAACCCCGGAGAAATCGATGGAAGTTTCAAGGACGTCGCTTCTGATGAAACGCATAGGGGCGTTTATCATCGACTATGGCGCGATTGTGCTGCTGGGCCTATGGCTTGCAAGCCAAACTACCCTTTTGTTTTCCGGGTTTGAACTGATCTTCGTGCGCATTTTCCTATACCCGCTGTGCGAATGGCTTTTCCGAGGCAGGACACCAGGAAAGTTCGTGTTCGGGCTGAGCGTCATCAACGGAGCTGGCGGGCCGCCAACGCTTGTCCAAGCGCTGATCCGAGGACTCACCAGGCTCATCGAAGTGCCTTTGGGCATCATCACGCTTTTCATCTACACGCAGTCCGCACGGTGCCAACGGGTGGGTGACATGCTTTCCAGAACCTATGTCATGCCCACCAAGGACCTGGCTCAACTCCGCACGGCGATGCAGGCACCCAGCCTCTGAGATGAACTATCCAGCAGGAAAGGTATGTTCGATCATTATTTGAAACGATGGGATCTAACCATTGACGGTCAGGCTTTCGTATCGCAGAGCGGCACGCTGTTACCTGTTCGCCAGTTCGGCATTCCTGCCATGCTCAAGATATCTGCAGAGCCTGAGGAGCAAGCAGGCAGCTGGCTGATGGCGTGGTGGGCGGGAGAAGGTGCAGCACCGGTGCTGGCCCATGATGGCGAAGCCTTGCTCATGAAGCGCGCGCAGGGCCCTGCCTCGCTCATCCAGATGGTCAACTGTGGCCAGGACGACGACGCTACCCGCATCCTTTGTGCGGTCGCAGACAAGCTGCATGCGCCACGTGCCAAAACGCACCCACCGTTAGTTCCGCTTGCGCAGTGGTTCGAGGCATTATGCAACGGGGCGCGCAGACCTGAGGGAGTCCTTGAACATAGCGCAAGAACCGCACGAGAACTCTTGGGCGCTCCACGCGATGTCGTGGTGCTGCATGGCGACCTTCATCATGGAAATGTGCTTGATTTCGGTTCATGCGGATGGCTCGCTATCGACCCCAAGGGACTGCATGGAGAGCGAGGTTTCGACTATGCGAACATTTTCTGCAATCCCGACAGCGTGAGTGCTCTTGCGCCAGGGCGCTTCGCTCGAAGGATCAAGGTCGTTGCAAAAGCCGCTTGCATTGACCGCCAGCGACTACTGCAGTGGGTGCTTGCCTGGGCAGGGTTGTCGGCGACATGGATGCTGGAAGACCAGCAAGACGCATCCACTACCCTTTCAGTGGCGAAATTGGCGGCATCGGCTCTGGGCATCAGCGACCACGTATAAGTGCCCAGCGTTGTCCACCGCACCCTCGCAGGCTAGTGACGCGTTAGCGGCTGCTTATCCATCTTTTTGCATCGAATGCACGACATAGTTTTGTCGGTATCTGTCCTCGACACTTCGATCCACGAGTGGCTTTCCTTCTTCACCTTCGTGAAGTCGCACCTGATACATTTTTCTTTGACCCTGCAAAAGTCGTCCATGCCTGCGTCGGTGAAGCCTTGATGTTTCTCTTTCAGGTCCTCATGTTCGCAGTGAGCACAATGACGGCTCATGGTGCAGTTGTAATGATTTCTGTAGCTAAACTCACCGTACTCATGCATGTGCTTGGTCAGGTGATCGAAACAATCAGGACACGTCTTTTCGTACAAGCAGGCTGGGCCATTACTTACTTTGGAATATTCACCGCCGTGAATACCAACACCACATTTCGCCTTGAGCGCAAGCTCCTTGACCTTATCGAAAAACCCCATCCTAGACTCCCGAATTTATGGATCCAAAATCAGTTTATCGTCGTAATCCGCCAAAACTTTAACGAACAATGTCTACTTAACATCGAGGCAGAATTGACCCAATTGAAGCCTTACTGAAAGCTCGAAAAAAGCCAGAGCACATCACGATTTGGTGCCAACGGCAGGCATCGATCCCAAGACCCGCTGCCGCGAAAACTGCTATTAACGCGCGGCGAAGAAAGGTATCAGGTGGCCATGAGGTATGCAGCCAGGCCCTTAGCAATGCGCCACTGCTTCCAAAGCGATAAATGATCGAACATTCGGCTGAAGTTGCCCGCCAACCCTGCAATCGCGAGGTAGACAAACCACTTTCGCAGCACTCTAGAGAGTTTTCTTTTCATCAATCGCAAGAGACGGTACACCTTGGAAAAGGAGTGATTGTCGATGTATTCGCCAGGGCGCCTTGCAGGCCAGGCGGCAGGAAGCTGAATGGCTATGCGCTTGTTCAACGCGGCACCACCAGGACTGCGCGTACAGAACGCCATTGATTTCCTCTACTCCGGTGATGCTCATGCCGCCCTGGGCCATGCCGCTCGGCGATGTAAATAAGGCGACAATGGCCCTTGTTGACGAGCTGGTATCTAGACGAAATTCGGGCTTTTTACTGAACTTAAAACCCGGCCCTGCGCTGAGCTTTT
>NZ_JAGIBG010000024.1 GCF_017744435.1 Pseudomonas sp.
TCCAGGGAGCCGAACACCAGCAATAGCCACATCATCACTCCCTGTGGGAGCGGGCTTGCCCGCGAATGCGGTTGATCAGGCAATGATGTTTTCAGGTCTGGCGCATTCGCGGGCAAGCCCGCTCCCACAGGGAGTGATGATGTGGCTATTGCTGGTGTTCGGCTCCCTGGAGCGCTTCATCGCCCAGTTGCAAAGTGACCCCATGCTCGACCTTCTCTTCCTCGAACAACCGCCATACATGGTCGTCCTGGCTACCCAGCAGCTCGACGAACCGACGCCCGTCGACCTTGTCGTCCAACTGCCCGACATAACGCCCGGTCTCGACCCGGCTGAGCAACACCTTGCGGTCCTTGTCCGGCTGGGTCGGCGAAATCAGGTTCAGTTCCAGGCTCTGCGGGTCGCTGTTGCCGTTCAGGCGCACATCCACCTCGCCGGTCAGCTCATCCAGGTGCACGCTGGCCTTGAGGTTGAGGGTCTGGGCCAGCAGCTCACGGTCCAGCGAGCGGTTGATGCCTTTGCCGGCCTCGTAGTAGTTGTCGTTGACCAGGTTGTCCGGGTTGTGCACGGCGATGCTGACCATGGTCAGGCTCAGGCACACCGAGGTGGTCAGGATGCCGATGATGATCCAGGGCCAGAGGTGCTTGTACCAGGGGCTGGCGGCGGTGGCGGCAGGCATTGTCAGGGTTCTCTCTGTCAGCGGATCTGTGGGCCGATGAAGCGGCTCTTGGCTTCAACCTTGGCGGCGCTGTCGTCGGCGCTCTTGAGGATGAAGGTGATTTCGTTGGTGGTCGAGGGCAGCTTCTCGGGTGCAATCGACAGCTGTACCGGCAGGCTGACGATATCTCCAGCGGCCACGCGGATCTCGCGCTGGCCTTCCAGGCGCAGGTCGGGCAGGCCGGCGGCGTCGAGCACGTAGACGTGGTCGCGCTGGTCCTTGTTCATGACCTTGAGGCTGTACACGTTCTCGATCCGGCCCTGGGCGTTCTCGCGGTACAGCACGCGGTCCTTGCTGACGTCGAAGCCCACCAGCGAGCGGGTGGCGAAGGCGGTGCCCAAGGCGATGATCATCACCAGCAGCACCACGGCATAGCCGATCAGGCGCGGGCGCAGCATGTGGGTCTTCTGCCCCGAGAGGTTGTGCTCGGTGGTGTAGCTGATCAGCCCCTTGGGGTAGTTCATCTTGTCCATGATGCTGTCGCAGGCATCGATGCACGCCGCGCAGCCGATGCATTCGATCTGCAGGCCGTCGCGGATGTCGATGCCGGTGGGGCAGACCTGCACGCACATGGTGCAGTCGATGCAGTCACCCAGGCCCTTGGCCTTGTAGTCGATGTCCTTCTTGCGTGGGCCGCGGGTTTCGCCGCGGCGCGGGTCGTAGGAGACGATCAGGGTGTCCTTGTCGAACATCACGCTCTGGAAGCGCGCGTAGGGGCACATGTACACGCACACCTGTTCGCGCAGCCAGCCGGCATTGCCGTAGGTGGCCAGGGTGAAGAAGCCGACCCAGAAGTAGGCCCAGCCATCGGCTTCGCCGGTGAAGAATTCAGTGAGCAGTTCGCGGATCGGCGAGAAGTAGCCGACGAAGGTCATGCCGGTGACGAAGCCGATCAGCAGCCACAGGCTGTGCTTGGCGAACTTGCGCAGGAACTTGTTGCCGCTCATGGGCGAGCGGTCCAGTTTCATGCGCTGGTTGCGGTCACCCTCGGTGACTTTTTCGCACCACATGAAAATCCATGTCCACACGCTTTGCGGGCAGGTGTAGCCGCACCACACGCGGCCGGCGAACACGGTGATGAAGAACAGGCCGAAGGCGGCGACGATGAGAATGCCCGAGAGCAGGATGAAGTCCTGGGGCCAGATGGTGGCGCCGAAGATGTAGAACTTGCGCTCCGGCAGGTTCCACCACACGGCCTGGTGGCCGCCCCAGTTCAGCCACACGGTGCCGAAGTAGAGCAGGAACAGCACGGCCCCGCCGACCATCCGCAGCCTGCGGAAGATGCCGGTGAAGGCGCGGGTGTAGATTTTCTCGCGTGAGGCGTAGAGGTCGACGGAATCCTTCCCTTTGTTGGCAGGCGGGGTGACGTCATGTACCGGAATTTGCTTGCTCATCATCAAGTCCCACGGCAGTGGAGAAACGCCGCGGCCAGTGCGTGCCGGCCGCAGTCTCGCGCATTCTGCTAGCGCGCTGCGATCAATGATACGCCGCTGGTGGCGATATGGGATCGCGCTGCGACCTTTAGTCGCGTTGGGTTCGTGGTGTGAATCGTGTTATGGCGGGTGTCAATTGATCCAGGTCATCTTGTGCTGCTTTTGCCGGCCTCTTCGCGGGCTTGCCCGCTCCCACAGGTACTGCACAATCATCAGGTCCTGTGCGATCCCTGTGGGAGCGGTTTTACCCGCGAATAGGCCTGACCTGCCTTACTCGGCCTGCTGGGCCGCTTCCGGCTGGTGCGACAGGCTGTACACATAAGCCGCCAGCAAGTGCACCTTGTCATTACCCTGCAGCTGTTCCTGCGCCGGCATCTGCCCTTGGCGGCCATAGCGAATGGTCTGCTGCAGCTGGGCAAAGCTCGAGCCGTAGATGAACGCCTGCGGGTGGGTCAGGTTTGGCGCGCCCATGGCCGGGGTGCCTTTGCCTTCAGGCCCGTGGCAGGCCACGCAGTTGGCGGCGAACAGCTTCTGGCCGTTCTCGGCATCGGCCTTGGCGCCTTCCGGCAGGCTGCGGCCATCGAGCTTGCTGGTGACGAACGCGGCGACATCGGCCACACCCTGTTCACCCAGCACTTCACCCCAGGCCGGCATCACCCCGTGGCGGCCGCCCATGATGGTGGTCTTGATGGTTTCCGGCTCGCCGCCCCAGCGCCAGTCCTGGTCGGTCAGGTTGGGGAAACCGTAGGCGCCCTTGGCGTCGGAACCGTGGCACACCGAGCAGTTCGAGGCGAACAGCCGTGCGCCCATCTTGAGTGCTTGCGGGTCCTTGGCCACCTCTTCGATGGGCATCGCCGCGAACTTGGCGAAGATCGGCCCGAAGCGTGCGTTGGCCTTGGCCATTTCCTTTTCCCACTCGTGCACGCCGGTCCAGCCTGGCTGGCCGTTGGAGAACTCGGTCTGCTTGTCGTTATCCAGGTACGAGTAGCCCGGCAGGATGCCTTTCCAGTTGCCCAGGCCCGGGTACAGCACCAGGTAGCCGAGGGCGAAGATGATGGTGCCGACGAACAGCCAGAACCACCATTTCGGCAGCGGGTTGTCGTATTCCTCGATGCCATCGAAGGCATGCCCGACGGTTTCGTCGGTGACCTCTTCGCGCTGGCCCTTGCGGGTCGACAGCAGCAGCCAGGTCAGCGAGAAGATGGTGCCCAGGGTCAGGACGGTAACGTACAGACTCCAGAAGGTTGTCATTGTTGTTTGCTCCCAGAAGCTTTTGCTTGCTCGACGTGCTTGCTGGCCCCGGGATCATCCGCGAAGGGCAGTTGGGTCGCTTCGTCGAAGTCCTTCTTGCGCCGTGGGTTGAACACCCACAGCGCCAGGCCCACGAAGGCCACCATCACCACGACGGTGCCCAGGCCGCGAATCATCCCGATATCCATCAGCGTCACCGTTTGCTTTTGATGATGGTGCCAAGACCCTGCAGGTACGCGACCAGTGCGTCCATTTCGGTCTTGCCCTTGACCGCGTCGCGGGCGCCGGCGATGTCGGCGTCGCTGTACGGCGTGCCGAGGGTGCGCAGCACTTCCAGCTTCTTCGCGGTGTCCTTGCCGTCGAGCTTGTTCTCGACCAGCCACGGGTAGGCCGGCATCTTCGACTCCGGTACCACGTTGCGCGGGTTGTACAGGTGCGCGCGGTGCCAGTCATCGGAGTAGCGGCCACCGACGCGGGCCAGGTCCGGGCCGGTGCGCTTGGAGCCCCACAGGAACGGGTGGTCCCAGACGCTTTCGCCAGCGACCGAATAGTGGCCGTAGCGTTCGGTTTCGGCGCGGAACGGGCGAATCATCTGCGAGTGGCAGCCAACGCAGCCTTCACGGATGTAGATGTCGCGGCCTTCGACTTCCAGCGCGGTACGCGGCTTCATGCCTTCGACCGGCTTGTTGGTGACGTCCTGGAAAAACAGCGGGACGATCTGGGTCAGGCCACCGACGCTCACGGCGATGACCATGAAGAAGGCCAGCAGGCCTATGTTCTTCTCGACGGCTTCATGCTTCATCAGTGCGCTCCCACGACGACGATCTTGGCGGCTTCCTCGGCCTGTGCCGGGTTGGCGGCACGTACGGTACGGAACACGTTGTAGGCCATCAGCAGCATGCCGGTGGCGAAGAACGCACCGCCCAGGGCGCGGACGATATAGCCAGGGTGGCTGGCCTGCAGGGCTTCGACGAAGGAGTAGGTGAGCGTGCCGTCATCGTTGATGGCGCGCCACATCAGGCCCTGGGTGATGCCGTTGACCCACATCGAGGCGATGTACAGCACGGTACCGATGGTCGCCAGCCAGAAGTGCGCGTTGATCAGGCCGACACTGTGCATCTGCTCGCGGCCGTAGAGTTTCGGGATCATGTGGTAGACCGCGCCGATCGAGATCATCGCCACCCAGCCGAGGGCACCGGCGTGTACGTGGCCGATGGTCCAGTCGGTGTAGTGCGACAGCGAGTTCACGGTCTTGATGGCCATCATCGGGCCTTCGAAGGTGGACATGCCGTAGAACGCCAGCGACACCACCAGGAAGCGCAGGATCGGGTCGCTGCGCAGTTTGTGCCAGGCGCCCGAGAGGGTCATCATGCCGTTGATCATGCCGCCCCAGCTCGGTGCCAGGAGGATGATCGACATCACCATGCCCAGCGACTGCGCCCAGTCCGGCAGGGCGGTGTAGTGCAGGTGGTGCGGGCCGGCCCAGATGTACAGGGTGATCAGCGCCCAGAAGTGCACGATCGACAGGCGATAGGAGTAGATCGGCCGTTCAGCCTGCTTGGGCACGAAGTAGTACATCATCCCGAGGAAGCCGGTGGTGAGGAAGAAGCCCACCGCGTTGTGGCCGTACCACCACTGGATCATCGCATCGGTGGCGCCGGCGTAGGCCGAGTACGACTTGAACAGGCTCACCGGCAGCGAGATGTGGTTGACGATGTGCAGCATCGCGGTGACCACGATGAAGGCGCCGTAGAACCAGTTGCCGACATAGATGTGCTTGGTCTTGCGCTTGACGATGGTGCCGAAGAACACCAGGCCGTAGGTCACCCAGACGATGGCCAGGAGGATCGCCAGCGGCCACTCGAGCTCGGCGTATTCCTTGGTGGTGGTAAAGCCCATCGGCAGGGTGATCAGCGCGCCGACGATCACCGCCTGCCAGCCCCAGAAGGTGAAGGCGGCCATGCTGTCGGAGATCAGCCGGGTCTGGCAGGTCCGCTGCACCACGTAGTAGCTGGTGCCGAACAGCGCACAGCCACCGAAGGCGAAGATGACCAGGTTGGTGTGCAGCGGGCGCAGGCGGCCGAAGCTGGTCCAGGGCAGGTCCAGGTTCAGTTGCGGCCACACCAGCTGCGAGGCGATGAAGACGCCCAGGCCCATGCCAAGGATCCCCCAGACCACCGTCATGATGGCGAACTGGCGGACGACCTTATAGTTATAAGCAGTCGGACTGATTGCTGTGCTCATTCTAAGGTTCCACGGTTTTGGTGTTCTTGTTGGTCGAAAAATCGGCGCCAGTATCGATAACCACCAGGGTTATGGCAACGCAAGGATCCTTGCGCCGACCCGTGTCCGGGCCCTTTCGCCGGTGTCCCGCGGCGATAGGGTCGGGACGATTGTACACAAATAAATATTTGTAATGTGTACCGTTTTTCATCTTTTTCTGATCGATCGGTCAAGCTTTTTCCGGGGGCGGCATCAGGCTGTGCGCCGCGTCTGCTTCGGTCCTTTCGGAGCGAAGCCCACTGTGGCAACAAGCTTAGTTCTGTTCGGAGGGGGTGCAAGGGAGGGGTGTAGCGGGGAGAGGGGCCGCAAGGCGGCCCCAAGGGTATTACTGGGCGGTCAGGTTCTCGCTGGCGCGATCCTGCGACAGGCTATACACATAGGCTGCCAGCAGGTGCACCTTGTCATTGCCCTGGATTTCCGCCTGGGCTGGCATCTGCCCCTGGCGGCCGTAGCGAATGGTCTGTTGCAACTGGGCGAAGCTCGAACCGTAGATGAACGCCTGCGGGTGGGTCAGGTTCGGCGCGCCCATGGCCGGGGTGCCTTTGCCCTCAGGCCCGTGGCAGGCCACGCAGTTGCTGGCGAAAAGTTCCTTGCCCTTGACCGGGTCGGCCTTGACCCCTTCCGGCAGGCTGCGGCCGTCGAGGTTGGTCAGCACGAACGCGGCGACATCCGCCACGCCCTGTTCCCCGATCACCTCGGCCCATGCCGGCATCACACCGTGGCGGCCATTCATGATCGAGGCCTTGATGGTCTCCGGCTCGCCGCCCCAGCGCCAGTCCTTGTCAGTCAGGTTGGGGAAGCCATAGGCGCCCTTGGCATCCGAGCCGTGGCACACCGAGCAGTTGGAGGCGAACAGGCGGCTGCCCATTTTCAGTGCCTGTGGGTCCTTGGCCACTTCCTCGACGGGCATGGCGGCGTACTTGGCGAAGATCGGGCCGAACCTGGCGTCGGCCTTTTCCATCTCCTTCTGCCACTCGTTGGCACCGGTCCAGCCATTCTCGTAGCCCGGCAGGATGCCTTTCCAGTTGCCCAGGCCCGGGTACAGCACCAGGTAACCGGCACCGAACACCAGGGTGCCGACGAATAGCCAGAACCACCACTTGGGCAGCGGGTTGTCGTACTCCTCGATGCCATCGAAGCTGTGCCCCATGGTCTGGTCGGTGGTGTTGTTGCTCTGGCCCTTGCGGGTCGAAAGCAACAGCCAGGCCAGGCCGATCAGGCTGCCGATGGTCAGTACGCTGATGTAGGTACTCCAGAAGGTGGTCATTGCGCTTTGCTCCTCACAGCCGTAGTCATGGCAGCAGGTTCCTGCCCGGCGGGGGGCAGGCGGTCGTCGACGAAGGGCAGCAGGCGCGCTTCGGCGAAATCATGGTCGCGGCGACGGTTGAACACCCACAGTGAGAGGCCGATGAAGGCGATCATCACTACCAGGGTGCCCAGGCCGCGGATCATGCCGATGTCCATTTCCATGCCGGTTACCTCTTGTTCTTGATGGCGGTGCCGAGCACCTGCAGGTAGGCGACCAGGGCGTCCATCTCGGTCTTGCCCTTGACGGCGTCACGGGCGCCGGCAATGTCCTCGTCGGTGTACGGCACGCCCAGGGTACGCAGGGTGCGCATCTTGGTGTCGGTGTGGCTGTTGTCGACCTTTTCAGCGACCAGCCACGGGTAGGACGGCATCTTCGATTCCGGTACCACGTTGCGCGGGTTGTACAGGTGCGCGCGGTGCCAGTCGTCCGAGTAGCGGCCACCGACGCGGGCCAGGTCCGGCCCGGTGCGCTTGGAGCCCCACAGGAACGGGTGGTCCCAGACGCTCTCGCCAGCGACCGAATAGTGGCCGTAGCGTTCGGTTTCGGCGCGGAACGGGCGGATCATCTGCGAGTGGCAGCCGACGCAGCCTTCGCGGATGTAGATATCGCGGCCTTCCAGTTGCAGCGCGGTGTAGGGCTTCATGCCTTCGACCGGCTTGTTGGTGACGTCCTGGAAGAACAGCGGGACGATCTGGGTCAGGCCGCCAATGCTCACGGCAAACACCATCAGCAGGGCCAGCAGGCCGACGTTTTTCTCGATGACTTCATGTTTCATCAGGCAGGTCTCCTCAAGCCAGCTGGGCGTTCGCAGGGGCGGCGTCGAGCGCCGGCGAACGCACGGTGCGCCAGGTGTTCCAGGCCATCAGGAACATGCCACTGAGGAAGATCGCGCCGCCGACGAAGCGCACGATGAAGCCTGGGTGGCTGGCCACCAGGGTTTCCACGAACGAGTAGGTGAGCGTGCCGTCGCTGTTGACCGCGCGCCACATCAGGCCCTGGGCGATGCCGTTGACCCACATCGAGGCGATGTACAGCACGGTGCCGATGGTCGCCAGCCAGAAGTGCGCGTTGATCAGGCCGAGGCTGTGCATCTGCTGCTTGCCGAATACTTTCGGGATGGTGTGGTACAGCGCGCCGATCGAGATCATCGCCACCCAGCCGAGGGCGCCGGCATGCACGTGGCCGATGGTCCAGTCGGTGTAGTGGGACAGGGCGTTGACCGTCTTGATGGCCATCATCGGGCCTTCGAAGGTGGACATGCCGTAGAACGCCAGCGACACCACCAGGAAGCGCAGGATCGGGTCGCTGCGCAGTTTGTGCCAGGCGCCCGAGAGGGTCATCATGCCGTTGATCATGCCGCCCCAGCTCGGTGCCAGCAGGATCAGCGACATCACCATGCCCAGCGACTGTGCCCAGTCTGGCAGGGCGGTGTAGTGCAGGTGGTGCGGGCCGGCCCAGATGTACAGGGTGATCAGCGCCCAGAAGTGGACGATCGACAGGCGATAGGAATACACCGGGCGTTCGGCCTGCTTGGGCACGTAGTAGTACATCATCCCGAGGAAGCCGGCGGTGAGGAAGAAGCCCACCGCGTTGTGGCCATACCACCACTGCACCATGGCGTCGGTGGCGCCGGCATAGACCGAGTACGACTTGGTCAGGCTGACCGGCAGCTCCAGGTTGTTGACGATGTGCAGCAGTGCCACGGTGAGGATGAAGGCGCCGAAGAACCAGTTGCCCACGTAGATGTGCTTGGTGGTGCGCTTCATCAGCGTGCCGAAGAACACGATGGCGTAGCTGACCCAGACGATGGTGATCAGGATGTCGATCGGCCATTCCAGCTCGGCGTATTCCTTGGAGCTGGTGTAGCCCAGCGGCAGGCTGATGGCCGCCAGCAGGATCACCAGTTGCCAGCCCCAGAAGCTGAACGCGGCCAGCTTGGGCGCGAAGAGGGTGGTCTGGCAGGTGCGTTGCACCGAATAATAGGAGGTGGCGAACAGCGCGCAGCCGCCGAAGGCAAAGATCACCGCATTGGTATGCAGGGGTCGCAGGCGGCCGAAGCTGGTCCAGGGGAGGTCGAAGTTGAGGGAGGGCCAGGCGAGCTGGGCGGCGATGAAGACGCCGAGCCCCATCCCGACGATTCCCCACACCACCGTCATGATGGCGAATTGGCGGACCACCTTGTAGTTATAGGCGGTACTGCTGGTTGTGTTCATGTATGGGTTCCCATCCACGGTTATTTTGGCAGGCTTTACAGCGAGGCAAGCATGAGTAATGGGCAAAGTGCCGGTATTGACGGGGATCAATGGGCGCAAGTCGGAAATGTCCCAGGCTTGCGCTGCGATCCTCCGCGAATGGGCGGCGAGGGCGCTGCATCTGCGTGCCTGATCCTGGCCCATGGCGCGGGTGCGCCGATGGACAGCGGGTTCATGATTGAGATGGCGCAAAGGCTGGCGGCGCTTGGGGTCGGGGTGGTTCGCTTCGAGTTCCCCTACATGGCCGAGCGGCGCAACGGCGGCGGCAAACGGCCGCCCAATCCGCAGAAGGTGCTGCTGGAATGCTGGCGCGAGGTGTACCGGCAGGTGCGACCTTTGGTCACGGGCAGGCTGGCCATTGGCGGCAAGTCGATGGGTGGGCGCATGGCCAGCCTGCTGGCCGATGAACTGGGGGCGGACGCGCTGGTGTGCCTGGGGTATCCGTTCTATGCGGTGGGCAAGCCGGAGAAGCCCCGGGTCGAGCACCTGGCCGAGCTGAAGACGCGCACGTTGATCGTGCAGGGCGAGCGCGATGCGCTGGGCAATCGAGAGGCGGTGGAAGGGTATGCGCTGTCACCGGCGATCGAGGTGAGCTGGCTGGTGGCGGGGGATCATGACCTGAAGCCGCTGAAGGCTTCGGGGTTCAGCCATGAGCAGCACTTGCAGGCGGCGGCTGAGAAGGTGGCGGGTTTCCTGAAGGACTAGTGCTGGATTCTTCGCGGGCATGCCCGCTCCTACAGGGTTACGCGATCTCCTGTGGGAGCGGGCAAGCCCGCGAAGAGGCTGGCGCAGGTATATGCTTAGTCGCGGTACTCGCACAGGTAAGCGGTATCCACTTTCACCTGCAGCTGGAACTTGCTGTCGGCCGGCACGTTGAACTTGTCGCCAGCGTTGAAGGTTTCCCAGTTGTCGCTGCCCGGCAGCTTCACGGTCAGGGCGCCGGACACCACGTGCATGATTTCACGCTTGGCGGTGCCGAACTCGTATTCGCCCGGGGCCATCACGCCCACGGTGGCAGGGCCTTCTGCGCCAGCAAAGGCGATCGACTTGACGGTGCCGTTGAAGTACTCGTTGACCTGGAACATGGGCGACTCCTGAAAGAATGGGGGGTGAAAAAGGGCTGGCCAGTATGCCCAAGCCCATTCGCCCCGTCATCTGCTTTCAAGTGCCGTTCGCGGGCAGGCTCAAGGGCAGCAGGCGTGCGGTGTTGCGGGCATCCTCAAGGGCCCGGTGCTGCTGCCCGCAGAAGTGCATGCCCGCCAGTTGCAGTGCGCCATTGAGCCCGGTCGGGCGCTGCAGGTGGCGAGCCTTGGCGAAGCGCTGCTTGAGGTTGATGTGCGGCAGCTCGCGCAGCAGGCTGTCGACTTCATGTTGGCGCCATTCCTGCAACAGCTGCTGGCGGTCGTAGTCGCCCCAGCTGACCCAGGCCTGCAGCTGCCCGCGGTGGTGCCCCAGCCAGCGTTCGAAACGCGCCCACACTTCGGGGAAGGCCGCAGCGCTGTCGACACTGGCCTGGCTGATGTGCGTCAGCTCGCGGCAGAACGGTGTCAGCTGCGGCCGCCGCCGGGGCCGCACGAAGCGCTGGAAGTGGTCCACTTCACGGCCTTCGCGGGTTACCAGGCTGGCGCCAATTTCAATGATTTCCATCTCCGTGACCGGCCAGCCACCGTCATCGGTGGTGGCTTCCAGGTCGATCACCAACCAGTGGCCCATACCAGGCTCCCTCGCCATACATGCCAAAGCAGCGTAGCCAATGTCTGGCCACACGGCATCCCCTGGCAAAATGCCCTTACTTTGGCATAACCAGCAGTTGTGCCATGCCGGGAAAACGCCTAGCTTAAGCGCATCCAGGTATGAACCGTGATGAGCGTCCGCTTTGATTCCAGCGCCCGGCCTGAAGGTAATCTCCACCCTGATGATGCTGGCTGCGGCCTGGCTGGCGGTGCCGGCGTGGGCCGCCGACGCCATCGACGTGAAGATCGGCGCCGCGCATTTCCCGCCTTATACCGTGCGCCCGGAACAGGGCGCCGACACCGGTTTGCTGCCCCAGCTGGTCGAGGCGTTGAACCGCTTGCAGCCGGACTACCGCTTCGTCCTGGTGCCCACCTCCATTCAGCGGCGCTTTGGTGATTTCCAGCAAGGTCGCACCGACATGGCGATCTTCGAGAACCCCGAATGGGGCTGGCAGAAGATCCCCCACCAGACGGTGGACATGGGCCTGGAGGATGCCGAAGTGTTCGTCGCCAGGAAGCTCAATGGCCGTGACCAGCATTACTTCGACAGCCTGGGTGGCAAGCGCCTGGCGTTGTTCAACGGCTATCACTACGCCTTCGCCAACTTCAACCCCGACCCCAACTACCTGCGCAAGACCTACAACGCGACGCTGACCTATTCCCACGACAGCAACCTGCTGATGGTTCAGGCTGGACGTGCCGACATTGCCCTGGTGACGCGTTCGTACCTGAGCGACTTCCTGGCCCGCAACCCCGACAGCCTCAACCAGCTGATCGCTTCACAGCGCATCGATCAGGTCTACCACCACTATGCCTTGCTGCGCCCTGGTGCCCCGATCACCGATCAGAAGTTCGCCGAGCTGCTGCGCTACCTGCGCGACACGGGCGAACTGACGCGCATCTTCCAGCCCTACCGGATCACCGTCGCCGCGCCGAACGACTAAATTCCCCGGGGACGGGCACGTCATCAGAAGTGAGCCTTTCTTTCATTCTTTCGTGAGCCAAGACCATGCCGTTCGACGCCGCTTCGCAGCCCCTGTCTTTACCCCGCTGGCGCAGCCTCGATGCCGAGGGGGATGACCGTCGGTTGAGCCTGACCCTTGAAGGGCGGCCATTGATCCAGGTGCGTCTGGAACCGGGCGATACGCTGCAGGTGCATGTCCAAAGCCTGTGCTCGGAGCGCCCGCAGCAGGCGTTATGGGCGGCCTGCTATTGGCTGCTGTCCCGTGATCCGGCGCGCCAGCGCCTGGCCGTGCATCTGCCCACGAGTGTGCCGGAAGCATTGGCCAGCGGTTTGTTGCTGGCCGGTGAAGTCGCCGGCGTCTACCGGTGCGAGCGCGCGTTGTTCTGGCAGTTGCCGCAGCCGTGGCTGGGTGCTTCGAGCGGCGATGTCTACCCGCAGCAGATGCAGTTCAGCAACGGCAAGCGCCACCCGCGCCGGGCACCCAAGCCGCGTGGCGAGGTGTATCGCCGCTTCGATGCACGCCTGGGAGCCTGGGTATCGTTGCGCACCCTGGAAGTCGACCAGGACCTCGAGCGCTTCAACCGCTGGCAGAACAACCCGCGGGTGGAGAAGTTCTGGCAGGAGGCGGGCTCGCTGGAGCAGCACCGCGAATACCTGACCAAGCTTGAGGCCGACCCGCATACCCTGACCCTGATCGGCTGTTTCGATGACCAGCCGTTTGCCTACTTCGAAGCGTACTGGGCCAAGGAGGATCGCATTGCGCCGTTCTACCCGGCCGATGATTACGACCGCGGCATCCACATGCTGGTCGGGGAAGAGGCGCACCGTGGCCCGCACAAGGTCGCCAGCTGGCTTTCGGCACTGGTGCACTACCTGTTCCTGGACGACCCGCGCACCCAGCGAGTGGTGGCTGAGCCCCGTGCCGACAACGGCAAGATGATCGGCTACATGCACGACCAGTGCTTCCATTGCGACAAGGAATTCGACTTCCCGCACAAGCGCGCGGCACTGATGATTCTGGGGCGGGAGCGGTTTTTCGATCGCTGCAAGCTGGCCTGAGTCCGCGTCGCCTTCTTCGCGGGCACGCCCGCTCCCACAGGCTCGGCGCAGATCTCAGATTTTTGCGCGGTCCCTGTGGGAGCGGGTTTACCCGCGAAGCAGGCGACGCCGATGTATCAGGCCTGTCGGTTGGCGGTCTTGCGGCAGTGCACCAGGGCATCGCGAATCATGAAGTTGACCAGGGTCGGCGATACGCCCAGTTCCTTGGCGATGTCCTTCTGCGGCACACCATGCAGGCGGTACATTTCAAAGGCATAGCGGGTGCGTTGAGGCAGTTCGTTGAGCGCCTCGGCGATGTGCTCGAGCGCCGCCAGGTTGATATGCGTGGCCTCGGGCGAAGCGTTCGGAATGACCACGTTCAGGCCTTCCTCTTCGCTGCCGGAATATTTCAGCTCCATCGCCTGCTTGCGGTAATGGTCGATGGCCAGGTTGCGCACGATCTGGAACAGGTAGCTGAGCTGTGCCTTGAACGACGAGGTAATCTGCGGGGCGGCGCTTAGCCGGAAGAAGGCATCCTGCACCACATCCTCGGCGCGCGAGCGGCAGCCGGTGATGCGCGCCGCGATCTTGACCAGAATGCTGCGATTGTCGACGAACGCCTGGAGTAATGGTGAATCGCACTTACTTGTGGATAGTTGTTCCGCCATGGAAATCACCTTGTCTCGAAGGGGAAAGGGAGCACCCCGTTTGGGGAAGCTTCCTACGACGTGCGACAAACTATTCAGAATGATAATGATTGTCAAATACGAAAGTTAATGAGTTTCTATTAGTTTCTGTTCTAAGCGGCGTTGCGTGATGCAGTTCACCTTGCGCCCCCGCTCACACCGCTAATTTCCCACCGCGCCCATCCGTTCCCCTGTGTACATCCGGCCGCTGCCGCTGCCCGCCGACCTCGTGCGGGGCAGCCAGCCCGACTCAACCAGACACTGGCAGGAACCCCCCATGACGGACGCCTTCGAACTCCCGCTCTCGCTGGTCCAGGCCCTGGCGCAACGCGCCGCGCAGACCCCGGACCGCATCGCCCTGCGCTTTCTGGCCGATGCTCCCGGCGAGCAGGCCGTGCTCAGCTATCACGACCTGGATGCGCGTGCGCGCAGCATCGCTGCGGCATTGCAGGCCCGCACCGGGTTCGGCGAGCGGGCCGTGCTGCTGTTCCCCAGCGGCCCGGACTACGTAGCGGCGTTCTTCGGTTGCCTGTACGCCGGGGTCATTGCCGTGCCGGCCTATCCACCGGAGTCGTCACGCCGCCATCATCAGGAGCGCCTGCTGTCGATCATCGACGACGCCGAACCACGCCTGCTGCTGACCGTCGGTGCGCTGCATGACAGCCTGCAGGATCTTGAAGCCCTGAGCGGCGACAACGCGCCCGAACTGCTGGCGGTGGATACGCTTGACCCGGCACTGGCCGAACACTGGCGCGAGCCGGTGCTGAATGCGCACGACATCGCCTTCCTGCAATACACCTCCGGCTCCACCGCGCTGCCCAAGGGCGTGCAGGTCAGCCACGGCAACCTGGTGGCCAACGAGCAGCTGATTCGCGCAGGCTTCGGCATCGACCTCAACCCCGACGATGTGATCGTCAGCTGGTTGCCGCTGTACCACGACATGGGCCTGATCGGCGGCTTGCTGCAGCCGATCTTCAGTGGCGTGCCGTGCGTGCTGATGTCGCCGGGCTACTTCCTTGCCCGGCCGCTGCGCTGGTTGCAGGCGATCAGCGAATACGGCGGCACCATCAGCGGCGGGCCGGACTTCGCCTACCGGCTGTGCAGCGAACGGGTCAGCGAGGCGGCCCTGGCCGGCCTCGACCTGAGCCGCTGGCGTGTGGCCTATTCCGGCTCCGAGCCGATCCGCCAGGACAGCCTCGCCACCTTCACCGAAAAGTTCGCCGCCTGCGGCTTCCAGCCGAGCAGTCTCTTTGCCAGCTATGGCCTTGCCGAAGCTACCTTGTTCGTCAGTGGCAGTCGCCGTGGCCAGGGCATCGGCGCGCTGGAGCTGGACGCCGAGGCGTTCGCCGCCAACCGCGCCGAGGCCGGCAAGGGCAGTGTGTTGATGAGCTGCGGCTACCCTCAGCCAGGCCACGCGGTGCGCATCGTCGAGCCACAGCAGTGTGAGGTGCTGGGCGACAACCAGGTTGGCGAGATCTGGGCCGGCGGCCCGAGCATCGCCCTGGGTTACTGGCGCAACCCTGAGGCCACGGCACGCACTTTCGTCGAAATGGACGGCCAGACCTGGTTGCGCACCGGTGACCTCGGTTTCATGCGCGACGGTGAAGTGTTCGTCACTGGGCGCTTGAAGGACATGCTGATCGTCCGCGGTCAAAACCTCTACCCACAGGACCTGGAAAAGACCCTCGAGCGTGAGGTCGAAGTCCTGCGCAAGGGTCGGGTGGCTGTGTTCGCCGTCGACGATCAGGGCGAGGAGGGCATCGGCGTGGCGGTGGAAATCAGCCGCAACGTGCAAAAGGCGGTGAAACCCGAGGCCCTGATCAAGACCCTGCGCCAGGTGATCGCCGAGGCCTGTCGCCAGGCGCCGGCCGTGGTTCTGCTGCTCAACCCGGGTGCATTGCCGAAGACTTCCAGCGGCAAGCTGCAGCGTTCGGCCTGCCGCCTGCGCATGAATGATGGCAGCCTGGACTGCTATGAGCGCTTCCCCATGGCTGCCGAGCCGGCTGCAGATGCAGCAACCGGCGACGAGCTGCAGGCACGCATCGCTGGCATCTGGCGTGAGGTCCTCAAGATTGAGGCGGTTGCTGCGGACGATCACTTCCTGCTGCTGGGTGGCAACTCCATTGCGGCCACCCAGGTCACTGCCCGCCTGGCGGACGAGCTGGGTATCACGCTGAGCCTGCGGACCCTGTTCGAGGCGCCGACGCTGGCCGAGTACAGCGCGGGGGTAGCAGCCATCCTTGCTGAAGGCGCAGGTGTTGCCACCGCTATCACAGCGTTGAGCCGTGGCCAGGCCTTGCCGCAGTCGCTGGCACAGAACCGCCTGTGGCTGACCTGGCAGCTTGAGCCGCAGTCTGCGGCCTACAACATTCCTGCCGGGCTGCACCTGCGCGGCGAGCTGGATGAGGCCGCACTTGAAGCCGCATTCCAGTCGCTGGTAGCACGCCACGAATCGCTGCGTACGGTGTTCAGCGAGGAGGATGGGCAGGCGTTGCAGCGCGTCCTTCCGGAGCAGCCTTTCACCCTTCAGCGCCTGGACCTGGAAGGGCTGGCGCCTGAACAGGTGATCTCGCGCCGCGAGCAAGAGGCGCAACAGCCCTTCGACCTGACCCAGGGCCCGCTGCTGCGCGTGACCCTGGTGCGCCTGAATGACGAAGACCATCAGCTGTGGGTGACCTTGCACCACATCGTCGCCGACGGCTGGTCGCTGAACATCCTGCTCGACGAGTTCGCCAAGCTGTATGCCGCCCGTTGCCAGGGCCTGGGCGCCAAGCTGCCAGCGCTGACACTGGGTTACGCCGACTACGGTACCTGGCAGCGCCAATGGCTGGCCGAGGGCGAAAGCGCACGGCAACTCGACTACTGGAAAGCCGCTTTGGGCGATGCCTTGCCAGTGCTCGACCTGTATCCGGACCAGCCGCGCTCCAGCCAGCATGAAAACCGCGCTGCCCGTTTGAGTGTGAAAGTCCCGGCCAAGCTGGCCGATGCCCTCAAGGGCCTGGCCCGAGAACAGCAGGCCAGCCTGTTCATGGTCCTGCTGGCCGCCTGGCAAGGCCTGCTGCACCGCTACACCGGCCAGGGTGATATCCGCGTCGGCGTGCCCAATGCCAACCGCCCGCGCCAGGAAACCCAGGGCATGGTCGGCTTCTTCATCAACACCCAGGTGTTGCGTGCGCAGCTGGATGGCCGCCTGCCGTTTGCCCAGTTGCTGGCCCAGGTGCGCGGCGCGACCCTCGACGCGCAGGCCAACCAGGACCTGCCGTTCGAGCAACTGCTCGAAGCCCTGCCCGAAGCCCGCGAGCAGGGCCTGTTCCAGGTCATGTTCAACCACCAGCAACGTGACCTTTCAGCATTGCGCCGTCTGCCGGGTCTGCTCGCCGAAGAGCTGCCGTGGCACAGCCGCGAAGCCAAGTTCGACCTGCAGTTGCACAGTGAGGAAGACCATCAGGGTCGCCTGAGCCTGGCCTTCGACTACGCTGCCGAGCTGTTCGAAGCCAGCACCGTCAAGCGCCTGGCCCAGCACCTGCTGGCACTGCTCGAGCAGGTTTGCGCCCAGCCGCAACTGCCATTGGGTGACGTACAGCTGCTGGACGAGCAGGGTCGCCAGCAACTGCTGGCATGGGGTGAGGCACCTGCGCCCGCCCCGCAACGGCTGCTGGTCGAGCAGCTCAACGAACAGGCCCGGCTGACCCCGGAGCGCACCGCGCTGGTCTGGGAAGGCGGCAGCCTCGATTACGCCGAGCTGCACCAGCAGGCCAACCGCCTGGCGCACTACCTGCGCGACAAAGGCGTCGGCCCCGACACCTGCGTGGCCATCGCGGTCGAGCGTTCGCCGCAACTGCTGGTCGGCCTGCTGGCCATCCTCAAGGCGGGCGGTGCCTATGTACCGTTGGACGTCGACTACCCGGCCGAGCGCCTGGCCTACATGCTCGGCGACTGCCAGGCCAGCCTGCTGCTCAGCCACAGCAGCCTGCTTGGCACGCTGCCGCAGGTCGACGGCGTCAGCGCCATCGCCCTTGACCAGCTGCACCTGGACAGCTGGCCAAGCCAGGCGCCAGGCCTGCACTTGCACGGCGACAACCTGGCCTACGTGATCTACACCTCCGGCTCCACCGGCCAGCCGAAGGGCGTGGGCAATACCCATGCAGCCCTGGCCGAGCGCCTGCAATGGATGCAGGCCCGCTATGCCCTGGACGCAAGCGACGTGCTGATGCAGAAAGCGCCGATCAGCTTCGACGTCTCGGTGTGGGAATGCTTCTGGCCACTGGTTACTGGCTGCAAGCTGGTGCTGGCCGGCCCCGGCGAGCACCGCGACCCGCAGCGTATCGCCGCGCTGGTGCAGCAGCATGGCGTGACCACGCTGCACTTCGTGCCACCGCTGCTGCAGGTGTTCGTGCAGGAGCCGCTGGTCGCGGGTTGCAGCAGTCTGCGCCGGCTGTTCTCCGGTGGCGAGGCGCTGCCTGCGAACCTGCGTGACCGTGTGCTGCAGCTGCTGCCACAGGTGCAGTTGCACAACCGTTACGGGCCGACCGAAACCGCCATCAACGTCACCCACTGGCATTGCCAGGCTGAAGATGGCGAGCGTTCGCCGATCGGTCGTCCGCTGGGTAACGTGCTCTGCCGGGTACTGGACGATGAGCTTGAACTGGCTGCGCCTGGCGTGCCGGGCGAGCTGTACCTGGGCGGTGCCGGTCTGGCCCGTGGTTACCTGGGCCGCCCGGGTCTGACTGCCGAACGTTTCGTGCCCCAGGCCGATGGCAATGGCGTGCGTCTGTACCGCAGCGGCGACCGCGCCCGCTGGCAGGTGCAAAGTGAAGCCCTGGAATACCTCGGGCGTCTCGACCAGCAGGTCAAGGTGCGTGGCTTCCGCGTCGAGCCGGAAGAAGTGCAGGCGTGCCTGCTGGCTCAGGCGGGTGTCGAGCAGGCACTGGTGCTGGTTCATCAGGATGCAGTCGGTGCACAGCTGGTCGGTTACTACAGCGGCACCGCTCTGTCCGATGTCTTGCTGGCCGCATTGGCCGAGCAACTGCCGGCGTACATGGTGCCGTCCCAACTGATCGGCCTGGCGCACATGCCGCTGGGCCCGAGCGGCAAGGTCGACCGCAAGGCGCTGCCCGCACCGGTCTGGCAGCAGCGTGCCCATGTCGAGCCACAGACGGCGCTGCAGCAGCAGGTGGCAGCCATCTGGCGCGAGGTGCTGAACCTGCCGCAGGTCGGCCTGCACGATGACTTCTTTGCCCTCGGCGGCCACTCGCTGCTGGCCACCCAGATCGTCTCGCGTACCCGCCAGGCGTGCGATGTCGAGCTGCCGCTCAAGGCGCTGTTCGAGGCCAGCGAGCTGGCTGCGTTCTGTGAGGAAATCGCCCGTATCCGCGCTGCCGGTGAGTGCAACCAGCAGGGAGAGATCGCCCTGGTCGACCGCCGCCAGGCCGTGCCGCTGTCGTACTCGCAGCAGCGCATGTGGTTCCTCTGGCAGATGGAGCCGGACAGCCCCGCCTACAACGTCGGCGGCATGGCGCGACTGAAGGGCGTGCTGCATGTGGATGCCTTCGAATGCGCCCTGCAGGCGCTGATCGTGCGTCACGAGACCCTGCGGACCACCTTCCCGAGCATCAATGGCGTGCCGTACCAGTGCATAGCGGACGACAGCGGGCTGCAACTGGACTGGCAGGACTTTTCAGCGCTGCCGGCCGATGCCCGTCAGCAGCGTCTGCAGCAACTGGCAGACGACCAGGCCCACCAGCCATTCGACCTGGAGCGCGGCCCGCTGCTGCGCGCCTGCCTGGCCAAGACCGAGGACCGTGAACACTACTTCGTACTGACCCTGCACCACATCGTCACCGAAGGCTGGGCCATGGACATCTTCGCCCGCGAGCTGGGCGAGCTCTACGAAGCCTTCGTCGACGACCGCGAGTCGCCACTGGCGCCGCTGCCGGTGCAGTACCTGGACTACAGCGTATGGCAACGGCAATGGCTGGAAAGCGGCGAGGGCGCACGTCAGCTGGCCTACTGGAAAGCCCGCCTCGGTGATGAGCACCCGGTGCTGGCACTGCCCGCCGACCGCCCGCGCCCGGCCGTGCAGAGCCACCGTGGCGAGCTGTACCGCTTCGACCTCGACTCGGCACTGGTCGCCCGCGTGCATGCCTTCAACAACCAGCGCGGCCTGACCCTGTTCATGACCATGACCGCCACCCTGGCCGCGCTGCTGCACCGCTACAGCGGCCAGCGCGACCTGCGCATCGGCGCACCGGTGGCCAACCGTATCCGCCCGGAAAGCGAAGGGCTGATCGGTGCCTTCCTCAACACCCAGGTGCTGCGCTGCGAACTGGACGGGCAAATGACCGCCGCCGCCTTGCTCGACCAGGTGCGCCAGGCCGCCATCGAAGGCCAGTCGCACCAGGACTTGCCGTTCGACCAGCTGGTCGAGGCCCTGCAACCGCCACGCAGCAGCGCCTACAACCCGTTGTTCCAGGTGATGTGCAACGTGCAGCGCTGGGCCTTCCAGCAGAGCCGTGAGCTGGCAGGCATGCAGGTGGATTACCTGGTCAACGACGCCAGCGCCACCAAGTTCGACCTGTACCTGGAGGTCACCGACCTTGACGGCCGCCTGGGGTGCTGCCTGACCTACAGCCGCGACCTGTTCGACGAGCCGCGCATCGCGCGCATGGCCGAGCACTGGCAGCAGCTGCTGGTTGGCCTGCTCGACAACCCGCAGCAGCGCCTGTGCGAGCTGCCGATGCTGGCGGATGCCGAACAGCAAGTGCTGATCGGCCAGTTGCAGGGCGAGCAGGATTTCGCCCTCGACCAGACGCTGCACGGCCTGTTCGCCGCCCAGGCGGCGCGTACGCCGAACGCAGGTGCGCTGACCTTCGCCGGCCAGCACATGACCTACGCCGAGCTCGACCAGCAGGCCAACCGCCTGGCCCGTGCCCTGCGTGAACGCGGAGTCGGCCCGCAGGTGCGGGTGGGCCTGGCGCTGGAGCGCTCGCTGGAGATGGTGGTCGGCCTGCTGGCGATTCTCAAGGCCGGTGGCGCCTATGTGCCGCTCGACCCGGAGTACCCGCTCGACCGCCTGCGCTACATGATCGAGGACAGCCGTATCGGCCTGCTGCTGAGCCAGCGCGCGCTGCTCGAAAGCCTCGGTGAGCTGCCTGAAGGCGTGGCGCGCTGGAGCCTGGAAGACGACGCCGCGAGCCTGAGTGCCTACAGCGATGCGCCATTGGACAACCTCAACCTGCCGCAGCATCAGGCCTACCTGATCTACACCTCCGGCTCCACCGGCAAGCCCAAGGGCGTGGTGGTCAGCCACGGTGAAATCGCCATGCACTGCCAGGCGGTGATCGACGCCTTCGGCATGCGCAGCGATGACTGCGAGCTGCACTTCTATTCGATCAACTTCGATGCGGCCAGCGAGCGGTTGCTGGTACCGCTGCTGTGCGGCGCTCGCGTGGTGCTGCGCGCCCAGGGCCAATGGGGCGCCGAGGACATCTGCCAGCTGGTGCGCGAGCAACAGGTGAGTGTGCTTGGTTTCACCCCGAGCTATGGCAGCCAGCTGGCCCAATACCTGGCGACTCAGGGCGAGCAGCTGTCGGTGCGGCTGGTGATCACCGGCGGCGAAGCACTGACTGGCGAGCACCTGCAGCGCATTCGCCAGGCCTTTGCCCCGCAGCAGTTCTTCAACGCTTACGGCCCCACCGAAACCGTGGTCATGCCACTGGCCTGCCTGGCGCCGGAGGTGATGACCGCCGACGCTGGCAGCGTGCCGATCGGCCGGGTGATCGGTGCCCGCACGGCGTACATCCTCGACGAGGACCTGGCCCTGCTGCCTCAAGGGGGGATCGGCGAGCTGTACGTCGGCGGTGCCGGCCTGGCCCAGGGTTACCACGACCGCCCGGGCCTCAGCGCCGAGCGCTTTGTCGCCGACCCGTTCAGCCACGATGGCGGGCGCCTGTACCGCACCGGCGACCTGGTGCGCCTGCGTGCCGATGGCCTGGTGGAATACGTCGGCCGTGCCGACCAGCAGGTGAAGATCCGCGGCTTCCGTATCGAGCTGGGCGAAATCGAAAGCCGCCTGCAGGAACATGCCGATGTCGACGAGGCCGTGGTCCTGGCCCTCGATCTGCCAGGTGGCAAACAACTGGTCGGTTACCTGGTGTGCCAGCAGGCCACTGCCGACAGCGAAGCTCAGGCCGCACTGCGCGAAGCGGTCAAGGCCGATGCCCGTCAGCACCTGCCGGACTACATGGTGCCCGCGCACCTGGTGCTGCTCGAACGCCTGCCGTTGATGGGCAACGGCAAGCTCGACCGTCGTGCATTGCCAGCGCCAGATTTGGAGCAGGCCAGCCAGCATTACCAGGCCCCGGCCAATGAGCTGGAGGAGCAGCTGGCGCAGGTCTGGCGCGAAGTGCTCAACCTGTCCCGCGTGGGTGTGCAGGACAACTTCTTCGAGCTGGGTGGCGACTCGATCCTGTCCATTCAGGTGGTCAGCCGTGCGCGCCAACTGGGTTTGCAGTTCACCCCGCGTGACCTGTTCCAGCACCAGACCATCCAGACCCTGGCGGCCGTGGTCAGCCGCAGCGCTGCGCCGAGCAGCATCGAACAAGGCCCGCGCGAGGGACGCAGCGGCCTCACGCCGATTCAGCACTGGTTCTTCGACAGTGACGTGGCGCAGCCGCAACACTGGAACCAGGCGGTAACGCTGGAGGCACGCCAGCCTCTGGACCGTGTAACGCTGGAGCAGGCCCTGGCTGCGTTGGTAGCGCATCACGACAGCCTGCGCTTGCGCTTCACTCAGGGGCAGGCGGCCTTCGCAGCGGTGTCTGCCGAGCAGCTGCTGTGGGCTGCCACGGTCGCCGACTTCGCCGACTGCCAGGCGCTGTATACCGACGTGCAACGCAGCCTCGACCTGGAACGGGGCCCGCTGTTGCGTGCCTTGCTGGTCAGTGACGGGCAGGGCGCCCAGCGCCTGCTGCTGGCGATTCACCACCTGGTAGTCGACGGTGTGTCCTGGCGCGTGCTGCTCGAAGACCTGCAGGCGTTGTATCGCGGCCAGCCACTGGCGGCCAAGACCCACGCCATGGCCGACTGGGCTGCGCGCCTGGCCAGCTACGCCGGCAGCGATTCGCTGCGCGACGAGCTGGACTGGTGGCAAGGCCAGCTTGGCAGCGTGCGCCATGAACTGCCGTGCGATCACCCGCAGGGTGGCAACCTGCACCGGCATGCCGACACCCTGGCCATCGCCCTGGACGCGGAGCAGACCCGGCAGTTGCTGCAACAGGCGCCGGCGGCCTACCACACCCAGGTCAACGACCTGCTGCTGACCGCGCTGGCCCGCACCCTGTGCCGCTGGAGCGGTGATCAGGAAGTGCTGGTGCAACTCGAAGGCCACGGCCGTGACGGCCTGTTCGAGGACATGGACCTGACCCGCAGCGTCGGCTGGTTCACCAACGCCTACCCGCTGCGCCTGAACCCGCAGGCGGGCGACGACGAAGCTGCGCGTGCCACTTCGATCAAGCGCATCAAGGAACAGCTGCGTCAGGTGCCGCACAAGGGGCTGGGCTACGGCGTGCTGCGCTATCTGGGCGATGCTGTCAGCCGCGAAAGCATGGCGGCGTTGCCGCAGGCGCGCATCACCTTCAACTACCTGGGCCAGTTCGACCAGCAGTTCGACGATGCCGCCTTGTTCCAGCCGCTGGATGAGCCGGCCGGCCTGGCTCACGACCTGGATGCGCCGCTGCCGAACTGGCTCAGCATCGACGGCCAGGTCTATGGCGGTGCGCTGCAACTGCGCTGGACCTACAGCCGCGAGCGCTATGACGAGCGCACCATCGCGCAGTTGGCCGAAGCCTATCGCCAGGAGCTGCTGGCGCTGGTCAGCCACTGCCTGGCCGATGGCAACGGCAGCTTCACGCCCTCGGACTTCCCGCTGGCGCACCTGAGCCAGCAGCAGATTGACGCGCTGCCGGTCCCCGCCGCGCAGATCGAAGACGTCTACCCGCTGACGCCGATGCAGGAGGGCATGCTCTTGCATACCCTGCTGGAGCCGGGCACCGGCCTGTATTACATGCAGGACCGCTACCGCATCAACAGCGCCCTCGACCCGCAGCGTTTCGCCCAGGCCTGGCAGGCCGTGGTGGCGCGTCACGAAGCCCTGCGCGCCTCGTTCAGCTGGAATGCCGGCGAGACCATGCTGCAGATCATCCACAAGCCGGGCAGCACGCCGGTGGACTATCAGGACTGGCGCGGCCTTGATGAGGCGGCCCAGGAAGCGCGCCTGCAAGCCCTGCACAAACAGGAGCGGGAAGCGGGCTTTGCCCTGCTGCAGGAGGCGCCGTTCCACCTGCGCCTGGTGCGGGTCGATGAAGAGCGCTACTGGTTCATGATGAGCAACCACCACATCCTCATCGATGCCTGGTGCCGCTCGTTGCTGATGAACGATTTCTTCGTGCTCTACCAGGCCCTCGGCGAAGGCCGCCAGGCCCAGTTGCCGGTGCCGCCGCGCTACCGCGACTACATCGGCTGGCTGCAACGCCAGGACATGGACGAAGCGCGCAGCTGGTGGCAGGCCAACCTGGCCGGCTTCGAGCGCGCCACGGCGCTCCCCAGCGACCGCCCGCTGCGCAACGACCACGCCGGTGACGGCATGGTGGTGGGTGACTGCTACACCCGCCTGGAGGTGAGTGATGGCGTGCGCCTGCGTGAGCTGGCCCAGGCCCATCAGCTGACCATCAACACCTTCGCCCAGGCGGCCTGGGCGCTGGTGCTGGCGCGCTACAGCGGTGACCGCGACGTGGCCTTCGGCGTGACCGTGGCCGGGCGCCCGGTGAGCCTGCCGCAGATGCAGCGCACGGTCGGCCTGTTCATCAACAGCATCGCCCTGCGCGTGCAACTGCCCGAACCGGGCCAGCGCCGCAGCGTGCGCCAATGGCTGCAGGGCGTGCTGGAACGCAACATGGAGCTGCGCGAGTACGAGTACCTGCCGCTGGTGGCGATCCAGGACTGCAGCGAACTGCCCAAGGGCCAGCCGCTGTTCAACAGCCTGTTCGTGTTCGAAAACGCCCCGGTGGAGACCGCAGTGCTTGACCACGCCCAGCACCTCAACGCCAGCACCGATTCGGGCCGCACCCACACCAACTTCCCGTTGACGGCAGTGTGCTACCCGGGCGATGACCTGGGCCTGCACCTGTCATTCGACCAGCGCTACTTCGACTACCCGACCGTCGAGCGTCTGCTGGCGGAGTTCAAGCGCCTGCTGCTGGCGCTGGTGGAGGGCTTTGAAGGAGAGGTGAGTGAATTGCCGTTGCTCGGCGAGGAGGAACAGCGCTTCCTGCTCGACGACTGCAACCGCACCGGGCACGCCTACCCGCTGGAGCAGAGCTACGTGGCACTGTTCGAAGCGCAGGTGGCTGCCCACCCTGAGCGTACAGTTGCCCGCTGCCTTGAAGCATCTTATGACTACGCCGGCCTGAACCTGGCGGCCAACCGCCTGGGCCATGCCCTGGTTGCCGCGGGCGTGGCCATCGACCAGCCGGTTGCCCTGCTGGCCGAACGTGGCTTGCCGCTGCTGGGCATGATCGTCGGCAGCTTCAAGGCCGGCGCTGGCTACCTGCCGCTGGACCCGGGCCTGCCGTCGGCGCGCCTGCAACGTATCGTCGAGCTGAGCCGCACGCCGGTGCTGGTGTGCAGCGCAGCCTGTGCCGAGCAGGCGCGTCAGTTGCTGGACCCACTTGAGGGGGTGACGCGGCCGCAGTTGCTGGTGTGGGAAGAGGTGCAGGGCAGCAGCGTCGCCAGCCACAACCCGGGTATCCACAGTGGGCCGGACAACCTGGCCTACGTGATCTACACCTCCGGCTCCACCGGGCTGCCCAAGGGCGTGATGGTCGAGCAGCGCGGGATGCTCAACAACCAGCTGAGCAAGCTGCCGTACCTGGCCTTGAGCGAGCATGACGTGATCGCCCAGACCGCCTCGCAAAGCTTCGACATTTCGGTCTGGCAGTTCCTCGCCGCGCCGTTGTTCGGCGCCCGGGTGGAGATTGTGCCGAACGCCATCGCCCATGACCCGCAAGGATTGCTGGCGCATGTGCAGGCCACCGGTATCACCGTGCTGGAAAGCGTGCCATCGCTGATCCAGGGCATGCTGGCCAACGATCATCAGGCACTCGATGGCCTGCGCTGGATGTTGCCGACTGGCGAGGCGATGCCGCCGGAACTCGCTGCGCAATGGCTGCAGCGTTATCCGCAGATCGGCCTGGTCAATGCCTACGGGCCGGCGGAGTGCTCGGATGACGTAGCCTTCTTCCGCGTCGACCTGGCCTCGACCCGCGGCAGTTACCTGCCGATCGGCACGCCGACCGACAACAACCGCCTGTACCTGTATGGCGAGGACCAGGCCCTGGTAGCGCTGGGGGCGGTGGGTGAGGTGTGTGTGGCCGGCACCGGCGTCGGCCGCGGCTATGTCGGCGACCCGGTGCGCACGGCACTGGCCTTCATCCCGCACCCGCACGGGGCGCCGGGTGAGCGCTTGTACCGTACCGGTGACCTGGCGCGGCAGCGCCCGGACGGAGTGCTGGAGTATGTCGGCCGTATCGACCACCAGGTGAAGATCCGTGGCTACCGTATCGAGCTGGGCGAAATCGAGGCGCGTCTGCACGAGCAGGCCGAGATTCGCGATGCGGCGGTCGGGGTGCAGGAAGGTGCCAACGGCAAGCATCTGGTGGGCTACCTGGTGGCGCATCAAGGTGTGGCTGCCGACGCCGCGTTGCTGGAGCAGGTCAAGCAGCGCCTGCGTGCGGAGCTTCCGGAATACATGGTGCCGCTGCACTGGGGCTGGTTCGCCAGCCTGCCGCACAATGCCAACGGCAAGCTTGATCGCAAGGCATTGCCGGCCATCGAGATCGGTGGGCAGCACAGCCAGGCTTACCAGGCGCCGCGGGATGAGCTGGAGGCTGCGTTGGCCGGGATCTGGGCCGACGTGCTCAAGGCCGAGCGTGTCGGTGTGCATGACAACTTCTTCGAGCTGGGCGGGCATTCGCTGCTGGCCACGCAGATCGCCTCGCGGGTGCAGAAGCAGTTGCAGCTGAACGTGCCGCTGCGGGCGATGTTCGAGTGCAGCACGGTGGAGGAGTTGGCCGAGTATGTGCGTGGGTTGCAGGGCAGCGAGGTGGATGAGGCCAAGGCTGATCGGCTCAGTGATCTGATGGCCGAGCTCGAAGGGCTGTAAGTTGATTGGCTAGCCTGTGCTGGCCTCTTCGCGGGTGAACCCGCTCCCACAGGTACTGCGCTGCCCTTGAGGTATGCGCAATCCCTGTGGGAGCGGGTTCACCCGCGAAGAGGCCGGCACAGGCAGCACTGCAATCAGCGCTTGCCGAGAATCTTCCCGAGCAACTCGGGCCGTGGCGCCCCTTGCTGGCTTTGCAGTTTTCCCTGTCAATCCTCATGAGAGGACGCTTTGATGAATGCCTCATCGAGTGATGAAGCGTTGTAACGCGACATAAATTCCCCGCCGCTATCAAACGCCTCAAGCCGCTGATTGGCGAGCATGTAGAAACGGTCACAATTTGCCGCGATCTCTTCGGTGTAATGGGAAGACACCAGCACGCTTGCACCTTCTTGGCGCGCACTGTTGATGGCTAGCCAGATGTAATACCTGAACTCCGCGTCCACACCTGCAGTCGGTTCGTCGAGGATGATCAAATCACTCTCCAGCAGTAATAGCGTAAGCGTGAAGTAGCTGCGGACCTCACCGTAGCTGCAACGGGCGACTTTTTTCTGGGATATTAAGCTGTACCGTTTGTAAAGTGACGGTGACCATCTTGCTAAGCGGGCCAGCATTTCGCTTTGGGTGGGGGCAATGGATGAGTTCAGGTGCCTGATGAGATCACCTGTTTCGCTCATGCGCAGCAACGGCGGCGGTGTAAGGATCTGGGTGAGATAAATTTGTCTCTTTGCTGAGTTGAAAATGTGCCCGGCTGAAGGTTTTTTTACATTGCAGATGAGATCAAATAATGTTGTTTTGCCGGCGCCGTTGCTGCCTAAAATACCTATCAATTCACCTGGCTTCAGGTCGAGTGTAACTTCTTTCATCAGCGGCATGTCTTCATAGCTGAAGCACAGGTCTATTAAGCTGAGTAGATTCATTTAGTATCTGCTCCAGACAGGTTGGGTTCTTAAGTGTCGCCCAGTGAGGTAAAGCCCGGTGAGCAGCGCCGCGAGCGCGATGCAGAAGGAAGTCAACAGGGGTATTTCATGGTTGAAAATGTCACTGCTCAGTTGCAGTGGGTTCAATGAGAGTACGCCCTGAGGTGCGGAGCGAGACTGAGCGGATCCTAAGTATCCAGAGAGCAACATGAGAAATGATAACAGTGAAAATAAGGTGCTGGCTGTATTGAATTTAATGGGTAGCGCGGCTACGACGAGTCCGATGCAGCTGAACGTCAAGAAGCTGGTGTAAAAACATGCAGTTACGTATAGCAGTTCCGTAATTCTGTAATCACCATAGAGTGGTTTGGTGAGCAGGTAGAAAAGTGCCGCATAGAGCACGCTTACCGTGGAGTAACTGAGGAAGTGCGCTGCGAGAAAGCGCCTAATAGCGTCGGGCTGGTAGATGAAAGATCTGATGAAACCGCTCTCACGTCTTCCGATAAGGTAAAAACTGAATCCAAAAAAAGCAACGCTTGCAGAGATGTACGAGAAAAACCACGAAGCGGAGAGAATATAGGTTTCATTACGGGTGGGTCCTGCTTCTGAGTGATCTTGTGTCAACAAGAATAGCAGGCAGGGGGCGATGGCTGACCATATAAGAGCTGTGGGTTCTCTCAGGTGCTCTAGGGTTAAGATTCGCGTGATATGGAATACTTTTTTTGCATTGATGATGATGGGTGTTAAGTGACTGGTCATGGGAAGGGTACCATTCGGGATAATTGACGTGCGATAACCTGATTGAGGAAGTTGGCGGAGTACCTGTTCTTCAGATTGAAATGATTCGCATTGTTCATGTGGAGAAACAGATTAGGTGAGAAATATTTGCAAAAGTATATTTTTGGATGGTTGGAGGTCAGTCTGGATGTGTAGATGTAACCGTTCAGTTCTAAGCGTCTGAGTGTGCTCAGAAGCGTGTGGCAGTCTAATGGCGGGTGCTTGGTTGTGAGTACTTCACAATCATCGTAGGGAGTGGCTGTAGACATTGCTATGTAAGTTTCGTAGTTGTTGCAAGCAAGGAAATGTCTAAGGTAGGGGTCTTGAGGCTCATTGGCTACGCTGTCAATGGACTGCATGTAACGGAACGTTTGCCAGAGCTCCAGGACAGCTTTTTCAAGCGCGTTGCTTGCAGTGTCTGAATATGACATGCCTGCGCAATATTGGACCTTGGCGTCGGCACGCATGTTGCCATAGCAGAGCAGAATGCAGGTGCCTGGAAAACGCCCGTCAGTGAGGTCTAGAACGAGAATGTCCCCAGATTTTGATAGCTCACGAAAGAGGGTTGAGCTGGGTCGAAACTTTAGGAGAGCACACGCTTCGTGATGGTCAAGACGTTTTTTGAATTTAAGGGTAAGCCAGAATCGCAGTAAGAATTGCCGTTCGAGACTTTCTTTTGCAGCGCCAAATATGGCACTTTCAATATTGTCATGCGCGCTGCATCCGCAGGTGTCCCGCATTGGGTAGTACTTGTTGTCAATGTTGTTTCTACATTCTGTTATCGAAAGACATGCCGTGGGGACTTTGCAGGGGGTAAAGTCGATTACTCTGTACACGGTGGTGCGATCGAAGACGTGTGATTGAAGTTCTGTATCTGAGTCGTAGGTGGATGTCTGCAGGAATGCCTCCGTGAACTCATTAAGTTCGTGGTCGCTCAGTCCATCGGCGAGCTTCTCGGCGTCGTTGACCGGGATGTCCAAGTAAAAATGCTTCCGCTCGAAATGCTCACCTCTGGCACAGTCCGTGACCTTCTCAGACCAACCGCTACTGGATCCGTAGGTTTGCCAGCGACTGCCGCACTCTACGCTGTGAGGTAGGTGTGTTACCGCGCTGGGGCGAAGTAGCTCGAAATCAGGAGACGAAGGATGATGTACCTCATTGAATGTATTCATTGATTTAACCTATCAATTGGATGCATGTCGGCAAGAATAGGGTTGGGTTAAGATTCAGCAGTTTTGTTATTTGATGGTCTGTGAAGGCGGACCAAGGTCTGCTTTCTAAATTTAATTCTTTGCTGCGTAGGTCTGTGAGCATGTACAGCGAGCCTACCTCCATTAGGGCGTGGCGGTAACCTCGATATCGATATTTAAACAATGCTTTCGGCAGATATATTACATAGATGAGTGCTAGGGCAGGTGTGCCGATCTCTGGGTTTTGTGGGGTAATAGCTTGGGTAAGTTGTTTGGTATTAATGTTTGTACTGTGTACTTCAAATGTTTGGGATGCTGGGAGCAGATGCAGGGCTATACAGTCAGTTGGCCACTGTTCAATTCTGTTGTTTAGATTGATGCAAAATATTTCAATTGGAAAAATTGCCCCAGCGCTCGGGTAGCCGCGCTTGTGGTTGGATCCGATTTTTTTTAAGAGGGGAGCTATTAGGTTGCGAACGGAATCAAAGTGCATGCGGCGCTCATAGAAGTGATCGCACGATTCGTTTCTTACGAGGGGGTGATCCAAAGGGAGGGCTGATAGCTGAAACTCGCAGGCTTCGGCCTCATTTGTGAGGGTGTTGAGTTTCAGCTCTTTGCCGGTTAGCTTACTTAGGTCTTTAGCGGGTATGTGATGGAGAGTGCTCAGATGTCGCGTTGCCTCGTGAAGTGTATAGTTCCCTTTGGCATGAAATGCTAATGTTTCGTCGAGAACTCTGGAGTCGGTAAATCTTGAATACTCATCGTGACTAATACTCATTTTGTTTACCTAAGCATTCGCAGAATGGCCAGTGGACGCTTACTTCTTCGGTGGTAGCACCGGTCTCAAGGTCGATGGTTCTGGATAGAAGTGTCTGGTCTTGCGTGTACTTGGACTTTGGTGCTTGCGTAAGCTTGCTTGTGAAGGAAATGATGGTTCCCAGGATCAGTGAAGTCTGGAAGTCGTCAATTGCTGCTTTAGGTAGGTCATAGTTGTTGTTGCAGCAAAAGGCCCATATTTTGCTCCATGGGTGTTGGCTTAAGCGTTTGGATTCGTAGTATGTAACTCGATCGAGAGTGCAAAAGGCACACGGGTTTCCTATTGATGGCACATGCACTTCTGTTAGGTGAAAGTAACGATTGCTTATGAATCCGATGCTGATGCCGTGCTCCGGGTTCTCTTTCGTTAGATTTGTGTAGATGCTTCTGATTGAGTTAGGGCAAAGTTTAAGGCAGGCGATAACGAATAGCGTTGGTGTGCAGGCGTCAGGTGCTTCAAAGTGCTCGATTTTTTTGATTGTTATTGAGTTGCTGTGTTTTTTCTCGTAAAACTGTATCAGTGGTAGGGGTACGTCTAGGTCGTGATAAATAATTACATTTTTAAAGTGTGGTGGATCAGCTTTCTCTCCCAGAATTGATAACGATTTTAAAAAGTTTAACGTACTTGTTGGTTCAAGATTCTCGATTTCAAAAATATCTTCAAGTTCATGGAGTTTAATGTATTTGGATTGGGTGCTCTCAATTTTCTGCAAAGCCCTGATTATTTTGGGTTCTGTGATTTTTGTAAATCCTGTGCTCGAAAAAATCATGGGGTCTAGGTCGAAATTTAATATCTCGTAATTGTAGATTCTCAATAAGTTCATTGGATTGCCTTTTGCATGATGCGGGCGTTCCTGGCGTTATGCTGGGAACGCTCGCTCCTTAGAAAGTTATGGGGTTATCAGTTTGCGTTGCCTTCGATGTCAATAGCGTTTCCCCCGCTACCACCGGAACCGCCACTACCACCGCTGCACCCGCCTCCACCGCCGCAGCCACCACTACCACCGCAACCACCGGCGCCGCCAGAACCCCCGAAAAACTCGGAGTCCATATCGCAATTACTGTCGGAGGACAGTTCAAGGATGTTGATGCCGTATTGAGTTTCCATAGTGTCTCCTTAATTGTTTTTGTTGTCGCCCGATGTGTGCGGGCATCTACAGGTTTAGAAGTTTCACTTTTCATTGTCAATGCGGCGACGAGCTTTGCGTAGGTGTGCGGGCATAATAATTATGTTTGGTTCGAAGAGGTGAGTGTAGGAACGTTCCTATGGAAAATTCCTACTTAGGGGAGTTGTTTCTGGCTACTTATGCGGTGGGCTAAATTTATTGTAGGTTTTATAATCGTCTCGCGTAAGAAAATTTTCTTTGTGATGTCAGATGATTATTTTTCTTCACGTCTCTCAGTTGTTGGGTGTCAGAGGGGGGCGGCACGATGTTTAGTCAATAATCATTGCGGCAGATTGTTTCAAGATGTTTGGTCTCGCTCTCATGCACGATTGCATTTTATTGGGAGTGGATGGAACGGCTTCTTTTCACTAGATTGCATCGGCCTGATGTCGCACGACCCCAACGGCAAGCTCGACCGCAAGGCATTGCCGGCCATCGAGATCGGTGGGCAGCACAGCCAGGCCTACCTGGCGCCGCGGGATGAGCTGGAGGCTGCGCTGGCCGGTATCTGGGCCGACGTGCTCAAGGCCGAGCGGGTCGGGGTGCATGACAACTTCTTCGAGCTGGGCGGGCATTCGCTGCTGGCCACACAGATCGCTTCGCGGGTGCAGAAGCAGCTGCAATTGAACGTGCCGCTGCGGGCGATGTTCGAGTGCAGCACGGTGGAGGAATTGGCCGAGTATGTGCGCGGGTTGCAGGGCAGCGAGGTGGATGAGGCGAAGGCTGATCGGCTCAGTGACCTGATGGCTGAGTTCGAAGGACTGTAAGTTGATTGGCTAGCCTGTGCTGGCCTCTTCGCGGGTAAACCCGCTCCCACAAGGATCGCACACACCTCAAGGGTAATGAGGTACCTGTGGGAGCGGGTTCATCGGGACGCCGAACCGCCGCGAAGAGGCCGGCACAGACAAGCTGGAACTCAGCGCTTGCCGAGAATCTTCCCGAGCAACTCGGGCCGCGGTGCCCCTTGCTGGCTCTGCAGGTTGCCCTGCTCATCCTGATAGAAGATCGCTGGCGTCGCCTGCAGCCCCATCTCATCCATCAGCGCCATGTTCGCCGCCAGCTTCTGCTGCACGGCATCTGGCACCTTGTCCAGCGGCTTCAAGGCACTCGCCTTGCCCGCTTTCTCGTGCTCATGCAGCGCCTTGGCCGGGTCCTTGGCGGCCAGCAGTGCCGCCGACTTGCCCGGGCTGTCCTCGCGGATGATGCCGACCATGATATGGCGCAACTGCACCTTGCCCGAGTCTACCCAGGGCCGCGCCTGCTCCCAGAACATGTTGCAGTACGGGCAGTTGGGGTCGCTGAACAGGTACACCTTGCGTGGCGCGCTGTCCTTGCCGTCGGCGATCCAGGCGGTTTTCTCCATCTTCGCCCAGATCTCTTTGCTCATCGGCGCGTACACCAGCTTCTGCAGCGGCTCGGCGCTGAGGTCCTTGCCCTGTTCGTCGAACAGGCTGCCGACCAGCACGTGCTTGCCGTCGGGCGTCAGGTACAGCGCCAGGGCACTGTTCTGGTACTCGGCGGCATAGCCGCGCAGGCCGTTGGGCGCATCGAAGCTGCCCTTGATTTCGGCGCCCTTGGCTTGCAGTTGCTGGATCGCCTTGGGCAGGTCTTCGGCCTGCGCCAGCGGGGCGGCCAGCAGGGCCAGGGACAGGGGTAGCAGAGCAGTCAATCGCATGTCAGTTTCCTTGTGCGGCAGGGGCGGGCACCTTGGCCCGCTCGAAGGGTTCCAGGGCATGACGCAGGCTGGCCCGCGACAGCTCACCGAGGTGGCTGCCGATCAGGCGGCCGTCGGCGTCGTAGAACAGGGTGGTGGGCAGCGCCATCGAACCGACCCGCTGGGCCAGCGCGCCGGTGCCGTCGAACAGCACATGGGTCAGGCTCAGGCCGGTGGTGGCGAGGAAGGTCGTGACGTTTTCCGGCGTCTCGCCCTGGTTGACGAAAATGAAGGTCACGTGGGGGTATTCGCCCTGGGCCTGTTGCAGCACCGGCATTTCCCGGCGGCATGGCGGGCACCAGGTGGCCCAGATATTGATCACCAGCGGTTTGCCACGGTAGCTGTGCAGGGCCACGGACTGGCCAGCGGCATTGCGCAGGCTCAGCTCGGGCAGTGCGGTGCCCTTGCTGTACAGGTGGCTGCCCAGGCTGGTCAGGCCCCAGAACAACGCACCGCTGAACAGTGCCCAGCCCAGCGGGCGCCGCAGACCAGGCTGGCGCCAGCCCTGCCAGAGGGTGGCGAGGACGATGCCGATCAGGCCCGACCAGAGCAGGAAGCCGCCGTCGCGGATGTCGATGACTTGCACCAGGTCGTCGCGGTACATCGGCCAGTAGGCCAGCACGAAACCCAGGCGGGCGCACAACAGGCCGACCAGGAACAGGTTGAACAGCGCCGATTCCGGGCTTTCGCCGCCCCGCCGGGCGACCCACCAGCCAACCAGGCAGGCGACGCCGAGGGCGGCGAGCATCAGCAGGTGGTTGAGGGCCATGGTTAGCGGCCCGAGAGTTACCGTCAGCATCAGCCTTGGCTCCGGGTCTGGGTCCAGTGTTGCAGGAACGCGGCGGCATCCACTTCACCGGTGATGCGCCGTGCGCGGCGCTCTTCGCCTTCCGGGCCGAGCCAGATGATGCTGGGCGGGCCGGGCACCTGATAGTGCTGCAGCAGGGCGCGGCTGGCGGCAGAGTCGGCGGTCACGTCCAGGCGCAGCAGGTGCACGCCGGCCAGGCTGGTTTGCACGTCAGGGCGGGTGAACACCTGCTTTTCCATGACCTTGCACGACACGCACCAGTCGGCGTAGTAGTCGACCATGACCCACTGGCCGCGGGCCTTGGCGGCATTCAGCTCGCGTTGCAGGGCTTCAGGGCTGCTGACCGTGACGAAGTGCTCGTCGGCCTTTTGCACGGTGGCGGCTGCGCTGCCGCCGGCGAACGGCCGCAGCGGTTGCCACAGATCGTCGCCCCCCGCAGCAGCGCCAACCAGCAGCAAGCCACCCCACAAAGCGCCCAGCAGCGGTACGGCACGCAACGCTGGCAAGCGCTGCAGGGCCGGCCACATGGCCCAGCCCAGGGCAATCAGCCAGGCACCGCTCAGGGCCAGCAACACGGGGGCGGCGAGCAGGCTGCGCACGGTGTACAGGGCCATGGCCAGGAACACGAAGCCGAACACGCCCTTGACCCGATTCATCCATGCGCCCGGGCGCGGCAGGTAGCGATTGCCCAAGGTCACCAGCAACAGCAACGGTACGCCCATGCCCAGGCCGAGGCTGAACAGCACCAGCGCGCCTTGCAGCACATCGCCGCTTTGCGCGATGTACAGCAGGGCACCGGCCAGTGGCGCGGTCATGCAGGGGCCGAGCAGCAGGCCGGAAAGCGCGCCCAACAGCGCTGCGCCGTACAGGTTGCCGCCGCGGGTGCCTTGGCCGGCGCGGTCGAGGCGATCACGCAGGGCCGCCGGCAGCTGCAGCTCGAAGGCGCCGAACATGGGCAGGGCGAGGAGGATGAACAAGCCGGCCAGGCTGCCCAGCAGCCAAGGTTGCTGCAGCCACGCCTGCAGGCTGGCCCCCAGCAGTGCCGCGACCACACCCAGGGCCGCATACACCAGCGCCATGCTCAGCACATACACCCCGGCCAGCAGCCAGCCACGCCGGGCGCTGGCGCCGTTGCCCAGGACCAGGCCGGCGAGGATCGGCAGCATCGGCAGCGAGCAGGGGGTGAAGGCCAGCAGCAGGCCGAGGCCGAAGAACGCCAGCAGGCTCCAGGCCAGGCTGGCGCTCTGCAGGCCGCTGGCCAGTGCCTGGTCGCTGGCTTGTTCGGCGGCCGGCGTCGCGCTGCCGCCCAGGTCGATGGCGGTGGTCTGCGGCGGGTAGCACAGGCCGGCATCGGCACAGCCCTGCCAGCCCAGGCGCAACTGGCCCTGGGCATTGGCCGGGATCAGCAGTTCGAGCTGGTCGCGGTACACCGCGCTGTCACCGAAGAACTCGTCGTGGTGGTTCAGGGCCGGCGGCAGTTGCGGCTGTTGCTCGGCCGTCAGGCCGTCGAACTTCAGGCGCTTCTGGTACAGGTAGTAACCCTGCTTGATCTGGAAGTACAGGCGCATCTGGCCATCGGCCTGGCGGTCGTGGGTGAGCACGAACGCCTGGTTGACCGGCAGGAAGTCGGGTTTGGCGTCGAACGGGTTGGCCTGCAACGGGCCAGCCAGGAGGAACGTCAGGAAGAGCAAAAGGATGCGCATGTCTTCGCCTTGGCAGTACGGAATGGTGGCCATGCTGGCTGGGATTGATTAACCCAAGGTTAACCGTTCCTGTCGATGCTGCTGCTACGGTGCCGCATGTCGGTCTTCGACACGCCGCGACATATTGTCGGCTTGACTTTGCTTATGCCCATATTCTTGTTGTAAAGTTGACGAACAAGTCAGTTTTTCCTGACCCGCGTGACAAGGTTCTCACCCTTCCGAGTCCCCCGCACAAGAATCAAAAAAGATGGGCAGAAATTCTTCTGCCCAGAGGATCAAGCATGTCCAACCGTGATATTTCCCGGCGCGCCTTCTTGCAAGGCGGCCTGATCGCTGGTGTCGGCGTGACCATGGCGCCACTTGGCAGCCAGGCATTCGCCGCCCTGATGGAGGAGCGCGTCACCACCTCGCCGCAAAAGTGGATGAACCATGACGGCAAGGCGCGTTTTCGCAACGACGCGCTGTCCAAGGTCTGTGGCAACAAGGTCTTCGCCCGCGACATCCGCGCCAAGGACATGCCCGGCTGGCCAGCCCAGCAAGGCCACGCGCTGCTGCTCAAGGCGACCAAGGTCGACCGCATCTATACCGGCCATGACCTCAGCCTGCTCGGCGCCGACCTGCAACCGGACCGTATCGTCACCGCCGCCGACCTGGCGAAAGATGGCATCGCCTGGCCCGAGGCCCATTCGCCCGACCCGCTGCTGCCGCCCGGCCAGGTGCCGATGTTCATCGGCCATCCGGTGGCGATCCTGATCTGGCACGACTTCGAGCGCTTCCGTCAGGCCAAGCGCAAGCTGCAGTTCAATGACAAGGCGATCCAATACGGCGCCCAGGCCCCGCTGTACCAGCGTGACCCCTATGGCAGCTTCCGCTTCGTGCGTGTGGGCGGCGCCACGCCGTTCGACGACGATGAATTCTCCAGTCTGAAGAATTCCATGCTGTTCCCGACCATCCTCAACCGCAAACCGGTGTGGTCGAAGCAGCCCAACCAGCACGGCGACCTGACCGAGCAGGGCCTGTTCTACGCCAAGCGCATGGGCGAGCAACTGGACAACCCGCCCGAGGACTGGCTGGTGTTCGACGAGCGCTACAAGACGCCGTCGATCGAGCCCGCTGCCCTGGAGCCGGACAACGGCAACGGCTGGTACGACCCGGCGACCGGTACGCTGCACTTCGTGGTTGCGACCCAGTGCCCGTTCGAAGTGGCGCAGGAATGCGTGCACATGATCAAGCCGTCGCGCTTCGCCCTGAACACGCTGAACATGCACCCGGGCTACACCGTGGGCTATGGCTCCAAAGACAACAACATCTTCGTCTTCTACGCCGCCGTGGCCGCGCTGTATGGCGCCGGAGTGCCGATCCGCCTGGCCAACGACCGCTACGAGCAGTTCCAGAGCGGCATCAAGCGCCATGCCTTCGACATCCGCTACCAGCTGGCCGTGGACAAGAAGGACAACCGCTTCAAGATCTTCCGCGCCGACATGAGCTGTGACGGCGGCGGGCGCATCAACTACAGCCCGTCGGTGGCTGCGGTGGGCGCCACGGCGGCGCAGTCGATCTACTACATGCCGCAGAACGACCTGTCGGTGACCGCCTACTTCTCCCGCGGTGTCGAGGCCGGCTCCATGCGCGGTTACGGCACCCTGCAGACCATGGCCGCCACCGAGATGATGGTGGATGAAATTGCCGGTCGCCTGGGTGTCGATGCCATCGACCTGCGCCGTGCCAACGCACTGAAATCGGGGATGAAGAACACCCAGGGTGCGGTTCCGGCCGGTGCCCTGCGTTTGTACGAGATCCTCGACAAGGCCGCCGTGCATGACTGGTGGCGCAACCGCGATGCCCGCAAGCAGCAGATGGACGCCAAGGACCCGGACCACTGGTACGGCGTCGGCTTCGCCATTTGCCAGAAGGACTTCGGCACCGGCTCCGAGTCGCCGATGGCGAGCGTCGAGTTCACTGCGGATGGCCGCATCAGCCTGCGCCACATCGGCACCGAGCTGGGCACTGGCATGTCCACTTCCCAGGCGCTGGTGGTCAGCGATTTCCTCGGCCGCTCGGCCGATGAGGTGAAGACCGCCGTCACCGAATGGCCGGAGTTGCAGCTGACCACCAGCGGTAATCCGTACCTGATCAGCCAGCCCGAGCAGGACGCCGCATTGCGCAACCCGCGCTGGGTGGGCAAGCTGGCCTCGCCGTCGTCGGCGACCAACTCGGCGTTCTACTTCAGCCACGCCACCCGCGAAGCGGCTCGCGTGCTGTTCAACCATGGCCTGTGGCCGGCGGCCATGGCCATCTGGAGCCAGGGCCCGCATGGCGGCCAGGCCAACCCGCTGGTGGTACGCCGCGAGAACGCGGTGTGGGTCAACGGCGAACTTACAGGCAATGGCCTGTCGCCGATCCCGTTCGCCCAGTTGGCACAGAAAGCCCATGAGATGGGGCTGGTCACTGGCGTCAGCGTGCACGGTTTCAACCGCTGGAGCTGGGCCGAGGCCGACTTCGTCATCGACGGCGTGCGCGAGCGCTTCCCGCTCGATGCCGTGGCGGTGAAGTACGGCGACGGCGCGGTCAATGCCAAGAAAGCGCAGATGAGCAGCCACGGCTATCACCTGCTCGACCGGCAGAACGCCGCCTACCCGGATACCCAGCTGAACAACGCCATGGTCACCTACTACAGCCCGGTGGCGACCATCGTCGAGGTCAAGGTCAACAAAGGTACCCACGAGGTTCAGGTACTCAACCACCACAGTTGGGTCGAGTGCGGCCGTGTGCTGGTGCCGGAACTGGTCAAGGGCCAGCTCGAAGGCGGTATCGCCATGGGCATCGGCCATGCACTGACTGAAGAAATGCCGTTGTACGAGGGCGGGCCCGGGGAGGGCGACTGGAACTTCAACCGCTACCGCCTGCCGCACGCACGCGATGTGGCGGTGTGGAAGCAGACCAGCGAAATCCTCCCGCCGCTGTCACCGACCGACCCGTCCAAGGGCATCGCCGAAGTGGTGATGATCCCGGTCGTCGGTGCCATCGGCAACGCCGTGGCGCATGCCATTGGCAAGCGCGTGCGCGATCTCCCCATCACCCCAGCCCGTATCAAGGAGGCCCTCAATGGCTAACCGTCCACTGCAACTGACCCTCAACGGTCAACCGGTCGGCCCGGTCGAGGTCCCTGATGACCTGGCGATGATCGACTACCTGCACGAACACCAGAACCTGACCGGTTCCCGCCTGGGCTGCGGCCAGGGCATCTGCCACGCTTGCGTGGTGATCGTCGACAACCCCGACGGCACCAGCGAGGAAGTGCGCACCTGCATCACTGGCGCGCATTACTTCGAAGGCAAGAAGGTTCGTACCATCGAAGGCCATGCCAAGCAGGATGAGGCCGGCAACCTGACGCTGAACCCGATCCAGCAGAAGTTCGTCGACCTGTTCGCCTTCCAGTGCAGCTATTGCGCGCCGGGCTTCGTCAACGCCGCCACGGTGCTGGTGGAAACCGCCCAGCGCCAGCCGCTGAAGAAGAGCGAAGTGGAAGACCGTATCGAAGCCAGCCTCGGCCACCACATCTGCCGCTGCACCGGGTACGTGCGTTACTACGACGCCACCCGCACGGTGCTCAATGACCTTGGCCTGGTCAAGGAGGGTTGAGCATGGGCATCGTTCGTAGCACGCTCGCGCTGGCCCTGGGCCTTGCCGTCGTTTCGCTGGCCCAGGCGGCCGATGAGGCGCAGGTCAAGCGTGGTGAATACCTGGCCCGTGCCGCCGACTGCATGGCCTGCCACACGGCCGAAGGCGGTGCCCCGTTTGCCGGTGGCCTGCCGATCCATTCGCCGTTCGGCACCATCTATGGCAGCAACATCACCCCGGACAAGCAGTACGGTATCGGCAACTATACGGCCGACGAATTCTTCGCCGCAGTCACCGAAGGCAAGCGCAAGGATGGCGCCAACCTCTACCCGGCGATGCCGTACACCTCGTACCACCTGATCACGCGCGAGGACTCCGATGCGATCCTCGCGTACCTGATGACCGTGCCGCCGATCAACCGCCCGGCGCCGCAGACGGCGTTGAGCTTCCCGTTCAACGTGCGCCTGGGGCTGACCGGCTGGAACATGCTCTATGGCAAGAGCGTGCAACTGCAGCCGACCGAGGGCAAAAGCCCGGCCTGGCAGCGTGGGCAGTACATGGTCGAGGTGATGGGACATTGCGGCGAATGCCACACGCCACGTAACGCCATCGGCGCCCTGCAGCAGGACCAGCGCCTGAGCGGCGGCCTGCTCGGAGGCTACCTGGCGCCGAGCCTGCTGGCCCAGGACCTGGCCGACCGCGGCTGGACCCAGCCGGACCTGACCACCTTCCTCAAGCACGGCATCAGTGCCCAGGGCAGCATGTTCAACGAGATGTTCCCGGTGGTGCACCACAGCACCCAGCATCTGCAAGACGCCGACCTGGCGGCCATGGCCACCTACCTGCTCGGCGACCAGCCGCCGCCGGCCAAGCAGATCAAGGCCGTTGCCCTGGAGCAGATGAGTGACAGCGCCAAGCGCGGCCATCAGCAGTACCTCAACGTCTGCGCCGGCTGCCATGGTGTCGACGGCGAGGGCAAGCCACACATCGCGGTGGCCATGAACGGCAACACGGTGCTGCGCCAGGCCGACTCGCGCAACCTGGTCAAGGCCATCCGCGACGGTATCCGTGAGCAGCAGTTCACCGGCTTCGAGCGCATGCAGCCGATGCCGGGCTTCGCCGACAAGCTCGACGACCAGCAAGTGACGGACATGGTCAACTACCTGCGCCAGGCCTGGGGTGGATTGCCCGGCGACCTGACCGTACAGCAGCTCGCCGAGCTGAAGGCGGAGTAAACCGTGCAGCATCTCGATCTCCAGGTCATCAGCCAGGCGCTGCAGTGGTCGTGCAATGGCCAGCGGGTGTGGTTGTGCACGGTGCTCGCCACCTACGGCTCGGCGCCGCGTGCGCCGGGCTCGCTGCTGGCGGTCAACGCCAGCGGCCAGTGGCTGGGTTCGCTGTCGGGTGGTTGCGTCGAAGATGACTTCCTCGAACGCGTGGCGCGGGGCGAATTCCCCGAGCCGATTGCCATCGTGCGCTATGGCGATGGCAGCGACCCGCGTTCGAGCATTCGCCTGCCCTGCGGCGGTGTGCTCGAGGTGCTGGTGGAAAACCTGCCGGCCGACTGTGAGGTGCAGGCCCACCTGCGTGAGCTGCAAGGCGCGCTGCGTGGCCAGCGTCGGTTGTTGCGCGAGGTGAGCCTGCCGCAAGGTGAGCGCATCGTGGTCGACGACCACAGCCAGGGGCCGCGCGTGGAACGCGAAAGTGGCCGCGTGCGCTTGCGTGTCGGCGCTGCCCAGCGCCTGCTGCTGGCTGGCTACTCCAGCGTCGCGCATTTCTGCGCCGAATTCGGTAAGGGAATGGGCTTTGAAGTCATTCTCTGCGACCCGCGTGACGAGGTGCTTGAAGGCGTGGTGCTGGACGGCATCGAGGTGCGCCGCGAGCTGCCGTCGGAGTTCATCGCCAATGGCGGTTGCCATGCCGACACGGCGGTGGTTGCATTGACCCATGATCCGAAAATCGATGACCTGGCCATGCTTGAAGCAGTGCGTACCGAAGCGTTCTATATCGGCGTGATGGGCTCGAAGGCCACCTCCGACAAGCGTCGCGAACGCTTGCAGCGCATCGGCGGCCTGGGCGATGGCGAGCTGGCGCGGATCCACGCGCCGATCGGCCTCAACCTGGGCAGCAAGACCCCGGCCGAGATCGCCCTGGCGGTGCTCGCCGATATCCTGCGCCTGCGCAATGGCATCGGGCGGGCGGCGCTGTGAGTGTGGTGGCGTTGGTGTTGGCGGCTGGCAGCAGCGTGCGTTTCGGTGCTGACAAGCGCCGCGCGCTGATGGCAGATGGTCGCAGCTTGCTGGTGCACAGTGTCGAACGTGCCTGCACGGTCTTCGATGACGTGCGGGTAGTGTTGCGTGACGGCGAGCGGGGAGAGGAGCTGGGGCTACCACCGGCGTGCCGGGTCATCGGCAGTGCCGATTTCACGCAGGGCTTAGGCCATAGCCTGGCGGCTGGCGCTGCTTCGCTGGCCGACAGCGAGGCGCAGGCGGTGGCGATTCTGCTGGGTGACATGCCCTGGGTGGAGCCCGCGACCCTGGGCTTGCTTGCACGCGAGGCCGGTGGGTCGACGATTGTACTGCCTTGTCATGCCGGGCAGCAGGGCCATCCGGTGTTGTTCGGGCGTGATTTCTGGCCAGCGCTTGAGCGGCTGACGGGCGATGAAGGGGCGCGTTCGGTCGTGAAGGCCCATCCGGACCATTGCGTCAGGCTGGCAGTCGAGGATGCTGGCGTGCTGCGGGATGTCGATACGCCCGATGCTCTGCGCCAATGAGCCTCGGTTCTACTCATCTTCTTCATCATCGAATGCACAAGGTTCCAGTTCGCCAAGCTGGGAAAGCAGAATCAGATGCACGTCGGCCTTGAGCCGCTGGAGATTGGCCAGGCTGGCAGGCCCACCCAGCATCAACGCCGGGACGAAACCATACATCTCGTCAGGCGCCAACGTCCCCAGGGTTTCCCTGGCCGATTCGAACAGGCCCAGGTCGATTCCTTCAGTCATGACCCACATGAGCAGCCCCTGGATCTTCGCGTCTCGTTCTTCGTCGGTCGAGCTGCAAGCGCCATCGATGTATTGGGACGCGTAGGCAGTGATGGTTAGGACTGAGCCGGTTTCTTCGCCCCAGAGGTACAGTTCGCCGAACGCGCTGCGGGCGATGAGGTGGTAGGTGTCGCGGGTTTCGAAGGGGGTGCCTGCCAGCCAGTACGCCACGACGTCTTCGTACTCCTGCGGGTTGACCATCCAGAACAGACCGCCACCGTAGCCGCACCAGCCGTGGTCATGCCAGTAGGTCAGGAGTTGGTTTGGGAGTTTGCCTTGGTAGTGATCCAGAGCGGCAGGCGGGACGGGCTGGTGGCCGATGGGGTTGTTGAAGGTTTCGAGGAAGATGGAGAAGAGTACGTTCATGTTTTTCACGCCTATGAGTGTGGTTAGATGTCAGAAAAGCTGTAGGGTGTGAGGGGACAAATCTGAGAGAGCAGCATCAAGTGTTCCATGGTCTTGACTTTCTCGAGGTGGGAAAGCTCGCATGGCCCACCGAATGTCAAAGCGGGGACGAAACCATACATTTCATCGTGCTTAAGCACGCCTAGTTTTTTCTTTGCAGATTCGAACATGTCATCGAAATCAACAGATGCCTTTTCTTTACTGAGGAAAAAACTTTGGACCTCCCTATCCATGTCAGTTGCCGTCAACTCATAGTTGCTACCTCTGTATCGCGAGATGTGAGCCAGGATTTTTACGGAAAAGCCTGTTTTCTCCCCAAGTAAATACAGGTCGCCAAACGCGCCGCGAGCAATGATGTGATATTTATCTTTATTTTCCAATGGGGTGCCTGCAATAAGTGAGGCGATTACGCCTTCGTATTCCTGGGGATTGACGGTCCAAAATATTCCGTCGCCATATCCGCACCAACCATGCTCCATCCAATACTGCAGAAGTTTATCTGGTAGCTTCCCCTTGTAACGCTCTAGGGTCGATGTGGGTACCTCCTGCCTGTGCGTATGCTCCCCGAACTCTTCAATAAAAACAGAAAATGCTTCATCCATTATGATCTCCAGTCTGTCTTGGTTGTGATTATTATCCAGGGGTGGAATCTCCTGTTTATATATAGGGTCTGAGGTCTGAAAGTTGAGCTAGAAAGCTCAGGTGTTCCACCGACTTGACCTTTTCAAGTTGGTTGAGCGACCCCGGTCCACCCAACATTATGGCGGGAGTGAATCCATACATTTCATCTGCAGCAAGGGCGCCCAGCTTTGCGTAGGCGGGCTCGAACATGTCTCCGTAGTCGTTGGAGTCAAGACTAATTGATAGAAGAAATGCGGGGAACCCTTTGTCCAGGTCTTCGCCGCTGTAAATTGATGTTCGGGTCACGAAGCTTGACAAAATGCTGGTAATTTTTAGTGAAGCGCCTGTTTTTTCACCCCAGAAATACATGTCCCCGAAAGCACTGCGTGCGATAAGGTGATATTTGTCATGTTTCGAATGTTCAGTGTCGTCTAGCCAGGCGTCGACTACGCATTCGTACTCTTTGGGGTTTACCAGCCAGAAGATGCCTTTTCCGAACCCGCTCCATCCATATTGGCTCCAGTGTTCTAGGAGCTGATGGGGTAGTTTTCCCTTGTATCGCTCAATGCTGGTATTAGGCACGATTTGTCGGCAGGTTGGTGGGCCTATTTTTTCTGCTAATCTAGCGAATAACCTGTCCATTTTCACTCCTGGTGTTTAGCATCTGTGCAGTTTTACATTTAGGAAAGTTTTATTTCGCATTGAGATTGGTACTGCTTCTGCTGCAGTTGCAAGGCTTTGGATTTTGGTTCTCCACTGCGGGCCAATCGTTGAGTTGACTTGTCGGTCACCAAAGCCTCCAATGACATCCTTGCCGCCAGCGAACAAGTCAGGATTATGAAGCGCCGCTATCGTTGACATCTCCCTTTTCGCCTTTTTTGTAGCAAGCTCTTCTGCTTCCAAGTAATCATAATCTTGAAGGAATTCTTCTAGAAAGCGGTTGATGAAGGCATCCTCCTGATCTCTCCTCGCGCGCTTGGCATTGTTTGGGTTCCGAAGTATAGGGTCGGCAATGTTCTGCAGGAACTCCTGAACGGTTAAGTTGTTCATGCCTTTCTCTTGGCCGCCCAGTTGGCGGTCAAATTCTCCAATTTTAGAGTTTGGTAGCTTATCCGCCTTAAAGCAGTCGACGTTATACAGCTTCATGGTACCCGGCTTGCTCTTTGCCGGCTCCCTGTCTTTCCCCGCAGACCGATTCGGCTGAGCAGGTGGTGGTTCACCTACTGCCCCTTTGCGCCGCTCCGGTACCTGCAGGTCCGGCCGTTTCTTCAAAGCCTCCTCGTGCTTGAGCATCCACTGCCCAATCCGCGAGCCTTTCTTGCTGGCGGCCATTTCCTGGGCAAGCACACCCGCGTTGCCACCCCCGCGGGTGAGGTAAGACGCCATGGCGCCCAACAGCAGCATCACCACTTCCACATGCCCGGTGGCGATGAAATGCGCTGCCTGGTCGATGGCAAACGGGTTGTCCTGGCTGAACGCGTTCAGCCCTTCTTCACCGCGGGTGCCTTCCCAGGCGATGCCGATGCCGTCGAGGTAGTACTCGCCGATACGCGGCAGGCCGTCGACGAAGAATTCGGCAAGAGAGGCGATGCCCAGTGCGCCGAGAATCCAGCCGCTGACCTTGAAGCCGATGGCAGTGCCCGCGACGCCACCGGGAATGGCTCCGGCACCTCCCGCGAAAGCGCCGATGCCGGCACCGAGCAGGCCGCCGGTGAGGGCGCTGCCAGCGACGATCATCGCCATCTGTTCGGCGACGCTGATCAGGTCGTTGAGGATGTTTTTGATGTCGAGGTCGGCAAAGCGTTGGCGCAGCAGGTCGCCGGCTACCCATTCGGCCTTGTGGAATGCGCGCCGCACGGTGTCCACGCGGCGCAGGTTGAGGGCCAGTGACGGTACTTCTTCGTTGAGGTAGGTACGGAAATGGGCACCTCCTTGATAGCCCATTTCATCGGTGATGCGTGTTTCGATATCGCGCCAGGTGGGCACGATTTGCCAGAGCAGCATGAGGCGTCTCCCTGCCAGTTTTGTGCAGGGAAATCACATCATGGAGTGGATGTGGGAAGTTCCTGAGTCGATTGTAGGAATAGTCTATTTCGTTGTTGTTGGTGGTGGTGGGGCCGGATTGAGGTGTTGCCGCGATGGGTAGGGCTGGAGGGATTTGCCGCTTTTGAGATCGAGCGCTGAAAACATCAAGGCGAACACAAAAAGGTCCATAATCCCCCCTTAATCCCCCCATAGTGCAATGCCAGCCACACCACTCCGGGAGCCTCACCATGCACGTTCTGCTCTGCGAGGACGACGACCTGATCGCCAGCGGCATCTGCGCCGGCCTCACGGCCCAGGGCCTGACCGTCGACCGCGTGGCCAATGCCGCCAGCGCCCGGGCCCTGCTGCAGGCGGCGCAGTTCGACGTGATGATCCTCGACCTCGGCCTGCCCGACGAAGACGGCCTCAAGCTGCTGCGCCGCCTGCGCCAGCAGGGGGTCGACCTGCCCGTACTGGTACTCACTGCCCGTGACGCCGTCACCGACCGCGTCGATGGCCTGCAGGCCGGTGCCGACGACTACCTGCTTAAACCTTTCGACCTGCGTGAACTGGCCGCTCGCCTGCATACCCTGCTGCGCCGGGTGGCGGGGCGGGCGGTGAACGTGATCGAACATGGCCCGCTGCGCTACGACCCGAGCAGCTGCGAGGCAACCCTGGCCGGCCAGCCGGTCGACCTGTCGCGGCGCGAGCAGGCGCTGCTCCAGGCATTGCTGCAGAACCCCGGTCGGGTGCTGTCCAGCGAACAACTCAAGGACTGCGTGTACGGCTTCAGCGACGAAGTCGAGAGCAACGCGCTGAACGTGCATATCCATCACCTGCGGCGCAAGCTCGGCAACAGCATCGTCGAGACCGTGCGTGGCCTGGGTTATCGCCTGGGGCCGGCACAGGCGCCAGAGCAAACCTCCGAGAGAACCGCCTCATGAGCCTGCGGGTACGCCTCAGCCTGATCCTCGGCACCGCCTTCATCATCATCTGGGCGCTGGCAGCCGCGTGGATGCTGCGCGACCTGCGCCAGCAGATGATGTTTTCCCTCGACCAGCGCCTGGTGGCCTCGGCGCGCATGGTCGCCGGGCTCGTCGACCAGCTGCCGCAACCGCTGGCGGCCAAGGGCGAAGACGCGCATTTTTCCGCCGACCAGTTGAGCGTGCCCGACGGCATGGCCTGCCAGGTGAGTTCCCTGCGCGGCGAGATCCTCGCCAGCAACCACAAGCATGACGGTGCCATGGATGACCAGCGCAGCGGCTTCCGTGACCAGACCATCGACGGCGCGTTGTGGCGCACCTTCACCTACAACCACGGTGACGTGCGCATCACCACCGCCGACCGGCACATGGAGCGCGAGGCGCTGAACCAGTCCATTCTGCTGGCCGCCTCGGCACCGGTGCTGATGGCCTTGCTCGGCAGCCTCGGGCTGCTATGGATCGGCCTGGGCAAAGGCCTGGAACCGCTCAATCGCATGCGCGACGCCCTGCGCCGACGGCGTGCCGACAGTGTCGAACCGTTGCAGGTGGCCGGCTTGCCCAGCGAGCTGCAACCCTTGCTCGACACCCAGAACCAGCTGTTCCGTCGCATCGCCCAGACCCTCGAGCGCGAACGGCGCCTGACCGACGATGCCGCCCACGAACTGCGCAGCCCGCTGACGGCAATCAAGACCCACCTGCAGGTGGCGCGAATGACCGACGGCGCGGTGCGCGAGCAAGCCTTGGAGCATGCCGAGCAAGGCGCCGACCGCATGCACCGGACCCTGGAACAGCTGCTGATGCTGGCGCGGGTCGAGGGCAGCCTGTCGTTCGAGGACGGTGTGCAGTGCAGTGCCGAGCAGGTCGCCCGCCAGGCGGTGCAGGATGCGGGTGGCGGTGACAATCGGCGCATCGTGTTGCACCTGCCGCAGGAGGCTACGCAGATCTACCTGGGCATGCCTGCGCCGCTAGCGGTGGCGGCCTTGCGCAACCTGCTGGACAACGCCCTGCGCCACGGGGGTGATACCGAGGTGGAGCTGGAAGTGCAGATGGCCGATGGGCAGGTGGGGTTCATGGTGCGCGACCATGGGCCGGGTATTGCCGAAGCCGATTTGCAGCACCTGACCGAGCGCTTCTGGCGCAATGGGCAGAGCGGGGGGTGTGGGCTGGGGTTGGCGATCGTTCAGGCGATCGTGCAGCGCTGTGCCGGCAGCCTCAGGTTCGACAGTCGCCAAGATGGCTTGCGGGTCCTGCTGCAAGTGCCGGCGCGCTCGGCCAGCTGATCTTCATTGCCTGTGCCGGCCCTTTCGCGTCGAACCGCCGCGAAGAGGCCTGCACAGGCAAAGCAAAATCCCGCAACAACGGCTAAATCCTCCCCGCACTCAAGCGTTTTTCAAGCGATAACTGCCCATTCGCTTGCTTGCGAGGATTCACCCATGTCCACCGCTACCAGCCTTGCCCAGGTCCCGCCGGCCAGCGCGCCGCAACCTTTGTACGAATTCAGTGACTCGCCGCTGCTGCAACGCCAGCAGCAACAGGAGTCCAACGCCCGCAGCTACCCCCGGCGTATCCCGCTGGCGCTCAAGCGCGCCCGTGGCATCCATGTCGAGGATGTCGAAGGCCGCCAGTTCATCGATTGCCTGGCCGGCGCGGGCACCCTGGCCCTGGGCCACAACCACCCGGTGGTGATCGAGGCTATCCAGCGCGTGCTGGCCGATGAACTGCCGCTGCACACCTTGGACCTGACCACGCCGGTCAAGGACCGTTTCGTCCAGGACCTGTTCAGCATCCTGCCCGAAGCCTTGCGCCGTGAGGCTAAGGTGCAGTTCTGCGGGCCGACCGGCACCGACGCGGTGGAAGCGGCGCTCAAGCTGGTGCGCGGTGCCACCGGGCGCAGCACCGTGCTGGCCTTCCAAGGTGCCTACCACGGCATGAGCCAAGGCGCGCTGAGCCTGATGGGCAGCCATGGCCCCAAGCAGCCACTGGGCGCGCTGCTGAGCAATGGCGTGCAGTTCATGCCGTACCCCTACGACTACCGTTGCCCGTTCGGCCTGGGTGGTGAAGCAGGGGTCAAGGCCAACCTGCACTACCTGGAAAACCTGTTGCTGGACCCGGAAAGCGGCGTGCCGCTGCCGGCGGCGGTGATCCTTGAGGTGGTGCAGGGGGAGGGCGGGGTGGTCCCGGCCGATATCGAGTGGCTCAAGGGTGTGCGGCGTATCACCGAACAGGCCGGTGTGGCGCTGATCGTCGACGAGATCCAGAGCGGCTTCGCCCGGACCGGGCGGATGTTCGCCTTCGAGCACGCTGGCATCGTGCCGGATGTGGTCACGCTGTCCAAGGCCATTGGTGGCAGCCTGCCGCTGGCGGTGGTGGTGTACCGCGACTGGCTGGATACCTGGAAGCCAGGCGCCCATGCCGGCACGTTCCGCGGCAATCAGATGGCCATGGCGGCCGGTTCGGCGGTAATCAACTACCTGGTCGAGCACCGCCTGGCCGAACATGCCGAGGCCATGGGCCTGCGTTTGCGTGAGCATCTGCAGCGGCTGCAACGGGACTATCCGCAGTTGGGTGATATCCGTGGTCGTGGCCTGATGCTGGGGGTGGAGCTGGTCGATCCGCAAGGTCAGCCGGATGCGCTTGGCCACCCACCTGCCAATCGGGTGCTGGCACCGAAGGTTCAGCGCGAATGCCTCAAACGCGGCTTGATCCTCGAACTGGGCGGGCGCCATGGCGCCGTGGTGCGCTTCCTGCCGCCGCTGATCATCAGTGCGCAACAGATCGATGAGGTGGCGCAGCGCTTTGCCGAAGCGGTTGCCGCAGCCATTTGAGTTCGTGAGGGCCGCGTCGCGGCCCCCTCGTTCAGCCTGATCAGTCGCTGTTTTCACCCAGGCGCCAATACCCCATCGTCATCAGGCTGTCGCGCTGCAGCCTACGCTGTTTTGTCAGGTACCGGCGAATCTCCAGCACCGTCGCCGACTCCCCGGCCACCCAGGCATAGAACGCGCTTTCCAGCGGTAGGCTGGCCAGTTCGCGAACGGCATGCTGCATGGCCTGGCCATGCGCGCAGCGCAGCAGCTCGCGGGGTAGCCAGTGGACGCGGGTATTGGTGCTGTGGCGCAGGGGCAGGCAATCAGCCTCCTGCGGCACTTCGATGAAGGCTTCCACGGCCAGTTCGGGTTGTTGCTCTGCCAGCACTTCGAGAATGCCGGCAATGGCGGGCAGGGCCGTTTCGTCGCCGATCAGCAGGACGTGGCGGGTCCCTTGTGGCGGCTTCCACTCATAGCCGCCAGGGTCGCCGGCATGGGCCAGGTTCGGCGCCACCATCAGCAGCCGGTCGCCCTCCTGGGCATGGGTTGCCCAGGCCGAGGCTGGCCCATTGACGCCGTGCAGCACAAAGTCCACGTCGACTTCCAGGGCATCCGCGCGCAAGGCACGGATGGTGTAGGTGCGCATGGGCGGGCGCTGTTCGGGCGGTAGCGCGCTGTGCGCAGTCTTCCAGTGGACGTCGTGGGGCAGGGTTGGCAATGAGCCGTCAGGGGCAGGGAACAGCAGCTTGACGCGCTGGTCGGGTGCCAGGGTGTGCATGAGCTCGACATCCGGGCCGGTGAACACCAGGCGCGCGAACGATGGGCTGAGGCTGATGCGCCGGGCGAGTACCAGGTCGAACGCGCGGTACGGGCGAGCACCTGGCGATTGGCCCTGGATCAGGCGACGCAGGCCTTGTTGGCAGGCCTGGAGCATGCTGGCGGAGCGGGTCATGGGGAAATCCTCTTGCAAGCGGCTTTCCCTATGAACGAGTTGCGGGTACGGCGAATTAACCGTTGTCCGCGTTCGCTACCTGCCAGCCACCCCCCAGCGCCTTGTATAGCGCCACGCTGCCCTGCAGCCGAGCCAGACGCAACTGCGCCTGCTGGTCCTGGGCGAGATAGAGCGTGCGCTGGGTTTCCAGCACACTCAGCAGGGTCTCGGCCCCGGCCGCGTAGCGTCGTTGGGCCAGGTCGAAGGCCAGGCGCGCCTGTTCGACTTCCTGGTCCTGCCACTGGCGCTGCTGCTCGACGCCGTGGATGGCATTGAGGGCCTTCTCGACATCGGCAAAGCCGGCCAGGATGCTGCTGCGGTAGCTTTCCAGCAGCTCGTCCTGCTCGGCTTGGGCCAGCTGTTGCGCCGCTCGCAGCCGGCCATTGTTGAAGATCGGCGCGACCAGGCCGGCGGTCAGGGTGTAATAAGAGCTGTCGAAGACCTCGGGCAGGGTGCTTGCGCCGGTGCCGAGGTTGGCGCCCAGGCTCACTTTTGGCAGCAGGGCGGCCCTGGCCACCTGCACATTGGCGTGGGCGGCGGCCAGGCGCGCTTCGGCGGCGGCGATGTCCGGGCGGCGGGCGAGCAGCTCGCTGGGTACGCCGCTGCCAATGCGCGGCCAGTTCACGGCTGCCAGCGCTTCACCCGTGGAGGGCAGCGCCTGGACCGGGTCGCCCAGCAGTGTGGCCAGGGTAACGCGGTTATCTTGCCGTTGCTGTTCGAGCAGCGGTACTTGCCGCGCCTGGGCGGCCACCAGGCTGCGCTGCTGGGCCAGTTCCAGGCGTGTCGCGGAGCCGGCGCGCTGACGTGTCTCGACCAGCGCCAGGACATCACGGGCGTTACGCAGGTTGAGGCGGGCAATGCGCAGTTGCTCTTCCAGGGCCAGGCCCTGCAGGTAGCTGCTGGCCACGCTGCTGACCAGCGTCAGCTCGACCGTCTGGCGATCGAAGCGGCTGGCGTCGAGGCTGTGCAGGGCGCTTGAGCGGGCAGCGCGCAGGCCACCCCAGAAGTCGATCTCGTAGCTGGCGACCAGCTGCATGCCGAACGACGTGCTGGTCCGTTCGTATTTGCTGACATCGAGCTGGTCATAGCCCTCGCCATGCAACAGGCGCTGGCGGCTGCCGTCGAGCGCGAAGCTGAGCTCCGGCAATAGCGGCGCTCCGGCGATCACCGCCTTGGCCTGGGCCTGGCGCACGCGCGCCGTGGCGGCGGCAAGGTCGTGGGCATTGGACCGGGCGCGTTCGACCAGGCGGTCCAGTTCGGCGCTGTCGAAGGCCTGCCACCACTGCGCCGACGGCAAGCTGGCAGAGGGCTGGAGGGTTTCGCCTTGCCAGGCGGTGGGTGCAGCGATGCCGCTGGATGGCGCGGGCGGCAGGCTGCAGGCGGCGAGGCCCAGGCACAGGGACAACAGGCTGATGCGGCTTGGCAGGGTCATGGGCTATTCGCTGGTGAGGGCTTTGACCGGGTCGAGTCGGGCGGCTTTGCGGGCTGGCATGAAGCCGAACACGATGCCGGTGAGAACGGCACAGGAGAACGCACCGAGCATGGCGGGCAGGGTGAAGGCCACGGCAACCTTGCCGAGCATCAATGCGCCGCCGATCAGCAGGGCCAGGCCAATGCCGGCCATGCCGCCGACCATCGACAGCATCACTGCCTCGCTGAGGAACTGGCGCAGGATGTCGTGCTGGCGCGCGCCGGTGGCCATGCGGATGCCGATTTCGCGGGTGCGCTCGCGCACGGTCATGAGCATGATGTTCATCACCCCGATGCCACCGACCAGCAGCGAGATCGCGGCAATCGCCCCGAGCATCAGCGACAGGCTGTTCTGGGTGCGTGCCTCGGCCTGGATCAGCGCGGCCGAGTTGGTCAGTTCGAAGTCGTGACGGCCCTGGTGGCGCTGGCGCAGCAGGCGGTCGACGGCGGCTTCGGTTTCATCGACCCGTGCCGCGTCGACGGCAGCGACGGTGATGTAATCGGGGTCGCGCTGGCCGAACAGGCGGATCGCCGCCGCCGAGTAGGGCACCACGATGCGCCCGTCGGCATCCTGGTCGCCGGAACTCGCGCCCTTTCCGACGAGAATGCCAATGACCTGGAAGGGTACATTACCGATCAGCAGGTACTGGCCAAGCGGGTCGCGGTCAGGCGCGAGCATCTTTTCCCGGACTTTCTGACCGATCACGGCCACCGCCGCGCCACTGGCTTCGTCGGCGTCGGTGAAGAACGCCCCTTCGACCGCCGGCCAGTTGAAGATCAGCGGGAACTGGTTGTTGTTGCCGCCCACGTAGAAGCGCTGGCTGTGGTTGCCATGGCGCACCATCACCTTCTCGCCCAGCACCGGCATGATCTGCCGGACCTGCGGCAGCTGGCCGATGGCGGCGACGTCGTCGAGGGTAATGGTGCCGGCGGGCTCGCCCAGTGTGGCGGGCTTGCCGTTGAGGTAAAGGATGTTCGAGCCGAAGGCGGCCATCTGCGCCATCACCTGGCGCTTGCTGCCTTCGCCGACGGCCAGCATGACCACCACCGAGGCGACCCCGATGACGATGCCGAGCAGGGTCAGGGCGGTGCGAAAGCGGTTCACCCACATGACCCGCCAGGCGGCTTGCAGGGCTTCGACCAGCTCACCCTTCCAGGCCCCACGCAGGGTCGCGCCACGGTCCAGGCGCTGGCGCAGGTCGTCGGCTTGCAAGGCTTGGCGCGGAGCGCTGGGCACCTGGTCGGTCGCGGTGTCGCTGATCATCTGGCCGTCGCGGATCTCGATCACCCGCTTTGCCCGCGCCGCCACCTTGTGGTCGTGGGTGATCAGGATGATCACATGGCCCTGGCTTGCCAGTTCGTCGAGCAGCGCCATGACTTCGGTACCGCTGTGGCTGTCGAGCGCACCCGTGGGTTCATCGGCGAGGATGATATGACCGCCGTTCATCAGCGCCCGGGCGATCGACACCCGTTGCTGCTGACCACCCGAGAGCTGGTGCGGGCGGTTGGCGCTGCGGCTGGCCAGACCCAGGCGGGCGAGCAGGGCGGCGGCGCGGGCATGCCGCTCACAGGCAGGCGTGCCGGCATAGATGGCCGGCATCTCGACGTTTTCCTGGGCCGAGCCCGAAGGGATCAGGTGGTAGCCCTGGAACACGAAGCCGAACGCCTCGCGGCGCAGCCAGGCCAGTTCATCGCTGCCCAGCTCGGCCACGTGCTTGCCGGCGAAGCGGTAGCTGCCCGACGTCGGGCGGTCGAGGCAGCCGAGTATGTTCATCAAGGTCGACTTGCCCGAGCCGGATGCACCGACGATGGCGACGAACTCGCCGGGGTGGATGCTCAGGCTGATGCCGCGCAGCACATCGACCTTGGGGCTGTCCTGGCCACCGTAGGATTTGCGGATATCGACCAGTTCGATCAGCGGCGCGCTCATTCAGCCTCCGCTGGCGCTGGGGGCGCCCATCAGCAGTTGCTCGCCCTCGCTGAGCCCGTCCAGCACCTGAACGCGCAGGCGGTCGCTGAGGCCGGTGCGTACCTGGCGCTGCACCACCTTGCCGTGCGGGTCGAGCACCCGTGCCATGAACAGGCCGCCGTTTTCGTCCAGCGCGGCCAGTGGCACGGTCAGGACCTGGCTGGCTTGACCGGCGACGAAAAACACCTGGGTGGTCATGTCGGCCATCAGGGCACCATCCGGGTTGTCGACATCCAGCAGCACGGTGTACTGCACCACCTGGTTGCTGGTGCTGCCGGCGCTGGCTGGGCTGCCACCACCCTGGCTGGCTTGTTCAAGCGGCTTGGGCGGGATCGGCAGAATCTGCCGCACCGTGCTGCTCCAGCGGCGCTTGCCACCGGACAGCGTAGTGAAATAGGCGGTCATCCCCGGCTTGACCTTGCCGATGTCGGCTTCGGACACCTGGGCCCACACGGTCATCGGTGACAGCTTGGCGATGCGCAGGATCAGCGGGGTGCGTTGCTGGGCGTTGAGGGTCTGGCCTTCACGGGCGTCGACGGCTACCACCGTGCCATCCATCGGCGCATAGATGCGCGTGTAGCCCAGTTCCGCCTCGTCGCTGCGCAGGCTGGCCTGGGCCTGGCGGATCTGCGCCTGGAACATGTCGATGCGCGCCTGGGTGACCTTGAGCTGGGCAGCTGCGGCCTGTACGTCTTCATCACGGGTGGCGCCCGCAGCGGCAAGCTCGCGCTGGCGCTTGAGCTGCTGGCTGGCCAGCTCGAACTGCGCACGCTGTTCGGCGAGCTGGGCCTTGAGGTTGTCGATCGAAAAGCGCCCGGCATCCAACCGTGCCTGTTGGGTAGAGGGGTCGATCTCGACCAGCAATTGGCCCTTGCGCACCGGGTCGCCCGCTTCCACGTGCAACGTGCGGATCTGCCCCGAGGCCTGGGCGCCCACATCCACGTAACGCCGGGGCTGCAAGGTGCCCAGGGCGGTCACGCTGCTTTCGATGTCTGCCCGCGTGACCGTGACGGTACCGAGCGGTTGCGCGCCGAAGGGCAGGGTTTGCCAGGCCAGCAGGCAACCCAGGCTCAGCAGGCCCGCGCCAGCGAGGATGAACTGGCGGCGGGGGGAGGTTAAACGGCTCATGCGGACTTCCAGCCTGGAGAGTGGTCACGCGCTGCCAATCGAGGTGCGCACCGAAGTCCCAGATAAACGAAGGCTGGCCAGGCAGATTTAGCCTGAACGAGAGGGCAGAGGGCGAGTTGCTGAGAATAGTTATAATTTGTACTATCACAGCCCGGTATCATTCAGTCCCGCACGTGGGTTGCAAGGACGATTTCAGGTGCTGTTGTGGAACATTACTATCGCGAACTGGTGAGCTTCCTTTGTACCCGCCTGGGCAATCGCCAGGCTGCGGAGGACGTTGCCCACGATGCCTATCTGCGGGTGCTGGAGCGGACCGAAAGCGGGCAGATCGAACATCCGCGAGCGTTCCTCTACCGTACGGCACTCAATCTGGTGATCGACCGGCACCGGCGCCACCAGGTACGGCAGGCCGAATCCCTGGATGCACTGGATGCCGATGGGCGTTTGCTCAGTGCAGAATTGCAGCACGACGTGCAGCTTGACCAGCGCCTGGCCTTGATGCAAAAGGCCCTGGATGAGTTGAGCAAGGTGTGCCGGGACTGCTTCCTGTTGCGCAAGCTCGATGGCCTTTCACACCAGCAGATTGCAGAGCGTCTGGGTATCTCCCGCAGCCTTGTGGAAAAGCACATCGTCAACGCCATGAAGCACTGCCGTGTGCGCATGCGGCAGTGGGAGTCCTGAATGCGGGGTGAAGGGCAGGTGAAAATTCTGTGTGATGGCCACTTGATTTCTCCCGCTTTCCCGACAACTATCTAAATTGACCCCTCCAGGTACAGCCCTGGTGGTTGCCTGTATCTGGCGCAGTTTGGTCAGGGAGCTGTCCCTTTTCACCTGACGGCCCAGGTCCGACAATGACAAACAAGACCCTGCGCATCCTGATTGCCGACGAGCACCCGCAGCAGCGCCTGCAGCTGGAAAAACTGCTCAATGGCCTTGGCTACTACCGGATTGCCCCGGTCGATTCCTTCGAGGAGTTGCAGCGCCTGGTGCAGTGCGCCTTGCAACCGTTCAACTTGCTGCTGGGCAACATCGAGCTGGCCAGCCATGCGGGCGTCGACCTGGCACGATTCTGCCGGGTCAGCACGCAGATCCAGCATGCCCTGCTTTATCATTCGCAACACCTGAAAGTGCCTGTCGTGCCACAGACCGAGCGCCAGGCTGTCAGCGTGAGCCTGCCACAGGTACCGGACAACGACGCGCTGCAATCCTTCATGGCGATCATCGACAGCCCTGTGCTGGTCGGCAAGATTGCCCTGCCTTCCGGGCTGGCGGGTGGCGCGGTCCATGCGCGCAAGCCGAGGAACTTCGGCCACACCGTCTTCAGCCGTTAGTGGCGTTGCTGGGGCAAGGCGGCAGGCATTTGCTATCCTCTTGCGCTTTGCCGATCTGCGGACCCTTGCCATGACAGCCATCGATACCGCTCGCCCGCCCCGATTCAGCCGCGGCGACCACCGGACCCTGGGCCTGGCGGCACTGGGCGGCGCGCTGGAAATCTACGATTTCATCATCTTCGTGTTCTTTGCCCTGACCCTCAGCCAGCTGTTCTTCCCGCCGGAAATGCCCGAGTGGCTGCGCCTGCTGCAGAGCTTCGGCATCTTCGTCACTGGTTACCTGGCGCGGCCGCTGGGCGGCATCCTGATGGCGCATTTCGCCGACCACCTTGGGCGCAAACGGGTGTTCAGCCTAAGCATCCTGATGATGGCCTTGCCGTGCCTGCTGATCGGGGTGATGCCGACCTATGCCGACATCGGCTATGCGGCCCCGCTGATCCTGCTGGCGCTGCGCATCCTGCAAGGCGCCGCTGTGGGTGGCGAAGTGCCGAGCGCGTGGACCTTCGTCGCCGAGCATGCGCCAAACGGGCGGCGTGGCTATGCACTGGGCTTCCTGCAGGCGGGTCTGACCTTTGGCTACCTGTTGGGGGCACTGACGGCGACACTGCTGGCGCAAATGTTCACGCCCCAGGAGATTCTCGATTACGCCTGGCGTTACCCATTCCTGCTCGGCGGAGTGTTTGGCGTGATCGGCGTGTGGCTGCGCCGCTGGCTCAGCGAAACCCCGGTGTTCCTGGCCTTGCGCGAGCGTCAGGAGCAACCGGTGAAGTTTCCGCTACGGCGGGTGCTGGGCGAGCACCGTTCGGCGTTGATCCCGGCGGCACTGCTGACCTGCGTGCTGACTTCCGCAGTGGTGGTGCTGGTAGTGATTACCCCGACGGTGATGCAGCAACGCTTCGGCATGACGGCGGGGCATACCTTCGCCCTGAGCAGTGTGGGCATCGTCTTCCTCAATATCGGCTGTGTGCTGGCCGGGTTGCTGGTCGACCGCCTGGGCGCCTGGCGCGCACTGATGATCTACAGCCTGCTGCTGCCGCTGGGCATCGGTGCGCTGTATGCCAGCCTGGTGGGGCAGTGGGGCATGACCTGGCTGGCCTATGCGCTGGCTGGGCTGGCCTGCGGTGTGGTGGGTGTGGTGCCGTCGGTGATGGTCGGGCTGTTCCCGGCCGAGATCCGCGTTTCCGGGATTTCCTTCACCTACAACGTGGCTTACGCGCTGTGGGCCAGTACCACGCCGCTGGCGTTGATTGCACTGATGCCCTGGAGCCCGTGGGTGTGTGTCGGCTTCTGCCTGATCATGGGCACGGTGGGGCTGCTGACCGCCTTGTATTTCGGGCGTCGTGAACCGTTGGCATTTTCCGCCGAGCCGATGCCGATCATGTGTGCTGACAAGTAGCAGCAGCCGATGCAAAAAAAGCCCCCGGTTCTCACGAGCCGGGGGCTTTTTGTTGCTGCAAGGGCAGTGGCCTTACATGTTCGGGTAGTTCGGCCCGCCAGCGCCTTCAGGGGTGACCCAGGTGATGTTCTGGGCCGGGTCCTTGATGTCGCAGGTCTTGCAGTGCACGCAGTTCTGCGCGTTGATCTGGAAGCGCTTGCTGCCATCTTCCTGGCTGACCACTTCGTACACGCCCGCCGGGCAGTAGCGCTGGGCCGGTTCGTCGTACAGCGGCAGGTTGCTGGCGATCGGCACGTTCGGGTCGGTCAGCTTCAGGTGGCAGGGTTGTTCCTCTTCGTGGTTGGTGCTGGAGAGGAATACCGAGCTGAGCTTGTCGAAGCTGAGCTTGCCGTCCGGTTTCGGGTAGTCGATCTTCTTCGACTCGGCGGCGAGCTTGAGGCAGGCGTAGTCCGGCTTGGTGTCGTGCAGGGTGAACGGCAGCTTGCCGTTGAACCAGTTCTGGTCGACATAGTTGAAGGCACCGCCGAGCAGCGGGCCGAACTTGTGCAGTGCCGGGCCGAAGTTACGGCTGGCGAACAGTTCTTCGTACAGCCAGCTGGCCTTGAACGCGCTGACGTAGCCGTCGAGCAGGTCGCCACCCTCGCGGCCGGCAGCCAGTGCGTCAGCCACTGCCTCGGCAGCGAGCATGCCGGATTTCATCGCGGTGTGGCTGCCCTTGATCTTCGAGAAGTTCAGGGTGCCGAGGTCGCAACCGATCAGCGCGCCGCCGTTGAAGACCATTTTCGGCAGCGAGTTCAGGCCGCCTTTGCAGATGGCACGGGCACCGTAGCTGATGCGCTTGCCGCCTTCGAGGTACTGGCTCATCACCGGGTGGTGCTTGAGGCGCTGGAACTCGTCGAACGGCGACAGGTACGGGTTGGCGTAGGAAAGGTCGACAATCAGGCCGACCACCACCTGGTTGTTTTCCAGGTGATAGAGGAACGAACCGCCGGTGTTGTCCTTGCTGGTCACGTCCAGCGGCCAGCCAGCGGTGTGCACCACCAGGCCCTGCTCGTGCTTGGCTGGGTCGATTTCCCAGATTTCCTTCAGGCCGATGCCGTAGTGCTGGACGTCGGCTTCGCTGTCGAGGTTGAAGCGCTTGATCAGTTGCTTGCCGATATGGCCGCGGCAGCCTTCGGCGAACAGGGTGTACTTGGCGCGCAGTTCCATGCCCGGGGTATACAGGCCGTCTTTCGGATTGCCTTCGCGGTCGACACCCAGGTCACCGGTGACGATGCCGCGGACCACGCCGTTTTCGTCGAACAGCGCTTCCTGGGCGGCGAAGCCCGGGTAGATTTCCACACCCAGGTTTTCGGCCTGCTGGGCCAGCCAGCGGCACAGGTTGCCCAGGGAGATGATGTAGTTGCCGTGGTTGTGCATGGTCTTGGGCACGAACAGGTCGGGGACCTTGGTCGAGCTGTCGGCACTTTTCAGCACATAGATGTCGTCGCGCTTCACTTCGGTGTTGAGCGGCGCGCCGAGTTCTTTCCAGTCGGGGAACAGCTCGTTCAGGGCGCGGGGTTCGAACACCGCACCGGAGAGAATATGAGCACCTACTTCGGAGCCTTTTTCCACCACGCAGACGCTGATCTCGCTACCGGCTTCGGCGGCCTTCTGCTTCAGGCGGCAGGCGGCGGACAGGCCCGCAGGGCCTGCGCCGACGATGACCACGTCGAATTCCATGTATTCGCGTTCCACAGGTTCTCTCCTACTCATCAAGGCTCGTGCTGTTGCTTTGTCTTATGGGTGCTTGCGTGCAGCGGCGCTTCGCTGGCGCGAAACTGTAGCTACGCAATGGGCGGACTACACCGTTTTGTCTTGGCGCGCATTATATCTACACCACTTGGCGGGTCCAATACAAACGTTTGTTTGAATTTGCCGGAGCCCAGTAAAATCACTGGAACGCGGCTGGAAGGTGACCGATTTGCCGTATTGACCGGATTGGGTGTTGCGGTCAAGATACGAGCGGTTTTACGTTCGCCGTAGGCTTGCAGCCGGGCGCAGGTACACCTCTAAAGACCAGGTTTGGAGCAGGGTTTTCGGTATAAGAACCGATTTGTAGTGGAGTCTACACGCCACGACAGAAAATGACCCGTGGGTATTTGCCGCAACAGTCGCAACAAGACTGTTCGGTCACCATGAAGTTTGCCCCTCCCGGTACGTTTTCAGAGGTGCCCTTGTACCCACGCGCATCGCCGGGCATGGCCCCAGGCGACTATCTATTCACCGGAGAGTAACGAGGAATCCATGAAGGTTCTTGTAGCTGTCAAACGAGTGGTCGACTACAACGTCAAGGTTCGCGTCAAGGCGGACAACTCCGGCGTCGACCTTGCTAACGTCAAGATGTCCATGAACCCCTTCTGCGAAATCGCCGTGGAAGAAGCCGTACGCCTTAAGGAAAAGGGCGTCGCGACCGAGATCGTCGTGGTCTCCGTCGGCCCGACCACTGCTCAGGAGCAGTTGCGTACTGCCCTGGCCCTGGGTGCCGACCGCGCCATCCTGGTCGAAGCCGCTGACGAGCTGAATTCCCTGGCCGTGGCCAAGGCACTGAAAGCCGTTGTCGACAAGGAGCAGCCGCAACTGGTGATCCTCGGCAAGCAGGCCATCGACAGTGACAACAACCAGACCGGCCAGATGCTGGCCGCGCTGACCGGCTTCGCCCAGGGCACCTTCGCCTCCAAGGTCGAAGTCGCTGGCGACAAGCTGAACGTCACCCGTGAAATCGACGGCGGCCTGCAGACCGTTTCGCTGAACCTGCCGGCCATCGTTACCACCGACCTGCGCCTGAACGAGCCACGCTACGCGTCGCTGCCGAACATCATGAAGGCCAAGAAGAAGCCGCTGGAAACCGTTACTCCAGACGCGCTGGGCGTTTCCCTCGCCTCCACCAACAAGACCCTGAAAGTCGAAGCCCCGGCTGCCCGCAGCGCTGGCATCAAGGTCAAATCGGTGGCCGAACTGGTCGAGAAGCTGAAGAACGAAGCGAAGGTAATCTAAATGACTATCCTGGTTGTCGCTGAACACGAAAACGGTGCCGTAGCCCCGGCCACCCTGAACACTGTCGCCGCTGCCGCCAAGATCGGTGGTGATGTGCACGTGCTGGTCGCTGGCCAGAACGTCGGTGGCGTTGCCGAAGCCGCTGCCAAGATCGCTGGCGTGGCCAAGGTACTGGTTGCCGATAACGCAGCCTACGCCCACGCATTGCCGGAAAACGTCGCGCCGCTGCTCGTCGAGCTGGCCAAGGGTTACAGCCACGTGCTGGCCCCGGCCACTACCAACGGCAAGAACATCCTGCCGCGCGTTGCCGCGCTGCTGGACGTCGACCAGATCTCCGAGATCATCTCGGTTGAATCGGCCGATACCTTCAAGCGCCCGATCTACGCCGGTAACGCCATTGCCACCGTGCAATCGAGCGCTGCGATCAAGGTCATCACCGTGCGTACCACAGGCTTCGACGCCGTGGCCGCCGAAGGTGGCTCGGCTGCCGTCGAAGCGGTGGCTGCTGCGCACAACGCTGGTATCTCTGCCTTCGTGGGCGAAGAGCTGGCCAAGTCCGACCGCCCAGAGCTTACCGCTGCCAAGATCGTCGTTTCCGGCGGCCGTGGCATGGGCAACGGTGACAACTTCAAGCACCTGTACAGCCTGGCCGACAAGCTCGGCGCTGCCGTCGGTGCCTCGCGCGCCGCAGTCGATGCCGGCTTCGTGCCGAACGACATGCAGGTCGGCCAGACCGGCAAGATCGTCGCGCCGCAGCTGTACATCGCCGTCGGTATCTCCGGCGCAATCCAGCACCTGGCCGGCATGAAGGATTCCAAGGTGATCGTCGCGATCAACAAGGATGAAGAAGCGCCGATCTTCCAGGTGGCCGATTACGGCCTGGTCGCCGACCTGTTCGAAGCCGTTCCGGAGCTGGAAAAGCTGGTCTGATCCGCCTGCTTCACTTATAAAGAAGCCCGGCCCTCGCACTGAGGGCCGGGCTTTTTTGTTGCCGGGCAAGGAGTGAAGGATGGTGTTGCGCGAAGCGGGCAGGGTGCTGGCATGCATGGTGGCGCTGCTGTCGCCGGTGGTGATGGCGGCAGGCAAGTGCGAACGGTTGGTGGCAACTGGCAGCCCAGATGCACCACCGTATTCCTGGCAAGACCCGAGCGACCCGAAGCACCTGATCGGCGCCAATGTCGACCTGCTGCGCCAGGTGCTCGGCGAGCTGGGGGTGAAAGTCGAGGTGCTCAGTGCCGGTCGGCGCGATCAGGCGCTGGAGGAAGTGCGCAGTGGGCGCATGGACCTGCTGCTCGATACCCCCATGCAAGTGGAGCAGCTGACGGCGCTGGACTACATTCACCCGCCCTTGCAGCTCAATGAATACCTGGTCTGGACACGCCATGACGCCACGCTGGAGTTCGAAGGCCCGGCCGACCTGGCCAAGTACCAGGGCGGCCTGTCCGAGCGTGCGCGCCTGACCCCGGCGTTCACCGCCTTCGCCAAAGCCCATCTGAATCTGGTGCCGGCGCAGAACCTCACTCAGGCCTTCCAGAAACTGGTACTGGGCCAGGTCGATTATGTATTGGCCGGGCGCTACTCGGGCATGGCCATGACCCAGAGCCTGGGCATGAGCAATAACCTCATCGCCCGCGGCTTGCCGGTGGACCGCCCTGGCCTGTACCTGGCGGTGTCGCACAATTCCGCCTGCAATGACGCGTGGTTGCGTGGGCAATTGGCGAAAAAGCTGACAGAATTGCCGATCTCCGGTGCGTCCGAAGCCGTGCTGCAACGTAATGTCGAGCGTTGGAAAGCGCAGATGCAAGTGCAGGCGGACGCCCCAAAACATTAGGAAGAGTGCGTGAGAACCCAATCCCTGATCCTAGCCGTGGCCATGCTCGGCCTGGCCGGCTGCGCCAATGACCCGGCGCCCAATGAGCAGATGCGAATTTCCGAGCAGGCGCTGGAGCAGGCCAAGGCAGTCGGTGCCACCGACCAGGTCGAGGCGCTGAAGCTGGCCGAAGACAAGTTCGCCCGGGCCAAGACCAACATGCTGACCGAGGACTACCGTGACGCACGCATGCGTGCCGAACAGGCCGAGCTGGACGCCCGCCTGGCCGAGGCGCAGGTGCTGAACCAGAAGAGCGATGAGCAGCTTCAGTTGCTGCAAACGCGGGTCAAGCGCTTGCGCAAGCAGCTGGAGGCGCAGCCATGATGCGCCTGAATGCGAAAACCGCGCTGGCACTGCTGGTGCTGACGGCCGGCTTGCAGGGTTGTGCCAGCCAGCGCAGTTCGGCGGCGCTGGATGACGCGACCGTTGCCTTCCAGAAGGTCAAGGACGATGCCGACGTGCTGCGCAGCGCCCCGCGTGACGTAGTCCGTGCCGGTGAGTCGCTGTCGCGCGCCGAGCGCCTTTCCGGCTACATCGGCACGGGCAGCGACGTGCGTCATTATGCCTACCTGAGCCAGCGCTACAGCGAGATCGCCAGCGAGCACGCCAAGCTGGCGCTGAGCGAGGAGCGTCGGGCCAAGCTCGACCTTGAACGCCAGCGTCTGCAGTTGGCCTTGCGCGAGGCCAAGCTGGCCAGTGTGCAGCAGCAGGGCAAATGGGTGGAGAACCAGATTGCCGCATTGGCCTCGGAGCAGGCCGACCGAGGCTTGGTGATGACCCTGAGTGACGTGCTGTTCGACACCGGCAGTGCCGACCTGAAGAACTCGGCCAGCCGCACTGTGCTCAAGCTGGTGCAGTTCCTCCAGCTCAATCCGCGTCGTGTGGTGCGGATCGAGGGCTATACCGACAGCACCGGTACGCCAGAAGACAACCTCAAGCTGTCGCGCGATCGCGCCCAGTCGGTGGCTGACATGCTGGTTGACCTGGGGATCGATGAAAAGCGCCTGCAGGTCGAAGGCTATGGCGACCAGTACCCGATCGAGGCCAATGCTTCGGAGCGGGGCAGGGCGCAGAATCGCCGGGTGGAAATCGTGTTCTCCGACGACAAGGGTCGACTCGCGCCAGCGCGCTGATCACCTTGAAAAAGGGGGCCGCTTTTCAGCCCCCAGTTTTCATCGGCATCGCACGGATTAGTCGTTTTGACAGGTGTCACGCAACGGTATTGTTGACTACTTAGCCATCTGTCCCAGTACACTTTGCAACTGTTACGGTATGCTCTACCGTCAGTGAGTCGTACAAGAATAACGAGCCGCCTGCGCGTCGAGATACCGCCATGACCAACCTGCTGTTGTACCAGCGTATCGCCCAGCAACTGGCCGATGACATCCGTCGCGGTGTCTACCAGCCAGGAGAGCGCGTACCGTCGGTGCGCAAGATGAGCGCCCAGCTCAACGTCAGCCATGCCACGGTGTTGCAGGCCTACGCCAATCTCGAGGATCAGGGGCTGATCCGTGCCCGGCCGCAGTCGGGCTACTACGTTCATCAGACGCCTGCCCTGACCGCGCAGACGCCGGATATCGCCCGGGTCGAGCGCCCTGGCCTGGTCACGCGTGCCAGTATCATCCAGCAGGTACTGACCGAGGCGCGCCGCGATGGCGTGTTCCCGTTCGGCGCTGCCGTGCCGCACGTCGACTACCTGCCGGTGCGCGCCCTGCACCAGCAGATCGCCAAGGTCACCCGCTTTCACAGCCCGCGAGCCTTCAGCTACATGTTCAGCCCGGGCTTCGAGCCGTTGCGCCGGCAGATCGCGATCCGCATGCGCGATGCGGGTGTGCTGGTCGACCCGCGTGAGGTAATTGTCACCCATGGCTGTGTCGATGCCTTGCAGATGTCGCTGCGGGTGCTGACCCGCCCGGGTGACCTGATTGCAGCTGAGTCGCCGACCTATTACGGGCTTCTGCAGTTGGCGGACCTGCTGGGGTTGAAGGTGATCGAGATCCCCAGTGATCCGTCCACCGGCATCAGCCTTGAGGCCCTGCAACTGGCTGCCAACCAGTGGTCGATCAAGGCTCTGGTGCTCACCACGCGCCTGAGCAATCCGCTGGGCGGCACGGTGCCGGAGGAGCGGCAGAAGCAGTTGCTGCGCCTGGCGTCGGACTTCGATATCCAGATCGTCGAAGACGACATCTACGGCGAGCTGATGTTCGAGCAGGGCAAGACCAAGGCGCTCAAGGCCTTCGACCGGCTGGACCGGGTCATCTACTGCTCGAGCTTTTCCAAGACCCTTTCGCCCGGGGTGCGGGTCGGTTGGATGGTGGCGGGGCGCTATCAGGATGAAATCCAGCGCCTGCAGACCTTCACCACCCACTCGGCGTGCAGCGTGACGCAGATGGGTGTGGCGGCGTACCTGGAGAACGGTGGCTACGACCGGCATCTGCGCTTTATCCGCCAGGAGTATCGCAAGAACCTCAGTGCCTACCAGTTGGCGGTGCAGCAGCACTTCCCGGAAGGTACCCAGATGACCCGGCCAACTGGCGGTTTCATCCTCTGGGTCAGCTTGCCGGGGCGGGTCAATACCCAGGAGTTGCATGTGCGTGCACTGGAGCAGGGCATCAGTATCGCGCCCGGGCTGATTTTCAGTAACACCGAGCAGTTCAACCACTGCATCCGGCTCAACTGCGGCATTCCATGGAACAAGGAAGCCGAACGGGCGGTCATCACGCTCGGGCTATTGGCCCAGCAATTATGCAGAGAATCGCAGCCCTCACTTTTGTAGGCTTGCCAGCAGCGGGCGGAACAGAGAGCATACGCACTTTTACAATCCCGCCTGCCTGTCGATGTCCATGAATCTGTTGCGTAGTGTCGCCCTGATGATCTGTATTGCGCCGTTCTGCCTGCCTGTTGATGTGGTCCAGGCTGCGCAGCCTGCTGCCCAGGCGCAAGCGGGGCATGACAAGGCGGCAAAGCCTGTAGCCAAAGCCAAGCCGGCGGCCAGCAAGGCCAAAGCCAAGCCTAAGCCCAAGCCCAAGCCCAAGCCGGTCAGCAAGGTGGCCACGCAGCCATTGCCCAAAGCCAGGCTGGACCTGAGTCTGCCGACCGACATGGTCAAGAATCTCGAGCCTGAGGTGGGTGATCCTTCGACCCGCCGCAAACCTTTGCTGCCCGCCATGTTCACGGAAAAGCCGGAAACCAGCGACAGCCCGTTTCAGCTCAACGGCCGTTTGATCAGCAACGAGATGCAGCTGCAGCTGCGTAACGAAAGTCGCCACGATGTGGAAGGCGCGGCAATCGATTTCCAGTTCCGCAACTGAACAGGCCAAACTGACTGCCGAGTCACGGCAGATTTCATCGGGTCAGCAATTTCAAACGTATGTTTGAGCGGTTACTATCCAGGGACGATCGTCCCGTTTTGTTCCAGGGAGTCCTGATTTAGCCATGAAGTGTCGTGAGGGTTGTGGTGCCTGCTGCATCGCCCCGTCCATCAGCTCGGCGATGCCGCGCATGCCCCAGGGCAAGCCGGCGGGCGAGCGCTGCCTGCACCTGACAGCGGAAAACCTCTGCGATCTGTTCGGCAAGCCCGAGCGGCCGGCGGTGTGTGGCGGTTTCAAGGCGGATTTCGAGGTGTGTGGCAATGACCGCGACGAGGCAATCAGGATTCTTGGCTGGTGGGAGCAGATAACGGCGGCGTGAGAGGCTGGATCTTCGACAACAAGGATAAACATGATGAGATCGTTCAAGCGTATTGCACTGCTGTGTGGCATGGGTGTCCTGCTGGCGCCGGCTGCCTGGGCCGAAAACTGGCAGGTGGCCAAGGACGAGGAGGGGATCAAGGTCTCGCTCAGCGAAGTGCCGGGCTCCAAGTACAAGGCCTACCAGGGCGTGACCCTGATCAAGGCGCCGCTGGCCAAGGTCCAGGCGCTACAGGAGGACGTGGCCGGGGCTTGCAAGTGGATTCACGAGTGCAAGTCGCAGAAGCTGCTCAAGCATGAAGGTGACCAGAGCTGGACCTACACCCAGTTCAATACGCCGTGGCCGGTGACGCCGCGCGATTCCGTGTTGCATATCACCACCGTCAAGGGGGCTGACGGCAGCCTGACCCGCAATCTGGTCGAAGAGCCGAGCTACATCCCGGAAGAAAAGGGCTTTGTGCGGGTGGCGAAAGTGCAGGGCTTCTGGAAGCTGGTGCCCAAGGGGGACAGTACCGAGGTGACCTATCAGGTGCACACCGAGCCGGGTGGTAGCGTGCCTGCGATGGTGGCCAACAAGTTCGTGGTCGATTCGCCGTTCAATACCCTCAAAGGGTTGCGTGAACTGGCCGAGAAGAACTGAGTTTGTTGTAGGAGCGGCCTTGTGTCGCGAAAGGGCTGCGAAGCGGCCCCAGCTTATTGCATGACCGCTGAAGCCCAGGGGCCGCGTTGCGGCCCTTTCGCGACGCAAGGCCGCTCCTACAGGGGCCAATAAAAAAGGCTGCCCGAGGGCAGCCTTTTTGCGTTCGGCGGGTAAGGCTTACTTGCGGTCCTTCAGCTCGACGATGTCGCGCTGCAGTTCGCCGGTGTACAGCTGGCGAGGGCGGCCGATCTTGTACGGGCTGGAGAGCATTTCTTTCCAGTGCGAGATCCAGCCGACAGTGCGTGCCAGGGCGAAGATCACGGTGAACATGCTGGTCGGAATGCCGATTGCCTTCAGGATGATGCCCGAGTAGAAGTCGACGTTCGGGTACAGCGAGCGCTCGATGAAGTACGGATCGGTCAGGGCGATCTCTTCCAGGCGCATGGCCAGTTCCAGCTGTGGATCGTTCTTGATGCCCAGCTCGCCCAGGACTTCGTCGCAGGTCTTCTTCATCACGGTGGCGCGTGGGTCACGGTTCTTGTAGACACGGTGACCGAAGCCCATCAGCTTGAACGGGTCGTTCTTGTCCTTGGCCTTGGCGATGTACTTGTCGATGTTCGAAACATCGCCAATTTCATCGAGCATGGTAAGGACGGCTTCGTTCGCACCGCCATGGGCCGGGCCCCACAGAGCGGCGATACCGGCAGCGATACAGGCGAACGGGTTGGCACCCGAGGAGCCCGCTAGGCGCACGGTGGAGGTGGAGGCGTTCTGCTCGTGGTCGGCGTGGAGGATGAAGATCCGGTCCATTGCCTTGGCCAGCACCGGGCTGATCGGTTTGATCTCGCACGGGGTGTTGAACATCATGTGCAGGAAGTTTTCCGCGTACGACAGGTCGTTGCGCGGATACATCATCGGCTGGCCCATGGAGTACTTGTAAACCATCGCGGCCAGGGTCGGCATCTTGGCGACCAGGCGCACCGCGGAGATTTCGCGGTGTTGCGGGTTATTGATGTCCAGGGAGTCGTGGTAGAACGCCGACAGGGCGCCGACCACACCGCACATCACCGCCATCGGGTGAGCGTCGCGGCGGAAACCGTTGAAGAAGGACTTCAGCTGCTCGTGAACCATGGTGTGGTTCTTGACGGTGCTGACGAACTGGGCCTTCTGCTCGGCATTCGGCAGTTCGCCGTTGAGCAGCAGGTAGCAGGTTTCCAGGTAGTCCGATTTCTCGGCGAGCTGTTCGATCGGGTAGCCGCGGTGCAGCAGCACGCCCTTGTCGCCGTCGATGTAGGTGATCTTCGACTCGCACGAGGCGGTCGCCATGAAGCCAGGGTCGAAGGTGAAGTGACCAGTGGCCCCCAACCCGCGGACGTCGATTACATCAGGACCAACGGTGCCGGTTAAAATGGGCAGCTCGACGGGGGCAGCGCCCTCGATGACCAACTGCGCTTTTTTGTCAGCCATGTGGCCTCCTATTAATGCTTGAAATCATCAGACAGCCCCCCACGCAGGGCCCGCACCACTATAGAGAAGTAAATTCGAATGTCAATTTGCCTAAAGGCTGGTTGAAAGCCCCTCTGAAGCCTGATTTTTCTAGAATTTCTCGCCCATTTACGCCTTTTGCTCGCTAAAGGCAATCCGCTATTTGGGCTACCCCGTCACGTTGTCATAAGCAGCCTAACTGTCTATACTCGGCACCCGACTCCCAGGGGCTTGCAAGCCCGAACTGCTGGGGGTCGCCGTTCCCTGGGTGGTGGGTACCTGACCAGTACACTTACCAACAACTTTGCCCTGATTCGCTAGGGGCTCTTCAGTGTGAAAAAAGCCGTGAAAAGCCAACGACCTGTAAACCTAGACCTAAGGACCATCAAGCTTCCTGTCACTGCGTACACGTCCATTCTGCACCGTATCTCCGGCGTCATCCTGTTCCTCGGCCTTGCCATCATGCTTTATGCACTGGGCAAGTCGCTGGGTTCCGAGGAAGGCTTCGGTGAGGTGAAGGCGTGTCTGACCAGCCCGCTGGCCAAGTTCGTGACCTGGGGCCTGCTGTCCGCCCTGCTTTATCACCTCGTGGCAGGTGTACGCCACCTGATCATGGACATGGGTATCGGTGAGACGCTGGAAGGCGGCAAGCTGGGCTCGAAAATCGTGATCGTCATCTCCGTGGTGCTGATCGTTCTGGTGGGAGTTTGGGTATGGTAACCAATGTCACGAACCTGTCGCGTTCGGGCCTCTATGACTGGATGGCGCAGCGCGTATCGGCGGTCGTTCTCGCGGCTTACTTCATCTTCCTGATCGGCTACGTGGTCTGCCACCCAGGCATCGACTACACCCAGTGGCATGGTCTGTTCTCCAACAACGCGATGCGGATCTTCAGTCTGCTGGCCCTCGTTGCCCTGGGCGCTCACGCCTGGGTCGGCATGTGGACCATCGCCACCGACTACCTGACGCCGATGTCGTTCGGCAAGTCGGCGACTGCGATTCGTTTCCTGTTCCAGGCGGTATGCGGCGTTGCGATGTTCGCTTACTTCGTCTGGGGTGTGCAGATTCTCTGGGGTATCTGATCCATGGCTAGCATTCCAACCATTTCCTTCGACGCCATCATCATCGGTGGCGGCGGCGCCGGCATGCGCGCAGCGCTGCAGCTGGCCCAGGGCGGTCACAAGACTGCCGTAGTCACCAAGGTCTTCCCGACCCGTTCGCACACTGTATCTGCCCAGGGCGGCATCACCTGCGCCATCGCTTCGGCCGACCCGAACGACGACTGGCGCTGGCACATGTACGATACCGTCAAGGGTTCCGACTACATCGGTGACCAGGACGCTATCGAATACATGTGTCAGGAAGGCCCGGCTGCGGTCTTCGAACTGGACCACATGGGTCTGCCGTTCTCGCGTACCGAAACCGGCCGTATCTACCAGCGTCCGTTCGGTGGTCAGTCCAAGGACTTCGGTAAAGGTGGCCAGGCCGCCCGTACCTGCGCAGCGTCCGACCGTACCGGTCACGCGCTGCTGCACACCCTGTACCAGGGTAACCTGAAGGCCGGTACCACCTTCCTCAACGAGTACTATGCCGTTGACCTGGTGAAGAACCAGGAAGGCGCCTTTGTCGGTGTGATCGCGATCTGCATCGAAACCGGCGAAACCATGTACATCAAGTCCAAGGCCACCGTACTGGCCACTGGCGGTGCAGGCCGTATCTACGCGTCCACCACCAACGCCCTGATCAACACCGGTGACGGTATCGGCATGGCCCTGCGTGCAGGCGTACCGGTACAGGACATCGAGATGTGGCAGTTCCACCCGACCGGCATCGCCGGCGCCGGTGTACTGGTCACCGAAGGTTGCCGCGGTGAGGGTGGCTACCTGATCAACGCCCACGGCGAGCGCTTCATGGAGCGTTACGCGCCGAACGCGAAAGACCTGGCCGGCCGCGACGTGGTTGCCCGTTCCATGGTCAAGGAGATCATCGCCGGCAACGGCGTGGGCCCGAACAAGGACCACGTACTGCTGAAGCTGGACCACCTGGGCGAGGAAGTGCTGCACAGCCGCCTGCCAGGTATCTGCGAACTGTCCAAGACCTTCGCCCACGTCGACCCAGTGGTCGCGCCGGTGCCGGTCGTTCCGACCTGCCACTACATGATGGGTGGCGTTGCCACCAACATTCATGGCCAGGCCATCACCATGGACGAAGAAGGCAAGGATCACATCATTCCTGGCCTGTTCGCCGTCGGTGAAGTGGCGTGCGTATCGGTACACGGTGCCAACCGCCTGGGCGGCAACTCGCTGCTCGACCTGGTGGTGTTCGGCCGTGCTGCCGGCCTGCACCTGGAGAAGGCACTGAGCGACGGCATCGAGCATCTCGACGCCAGCGATACCGACATCGATGTTGCCCTGAGCCGCCTGAGCAAGCTCAACGAGCGCACTTCCGGTGAAGACGTTGCCAGCCTGAAGCGCGAGCTGCAGAGCTGCATGCAGAACTACTTCGGTGTATTCCGTACTGGCGAATACATGCAGAAGGGTATCGAGCAACTGGCCGGCCTGCGCGAGCGCATCGCCAACGTCAAGATCAACGACAAGTCCCAGGCCTTCAACACCGCGCGTATCGAAGCGCTGGAGCTGCAGAACCTGCTGGAAGTTGCCGAAGCTACCGCCATTGCGGCCGAAGCCCGTAAAGAGTCCCGCGGCGCTCACGCCCGTGAAGACTTCGAAGACCGTGACGACGAAAACTGGCTGTGCCACACCCTGTACTACCCGGGTGAGAAGCGCGTTGCCAAGCGTGGCGTCAACTTTGCGCCGAAGACTGTTCCAGCCTTCGAACCAAAAGTCCGGACTTACTAAGGGTGGCTGCTATGTTGAAAGTCGAAGTTTATCGTTACAACCCGGACACCGACTCGGCGCCCAAGATGGAGTCGTTCGACGTCGATACCGGCGGCAAGGACCTGATGGTGCTGGACGTGCTGGCGCTGATCAAGGAAAAGGACGAGGGCTTCTCGTACCGTCGCTCCTGCCGTGAAGGCGTTTGCGGTTCCGATGGCATGAACATGAACGGCAAGAACGGCCTGGCCTGCATCACCCCGCTGTCGGGCGTGGTCAAGGGCAACAAGCTGGTTCTGCGTCCGCTGCCAGGCCTGCCGGTCATTCGTGACCTGGTGGTCGACATGAGCATCTTCTACAAGCAGTACGAGAAGGTGAAGCCGTTCCTGCAGAACGACACCCCGGCTCCGGCCATCGAGCGTCTGCAGTCGCCGGAAGACCGCGACAAGCTGGACGGTCTGTACGAGTGCATCCTGTGCGCTTGCTGCTCGACCTCCTGCCCGTCGTTCTGGTGGAACCCGGACAAGTTCCTGGGCCCGGCCGCTCTGCTGCAGGCCTACCGCTTCCTGGCCGACAGCCGTGACACCAAGACCCAGGAGCGCCTGGCGTCCCTGGATGACCCGTTCAGCGTATTCCGCTGCCGCGGGATCATGAACTGCGTCAACGTTTGCCCGAAGGGTCTGAACCCGACCAAGGCAATCGGTCACGTACGTAACATGCTGCTGCAAAGCGGCACCTGATACAAAGTGTTGTAACTGCAGTAAGCCGAGGTGCGGGTGGTGAGCCCGCACTGAGGTAAAACCTGAGCAAGGGCCCACAAAGCCCGCGCTCGATACCTATGAAGATATGAGACCAGCAGGGGCTTTCCGGGCTGGTACCCGGAAAATCAGCAGGATCCAAGTGGCGTGGTTCAGTCGCTTTATTCGGACTTTTCCAGGTTTGCTGTGGCTCTCGCCGATCAGTCCCCTAACCGAGGGTGACCAAGCATGCAAGAAAGCGTGATGCAGCGCATGTGGGATAGCGCCCACCTTTCAGGTGGTAACGCTGCATATGTGGAAGAGCTCTACGAGCTCTACCTGCACGACCCTAACGCTGTGCCAGAAGAGTGGCGCACTTACTTCCAGAAGTTGCCAGCCGACGGCAGCACCGCTACCGATGTATCGCACTCGACGATCCGCGACCATTTCGTACTGCTGGCAAAGAACCAGCGCCGCGCCCAACCGGTTTCCGCCGGGAGCGTGAGCACAGAACACGAGAAGAAGCAGGTTGAAGTACTGCGACTGATCCAGGCCTATCGTATGCGCGGCCATCAGGCTGCCAAGCTCGACCCGTTGGGGTTGTGGCAGCGACCTGCGCCTGTAGACCTGTCGATCAATCACTACGGCTTGACCAATGCCGATCTTGATACGACCTTCCGTGCCGGCGACCTGTTCATCGGCAAAGAGGAGGCGAGCCTACGCGACATCTTCGAGGCACTCCAGAAGACATATTGTCGCACCATTGGCGCCGAGTTCACCCACATCGTCGATTCCGAGCAACGCAGCTGGTTCCAGCAGCGCCTGGAAAGCGTGCGCGGCCGTCCGGAATTCTCGGTCGATGTGCAGACGCACCTGCTCGAGCGCGTGACCGCTGGTGAAGGCCTTGAGAAGTACCTGGGCACCAAGTACCCGGGCACCAAGCGTTTCGGCCTCGAGGGCGGCGAAAGCCTGATCCCGATGCTGGACGAAATGATCCAGCGTTCCGGCTCCTACGGCACCAAGGAAGTCGTGATCGGCATGGCCCACCGTGGCCGTCTGAACGTGCTGGTCAACACCTTCGGCAAGAACCCGCGCGAGCTGTTCGACGAGTTCGAAGGCAAGAAGATGAACGAGCTGGGCTCCGGTGACGTGAAGTATCACCAGGGCTTCTCCTCCAACGTGATGACCCCCGGTGGCGAAGTTCACCTGGCCATGGCGTTCAACCCGTCCCACCTGGAAATCGTCTCGCCAGTGGTGGAAGGTTCGGTGCGCGCCCGTCAGGACCGTCGCAACGACACCGTGGGTGACAAGGTTCTGCCGATCTCGATCCACGGCGACGCTGCGTTCGCCGGCCAGGGCGTGGTCATGGAAACCTTCCAGATGTCGCAGACCCGTGGTTTCAAGACCGGCGGTACCGTGCACATCGTGATCAACAACCAGGTTGGTTTCACCATCAGCAACCCGCTGGACGCACGTTCCACCGAGTACGCCACCGACGTCGCCAAGATGATTCAGGCGCCGATCCTGCACGTCAACGGTGACGATCCGGAAGCGGTGCTGTTCGTGACCCAACTGGCCATCGATTACCGCATGCAGTTCAAGCGTGACGTGGTCATCGACCTGGTCTGCTACCGTCGCCGCGGCCACAACGAGGCCGACGAGCCGAACGGCACTCAGCCTTTGATGTACCAGCAGATCACCAAGCAGCGCACGACTCGTGAGTTGTACGCTGAGGCGCTGATCCAGGCCGGTCGCATCGATGCCGAGCGTGCTCAGGCCAAGATCGACGAATACCGCAACGCGCTGGACAACGGCCTGCACGTGGTGAAGAGCCTGGTCAAGGAGCCGAACCGCGAGCTGTTCGTCGACTGGCGTCCGTACCTGGGCCATGCCTGGACCGCGCGTCACGACACCCGCTTCGACCTCAAGACCCTGCAGGACCTGTCGGCCAAGCTGCTGGAACTGCCAGAAGGCTTCGTCGTCCAGCGTCAGGTCGCGAAGATCTACGAAGATCGCCAGAAGATGCAGGCCGGTGGCTTGCCGATCAACTGGGGTTATGCAGAGACCATGGCCTACGCCACCCTGCAGTTCGAAGGTCACCCGATCCGCATGACCGGCCAGGACATCGGCCGTGGCACCTTCTCGCACCGTCACGCAGTGCTGCACAACCAGAAGGACGCCAGCACCTACGTACCGCTGAAGAACCTGTTCCCGGGCCAGCCGCGTTTCGACCTGTACGACTCCTTCCTGTCGGAAGAAGCAGTACTGGCCTTCGAATATGGCTACTCGACCACCACGCCGAACGCGCTGGTGATCTGGGAAGCCCAGTTCGGCGACTTCGCCAACGGTGCCCAAGTGGTGATCGACCAGTTCATCACCAGCGGCGAGCACAAGTGGGGCCGCCTGTGCGGTCTGACCATGCTGCTGCCACACGGTTATGAAGGGCAGGGCCCGGAGCACTCCTCCGCGCGTCTGGAGCGTTACCTGCAGCTGTGCGCCGAGCACAACATCCAGGTCTGCGTACCGACCACCCCGGCACAGATCTACCACCTGCTGCGTCGCCAGGTCATTCGCCCGCTGCGCAAGCCGCTGGTGGTCCTGACGCCGAAGTCGCTGCTGCGCCACAAGCTGGCCATCTCGACCCTGGAAGACCTGGCAGAAGGCTCGTTCCAGACCGTGATCCCGGAAATCGACAGCCTCGATCCGGCCAAGGTCGAACGCCTGGTGCTGTGCAGCGGCAAGGTCTACTACGACCTGCTGGAAAAACGCCGTGCCGAAGGCCGCGAAGACATCGCGATCCTGCGTCTGGAGCAGCTGTATCCGTTCCCTGAGGACGACCTGGTCGAAATCCTGGCGCAGTACACCAACCTCAAGCATGCGGTCTGGTGTCAGGAAGAGCCGATGAACCAGGGCGCCTGGTACAGCAGTCAGCACCACATGCGCCGTATCCTGGGCCGCCACAACAAGGCATTGGTCCTGGAATACGCCGGCCGCGACGCTTCCGCCGCGCCAGCCTGTGGTTACGCATCGAAGCACGCCGAGCAGCAGGAAAAACTGCTGCAAGACGCCTTCACTGTTTAATGCCTTCGCGCACCTGAAACCGAATTTAAGGAAACACAGATAATGGCTATCGAGATCAAAGCCCCAACCTTCCCGGAATCGGTTGCCGATGGCACCGTTGCCACCTGGCACAAGCAGCCGGGCGATGCCGTCAAGCGTGACGAGCTGATCGTCGACATCGAGACCGACAAGGTCGTCCTGGAAGTGCTGGCCACCGCCGACGGCGTGCTGGGCGCCATCGTCAAGGGCGAGGGCGACACCGTCCTGTCCGACGAAGTACTGGGTTCGATCGTTGAAGGTGGTGCTGCCGCCGCTGCTCCAGCTGCTGCCCCGGCCGCTGCTGCTCCAGCTGCCGCTGCTGCCGCCGACGCTGGCGAAGACGACCCGATCGCCGCTCCAGCCGCGCGCAAGCTGGCTGAAGAGAGCGGTATCGATCTGGCTACCGTTGCCGGCACCGGCAAAGGTGGTCGCATCACCAAGGAAGACGTCGTCGCCGCCGTCGCCAACAAGAAGTCCGCTCCGGCCCCGGCTGCCAAGCCTGCCGCTGCCGCTGCTGCTGCTCCTGTTGTGGTTGCCGCTGGCGACCGCACCGAGAAGCGCGTGCCGATGACCCGTCTGCGCGCCAAGATCGCCGAGCGTCTGGTCGAAGCCCAGTCGAACATGGCCATGCTGACCACCTTCAACGAAGTCGACATGACCGAAGTCATGGCCCTGCGCTCGAAGTACAAGGACCTGTTCGAGAAGACCCACAACGGCGTTCGCCTGGGCTTCATGTCGTTCTTCGTCAAGGCCGCCACCGAAGCCCTGAAGCGCTTCCCGGCTGTCAACGCCTCGATCGACGGCAACGACATCGTCTACCACGGTTTTGCCGACGTCGGCGTTGCCGTGTCGAGCGATCGTGGCCTGGTGGTACCGGTGCTGCGTAACGCCGAGTCGATGAGCCTGGCGGAAATCGAAAACGGCATCGCCACCTTCGGCAAGAAGGCCCGTGACGGCAAGCTGGCCATCGAAGAAATGACCGGCGGCACCTTCACCATCACCAACGGCGGTACTTTCGGTTCGATGATGTCGACCCCGATCGTCAACCCGCCGCAGGCCGCGATTCTTGGCATGCACAACATCATCCAGCGCCCGATGGCCATCAATGGCCAAGTCGTGATTCGCCCGATGATGTACCTGGCGCTGTCGTACGATCACCGCCTGATCGATGGCAAGGAAGCAGTAACCTTCCTGGTCACCATCAAGAACCTGCTGGAAGATCCGTCTCGCCTGCTGCTGGACATCTAACCCTCTGGCTGCGTACCGTGCCGGCCCTGGCTTCGCGAGAAGCCATGCCGCGCGGTCCGCGGCCTGTAGCTTGTAGCTGATAAGGAATCTTTTATGACCCAGAAATTCGACGTAGTGGTAATCGGTGCAGGTCCTGGCGGCTATGTTGCTGCCATCAAGGCCGCACAACTTGGTCTGAAGACTGCCTGTATCGAGAAGTACACCGACGCCGAGGGCAAGCTGGCCCTGGGCGGCACCTGCCTGAACGTAGGTTGCATCCCGTCCAAGGCGCTGCTGGACAGCTCCTGGAAGTACAAGGAAGCCAAAGAGAGCTTCAACGTCCACGGTATCTCCACTGGCGAAGTGAAGATGGACGTCGCCGCGATGGTTGGCCGCAAGGCTGGCATCGTGAAGAACCTGACCGGTGGCGTTGCCACTCTGTTCAAGGCCAACGGCGTTACCTCGATCCAGGGCCACGGCAAGCTGCTGGCTGGCAAGAAGGTCGAAGTCACCAAGGCTGACGGCACCACCGAAGTCATCGAAGCCGAGAACGTGATCCTCGCTTCCGGCTCGCGTCCGATCGACATTCCACCGGCTCCGGTCGACCAGAACGTCATCGTCGACTCCACCGGCGCCCTGGAATTCCAGGCCGTACCGAAGCGCCTGGGCGTGATCGGTGCTGGCGTGATCGGCCTGGAGCTGGGCTCGGTATGGGCTCGCCTGGGTGCTGAAGTCACCGTCCTGGAAGCCCTGGACACCTTCCTGATGGCTGCCGACACCGCCGTGTCGAAAGAAGCCCAGAAGACCCTGACCAAGCAAGGCCTGGACATCAAGCTGGGCGCTCGCGTCACTGGCTCGAAAGTCAACGGCAACGAAGTCGAAGTGACCTACACCAACGCCGAAGGCGAGCAGAAGATCACCTTCGACAAGCTGATCGTCGCGGTCGGCCGTCGTCCGGTGACCACCGATCTGCTGGCTGCCGACAGCGGCGTGACCATCGACGAGCGTGGCTACATCTTCGTCGACGACTACTGCGCTACCAGCGTTCCAGGCGTATACGCCATCGGTGACGTGGTGCGTGGCATGATGCTGGCACACAAGGCCTCGGAAGAGGGCATCATGGTCGTCGAGCGCATCAAGGGCCACAAGGCCCAGATGAACTACGACCTGATCCCGTCGGTCATCTACACCCACCCGGAAATCGCGTGGGTCGGCAAGACCGAACAAGCCTTGAAGGCCGAGGGTGTTGAGGTTAACGTAGGCACCTTCCCGTTCGCGGCCAGCGGCCGTGCGATGGCAGCCAACGATACCGGTGGTTTCGTCAAGGTCATCGCCGACGCCAAGACCGACCGCGTCCTGGGTGTTCACGTGATTGGCCCATCGGCTGCCGAACTGGTACAGCAGGGCGCAATCGCAATGGAATTCGGCACCAGTGCCGAGGATCTGGGCATGATGGTCTTCAGCCATCCAACCCTGTCCGAAGCGCTGCATGAAGCAGCGCTGGCAGTGAATGGCGGCGCCATTCACGTGGCCAACCGTAAGAAGCGTTAATTATAAGAAACCACGGCGGGCTGCCCGTCGTGAGTCTTGCGTGCATGACTCACCGCGGAACGTTCGCCGGACCGGACTACACGGGAAAACCCGGGGTCAATGGTCACAGGTGGTGCGGCGCCAGCAATGGCGCAGCACCGAAGCGCAGTACCTAACGAAGACGGTAAAAAGCATGAATCTTCACGAGTATCAGGGTAAGCAGCTGTTCGCTGAATACGGCCTGCCAGTTTCCAAGGGTTTCGCTGTCGATACCCCTGAGCAAGCTGCAGAAGCCTGCGACAAGATCGGCGGGAACGAGTGGGTAGTAAAAGCCCAGGTTCACGCGGGTGGTCGCGGTAAAGCGGGCGGCGTCAAGCTGGTTCGCAGCAAGGAAGACGCCAAGGCGTTCGCTGCACAGTGGTTGGGCAAGAATCTGGTTACCTACCAGACCGATGCCAACGGTCAACCCGTCTCCAAGATTCTGGTCGAATCCTGCACTGACATCGCCAAAGAGCTGTACCTGGGCGCTGTAGTGGATCGTTCGAGCCGCCGTATCGTGTTCATGGCTTCCACCGAGGGTGGCGTGGACATCGAGAAAGTTGCTCACGAAACTCCTGAGAAGATCCTCAAGGCTACCATCGACCCACTGGTTGGCGCTCAGCCGTTCCAGGGTCGTGAACTGGCGTTCCAGCTGGGTCTGGAAGGCAAGCAAGTTCAACAGTTCGCCAAGATCTTCGTTGGCCTGGCCAAGCTGTTCAAGGATCACGATCTGGCCCTGCTGGAAGTGAACCCGCTGGTGATCAAGGCCGACGGCGACCTGCACTGCCTCGATGCCAAGATCAACATCGACGCCAACGCCATGTACCGTCAGCCTAAGCTGAAGACCTTCCACGACCCGTCGCAGGACGACGCCCGTGAAGCCCACGCTGCCAAGTTCGAACTGAACTACGTTGCCCTCGAAGGCAACATCGGCTGCATGGTCAACGGTGCCGGCCTGGCCATGGGTACCATGGACATCGTCAACCTGCACGGCGGCAAGCCAGCCAACTTCCTCGACGTGGGCGGCGGCGCTACCAAAGAGCGCGTTACCGAAGCGTTCAAGATCATTCTGTCCGACAGCAATGTCGCGGCCGTTCTGGTCAACATCTTCGGCGGCATCGTTCGCTGCGACATGATTGCCGAAGGCATCATTGGTGCAGTGAAAGAAGTCGGCGTGAAAGTTCCGGTTGTCGTTCGCCTCGAAGGCAACAACGCCGAACTGGGCGCTAAAGTACTGGCAGAAAGCGGTTTGAACATCATTGCGGCCACCAGCCTGACCGACGCTGCTCAACAAGTTGTCAAAGCTGCGGAGGGCAAGTAATGAGCGTCCTGATCAATAAAGATACCAAAGTCATCTGCCAGGGCTTCACCGGCTCGCAGGGTACTTTCCACTCCGAACAAGCCATCGCCTACGGCACCAAGATGGTCGGCGGCGTTACGCCAGGCAAGGGTGGCACCACCCACCTGGGCCTGCCAGTGTTCAACACTGTGAAAGAAGCCGTAGAAGCCACCGGCGCTGACGCTTCGGTCATCTACGTTCCGGCTCCTTTCTGCAAGGACTCGATCCTGGAAGCAGCCTTCGGCGGCATCAAGCTGATCGTCTGCATCACCGAAGGCATTCCTACCCTGGACATGCTGGATGCCAAGGTCAAGTGTGACGAGCTGGGCGTGACCCTGATCGGCCCTAACTGCCCAGGCGTCATCACTCCGGGCGAGTGCAAGATCGGCATCATGCCAGGCCACATTCACCTGCCAGGCAAGGTCGGTATCGTTTCGCGTTCCGGCACCCTGACCTACGAAGCGGTCAAGCAGACCACCGACGCCGGCTTCGGCCAGTCGACCTGCGTGGGCATCGGCGGCGACCCGATCCCAGGCTCCAACTTCATCGACATCCTGAAGCTGTTCCAGGAAGACCCGAAGACCGAAGCGATCGTCATGATCGGTGAGATCGGCGGTTCGGCTGAAGAAGAAGCGGCGGCCTACATCAAGGCCAACGTCACCAAGCCAGTCGTTTCCTACATCGCCGGTGTTACTGCACCTGCGGGCAAGCGCATGGGCCACGCTGGCGCCATCATCTCCGGCGGCAAGGGCACTGCGGACGAGAAGTTCGCCGCGCTGCAGGACGCTGGTGTGAAGACCGTGCGTTCCCTGGCTGATATCGGCAAGGCCCTGGCCGAGCTGACCGGCTGGGAAGCCAAGAAGTAATACCTGCTACACCCCCCACGCGCACAGAGGCCACCTTCGGGTGGCCTTTGTCGTTTCTGCAGCTCGAACAGGCAGTTAGGTTTTTCGATGGGTTTGATAGGAATTTTCGCGCAGACGAAAGTTTCAATATGGTGATAATTCCTACTGTCTCCGGTCACGCAGACGACAAACATGTACGCACATCGGACAAGCAGCACTGTATCAGTGCGTTTACCGGGTAAAACGGTTAATCTACGCGTTCACTCTGTGCCCGTACCCCAAAAGGGAACGACACGCTAAACGGGTCTGGCCTATCAAGCCGGGCAGCATTTCCCCTCATCCAATGGGAAATCCCCTCTCGAATCCCGATTTCAGCAGTGTGGTACTACCTTAAATGAAAGTTCTCAAAGGCCAGGATATCCTGGCGCTTGGCTTTATGACGTTTGCGCTTTTCGTAGGCGCTGGCAACATCATCTTCCCGCCTATCGTCGGTCTGCAGTCTGGCCCGCACGTATGGATGGCGGCCCTGGGCTTCCTGGTCACCGCCGTGGGCCTGCCGGTCATCACCGTGGTCGCCCTGGCCAAGGTCGGTGGCGGCATGGACGCCTTGAGCAGCCCGATCGGCAAGTTCTTCGGTGGCCTGCTGGCGGCTGTGTGCTACCTGTCGGTCGGCCCGCTGTTCGCGACGCCGCGTACTGCGACCGTATCGTTCGAAGTGGGCGTGGCACCGCTGACCGGCGAAAGCCCGACGGCGCTGTTCATCTACAGCCTGGTGTACTTCGCCGTGGTACTGGCCGTGTCCATGTACCCGGGCAAGCTGCTTGACACCGTCGGTCGCTTCCTCGCACCGCTGAAGATCATCGCCCTGGCGGTGCTGGGTATCGCAGCCTTCGCCTTGCCGGCCGGGACCATTGGTGAAGCACAGCCGGCCTATGCCGCCGCTGCGTTCTCCAAGGGCTTCTCCGATGGCTACCTGACCATGGACACCCTCGGTGCCCTGGTGTTCGGTATCGTCATCGTCAACGCCATCCGCTCGCGCGGTGTCGAATCGCCGAAGCTGATCACCCGCTATGCCATCATCGCCGGCCTGATCGCAGGTGTCGGCCTGGCCCTGGTGTACGTCAGCCTGTTCCGTCTGGGCGCCACTAGCCACGACATCGCCGCTGACGCCACTAATGGTGCGGCCGTTCTGCACGCCTACGTGCAGCACACCTTCGGCTCCCTGGGTAGCGGCTTCCTCGCGGTGCTGATCGCCTTGGCGTGCCTGGTGACGGCGGTGGGCCTGACCTGCGCCTGCGCCGAATACTTCAGCCAGATTTTGCCGCTGTCGTACCGCGCACTGGTGGTGATCCTGGCGGGCTTCTCGCTGCTGATCTCCAACCTGGGCCTGACCAAGCTGATCATGTTCTCGATCCCGGTGCTGACCGCCATCTATCCGCCATGCATCGTGGTAGTGGGCCTGAGCTTCGTGAAGGACCTGTGGAATTCGCCGACCCGTATCCTGGCTCCGGTGATGCTGGTGTCGCTGGTGTTCGGTATGGTCGACGCGATCAAGGGTAGCGATATTGCCCATGTATTGCCGGACGTACTGGCGCACCTGCCGCTGAGCGACCAAGGCCTTGCCTGGCTGGTGCCATCGGTGGTGACCCTGGTTGGCGCCGTGGCCTGCGACCGCATGCTTGGCAAGCCACGCGAAGCGTTGGCCTGAGACGTTGAAGCCTGAGGGCGGCACCGGCCACAAGCCGTAGGGTGCTCGCCAAGGGTGGAGACTCGGAAGCCCCGCATCTGAAAGGATGCGGGGCTTTTTCGTTTCAGTGTGTGCCTTTTACCGCTTGCAGGCGTCGAAACCCGGTCACTATTCTTTGTGCACCTGGCCCTCGGGAACCCTGCATGAACTTCATCCAAAGCAATCTCCACAACCTCCTGGCCGTATGCTGGTTCGCCCTCTGCTGGGGCGGCTACACCCGCTATGCCATCTGGAAGGGCCGCGATACCGCGTGCCTGGCCAGCGTGCTGCACCTGTACCGGGAAGACTGGATGCGCCGCATGCTGCTGCGCGACAACCGCATCGCCGACGCCAGCGTGATCGGCAACCTGGAGCGCAATGCGTCGTTCTTCGCCTCCAGTACCCTGATCATCCTTGCCGGTATTCTCACCGTGCTGGGTGCTTCGGATCGTGCCTTGTCGTTGCTCGCGGACCTGCCGCTGGTGCAGCAGGCGTCCCAAGGCATGTCGGAGATCAAGCTGCTGTGCCTGGCCATGGTGTTCGTCTACGCCTTCTTCACCTTCAGCTGGTGCATGCGTCAGTACAACTTTGCCGCAGTACTGGTGGGGTCCGCGCCGATGATCGGCGAGCGCCAGGTCAACGAGCTGGAGCGCAAGGCCTTTGCCTCACGAGCCGCACGGGTGCTGTCGCTGGCAGCCAACCAGTTCAACTTTGGCCTGCGCTCTTATTACTTCGGCATGGCCATGTTGACCTGGTTCATCAGCCCCTGGCTGTTCATGGTCGTGAGTGTCGGTGTAGTGCTGATTCTGTATCGCCGTGAGTTCCATTCCGATGTATTGGACGTCATGGTGTTCACGCCAACCGAAAGTGCGCTGACAGACATGCCCAGGGAAAGTTCCAACAGCATTAACTGAAACGTTTAATCCTCTAAAGGCAGGCACAAAAAAACCCGACATTGTCGGGTTTTTTTGATGTGCTCGATTACTGCTTGGCAGGTTCGGCAGGCGCGGTTTCCGGCGCCGGAGTAGCCGGGGCGGCCTCTTCGGCGGCCTTCTTCTCGGCTTCGGCCTGATCTTTGGCGGCTTCGGCGTTTTCCTTGGCGGCTTCGTTCATCTTATCCTGAGCTTCGCCCATCTTTTCCTGGGCTTGCTCGGCGTGTTGCTGTGCGTCTTGGGCTTTGTCTTCGCTCGCTTTATCGCAAGCAGCCAGGCCCATGGCAGCAGCCAGCATCAGAGCAAAAGCAAAAGGTTTACGCATGGGGGTGTTTCTCCTTGGTGGAATAATTGACTTGTTCCTTCGAGTTCAATCACACGGAATAAGTTCCGCAGAGGTTACAGATATATAACACCCCGTTCTATATAGACTTTTTATTGATTTTATGCCGCTGCGGCAGTGCTTACGGAACTCGCCTATGAACGATCAAAGCTTGTTGGCCATGGCTGAGCGTTTTCTCTCGGCATTGAAACATTGCCAACGGTTGCAGATGCGCGTTGCCCATGCTGACAGCGACGGCATGACCCTGGTCATGCCCTGGTCGCCAGCGATCGTCGGCAACCCGCAGACCGGCGCGGTGCACGGTGGTGCCCTGACCACGTTGATGGATACCACCTGCGGCATGGCGACGTTGTGTGTATTGCCGCGCTTCGAGGTGTGCCCGACGCTCGATCTGCGCATCGACTACATGCACCCGTCCGCACCCGGCAAGCCGATCTACGGCCATGCGCATTGCTATCGCGTGACCCGTGACGTCATTTTCACCCGCGGCACCGCCTACCAGGACGACCCCGAGCAGCCGATCTGCCAGGTGGTCGGCACCTTCATGCGCCTGGGCCAGGAGATCAAGGGTGGCATCCGCTTCGGCAACAGCCTGAAGGAGGGCGGGGCATGATCCCTGAACACGTTCGCCAGCAATTGAACGCGGCTCACGCAGTCGGCGACTACGGCCCCTTGCTCGCCTTGATCCCTTACGCCGGGCTGATCGGCATCGAGTGCCAGCGCGAGGGTGACGACTTGCTGTTCCGCCTGCCGGCCAGCCAGGACAACATCGGTAACCCATTACTGCCGGCCATCCATGGTGGCGTCATCGCCGGCTTCATGGAGCTTTCCGCGGCGCTGTACCTGCTGATCTACAGCGAGAGCGCGAGCATTCCGAAAATCATCGATTTCTCCATCGACTACCTGCGCGCAGGGCATTTTCGCGACACCTATGCCCAGTGCCAGCTATGGCGTCAGGGGCGGCGGGTGACCAACGTCGCCATCACCGCCTGGCAGGGCGATCGGCAGTCGCCGATCGCCACCGCTCGCGCGCATTTCAAGATCGAGCCGGAAAAGCCCTTGAAATCGTCCGGGCAGCCCCCATCTGCATGACATCCGCCGTTAACGCAGGCCAAGTCGGCCGCCAGGCGCCACTGCCATCAGATCGGAGTTTTGAAGACCATGAGTGTGGAGACTCAAAAAGAAACGCTGGGCTTCCAGACCGAGGTAAAGCAGCTGCTGCACCTCATGATTCATTCCCTGTACTCGAACAAGGAGATCTTCCTGCGTGAGCTGATCTCCAACGCTTCCGACGCCGCCGACAAGCTGCGCTTCGAGGCCCTGGCCAAGCCGGAGCTGCTCGAGAACGACGCCGACCTGAAGATCCGCCTGAGCTTCGACAAGGACGCCGGTACCGTGACCCTCGAGGACAACGGCATCGGCATGAGCCGCGAAGATGTCATCGCCCACCTGGGCACCATTGCCAAGTCCGGCACCGCCGACTTCATGAAGAACCTCACCGGTGACCAGAAGAAGGATTCGCACCTGATCGGTCAGTTCGGCGTGGGCTTCTACTCGGCCTTCATCGTTGCCGACAAGGTCGATGTGTACAGCCGCCGTGCCGGCCAGCCAGCTGCCGAAGGCGTGCACTGGTCGTCGAAGGGCGAGGGTGAATTCGAAGTCGCCACGATCGACAAGCCGCAGCGCGGCACCCGCATCGTCCTGCACCTGAAGAAGGACGAGCAGGAGTTCGCCGATGGCTGGCGCCTGCGCAACGTGGTCAAGAAATACTCCGACCACATTGCCCTGCCGATCGAACTGCCCAAGGAGCAGGCCGAAGCCGCCGAAGGTGAAGAAAAGCCGGCGCAGGAATGGGAAACTGTCAACCGCGCCAGCGCCCTGTGGACCCGTTCGCGCTCCGAGGTGAAGGACGAGGAATACCAGGAGTTCTACAAGCACATCGGCCATGACTTCGAAAACCCGCTGGCCTGGAGCCACAACAAGGTCGAAGGCAAGCTCGAATACAACTCGCTGCTGTACGTGCCGGCCCGTGCACCGTTCGACCTGTACCAGCGCGAAGCACCACGCGGCCTGAAGCTGTATGTTCAGCGCGTGTTCATCATGGACCAGGCCGAGTCGTTCCTGCCGCTGTACCTGCGCTTCATCAAAGGTGTGGTCGACTCCAACGACCTGTCGCTGAACGTGTCTCGCGAGATCCTGCAGAAAGACCCGATCATCGACTCGATGAAGACCGCGCTGACCAAGCGTGTGCTGGACATGCTGGAGAAGCTGGCGAAGAACGAGCCTGAGCAGTACAAGGGCTTCTGGAAAAACTTCGGCCAGGTGCTGAAGGAAGGCCCGGCCGAAGACTTCGCCAACAAGGAAAAGATCGCCGGCCTGCTGCGCTTCGCCTCCACCCAGGATGACAGCGGCGAGCAGAGCGTTGCCCTGGCTGACTACCTGGCGCGTGCCAAGGAAGGCCAGGACAAGATCTACTACCTCACCGGCGAGTCCTACGCGCAGGTCAAGAACAGCCCGCACCTGGAAGTCTTCCGCAAGAAAGGCATCGAGGTCCTGCTGCTGACCGACCGTATCGACGAGTGGCTGATGAGCTACCTCAACGAGTTCGATGGCAAGGCCTTCGTCGACGTTGCCCGTGGCGACCTGGACCTCGGCAAGCTGGACTCGGAAGAGGACAAGAAAGCCCAGGAAGAAGTGGCCAAGGACAAGGAAGGCCTGGTCGAGCGCCTGAAAGGTGCGTTGGGTGACAGCGTCGCCGAAGTGCGTGTGTCGCACCGCCTGACCGACTCGCCGGCGATCCTCGCCATCGGCGAACAGGACCTGGGCCTGCAGATGCGCCAGATCCTCGAAGCCAGCGGCCAGAAGGTACCGGACTCGAAGCCGATCTTCGAGTTCAACCCGACCCACCCACTGATCGAGAAGCTCGACAACGAGCAGAGCGAAGACCGCTTTGCCGAGCTGTCGCACATCCTCTTCGATCAGGCCGCGCTGGCGGCCGGTGACAGCCTGAAGGACCCGGCGGCTTACGTTCGTCGCCTGAACAAGCTGCTGGTCGAGCTATCTGCTTGAGTTGATGCACAGGAAAGCCCGCTTCGGCGGGCTTTTTTATAGTGAGTGCCTAAGGAGTGTTTGATGAGCAAGGTAATCGTCGAATCGCTGGTCTATCACCTGTCCGGCAAGACCTACGAAAGCCGCCTGGTCTATGAGCCAGGTGCGCTGGGCCGCCCAGGCCTGGTGATGGCGCCGAACTGGATGGGCATCGGCGAAGGCGCGGAGCGTATCGCCAAGGAAGTGGCCGAGAAGGGTTATGTGGTACTGATTGCCGACCTGTATGGGCAGTCGGTACGGCCGTCCAATGCCGATGAGGCAGGGGCGGCGATGATGCCGCTGAAGAATGACCGTGGCGAGCTGCGCAAGCGCATGCAGGAAGCCCTGGCGCAACTGCTGGGCCAATCCAGGGCCTTGCTGGAGCCGGGCAAGGTGGCCACCTTCGGCTTCTGCTTCGGTGGCTGCTGTGCCCTGGAGCTGGCCCGTACCGGGGCCGACCTGAAAGCGGCGGTGTCGTTCCACGGCACACTGGACACCCCGAATCCGGAAGATGCCAAGCGTATCAAAGGCTCGGTGCTGGTACTGCACGGTGCTTCCGACCCGCTGGTGCCGAAGGAACAACTGCCGGCGTTCGAAGATGAAATGAACGCGGCCAAGGTGGACTGGCAGCTGCTGAGCTACGGTGGCGCGGTGCATTCGTTCACCGACCCGAATGCCAATGTGCCAGGCAAGATGCAGTATGACCGTCGTACTTCGGAGCGGGCGTTCCGCTCGATGCACAACCTGCTCAGCGAAGTGTTCCAGCGCTGATACTGCAGGGGGCCGCTGTGCGGCCCTTTCGCCGGCAAGCGCGGCTCCCACAGGTACTGCACAGGCTTTGATGACAGTGCTGACCTGTGGGAGCCGCGCTTGCCGGCGAAAGGGCCGCACAGCGGCCCCCTGCAGTATCAGCGCTGGAACACTTCGCTGAGCAG
>NZ_JAGIBG010000025.1 GCF_017744435.1 Pseudomonas sp.
CCCGCCCTCATTGTTGTCACAGGTCTTCGTCGCCTGCTATTGGGGCCGCTTCGCGCCCCTTCGCGGGCACGCCCGCTCCCACATGGTCTGGCGTAGAACCTGTGGGAGCGGGCGTGCCCGCGAAGGGGCGCGAAGCGGCCCCAATAGCAGGCGACGAAGACCTGTGACAACAATGAGGGCGGGATACCTTGAGCACTGCCGGAAAGTCCATCCTGATGGTCGACGACGATCAGGAAATTCGTGAACTGCTGCAAACCTACCTGAGCCGTGCCGGCTTCCAGGTCCACGCCGAAGCCGATGGCCAGGGTTTTCGCCGCGCCTTGGAAAATATCCCCTGCGACCTGGTGATCCTCGACGTCATGCTGCCCGACGAAGACGGCTTCAGCCTGTGCCGCTGGGTGCGCCAGCATCCGCGCCAGTCACGGGTACCGATCATCATGCTGACCGCCAGCTCCGATGAAGCCGACCGCGTCATCGGCCTGGAACTGGGCGCCGATGACTACCTGGGCAAGCCGTTCAGCCCGCGTGAACTGCAGGCGCGGATCAAGGCCCTGCTGCGCCGCAGCGAGTTCGGCCAGGCCGCGCCAGCCAGTGCCGTGCTGGCCTTCGACGACTGGCGTCTGGACACCGTCAGCCATCGGCTGTTTCACCGCGACGGCGAAGAGGTGATTCTGTCCGGCGCCGACTTCGCCCTGCTCAAGCTGTTTCTCGACCACCCTCAACAGATCCTCGACCGCGACACCATCGGCAACGCCACCCGCGGCCGTGAGCCGATGCCGCTGGACCGCATCGTCGACATGGCGGTCAGTCGCCTGCGTCAGCGCCTGCGCGACACCGACAAGCCTGCGCGGCTGATCCGCACCGTGCGTGGCAGTGGTTACCTGCTGGCAGCCCATGTCTGCTGCGCTTCCTGAGCGGCGCTGGCGCCTGCTGCCGCGCTCGCTGCTGGGGCGCATGCTGCTGCTGACCTTGCTCGTGGTGCTGCTGGCCCAGGGCCTGTCGAGCCTGATCTGGGTCGCCCAGCTGCGTGCCAGCCAGTTGCAGGGCCTGCGTGCCAGTGCCGGTAGCCTGGCCCATTCCATGAGCGCCAGCGTCAGCTACTTCCGCTCGCTGCCGGTGGCCTATCGGCCGATGGTGCTCGATCAATTGCGCAGCATGGGTGGCACGCGCTTTTTCGTGTCGCTCAACGACAAGCCGCTGGACATGCCGGTGTTGCCCATCACGCCACGCAAGCAGGCGGTGATCGATGTGTTCCAGGACGTGCTGCACGAGCGGCTCGGCGAACAGATGGAGATTTCCGTCGAGTTCGTCGCCCCCGATGATCTGCGCATCTTCAACAGTGGCCTGAAGCTCGATGAGCTGCCGCGCTCGTGGGCGCATTACTCGTTGACCCTGGAGCCGCTCAACCCGCCGGTGCTGGTGACCCAGATCCGCCTGGACCAGGGCGAATGGCTGTACATCGCCTCCTTGCTGCCCGAACCCTACACCAGCCTCGAAACCGAACGCCTGCCACGCCAGCAGATCGGCTTCATCGTCCTGACCACTGCTTTGCTGCTGCTGTTCATCGGCTTGCTGGTGCACTGGCAGAGTTGGCCGCTCAAGCGCCTGGCACGCGCCGCGCGCGAACTGTCATTGGGCGCCGATGTGGCGCCGGTGGCCGAAGGCGGCGGCAGCGAGGTGGTGGAAGTGGGGCGGGCGTTCAACAGCATGCGCGAGCGCATCAGCCGTTACCTGACCGAGCGCTCGCAGTTGTTCAGCGCCATTTCCCACGACCTGCGCACACCGATCACGCGTTTGCGCCTGCGCGTGGAACTGCTCGAGGACGAGCGCCTGCAGGCCAAGTTCAGCCACGACCTCGACGAGCTGGAGCTGCTGGTCAAGGGGGCTCTGCAGTGCGTGAAGGACACTGACATCCACGAGAACATCGAGCCGATCGACCTCAACCAGGTGCTGGAGATTCTCGCCGAGCCGTACCTGGGTGACGGCCGTATCACCGTCGAAGGGCGAGCCGTGTCGCCCTACCCGGGCAAGCCACTGGCCCTGCGCCGCTGTATCGGCAACCTGATCGACAATGCCATCAAGTATGGCGAGCGGGCACACTTGCGCATCATCGACAGTGCCGAGGGCTTCGTGCTGCAGGTGGATGACCAGGGCCCGGGTGTGCCGCAACAGCAGATGGAACAGGTGTTCGAGCCGCATTTTCGCCTGGCGGGCCAGCAGCAGGGCTACGGGCTGGGCCTGGGTATCGCACGCAACATTGCCCATAGCCACGGGGGCGAGGTAAGCCTGCTCAACCTGCGCGAAGGCGGTTTGCGGGTGACGCTGTATCTGCCAAGGGGCGTGGAGTGAGCTGTGTCACAGGTTGGTGACACAACCGACCCCCTTCGTGACATCCCGGCCAGGACGGCTGGCTAGACTTCACCGACGATACGCAAGGAACGCGCTGGCCCATGAATACCCCTGATCTGTCCCCCGGCAGTTGGCTGGGTTCAACCGCACATGCCGCCTGGCTGCAGGCCGAAGGGCAACGCCTGCTGGCGTTCGCCAGGGCTTCGCAGCTGCCTGAGGGTTTCGGCTGCCTCGATGTTCAGGGCTGCCTGCCGCCTGCTGCTGGCAGCGAAACCCTGCAGACCACGCGCATGACCCACAGCTTCGCCCTGGCTCATCTGCAGGGTGAGCCAGGCTGCCTGCCATTGGTCGAGCATGGCGTCAGCGCCTTGCGCGGTGCCTTGCACGACAGCCGTCACGGCGGCTGGTTCGCTCGCCCTCAAGGGCAGGGCGACAGCACCAAGGCCGCCTACCTGCATGCCTTCGTCGCGCTGGCCGCGAGCTCTGCAGCCGTCGCGGGCGCCGTGGGTGCCCAGGGTTTGCTGGTGGATGCCATCCATATTCTCGAAGCGCGGTTCTGGAGCGAAGAAGAGGGCGCCCTGCGTGAGTCGTTCTCCAGCGACTGGCAGCAGGTGGAGGCCTATCGCGGCGCCAACAGCAATATGCACGCCACCGAGGCATTCCTGGCCCTGGCCGATGTCACCGGCGATACGCTGTGGCTCGATCGCGCCCTGCGTATCGCCCAACGCATCATTCACACCCATGCTGCCGCCAACGGCTATCGGGTCGTCGAGCATTTCGACGCGCACTGGCAGCCACTGCCGCACTACAACCGCGATGATCCCGCCGACCACTTCCGGCCTTTTGGCACCACGCCCGGCCATGCCTTCGAGTGGGCGCGATTGCTGTTGCATCTGCAGGCAGCTCGCGAGCTGGCCGGCTTGCCTGCACCGGGCTGGTTGCTGGGCTGCGCCCGTGGGCTGTTCGACAGCGCTTGCCGCGATGCCTGGAGCGTCGATGGCAACGAAGGCATCGTCTACACCCTGGACTGGGACAATCGCCCGGTGGTACGCGAGCGCCTGCACTGGGTGCACGCCGAGGCCTGCGCCAGTGCAGCAGCCCTGCTGCGGCGTACCGGCGAAGCGCAGTACGAGCGCTGGTACCGCTGCTTCTGGGGCTTCATCGACGGCCATTTCATCGACCGGGTGGCCGGCAGCTGGCATCACCAACTCGACCCGGGCAACCGGCCTGCCGCAACCATCTGGGCGGGCAAGCCGGACCTGTATCACGCCTATCAGGCAGTACTGTTGCCGAGGCTGCCGTTGGCGCCGAGCCTGGCGACTGCCGTTTCAGGTTATGTAACCAAACGATGACATTCGCGCATCGCTTCGTTACCTGGCGAGGCGGGCGCGCTGATTAGACTCCATGCAATGCAAGCGACCGACTTGCCCCGCATAACAACAAGAAAGGTACTCCGATGAATTCGACGCTCCGCCTCGCCGCCGCGATTTCCCTCGCCTCGCTCCTGCCGCTCAGTGCCTCCGCCGCCGAATCCAAAGGCAGTGTCGAAGTGGTGCACTGGTGGACCTCCGGTGGTGAAAAAGCCGCGGTGGATGTGCTCAAGGCCCAGGTCGAGAAAGATGGCTTCACCTGGAAAGACGGCGCTGTCGCAGGTGGCGGTGGTGCCACGGCCATGACGGTGCTCAAGAGCCGTGCAGTGGCAGGCAATCCGCCAGGTGTTGCGCAAATCAAGGGGCCGGACATCCAGGATTGGGCTGCCACCGGCCTGCTCGACGCCGATGTGCTCAAGGGCGTCGCCAAGGACGAACAGTGGGATTCGCTGCTCGACAAGAAAGTCGCCGACACCGTGAAATACGACGGTGACTATGTCGCGGTACCGGTCAACATCCACCGCATCAACTGGTTGTGGATCAACCCTGAGGTATTCAAGAAAGCCGGCATCGACAAGGCGCCGACCACCCTCGACGAATTCTACGCCGCGGCCGACAAGCTCAAGGCTGCCGGTTTCATTCCGCTCGCCCATGGCGGCCAGCCCTGGCAGGACAGCACGGTCTTCGAGAGCGTGGTGTTGGCGGTGATGGGCGTGGAGGGTTACAAGAAAGCGTTGGTCGATCTGGACGAAAAAGCCCTGACCGGCCCCGAGATGGTCAAGTCGCTCGCCGAACTCAAGAAAGTCGCTACCTACATGGACCCTGACGGCAAGGGCCAGGACTGGAACCTCGAAGCGGCCAAGGTCATCAACGGCAAGGCCGGCATGCAGATCATGGGCGACTGGGCCAAGAGCGAGTGGACCCTGGCCAAGAAGACCGCCGGCAAGGATTACCAGTGCGTACCGTTCCCCGGCACTGACAAGGCGTTCCTCTACAACATCGACTCGCTGGTGGTGTTCAAGCAGAACGACAAGGGCACTGCCGCCGGCCAGCAGGACATCGCCCGCAAGGTGTTGGGCGAGGACTTCCAAAAGGTCTTCAGCTTCAACAAGGGCTCGATCCCGGTGCGCAACGACATGCTGGCCGATATGGGCAAGTACGGTTTCGACGCCTGCGCCCAGACCTCCGCCAAGGACTTCCTCGCTGACGCCAAGACCGGCGGCCTGCAGCCGAGCATGGCGCACAACATGGCCACCACGCTGGCCGTGCAGGGCGCCTTCTTCGATGTGGTGACCAACTACATCAACGACCCCAAGGCCGACCCGGCCGATGCGGCGAAGAAGCTGGCGGCGGCGATCAAGGCAGCCAAGTAAAGGCTGGCGCGATCTCTGTAGGAGCGGCCTTGTGTCGCGAAAGGGCTGCACAGCAGCCCCAATCCGGTGCGCTCGATCTGTCAGGAAGGTGATGGTTTTGAGTCCGTGGGGGCTGCTGTGCAGCCCTTTCGCGACACAAGGCCGCTCCTACAGCCAGTGTGGCAGCGCCTGAAAGGTGACCCATGACAACAGCAACCGCCCAACTGCGGGCCTCCCCCCTGGACGCGCTGCAGCGCTGGCTACCAAAACTGGTGCTGGCGCCGAGCATGTTCATCGTCCTGGTGGGCTTCTACGGCTACATCCTGTGGACCTTCGTCCTCTCTTTCACCACCTCGACCTTCCTGCCGACCTACAAATGGGCGGGCCTGGCGCAGTACGCCCGGCTGTTCGACAACGACCGCTGGTGGGTGGCGAGCAAGAACCTGATGCTGTTCGGTGGCCTGTTCATCGCCATCAGCCTGGCCATCGGCGTGCTGCTGGCCGTGCTGCTGGACCAGCGCATCCGCCGCGAAGGCTTCATCCGCACCATCTACCTGTACCCCATGGCGTTGTCGATGATCGTCACCGGTACCGCCTGGAAATGGCTGCTCAACCCCGGCATGGGCTTGGATAAACTGCTACGTGACTGGGGTTGGGAGGGCTTTCGCCTGGACTGGCTGATCGACCCTGACCGGGTGGTGTACTGCCTGGTGATCGCCGCCGTTTGGCAGGCCTCGGGCTTCATCATGGCGATGTTCCTCGCCGGCCTGCGTGGGGTCGACCAGTCGATCATCCGCGCCGCGCAGATCGATGGCGCCAGCCTGCCACGCATCTACTGGACCGTGGTGCTGCCCAGCCTGCGTCCGGTGTTCTTCAGCTCGCTGATGATTCTTTCGCACATCGCCATCAAGAGCTTCGACCTGGTGGCGGCGATGACGGCCGGGGGCCCGGGCTACTCCTCCGACCTGCCAGCGATGTTCATGTACTCCTTCACCTTCAGCCGCGGCCAGATGGGCATGGGCTCGGCCAGTGCCATCCTGATGCTTGGGGCGATCCTGGCGATCCTCGTGCCGTACCTGTACTCGGAGCTGCGGAGCAAGCGCCATGCATAGTCCAACAGATAGACCGGCGCTGAGCCTGAGTCGAGTTGCCATCCACGCCGTACTGCTGATCGCCGTGCTGCTCTACCTGGTGCCGCTGGTGGTGATGCTGCTGACCAGCTTCAAGTCCCCGGAAGACATCAGCACCGGCAACCTGCTGAGCTGGCCCGCCGTGATCACCGGCATTGGCTGGGTCAAGGCCTGGGGCACGGTCAGTGGCTACTTCTGGAACTCGATCATGATCACCGTGCCAGCGGTACTGATTTCTACCAGTATCGGTGCGCTGAATGGCTATGTGTTGTCGATGTGGCGCTTCCGTGGCTCGCAGCTGTTCTTCGGCCTGCTGCTGTTCGGCTGCTTCCTGCCGTTCCAGACTGTGCTGCTGCCGGCGTCGTTCACCCTTGGCAAGCTGGGCCTGGCCAGCACCACCAGCGGCCTGGTGCTGGTGCACGTGGTCTACGGCCTGGCGTTCACCACGCTGTTCTTCCGCAACTTCTACGTGAGCATCCCCGATGCCCTGGTCAAGGCCGCGCGCCTGGACGGCGCCGGCTTCTTCACCATCTTCCGCCGCATCATCCTGCCGATGTCGACACCGATCATCATGGTCTGCCTGATCTGGCAGTTCACCCAGATCTGGAACGACTTCCTGTTCGGCGTGGTGTTCTCCAGCGGCGATTCACAGCCGATCACCGTGGCCTTGAACAACCTGGTCAACACCAGCACCGGGGCCAAGGAATACAACGTCGACATGGCGGCGGCGATGATTGCCGGCCTGCCAACCCTGCTGGTCTACGTGGTGGCAGGCAAATATTTCGTCCGCGGGCTCACGGCCGGCGCGGTCAAGGGGTAAGTCATGGCAACGCTCGAACTTCGCAATGTGAACAAGACCTACGGCAGCGGCCTGCCAGACACCCTCAAGGACATCCAGCTGTCGATCAGGGATGGTGAGTTCCTGATCCTGGTCGGCCCTTCGGGCTGCGGCAAATCGACCTTGATGAACTGCATCGCTGGCCTTGAGAACATTACCGGCGGCGCGATCCTCATCGATGACCAGGACGTCAGCGGCATGAGCCCCAAGGATCGCGACATCGCCATGGTGTTTCAGTCCTATGCGCTGTACCCGACCATGAGCGTGCGCGAGAACATCGAATTCGGCCTGAAGATCCGCAAGCTGCCGCAGTCGGCCATCGACGAAGAAGTGGCGCGGGTGGCCAAGCTGCTGCAGATCGAGCACCTGCTTGCACGCAAGCCGGCGCAGCTGTCCGGCGGCCAGCAACAGCGTGTGGCCATGGGCCGGGCGCTGGCGCGGCGGCCGAAGATCTACCTGTTCGACGAGCCGCTGTCCAACCTCGACGCCAAGCTGCGGGTCGAGATGCGCACTGAAATGAAACTGATGCACCAGCGCCTGAAGACCACCACGGTGTATGTGACCCACGACCAGATCGAGGCCATGACCCTTGGCGACAAGGTGGCGGTGATGAAGGACGGCATCATCCAGCAGTTCGGCACGCCACAGCAGATCTACAACGACCCGGCCAATCAGTTCGTCGCCAGTTTCATCGGTTCGCCACCGATGAACTTCATTCCAGTGCGCCTGACCAAGCAGGACGGGCGCCTGTTGGCGGTGCTCGACAGTGGCCAGGCGCGCTGCGAACTGCCGTTGGGGCCGGCCAACGACGACCTCGATGGTCGCGAGATCATTCTCGGCATCCGCCCCGAGCAGATCGCCCTGGGCGCAGGCGAGGGCAACGGCCTGCCCGGTATCCGCGCCGAAGTGCAGGTGACCGAGCCCACCGGGCCGGACCTGCTGGTGTTCGTCACCCTCAACCAGACCAAGGTCTGTTGCCGCCTGGCGCCGGACATTGCCTGCCGGGTCGGCGACAGCCTGAACCTGCAGTTCGACCCGGCACGGGTGCTGCTGTTCGATGCCGACAGCGGCGAGCGTTTGCACCTGGCCAGCAGCAATACCGCCGTAAAGGACAACGTGGCTCACTTCAAGGGCCGCTAATTCGTCTACACCATCAATAAGAAAAAAGAGGACGCAAAGGGATGGAACAGCGCAATCGCATCAGGACCTTGGGTTCACTGGCCCTGCTTGCCGTGGTTGGCAGCAGCGGCGTGCAGGCTGCCGAGGCATTTTCCAGCGAGTCGAAATGGATGACCGGCGATTGGGGCGGTACCCGCACCGAACTGCTGGACAAGGGCTACGACTTCACCCTCGACTACGTGGGCGAGGTGGCCGGTAACCTGCATGGCGGCTATAACGACGACAAGACCGCACGCTACAGTGACCAGTTCGCGCTTGGTGCCCACCTGGACCTGCAGAAGATCCTCGGTTGGCACGATGCCGAGTTCAAGCTGGCGATCACCGAACGCAGCGGCCGCAACCTGTCCAACGACCGCATCAGCGACCCCCGCGCCGGGCAGTTCAGCTCGGTGCAGGAAGTGTGGGGCCGTGGCCAGACCTGGCGCCTGACGCAGATGTGGGTCAAGCAGAAGTATTTCGACGGCGCGCTGGACGTGAAAGTCGGCCGCTTCGGTGAGGGTGAGGACTTCAACAGCTTCCCCTGCGACTTCCAGAACCTGGCCTTCTGCGGCTCGCAGGTGGGCAACTGGGTCGGCAGCATCTGGTACAACTGGCCGGTCAGCCAGTGGGCACTGCGGGTCAAGTACAACATCACCCCGGAATTCTTCGTGCAAGTCGGCGCTTACGAACAGAACCCGTCGAACCTGGAGACCGGTAACGGCTTCAAGCTCAGTGGCAGCGGCACGAAAGGCGCAATCCTGCCGGTCGAGATGGTCTGGTCGCCCAAGGTCAATGACCTGCCGGGTGAATACCGCCTGGGTTACTACTACAGCACGGCCAAGGCCGATGACGTGTTCGAGGACGTCAACGGCAACCCGCAGGCGATCACCGGCCAGGACTTCAAGTCGCACTCGAGCAAGCACGGCTGGTGGGTGGTGGCGCAGCAGCAGGTCACCGCCCATGGCGGCGACATCAATCGCGGCCTGAGCCTGTTCGCCAACTTCACCGTGCACGACAAGGCCACCAACGTGGTCGACAACTACCAGCAGGTCGGCCTGGTCTACAAAGGCGCCTTCGACGCCCGGCCCAAGGATGACATCGGCTTTGGCGTAGCCCGCATCCACGTCAACGATGACGTGAAGAAACGCGCCGAGCTGCTCAATGCCCAGAACGGCATCGACGACTACGACAATCCAGGCTTCGTGCCGCTGCAGCGCACCGAGTACAACGCCGAGCTCTACTACGGCTTCCACGTCACCAACTGGCTGACCGTGCGGCCCAACTTGCAGTACATCAAGAGCCCGGGGGGTGTGGACGAAGTCGACAACGCGCTGGTCGCAGGTTTGAAGATTCAGTCGTCTTTCTAAGCGAACTTGTTGTAAATTTACGCCAATCCAAATTCGGCTCCCGGCACCCACTGGCTTGCAGTGGTTGTCGGGGATAGGCCGAGATAGCGCTATCTCAAACAACAAGAGCTTGGAACCATGCCTGAACATCCGCTACATCGCTTCTTTTCCTCGCAGCGGCCGCGGCCGACATTCGAGTGGGAGCGTTACCAGCAGCGCGATGTGCTGATCATCGACCATCCCCGTTGCCAGGCGGTGTTCAGCCGCCAGGGTGCGCAACTGTTGCACTTTCAGCCGGCCGGTGAGCGGCCCTGGCTGTGGTGCGCCGAGCAATGGCCGCAGGTGGGTGCCATCCGCGGTGGTGTGCCGGTGTGCTGGCCCTGGTACGGCCGCCACCCCAGCGAAGACCTGTGGCCAGCCCATGGCTGGGCGCGCTTGCTGGACTGGAAGCTGGTGGACAGCCGCGAAGACGAGGAGGGCGTCAGCCTGAAGTGGCGGCTGGACCTGTGCGACTGGCAGGTAGACCTGCACGCCAGGCTCGGCAACCGCATGGAGCTGAGCCTGAGCACCGAGCACCAGGACAGTGAACCTTGCCAGTTGAGCCATGCGCTGCTGGCCTACTGGCGTATCAGTGACGTGTCTGAGATAGCGCTGTCTGGGCTCGAGGATATCGAAGGCTATGACCGCCTGAGTCGCCAGGCCTGCCGTGAAGACGGTGCACTCAAGCTCAAGGGTGGCTGCCAGAAGGTCTACCCGGGCACGCCGCGGGTGCAGTTGCAGGACCCGGCCTGGGAGCGGGAGCTGTGCATCGACACGGGCGACAGCGACGATACCGTGGTCTGGCACCCGGGTAATCGGCCGCTGATGGGCGTCAGCGGCCGTGAATGCCAGGGTTTCGTCTGCGTCGAGGCGGCCAGTGGCAGTGGCGAGGGCCTGAGCCTGGCGCCGGGGCAGCGCGCGCACCTGCGGCTGCAGGCGCACCGGCTCAGTTGAGTTCGTCGTCCTCGATCGGGTAGCGGCTGGCGTTGAGGCTTTCCTTGATCTTGCGCAAGTGCGGCTGGAAGTCCACGCCGCGGCGCAGGGTCATGCCGGTGGCCAGCACGTCGAGCACGGTCAGCTGAATGATCCGCGAGGTCATCGGCATGTAGATGTCGGTGTCTTCCGGCAGCGGAATGTGCAGGCTCAGGCTGCAGGCCTGGGCCAACGGCGAGCCGGCAGCGGTCAGACCAAGCACCGAGGCGCCGTTTTCCCGGGCCAGGCGTGCTACTTCGACCAGCTCGCGGGTGCGCCCGGTGTAGGAAATGATCACGAACAGGTCGCCGGTGTGCGCCACCGAGGCCAGCATGCGCTGCATCAGCACGTCAGCGTGGGCCGATACCGCAAGGTTGAAGCGGAAGAACTTGTGCTGGGCATCGAGAGCCACCGGCGCCGAGGCGCCGAGGCCGAAGAAGTGGATCTGCCGGGCCTGGATCATCATGTCCACGGCGCGGCTGACCTGTTGCGGGTCCAGTTGCTGGCAGGCGCTGTCGAGCGAGGCGATGGCACTGCCGAAGATCTTCTGGGTGTAGGCTGCCGGGTCGTCGTCGGCTTCCACCGCACGGCTGACATAAGCGGCGCCGCTGGCCAGGCTCTGCGCCAGTTGCAGCTTGAGTTCCGGGTAGCCGCTGACGCCGAACGAGCGGCAGAAGCGGTTGACGGTCGGTTCGCTGACCTTGGCCGCCTGGGCCAGCGCGGCGATGCTGAAGCGGGTGGCTTGTTGCGGGTTGAGCAGGATGACTTCGGCGACTTTGCGTTCGGCCTTGTTCAGCTCGTCGAGGCGTCCCTGGATCTGTTCCAGGAGGTTTCGCACGCGGTCCATGGGTGTGTCCTTGGGTCGAGAAGACAGCCGGCTGTGTGAGCAGCAGGCCTTTTGCACGGTCGTCTATCGTACTGTCGGTGCGATTGGCGTACCACTTGTCTGTAACGCTTGTGTGTAATGTTGTGGTTTTTACTACATTATCCCTTGAAAACCGTGTGTGAAAGCGGTATTCCTAGACCAACTTTAGGAAAGAACCAACATCATGGCTGCGATCAGTGTCGAACCTTGCACCTTTGCCCTGTTTGGCGCCCTTGGCGACCTGGCACTGCGCAAGCTGTTTCCCGCGCTCTACCAGCTCGACCGTGCCAACCTCCTGCACGCGGACACCCGCCTGCTGGCGTTGGCCCGCGAGGCCGGCAGCGCCGAGGATCACCTGAACACCATCGAAACGCACCTGCGCCGGCATGTGGCCGAGGCTGAAATCGAGCCCGCCGCCTTGGGGCGTTTCCTGGGCCGCCTGCGCTACCAGCACTTGGACTTCCTGCAGCCCGAAGGCTACCAGGCCCTGGCCGAACAACTGGGTGCCGAGCAGCCGCTGATCGCCTACTTCGCCACGGCGGCGGCCGTCTACGGCGCCATCTGCGAAAACCTCGACAAGGCTGGCCTGGCCGCCCGCACCCGGGTGGTGCTGGAAAAACCCATCGGCCATGACCTGGAGTCATCACGGCGGGTCAACGATGCCGTAGCGCGGTTCTTCCCGGAAAGCCGGGTCTATCGCATTGACCACTACCTGGGCAAGGAGACGGTGCAGAACCTGATCGCCCTGCGTTTTGCCAACAGCCTGTTCGAAACCCAGTGGAACCAGAATTCCATCTCCCACGTGGAGATCACCGTGGCGGAGAAGGTCGGCATCGAGGGCCGCTGGGGCTATTTCGACAAGGCCGGCCAGCTGCGCGACATGATCCAGAACCACCTGCTGCAACTACTCTGCCTGATCGCCATGGACCCGCCCAGCGAGCTGTCGGCCGACAGCATCCGTGACGAGAAGGTCAAGGTCCTCAAGGCACTGGCACCGATCACCGGCGAGGGCTTGAGCACCCGCGTGGTGCGCGGTCAGTACATTGCCGGCTACAGCGACGGCAAGCCGGTGCCTGGCTACCTGGAAGAAGACAATTCCAACGCGCAGAGCGACACCGAAACCTTCGTCGCCCTGCGCGCCGACATCCGCAACTGGCGCTGGTCGGGCGTGCCGTTCTACCTGCGCACCGGCAAGCGCATGCCGCAGAAGCTGTCGCAGATCGTCATCCATTTCAAGGAGACGCCGCACTACATCTTCGCCCCGGAACAGCGTTTGCAGATCGGTAACAAGCTGATCATCCGCCTGCAACCGGACGAAGGCATATCCTTGCGGGTGATGACCAAGGAGCAGGGCCTGGACAAGGGCATGCAACTGCGCAGTGGCCCGCTGCAGCTGAATTTTTCCGACACCTGGCGCAGCGCGCGGATTCCGGATGCCTACGAGCGCTTGCTGCTCGAAGTGATGCGTGGCAACCAGAACCTGTTCGTGCGCAAGGACGAGATCGAGTATGCCTGGAAGTGGTGTGACCAGTTGATCGCCGGCTGGCGTAACGCGGGCGATGCGCCCAAGCCATACGCGGCGGGGTCCTGGGGGCCGATGAGCTCGATTGCATTGATCACGCGCGATGGGAGGGCGTGGTATGGCGATATCTGAATTGAAGCTGCCAGCGGCCGTGCAGGTGCACGACCTGGCGGATGCCAAAGCACTGGCCGCAACCCTGGCCCAAGACGTGGCCGAGCACCTGCGTGCAGCCATTGCCGCCAAGGGTCAGGCCTGCGTGGTGTTGTCTGGCGGTCGCAGCCCGGTGCCGTTCCTCGAGAAGCTGGCGGGTGAACAGCTGGACTGGACCAAGGTCACCGTCAGCCTGGCCGACGAGCGCTGGGTGCCGGTGGAGCACGCCGACAGCAATGCCGGGCTGCTGGCCCGCCACTTGCTCAAGGGCGCTGCCGGCAAGGCCCGCTTCGTCGGGCTGTATCAGCAGGCCGAAAACCTCGACACGGCCGCAGGCAACGCCGACCAGGCCTTGGCAGCGCTGCCGCCGATCGATGTGCTGGTGCTGGGCATGGGCGACGATGGCCATACCGCCTCGCTGTTCCCGGGCAGCCCCAACCTTGCCGAAGGCCTGGACCTGAACAGCACGCGCCGTTGCCTGCCGATGCTGGCCCCGAGCGTACCGCACCAGCGCCTGTCGATGACCCGTTCACTGCTGGCCGGCGCGGCATTCATCGCGCTGTCCGTGCAAGGCCCGGGCAAACTCGCTACCCTGCGCGCCGCGCTGGCGGGCAACGACCTTTCCGAAATGCCGATTCGCGCCTTTCTTCACGACCCCCTGGACATCTACTGGTGCCCATGAGCCAAGGATCCACTGTCATGACCACCCTTGAACGCCCACAGCCCAAGCTTTCGATGGCGGATAAAGCCGCCCGGATCGATGCCATCTGCGAACAGGCGCGCATCCTCCCGGTAATCACCATCGCCCGTGAGGAAGACATCCTGCCACTGGCTGACGCCCTGGCTGCTGGCGGTATCCGCACCCTGGAAGTGACCTTGCGTTCGCAGCATGGCCTGAAGGCTATCCAGGTGCTGCGTGAGCAGCGCCCAGAGCTGTGCGTCGGCGCCGGCACCGTGCTCGACCGCAGCATGTTCGCGGCGGTGGAAGCCGCTGGCGCGCAGTTCGTCGTCACGCCGGGCATCACCCAGGACATCCTCGAAGCCGGTGTCGACAGCGAGATCCCGCTGCTGCCAGGCATCAGCACGCCGTCCGAGATCATGATGGGCTATGCCCTGGGCTACCGTCGCTTCAAGCTGTTCCCGGCGGAAATCAGCGGCGGTGTGGCCGCGATCAAGGCCTTTGCCGGCCCGTTCGGTGACATCCGCTTCTGCCCGACGGGTGGCGTGAACCCGGCTAACGTGCGCAACTACATGGCGCTACCTAACGTGATGTGCGTGGGCGGCACCTGGATGCTCGACAGCAGCTGGATCAAGAACGGCGACTGGGCGCGGATCGAGGCGTGCAGCGCCGAGGCGATGGCACTGCTGGACGCCAACTGAATCTGTTGTGTGCTTTACGGCTTATGGGGCGCTTGGTCGGCGCCCTTTTTTTTTGCCGCCCGCTAGCGGGTCACTGCTTCGAGCTTCGCTACCAGGGCGAAGGTGCCGATGAGTAGCAAGGCACGGAACAGCAATACCGCGATACGTCCCTGGCGCATGATCAGCCAGCACCATGAGCGGCTCTGGCGAGACAGCTCGGGTGCCTTGAACACCAGGCGCTCGGCGAAGAAAGCCCGTACCCCCTGGTCGATCAGAGCGTCGTCGCAGGCGATGCCCTGGGCCTGGTAATAGGTGCGGATGCGTTGCGCCACTTCTTCGCGACGGCGCGGCAGGTCCAGGTGATCCTGCGCCTGCCGTTGCTGCAGGCGCAGCTGATCGACGAGGGCCATGGCCCCCATCTGTTCGCTGAGCGAGCCTTGCTTCACTGCGCTGCCTTGGTCAGCAGGTTGGAGAAGGCGCGTTTGGCGTCTTCGACGGCCGTGGCGATGTCCTGCGCGGCCTTGGTCGACTCGGCACGGTAGGTCTCGGTCAGGCCTTTCATGTCGTTCTGGAAGTCCAGGGTGGCCTGGGCCAGCGCGCGTACCGATTCGACCCGCAGAGTCGAGCCATAGCTGGCCTTCATCGCCGCGCCGAGCTGCTTGTTGCCCAGCTCGCCCAACGCCTCGAGGCCCTTGTTGATGCCGGCAGTGGTGGCGTTGAGGGTGTGGGTGGCCTCGGCCATGCCCTGGTTGGCGGTGAACGACACGGCCAGGCTGGTGAGCACCACTTCGTTGGTGGAGAAGAACGAGATCATGCGCTGGTACTGGCGCTCCTTGACCACGTGCACCTGGCTGATGCGGGCGAACACCATCTCGGCGGTGTTGTAGCCGACCCGCAGGTCGTCGGCGATGTCCTTGACGATCTGGTAGCTCTTGTCTTCATTCTGCAGCGCGCGTACCGCCTCGTCGCGGGCCAGCTCAAGGGCTGCGCGCTGGGCCGGTTCCTGCCCTTCGGCGGCGGCCACGGTGGCGTTGGCGGCATCCAGGGCCTGGGTGCGCTGCTGCAGCGACTGCCCGGCGAGGGTCAGCACCTGCTGGGCATCGACCTCGGCAGTCTTCATGGCCAGGCGGAAGTCCATGTACGACTCGAGGATCAGGCCTTCCCGAGTGATCTGGTCACTGGCGGCTTCGCACACGTCGAGGTAGTGCTTGCGGATGTCCTCGAAACGGCTCGGGATCGAGCCGCGGCGCATGTTCATCCAGGCCATCTTCAGGCGTTCGACGGTGTCCAGGCGCCCGTCGTCCATCCACGAGGCCATCGCGGCAGCATCCTCGCGGATCGAGGTGAAGCTGTCGGTGATGTTCATGTAGCGGTGCGAGATGTCCATGCCGGCGATCTGTTCGCGCACGGTCTGGTTGAACAGGGTCGCCTGTTGCAGCACTGCGGCAATGCCGGTGACGCGTTGTTCGTCGTAGTGCGCGACCTTGTCCAGCAGTACCAGCACCGGGGCCGGTTGGGTCGGCTGGCTGAAGGAGATACCGAGTTGGCGCAGGCCGTCGAGGGCGCGTTGGAGGTATTGGCTCATGGGTGTCCTTGCCTGAGTGGTTGTCTGGGGAGTGCGTCAGAAACTGTCGGTAGTGCGGAAGCCGCCACCACCTGAACTGTGGGTGGTTTTGAAACCCCCGCCACCTGAACTGCTTGAGGTGTGGAAAGTACTACCGGACGAGCTGCGCGAACCGGCAAAGTCGCCCGCGGTGTAGGTCGATGCACTGCCCCACTGGTGGTTCCTGGCATCGCCGCGGCGGTGCAGCGGCACATACTGGCGGTTTTCGTCGAGGAGCTTCTGCACGGCGTACGTGTCGAACTGGCCTTGCATGTAGCCCGCCAGCACCTGCTCGATTGGCTGGGGCAGCTCGTATTCGTTGCTCGGATCGCGGTAATGGTCGTCACGCAGTGCGTACTCGAGGGTCTTGGCGCGCTCGTAGAGGCGGCGCTGGTCGGCGGCCTCGTCGCGTGCGGCCCTCAGGCGCTGCTGCAGTTCCCGCAGGCGGGCGTGCAGCAGTTGCAGATCGCCGACCAGTACATCGTCACGCTGGTCAGGGGTCTTGGCCGCCTCGACGATCAGTTCGGCCAGAGGCCGCTCCTTGAGCCGCTCGGCGATCGTCTGGCGCAGCTGCTGCAGGTGCGGGTCACGCTGCTCGTTGAAGGCGGCCAGCTGCGCATGCAGCGCACTGGCCTGGGCCTTGGCCTCGCCAAGCAACGTGTCGAGGTCTTGCTCCTGAGTCATCGACGCCTGCATGCCGAGGCTCTCGCGCGCCTTGTCCAGTTGTTGCTGGTGTTGTGCCTGCAACTGCTGGCGCGCCTCGCCGAGGGTCTGGGCGAGGGTCTCGTTGCGGGCTTGCATGGCCAACAGGATCTGCTCGTTGGCGTGGTTTACGCGAAAGTCCACCTTGCGGGCCAGGTAGTCGTCCAGTGCACGCTGGAAAAGCTTCGGGCGGTACTGCTCGGTACCGTACTGGCGCGCCTTGAGGAAGGCGTAGAGGGGGTGGGTGGCGTAGCCTTGCAGCTTGCTGGCGCATTCGTCACGGATTTCCGTGTAGCCGGCCTGGGCTTGCCGTTCGGCCAGGTCGGCGGCGTCCAACTGCTCGAGCAAACGGCGATGTGCCGGGTCCTGTTCCAGCAGGGCCTGGGCCTTGGCATCCAGCTGGCCGAGGTCCTGGCGTATCGCCTGCTGTTTCGCCAGGCTGCTGGCGATGGACCGTTCGACCTGCTCGAGTTGCTGGCCGAGCGCCGTACGCTCCAGCTCACGCTGTTCGAGCAGTTGCCGGGTGCGTTGGTCTTGCGCGGGGTTGGCTTCCAGTTGCAGGCCGGCGATTTCGCTCAGTTTCGACGCGATCAAGTGTTCGAGTCGAGTTTCCTGGTCGGCCTCGGCATACAAGGCCTCCTCGGCCTGGCGCAGGTGTTTTTCGGCCTGGCGCGAGTTCTTCTCAAGTGCTTTGGCGAGGGCGGTCGGAGTCATGGCGTCACCATTGCAGGATCATGTCGGGGTTTGAGCTGGTGCGCTGGGTAAAGCGCAGGGCCAGGGTGTTGGCGGGCTTGTCGCCGATGACCCGTTGGCTGATATGGCCATCGTCGAGCTTGTCCTGGCGCAGCTTCTGGTACTCGTCATGGCTGACCCGCACGCCGAACTGGTCGGCCCAGCGGGTCTTGCCGTCCTCGACGCTGGTCACTGGCACCTGGGTTGGCTTGCCGGTGGCGTCCAGGGCCTCGACGATCAGGTACCAGCTTTTGCCTCGCAGGCTGTTCGCGCTGCAGCCGGCCGCTTCGTAGCAGCGTTCCACGCCGGACTTGACGCCGGGGCGGTCGACCAGTGAGAGGGTCAGAGGCTCGGCGGCGTAGTCCAGGTAGTCATCCAGCACACCGAGCGTGTTTTCTGCCACTTTGAACTTCTGGCTGGCGATGTCTTTCCCGGCCTGTACGGCCCAGCCCGTCAGTGCCTGGCGATCCTCAGCGGGCAGTGTCACTGCCTTCAGGCGCTCAAGCATCTGTTGTTGCCGGTGCTGCAGGGCCTGGCTGTGCGTTGCCAATTGCGCAGTTTCTCTTTGCGCGCGGATGTTCTCTGACCAGTTCAGGCCCAGCAGCAGGGCCACTGTCACGGCGCCGATCACGGTGATCTTCAGCAGCGTGCCGCGCGCCATGTTCAGGCGTACCAGCAGGCGCTGGGCCAGGTTCAGCGTGGGGGCCTCGAACACCAGGCGGCGCGAAAAGAACAGGCGTACGCCTTCTTCGATCGTCGCGTCTTCGAAGGCGATGCCATTGTTCTGGTAATAGCTGCGGATCCGCTCGGCCACTTCGGCGCGACGCCGGGGCAGGTCCAGGTGTTCCTGGATTTCCATCTCGCGATGACGCAGCTGGTCGACGAGGCCCATGGCCCCGATCTGTTCGCTCAGCGGGACGCTCATCGGGTACATTCCTGACGGCGGCTCATGGTGCTCCTTGCATGAGTTGAAGAGGGCTGGCGCAGTATACCCAAACCGTAAGGCAAAACAGTGGCCAGCCTCTGGACGCTGGCAAACTGGCAAAAAAAAAAGCCCGCATCAAGGATGCGGGCCTGATTTGCCGGGGGCTGCTTATGCGGCCTTGGCTTCCTGCTGGCTCAGCGAGCGGTTCAGCGCGCTGAACAGCGCCTTGAAGCTGGCGGTGGTGATGTTTTCATCGATACCCACACCGTGCACCGGACGACCGCCGGCCACGCGCAGTTCGATGTAGGCCGCGGCCTTGGCGTTGGTACCCGCACCGATGGCGTGCTCGTTGTAGTCCATGATTTCCACGGATACCGGCAAGCCGGCCACCAGGGCTTCCAGGGCGCCGTTGCCCTTGCCGCGCCAGTGCAGGGTGGTTTCGCCTTCGCCGGCGACCTCCACTTCCACGGCACTGTTGCCGTTTTCTTCCTGCAGGCGGTGGCTGACCAGCGCATACGGGGCGTTGGCCTGGAGGTATTCCTTGTGCAGCAGGCTGTAGATCTGCTGGGCGGTCATTTCCAGGCCCAGGCGGTCGGTTTCACCCTGCACGACCTGGCTGAATTCGATCTGCATGCGGCGCGGCAGGCTGATGCCGTATTCCTGCTCGAGCAGGTAGGTGATGCCGCCTTTGCCCGACTGGCTGTTGACGCGGATCACCGCCTCGTAGCTACGGCCGATGTCGGCCGGGTCGATCGGCAGGTACGGCACTTCCCACAGCTCGCCTTCCTGCTGCTTGGCGAAGCCCTTGCGGATGGCGTCCTGGTGCGAGCCGGAGAATGCGGTGTGGACCAGGTCGCCGACATACGGGTGACGTGGGTGCACCGGCAGCTGGTTGCACTCTTCGACCACCTTGCGCACGCCGTCGATGTCGGAGAAGTCCAGCAGCGGGTCGATGCCCTGGGTGTAGAGGTTCAGTGCCAGGGTCACCAGGTCGACGTTGCCGGTGCGCTCGCCGTTGCCGAACAGGCAGCCTTCGGCACGGTCGGCGCCGGCCATCAGGCCCAGCTCGGTGGCGGCAATGCCGGTGCCACGGTCGTTGTGGCAGTGCAGGCTGATGATCACGCTGTCGCGACGGCTGACATTGCGGCAGAACCACTCGATCTGGTCGGCGTAGATGTTCGGCGTGGAAACTTCCACGGTGGCCGGCAGGTTGAGGATGATCTTGTGCTCGGGGGTCGGGTTCCAGACTTCGATGACCGCGTCACAGACTTCCTTGGCGAACTCCATTTCGGTGGCGCTGAAGGTTTCTGGCGAGTACTGGAAGGTCCACTGGGTTTCCGGCTGCTGGGCGGCATATTTGACGAACAGCTTGGCCGCGTTCACCGCGATGTCCTTCACGCCTTGCTTGTCCTGATTGAAGACAATGCGGCGGAACGACGGGCTGGTGGCGTTGTACAGGTGGACGATGGCCTTCTTCGCCCCGCGCAGCGACTCGAAGGTACGGGCGATCAGGTCTTCACGGGCCTGGGTGAGCACCTGGATGGTGGTGTCGTCCGGGATGTGGCCGTCTTCGATCAGCATGCGCACGAAGTCGAAGTCGGTTTGCGAGGCCGACGGGAACGAGGCTTCGATTTCCTTCACGCCAACCTGCACCAGGGTCTTCCAGAAGCGCAGCTTCTTCTCCGAGTCCATCGGCTCGATCAGCGACTGGTTGCCATCACGCAGGTCGGAGCTGCACCAGATCGGCGCCTCGGTGATGGTCTTCGACGGCCAGGTACGGTCAGGCAGGTCGATGGTCGGGAAAGCGCGGTATTTCTTCGATGGGTCTTTGAGCATGGTCATGGAAGCAATCCTTTTGTGTGCGGCCGAGATCGGGCCTGCCGAGCTGTAACGAGATGAAGAGGCGAGGCGACGCGAATCAGCCTGGTAGTCGGGCGCTGACCAGGCAGAGGCTGCGATGTTGTCGGAGCAGGATGAGGGTGCTGAAGGTTTTCATGCCCTCAACCCTAACCAGTGGGGTGGGGGATGGCAAGCGTTCGAAAAAAATTGAGAGGAATGCTTAAAAAAAGCTAAATGGCGAGATTTTATAGCTGGATTTTTTATGGTGCTTACTAAGGCTTGCGCAGTATTTTTCTACAGCGCAACACGTCGGATTTGATGTTGGCAGTGCTGGCCTCTTCGCGGGCTCGCCCGCTCCCACAGGTACGGCGCAGCCTTCGGGCGCGGCGCGATCCCTGTGGGAGCGGGCGAGCCCGCGAAGCAGGCGGCGCCGATCTCAGGGCTGGAACGCGCCAATGAAGATCGCCGGATCCACCCGCGCATCGTTCAGGCTGACGTTCCAGTGCATGTGCGGCCCGGTGGCCCGCCCGGTCGAGCCCACGCGCCCGACCACATCGCCGCGGCGCAGCTGCTGGCCAACCTGCACATCGATCTTCGACATGTGGCAGAACATGCTGATGAACCCTTGCCCGTGGTCGACGAACACCGTACGGCCATTGAAGAAGTAGTCGCCCACCAGGATCACCTTGCCGTTGGCCGGGGTCTTGATCGGCGTACCGGCCGGCACCGCGAAGTCCAGCCCGGCATGGGGGTTGCGCTCCTCGCCATTGAAGAAGCGGCGCACGCCGAACTTGCTCGACAATGGCCCGCTGACGGGTTTGTCGAGGATCAGGTTGCTCGGCAGCACCGGGCTGAAGCTGCGATACGCCTTGATCTGCTCGGCCAGTTCGCGGTCGATGCGCTTGAGGTCGTCCGGGTTCGGGTTGACCTGGCGGGTGTTCTTCAAGGTGATGTGCTGCTCGGGGTACTTCTTGCTGCCGACGCTGAAGGGCAGGCTGCGGCCGCCCTGGGTCAGCACGGCGGTGCCGGGTTTCTGGGTCAGTGGGATGCCGACGATGGCCAGCCAGTTGTCCTGCTCCTTGACCACCAGCACCGGTTTGCCATCGAAGCGCGCGCTCGGCGCTGTTGCTGCCGGGCCGAGGTCGACCACCGCCACGCCACCGGGCACGGGCTTGTTCAGGGTGCGGGTGATGTAGCTGGCCTGGGCGCCTGCGGCCAGCAGCAGGAGGGAGAGGGCGAGCAGGGGCGCGAACAGGCGGGGCATGTGTCAGTCCAGTAAAGAGAGGGTGACCGGGGTCAGGTGATTGTCTTCGACGCGTACCAGCAACTCGCCTTCGTTCAGGCGCGCGGTCAGGCGCTGGCCGTTGCGGGTCTGCTCGGCGCTGCGGATGGCCTGGCCCTGCTCGTCGAGGAGGATGCTGTAGCCGCGTGCCAGGGTCGCCAGCGGGCTGACTACCTGCAGCGTCTGCAGTTGTGCCTGGAAGCGCTGGCGGCGGTCCTTGAGTACTTCGCGCATGGCCCTTGGCAGGCGCTCGGCGAGGCTGTCCAGGCGCTGCCCCAGCAGCTTCAGCGTGCGCCCCGGGTGCTGCGCGGCCAGGCGTGTATCGAGGCGCGCCAGGCGCTCGCGGCGCTGGTTGAGGTTGAGCATGAAGGCGCGGCGCAGGCGCATGTCCAGGTCATCCAGGCGTTGCGCTTGCTGGCGCAGGCGTTCGCCGGGGTGACGCAGGCGCCGGGTCAGCGACTCCAGGCGCAGGCGGTCGTGGGTCAGGCGGTTCTGCATGCGCAGCAGCAGGCGCCGCTGCAGGCCGTCGAGGCGTTGCTGCAGGCCACTGTTGTCGGGGGCCAGCAGTTCGGCAGCAGCCGAAGGCGTGGGGGCGCGAACGTCGGCGACGAAGTCGCTGATCGACACATCGGTTTCGTGGCCGACGGCGCTGACGATTGGCGTTACGCAAGCGGCCACGGCGCGCGCCACGGCTTCTTCGTTGAAGCACCAGAGGTCTTCCAGCGAGCCACCACCGCGGGCCAGGATCAGCGCGTCGAAGCCCAGCCGGTCGGCCTGCTGCAAGGCGCGGACGATCTGGTTGATCGCCTCGCGGCCCTGTACGGCAGTGGGGATCAGGTTCAGTTCGACCTGTGGTGCCCGGCGGCCGAACACGCTGATGATGTCGCGGATCACCGCGCCAGTGGGCGAGGTGATGATGCCGATGCGTTGCGGATGGGCCGGCAGCGGCTTCTTGCGCTCGGCACTGAACAGCCCTTCGGCGCCGAGCTTCTCCTTCAGCGCCTCGAAGGCCAGGCGCAGGGCGCCATCACCGGCCGGCTCGACCGTATCGAGGATCAGCTGGTAGTCGCCACGCCCTTCGAACAGCGAGACCTTGCCGCGCACGCGCACCGCCAGGCCGTCACGCAGGGCCTGGCGCACGCGGGTGGCGTTCTGCCGGAACAGCGCACAGCGCACCTGGGCGCCGCTGTCCTTGAGGGTGAAGTACATGTGGCCGGAGGCCGGGCGGGCGAGGTTGGATATCTCGCCTTCCACCCAGACACTGCGGAACACGTCTTCCAGCAGCACGCGGGCGCGGCCGTTGAGCTGGCTGACGGTGAGGACCTCGCGGTCCAGGCCGAGTCGTTCGAAAGGGTCTCTGATCATGGCCGGCATCATAAAGGACATCGGCCCCGGTTGTCTGTCCCGGCCCTATCGCCGGCAAGCCTGCATCGCCGCGACGAACTGGTGCACCATCTGTCCCGCATCGCGTCGGCAGGCCAGCGCCACGGTACTCTCGCATCCCCCCTCCAGCGCCACGAAACTGACCGAGGCCGGTGCAATCTCGCGCATGCACTCCGGCAACAACGCCCCCCCGAACCCGGCCTGGATCAGCTGCAACTGCGTCGTCTTGCGCGACAGTACCTGCGCCGCTCGCGGGTAAAAGCCAGCATCCATGCACAGTGAGGCCGACAGGTAACTCAGCCCGCCGCGATCCCGATGCGGGATGGAAACAAAGCGCTCCTCACGCAGCTGCTCCAGCTTCACTTGCGCTGCACCGGCCAGTGGATGCCCGGCTGCAACTGCCAGCAACAACGGTTCGCTGAACAGTTCATGCAGCACCACGCCTTCATGCTGGCGCAGCACCGGCAAACGCAGCAGGCCGATATCCAGTCGCCCGGCGGCGATATCCTCCAGCTGCGCCTCCGACGACTGTTGGGCAATCTCCAGCGCAACCCCTGGGTTGCCCCGCAGGTAGCCGCTCAGGCCAGCCAGCAGCGGGCCGGTCAGCGGTACCGTGCTGGAGTGGTTCAGGCGCAGGCTGCCTTGCAGCCCTTCACCAATGTCGCGGGTCACCCGCTCAGCTTGCGCCAGGTCGGCCAGCAAGCGCCGCGCACGTTCCAGGAAGGCCTGGCCGGCCAGCGTCAGGCGCGGCAGGCGCGCGGTGCGCTCGAACAGGGGGGTACCCAGTTGCTGCTCCAGCTCCTTGATCTGCCGGCTCAGCGCCGACTGGGCGATGTAGAGCCGTTCGGCGGCACCGCTGAAGCTGCCGCATTCGGCGATTTCCACGAAGTAACGCAACTGGCGGATCGACGTCATGTCATGCCTTTTCGAGATGGGTATGGCGTTAAAGGCATATTAGTCGGCATGGCTCATGGCTGGCTAACCTTTGCCTGTCTTTCCAGGAGTTGCTGCCGTGCTCGCCCAACTGTCGTTTTCCGGCCTTGAATGGTTGCCCATCCTGCTCGGCGTCGGCGCCGCCTACATCGTTTTCGGCATTGCAGGCTTCGGCACTGCGCTGGTAGCCGGCCCGGTGCTGATCCACTTCATGCCCCTGTCGCGGATCATCCCGCTGCTGGTGCTGCTGGACTTCGTCGCCGCCTTCGGCAACCTGCTGCCGTCACGTCGCGACGTGGTGCGCGGCGAGCTGCTGCGCCTGTTGCCGTGCATGGCCGTGGGTTGCACCCTGGGCGTGCTTTTCCTGCTGCGCCTGAAGTCCGAGCTGCTGCTGTTGCTGATGGGTTTGTTCGTCACCGCCTATGCGGTCTACGGCCTGGCGGTGAAGGTGCGCCCGGCCCGATTGTCGGGCTTTTGGGCGGTGCCCATGGGCACGGTTGGCGGGCTGTTTGGCGCCTTGTTCGGCAGTGGCGGTTTCCTTTATGCGATCTACCTGAGCGCACGCCTTGAAGTGAAGGAGCAGGTGCGCGCGACCCAAAGCGCGTTGATCAGCTGCAGCACCCTCGTGCGCCTGTCGCTGTTCCTGCTGGCCGGCGTGTACGCCGACACCAGCCTGTTGCTGCTCGCCGCCTGCCTGCTGCCCGTGATGTTCATCGGTCTCTGGGTGGGGCGCCGGCTGACCCTGAAACTATCCCGCGAAGCCTTCGTGCGCCTGGTCACCTGGCTGGTGCTGGCCAGCGGCCTGGCGCTGATCGGTCGCTACCTGAGCGGCTGAGCTGTAGAATTGCAGGATTACCGCAGTCCGCAGGCCCGCTTCGTTCATGAACACCCAGAGCATCATCGTCCCCAAGCTGTCCACCGTCGAGGTGCACGAAGCCCGTGCCCGCGCCATCCTGCGCTGGCTGGTGCGCGAGAAGATCGTCGAGGAACAACTGACCACCTGCGGCCGTACCGGCAACCGCATGGGCCATGCCTTGGCGGCGGGCGCGCGCAAGGTCGCCCTGCACCCTGAAAAGCTGCCGTTTGGCGAGCAGGTCAATGGCCTGGAAGTGATGCTCAAGCGTTGCATCTATACCCCGACCGAGGGGTTCCTCGAGGAGGCCGGCTGCCCGGAGTGCCGGCGCGAGGTCGGCGAGCCGCTGTTCGAGAGCCTGGAGGAGTGGATGCCGGCGGTGAGCGACAACTTCACCTGCCCGCTGTGCGGCCATGAAGACGACATCAATGGCTTCATTTACCTGCAGCCATGTGCCTTTTCCAACCTTGGGTTCATCTTCAACAACTGGGGCGAGGCCGGGTTCACCCAGGCCTTTCTCGACAGCTTTGCCGACTGGCTCGACCAGCCGGTGGCGGTGGTGCAGGTAAAAGTGCCACAAGGCTGACCGAAGGCCCTTATTTTGCATTGAGCGGCGCGCCGTGGATGAGTATAATGGCGCGCTTCCATTTTTCCCGCCCGGGAGCCCCCGCGATGCTGCGTATCAGCCAAGAAGCCCTGACCTTCGACGATATCCTCCTTGTACCTGGCTACTCCGAGGTACTGCCCAATGAAGTCAGTCTCAAGACCCGTTTGACTCGTGGCATCGAGCTGAACATTCCGCTGGTTTCCGCTGCCATGGATACCGTGACCGAAGCGCGCCTGGCCATTGCCATGGCCCAGGAAGGCGGCATCGGCATCATCCACAAGAACATGACCATCGAACAGCAGGCCGGCGAAGTGCGCAAGGTCAAGAAGTTCGAGGCTGGCGTGGTCAAGGACCCGATCACCATCGACGCCGACGCCACCGTGCGCGACCTGTTCGACCTGACCCGCCTGAACAACATCTCCGGCGTGCCGGTACTGGCGAACGGCGACCTGGTCGGTATCGTCACCTCCCGCGACGTGCGCTTCGAAACCCGTCTGGACGCCAAGGTCCGCGACGTGATGACGCCGAAAGAGCGCCTGGTCACCGTCCGCGAAGGCGCCAACAAGAACGAAGTCCGCGAGCTGCTGCACAAGCACCGCCTGGAAAAGGTCCTGATCGTTGACGACAAGTTCAACCTCAAGGGCATGATGACCGTCAAGGACATCGAAAAGGCCAAGGCCTACCCGCTGGCCAGCAAGGACGACCAGGGTCGCCTGCGCGTCGGCGCTGCGGTCGGCACCGGCAAGGACACCGGCGAGCGCGTTGCCGCCCTGGTTGCCGCCGGCGTTGACGTGGTGGTGGTCGACACCGCCCACGGTCACTCCAAAGGCGTGATCGACCGCGTTCGCTGGGTCAAGGAAACCTACCCGCAAGTGCAGGTGATCGGCGGCAACATCGCCACCGGCGCTGCGGCCAAGGCCCTGGCTGAAGCCGGCGCCGACGCCGTCAAGGTCGGTATCGGCCCAGGCTCGATCTGCACCACCCGTATCGTTGCCGGTGTCGGCGTGCCGCAGATCAGCGCCATCGCCAACGTTGCCGCTGCACTGGAAGGCACTGGCGTGCCACTGATCGCCGACGGCGGTATCCGCTTCTCCGGTGACCTGTCCAAGGCCATCGTTGCCGGTGCTTCCTGCGTGATGATGGGTTCGATGTTCGCCGGTACCGAAGAAGCGCCGGGCGAAGTCGAGCTGTTCCAGGGCCGTTCCTACAAGGCCTACCGCGGCATGGGCTCGCTGGGTGCCATGGCACAGGCGCAAGGCTCGTCCGACCGTTACTTCCAGGACTCCTCGGCCGGCGCCGAGAAGCTGGTACCGGAAGGTATCGAAGGCCGCGTTCCTTACAAGGGCGCCCTGGCCGCGATCATCCACCAGCTGATGGGCGGCCTGCGTTCGTCCATGGGCTACACCGGCAGCGCGACCATCGAAGAGATGCGCACCAAGCCGGAATTCGTGCGCATCACCGGTGCCGGCATGGCCGAGTCCCACGTGCATGACGTGCAGATCACCAAAGAAGCCCCTAACTACCGCGTAGGCTGAGGCTTTCAGCAACATTAGCAAGCGGGGCTGTCATGACAGCCCCGCGTCGTTTCCGATTTCCACTGACGAGATTGAGTCATGGCCCTCGACATTCACGCTCACCGTATCCTGATCCTCGATTTCGGTTCCCAGTACACCCAGCTGATCGCCCGCCGCGTGCGCGAAATCGGCGTGTACTGCGAGCTGCACCCGTTCGACATGGACGATGAAGCGATCCGCGAATTCAACCCGCGCGGCATCATCCTCGCCGGCGGCCCCGAGTCGGTCCACGAAGCCAACAGCCCACGCGCCCCGCAGGCGGTGTTCGACCTGAACGTGCCGGTGCTGGGCATCTGCTACGGCATGCAGACCATGGCCGAGCAGATGGGCGGCAAGGTCGAAGGTTCCGACCTGCGTGAGTTCGGTTATGCCCGCGTCGACGTGGTCGGCAAGAGCCGCCTGCTCGACGGCATCGAAGACCACGTTGACGACGACGGCGTGCTGGGCCTGGACGTGTGGATGAGCCACGGCGACAAGGTCACCCAGATGCCAGGCAACTTCCACGTGCTGGCCAGCACCCCGAGCTGCCCGATCGCCGGCATGTTCGACGATTCGCGCGGCTACTACGGCGTGCAGTTCCACCCGGAAGTGACCCACACCAAGCAGGGCGGTCGCATCCTGTCCCGCTTCGTCCAGGACATCTGCGGCTGTGAAGCCCTGTGGACCCCATCCAACATCGTTGAAGACGCCATCGCCCAGGTGCGTGAGCAAGTCGGCTCGGCCAACGTCCTGCTGGGCCTGTCCGGCGGCGTTGACAGCTCGGTGGTTGCCGCGCTGCTGCACCGCGCCATCGGCGACCAGCTGACCTGCGTATTCGTCGACAACGGCCTGCTGCGCCTGCACGAAGGCGACCAGGTGATGGCCATGTTCAAGGAGAACATGGGCGTCAAGGTGATCCGCGCCGACGCTGAAAAGCAGTTCCTCGACAACCTGGAAGGCGAAGCCGACCCGGAGAAGAAGCGCAAGATCATCGGCCGCACCTTCATCGACATCTTCGATGCCGAAGCCAGCAAGCTGGACAACATCCAGTTCCTCGCCCAGGGCACCATCTACCCGGACGTGATCGAGTCGGCCGGCGCCAAGAGCGGCAAGGCCCACGTGATCAAGTCGCACCACAACGTCGGTGGCCTGCCGGAGGAAATGAACCTCAAGCTGGTCGAGCCGCTGCGTGAACTGTTCAAGGACGAAGTGCGCAAGATCGGCCTGGAGCTGGGCCTGCCGTACGACATGGTCTACCGCCACCCGTTCCCAGGCCCGGGCCTGGGCGTGCGCATCCTCGGTGAAGTGAAGAAGGAATACGCCGACATCCTGCGTCGCGCCGACCACATCTTCATCGAAGAACTGCGCAAGGCCGACTGGTACCACAAGACCAGCCAGGCATTCGTGGTGTTCCAGCCGGTCAAGTCGGTCGGCGTCGTCGGCGACGGCCGTCGCTACGCCTGGGTCGTGGCACTGCGTGCCGTCGAGACCGTGGACTTCATGACCGCGCGTTGGGCACACCTGCCGTACGAGCTGCTGGAAACCGTCAGTGGCCGTATCATCAACGAAATCGACGGTATCTCCCGCGTCACCTACGACGTGTCGAGCAAGCCGCCGGCCACCATCGAGTGGGAATGATTCCGCGTCCGGCTAGACCGACAGCCTGAAACGACAAAGCCCGCGCAAGCGGGCTTTGTCGTTTCAGGTGAAGACGGTGATCAGAAATCGTAACGCACGTTCGCAGTGAAGGTGTCGGCATTGAAGCCGCTGCTGGCCAAGTAGTTGTACGTGCCTCCCACGCTCCACGCGCCGACGCGGTAATTTGCGCCCAGCCCCAGTTCGTAGCTGTCGCGCGCAGGTGTTGCGCCCGTGGTGGTGAACGGGGTACCGCCAAGCACGAAGGTGGAAGTGGTGCTGGCCTTGTCAGCGATGAAGTCGTGCCAGGCCATCAGCTTGGCTTCCGGCTCCAGGGTGCCCACACCTACGTCGAAAGCGGCCGCCAGACGAGCGCCCAGGCCCATTTCGCCGATTTCATAGCGCTGGCTGCCGACGTTGAGGGCGGCTGAGCTGCCTTTTTCACGGTACGAATCAATCGACACCTTGGCATAGCGCGCACCGATTTGTGGTTCCAGCAGCCACTGCTTGTCGAGCTGGAAGGTGTAGCCTGCCAGTGCGTTGACGCCGAAGATCTCACTGTCGTAGTTGGCCTTGGCGAGGGTACCGGCGATGTAGCGTTTGGACTCGTTGTCGTTCCAGCCATACATCAGCGAGGTGTCGACGAAGAAGTTGTCACGGGCCCAGTTGCCGTACAAAGTCAGTGCATGGCCGCTGACGTCGGTTTTGTTGCCAAGGTCGGCTTTGACGTCGCTGGTGAGGTAGCTGTAGGCCAGGCCCAGGGTGGTATTGGCGTTGAGCTTGCCGTCAGCACCCACGGCGATGCCGTGAGTGTTGGCGTCGTAACCTTCGATACCGTGGCGGCTGTCCTGGTTGGCATCGCTGGACAGCGCTTGCAGCCATACGCCTTGCTCTGCCAGGACGTCGCCGGAGGACAGGCCGCTACGCGCTTTGCTGGCGCGATGGTTGATGGCGCTTGTGACCAGGTTCTGGCTGCTGGTGGCGGCGTTGACCGCGCCACCGCTGACATCCGGGGTCAGGGTTTCGGCCAGTTTGGCCAGCTCTTCGTTGCTGGCGGCGTTGGCGAAACGCTGGAAGACCGGGTCGCTTTGGTCCATCAGGCCCATGAGCGTGTTCTTGAGCGGCTTGATCGCGTTCACCGCGTTCTCCGAGGCATTGGCTTCCTGCAGGCCCTGCGTGATCACTTCATCACTGCGGGTGGCGACCAGCGCTTTGAGGTCCTGGCCTTCGATGGCGAAGCTCTTCACCTCGAGCAGCGCCGAGGAGGAAACCACGGACAGGTTCTGCGGCTCTTCCCAGGTGCCAGAGTTGATGAGGGTGTAGCGGGTGCCCTGGGCCGATGTGCGGAAGTCTTCGGAGCGGGCCTTCAGTTCGACCTGGCTACCTTCAGAGAAGTAGGTGTTGCCTGTGACTTTGAGAATCGGCGTGTCAGGCTGTGTGTCGTTACCCAGCAGCAGGCGCAGGCGTGCAGTGTCGCTGTCCAGATCGAGGTCGCCGACGATGGTCGTCTGCGGGCGGAGCAGCGTCAGACGACCACCGTCGATATCGACGTAGCCGGCGCGGATGGTCGAGCCATCGAACATCGCGTCACCTTTTACCAGCACACCACTCAGGCCTAGCAGGTCACCCTTTACTTGCCCTCCTTTCCAGTAGAAGTACGAGGGCGATGCGCCGTCGTCCGCCAGTATTGCTGCGGTGCCGCCTTCGATCAGGCCACTGGTCTGGGTGATGGCGAAGATGTTGGTACCGCCCGAGGTGTCGAGGCTGACAAAGTGAATGCCCACGCCATCAGCTGAGATGGTCCCGCTATTGTTGATAGCGGTCTTGAAGGCGCCGCCCGTCACTTGAGCGGTGAAGCGGGCGTTCTCGACTTCGATACCCGCAGAGTCGATGCCGCGCGCGGTGATAGTGCCCGAGTTATTGATGCTCGCCTGGGTCGAGGTGATCATCATGCCATTGGCATTTTTGCCAGTCACAGTGATGGTGCCGTTATTGTTCACTTCACCTGTGATCTTGGCCAGGTACAGGTCCAGCCCCATGGCGCTGTTGCTGTTTACCGTAATGTCGCCCTGATTGACCAGGTCGCCAGCAACGGTGGAGTTGAGGGTCATGCTGATGCCGGACAGGATGTCGCTGGCATTCGCAGCCGCCAGGTTGATTTTGCCTTGGTTGGCCAGGTTGCCCGCCAATGTCACGTTGCTCACCGCTACACCTGCGTTCTGCGACGTCCCGGTGAAGGTGAGATTGTTGAACACATCACCGGAGCTATTGTAAGCCCCTGTGCTCAGGTCATGGTTGTAGTCGGGTGCGGCGTGGGCGGTAGCAGCAGTGACAGACAGCGCCAACATCGAGCGGCGCAGGAGGTAGATGGTCAAGGCAGTTTCCTTACAGGGAAGAAACCGGCAGGAAGCACTGCGCATCAGCGTTTGTTACAGGCATCCCAGCCAGCGTGTCAGTGGAGCACTGATTCAAGCGCGTGCAAATTTACACCATGCCTGCAGGGGAATTCACCATGGAAAAGACAAGTAACGACCAGAAAAACTAAGGAATGCTTTGTTGCAGCTTGTCTGAAGCTTTCCGTTCGGTAATTAACGTATCTTTACGATCGGGCAAGCGGCCTCGCCCAGTCCATGTGTCAGGGGGATTGCGGTACACCCAGAGGGCGTTTCTCCCCCTCGAGCCCAGGGCTTTCATGTGCCAGCGGTGTTTGAGCCCACCGGCTCCATGTCGCTTCCCACCCCCTGTCATGGCTTGCTTGTTGTACCGGGACGTATTGAGCGAGGGGCGAGCCAAGTGCCTGTTGGTATCGCTCGGCCAAGCTGGCTGGGATGATGGGGTCCGCTGTTCCAATGAAATGACGCTGGGGTAACGAGGCGAGCCGATCACGATACTCCAGCGGATCCAACGAGCCCTCGAGTGGCGACAGGCCTTTCATCATCGCCCACAGACGTGGGCTGAGGTTGCCGGCGAAGCTTTGCACCTGGGTAACATCATTGCGCTGCGCCGCTAACAACAAGGCGAGGGCGGCGCCGCCTGAATACCCCACCAGTTCGAACTCCCTGTTGGCATATCGCTGCTTCAACTGGTCCAGCGCTTGGCTGAGGCGGGTGACCACCTCCCTGGAAAATCGTCGATGGGTCCAGAGGGATGATTGGCAAGCTGCGGCCATGATGAACTGGCAGGGGCGCGCCAGGTATACATTCGGGGTCGGATCATTGATCGCCAGTCGTGCCACCAACAGATTGTGCGGGCTCGGATCCAGGCTGGGTTGAGTGGCCGTCGCCCAGGCGTGGCCATCGCCTTCCAGGTAGACACGCAGGCGGGTCATCTTGTCTGCAGGGTGCGGCGCCAGCATGACGAGCGGAAAGGCGTGGTCCGGCAGCACCTGCAATTGTCTGCCGTGCTCTTCAGCCAGTTGTTGCAGCGCCTCGCGTGGCGATTGGCAAGCGCTCAAAAGCGCGCTGAACATTACTGTCCAGATCCAATGGATGCTGGTCGATATCCACCGACGATAAGGGTATCTGCTCACCCTGGATCACAACACATGATGCAAAGTCTCTTATCGCAACGTATGGGTACGGTGCGTGATAGTGCAGGTGCCTTGGTTAAATTTCCAGTTGGACAGTATCGCGAGGCATCGACCCTGTCTCGTGCATGCCGTGACAACACTTCACTTAATCTTTCCCATTTGCAGGTGTATCGTATTCGCCCTTCACCGCCAGCCAAGCTGGCAGCTTGATTGCGCAGAATGCGAGGTACCCGCACCGATGTCCTTCACCCGTCGACAAATGCTCAAGGGCCTGACCGGCCTGGTTGTGGTTGGCCTGGGCGCCGGTGGCGCGGCCCGTTACTGGCTGGGCAAGGTCGAGGACGACAACGCCGGGCATGACTACGAGCTGATCGCCGCGCCCCTGGACGTCGAGCTGGTGCCGGGCTTCAAGACCGAGGCCTGGGCCTTCGGCCCTTCGGCGCCAGGCACTGAGTTGCGCGTGCGCCAGGGCACCTGGCTGCGGGTACGCTTCATCAACCACCTGCCGGTGGAAACCACCATCCACTGGCATGGCATCCGCCTGCCGCTGGAAATGGACGGCGTGCCCTATGTTTCGCAGCTTCCGGTCAAACCGGGCGAATACTTCGACTACAAGTTCCGCGTGCCGGATGCCGGCAGCTATTGGTACCACCCCCATGTCAGCAGCTCCGAGGAGCTTGGGCGTGGGCTGGTCGGCCCGCTGATCGTCGAGGAGCGCGAGCCGACCGGGTTCAAGCACGAGCGCACCCTGAGCCTGAAGAACTGGCACGTGGACGAGCAGGGCGCCTGGCTGCCCTTCAGCATCCCCCGCGAGGCCGCCCGCAACGGCACTGCCGGGCGGCTGATCACCATCAATGGCCAGGCTGACTCGGTCACTGAGTTGCCGGCAGGGCAGGTGGTGCGCGTGCGTCTGCTGAACCTGGACAACACCTGGACCTACCGCCTCAACCTCAAAGGCAACTGCGAGGCGAAAATCTATGCCCTCGACGGCAACCCGGTGACCCCACGGCCACTGGATGACGAATACTGGCTCGGCCCGGGCATGCGCATCTGCCTGGCCATTCGCATTCCCGAGGCGGGCGAGGAAATTTCCCTGCGCGACGGTTTTGTACGCCTGGGCACCTTGCGCTCGGTGGCCAGCACCGAAGCACCGGGCGAGTGGCCCAAGGCCCTGCCGGCGAACCCGATCGCCGAGCCGGACCTGGAGAATGCCGAGAAGCTGAACTTCAATTTCGAATGGGCGGCGACTGTCTCGGTCACCGACGATCCGGACAAACCGTCGAGCATGTGGCAGATCAACGGCCAAGCCTGGGACATTACCGACAAGACCTGCGCCGACCGGCCGATCGCCACGCTGAAGAAGGGCAAGAGCTACATCTTCGAGCTGAAGAACATGACCCAGTACCAGCACCCGGTCCACCTGCACGGCATGAGTTTCAAGGTGATCGGCTCCAATCGCCGGCAAATCCCCGAACCTTACTTCACCGATACCTACCTGCTGGGCAAGAACGAGCGTGCCCAGGTCGCACTGGTGGCCGATAACCCAGGCACCTGGATGTTCCACTGCCACGTCATCGACCACATGGAAACCGGCCTGATGGCCGCGATCGCGGTGGTCTGATGCGCCCGCAGATCATCGATCGCAGCCGCGATCAGGAATTCATGCGCCTGGCCCTGGCCCTGGCCGCCGAGGGCGCGGCCATGGGCGAGGTGCCGGTGGGCGCGGTGCTGGTGCAGCATGGGCAGGTGATCGGCCAGGGTTTCAACCGGCCGATCATCGACAGCGACCCAAGCGCCCATGCCGAGATGGTGGCTATTCGCGCGGCGGCCAAGGCTGCCAGCAACTACAGGCTGCCAGGCAGCACCCTCTACGTGACGCTGGAACCGTGCAGCATGTGTGCGGGGCTGATCGTGCACTCGCGAGTGATGCGGGTGGTGTTTGGCGCGCTGGAGCCCAAGGCGGGCATCGTGCAGAGCCAGGGGCAGTTTTTCGGGCAGGGCTTTCTCAACCATCGGGTGATGGTGGAGGGCGGGGTGCTGGCGGAGGAGTGCGGGCAGATTCTCAGTGACTTCTTCAAGGCCCGGCGGGCCAAGGCTTAGCCTGTACCTGCCTCTTCGCGGGCTCGCCCGCGAAGAGGCCAGAGCAGGCTTACATCGGCGGCGACTGATCCGCCGGCTTGTCCTTGTTGACCCCGGGCACATGCAGGTTGCCCTCGGCCACCTGGCCTTCGAGCTGCGGCTGGGTCACCCAGGTGAGGATGTCGTAGTAACGGCGGATGTTGGCCACGAAGTGCACCGGCTCGCCGCCACGGGCATAACCGTACTTGGTCTGCCGATACCACTGCTTCTGCGCCAGGCGCGGCAGCATCTTCTTCACGTCCAGCCACTTGTTCGGGTTGAGCTTTTCGCGCTTGGCCAGGGTGCGGGCGTCTTCCAGGTGGCCGGTGCCGACGTTGTAGGCGGCCAGGGCGAACCAGGTGCGGTCTGGCTCCTTGATGCTGTCGTCGAGCTCATCCTTGATCTTCATGAAGTACTTGGCACCGCCCTGGATGCTCTGCTTCGGGTCCAGGCGGTTGGACACACCCATGGCCTGGGCCGTGCGCTGGGTCAGCATCATCAGGCCGCGCACGCCGGTCTTGGAGGTGACTTCGGGCTGCCACATCGACTCCTGGTAGCCGATGGCTGCCAGCAGGCGCCAGTCGACCTGTTCGACCTTGGCGTAGCTCTTGAAGTGCTTCTCGTACTTGGGCAGGCGCTGCTGCAGGTGCTGGGCGAAGGTGTAGGCGCCGACGTAGCCCAGTACATCGACATGGCCGTAGTAACGGTCTTTCAGGCGCTGCAGGGTGCCGTTCTTCTGTGCCTTGTCGAGGAATGCGTTGATCTCGTTGAGCAGGCTGTTGTCATCACCGGCCGCCACCGCCCAGCGCTGGTCGCGGGTGTCGCCCAGGTCGAAGGCGACCCGCACGTTGGGGAAGTACACCTGGTTCATGGCCAGCTCATTGGAGTCGACCAGGGTCAGGTCGATCTGCCCTTCATCGACCATGCGCAGCAGGTCGACCACTTCGACCGCGTCGGATTCCTCGTATTCCAGGCCCGGATACTGCTTTTTCAGCTCGGCCAGCTGGTCGGCGTGGCTGCTGCCCTTGAGCACCATGATCTTCTTGCCGACCAGGCCCTTGGCATCGGTGGGGCGCGGACGGCCGTTGCGGTAGATGACCTGCGGGGTCACTTCCAGGTAAGGGTGCGAGTACCTGACCTGGGCCTTGCGCCGGTCACTGCTGACCAGGCCGGCCGCCGCCAGCACCGGGCCGGAGGGTTTGCCGAGCGAGTCGTACAGTTCGTCGAGGTTGTCGGCGGTCTCGATCTGCAGCTTGACGCCGAGATCGTCGGCGAAATGCTGGACCAGCTCGTACTCGAAGCCGGTTTCGCCGTTGCGGTCTTGGAAGTAGGTGGCCGGGCTGTTGCGGGTGATTACGCGCAGCACGCCGTCCTCCTTCACGCGCTCGAGGGTGCTGGGTTTTTCAACGCAGGCACCGAGCAGCAGAAAGAGTCCGGTTGCGATTAGCCATCTGGCGCAACGCTGGCGCAAAGCAGTGTGGGCGAACATAGGTTGCAGTATACGCAAAGGACCGGCACAGCCATATCTCGACAACGGTTTGCTTGTCTGGTAGCAGTTTCTGTGCTGCAAGCTTCAAGCTGCAAGCCACAAGAAAAAGCAGCTGGCGCAAGCATGCTTATGCGTGTGGCTTGCAGCTTGAAGCTTGCCGCTTTTTTTTGACCCCGAAGTCCGGTTCCGCCGCCCGGCAGCCGTGGTGTAGAGCGGGTGCCGAAAGCCGTCGAATTAGGCTAGAATGCACGGCCTCTAAGCACACCCCTTCCTGAGGCTGTCCCGACGATGTTGATCCTGCGCGGCGCTCCTGCCCTTTCTGCCTTTCGCCACGGTAAATTACTCGAGCAACTGAGCCAGAAAGTCCCCGCTGTTACTGGTTTGTATGCCGAATTTGCCCACTTCGCCGATGTTGACGGCGAGCTGACCGCCGACCAGCAGCAGGTGCTGGGCCGTCTGCTCAAATACGGCCCGAGCGTGCCGGTACAGGAGCCGACCGGCCGCCTGTTCCTGGTCGTGCCGCGCCTGGGCACCATCTCGCCATGGGCCAGCAAGGCCAGCGACATCGCCCACAACTGCGGCCTGCAGTCGATCCAGCGCCTGGAGCGCGGCATCGCCTACTACGTGGCCGGCACCCTGAGCGACGCCGACGCCGAGCTGATCGCCGCCGAACTGCACGACCGCATGACCCAGCGCGTGCTGGCCAAGCTCGAGCAGGCAGCCGACCTGTTCAGCCATGCCCAGCCCAAGCCAATGACCTCGGTCGACATCCTCGAAGGTGGCCGCGAGGCACTGGCCCAGGCCAACGTCGACCTGGGCCTGGCCCTGGCCGAAGACGAGATCGACTACCTGGTCAACGCCTTCCAGGGCCTCAAGCGCAACCCGAACGACATCGAACTGATGATGTTCGCCCAGGCCAACTCCGAGCACTGCCGCCACAAGATCTTCAACGCCAGTTGGGACATCGACGGCCAGGCTCAGGAAAAGAGCCTGTTCGGCATGATCAAGAACACCTACCAGATGCACAACGAAGGCGTGCTGTCGGCTTACAAGGACAACGCCTCGGTGATCGTCGGCAGCGTGGCCGGGCGCTTCTTCCCGAACCCTGAAACCCGCCAGTACGGCGCGGTGAAGGAGCCGGTGCACATCCTGATGAAGGTCGAGACGCACAACCACCCGACCGCCATCGCCCCGTTCTCCGGCGCCTCCACCGGCTCCGGCGGCGAAATCCGCGACGAAGGCGCGACCGGCCGTGGCGCCAAGCCAAAAGCCGGCCTGACCGGCTTCACCGTGTCCAACCTGCGTATCCCGGGCTTCGAGCAGCCTTGGGAGCAGGCCTACGGCAAGCCTGAGCGCATCGTCGACGCCCTCGACATCATGATCGAAGGCCCACTGGGCGGCGCCGCGTTCAACAACGAATTCGGTCGTCCGGCCCTGACCGGCTACTTCCGTACCTTCGAGCAGGCCATCGACACCCCGCACGGTGAAGAAGTGCGCGGCTACCACAAGCCGATCATGCTTGCCGGCGGCATGGGCAACATCCGTGAAGACCACGTGCAGAAGGGCGAGATCACCGTCGGCGCCAAGCTGATCGTGCTTGGTGGCCCGGCCATGTTGATCGGCCTGGGCGGCGGCGCCGCTTCGTCGGTGGCCACCGGTGCCAGCTCAGCTGACCTGGACTTCGCCTCGGTACAGCGCGAAAACCCGGAAATGGAGCGCCGTTGCCAGGAGGTCATCGACCGCTGCTGGCAGCTGGGCGACAAGAACCCGATCGCCTTCATCCACGACGTCGGCGCAGGTGGTATCTCCAACGCCTTCCCGGAACTGGTCAACGACGGTGGCCGTGGTGGCCGCTTCGAACTGCGCAACGTGCCCAACGACGAGCCGGGCATGGCCCCGCACGAAATCTGGAGCAACGAATCGCAGGAGCGTTACGTACTGGCCGTCAGCGCCGTCGATTTCGAGCGCTTCCAGGCCATCTGCGAGCGCGAGCGTTGCCCGTTTGCCGTGGTCGGTGAAGCGACTGAAGAGCCGCACCTGACCGTCAGCGACAGCCACTTCGGCAATACCCCGGTGGACATGCCGCTCGACGTGCTGCTGGGCAAGCCGCCGCGCATGCACCGGTCGGTTACCCGCGAAGCCGAGCTGGGCGATGATTTCGACCCGAGCCAGCTGGACCTGGACACTGCCGTGCAGCGCGTGCTCAGCCACCCGGCCGTGGCCAGCAAGAGCTTCCTGATCACCATCGGCGACCGCACCATCACCGGCCTGGTTGCCCGCGACCAGATGGTCGGCCCGTGGCAGGTCCCGGTGGCCGACTGCGCCGTCACCGCCACCAGCTTCGACGTCTACACCGGCGAAGCCATGGCCATGGGTGAGCGTACCCCGCTGGCACTGCTGGATGCCCCGGCTTCCGGGCGCATGGCGATCGGCGAGACCATCACCAACCTGGCCGCCTCGCGCATCGAGAAACTGTCCGACATCAAGCTGTCGGCCAACTGGATGTCCGCTGCCGGCCACCCCGGTGAAGACGCGCGCCTGTACGACACCGTCAAGGCCGTCGGCATGGAGCTGTGCCCTGAGCTGGGCATCACCATTCCGGTCGGCAAAGACTCGATGTCGATGAAGACCAAGTGGAGCGAAGAGGGCGTCGAGAAGAGCGTCACCTCGCCGATGTCGCTGATCATCACCGGCTTCGCCCCGGTCACCGACATTCGCCAGACCCTGACCCCGCAGCTGCGCATGGACAAGGGCGAGACCGACCTGATCCTGATCGACCTGGGCCGCGGCAAGAACCGCATGGGCGCCTCGATCCTGGCCCAGACCTACGGCAAGATTGCTGCCCAGGCACCGGACGTCGATGACGCCGAAGACCTCAAGGCGTTCTTCGCCGTGATTCAGGGCCTGAACGCCGACGGCCACCTGCTGGCCTACCACGACCGCTCCGACGGCGGCCTGCTGACCACCGTGCTGGAAATGGCCTTCGCCGGCCACTGCGGTCTCGACCTGCACCTCGACCCGCTGACCGACAGCAAGGCCGACGTCGCCGCCATCCTCTTCAACGAAGAGCTGGGCGCGGTCATTCAAGTTCGCCAGGATGCTACCCCGGACGTGCTGGCCCAGTTCAGCGCTGCCGGCCTGGGCGAAGAGTGCGTCGCGGTGATCGGCAAGCCGATCAACAACGGTGAAGTCTCCATCAGCCTCAACGGCGAAGTGCTGTTCGACGACGACCGTCGCATGCTGCAGCGCCAGTGGGCCGAAACCAGCTACCAGATCCAGCGCCTGCGCGACAACGCCGACTGCGCCGACCAGGAATTCGACCTGCTGCTCGAGGAAGAAAACCCGGGCCTGTCGGTCAAGCTGGGCTACGACGTCAACGACGACATCGCCGCGCCGTACATCAAGAAGGGCGTGCGCCCGCAAGTGGCGATCCTGCGCGAGCAGGGCGTCAACGGCCAGGTCGAGATGGCTGCCGCCTTCGACCGCGCAGGCTTCGCTGCCATCGACGTGCACATGAGCGACATCCTCGCTGGCCGCGTCGACTTCGAAGCCTTCAAGGGCCTGGTCGCCTGCGGTGGTTTCTCCTACGGTGACGTGCTCGGTGCTGGCGAAGGCTGGGCCAAGTCGGCGCTGTTCAACAGCCGCGCCCGCGATGCTTTCCAGGCCTTCTTCGAACGTACCGACAGCTTCGCCCTGGGCGTGTGCAACGGTTGCCAGATGATGTCCAACCTGCACGAGCTGATCCCGGGCACCGAGCACTGGCCGCACTTCGTGCGCAACCGCTCGGAGCAGTTCGAGGCGCGTGTGGCCATGGTCGAGGTGCAGAAGTCCAACTCGATCTTCCTGCAGGGCATGGCCGGTTCGCGCATGCCGATCGCCATCGCCCACGGTGAAGGCCATGCCGAGTTCGCCAGCGAAGAGGCACTGCTGGCAGCCGACCTGTCCGGTTGCGTGGCCCTGCGCTACGTCGACAACCACGGCAAGGTCACCGAAGCCTACCCGGCCAACCCGAACGGCTCGCCGCGTGGTATCACCGGCCTGACCAGCCGTGACGGCCGCGTGACCATCATGATGCCGCACCCGGAGCGTATGTTCCGCGCCGTGCAGAACTCCTGGCGCCCTGATGAGTGGCAGGAAGATGCCGCGCTGATGCGTATGTTCCGCAACGCCCGCGTGTGGGTGAACTAAGGCGTGTACAAGCTCGCCTTCTTCGTCCCGGCCAGCCACGTTGAAGGGGTCAAGGCCGCCGTGTTCGCCGCCGGTGGCGGGCTTATCGGCGACTACGACCAGTGCGCCTGGCAGACCCTGGGCCAGGGCCAGTTCCGCCCGTTGGACGGCAGCCAGCCGTTCCTCGGGCAGACTGGCCAGGTCGAGGTGGTCGAGGAGTGGAAGGTGGAGCTGGTGGTGGCTGACGACCTGATCGCTCAGGTCGTCGCTGCGCTCAAGCAGAGCCACCCGTACGAGACGCCAGCCTACGAGGTCTGGCGTTTGCTCGATTACTGAACGCTCTGGGCCTACCAACTCCAGGGGGCGGGTCCAGCGTCGGGCAGATTGGCTATTTCCCAGTAGCTGGTGTTGGTTAATTCCTCGATCTCCTGGATGTTCTCCATCGTCTTTTTCAAGGCGCCCTCGATTTCTTTCAGCGCATCATCCAGTTCGAGACGTTGCAGTTGCCTTAGCGTTTCGATTGATTTCCCTTGCTCGACTTTTTCAGGGTTTGCCCGAGCCCATGCATCGACAGCGTCAGTGAACCAATCGGTATCATTGGGGTGAACCATGAAGCGCTCGGCTACAACCCGCGGGTCGCCCGCCGCCTCACCCAATGCCATCCAATGATTGAACATTGCCTGGCCTACATCCTTGACCGCTAGTGCAGCCAGCCGCACCGCCAGGCCGTGGAAAGGATGCGTGCCATGGTCCTTGGCGAGTTGCGAATGGGTTGCCATCACCTCCGCGTCGTTGTTCGGGTCCCCGTCCAGGTGGGTCTGCAAGGTGGCGATATGGTCGCCTGCCCATTTCAACAGGGGTTTCCTGATCAGGTTGGAAGCATATTCGATGGCTTTGCTGGGCGCTTCGATAGCCCCCGTAAGCTGCTGGGACAATTGATAGAGTGGGTTGCCTCTGATGGCGTCCCGGGCTTTCAGGTACAGTTCATAGGCTTCGAGCAGCAGGCGATCTTCGTCTTTCAGCAAGATCAGCATGACCTTGTCAAAGTCGCTGCGTTCACCCGGCTCCAGGTTTGGTGAATCGTCGTTACCGTAAAGCAGATTGGCCATCGGATCGCTAACGCTGCCGACGATATCCAAAGTCCCGAACATACCTGTGATGACAGGCCATTCATGGCGAGACTCTTCCCTTGAGTCGATGCGGGGCGTCCATGTCAACACGTCGCCGTACCCCAGCTTGCGCAAGCTCAGCTCCACGAAGTTGGAGTGGGCGAAGTAATCTTCCAGTACGTGCAGGGCCTCGCCGAACAGGCGCATGCCTTTGGCAGTCATGCCTTCCTGTTTTGCAGCATTCAACTGTTTGACCATGTAGGCAATCGGTCGGCGGATGTAACGCTTCATCGAGCGCCTGGGCAGCACCTTGTTGAGAGTGCTTTCAGGGAATACCAACGCGCTGAAAGCGGGGTCGATGCTCCGCGGGTCGTCCGCCTCCCTGTCCAGCGAGGTCGGGTTGTCGATGTGTTCGTGGGCTCGGTAGACACCCAGCAGCTCCGGGGTCACCCGATAGGCGTCACGCCCCTCAGGCGTTTGCTGTAGGGTATGGAATTCCTTGAGGCCGAACAGGTCGACGACGGCTGTCAGCTTTTCTCGCGACACTCTCGGCAGGTTACCTGAAGTAATGGCCTCGATAATTTTCGCCGTATCGGTGCCAGCATTGTCCTGCGGCTGAACGATCTTGGGATCGATCAGTTGTGAGTAGTCACGTAGCCAGTTGCCAAAGTAGATGGCTTTGCGTTGGGCCTCATCGAAACCGGCGACTTCAAGCGCATCTTCAATGGACTCATGGCCAAATGAAGTGTCGCTTCCCCCATCGCCTCTTCCGGCAGCAAAGCGCTTCACACGGCGCGAGGAGAACTCTGGAACACTGAGTGTCAAGGTCTGCTCCAAGCCCCTCTCGGTGAATGTCGCAAGGGTGCTCCCGGATGCGATCGGCTTGTTGTAAAAAAGCAAGGTCTGCACGAAGCCTGCGGTGATCGTTTCGCTGCCCGGTGGTATGGCACATGGAGCGCCGAGCGCTTTGCAACCTTGCAGCAACAAGTGGTGGATGTGCAGTGCAAATGCGCCCATCAGTGCAACCATGAGTCCAGCGCCCTTGGCTGGATCCTCGATGGCCTGTGCAATGGCCTCGTGCTGAACCTCTATCAGGCCGGTTTCGCTATCGTAGGTGCAAGGCACGTTGATGTCGTAGTTGACCTGGCATCTTGGGTTGCTCAAGGTCTTGGCGATCAATTCCCGCTGCAGGTGCACGAACAGCGCGAGTGGCAGGCGGCTGCCAAATATCGGCCTGAACAAGTGGCTAAAGAGCTGGACGTCAATGTCCGAGGCAAAATCGGCCAGTCGGTCCAGGGTGAAGGTGCTGGCAAACGAGGTAATGTCTGTAGGCTGGTCGTTCATCATGGGAACCTGATTCGAATGAACGACCAGCATGGGCAATCGCTTGCCGGCAGTGCATGAGGCAGAGCTACCTGTGCGGCTCGTCGCCTTCGGCGGCCTTGCCGGCTCGAAGCGGATCACGAACCAGGGCGGTACAAGCCCGGGGCGAGAAAGCCCCAGGCCTGGTGCAGTAACAGCGGCATGGCCACGAACAACGCGCACATCGCCGTGAGCTTGAACGGTGTGAGGAACGGTGAGGTGACGCTGGTGGCGATCATGCTGGCGCTTTCCGGCAGGAAGCGGCGCAGCGGCTCCGAGATCACGGTGTACAGCTGCTGGGCAAAGGGGAACAGACCGGCGAACACGGCGGCCAGCAGCAACAGGCAGCGCACCAGGCGCTTGCGCAGATCACGCAGGTGCTCGGTCAACGGCATGCGTGCCGCCGGGTCCAGGGCGATGCTCATGGGCTGTTCTCCCGTGCGACGGTGGCGGTGACGCGACAGTGACAGCGATGCTCGCCTGCAAGGCGGCGAGAGCGCCCAGTACTTGCGCCAGCAACCGCCGCGGCTGGCGGCCAACCAGCCGATGCTCGATAGCAGCGAGCTCAACCTGCTGCTAGAACCTGACGCTACCCGCCATCGCCGCTATCCGATGCTGTGCGCCTTGCCACAGACCACTGGCTGGCGCCTGAATGCAATGCCTTGGGACTGGAGCACCTGCCGTTGCTGGATGCGCTGTATGAGGGGCGATATCCGCGCTCGTTGCTCAGCCGCATCGACAGTGGGCGGCCGGCGTCGGGGTATGCAGATGCCTCGGCGTTGCGCCAGGCGTTGGGGGCGGTGGATGACGAAACGTTCGAACGGTTGAGCGAGGGCTTGCTGCTCAACAGTGGGCATTACCTGTTGCAGTTGTCGTTCGAGGAACAGGGCAGGGTGATGCGCAGCGAGTTTCAGGTGGAGGCGTTGGGGGTGGTGCAGTGGCATGCCCGGGTGCCGGCGCAGCAGGTGAGAATTCGCAGTCGTGAGCCAAAACTCTAAACGCGTGATGTGCCATTATTTTCTGGGCCTCGACGAAGCAATCTAGCTGCGGCGTAAACCATCGGAACCAGCGTAATGGTTTCCGTGAGGATTCCAGCCAACATACCCACGACGTATCTGGTGCTTATCTGGCTGGCATGGATATTGGCTGGGTACATGATACCGGTAGCTACCTCATACGTAAGCCATAAGCTGAGACCTGCGTACGCAGGGGCTGCCACTGCAATTTGTGCTTTTTCACGGGTAGTCAGAGGGCGCAATCGGCTTGGTCGTGGCGGCTGCATCTGCTGGTAGTTCAGGCTGGTAGCACCCCAGTGCGGGTTTCCTGAGTTGAAGCTTTGGCTGGAGCTGTCTGTCGTTGCCAACTGATTGTAGGGGGTCGTATCGTTGTCCGAATTTCTTGCGAGGACGATGTCGGGTTGATGCGGGCTGTTGAGGAACCTCTCTGACAACCAGTTGAACGGCTTTTTCATCCAGGTGGGCACGGATGGCCAGCGTCCGTTCAGGTCGACTCTATTGACCGGATCGCCCAGGCAGTAGCCGTAGCCATTCAGCCCGCCTTTACCAAACGGGGAAAATGCATCCGGCTGAGTAAATCGCATGAGTCCCGGATGATAGTTACGGTATCCATTGCCTAGTGGATAGCTCCCCGTAATCACCTCCAGCCTTTGTCCGGCAAAAGCCAACAGGGTCGTCGCTAAGTCAGTCCGAATGAAGCCATACGGTGAGTAATTTTGTGGGGAGCCACTTCCTTGAATACTCATCACTGTATTCCGTTGATTGGCTTTCAAAGATCTCGCCGATATGCGCATGAGGCTTGTGCTCTGGGCCAGGATTTTTTCCATGGTTTCTCCCTTTGCGTTCACAAATCAACTGTCAATTGTGCCAGTTGACCCAAGCGTTTGTTCCTGGATCTTAAGCAAGAAATGAACACGTTGTGCAGGGTGTGGCGCGCCATGCGAGTGATTCTTTGGAAGGGTCTTATACCTATTAGCGAGACTTTCGGAACTCGAAACCTGCGATGATGACGCTACAGTCAGCACGAAGCTGCCTGTAGCGTCGCTGAATCAAGCTGTACCTATCTCCCCACCATCATCCCGCTGAATCACCACGGTCGTAGCCCGCGGCCTGACCTTGGCACCGGCCGGGGTCGCATCGGTCGCCTTGTCGGTATACGGCCAGTTGTCCGGGTGCTGGATGTTGACGAACAAGGTCTTGTTGTCCGGCGTGAAGCTGATGCCCGTCACCTCGCAACCATTCGGCCCGACGAAGAAGCGGCGCAGGGCCGTCTGGTTCTGGGCATTGATCGGCACCTGCTTGCCGCTGGCATCGACCAGGTCGGTGGGGATCACCGCCAGCAGCTGGTCGTTGGTGTAGTCGGTGAGCGTGGTCTCGCTGTTGTCGGTCTCGAACCACAGCACGCCGCGGCTATCGAAACTCATGCCGTCAGGGCTGGCGAACTGGTTGAGCTCGGTCAGCCCGGAGCGGTTGATGTCGGCGGTACCAGCGGCGTTGGCGCCGAACACGAAGATGTCCCAGGTGAAGCTCAGCTGGTCGCCGCTGTCGTGCCAACGGATGATGTGGCCGTGACGGTTCGGGCCGCGCGGGTTGGCCGCATCGACCTTGTCGGCAGTACGCGCGCTGTTGTTGGTCAGGGTCAGGTAGACGTCGCCGTTGAGCGGGTTGACGGCCGTCCACTCCGGGCGGTCCATCGGCGTGGCGCCCACGGCATCGCCGGCGCCCCGGGTGTTGAGAATGATGCCTGCCAGGTCACCGTACAGCGCACCGAGGGTGCTGCCGGCGGCGGTGGCGGTGTTCACGTCGAGCAGCAGCCACACGCCGCTGCCATCGGCATTGAAGCGGGCGACGTACAGCTTGCCCTGGTCCAGGTACTTGGCCCCGGTGGCCAGGCGGTCGGCCGGGTTGGCGTCGGCGGTATCCCACACGGCCGTGGACACCCACTTGTACAGGTACTCGTTGTTGGAGTCGTCACCCATGTACCAGACCAGCGGCTTGCCGGCCACCGGCAGGCCCGGGCAGCAGCCTTCGTGGCGGAAGCGGCCCAGGGCCGTGCGCTTGGTGGCCAGGGTGCTGCTGTTGTACGGGTCGATCTCGACGATGTAGCCATAGGTGCTGGCTTCGTTGCGGTAGTCGTCGGCGGCGGCGGCCCCTTTGACGGTCACGTCGAAGCGGGCGAATTCATCGGCCACTTCACTGCTGTCACCGGCAGCGCTTTCCCACTGGTACTGGCCACTGGAGGTGCCCACGCCGATGCGGCGCTGGTCCTCCGGGCGGGTGCCCTTGTTGACGAAGATGCCTGGCCAGTTCTCTTCACAGGTCAGGTAGGTGCCCCACGGGGTGTAGCCATTGCCGCAGTTGTTGTTGGTGCCGCGGCAGTGGGTGCCGTCGACCGAATACTTGGTCTTGACGTGGTCGGTGCCACGCAGCGGCCCGGTGATTTCCATGCGCGAAGCCGTGGTGAAGCGGCGGTTGAGCGGGTCGTTGTCGACCACCTGCCAGCGGCCGTTGGCCTTCTGCAGGCGCACCACGCCAGCACCGTGGGCGTTGATCTCCTTGCGCACTTCTTCGGCCGGGCGCTTGCCGCTGGTGTCGGTGGTCGGGCCGTTGGGGTGCAGGGCCGCGGTGTCGATGTATTCGAAGTTGATCGCCAGCAGGCCGTCTTCGGAGCTGCCGTTGATCGGGAAGAAGTGCATGCCGTCGTGGTGCATGCCCATGGCATTGGCCTGGTCGGTCGAGGTGTTGCTGCCGTCCGATTTCCACGGGTTGCCGTTGCTGTTCAGCGGCGTGCCCCAGGGCGCCAGCACATAAGCGCTGTAACCGGCCGCGACGACGCAGGCGTCGGCGCGCGAACCGGCGATGGACTGGAAGCCCAGGGCCAGTTTCGGTACTTCCGGTGCGATCGGGTCGGTCACCGGCGGCTGCGGTGCCAGATCGTCATTGGAGCCGCCACTGCTGTCGAAACAGCCGATCAAACCGGTACCGGCAATCATGGCGATGGCGGCGCCCAGGCTGCCACGCATCACGCTGCGACGGCTCAGGTAAGCGTCCATGACGCTGGCCATCGGCAGGTTGCCGCTCTGGTTGCGGTCCAGGTTATCGCCGGTATCTCGACTCATCAGGGTGTCCTTATAGTGGCTGAGTTGGAGGCAGCCGCGACTTTAGGGCGCTACTGTGATGATTCATTGGCAAAATTATTAATGGGTTTCTTAAAACTGTAAGTTCTTATTACAAACGCAGAAAGATCGATTTGGAATGGTTGTCGGATTTTTGCCATTAAGCTGTCTACGCCGCAACATCCGGGGCACCGCCTCGGCGTGCTCTGCGCCCGCGAACTGCAGGCGCGTTTCACCGTCGCGCAGTACTGGCTGGCCAGCAACCAGGTTGATGGCGTGTTCATGCATCCATGTGTCCGTCATGACAAGGTCAACGCCTATGAGAACGAGCGCCAAAACCCGCGTGGCGCTCGTTCTCAAGGGCGCTGAACATCTCAAACCAGGCACTCTTGCGCCTCACCCGTTATTCCGCTTTACCCTGCACACTGGAAACCCACTGCTCACTCCGGCTATGCCCACTGGTCCTCAACAACCCCAGATCCAGCGCATTCTCGCCATCCGCCGCGCCTTTGCCCTTGGCCATCTCGGCAATCGCCGTACCCAGGTCCACCGGCGAATTGGAGGCATCGACCGACACATCCCGACGGTAGTCATTGCCACTCAGGGTTTCCCGCGTAACCGAGCTGGCATCGAGCGCGACCGCGCCCTTGGCCGACTGCAGGCGGGCGCCGACCAGCTGGGCATCACCGCCCACCTTCAGCTGGACACCGTCACTGCCCTTGAGCACCGCCTGTTGGCCCACGCTGTCGCGCTGCACGTGTGACACATCAAGGCTGAAGGTTGGCGAGAAGCCCGGGTCGGCCTTGCTCAAGGCCGCCCCGGCCTTGTCCTTGACCTTGCCACCCAGTGGCCCGGCCAGTGAGGTGGCGGCGTTGAGGTAACCCTGCGGGTTCTTCTCCTGGCTCAGGCGTGCATCGCCTTTCACTGTCAGGGTATCGACACTGTCCTTGCGGCTGGCGATGCGCAGGTCGCCATCGACGGCGCCGGTGATGCGCCCGGCTTCGAGACTGGCGCCTTCGATGCGGGTATCACCACGGCTTTGCAGGTCGATGTTCTCGGCGCGCAGGTTGCTGGCGTTCCAGGTCTGGTTGTCACGCTTGTCCAGCTCGACCTTGGCCCGGCCATGCAGGCCGCGGGTGTCGCTGGTGCCTGCGGTCATGTTGAAACCGGCACCGGCGGTGATGTCGAGATTGTTGCGCTGTTCCTGATTGGATGAGGCCTCGATCAGCAAGCCGCCGCTGGACGCGTTGAGCTCGATCAGCTCGGCGGATGCCTGCAGGCCTTCCAGGTGCAAGGCAATGTCCTCGCGAGCAGCGCTGCTCAGGGTCAGCTTGCCGGCACTGGCGAACTGGGCATCGACGGCCTGGCGGGCACTTTCATCCTGTGTGCCTTGGGTGAAGTGGCCACCAATGCCGCCGCCTTTTGTCTCACCCATCTTGGCTGCCAGTTCCAGGCCTCCGCCCAGTTTGCCGCCGCTGGCTTGCTGGGAGTCGTTGCCTGCCTTGACCTGCAGGCGGCCATCGCTGTGCAGGCGAATATCGCCCACCTTGGCTTCGCGACTGCCGACACGGGTGCCCTCCAGCAACAGGTCACCCGCGCTGCTCAGGCGCACTTCACCCTTGGCGTCGATCTGTGCCACGTGGGCCTTGGTTTGCACTGTTTGCTGCAGCGCGTGGTCAAGGTAGCCACGGCCGTCGAAACCGGTACTGCCGGGGCGGTTGCCGACCTTGGCCCAAGCGTTGCCGTCAAGCTGGCGGGTCAACTCTTCAGTGCGGCCGTTGGCCTGGGGCAACGACAGGTTGCCTTCACTGTGGATAGCCACCTCACCTTCGCCACCATCAATGCGTGTCCCCTCATATTGACCATCGCTACCCAGCTGGACCTGAATGCCCTGTTGCCCATAAAGACTGCCGGGTACTGCAGTGCTGGCCGTTGCCTGCTTGTCCAGCGAGCCCCCCTTGCCCGCGCCGCGGGCGTTCAGGTCACTGCCGGAGCTGGTGTCGAGGCGCAGGTCACCGCCAAAGGCCAGGCGCTGCACGCTGTCCTCCTGGGTATTTTCGGCGGCACGCATCGTGTGCTGCTGGGCCTTGATCTGCAGTTGGCCGGCATTGGCACGCCAAGCGGTGCCTTGGTCGTCGATCGTGTCGGCCTTGACCTCGACCTTTGCGCCCGACAACTCGCTCACCTGGGCAATGCCACGGCGCTGGTTTTCCAGGCGCTTGAGGTGCTCCACGGTCATGTCGGCACCGACGCTGGGTGCCACCATGGCATCTTCGGGCGATGCCTGCTGGAAGCGTGCGGCTTCTTCGCCCAGCACCAGCCGTTCGATCGGCCGGGTCAGGTCGCGGTATTCGACGCTGGCGCCGAGGCTACCGGACCACTCGTTACGCAGTTCTTCCCGTTCATGGGTGTCCAGGACGGCACGGTTTTCGATGCGCTTGGCGGTGACTTTGAGGGTATCCCCGGCCGTGACACGTACCGCTTCGGTCACCAGTTGGCCAGCATCGACTTTCACATTGCCACTGGCCTGCAGTTCGCTGCGTTGGGCCGTGCTGTCGCGCTCGGTCACCACGGTGCTGTTGTGATGGCCTTCGAACAGGCTACCGATGCGGTCGATGCCACCGGTGACGGTCAAGCCGCCCCCGCTCTGGGTATCGGTACGGCTCGAGTCGCGCGTGTTGCGCGTGGCACCGAGCGTAACCTGCGTGGCCTCTACGTCGAGGTTGCCGTCGCTGGCCTGGACCTTGGAGCCATTGATCTGCAGATGAGCCTCGCTGTTCAGGGCGACCGATGCTCCCTTGAGCTCGCTGGCAACCTGAGTCGTTTCGCTCAGCTTGCCGGTGCTACTCGCTACATCGTAGGCCAGGCCTGCGCTGTACTGACGTGACTCAGGCTTGCCATCTTCGGCGGTTTGGGTCTGTTTGGCGCTGGCACTGAAGCCACGTTGCTGGCTGTAGGTTTCGTGCTCGGCAAGCGCCTGTGTGCTTTCGATCTTCACGTCACCTTTGGCCTCGACCTGCAAATGCTGGCCCGCTTGCACCTTGGCGCCCTGGATGCGCAGTTCTTCGGCACTGGCCAGGCGCAGGTTGCTGTTGGAGGAAACATCACTGATCAGTACCTGATCGTTATGGGACGTGCGTGTGTTCTTGCTGCCGAACAAACCGAACACCTGGCTGCTGCTGTCATGATCGGTCGAGGTGCTGCTAGCGTGGTCGGCCGCGATCGTCAGCTGGCCTTTTTCGCTGTAGAGCACCGCGTCCTGGTTACCGGTGACCGTGCTGCCTTTGATGCTCACCTGGTCGGCAATCACCTCCAGTTTTCCACCCGCGACTACCCGGCTGCCGGTGACGGCCTGGCCCTGGGTGTCAGTGCCCTTGCGGTCACCAAAGAATGCCCCGGAAACCAGGTCGCCGCGGTAGCCACTTTCGGTGTTGGTGTCTTGCAATGCCAAAGTGCCGACCTCTACCTGCCGGGCCTTGATGTCCATATCGCTGCGGCTTTGCAGTGAGCTGCCGCGTACCTTGACGGTATTGCCTGCCCTGAGCGTCATGCGTTCGGCATTCAACTCGCTGGGTTTGGCCGTTTCCTTGAATTGCTCGGTATCGCGATCCCCACGCCAGAGGTGTTTGCGGTGGCGAATGGAGGTTTCGATGCGCTCGCTGTCCAGCCCACCTGCGATGTCCAGGTCGCCGTCACTGGCGAGGGTCAGTTCGCCCAGCACATTCACGTCGGCGGCCACCAGTTGCATGTCGCCACCGGACTCCAGCAGCACACTGTCTCGGCCCAGCAGCCGTGTGCCTTGCTGTCTGGTGTGGGTGGTGGTGCGCTCACTGTCATAAGTTTCGTGGGTGACAAACAGGAATTTCTTTTTCCAGTTGTCCTTGTCTTTGCTGAGCGCCTGAAGGGCTTCGGCATCCAGCGTCAGTTTGTTTCCGGCCTTGATCTCGATCTGCTCGGCCTGGCCATCGACACTGTGCAGCGAGAGGTCGTCAGCGGCCCCCAGGCGCAGCGCGCCGTGCTCGGTCTTGAGCGTGGCGTACTGCTCGCCCTCGCCACTGATCGTCAGGCTGCCGGCCGATTGAACGTCAATTCCGTCATCTGCGGTGAATGCCTTCGGCCCCATGCGCACGCCCGCGCCTTCGGCTGTACTTACCACGCGAATGCGCCCGGCGCGCATGGCGCCGAACAGGTTGGCATCGATGCTCGACGGGGTGCCCGGCAGGTGTTCGAGGACCTGGCCATCGGCATGTGCGATGCGATTGCGGCCAACGGTCACGTTGAGGTCACCCTTGGCCATGAGCAGGCCTTGCTGGTCCACCTTGGGCGCAATCAGATCAAGCGCGCCCTCGGCATTGGCCTGGCCGCCCTGCAGCACCTGCAAGGTGCCACCGGCGTTCAGCGTGTTGAAATGGCGCAACTGTTCATCCTGCAGCTCGGGTGTGCCGACCACGAAGCCGGCGCGGGTGGTGTTGATGAAGCTGCCGCCATTGAGGGTGATGCCGTTGGGGTTGGCGAGGATGTAGTTGGCAGGGCGGCCGAAGATTTCCTGCGGGCCTTCGATCAGCGAGGCGTTGCGGCTGACCACCTCGTTGAGAATGGTCGATGCTGCCTGGCCCTGGAACTGCGGGTTGGCGGCCAGTGCTCCAGCCAGTTGCGACTGGCCCTCCTGCAGGGCGTTGTTCAGCACTACGCCAGGGCGGGCGACGTTGTAGTCGAGGAACTGGTTATGCGACAGGCCACTGGTGTTGGGTGGGACGATGTCGATCACCGGCACGCCATGACCGTTGTTGATGATGGGTGTGCCTGCCGGGCCAGTGGTGGCCTCCAGCCCTCCCTGCGCCAGAGCGCTGGTGGGGCCGAGCAGGGCGAGGAAGATGGCCCAGCGCAAGGTATCCGGGCGGGTAGACGGTAACGGCGAGAGTATCTGCATGTTCTCGTTCTCTTTGTTGTGGGTGAATCAGAGGCTCAGGGCGCACTCCAGTACCCAGAAGCCAGGCTCCAGGCGGGAGCGGGGCAGGTCGCTGGCGAAGAGGGCACGTTGGTAGTCGAGGCGCAGGCGGGCGTTCGGCAGGTTCAGCTCGATGCCGGCGGCTGCGCCGGCCAGGCGTTGCGAGGGCTTGCCAGTGGCTGACCGGGTCCAGCCCGCATCCAGGCCGAAGTAAGGGCGTATCTGCAGGGGGTGGGCCCAGTTCGCTGGCAGTGGTTGGCTGAAGGTATTGCGCCAGGTCGCGCCGCTGGCGCCGGAGTAAGTGCGCAGGCGAAAGCCACGTACTGTCGAGTCGTCGCTGACCAGTAACTGTTCGACGGCGGGCAACGTGTGTTCGCTGTACTGCAAGGCCAGTTCGCTTTGCCAGCGCCAAGGTGTGTCTGACGGCCCCTGGTGAAGATGCAACAGGCTGGCGCGGTACTTGCGAAAATTCGGGCGCAGGCGTTCCGCACCCAGTGGCGACTGGTCTGCGGCAAACCAGTCCACGCCCTGCGCAATGCCCACATAGCTGTTCCATAGCCCACCCTGGAGCCACAGCAGGTTGATACCGACATCGAGGCTGGTGAGCGTCGGGCTCTGCTGAGTGACGACGGTGCCGGCGGTTCGGTTGACCAGCTGCTTGCGGTCCAGCCGAGCGCTGGCGCTGAGCATGCCTTGCTGGTTGCGCCACAGCACCCGCTCGATGCTCAGGCCCTGGTAGCTGCTGCTGCCGTCACTGGTCTGCCGACTGTGCGGCAGCGGCGCATCGTAGGTCAGTTGGCTGGCGTTGAGGGCAAAGGTCCAGGGGCCGTAAGGGATGCTGTAGTACAACGTGATGCCCTGTACCTGGCCGGGGGCGTGGAAGGCACTGGAGAGCCATGACACACGCAGGTCGTCATTCAACCCCAGCGGGCTGTCCAGGCCGAGGCCCAGGTTCAGGCGGTGGCGGCCGGTCAGCTCACTGCCGCGGTTGTCCAGGCGGCTGTCCAGGTGCCAGCGCGAGCCTACCGGGTGCGGTTGCAGCACAACGCGGGTACCGCCCTGCAGTTCGCCGGGCAGCAGGTCCATGCTCAGGTCATAGGCGCGCAGGCGATTGAGTTGGTCCAGGCCTTGCTCAAGGGCGGGCAGGTAAAGGGGCTCGCCCAGCACCCCAGGGAAAGCACCGGGCAAGAACAATGGCAGCTTGGGGTCGGCGAGTTCGATGGACTCGACAAAGCCTTCGACGATGACGATGTCCAGTGGCAGCCCATGCCGAGGCTGTTGGCGCAGGTAGGGTCGGCTGGTCGGAAACCCTGCGCTGACATACAGCTGGGTGATGCCCCTGAGCAGGCTATTGATGTCATCGATGCTCATGCAGGGCAGAAGCCGCTCGCGCAGAGCGGGCTCGAGCGCCTGATCAGGAAGTTGGCGGTTGCCGATGATGCGCAGGCCGGAAACGGTCCAACACTGACTGTCGACCGGTTGGGCGGGGGCCTGCTCATTGCGCTCGGACAAAGGCTGCTGCCAGCGCTTGAGCCGCTGTTGCTGTTCGAAATGTCGCAGGGATTGCTGCTGGTCACGCAGTTGCAGACTGGCGGGGTCGTCAGCCAGGGCTGTGCGGGAGATCAGCAATCCAGCCAGGCAACCGGCGAACAGCCAGCTGGCGTAGTGACAGAGTCGACATGGCATGAAGCACCCTCGCAATTGGCGTACGGATTACGTACTCGTTTGCGTGGATGCTAAAAATTCATGCCATCGTTTGGATGCAGTCCCCGGCCTAAGCAGGGCGTAGGGCAGGTGCGTATTTGAAGTATGAAAGGTCCTACAAGGTCAATCTGAATGTAGGACTATCAAGGGCGAATCTCGATCAGGGTTCCATCAGGAACCAGGTCCCACACTTCCTGCATGTCGCGGTTGCGCATGGCAATGCAGCCATCGGTCCAGTCGAGGGTGTGGAAGTACCACTCGGGGTAGTTGTCGTTGATCGGCGTGCCGTGGATCATGATCATGCTGCCGGCGCTCCAGCCTGAGCGGGTGGCGCGGGCGGCGTCGCTGATGTTCGGGTAGGTGATGTGCATGGCCAGGTTGAAGCGGTCGCTTTCCTTGCGCCAGTCCAGCCAGTACAGGCCTTCCGGGGTCTTCTTGTCGCCTTCGCGTTCCTTGGCGCCCTTGGGTTGCTTGCCCAGGGAGATGCGGTAGGTTTTCAGCGGTTCGCCGCGGCTGATAAGTTGCAGGCGACGCTCGGACTTGATCACCAGCACCTTGTCGATCAGCGGCTGCATGGCCGCCTGGGATTGTGACTGGGCCGGCACCGGCGGTTGCGGTTTGCGAATGATGACTTCGGTGAAGGCCGCCTGGGACACCGTGGTAACGCAAAAGCAGAAAAGGGCGAACAACCAACGCATGAAGCAGTACCTGCAAGCTTAAGTGGTGGGCGAAACATTCATCGGCGGCAGGTATTCATGGCCAATCGGGTAGTGCTGCCTGATGCGGTCGCGATAATAGCATTCTAGTGTGCGAGTGACGGTGCGGAAAGCCAGCTCGCTCCACGGTATTTCGTGCTCCTCGAACAACCGTACCTCCAGGCTTTCGACACCGACGGCGAAATCCAGGTCGGCCAGCTCGGCACGGAAAAACACATGCACCTGGTTGATGTGCGGGAGGTCGAACAGCTGGTACAGGGCCATGTCCCCGACCCGGGCACAGGCTTCCTCGACCGTTTCGCGACGGGCGGCCTGGTCGAGGGTCTCGCCGTTTTCCATGAAACCCGCCGGTAGCGTCCAGAAGCCGCGGCGCGGCTCTATGGCGCGGCGGCACAGCAGCACCTGGCTGCCCCAGGTCGGCAGCACCCCGGCGACGATGTTGGGGTTCTGGTAATGAATGGTCTGGCAATACTCGCAGACGAACCGCAGGCGGCTGTCGCCTTCGGGGATTCGCTGAATGACCGGCTGGCCGCACGCGCTGCAAAATTTCATGCTGTTCTTCCCTATTGACCGGGTTATCTTGGCGCGCCAGGCGGGGCTGCCGCAAGCGCACGGGGCTTGGGTGCTTCGCGGCTTTGGTGCATCATGCAAGGCAGGCCTTGGAAACGAGAGTGCGCAATGCTGGACGAGCTACTTCGCCGTATGAGCAACCACCAACCCGCTTCACTGGAAACCGACCGACGGTTCCCCGAGGCGGCGGTACTTTTGCCCATCACCCGCAGCGAAGCGCCCGAACTGGTCTTGACCTTGCGTGCCAAGGGGCTGTCGACCCACGGCGGCGAAGTTGCCTTTCCCGGCGGGCGCCGCGACCCGGAAGACCCGGACCTGGTATTCACCGCACTGCGCGAGGCCGAGGAAGAAATCGGCCTGCCGCCCGGCCTGGTGGAGGTGGTCGGCCCGCTCAGCCCGCTGATCTCCCTGCACGGCCTGAAAGTGACCCCGTTCGTCGGCTTGATCCCGGATTTCGTCGAATACCGCGCCAATGATGCCGAAATCGCGGCAGTCTTCAGCGTGCCGCTGGAATTCTTCCGGCAGGACCCGCGTGACCACACCCACCGTATCGATTACCAGGGGCGCAGCTGGTACGTGCCCAGCTATCGCTATGGCGAGTACAAGATCTGGGGGCTGTCGGCGATCATGATCGTCGAGCTGGTCAACCTGTTGTATGACGCCGGTATCAGCCTGCATCAACCCCCCGAGCGCTACATCGAAATCTGAGCGGGGCACACCCCGCCGTCTGCGTGAACCGCTGAGGAGCGAACATGAAATACCGCCTGGGCGACCATCGGGTCGAATGCCATGCCACCAGCTGGGCCGCACCCAACGCCACCCTGATCGGCAAAGTGCGCCTGCAGGCCCGTGCCAGCGTGTGGTTCGGTGCGGTGCTGCGGGGCGACAACGAACTGATCGACATCGGCGAGGACAGCAACGTCCAGGACGGTACCGTGATGCACACCGACATGGGCTCGCCGCTGACCCTGGGCAAGGGCGTCACCATCGGCCACAACGCCATGCTGCATGGCTGCTCGGTTGGCGACTACAGCCTGATCGGCATCAACGCCGTCATCCTCAACGGTGTGCGCATCGGCAAGCATTGCATCATCGGCGCCAACGCGCTGATCCCGGAGGGCAAGGAAATTCCTGATGGCTCGCTGGTGATGGGCTCGCCGGGCAAGGTGGTGCGCGAGCTGACTGAACAGCAGAAACGCATGCTCGAAGCCAGCGCCGCGCACTATGTACACAATGCCGAGCGCTATGCGCGGGAGCTGGTGGTCGACGATGAGTGAAGTTGCTGTAGAGCGGCCGGTGGCTTCGCCGTGCGTGAGCATCTGCGCGCTGGACGAGCAGGATATCTGTACCGGCTGCCAGCGCACCGTGGCCGAGATTGGCCGTTGGGGGCGGATGGACAATACCGAGCGCCGGGCGGTGCTCAAGCGTTGCCATGAACGGGCGGTGGCAGCCGGGCTGATTATTGGGCACTGACCGCAAAATCAAGTAATCTGTGCGGCTTGCCCACAGATCACTCGCCATGTTCTATCTCATTGCCTATATCAGTAGCGTAGTGCTGATCAACTACGCCTTCTCCAGCGCCCCGCACCTGGACATCATCTGGTCCTGCTGGGGTGGCCTGGTGTTCATCCTGCGCGACATGGTGCAGACCCGCTACGGCCATGGCGCGCTGATCGCCATGCTGCTGGCCCTGGTGCTGTCGTACGCCACCTCGGAGCCGGCCATCGCCCTGGCCAGCGCCACCGCGTTCTTCGTTTCCGAACTGATCGACTGGCTGGTGTTCAGCATCACCCGCCGGCCGCTGCGTGACCGCCTGTGGCTGAGCTCGGCGCTGAGCATTCCGGTGGATACCTTCATCTTCTTCGGCATGATCGGTGCACTCACCCCGGCGGTGATCGGCACCGCCATGGCCTCGAAATTCGCCGGTGTCACGGCCGTCTGGCTGGCCATGGCATTTCGTGCGCGGCGGGCCGCCGTCGCGGGTTGATGGTGTAGAATGGCGGTCCTTTTTCAGCGGGCCGTGCCAAGCCTGGTGCGGCCCCGGACGCCTTCGAGGACCTGAAATGACCCGTATCGGAACCCCATTGTCGCCAACCGCGACCCGTGTACTGCTCTGCGGCTGTGGCGAGCTGGGCAAGGAAGTGGTGATCGAGCTGCAGCGCCTGGGCGTCGAGGTGATCGCCGTCGACCGCTACGCCAATGCCCCGGCGATGCAGGTGGCGCACCGCAGCCACGTGGTCAACATGCTCGATGGCGTTGCCCTGCGGGCAATCATCGAAGCGGAAAAGCCGCACTACATCGTGCCGGAAATCGAAGCCATCGCCACCGCCACGCTGGTCGAGCTGGAGAACGAAGGCTTCAACGTGGTGCCGACCGCCCGCGCCACCCAGCTGACCATGAACCGTGAAGGCATCCGCCGCCTGGCCGCTGAAGAGCTGGACCTGCCTACCTCGCCGTACCACTTTGCAGACACCTTCGAGGACTACGCCAAGGCCGTGGCCGATGTCGGCTACCCGTGCGTGGTCAAGCCGGTGATGAGCTCCTCGGGCAAGGGCCAGAGCCTGCTGCGCAGCGATGCCGACCTGCAGAAGTCGTGGGACTACGCCCAGGAAGGCGGCCGTGCCGGCAAGGGCCGGGTGATCATCGAGGGCTTCATCGACTTCGAATACGAAATCACCCTGCTGACCGTTCGCCATGTGGGCGGCACCACCTTCCTCGAACCGGTCGGTCACCGTCAGGAGAAGGGCGACTACCAGGAATCCTGGCAGCCACAGGCGATGAGCGCGAAAGCCCTGGCCGAGTCGCAGCGTGTGGCCAAGGCGGTCACCGATGCACTGGGTGGTCGTGGTCTGTTCGGCGTGGAACTGTTCGTCAAGGGCGACCAGGTGTGGTTCAGCGAAGTCTCGCCGCGCCCGCATGACACTGGCCTGGTGACCCTGATTTCCCAGGACCTGTCGCAGTTCGCCCTGCATGCCCGCGCCATTCTTGGTCTGCCGATCCCGGTGGTGCGCCAGTTCGGGCCATCGGCTTCGGCGGTGATCCTGCCGGAAGGCCAGTCGCAGCAGACCAGCTTCGCCAACCTGGGGGCAGCGTTGAGCGAGCCTGACACCGCCATTCGCCTGTTCGGCAAGCCGGAAATCAACGGCACCCGCCGCATGGGCGTATGCCTGGCGCGTGATGAATCGGTCGAAGCGGCGCGGGCCAAGGCGACCCGTGCTTCGAAGGCGGTCAAGGTCGAGTTCTGATCCGACTGGGGCCGCCAAGCGGCCCCAGTTGCTTACAGCTCGGTATTGCGGGTTTCCTTCAGGCACAGCACGGCAATCAGGCTGATCACCGCCGCCGCCGACACATAGCCTCCCACCCAGCTCAACCCCCCCATGCTCACCAGCTTCTGGGCAAAGAACGGTGCCGCCGAGGCCCCGACGATGCCGCCCAGGTTGTACGCCGCCGAAGCGCCGGTATAACGCACGTGAGTCGGGAACAGTTCAGGCAGCAGCGCCCCCATCGGCGCGAAAGTCACGCCCATCAGGAACAGCTCGATGGCCAGGAACAGCGCCACGCCCGTGGTCGAGCCTGATGTCAGCAGCGGCTCCATGGTAAAGCCCGAAGCCACCGCTAGCAGGCCGCCGACGATCAGCACCGGCTTGCGCCCGTAACGGTCGCTGAGCCAGGCCGACAGTGGCGTGGCCAGTGCCATGAACACCACGGCGAAGCACAGCAGGCCAAGGAAGGTCTCGCGGCTGTAGCCCAGCGTGGTCACGCCGTAGCTGAGCGAGAACACCGTCGAGATATAGAACAGCGCATAGCACACCACCATGGCGGCTGCGCCCAGCAGGGTTGGCATCCAGTATTTGCCGAACAGGTCCACCACCGGCATCTTCACGCGTTCGTGGCGGGCGACGGCCTTGGCGAATACCGGGCTTTCTTCAAGCTTCAGGCGCACATACAGCCCCACCATCACCAGCGCGGCACTGAGCAGGAACGGGATGCGCCAACCCCAGTCACGGAACTGCTCGTCACTGAGCAGCATGGCCAGGGTCAGGAACAGGCCATTGGCCGCGAGGAAACCAATCGACGGGCCAAGTTGCGGGAACATGCCGAACCAGGCGCGTTTGCCTTCGGGCGCGTTCTCGGTGGCCAGCAGTGCTGCGCCACCCCATTCGCCACCCAGGCCCAGGCCTTGGCCGAAGCGCAGCAGGCAGAGCAGGATCGGTGCCCACACGCCGATGCTGTCATAGCCCGGCAGTACGCCGATCAGCGTGGTCGAAACGCCCATCAGCAGCAGCGAGGCGACCAGGGTCGACTTGCGCCCGATGCGGTCGCCAAAGTGGCCGAACAGTGCTGAGCCCAGCGGGCGGGCAAGGAAGGCGATGCCGAAGGTGATGAAGGCCGCGAGCATTTGCGCGGTGCCCGACCCGGACGGGAAGAACACCGGGCCGATCACCAGCGCGGCGGCGGTTGCATAGACGTAGAAATCGTAGAACTCGATGGCGGTGCCGATGAAGCTGGCGGTGGCGACCCGCGCTGGCGAGTTGACCGGCGCGGCAGGCGCCTCGGCATAGGTGCTGGTTGTCATTTAGTAGGTCCCTAACAGTCTGGTCCGCTCCATGGCATTGTCCGCGGCCTGTGCAGGCGTTGAAGGCAGGCACGGCTTGGCAGACGCCGGAGCGTATTGTTGTTGTGTTCGCGCGACTGACACCAGCCCAGGAGGGTAGGGGTGGGAGCGGGCACTGTTCGGGGTGTTGAAGCAGGACCGCGGGGCGTGTCAGTGGAGCGGACTGGCCGTGTGGCGCCGGGTGCGGGTAGCGGGCGGAACGGCGGGGCTGGGTAAGCGTGACCCGAGTATAGCTATCGGGTCACGGTCCACACCAGTATCTTGCTGGCGCAATTGTCCTCTGTTTCGAGGATTTCCAGGCGATAGCGGCCGATCTTCAGGCAAACGGCGCTTTCCGGGATGCTTTCGAGGGCTTCGGTGACCAACCCGTTGAGGGTTTTCGGGCCGCCGTCGCAGGGCAGGTGCCAGCCCAGGGTACGGTTGATCTCGCGCAGCGAGGCGGTGCCTTCGATGACGAAGGTGCCGTCGGGCTGTGGGTGTACGTGCGGGTTGTCCAGGCTCTGTTCGTCCTCGAACTCGCCGACGATTTCCTCGAGGATGTCTTCCAGGGTGACGATGCCCAGCACCTCGCCATACTCGTCCACCACCACGCCCAGGCGCCGCTGTTGCTTGTGGAAGTTCAACAGTTGCATCTGCAACGGCGTGCTTTCCGGCACGAAGTAGGGCTCGTAGCAGGCGCCCTGCAATTGCTCAAGGGTCAGCTCGGCCTTGGGCAGCAGGTGGCTGATGAGCTTGGTGTTGAGGATCGCTTCCACCTGGTTGATGTCGCTGTGGTACACCGGCAAGCGCGTGTGACGGCTGACGATCAGTTGCTCGATGATGTGCGAGATAGGGTCGTCGAGATTGATGCCGTCGACCTCGTTGCGTGGCACCAGGATGTCGTTGACGGTGATCTTGTCCAGCGACTGCAGGCCGTCCAGCAGGCCGTGGCGCGGAGTTTCGTGCTCGTCGTCTGCGTCGAAGCCGTCATCTTCCTGCGGATGCAGGGCCACTGCCGTGGGCTGCACGCGGAACGGCCGCAGGATCAGCTTGGCGATGCCGTCGAACAGGCAGGCCAGAGGTTGCAGCAGGGCGAGAGGAAACGGGCGCAGGCTCAGGCCAAGGCTGACGAAGGCCTGCGGGTTGCGCCGGGCCAGGCGCCGCGGCAGGAACTCGGCGAACACCAGCAGGGCCGCCACGGCGGCCAGGCCAGCCAGCCAGAAGCCGTGTTCGCCGCTCTGGCGTTGGCCGATCAGGCACGCCAGGCCCAGCACCAACAGTTTGCCCAGGCTGGCGCACAGCACCAGGGCCTGGGCTGGCAGCGGCGGCTTGCCGTCATCGCCGTTGCGCAGCGAACCGTTGAGCTGCAGGCGGGCGGCGTCCACGGCGGTGAACAACGCCGACCACAGTAGCGCCAGTGCCAGAATGCCGAGTAGCGGTGCGTACGGCAGGGTGTCCATGGGCGGCCGTCAGATATGCAGGATGAATTCGCGAACCAGCTTGCTGCCGAAATAGGCCAGCATCAGCAGGCAGAAACCGGCCAGGGTCCAGCGGATCGCCTTGTGCCCGCGCCAGCCGAGGCGGGTGCGGCCCCACAGCAGCACGCTGAACACGATCCAGGCGATGCAGGCCAGCGAGGTCTTGTGCACCAGGTGCTGGGCGAACAGGTTCTCGAGGAACAGCCAGCCGGAAATCAGTGACAGCGAGAGCAGACACCAACCCGCCCAGAGGAAGCCGAACAGCAGGCTTTCCATGGTCTGCAGCGGCGGGAAGTTGCGGATCAGCCCGGACGGGTGCTTGTTCTTCAGCTGGCGGTCCTGCAGCAGCAACAGCAGCGACTGGAACACGGCGATGGTGAACAGGCCATAGGCCAGGATCGACAGCAGGATATGCGCGAGGATGCCCGGTTCTTCGTCGATCAGCGGCACCGTGCCGGGTGGCGCGAACTGCGCCAGCAGTGCGGTGACGGCGCCGAGCGGGAACAGCAGCACCAGCAGGTTTTCCACCGGGATGCGCAGGCAGGCCACCAGCGTCAGGGCGATGACCGCCACGGCGATCAGGCTGGCGGCGCTGAAGAAGTCCAGGCTCAGCCCCAGCGGGGTGATCAGCTGGAAGAACAGTGCGCCACCCTGGGCGACCACGGCGAGTGCGCCGAGCAGGCCAAGCAGGCGTTTGTCGGCCTTGCGGCCCTGGGCCAGGTAGGTGCCCTGATAGATGGCCGCAGCTATATATAAGCCGGCGGCGATCAGGTTGGGGATGAGGCTGGGTGAGGAAACCATAAGTCCTGGTTGCAGAGCCCTGAAAGAGACGGAGTTTGGCATAGAACGCCACCGGCCATCCAGACCGATCGGCAGCGAGGTGTGCGCCGCCGTCGCACTTCGTTATAATCGCCGCCTTGCTGTGCCTGGCGGGTGTGCATTTCCCCCGCAGGCGCCTGACAAACCTCGGCTTTTACTGGGCCTGAAAGGATCACCATGTTCGAAAACCTGACCGACCGCCTGTCACAGACGCTGCGCCATGTCACCGGCAAGGCCAAGCTGACTGAAGACAACATCAAGGACACGTTGCGCGAAGTGCGCATGGCCCTGCTCGAGGCCGACGTTGCCCTGCCGGTGGTCAAGGATTTCGTCTACAGCGTCAAGGAACGTGCGGTCGGCACCGAGGTTTCGCGCAGCCTGACCCCGGGCCAGGCGTTCGTGAAGATCGTCCAGGCCGAGCTGGAAAGCCTGATGGGCGCGGCCAACGAAGACCTCGCCCTGAACGCGGCACCTCCGGCCGTGGTGCTGATGGCCGGCCTGCAGGGCGCCGGTAAGACCACCACCGCCGGCAAGCTGGCGCGCTTCCTCAAGGAGCGCAAGAAGAAGAGCGTGATGGTGGTGTCCGCCGACGTCTATCGCCCGGCGGCGATCAAGCAGCTGGAAACCCTGGCCAACGACATCGGCGTGACCTTCTTCCCGTCCGACATCAGCCAGAAGCCGGTGGCCATCGCCGAAGCGGCGATACGCGAAGCCAAGCTCAAGTTCATCGACGTGGTCATCGTCGACACCGCCGGTCGCCTGCACATCGACGCCGACATGATGGACGAGATCAAGGCCCTGCACGCCGCAGTCAAGCCGATCGAGACCCTGTTCGTGGTCGACGCCATGACCGGCCAGGACGCCGCCAACACCGCCAAGGCGTTCGGTGAAGCGCTGCCGCTGACCGGTGTGGTACTGACCAAGGTCGACGGTGACGCCCGTGGCGGTGCAGCACTGTCGGTGCGCGCCATCACTGGCAAGCCGATCAAGTTCATCGGTATGGGCGAGAAGACCGAAGCCCTCGAACCCTTCCACCCGGACCGTGTTGCGTCGCGCATCCTCGGCATGGGCGACGTGCTCAGCCTGATCGAGCAGGCCGAGCAGACCATCGACAAGGCCAAGGCCGACAAGCTGGCCAAGAAGCTGAAGAAGGGCAAGGGCTTCGACCTCGAAGACTTCCGCGACCAGCTGCAGCAGATGAAGAACATGGGCGGCCTGGGCGGCCTGATGGACAAGCTGCCGAGCATCGGCGGGGTCAACCTGTCGCAGATGGGCAACGCCCAGGGCGCGGCCGAGAAGCAGTTCAAGCAGATGGAAGCGATCATCAACTCGATGACCCCGGCTGAGCGTCGCGACCCTGACCTGATCAGCGGTTCGCGCAAGCGCCGCATCGCCCTCGGCTCCGGCACCCAGGTGCAGGACATCGGCCGGCTGATCAAGCAGCACAAGCAGATGCAGAAGATGATGAAGAAATTCTCCGCCAAGGGCGGCATGGCCAAGATGATGCGCGGCCTGGGCGGGATGCTGCCAGGCGGCGGCATGCCGAAGCTGTAACCCCTATTTTGGGTGCTTGCCTTTATCGAGGTGGGCGCCCGGAACCCCCGCTACGGCGGGGCAACGGCCGCGGATTTCGTGGCTTAACCGGCAAATCTGGACGGTAGGGCAGGGCTCTGCCGAAAAAGGCATTTGCAAATGTCCGTGTATTCCCCGAGAATATGCGGCCTTTTGGGCACCCGTGTGCCTATTTGGCATTCAGATTTGCAGCACCGACTATAGGAACAATGTTCACATGGTAACCATTCGTCTTGCCCGTGGCGGCTCGAAAAAGCGCCCATTCTACCACCTGACCGTGACCAACTCGCGTAACGCCCGTGACGGCCGTTTCGTTGAGCGCGTAGGCTTCTTCAACCCGATCGCATCGGGCGCCGAAGTCAAGCTGTCGGTCAACCAAGAGCGCGTTTCCTACTGGCTGAGCCAGGGCGCACAGCCGTCTGAGCGCGTTGCTCAGCTGCTGAAGGACGCTGCCAAGGCTGCCGCCTAAACAGTATGAACGCGACGCCAGAAAAGGCTGACGACCTCATCGTCGTTGGCAAGATTTTTTCGGTTCACGGCGTTCGCGGCGAGGTGAAGGTGTATTCCTTTACCGATCCGATTGAAAACCTGTTGGATTATCCGCGCTGGACGCTTCGGCACGAAGGCAAGGTAAAGCAGGTCGAGCTGGTCAGCGGTCGTGGCTCCCAAAAGGGCCTGGTCGTGAAACTGAAAGGCCTCGATGATCGCGATGAAGCCCGTCTTCTGAGCGGTTACGAAATCTGCATCCCGCGGAGCCTTTTGCCCAACCTGGCTGCCGACGAGTACTACTGGTACCAGTTGGTGGGTCTGAAGGTCATCAACCAGGACGAACAACTGTTCGGCAAGGTCGATCACCTGTTGGAGACCGGTGCGAACGATGTAATGGTGGTCAAGCCCTGCGCAGGCAGCCTGGATGATCGCGAGCGTCTGTTGCCCTATACGGCGCAATGCGTGCTCGATATCGACCTGGAAGCAGGCGTGATGCGGGTTGAATGGGACGCGGACTTCTAAACGATGGGTAACCTTCGCGTAGACGTCATCACGCTGTTCCCCGAGATGTTCTCGGCCATCACAGAGTACGGCATTACCAGCCGCGCGGTGAAACAGGGGTTGCTTCAGGTGACTTGCTGGAACCCGCGGGACTACACCACAGATCGTCACCATACGGTAGATGATCGGCCGTTTGGCGGTGGTCCGGGCATGGTGATGAAAATCAAGCCTCTGGAAGACGCCCTGGTTAGCGCCAGGCAAGCGACCGGAGCAGCGGCGAAGGTGATCTACCTTTCGCCACAAGGCCGCAAGCTGACTCAGCAGGCGGTCAAAGGCCTGGCCGAACAGGAATCGTTGATCCTGATCGCCGGTCGTTATGAAGGCATCGACGAGCGCTTTATCGAGGCTCATGTCGATGAGGAGTGGTCGATTGGTGACTATGTGCTTTCCGGTGGCGAGCTGCCGGCCATGGTACTGATCGATGCGGTTACGCGGCTGCTGCCCGGAGCTTTAGGGCATGTGGACTCGGCGGAGGAAGACTCTTTCACCGACGGTCTGCTGGATTGCCCGCACTACACCCGACCTGAGGTGTATGCGGATCAGCGTGTTCCCGACGTGTTGCTAAGTGGCAACCATGCACATATCCGGCGATGGCGGATGAAGCAGTCCCTTGGTAGGACCTTCGAACAACGCGCCGATCTTCTGGAAAGTCGCTCGCTTTCTGGAGAAGAGAAGAAGCTGCTCGAGGAATATCTCCGCGAGCGGGACGATAGTTAAACGTATCGATGGTGGATCAAGTATCCATCTTAGGAGCACAGCATGACCAACAAGATCATCCAGCAGCTCGAAGCCGAGCAGATGAGCAAGGAAATCCCGACCTTCGCACCAGGCGACACCATCGTCGTCCAGGTTAAAGTGAAGGAAGGTGATCGTTCCCGTCTGCAGGCGTTCGAAGGCGTTGTCATCGCCAAGCGTAACCGCGGTCTGAACAGCGCCTTCACCGTGCGCAAGATCTCCAGCGGCGTAGGCGTTGAGCGTACCTTCCAGACCTACAGCCCGCAGATCGACAGCCTGGCCGTGAAACGTCGTGGTGACGTGCGTAAAGCCAAGCTGTACTACCTGCGCGACCTGTCCGGCAAAGCCGCTCGCATCAAGGAAAAACTGTCCTGAGTGCAGTTTGCCCGGTGGCCAAGGCCGCCTAGCGAGAAAAAAGCAGCCTTCGGGCTGCTTTTTTGCTTTCTGAAACCTGTGAAAAGTGACGGATATGACCAGCCGAGATCAGGAAATCCAGCGCCGCACCGAGCTGTCGGTGACCCGCGTGACCAAAGCGGTGTTCCCCAACACCACCAACCACCACAACACCCTGTTCGGCGGCACCGCGTTGGCCTGGATGGACGAAGTGTCGTTCATTGCCGCCACACGCTTCTGCCGGCTGCCGCTGGTGACCGTGTCCACCGACCGCATCGACTTCAAGCACCCGATCCCGGCAGGCTCGATCGTCGAACTGGTGGGTACGGTGGTCAAGGTCGGCAACACCAGCCTGCAGGTGCAGGTGGATGTGTTCGTCGAGAACATGTACCTGGATGGCCGCGAGCGGGCGATCCACGGGGTGTTCAGCTTTGTCGCCATCGACGAGGACAAGCGCCCGGTGCCGGTACTGCCCGGCAATTGACCCTCACGGGTCGGCCAGCGCCTTGTCGGTTGCTGCCTGCGGCGTTTGCGGTTCCGGGTCGATCAGTGACACCAGCGTCCAGCCTGACTGGGGGGGGAGCGCGGCGTCCGGGCAGGCGACATGCACCCAGCCGTGGGGATCGCGGGCGAACAGCAAGGTCGCACGGTCGCCATGCAGCTCCAGGTACTGCTGCCAGCCGAAGGCTTCGGTGAGCGTGGTGCTGAACATTTCGCCCCCCGCAAGCAGGCGGTTGGCCAGTTGCAGATAGGTCATGGGGCTTGAACCCAGCAACTGCCCCCGGTGTTCTTCGCTGGCCCGATGCTTGTCACTGCGCCGGTTCTCCAGCCCGCTGGCCAGCACGAACAGCCGCTTGTGGCCGAAATCATGGCGAAACCGTGCGCACGCCAGTGCATTGAGTTCGCCGGCGGGCGAGAGCCCCAGCAGATGGCCTAGGCCCACCAGGTCCAGATGCGCGTCGGCGTGCTGCGACGCCGGGTTGCCAAAGTAGGTTGGCAGGCCATCCATGCGCGCGGCCCGGATGTTCTCCCAGCTCGAATCGGTCAGCAGGACGCGGCAGCCGAGCTGCTGCAAGGCTTTGGCCAGCGCGCGCGCTGGCGGGTTGGCGCCCACCAGCAGAAAGCCGCTGGGCGCAGGCTCTGCAATCTTGAGCAAGCGCGCCAGTGGGCGGGCAGTAGCGCTCTGCAGTACGACCGTACCGATGATCACGGCGAAGGTCAGCGGCACCAGCAACAAGGCCGAAGAGTGACCTGCCTGGTCCAGGCGGATGGCAAACACCGCCGACACCGCAGCGGCGACGATGCCGCGCGGTGCTATCCAGGCCAGCAGGGCGCGTTCGCGCCAGTTCAACGCAGAGCCGGCAGTGGACACCAGCACATTCAGCGGCCTTGCCAGCAACTGAATCACCAACAGCAAGGCGAGCACCGCCGGGCCCAGGGACAGCAGGGCATGCAGGTCGAGGCGGGCGGCGAGCAGGATGAACAGCCCGGAAATCAACAGGACGCTGAGGTTCTCCTTGAAGTGCAGGATCTGCCGCACATCGACCCCGCGCATGTTGGCCAGCCACATGCCCATCACCGTCACCGCCAGCAGCCCGGACTCGTGGACGATCAGGTTGGCAGCTATGAAGATGCCCAGCACCGCAGCCAGGGACGCCAGGTTGTGCAGGTATTCCGGGAGCCACTGCTCGCGCATCACCTGCCCCAGCAGCCAGCCACCGGCTGCACCCAGTGCGCAACCGCACAGGATCACTGCGGCGAAGGTGATCAGGCTCTGGCTCAGGCCGTCGCCGCTGGCGATGATGAAGCTGTAGACCACCACGGCCAGCAGTGCGCCGATCGGGTCGATGACGATGCCTTCCCAGCGCAGGATGTTGGCGATCGTCGCATTCGGCCGGACCACGCGCAGCATGGGCACGATCACCGTGGGCCCGGTCACCAGGGTCAGGGCGCCGAACAGGATTGCCAGGGGCCATTCGAACGCCAGCAGCCAGTGGGTGGCCAGGGCGATCACCAGCCAGGTGGTCAGCGCCCCGAGCGTGACCAGGCGATGCACCACGCTGCCGATCTCCCGCCACTGCGAGATATGCAGGGTCAGGCTGCCTTCGAACAGGATCAATGCCACGGCCAGCGACACCAGGGGCATCAGCAGCGGGCCGAACAGCGCTTCGGGCGACAGCCAGCCAAGCACGGGGCCGGCGCCGATCCCGCACAGCAGCAGGAACAGGATGGCGGGCAGTTTCAGGCGCCAGGCCAGCCACTGGCAGGCAAGCGCAGCCGCACCGATGCCGCCCACGCTCAGAAGGATCTGCTGTTCGCTCATGCGGGCTCCCTATGCCGGCGTTGTTATGAAAGACTAAGCGCCATTTCGTCGTTTGCCACCGAGTTTTCATGCCTGCCCTCGACCACCCCCTGATCGACCAGTTCCTCGACGCCCTGTGGCTTGAGAAAGGCCTGTCAGACAACACCCGTGTCTCCTATCGCAGTGACCTGGCGCTGTTCAACGGCTGGTTGCAGGAGCATTCGGTGAGTTTGCCGGACGCCGGTCGCGAACTGATCCTGGATCACCTGGCCTGGCGTCTCGACCAGGGCTACAAGCCACGTTCCACTGCGCGCTTTCTTTCCGGCCTGCGCGGCTTCTTCCGTTACCTGCTGCGGGAAAAACTGGTCGCTGTCGACCCGACCCTACAGGTCGATATGCCGCAATTGGGTCGGCCTTTGCCCAAATCCCTGTCGGAGGCCGACGTCGAAGCGCTGCTGCAGGCGCCGGACCTGGGCGAAGCCATCGGCCAGCGCGACCGCGCCATGCTCGAAGTGCTTTACGCCTGTGGCTTGCGCGTGACCGAACTGGTCAGCCTGACCCTCGACCAGGTCAACCTGCGCCAGGGCGTGCTGCGGGTGATGGGCAAGGGCAGCAAGGAGCGCCTGGTGCCGATGGGTGAGGAGGCGGTGGTGTGGCTGGAGCGCTACCTGCGTGACGGCCGCGCCGAACTGCTCAATGGCCGCCCCAGCGATGTGCTGTTCCCCAGCCAGCGCGGCGAGCAGATGACTCGCCAGACATTCTGGCACCGCATCAAGCACCAGGCGCGGGTGGCCTGTATCGACAAGCCGCTGTCGCCGCATACCCTGCGCCACGCCTTTGCCACGCACCTGCTCAACCACGGCGCCGACTTGCGCGTGGTGCAGATGCTGCTGGGCCACAGCGACCTGTCGACCACGCAGATCTACACCCACGTGGCCAAGGCGCGCCTTCAGCAATTGCACGCCCAGCACCATCCGCGTGGATGAATGTTTTTCATGTTCCGCCGACTGGTCCTTGCAGGCCCCTTCATCAGCAGCGTGATGTGGTAGGCTTGGGCGGTTTGCATCAAAGGCCGCACGGTCGCCGCGATTTTTTTGCAGGTGACGTCCCCCGGCCCCTGTCCGCCTCCAGGAGTTCCCCATGCGCGTGACCCAGATTTTCGCCGCCGCCGTTTTGGCGCTGGCCAGTACCTTTGCCGTTGCCGCGGCTGACAGCAATGCCAGCGCCGAGCAGGCCATCCGCAAGTCGTTGCAGAACCTCGAACTTGAAGTGCCGGTGGAAAGCGTCGGCAGCAGCCCGCTCAATGGCCTCTATGAAGTCAAGCTGCAGGGCGGTCGTGTGCTGTATGCCAGTGCCGATGGCCAGTACGTCATGCAGGGCTACCTGTACCAGCTGAAAGATGGCAAGCCGGTCAACCTGACCGAGAAAACCGAGCGTCAGGGCGTCGCCAAGCTGATCAACGGCATTCCAGCCGCCGAGACCGTTGTTTATCCTGCCAAGGGCGAGACCAAGTCGCACATCACCGTCTTCACCGACACCACCTGCCCGTACTGCCACAAACTGCACGCCGAAGTGCCGGAGCTCAACCGCCGCGGTATCGAAGTGCGCTATGTCGCCTTCCCGCGCCAGGGCCTCGGTTCGCCAGGTGACGAGCAGCTGCAGGCCGTCTGGTGCTCCAGCGACCGCCGCGCGGCGATGGACAAGATGGTCGAAGGCAAGGAAATCAAGGCCGCCAAGTGCGCCAACCCGGTCGGCAAGCAGTTCCAACTGGGCCAGCAGATCGGCGTCAATGGCACGCCGGCCATCGTGCTCGAGAACGGCCATGTGATTCCGGGTTACCAGCCGGCACCGCAAGTGGCCAAACTGGCCCTGGATGGCCAGCAGCAGGCCGCCAAGTAATCAATTCAATACGCCGTCGTCATGGGGTGACGGCATGTTTCACGGTCGGTGAAGGCGCCGGCCGTTCAATGGGGAGTTCACAGTGAAACCGGTCAAAGTAGGCATCTGTGGGTTGGGGACCGTCGGTGGCGGAACCTTCAATGTACTTCAGCGCAACGCCGAGGAGATTGCCCGCCGTGCCGGGCGCGGTATTGAAGTGGCACAGATTGCCATGCGCTCGCAGAACCCGAACTGCCAGATTACCGGTACCCCCATTACCGCTGACGTATTCGAAGTTGCGAGCAACCCGGAAATCGACATTGTCATCGAGTTGATCGGTGGCTACACCGTGGCGCGTGACCTGGTGCTCAAGGCGATCGAGAACGGCAAGCACGTGGTGACCGCCAACAAGGCGCTGATTGCCGTGCACGGTAACGAGATCTTCGCCAAGGCCCGCGAGAAGGGCGTCATCGTTGCCTTCGAGGCCGCAGTGGCCGGCGGTATCCCGGTGATCAAGGCGATCCGTGAAGGCCTGTCGGCTAACCGCATCAACTGGCTGGCCGGCATCATCAACGGCACCGGCAACTTCATCCTCACCGAAATGCGCGAGAAAGGCCGCGCCTTCCCCGACGTGCTGGCCGAAGCCCAGGCGCTGGGCTATGCCGAGGCCGACCCGACCTTCGACGTCGAAGGCATCGATGCCGCGCACAAGCTGACCATCCTGGCGTCCATCGCCTTTGGTATCCCGCTGCAGTTCGACAAGGCCTACACCGAAGGCATCACCCAGCTGACCACCGCTGACGTGAACTACGCCGAAGCGCTGGGCTACCGCATCAAGCACCTGGGTGTGGCCCGCCGCACTGCCGACGGCATCGAGCTGCGCGTGCACCCGACGCTGATCCCGGCCGACCGCCTGATCGCCAACGTCAATGGCGTGATGAACGCGGTCATGGTCAATGGCGACGCCGCCGGTTCCACCCTCTACTACGGTGCAGGCGCCGGCATGGAGCCGACCGCTTCGTCGGTGGTGGGTGACCTGGTCGACGTGGTCCGTGCCATGACCTCCGACCCGGAAAACCGCGTGCCGCACCTGGCCTTCCAGCCGGACTCGCTGTCGGCCCACCCGATCCTGCCGATCGAAGCCTGCGAAAGCGCCTATTACCTGCGCATCCAGGCCAAGGACCACCCGGGCGTGCTGGCCCAGGTGGCGAGCATCCTGTCGGTGCGCGGCATCAACATCGAGTCGATCATGCAGAAGGAAGCCGAGGAGCAGGACGGCCTGGTGCCGATGATCCTGCTGACCCACGGTGTGGTCGAACAGCGCATCAACGACGCCATCGTCGCCCTGGAAGCCCTGCAGGACGTGGTCGGCAAGGTCGTGCGCATCCGCGTCGAACAGCTGAATTAATTTGCCAATCGGGCCGCTCGCGCGGCCCTAGCATTGAAGGTTTGCACCCATGCGCTATATCAGTACCCGCGGCCAGGCTCCTGCCCTGAATTTCGAAGACGTGCTGCTGGCTGGCCTGGCCAGCGACGGCGGCCTGTACGTCCCTGAAAACCTGCCTCGCTTTACCCAGGAAGAAATCGCCTCCTGGGCCGGCCTGCCGTACCACGAGCTGGCCTTCCGGGTGATGCGCCCGTTCGTCGAAGGCAGCATCGCTGACGCCGACTTCAAGAAGATCCTCGAAGAAACCTACGGCGAGTTCGCCCACGCCGCTGTTGCCCCGCTGCGCCAGCTGAACAGCAACGAGTGGGTGCTGGAGCTGTTCCACGGCCCGACCCTGGCCTTCAAGGACTTCGCCCTGCAACTGCTCGGTCGTCTGCTCGACCACGTGCTGGCCAAGCGCAACGAGCGCGTGGTGATCATCGGTGCCACCAGCGGTGACACCGGCTCCGCCGCCATCGAAGGCTGCCGCAGCTGCGAAAACGTCGATATCTTCATCCTGCACCCGCACCAGCGTGTGTCGGAAGTGCAGCGCCGGCAGATGACCACGCTGTTCGGCGACAACGTCCATAACATCGCCATCGAAGGCAACTTCGATGACTGCCAGGAAATGGTCAAGGCCAGCTTCGCCGACCAGTCGTTCCTCAAGGGCACCCGCCTGGTTGCGGTCAACTCGATCAACTGGGCGCGGATCATGGCCCAGATCGTCTACTACTTCCACGCGGCCCTGCAGCTGGGCGGCCCGGCCCGTTCGGTGGCGTTCTCGGTACCGACCGGCAACTTCGGCGACATCTTCGCCGGTTACCTGGCGCGCAACATGGGCCTGCCGGTCAGCCAGCTGATCGTCGCCACCAACCGCAACGACATCCTGCACCGCTTCATGAGCGGCAACCAGTACGTCAAGGAAACCCTGCACGCGACCCTGTCGCCGTCCATGGACATCATGGTGTCGTCCAACTTCGAGCGCCTGCTGTTCGACCTGCACGGCCGCAACGGCGCCGCGCTGGCCGAGCTGATGGCGACCTTCAAGCAGGGTGGCGGCTTCAGCGTCGAGCAGGACCGCTGGACCGAAGCGCGCAAGCTGTTCGATTCGCTGGCGGTCAGCGACGAGCAGACCTGCGAGACCATCGCCGAGGTGTTTGCTGCCACCGGTGAAGTGCTCGACCCGCACACCGCGATCGGCGTCAAGGCCGCCCGCGAATGCCGCCGCAGCCTGGACACGCCGATGGTGGTACTGGGTACCGCGCATCCGGTCAAGTTCCCGGACGCGGTGGAGAAGGCCGGTGTCGGCAAGGCACTGGAGCTGCCGGCGCACCTGAGCGACCTGTTCAGCCGTGAAGAGCGTTGCACCGTGCTGGCCAATGACCTGAAGGCCGTTCAAGCCTTTGTCAGCCAGCATGGTAATCGCGGCAAGCCTCTGTAATTGCATTGGCATCTGGGGCTGCAATGCAGCCCCAGATTTCAGAGTCGTCCTATACCTTTCTCGGAATTGTCCTATGTAAGGCTTTGGAGGCCTTGCCTAGAGTGACCGGTCCTTCCCCCAAGGAGCGGCACATGCGACAGCCCTACGTGTTGATCCACCCAGCACGCCCATCCCACCAGATCCTCCTGCACCAGGCCTGCAACGCCCAGGGCCTGTTCAACGTGCGCGTCACCCATGACCTGGCCGACCTCGACACCTGCCTGGCCCGTGAACCGCATGCTGACCTGCTGATCCTCGAGCACGCCGTGAGCGATGGCCTGGCCCTGCTCGAACGGGCCTGTTGCACACGTGCCGTGCTGTTCGTCGGCCATGCCAGCACAGGCAGCCCGAACCTTGCCCATGAAGCCCGGCGCCAAGGCCTGTGGGTCCTTGCCGACCTACCTTGGCCCCTGCCGGTCGGGCGCTGGCAGCAAGCTCTGCAACGTATTCAAACTGTCACGTCGCCCACGCATGCTCACTAGCACAGCCGTGGCGTAGCGAACTTTTCGCCGCGCTTGCTGGTCAGTTCCTTCATGTCCCATTACAAGCGAGTGATCCGGATGGAAAGAATCTGCAGACTGCTCAACGACGCCCTTACCCCCTACCAGGCCAGGCTAGATGCCACGGATGCCAGCGGTAACCGCCAATTGACCGTGTTCGACAGCCTCGGCGGCACGGCCTTGCGCCGTACGGTCAGCCAGCGCCAGTTGCAGGAGCAAAGCCTGTTGATCGACCTGGTAGACGGCCTGCACCGTGACCTGCAGATTGTCGAAGGGCGTTTGCAGCCCTGTGTGATCGCGGCATTGCAACAGCGCCAGCAGCCGCGGGGAACCTTTGGCCTGAGAGGCCTATCCTAATCAACAAGGGCAGCCGGCCAGTGCACAGCTCCGGTACTGGCAGGTTGTCGCGGGAAGTCCATGAGGGCTTTCGATTGGCCCCGGGCGTCTTCCCCAGCGTCCGGGGTTTCTTTTGTGCGCTGCCTAGCGGTTTTCGAAGAAGTGCTTGCTCTCTTCCAGGTAGGTTGTGCGCAGCTCGGGGTCAAGCCAGTGAGCATAGAGGGCGGGCAGGGTATTCAGGCGCAGGGCCGGTAGCAACCGGTCGATGTGGCTGATGGCGGCGCGGCCCAGTGGCGTGTCCGAGCAGCCTACGTGCAGGAACTGGTAGCGGTTCACGCCCTGGATCGGATGGAACTGATAATCTGCCGGCGAGCCGCCATGCTGCTGAATCAGGTAGCGCACTTCAGGCCAGTAGCCCAGCACCAGTTGCAGACGCCCGAGCTGTTGCATCTGCAGCAGGTTGGCGGTGGCATCGTTGCCGTAGTGGCGGCTGAACGCCGAATCGGGCAACTGGCGCAGGATCTCGTCGACCTGGCTGCTGTAGCTGCGCTCGGCGACGATGCCCAGCTTCAGCCGGGTATTGCCGAGCAGGCCTTTGAGGTCGACCTGCTGGCCGTCGAGGTAGGGCGCCAGCATAGCCTGCCCGGTCTTGCGCACCACCACACCGCTGCTCAGCACGCCGAGCGTCGGTTGCGAGAAGTACACGAACTTTGCACGCTCGGCAGTCCACAGCAGGGTCGGATCGCAGGTAAAGCTGGTCGGGTCCTGGAGCATCTGAATGCCGCGTGCACGGTTGACCCGGACGATGCTGTGCTCGTACTCGGGCATTTGCTCGATCAGCAGCGGCAGCATCTGGTCGATCACCCCCTGGCCTTTCTCCGTACCTTCGAACACGGTGAAAGGCGGCAGGTCGCGCACCAGCCACAGCAGGCGCTCCTTGGCCTGCGCCGGAGCCATCAGCAGGGCAAGCAGCAGCGCGCAGTACAGGGCCAGAGAGCGCATCAGCAGCAGCCTCAGACTGTGCCTGCCTGGCGCAGGCTGGCGATCGCCGCCTGGTCATAGCCCAGGGAAGTCAGCACGCTATCGGTATGTTCACCCAGCGTCGGGCCAACCCATTCGGCAGAACCTGGGGTATCCGAGAGCTTGGGGACGATGCCCGGCATCTTGAACGGCTTGCCGTCCGGCAGGCGCGCCTGCAGGAACATCTCGCGGGCCAGGTACTGCGGGTCGCTGAACATGTCCTCGGCCGAGTAGATCCGGCTGGCCGGCACTTCGGCGTCGGTGAGCACCTGTATCAACTGGTCCAGCGGCAGGCTGTTGGCCCAGCGGTCGATCACCCCGTACAGCTCGTCGCGCCGGGCATCGCGGCCATCATTGCTGGCCAGGCTTGGGTCGTCGGCCAGGTCGGTGCGGCCGATGGCCTGCATGAAGCGCTTGAAGATGGCGTCACCGTTGGCGCCGATCTGCACATGCTTGCCGTCGGCGCTGGTGTGGATGGAGGAGGGTGTGATACCCGGCATGATGTTGCCGGTACGCTCGCGGATGAAACCGAACACGTCGAACTCAGGGACCATGCTTTCCATCATGGCGAAGATCGCCTCGTACAGCGCCACGTCCACCACCTGGCCCTGGCCGCCGTTGACTTCGCGATGACGCAGCGCCATCAGCGCACCAATCACGCCCCACAGCGCCGCGATCGAATCACCGATGGAAATCCCGGTGCGCACAGGCGGGCGGTCGTCGAAGCCGGTGATGTAACGCAGCCCGCCCATCGATTCACCGACGGCGCCGAAACCCGGCTGGTCCTTCATCGGCCCGGTCTGGCCAAAGCCGGACAGGCGCACCATCACCAGGCGCGGGTTGAGGGCGTGCAGTACGTCCCAGCCCAGGCCGAGCTTCTCCAGTACGCCGGGGCGGAAGTTCTCGATCAGGATGTCGGCCTCGCCGAGCAGGCGCTTGAGCACTTCACGGCCTTCGGGGTGCTTGAGGTTGAGCGTCAGCGACTGCTTGTTGCGCGCCTGCACGAACCACCACAGCGACGTGCCCTCGTACAGCTTGCGCCATTTGCGCAGCGGGTCGCCGCCGTCCGGCGACTCGACCTTGATCACTTCGGCGCCGAATTCGGCGCAGATCCGCGAGGCGAACGGCCCGGCGATCAGGGTGCCGAGCTCGATGACTTTCAGGCCGGCGAGGGGTTTGCTGGGCGTAGACATGAGGCATCCGTGGCAACTGGTCAGAGCCGTGGTTTTAGCATACGTGCGGGGCGGCCGATACTGCTCCGGCGCAAGCAAAGGCGGGATCGGTTAGACTAGGTGACTTTTCTCTACGCACGAAGCCCACTCGACCATGGCCCAGCCGTCCACCACCTACAAATTCGAACTGAACCTGACCGATCTTGATCGTGGCGTGTACGAAAACGTCCGCCAGACCATCGCCCGTCACCCTTCGGAAACCGAAGAACGCATGGCCGTGCGCCTGCTGGCCTATGCCCTGTGGTACAACGAGAACCTGTCGTTCGGCCGTGGTCTGTCCGATGTCGATGAAGCGGCGCTGTGGGAAAAGAGCCTGGACGACCGCATCCTGCACTGGATCGAAGTTGGCCAGCCGGACGCCGATCGCCTGACCTGGTGCTCGCGCCGCACCGAGCGCACCAGCCTGCTCGCCTACGGCAGCCTGCGGGTGTGGGAAGGCAAGGTCGTGAGCGCGGTCAAGGGTCTGAAGAACCTGAGCATCGCCGCCGTGCCGCAGGAGGTGCTGGAAGTCCTGGCCACCGACATGCCGCGCACCATCAAGTGGGATGTGATGATCAGCGAAGGCACCGTGTTCGTCACCGATGACCGTGGCCAGCACGAAGTGCAGCTGCAGTGGCTGCTCGGTGAGCGTGGCTGAAGCACTCCATGCGTATCGAACCTCGCCCGCTGCCGCCGACCCTGCCATTTCTGGGTAACCTGCCACCCTTGCTGACACGCCTGTATGCCGCCCGCGGCGTGCAATCCGAGGCCGAGCTGGACAAGAGCCTGGCGCGCCTGCTGCCTTACCAGCAGCTCAAGGGCATCGAGGCGGCGGTGGACCTGCTGGTCGAGGCCCTCGACCAGCGCCAGCGCATCCTTATCGTCGGCGATTTCGATGCCGACGGCGCCACCGCCAGCACCGTCGGCATGCTCGGCCTGCGTCTGCTGGGTGCGGCCCATGTCGATTACCTGGTGCCCAACCGCTTCGAATACGGTTACGGCCTGACGCCGGAGATCGTCCAGGTGGCGCTTGAGCGCCAGCCGGACTTGCTGGTGACCGTCGATAACGGTATCTCCAGCGTCGAAGGTGTAGCGGCGGCCAAGGCGGCCGGGCTCAAGGTGCTGGTTACCGACCACCACCTGCCTGGCCAGCAGTTGCCGGATGCCGACGCGATCGTCAACCCGAACCAGCCTGGTTGCGACTTCCCGAGCAAGTCGCTGGCCGGCGTCGGGGTGATCTTCTACGTGCTCATGGCGCTGCGTGCTCGCCTGCGCAGCCTTGGCCGTTACGAAACGCAGCCGCAGCCGAACATCGGCGAGCTGCTCGACCTGGTCGCCCTGGGCAGCGTCGCCGACGTGGTGCCGCTGGATGCCAACAACCGCATCCTCGTGCACCAGGGCCTGGAGCGTATCCGCGCCGGCCGCGCGCGGCCAGGCGTCAAGGCCATCCTGGAAGTGGCGCGGCGTGACCATCGGCGCATCACCTCCACCGACCTCGGTTTCATCCTCGGCCCACGGCTCAATGCAGCCGGGCGTCTGGACGACATGAGCCTGGGCATCGAATGCCTGCTGTGCGAAGACCAAGCCCTGGCCCAGGACATGGCCCAGCAACTGGATGACCTGAACCAGGACCGCAAGTCGATCGAGCAGGGCATGCAGCGCGAGGCGCTGGCCCAGCTCAAGGACCTGCCGGTCGAGTCCATGCCTTATGGCCTGTGCCTGTTCGATGCCGATTGGCACCAGGGCGTGATCGGGATTCTTGCTTCGCGCCTGAAGGAGCGCTACCACCGGCCGACCATCGCCTTCGCCGATGCTGGCGACGGCATGCTCAAGGGCTCGGCGCGTTCGGTGCCCGGCTTCCATATTCGCGATGCACTGGATGCGGTGGCAGCGCGCCAGCCACAGCTGATCAGCAAGTTCGGCGGGCATGCCATGGCGGCGGGGCTGTCCCTGCCCGAAAGCAACTTCCCGGCCTTTGCCGAAGCCTTCGATGAAGAAGTCCGGCGCCAGCTGCGAGAAGAGGATTTGACCGGTCGTCTGCTCTCGGACGGCAGCCTGGCCGTGGAGGAATTCCACCTCGATCTGGCCAAGGCCCTGCGCAATGCCGGGCCCTGGGGGCAGCACTTCCCCGAGCCGCTATTCCATGGGGTGTTCCAGTTGGTGGAGCAACGCGTGGTCGGTGAGCGGCACTTGAAGGTGGTGCTCAAGAGCGAGTGCGGGTCGGTGCGGCTGGATGGCATTGCCTTTGGCATCGACCGCGAGGTGTGGCCTAACCCGACGGTGCGTTGGGTCGAGCTGGCGTACAAGCTGGATGTGAACGAGTTTCGCGGTAATGAGAGTGTGCAGTTGATGATTGCCCACATGGAGCCGCGCTGACTTCACAGGCCCCATTACCGGCCAGCACGGCTCTTAGCTTTTCATGCCTAACTCGGCATCATCCATCAGTGCCTTGGCCATGGCACTCAGGTAATGGGATGCCCAGATCATCATCGGTTTTTCATCCATCAGGCCGATGATGGTCAGCTCTCTTACATAGCCCATCAACTCCGAGGCCTGCTCGCGGGCATCCCGGCAGGGAATGCCGGGTTCGATGCGGAACAGGGGATGGGTCTGGTGTTCGCCTTGGAAGAACGTGGTTTTGCCGACAGTGAATTGGGTGTTGTCTGTGGTCATCGATTCCTCTCCTGACATTTCTCGATTGCCTGTTCTGGCCTCTTCGCGGGCACGCCCGCTCCCACAGGTACTGCACGAGTTTCGAAGGCAGTGATGATCCTGTGGGAGCGGGCGTGCCCGCGAAGAGGCCAGAACAGGCAATCGAGAAATGTCAGGAGAGGAATCGATGACCACAGACAACACCCAATTCAC